>NZ_VEGI01000029.1 GCF_007679325.1 Arthrobacter sp. U41 | reverse complement strand
CTCTTTCTAAAGATTGAGGGGTTCAATTTCGCCGGCTCAATCAAGCTTAAGCCCGCGCGGGAGATGGTCGAGCGCGCAGAGCGGGAGGGGCTGATCGGCCCTGGCTCCATCCTCGTGGAGTCCTCATCGGGCAACCTCGGTGTCGCGCTCAGCATGATCGCCGCCAGCAAGGGGTACCGCTTCGTGTGTGTGATCGATCCGCGCTGTAA
>NZ_VEGI01000028.1 GCF_007679325.1 Arthrobacter sp. U41 | reverse complement strand
ACAAGACTGCTTGCGTCCACTATGTGGTTCCCAACCAACAAACCCGTTGCTTGAGAACCGACAACAAAATAAACAACACCACACCTGCACCAGCACCACCGGTGCAGGGGAGTTGTAACCACAAGATTTCCCACCACCACACCCCAGGGCGTGGACGGAACGGGAGCAAGGGTTACGGCGGTCATAGCGTGGGGGAAACGCCCGGTCCCATTCCGAACCCGGAAGCTAA
>NZ_VEGI01000027.1 GCF_007679325.1 Arthrobacter sp. U41 | reverse complement strand
AACCGGATCCCGTCGACGGCTTCCTCGGAGCCCGGCTCAACCACGTGCGGGACCTGTGTGCGTCCGACGAGCGGTACATCTGGCTCAACCAGTACACCAATCCCGGCAATTGGGGAGCGCACTACCGCTGGACTGCCCCCGAGATCTCCAATCAATTCCCCGACCTGGACGTGCTGTTCGTGGGAGCGGGGACAACGGGGACCTTGATGGGTTGCGCGCGGTACTTCCGTGA
>NZ_VEGI01000026.1 GCF_007679325.1 Arthrobacter sp. U41 | reverse complement strand
AATTGGTATCAACAAACTTGGCACACTATTGAGTTCTCAAACAACAGACACACCCGGCACCACCACAACCCATCAGGTCGCGGATCGCTCCGGAGCAACTTCTCAAACTTACCCGAACCCGTGACACTTGGCAAATCAACGTTTCCGCCATACCAAGCCCCCCAAGAGGATCCCCACCCTACTCGGCACGCTCAACAGCGCACCATATTTCAGGCCATTCAGAAGGGGGTCGGTCGCTA
>NZ_VEGI01000025.1 GCF_007679325.1 Arthrobacter sp. U41 | reverse complement strand
ATGAGTGAAAACCCGGATGTCATCCGAGCAGATATTGAAGCAACCCGCGCGCGGCTGGGCACGAACGTCGATGCCGTAGCGGACAAGGTCACCCCGTCCCACATCGTCCAGCGCCAGACGGACAAGGTCAAGGATGCCGTCTTCGGCGTGAAGGAGAAAGTTATGGGCTCTGCCGACCACACCGCGGGCACCATGCACTCGGCCGCCGGCAGCGCCGGGACGCACCTGAGCGACGCCGGTA
>NZ_VEGI01000024.1 GCF_007679325.1 Arthrobacter sp. U41 | reverse complement strand
AGCGGCCCGGTCGCCGAATCCGTCGGCAACGCCCTCGGCGTGGGCGCGACGGTCCTCACCATCTGGAACATCGCCAAATGGCTCGTCATCGTGTTGCTCGTAGTGGCCGCGATCGCGATCCTCTACTACGCCACACCAAACGTAAAACAGCCCAAGTTCCGCTGGATGAGCCTCGGATCGGCCATCGCCCTGGTGATCTTCCTGCTCGCCTCCCTGGCCTTCGGCTTCTACGTCGCCAACTTCAGCAGCTACAACGAAAC
>NZ_VEGI01000023.1 GCF_007679325.1 Arthrobacter sp. U41 | reverse complement strand
TTCCGCTTGTGCCGCTCTGCGCGGCATTTCTTGAAAAGTAGAAGGGTCCGGACGAAGATGTCCGCCTCCCGTCACACACAAGCTGGCAGGAGCCTCCCCCATCCCTGACCACGCTCATGTAAGGGAACGAGGGAGATCATGCCGATAATCAGGGATCCGCACCTTTTTAACGAGCAGAGCCTGTTCGTCGACCTGGAGGGGGTGCTGGGCTGGCGCCTCTTTCTAAAGATTGAGGGGTTCAATTTCGCCGGCTCAATCAAGCTTAAGCCC
>NZ_VEGI01000022.1 GCF_007679325.1 Arthrobacter sp. U41 | reverse complement strand
TTCTCCTCATCAAACCCATTCACCGTCGACGGCGACAACGCCCACACCGAACCCCGCGCCGCATCCGTCACCGCAATGACCTCCGACCCGAAACTCACCACCGCCGAACCCGGCAACTTCTTATCCCCGCCCAACCGCATCTGCGCCGCCGACACCTGATTCAACGTCGACCCCGCCGAATCATCCACAAACACATTCCCGGCATCCTGCAACACATCAAACGTCGTCGACGCCGGCGTCACCGCCCCATCCAACACCCGCGACGGATAATTC
>NZ_VEGI01000021.1 GCF_007679325.1 Arthrobacter sp. U41 | reverse complement strand
CGGTTCATGGCCCGGCCGAACGCCCCGACGTAGCCGGACGCGGACCACAGGGCGGTGAGGATACCGATGAGCAGGGTGAGTCCGGCGGCGGAGTTGCTGCTGAGCTGCTGGACGGGTTCGCGGATCGCGTCCACGGTGTCGGCGGGTGCGAAGCCCTGGACGATCTCCAGCAGCGCCCCGGTGGTTTTCTCGGGCTGTCCGAAGATGCCCAAGAGCGATACGAGGGCCAGCAGCGCCGGGAAGATCGAGAGGACGGAGTAGTACGTGAGCGCGGCGGCGAGGTCGGGGC
>NZ_VEGI01000020.1 GCF_007679325.1 Arthrobacter sp. U41 | reverse complement strand
TCGCGGAGTTCGCGGCCGCGTTGGATGTCCTCCTCCTCGCGTGCCTGCAGTTTGTCGCTTTGTTTGGTGTCGCGGGGAGGGAGCTGGATGGTTTCTTCGGCTTCGATGCCGGCCTGGAGCTGGCGGCCGCGTTCCATTTCGGCGTCGAACTCGGCGCCGAAGAGCAGGGACATGTTGAGGATCCAGAGCCAGAGCAGGGAGATGATGACGCCGCCGATGGTGCCGTAGGTTTCGTTGTAGCTGCTGAAGTTGGCGACGTAGAAGCCGAAGGCCAGGGAGGCGAGCAGGAAGATCACCAGGGCGAT
>NZ_VEGI01000001.1 GCF_007679325.1 Arthrobacter sp. U41 | reverse complement strand
GGCCGGATGTGGAAGCGAGGACTAACGACTCGTGAAGCTGACCGGTACTAATAGGCCGATAACTTACACCACACACCACCCGGGCAAACGGGTTCAAAAGCGTTTGCCCGCCAAGGGTGGTACAAAGAGAAAACAAGACTGCTTGCGTCCACTATGTGGTTCCCAACCAACAAACCCTCTACGGGAGCGTTGCTTGAGAACCAAAAAACTACATAACAACACCACACCTGCACCAGAACACCGGTGCAGGGGAGTTGTAACCACAGATTTCCCAACCCCCAGGGGTACGGGAGTAAGGGTTACGGCGGTCATAGCGTGGGGGAAACGCCCGGTCCCATTCCGAACCCGGAAGCTAAGACCCACAGCGCCGATGGTACTGCACCCGGGAGGGTGTGGGAGAGTAGGTCACCGCCGGAACATCATTAAGGTCGAGGACCCCCAACCATTTTGGGGGTCCTCCCGCATTTAACCCCCAAACCAAAACCAGGAACCCAGAGGAACCACTCGCGCCCGGCCCCGGCTGCAGGAAACCGTCGAAGCAACGGATCACGGCAATGCCGGACCCCAACACCGCGCCACATAACAACTCGCCGCCCCGGCCCCGACGTCAGGCGCCGCCGCAGAAGCCCCTAACCGGCACCTCAGCCCCCAGACGCGCCGCCCGCAATACCGTGGCGTGCGACCGTCCGCAGCGGCCGTGGGCGCCGCCATCGTCAGCCAGGCTGGCGCGGGAGCGTCCCCGCTGCTCCCCCCGGAGGCTGCGGGAGCATCAGCCCGGCCCTGCCGCAACTGAGGGAGCGTCCGCTGATGGCGAAATATGGGTCCGAAAGGCACCGTTTCCCGGGTTTTTCCTCGAAAAAGGCCGAAAACACGCGGAATTTGCCACCTCGGCGGCGGCAAGCTGGTAAGTTTTCGGACAGTGGCTTGTGCGCATGCCGTGTGCAGGCTCCAGAAATCATGACCGTCCAGGAGGACATAAATGGCTAAGAACCGTAGTGAACTTGTTGCAGAGGTAGCAGGCAAGGCCGGCACCAGCCAGGCAGCCGTCAACTCCGTGCTGGATGCACTGTTCGAGGTCTTCGAGACCTCTGTCGCCGCGGGCGAAAAGATCACCATCCCGGGCTGGCTCGCAGTTGAGCGCACCGACCGTGCAGCTCGCACCGGCCGCAACCCGCAGACCGGCGAGACCATCCAGATCGCCGCAGGCCACAGCGTCAAGCTGACCGCAGGCTCCAAGCTGAAGGCTGCGGTCTCCAAGAAGAAGTAGTTCTTCTCTGAATGCTTGAAAGGAGCGGCGACCCTCAGGGTCGCCGCTCCTTTTTCGTTGTGTGCGACCTTCACGGCTGCCGCGGGTGTTCCGTGCGGCACCCGATTCGGCGGGCAGGCGGGGCGTAGCGGACAATGGAACTGTGCCTTCCGCAGCAAATCCCCGTACCACAGCAGCCGCTCCAACCCCGACCGGGGGAGCGCGGGGCCCTGCTGCGTTTTCCGCCGGGATCTCCCGGCCCTGGCTGTTCGCGGGCCTGGCGGCCCTGTTCCTCGGACTTGTTGCCGCCCTGCTGTTCTCCGGAGCGGCGGCCGCCCGCGAGGTCTCCGACCCGGGCGCACTGGTCCGCTGGGGACTTCCCGCCAGCAAGACTGTTCACAACATCGCGCTGGCCACCGTCATCGGCGGGCTGCTCTTCGCCGTCGCGATCCTGCCCCGGTCGCTGGCCGGCTCGCGTTCCAAGGCCAAGGACGCCCCCGAGCATCCGGCTTTCACCCGCACGCTGATCGTCGCCGGCATCGCCGGCGTTGTCTGGACGCTGTCAGCGGTTGCCGTCCTGGTGCTCAGCTACTCCGACATTGCCGGGCAGGGGATCTCAGGGGACCCCGAATTCACCCGGTCCCTCGTCTACTTCATGACCGACATCGAGACCGGCCGCGCCTGGCTGGCCGTCGTCGTCATTGCCGCCGTTGTCACCACGGCACTCTTCGGCGTCCCGTCCCTGGGCGGCCTTGCAGCCACCTTGGTGCTCGCCCTCATCGGACTCGTGCCCACCGCGCTGATCGGCCACTCCGCCAGCGCGGCCGATCACGAAGGCGCCATCAACTCGCTGGGTCTCCACCTTGTGGGCGTCTCGGCCTGGGTGGGCGGCATCATCATGCTGGCACTGCTTTCCGGCGTCCTTGGAGCCGCCGCCTCCGGCTCGCAGAATTCCGGACGCCCGGACATCACCGAGCCGACGCTGCGCCGATTCTCCGCGCTGGCGGGCTTCGCCTTCATCCTTGTCTTCGCCTCGGGCGTGATCAATTCCAGCATCCGCCTGACGTCCTGGAACGACCTCTTCGGCTCGACCTACGGGCAGCTGATCCTGGCCAAGGCTGCGGCGACCCTCGTCCTCGGGGGCGTCGGGCTGATGCACCGGCGCTGGGTCATCCCGCAGCTGGGCAGCCGAGGCGGCGGCTTGTCCGCCCGCCGCGTCCTCTGGCAGCTCATCGTCGTCGAAATGCTGGTGATGGGAGCGACGTCGGGTGTCGCCGTCGCGCTGGGCCGCTCCGCCCCGCCGCAGGGTGGGTCCCTGGCCCCGGACGCCTCCCCGGCCTTCATCATCTCCGGTTACGACCTGCCGCCGGAACTGACCCCGGAGCGCTGGCTGACCGAGTGGCGTCCCGACTGGCTCTGGGTAGCCGTCGCGGTCTTTGGGCTGGTGGCCTACATCCTCGGCCTGCTGAAGGTGTTCCGGCGCGGGGACTCCTGGTCCTGGTTCCGGACCGTCAACTGGGTCATCGGACTCGGGGTCCTGACCTACGTCACCTCCGGTCCGCCGGCGGTCTACGGCAGGGTCCTTTTTTCGGCGCACATGGTGGACCACATGGCCCTGACCATGGTGGCCCCCATCTTCCTGGTCCTGGGCGCTCCCGTGACGCTGGCCCTGCGCGCGCTGACGCCACGGCGAGACAGCTCCCGCGGCCCCCGGGAGTGGCTGCTGATCTTCATCCACTCGAAGTTCTCCCAGCTGGTGACGCATCCGCTGTTCGCCGCCGCCAACTTCGCCGGCTCGATTGTGCTGTTCTACTACTCGGACGCGTTCGGGTATGCGATGCGGGATCACGTGGGCCACGAGCTCATGAACCTGCACTTCGCCCTGACCGGCTACATCTTCGTGCTGACCATGATCGGCACCGACCCCCTGCCCCGGCGTGCGCCGTACCCCATGCGGCTGCTGCTCCTGCTGGCCACGATGGGCTTCCACGCCTTCTTCGGCGTCGCGATCATGGGCGGCACCGGCCTGCTGGCCGCGGACTACTTCGGCAACCTCGGCCGGACCTGGGGACCTTCAGCCCTGCTGGACCAGCAGATGGGCGGCGCGGTGGCCTGGGGCATCGGCGAAGTGCCCACGCTGCTGGTGGCGATCGGCGTCGCCGTCCAGTGGTCCCGCTCCGATGCACGCGAGTCCAAACGCACCGACCGGGCGGCGGACAGGAATAACGACGCCGATCTCAATGCTTACAACGATATGTTTGCCAAGCTGGCTGAACGCGATGCGCGGCTGGCCGAACGCAATTCAAAGCTGGAAGGACGCTCATGACCGAAACCGTACGCACCCACCTCCGGGTCCGGGCCTCCGAGCTGGTGGGCCGCAACTGGCTGAACACCGGCGGCAAGTCCCTGGACCTGGAGTCCCTGCGCGGCAAGATCGTACTGTTGGATTTCTGGACCTTCTGCTGCATTAACTGCCTGCACGTGCTGGACGAGCTCCGCCCGCTGGAGCAGCAGTACTCCGATGTCCTCGTGACGGTGGGGGTTCACTCACCCAAGTTTGAACACGAAGCCGATCCGGTGGCGCTGGCCGCCGCCGTCGAGCGTTACGAGATCCACCACCCGGTCCTGGACGACCCCGAGCTGGACACTTGGAAGGCCTACACGGCACGTGCGTGGCCCACGCTGGTGGTCATCGACCCCGAGGGTTACATCGTGGCCCACCTCTCCGGTGAAGGCCACGCCGACGGCCTCTCCGTGCTCATCCCGGAGCTGATCGCCGAACACGAGGCGAAAGGCACGCTGCACCGCGGCGACGGGCCGTATGTGGCGCCGGAGCCGACGTCGGGCACCCTGCGGTTCCCCGGCAAGGCCCTGTTCCTGCCGCCCGGCCGCGGCGTCGGAAGCTCGTCAGCGGCGGGCTCCTGGCTGGTCACCGACACCGGGCACCATCGCCTCGTGGAGCTCTCCACCGACTTCCAGACCGTCCTGGCGACCTACGGTTCCGGCGACAAGGGCCACGCCGACGGCAATGCCGCCATGGCCCGCTTCAACGAACCCCAGGGCCTGGTGCTGCTCCCGGAGGACGTCGCTGCCGAAGCCGGCTACGACGTGGTGATTGCCGACTCCGTGAACCACCGCCTGCGCGGGCTGTCCCTGACGGACGGAACTGTCAGCACCCTGGCAGGCAACGGCGTGCAGCGGCTGCTCGAGACGGGACCGGCCCGGGTGGACGAGGAAGGCGCCGCGTACGGCTCCCGGCTGGAGGAGGATCCGCTGCGGGTTTCCCTCAGCTCCCCCTGGGACGTTGTCTGGTCCACCAAACTGAACGCCGTGGTGGTCGCCATGGCCGGCGTGCACCAGATCTTCAGTTTCCACCCGCGCTCCGGCGCCGTATCCATCATCGCCGGCAACGGCTTGGAGGGCCTGCTCGACGGCCCGGCGGCGGAAGCCTGGTTCGCCCAGTCCTCCGGCCTCGCCGAGGACGCCGACGGCAACATCTGGGTGGCGGACTCCGAAACCTCCGCCCTGCGCAAACTCGTGATCGACGACGGCGGCACGGTCACCGTTGAGTCCGCCGTCGGCAAGGGCCTGTTCGACTTCGGCTTCCGCGACGGGAAGGCCTCCGAGGCCCGGCTGCAGCACCCGCTGGGCGTGACGGTGCTTCCTGACGGGTCGGTGGCGATTGCCGACACGTACAACGGGGCCGTCCGCCGCTACGATCCGTCCTCGGACACGGTCTCCACGCTGGCCCGCGGCCTGTCCGAGCCCTCCGACGTGATTGTGGACCACACCCAGGTGGCCGGGGCGGAGCCGCTCCTGGTGGTGGTCGAGGCGAACAAGCACCAGCTGGTCTATGTGCCCATCCCCAAGGAAGCGCAGCAGGTGGACGAGGGCGCTGTCCAGACCCACCGGCCCAAGAGCCCGGTGGCCCCCGGCCTGCTGGAACTGAACGTCCGCTTCACCGCGCCGACCGGCCAGAAACTGGACGACCGGTGGGGCGACCCGACCCAGCTGAAGATCTCCTCCACACCGCCGGAACTTCTCGTCTCCGGCGGCGGAACATCCGTGGGGCTCCTCCGCACGCTGGAACTGGCGTCGGACGTCGCAGAGGGCGTGCTGCACATTACCGCCCGCGCGGCTGCCTGCGACGGTCCGGAGGATGCGGACGGCGAAATCCCGGATCACGCCGCCTGCCACCTGTACCAGCAGGACTGGGGCATCCCGGTGCTGCTGCAGCCCGACGGCGATACCGAACTGGTGCTGGACCTGCGCGGAATGGACTGACGTCCGCCGGAGGGGCCCGGATTTGGCTGCTGTTCGTGACCACGGCGTTACGGACGGCAGCCTTCTGGCTTTAAGGGGGCCCGGGTCCTTGGGATCCCGGGGTTTCGACGCGCGAGCGGCGTGACGCCTTGCCGGCAGTGCCGCGTGCAAAAACCGGGCGGGTACCGCAGCGGCCGGGCTAGTAGCTCAGGAGCGGCGTGACCTTGACGTTTTCGGCGTCGATGTCCAGGCGGGTCGTGAAGCTGAAATCGTGCACGGCGTTGAGCTCCGTCACGGCCCCGGTGAACAGGTCCACCTGCTGGGCCTTGATCTGTGCCTTGCCGTTCAGGGGCGCCACCACCCAGCGTCCGCCGAAGGGCTCGATGCTGACGGTGGGGTATTCCTGGATGCTCCAGTCGATGGTGCCGTCGACGACGCGGTTGTTGGTGGCGTGGTAGAACGGGCAGTCAGGCTGGAGCTTCTGCTGCTTGTCGGCGGTATCGGCGCAGGTGTCCAGGAACTCCTTGACCTTGCTGCCCACGGCGTCCTTGAGCTCATCGGTCGCCTCAGTCATGAGGCTGAGCGGGGCAGCGGGCAGATCCCGGCCGGACAGCGTGGTTTTGGTGGGCGGGGCGGAGAAGTACTCGCCGGCAAGGGAGGCCTCGTACTCGCCGGGGTAGAAAACGGCGAAGGAATTGCGGCCGTTGGGCATGTTCACCGGCACCCCGTTGAGTGTGGCCTCATTGGCGTTGACCACGGTGACATCCACCACCGGAAGGGCCGCGGGAACAATGGACCACTTGTGGAAGAACAGCCATTCCGTGCCGGACTTTTCCAGCAGGAACTCTGTCCGCTGTTCGCTGCCGTCAATCGTGTAGTCAACCGGAACCATGACTTGGTTCCCGCCACGGTCCTCGGCGTCCCCATACCGCACGTCGCTGATTCCGGCGGCGGCGGTCTGCAGCGCCGTTCCGTCCAGCATGGCGGCGTTGCTTTGGGGCACGGAGGCCCGCAACAGGCCGAGGGCTTTCTCGCCCTCGCCCTTCTGCAAAGCGTCGAAATATTCGCGCACAGGCTGCTGCGGGCTTGCGATCGAGTTGTTCACGATATTGATCGCGACAACTCCCGCGGCCACGACAAGCATCAGGCCCAGCAGCCAACCGGCTGCAGTCCTGACCAACGCCTGACTCATTTGCACGTACCTTACGTTACCTGCACCCCACAGGAAACTTATTGTCGCAGGCGCCCCATGTGTCAAGGACCGCACGGATCGCGGGCACTGGGGACTGCCAACGCCAACGCTTCAAAGCGGACGGGCAGGGCACCGCAGCGGTGCTAGCGGCGGCGCTTGGAGGAAGTGCCGAAGACGCCGCGGAGCAGTTCGCGGCCGAGTTGGGTCCCCAGCGAGCGGGCCATGCTCTTAAGCCCGCCGCCGAGGGCGCCGCCAAGGGCCCCGGCCAGGTCTCCGGCCGGGCTCTCGCCTGCAGGCTGCCGCGGGGACCGGCGCGGTGCCTCAGCTTGCGGTTCCCGGCGGGTTTCTTGAGATGCGGGGGCCGGCGCGGGCCGGCTGCTGGGACGGCCCAGGATGTCCTCCTCGATCCGCCGCGCCTCGGCTTCGACGTCGGACACATCGGGAGCGCCGCCGCCGGCAGCTCCGCCGTCGGGCACCGGGGCAGGAGCCTCCGCCCCGCTGCCCGCCGGGCCCTTCCCGGCAATCTTTTCGTAAGCGGACATGTTGTCGACGGCGGTGCCGTACTTGGGCAGCAACGCGGAGCCTGCCACGGTGCTTAAGATCAGGGCGTCGGCGCTGGGCCCCATAACCGATTCCGGCGCGCGCAGGCGGGTGAGCGCCACCGGCGTCGGGGCGCCCTTTTCGTTCATGACGGTGATGACGGCCTCGCCGATCCCTGCGGAGGTGAGGGTCTCCTCCAGGTCGTAGTCGCTCATGGGGAAGGTGGAGACGGTGGCTTTGAGCGCTTTGGCATCCTCCGGCGTGTAGGCCCGGAGCGCGTGCTGGACACGGTTGGCGAGCTGGCCCAGGACTTCGGCGGGGACATCCCTGGGGGTCTGCGTGACGAAGAAGATGCCGACGCCCTTGGACCGGATCAGCCGCACCGTGGTGGTAATGGCGTCCAGGAAGGCCTTGGATGCGCCGTTGAACAGCAGATGGGCCTCGTCCAGGAAGAAGACGAGTTTCGGCTTGTCCAGGTCTCCGGCCTCGGGCAGTTCGTCGAAGAGGTCCGCCAGCAGCCACATCAGGAAGGTGGAGAAAAGCATCGGCTTGGTCTGCAGGGTGGGCAGTTCCAGGCACGTGATGACGCCTCGGCCGTCCGGGGCGGTGCGCATCAGTTCGGCGGTGTCGAACTCGGGTTCGCCGAAGAACTTCTCCATACCCTGGGCTTCGAGGGTGACGAGTTCCCGGAGAATGACACCGGCGGTCGACTTCGACAGTCCGCCCAGTTCCTCCAGTTCATCTTTGCCTTCCGCGGAAGTAAGGAACTGGATGACGGCGCGCAGGTCCTTGAGGTCAATGAGTTCGAGGTCGTTTTTGTCCGCGAAATGGAAGACCAGCTGCAGGCTCGATTCCTGCGTGTCGTTGAGTTCCATGATGCGGGACAGCAGGATGGGGCCAAAGGACGTGATGGTGGCACGGACGGGGATGCCGTTACCGTCGCCGCCGAGGGCCAGGAACTCCACTGGGAACGTCTTCCCGGACCAGGCCTGGCCGATCCCTTCCGTGCGTGCAAGCAGCTTCGGGCTGCCGGTGGCGGCCGTGGCCAGCCCGGACAGGTCTCCCTTGATATCCGCCAGGAACACCGGCACCCCGGCGGCGGAGAGCTGTTCGGCCATCATGTGCAGGGTAACGGTCTTGCCCGTGCCGGTTGCGCCGGCCACCAGCCCGTGGCGGTTCATCATGGACAGCGGGAGCCGGACGGGGGCATCCTTATGGACTTCGCCGTCGATGATCGCGGCGCCCAGTTCGATGGTGGGGCCCTCGAGGGTATAGCCCTTCTGGATGGTGGCGACTTTGTCAGCAGTGGATTTGATGGCCATGCGGACAGCATAGCCGGGTCCGGCAACCCCGGACCCGGCTAAGCTTTCGGTTTTCTGCGCCCCAGTGCTGAGAGGCTAGCCGGCGAGGGCGTTGAGGACTTCCTTCGCCACGTCCTCGCTGGACTGCGGGTTCTGGCCGCTGATCAGGTTGCCGTCACGGACCACATGGGAGCTCCAGGCGGCGGCGTTCTCGACGACCGCGCCCTTCTCCTTCAGGACGTCCTCCACGAACCACGGCGTGTTGGGGCCGGTGCCGCCGCCCAGTTCCTCCTCGTTGGTGAAAACGGTGAGGCGGCGTCCCGCGAAAGCGAACGTTCCGGCGTCGTCTGTGGCGCTCAGCAGCCCGGCCGGGCCGTGGCAGAACGGGGCAATGACCTTGCCGTCGGCGTTCGCTGCGGTCAACAGCCTGCCAAGGTCGGCATCGCGGTAGAGATCAGCCATGGGGCCGTGCCCGCCCGGCATAACGATCGCATCGTAGCCGGAGAGCTCGACGTCGGCCAGCGCCAGCGGCGCGGACAGCTCGGCGTCGATCTCGGAGATGTAGGTGCGGAAGCTGTCGGCGCGGTCCTCACCGCCGGCGGACTCGGCCGCCAGGCTGACCTGGTCCACCGTGGGCTTCGCGCCGCCGGGCGTCGCGATGTGGACGGTGTGGCCGGCGTTCCGGAGGGTCTGGTGTGAAACCACCAGCTCCTCGGCCCAG
The DNA here is from genome assembly GCF_007679325.1 of Arthrobacter sp. U41. Taxonomy (GTDB): domain Bacteria; phylum Actinomycetota; class Actinomycetes; order Actinomycetales; family Micrococcaceae; genus Arthrobacter. The sequence goes on along the minus strand of NZ_VEGI01000001.1, from coordinate 1,871,569 downwards.
TAGCCGGTGGGGTGTTCGCTGCCGTCCCGCATGGTGAGGGAATCAGCGGCGGATACGACCATCAGGATGTTAGCCATGTCAGTCTCCTGTTCTGCCGGCCAGGCGGCCGGGGGTGAATGGAAAAGCGGTCCATGGGCGGCAACTCCCCGCAGCCGCCAGGTATTCCGGCGACGCGCACGCCTGGCCTCAAGGTGCCTCAAGGGTTCCGAAGTAAGCTGGGGTATGGCTACCCGGGTATTGACGAAGCTGGTTTCCGCCGCCATCACGCTTGGCCTTGTCCTGCTGGGCGGAGGGCCGGCCGCCGCGGCGCCGCCGCCCCGGGTTGCCGAGCCGGTGGGTATCGACGTGTCGTGGCCCCAGTGCGGGAAAACCCTCCCCAAACGGCCGGCCTTCGCCATCGTCGGTGTCAATAACGGCCTCGCGAACACCACCAACCCGTGCCTGGCGGCCCAACTGGCTTGGGCGGAAACCGCCCCTTACCCGCCGCTCACCGACCAGCCGCGGGTGGCGCTCTACGTCAACACGGCCAACCCGGGCCAGCAGGGCTCGTGGTGGCCCACGTCGAACCACTACGGCGGTGCCGACGTCGACAACCCGTACGGTGTCTGCGGCAGCGGGGCCGGCGACTTCAAAGCCTGCTCCTACATGTACGGCTACGCGAAGGCCTATGACGACGCCACGATCCGCGGGATCGACAATCCGCAGGACTACCTGTGGTGGCTGGACGTGGAGACGGAAAACAGCTGGCAGGCGGACAAGGCCGCGAACGTCGCCGACCTCGAAGGCATGGCCGACTACTTCGAGAGCATCGGTGCGAAAGTCGGGATCTATTCCACGGGCTACCAGTGGGGCCAGATCGCCGGAACGGTTCCTGCCAGCAGCCCCCTCGCCGGCCTGCCAAGCTGGCTCGCCGGGGCGCGGTCCCTGAACGGCGCCAAGTCGAACTGCTCCCTGCCGGCGCTTACCCCCGGCAGCCGCGTGGCCCTGACGCAGTACGTTTCCGGCGGCCTGGATTACAACTATTCGTGCCCCTAACTGGACCAGGCACATGGGGAGCGCCACAGCGGGCGCAGAAATAACCCGGGGGCCGGCGTCGTTGTTGCCAGTGTGCGCGCGCCGGGATCCGGCGCCGCGCCTGTGACTTCCCGCTACGAAAGGCCGGCTTTTTCCGTGACTGTTCCGCTTTCCATCCTTGACCTGGCAACTATCGGCACGGGCCAGACGGCGGCAGAAAGCCTGGCCGGCAGCGTGGCTATGGCGCAGCTCGCCGAGAAGCTGGGGTACCGGCGTGTCTGGTACGCCGAGCACCACAACATGTCCGCGATCGCCTCCTCGGCCACCAGTGTGCTGATCGCCCATGTCGCCGCGCAGACGGAGAGCATCCGACTCGGCGCCGGCGGCGTGATGCTGCCCAACCACTCGCCGCTGACCATCGCCGAGCAGTTCGGCACGCTGGAAACCCTGCACCCCGGGCGGATCGACCTGGGCTTGGGCCGGGCGCCCGGCAGTGACCAGAACACCCTGCGGGCCCTGCGCCGCGATCCGATGTCCGCCGACAGTTTCCCGCAGGACGTCCTCGAACTTCAGGGCTACCTGAGCGGCCCCACCCGAATTCCGGGGGTGGAGGCCACCCCGGGCAAGGGTACCGATGTGCCGCTGTACATCCTGGGGTCCTCGCTGTTCGGCGCCAAACTTGCCGCGCAGCTGGGCCTGCCCTACGCGTTCGCCTCGCACTTCGCCCCCAACGCCCTTCAGGACGCCGTCGCGATCTACCGCCGCGACTTCCAGCCGTCCGCACAGCTGGACGCCCCGCACGTGATCGCCGGGGTCAACGTGATCGCGGCGGACACCGCAGCGGAGGCACAGGAGATGTTCCAGGCCACCAAACGTGCCCGCGTCTCGCTGTTCTTCGGCAACGGCCGCGTCTTCAGCGACGATGAAGCGGACATGATCCTGGACTCGCCGCAGGGCCAGCATGTGGCGCAGATGATGAAGTATTCCGCCGTGGGCACCCCGGACGCGGTGCTGGACTACCTTGACGAATTCACGGCCCACGCCGACGCCGACGAGCTCATCGTCGCGCACCAGAGCACCGGCACCGAGGCCCGGCTGCGCTCGGTGCAGCTGCTCGCGGACGTCGCCGGACTGGTCCGCGTCTAGGCACCCGGGTCGGTGAGCTTCGTGGCCGGATAGCCGCCTCCTCCGGCACGAACCCCGGCGGCTGCGGATGTTACATCCCCGCAACCGCCGGGACACCCAGGGGAAATCGAGCCGGGAAATACTGGAAGCACGTCCCGCGGGGACGGTCTCATGCAGGCATTGGGGACAACCGGAAGGACGCCGTCCATGCCCACCCCGCTCAACCAGTCCCTTGCCGACTCTGCCCTCCTGACGAAATCCCTGCCCTTGGGCCTGCTCCGCGCCTTTGTGCAGACCAACGCCGCCGACGACGGCCTGACGCCGCAGCTGCTGGCGGAACTCAAGATTTTGGCCCGCACGCCGGGGTTGCTCGTGGCCTGCAATTACGGCGGCACCCTGTGCGAGGCGGAAGGCATTTCCACCGAAACCCTGCCGCTGGGCAGCGCCGCAATTGCCCTCCGGGCGCTGGCCGCCCTCCCGAACACCCACGCCGCCGTCATCTCCGGGCGCTCCCTGCGCGACCTGGCCGCCGTCTCCCGGCTCCCGGCAGAAGTGCACCTTGTCGGCTCGCACGGCGCCGAGTTCGACATGGGCTTCGCCCACGGGTTGTCCCTGGCCACCGAATCCGTGCTGCAGCAGACCAGCCAGGCCCTCGCCGAAACCGTGGGCGCCTACCGCGGGATCACCATCGAGCGGAAGCCCGTGGCCGTCTCCGTGCACACCCGCCCGGCGACCCCCGACGTCGTCGCACTGGTCACCCAGCAGGCCGAGGAAATCGCCAAGGCGCACGGGCTGTCCTTCATCGTCGACGGCTCCGTCCTGGACCTGTCCGTGGTGGAACCGTCCAAGGGCGCCGCCATGGAACACCTGCGGTCCATGCTGGGGGTCAGCGCCGCCCTCTACGCCGGGGACGCCTCCAGCGATGAGGCCGCCATGGCCACCCTGCGCGGGCCGGACCTGGGCCTGCGCGTCGGCGAAGGGCCCACGGCCGCGGCGCACCGGCTCCGGGATCCGGAGTCCTTTGCCCGGGTCCTGGCCATTCTGTTTGAACTCCGCCGGGCGTGGCTGTTCGGGGAAGACGCCGTTGGCCTGGAACGGCATTCCATGATCGGCAACGGCTCCTCCACCGCGCTCATCACCCCGGACGCCAAAATCTGCTGGATGAGCCATCCGCTGCCGGACTCGGGTTCCCTTTTTGCCCATCTGCTCGGCGGTGACGCCGCGGGCCACTTCTCGGTGGAACCCGTGAAAGCCTCGCAGGTCCTGGGCCAGCGCTACGTGGACAGCACCATGATCGTGGAAACCCGCTGGGCCGACGTCACTGTCACGGACTATCTGGAACCGGCGCCGGAAGGCATCACCAGCCTGGTCCGGGTCCTCTCGGGGACCGGAACAGCGCGGATTGTCTTTGCGCCCCGCCCGGACTACGCCAACGCGCCCTTCAGCATGGAGGCCCGTGGTGCCGAGCTGCACGTCGTGGGAACGGCGGACCCGATCATCCTGCTCGCACCGGGCGTCGACTTCACGATCACCTCGGACGGCCGCCATGCCACCGCCACCGCCGACGTCGAGCTGCGGCACGGCCCCGTCGTGCTGAATCTGCGCTGCGGCGACACGGAACCCCACCGGGCCGAACCGCCGGAGGAGAACTCGCGCCGCGCCGCCGTCGCGCATCATTCCCGGCGCTGGGTGCAGGCACTGCAGCTGCCATCCGTGAAACCTTCCCTGGTCCGCCGGTCGGCCCTGGTGCTCCGCGCCCTGGTCCATGAGCCCACCGGCGCGGTGCTGGCCGCGCCCACCACGTCGCTGCCGGAGGGGATCGGCGGCACCCGGAACTGGGATTACCGGTACTGCTGGCTGCGGGACGGCTCCATGACGGTCAACGCACTGGTGGACCTCGGCTCCACCGCGGAGGCGGAAGGGTTCCTGGCGTGGCTGGGACGGATCCTGGCCCACGCCCCCGGCCCGGAGTGGCTGCACCCGCTGTATTCGGTCACGGGCGCGCCGCTGTCCACCGAGGCGATCATCGAAAGCCTCCCCGGCTATGCGGGCTCCCGGCCGGTGCGGATCGGCAACGCCGCGGACCACCAGGTGCAGCTGGACGTCTTCGGACCGGTCGCCGAACTCATCGATTCCCTCAGCGCGCGGCAGGGGGTCCTGGCCGATGCCCACTGGGAGCTGATGGTCCAGATGGCCTCTGCGGTCCTGGCCCGCTGGCACGAGGCCGACCACGGGATCTGGGAGGCCCGGCGGGCACCCCGGCACCACATCTACACCAAGGTGATGTGCTGGGTGGCGCTGGACCGGGCCTTGCGCACCGCCGTCCGGCACGGCCGGACGCCGCTTCCGGAGTGGGAACCGGCGGCAGCGGTCATCCGGGAGGAAGTCCTTCGCGAGGGCTGGGACGACAGTGCCGCCTCCTATACCGTGGCCTACGACAGCCCGGACCTGGATGCCGCCGTGCTGCACATCGGGCTCTCCGGCCTCCTGGACGTCTCCGACCAGCGCTTCCTGGACACCGTCACGGCGGTGGAACGGGAACTGCGGGTGGGTCCCACCGTGTTCCGCTACCGGTACGACGACGGACTGCCGGGCCTGGAGGGCGGATTCCACATCTGCACGACGTGGCTGATCGAGGCCTACGTCGCGGTGGGCCGGATCGAGGAGGCCTGGGACCTGTTCGACCAGCTGGTCAACCTGTTCGGTCCCACCGGGCTGCTGCCGGAGGAGTACGACCCCGGCACCGAAACCCACCTTGGCAACCATCCGCAGGCATACTCACACCTGGGCTTCATCCGCTGCGCCCGGCTGCTGGACGCGCTCCCGAAGAACTAGGGTCTCGCTGGAGTCGTTCGTCGGCTCAGCGCCCCTACTCGCAGGCGATGCCGTCGCGGTCACCGTCCATCTTGGTGCGGTAGCCCGGCTGGCCGGCCCGCAGCGGCGCGGCACCGGCGGCACGGGCGGCGGCGCAGTTCGCGTAGTACACCGTTGCAGGAGCAGGAGCAGGAGCAGGAGCTGGAGCAGGAGCTGGAGCAGGTGCAGGTGCAGGTGCAGGTGCAGGTGCAGGTGCAGGTGCCGGCGGGGCGGGTGCGAGGGTGGCCCCGGCCGCCGGGGTGGTCGGGGTCGCCTGGCTGGCGGGGGCGGTGGTGTCCCGGCAGTCGGCCAGTACCCGGGTCATAGCGTCGTGCTCGGCCCGGGTGACCCACAGCCCGTAGCTGGCCTTGACCGAGATCTGGCGGGCCACGTAGTCGCAGCGGTAGGACTTGTTCGGCGGCAGCCAGGTGGCGGCGTCGCCGTCGCTCTTTTGCTGGTTGGCGGGGCCGTCCACCGCCAGCAGGTTCAGCGGATCGTTGGCGAAGGAGACCCGCCGGGCCTCCGTGAGCTGCTGGGCGCCCTTCTGCCAGGCGTCACTGAGGGCCACCACATGGTCGATCTGAACGGCGCTGCTGGTGCTGGTGCCGCGAAGGAAGTTGATCAGGGTTGCCGTGTAGGGATCGTTCAGGATGCCGGAGAGGACAACGCAGTCCCGGGTGCCGGGCTTGAGGGCGAGGTCGCTCAGGTCCCGGCGGAGCATGTCGTTCCGGGTGTCGCAGCCGTTGCGGTCCACATCGGCCCAGGCCTGGCCGAACTGATCGCGCGAGTAGCCCGTTTTGGGCGCCCGCCCCTTGACCGGAATCGTCGCCAGTACGTCCAGGGACTTGGCAGCGAGGGCCGGCTGCTTGGGCGGCACGCTGGCGGCCGGGGCCGGCCAGGAGTTCTGCGGGGAACTTTCGACCCTGGGCGCCGGACTGCCGGTCAGCGAGGGGGAAGCGCCGCCGGCGGCGGCCGGGGACGCGGACGGGGTTACGGCCGAGGCCGTCCCGGGGCTGGCGCAGGCGGTGGCGGAGATCAGCAGCAGCCCTGCCAGCCCGGCCGCGATCCAGTCAACGGCGCCGGGTTTTGCGGTGCGGCGCATTGTGGCCGCGCGCTGATCGGCCCCGCGCTTAATGTCCCCCGGCGTCCTGTCGCTGCGCTTGGTATCCCTGTGCAATTCTTCCCCGATTCGTGCGGTTGCCCCGTTACCCGCGGGACGGCTTAAGACCGGTCCCAGCCTACCGGCGCCGGGCGACAATTCCGCGTCAGCGGACCCCCGGGCGGGACGCGGAGAAGATGGCCGGCGCGGCGCCTTCGCCGGTGGCGAGGTCGGCGAGGATCCGCCCGACGACGGGGGTGAACTTGAACCCGTGCCCGGAGAAACCCGCGCCGATCACGAGCGGGCCGATGCGGTCGAGGACGAAGTTTTCGTCCGTGGTGGTGGTGTACGTGCAGCTGATGTCGGTGAGGGAATCGGCGTCGACTCCGGGGAGCCAGGTCCGGGCGTAGCGTTGCAGCGCCGCCATCTGTGCAGGCTCGGGCGTGAACGACCTCCGGTCCGGGTCCACCACCGGACCCACGCCGTGCCAGCCGGCCTTGATTCCCTCGCCCGGCGTCTGCATTCCGTAGACCGGGGAGTACCAGCCCGCGAACTCCGGGCCCTGACCGGGGACATGGTTGAACCCGGGCCAGAGGGCGTCCTCGTCCCGGATGGCGAAGTGTGCGGGCTGCTCCTGAGTGACGGTGAGCCGCGGGAGGGACACCCGCCCGCCCAGCAGCTTCGCGGTCCACGCGCCGGCCGTGACCACGGCCTGCCGGGCGGTCAGCACCTCGGTCCGGCCGCCCGCGTCCAGGGTGAGCCGGACGCCGTCGTCCGCCACGGCGACGTCCAGGACGGTGACCCGGTGCCGGATGTCGGCCCCGCGGTCCGCGGCGAGACGCTGCATCACCGGCAGGGCGGCGTCGGGATTCAACTGTCCTCCGTCGGGCATGTGCAACACCTCCTGGTCGAACCGGATGCCGCGCCAGCGTTCCGCGGCTTCGGCAGCAGGCAGGAACTCGGCCCGCAGGCCGGCGCCCCGCAGGGCGTTCCGGACGTCGCCCAGCCGCGGATCGGTCCCGTGATTCACGACGCCGGTGCGCGCCAGAAGGCGCTCGCCGCCGTCAGTTGCAAGCTCGTCCCACAGGCGGACCGCTTCGGCCAGCATCGCCACGTAATCCGGATCGGCGTAGCCGGGGTTGAAGTTCCGCGTGGCGCCGTGGGAAGCGCCGTTGCGGTGCCCGGGGCTGAACTGCTCGAGCAGGGTCACGTCCCGGCCGCGGCTGGCCAGCGCCCAGGCGGCCGCCGAGCCCATGGCGCCGCCGCCGATGACGACGGTGTCAAGGTGTTGGGTCTTCAAGGGGTCCTCCGGATCGAATGGGTGCGGGAAGTGGGGCGCGAGGAGTGGGAGCGCGGCGGGCCGGGGTCAGGTGAGGAGCAGGGCCACAATGATCATCGCCGGAACGGCCACCACGGTGGTGATCAGCACGGTGTCCCGGGCGACGGTGAGGCCGGTCCGGTAGCGGCTGGCGATCACAAAAACGTTCTGCGCGGTGGGCAGGGCGGCGGTCACCACCACGGCGAAAAGTGCTTCGTCTTCCAGCTGCAGCGCGAAGCGGGCGAAGGCGTAGGCCACCAGCGGATGCACCACCAGCTTGAAAGCGGAGGCCAGCAGGGTGTCGGCCCGGCGCCCGGCCGAAGCCTGCAGCGGGCGGGACCCGTTCAGGCTCATCCCGAAGGCGAGCAGCATGGCCGGAATGGCGGCCCCGCCAATCAGGTGGATGGGCTCCAACACCAGCGGAGGCACCTGCCATCCGGTGGCGGCCACCGCCAGGCCCAGGCCGGAGCCCACAATCATGGGATTCCGCAGGATCATCAGCACGAAGCTCAGCGGAGTGGTCCGGTGGGTACTGGTGGTGGCGTCCAACGCCATCAGGAACAGGGGGGTGAAGAAGGCCAGCTGGAAGATCAGCAGCGGCGCCACGTACCTGGCATCCCCCAGAACGTACACGGCAATGGGGATGCCGAGGTTCGCGGAATTGGCCAGCGAGGCGCTCATGGAGGACGTCAGGGACTCCGCCAGGGGACGCTTGAGCAGGAAACGGACGACGACGAAGAAGAGCGCCGCCGTGGCGACGGCGCCGACGGCCGCCACCAGCAGCGGAGCGGCGAAGACGTCGTGGACGTTGGCTTGGCTGAGCGTGTCGAAGAGCAGTGCCGGGCTGGCGACGAAGAAGGTGAGCGCGCTGAGCACGGAGCGGGCGTTCTCGCCCAAGATTCCGCGCCGGCCGACGAACATGCCCACCAGGATGATGCACCAGACCACGAAGAATCCGGCGAGAACGCCTAGCACGCGCAGGTCCGCGGCGCAGGGTGCGGGGGAGGGGTGGGGCTCACCCCTCCAGAGTAATCAGCTATATTCGTTCCGGGCGTGCCTGTTACGGCGAGTGCCGTTTTTGCGGCCTGCCGCAGAGCCCTTAGTTCAGTGTGGCGTTGTTCAGGGCGAACGGCGGGCGCATGATGCCGGGGGTGTGGCCTTCCGCGGGGTCGTTGCCGATCTGGACAATCCTGTTGTCCTTGTCCACATGGACCACCTTGGGGCTGTACGCCCTGGCTTCATCCGTGGTCATCTGGGCGTAGGTGATCAGGATGATGATGTCGTTCTCGTGCATGAGATGCGCGGCGGCACCGTTAATCCCGATCACGCCTGAACCGCGCTCGCCGGCAATCGTGTAGGTCTCCAGCCGGGCGCCATTGGTGACGTCGACAATGGAGACCAGCTCGCCGGGGAGGATATCGGCCGCTTCCAGCAGGTCCAGGTCCACGGTGACCGACCCGACATAGTGGAGGTCCGCGTGCGTGACCGTGGCGCGGTGGATCTTGGACTTGAATATTGTGCGATTCATAACGGGACCAGTCTAGCGCCGGCACGCCGGCAGCGCTGTGAGCCAGCGAACACGCGCCTGCTCAGCCGGCCGGCGGGATGGACGCCGCAGTCTCGGCCAGTATTTCCCGCGCGGCCAGGATCGCCGGACGCGTGGCGCTGGAGCGGCGCACCGACGTGAAGATGGTCCGGTGCGGATCGCCCGGCAGGGTAATCAGTTGCGACGTGGTGCCCCTCCCGGTCCAGACGAGGTCCGGCATGAGGGCCACGGCGTTCCCGGATTCGATCAGCCGGATCTGGGCCTGCAGGTCAGCGGTCTCGAAGCGGACGTCGGGCTCGAATCCCGCGCTGCGGCAGGCCTGCTCGGCCCAGTGCCGGGACGCCGCCCCGCGGGGCTCCATCACCCACGCCAGCTCGGCGGTATCCGGGAGGGACGTGATCGCCGGCCGGCCGGGCCCGCGCGGCGGAACAGCGAGGCGGATCGCATCGCTGGTGAGCCGGAGGCGGTCCAGTTCGGCATACCGGGGAGCCGCGTGTCCGGGGTACTGTTCCGCAATCACCAGGTCGAAGTCACGTGCCCAGGTCTCATGAAGCGCCGTTTCAGGTTCCCGCTGGGTCATTTCGATCCGCACCTCGGGGTAGCGGGACGCCATCCGGGTCAGGGCGTCCGGCATCAGGGCCAGCGCCGCGGACTGGAAGACGGCGATGCGGACCGTGCCCGTCACAGTGGTCAGGGACGCTGCCAGATCCGCCTCGGCCTGTTCCAGCGTTTCCAGGAGCTGGGCCGTATGGGCCACCAGGACTTCGGCCTGCGGGGTGAGCTGCACCCGGCGCCCGGTCTTGCGAAGCAGTTCGACGCCGGCCTCCTTTTCCAGGAGGGCCAGCTGCTGGGAGACCGAGGAGGGGCTGTACTGGAGCGCCTCGGCGACCTCGGCAAGGGTGCCCCTGATCTTCAGTTCGCGCAGCAGGCGCAACCGACGGACATCCAGCATCGCTATTCCTTTGTGAATTCTAATGCTTATTGATTAGGAGAATTCACTTTATCTAATGCAATCCTGGTTGCATACTGTTGTCGTTAAGTTACCCCCATCACAGGGTGGATTGATGGGCGCCACACCTATACGCGGGAGACCCAGATGGCAACGAAAGACATAGACAGGTCGGTCATGCGGCGCAAGCCCATCGACGACATCGAGGAAGAGAGCCTGCACAGCGGCCTGATGAAGAGCCTGGGGTTCTGGCAGCTGACGGCCATCGGCGTCGGCGGCATTATCGGCGTCGGCATTTTCTCCCTGGCGGGCCTCGTGGCCCACGGCAGCGAGACCGAACCCGGCGTCGGCCCAGCAGTGCTGTTTTCCTTCCTGATCGCGGGCCTCGCCTCCGCGGCGGCCGCCCTGTCCTACGCGGAATTCGCCGGCATGATCCCGCGGGCGGGATCCGCCTACACCTATGGTTACGTGGCGCTCGGCGAAATCATCGGCTGGTTCATCGGCTGGGACCTTCTGCTGGAGTACATCGCGATCGTGGCCGTCGTGGCGATCGGCATTTCCGGCTACTTCGACGCTTTCCTGTCCGGCATCGGCATCAACATGCCTGTCTGGATGACGTCGACGCCGGATGAAGGGCTCGGCGGCATCGTCAACATCCCGGCGATCGCCGTCTGCCTGCTCGTGACCTGGATACTTTCCCGCGGCACCAAGACCTTCGGACGGTTCGAGCTCATCGCCGTCGCGATCAAGGTCATTCTGATCCTGTTCATCATTGGTCTTGGCGTCTTCTACATCGATACCGGAAACTACAACCCGTTTATGCCCAGCGGCTTCGGTCCGGTGGTGGCGGGAGCCGCCACGGTGTTCTTCGCCGTGTTCGGGTATGACGCGATGAGCACCGCCGCGGAAGAGGCGAAGGACGGCAAGAAGCACATGCCGAAGGCCATCATCATGTCCCTCATCATCGCGATGCTCCTGTACGTCGCTGCCACCCTGGTGCTCACCGGCATGCAGAACTACCAGGAGATCGACCCCAAGGCCGGCTTCGCCTCCGCATTCAACAGCGTGGGCCTGCCGGTCATCGCCACCATCATCTCGGTCTTTGCCGTGCTGTCCATCCTGACCGTGATGCTCACCTTCCTGCTCGGCGTCACCCGCGTCTGGTTCTCGATGAGCCGCGACGGGCTGCTCCCCGGCTGGTTTGCCAAGACGGACAGCCACGGCACACCGCAGCGCGTCACCTGGATCGCCGGGATCGGCTCCGCCCTGCTGGCCGGCGTGTTCCCGATCAAGGCCGTCGCCGACCTCACCAACATCGGCATCCTGGCCGCGTTCGTCGTCGTCTGCACCGCGGTCATCGTGTTCCGCTACAGGAAGCCCGATGCCCCGCGCACTTTCCGGCTTCCCCTGATGCCGCTGGTTCCGGCGTTTGGTGTGCTGGCCTCGGCGTTCCTGATGCTCCAGCTTCACTGGGAGACCTGGGCCCGCTTCGGCGTCTGGCTGATCATCGGCCTGGTCATCTACTTCGGCTACGGCCGCAAGCATTCCCTGATGAACCCGGACAGCCCGCGGCACGAGGAGCTCGTGGAGATGCACCGCCCCCTCAAGTAGCCGCGTACCACCCGAGATGCGCTATCACCTTTGGTTCCCATTCAGGACTTTTGGGAGCCAAAAGTGATAGCGCATCCGTGTGTTTGGGGCGGTTGAGGCCGCTCCGTGAAAGTTCGATTTTGCTAACCAGTATTGCTCGGAAAACATCGCTTTATCTTATGAAAATCCGGTCGCATACTGAATCTTGAACGGTCCACATTTTGAGAAAGAACGAGTACCAGCCATGACCAAGATTTCAACGGAGTCCGGCGTGCACCCTGGCAACGGGGCCGGACACGCACCCGTTTCGGAAGGCTCGCCGGTCCTTGAGGCCGCGGCCCTCGCCGAGGAGACCATCGGGCTGGTACGCCGCTGGCTCACCGAGGCGGCGAAGGTCCCGGTCGACGCCTCCGCCGAGCAGCTCGCCGGTGTGTTGAAGGATCCCAACGGACTGGACTTCACAGTCGGGTTCGTCGACGGGGTCGTCCGCCCCGAGGACCTGCAGGTCGCCGCCCGGAACCTCGCCGCACTGGCCCCGAAAGTCCCGGCCTTCCTGCCCTGGTACATGCGCAGCGCCGTCCGGCTTGGCGGCACCGTGGCTCCGGTGCTGCCGCAGGTGGTCATCCCGATCGCCCGCCGTGTGCTCCGTGAAATGGTGGGCCACCTCATCGTCGATGCCACCGATGCCAAGCTGGGCCCCGCCATCGCGAAGATCCGCAAGGACGGCATCAAGCTCAACGTCAATCTCCTGGGCGAGGCCGTGCTGGGCGAACACGAGGCCTCCCGCCGTCTCGAGGGAACCCACAAGCTCCTGTCCCGGCCCGACGTCGACTACGTCTCCATCAAGGTCTCCTCCACCGTTGCCCCGCACTCGGCGTGGGCCTTCGATGAGGCCGTGGAGCACGTCGTGGAGAAGCTCACGCCGCTCTTCGAGCGCGCAGCCTCCTTCGCCAGCGGTGGGCAGGCCAAGTTCATCAACCTGGACATGGAGGAGTACAAGGACCTGGACATGACCATCGCGGTCTTCACCCGGATCCTGGACAAGCCCGAATTCAAGGACCTCGAGGCCGGCATCGTGCTGCAGGCCTACCTGCCGGACGCGCTCGCCGCCATGATCCGCCTGCAGGACTGGGCCGCCGCCCGCCGCGCCAACGGCGGCGCCGCGATCAAGGTCCGCGTGGTCAAGGGCGCCAACCTGCCGATGGAACAGGTCGAGGCATCCCTGCACGACTGGCCGCTGGCCACCTGGAACACCAAGCAGGACTCGGACACCAACTACAAGCGGGTTATCAACTACTCGCTGCACCCGGACCGGATCCGCAACATCCGGATTGGCGTCGCCGGCCACAACCTCTTCGACATCGCCTTCGCCTGGCTGCTCGCCAAGCAGCGCGGCATCGCGGATACCGCACAGCAGGGTATCGAATTCGAGATGCTGCTGGGCATGGCCCAGGGTCAGGCCGAAGCCGTCAAGAAGGACGTCGGCTCGCTGCTGCTCTACACCCCCGTGGTCCACCCGGCCGAGTTCGACGTCGCGATCGCCTACCTGATCCGCCGGCTGGAGGAAGGCGCCAGCCAGGACAACTTCATGTCCGCGGTTTTCGAACTCAGCGAGAACGAAGCATTGTTTGAGCGCGAGAAGCAGCGTTTCCTCGCCTCCCTGGCCAAGCTCGACGACGAGGTTCCGCCGCCCAACCGCCGGCAGAACCGCAGCCTGCCGGCCGAGCCGATGCCGCACGACTCGTTCAGGAACACACCGGACACCGACCCCTCGCTGCCGGCCAACCGCGACTGGGGCCGCGCCATCCTGGAGCGGGTCCCGTCCTCCACCCTCGGCAATGCCGCCGTCGAGGCCGCCACGATCAACGACGAGGCCACCCTCAACGCGGTCATCGACACCGCCATCGAGAAGGGCAAGGCCTGGGGCGCGCTCTCCGGTGACGAGCGTGCGGCGATCCTGCACCGCGTCGGCGATGTCCTGGAGGCCCGCCGCGCCGACCTCCTCGAGGTCATGGCCAGCGAAACCGGCAAGACCATCGATCAGGGCGACCCGGAAGTCAGCGAGGCTGTCGACTTCGCGCACTACTATGCCGAATCGGCCCGCAAGCTCGACCACGTCGACGGCGCCACGTTCGTCCCCGCCAAGCTCACTGTGGTGACGCCGCCTTGGAACTTCCCGGTGGCGATCCCGGCCGGGTCCACCCTGGCGGCCCTCGCCGCCGGGTCCGCCGTCGTCATCAAGCCCGCCAAGCAGGCGCGGCGCAGCGGTGCCGTGATGATCGAAGCGCTTTGGGAAGCCGGCGTCCCGCGCGACGTGCTCACCATGGTCCAGCTGGGCGAGCGTGAGCTGGGCCGGCAGCTGATCTCCCACCCGGCGGTGGACCGCGTGATCCTCACCGGCGGCTACGAGACGGCGGAACTGTTCCGTTCCTTCCGCCCGGACCTGCCGCTGCTGGCCGAGACCAGCGGCAAGAACGCCATCATCGTCACCCCGAGCGCCGACCTTGACCTCGCGGCCAAGGATGTGGCGTACTCCGCCTTCGGCCACGCCGGGCAGAAGTGCTCCGCGGCCTCGCTGGTGATCCTGGTGGGATCGGTGGCCAAGTCCAGGCGCTTCCACAACCAGCTGATCGACGCCGTCACCTCGCTCAAGGTGGGCTACCCCGAGGATCCCGCGAGCCAGATGGGCCCGATCATCGAACCCGCCAACGGCAAGCTCCTCAACGCACTCACCACCCTGGGCGAAGGCGAAAGCTGGGCCGTCGAGCCCCGGAAACTGGACGGCACGGGCAAGCTCTGGAGCCCGGGCGTCCGCTCCGGCGTCCGCCGCGGGTCCTACTTCCACCTCACCGAGTTCTTCGGCCCCGTCCTGGGCGTGATGACCGCGGAAACCCTTGAGGAGGCCATCGCCATCCAGAACCAGATCGAGTACGGGCTCACCTCCGGGCTGCACTCGCTGAGCCCGGAGGAAGTGGGCCTCTGGCTGGACACCGTCCAGGCCGGCAACCTGTACGTCAACCGCGGCATCACCGGCGCCATTGTGCAGCGCCAGCCCTTCGGCGGCTGGAAGAAGTCCGCCGTCGGCGCCGGCACCAAGGCCGGCGGGCCCAACTACCTCGTCGGCCTCGGCGACTGGGTCAGCGCGCCCAGCACCGCGACCGGAGCCCCCGCTCACGCGGGTGTCCGCCGGATCGAACAGGCGGCCCGGGACTTCCTGGACGCCGTCGAGCTGGAATCGCTGGAGCGCGCCCTGGCATCCGACGCCCTTGCCTGGACCGAGGAATTCGGCACGGCCAAAGACGTCTCCGGGCTGAGCGCCGAACGGAACGTTTTCCGCTACCGCGCACTGCCGGTCGCGGTGCGGCTTTCCGAGGGCGAGCCCCTCGCCCGGTTGGTCCGTACGGTCTCTGCCGGTGTCCTGGCGGGCTCCGCGCTGACGGTGTCCTCCGCCATCGAACTCCCGGCCCGGCTGCGCACCGTGCTCTCCGGACTTGGCATCGATGCCACCGTGGAGAACGACGCCGACTGGCTGGCCTCCGCGGGCAGGCTCGCCGGCACGGCCAGGCTTGCCCCTTCACGGATCCGGCTGATCGGCGGTGACGCCAAGGCCCTGGCCGAGGCAACCGGCGGACGTCCCGACCTGGCGGTCTACTTCCACCCGGTCACCGAAGCCGGCCGCGTTGAGCTGCTGCCGTTCCTGCACGAGCAGGCCATCAGCATCACGGCGCACCGCTTTGGTACGCCCAACTTCATCTCGGACGGCCTGATCTAGGACAGGCCCGCTGTTCTGAATCCTCACGGGGAGACGCAAACGAGCCGGGCGGCCACCCTCCAATGGTGGCCGCCCGGCTCGTTGTCTGTGGGAGCTCGTTTGCCCGCGGGAGTTCGTCGCCCGCGTCCTCAGCCGAAATACCAGCCGGGCGGAACCCACGAGGCGGGCACCGCGTGCGCGGAGAAGTCGTCGCAACCGGAGCAGAAGTACGTGACTTCGCCCAGTTTGTTGATGGAGCCGTCCCTGTGGTGGGTTGCCGGGACAAAAGTCTCAAGGAAGATGAACTCGTCGGTCCCGCAACGCTCGCAATACGGGCTGCCGACGTACTCGGCCTCGACCAGCGTGGTGGGATGCGGGTCAAGGCGTCCCAGGCTGGGGTGTTGGGCGGCGTTGCCGCGGTGTACTGCCTGAGTGAATTTGCCCACGGGCTTGAGGCTGCGGGCTGTGGATGTTGCCGGAGTGTGGGGTCGGTTTATGGCTGGCGTCATTGTCGGCCTATCCCGAACGCTTCCGGAGGGCCGCCGCACGGCAGGCACACAGGACAGCGTTCGTTACTCGAATCGTTGTCATTAGGCCTCTGCTTGACCTTCAACACCCCAAGGATATGCCAGGAATCCGAGTGGATCAATGGTATGCGTAAGTACGCAATCCGAGTAGGTACATCGGCGAGTACGCAGGCCGCGGAGAGTAGCGTCCCGGCTGCATCGACGCCCCGCGGGGCTCACGCAGGGCGTTTCAGGGTCCGGCCCGCGATCGTCTGGGTCAGGGCTTCGATCACCTCAGTATTGGCCAGCGGGTTGCGGATCAAGGTGAAATCGACGTCGCCCACCGGCGGCAGATCGAAGCGCCGGGTGATGATTTTCAGGTCCTCCGGCACCAGCGAGGCCGGCATGACCGCCACTCCGATGCCGGCCCGGACCGCGGCCAGCACGCCGCTGATCTGCCGCGTGGTGCAGGTGATGCGCCAGGTCCGGCCGGCGGATTCGAGGGCGTCGATGGCCAGTTTCCGGCTCAGGCTGGGGGAGGGGTAGGCAATCAGCGGCACGGACTCGGCCGGGTCCAGCGAGGTCTGTTCCAGGCCCACCCAGGCGAAGGAGTCCTGCTGCACCACCGTGCCGTCCTTGGCCCCGGCCACCCACTTGACGAAAACGAGGTCCAGTTGGCCGGCGTTGAGCCGCTTGTAGAGCTGGTCGCTCTGGCCCACGGTGAGTTCCAGGTTGATCTGCGGGTAGACCTGCCGGAACTCCCGCAGGATCCTCGGCAGGCCCGTGATGGCAAGGTCGTCCGCCGTGCCGAAGCGCAGCCGGCCGCGCATGGCCGATCCGGAGAAGTAACGGGAGGCGGCGTCGTGGGCGGAGAGGATGCTGCGGGCGAAGCCGGCCATCGCATCCCCGTTGTCGGTCAGGCGCACATCCCGGGTGTCCCGGGCCACCAGGATCCGCTTGGCTGCGGTCTCAAGCTTGCGCACATGCTGGCTGACCGTCGGCTGCGCGAGGCCAAGGCGCTCGGCGGCCTTGGTAAAGCTCAGCGTTTCGGCCACTGCCAGGAAGGATCGCAGCTGTGCTGGTTCGAACATGCGGGCTCCTGACCTGCGGCGAACTGGCGCCGCATTGCGTTCCGTAATGCTAGTTATGCGGTGGATAATCTTCCATAATCCGCTGCGGCCAGCCTAGCGTTAAGGCATCCCACTCACCCGCTCCTTGAGGACTTTTTCGTGGCACCCCCTCCGCCGTTAGAGGCCAACGTCATTTCACTGCCGGACACCAACACCGCCCCGATCGCCGTCGTCAACCAGCCGCTGCCGTGGCGGCACACCTTCATTTCGTTGAAGGTCCGCAATTTCCGCATCTTTGCGATCGGGCACTTCATTGCAGTCATCGCCCTGTGGATGCAGCGGATTGCCCAGGACTGGCTGGTGCTCCAGCTCTCCGGTTCCGTCACCGCCGTCGGGATTACGGTGGCACTGCAGTTCCTGCCCTCGCTGATCCTTGGCCCGTGGGCAGGCATGATGGCGGACCGCTTCGCGAAGCGCAAGATCCTGCTGCTGTGCCAGTCAGTGGCCGCGGTGCTGGCGGCCATCCTCGCGGTGCTGGCGCTCACCCAGCGGATCGAGGTCTGGCACGTCTACGTGATCGCCCTGGCCCTGGGCCTGGTCACGGTGCTGGACCAGCCCGCCCGGCAGGTCTTCGTCAACGAGCTGGTGGGGCCGGCCTACCTCCGGAACGCCATCAGCGTGAACTCCACAACGTTCCAGCTCGGCGGCCTGATCGGTCCTGCGCTCGCCGGGCTGCTGCTCACGGCTGTGGGCGCCGGCTGGGCGTTCGCCGCCAACGCCGCCGCCTGCTGCTCCACCGTTGCGATGCTGCTCACGCTGCGGAAGGACCAGCTTTACATCAGCGCCCCGGCACCCAAGCGCAAGGGCATGCTGCGGGAAGGCCTGGACTATGCGCTGAGCAAACCCACCATCTACTGGCCGTGGCTGATGGCCGGTTTTGTTGCGGTGTTCGCAATGAGCCTGCCGGTGCTGCTGGCCGCCTTCGCGGACCGCGTGTACGACGCCGGCGCCGGCGGCTACGGCCTGCTCAACGCACTCGTGGCCCTCGGTGCGCTGGCCGGGGCGATTACCTCCGCCCGACGGCGCGAACTGCGCCTGCGCTCGGTGATGCTGGGGGCCGGTATGTACGGGCTGATGCTGTGCCTGGCCTCGCTGGCACACTCCATGCTGTGGTTCGGGGCGGCCATGGTGCTGGCCGGGTTCTGGTGCCTCATGTTCCTGACCGCGGCCAACCAGCTGGTCCAGATCAGCTCCAACATGGCCATCCGCGGACGCGTTATGAGCCTGTACATCATGGTTCTGATCGGTGGGCAGGCCATTGGCGGGCCGATGATCGGCTGGCTGGCCGAGCATGTGGATCCGCACACAGCCATCCTGGTCTCCGGCGGGGTGCCGGCACTCGCAGCGGCGACGGTCGCCGTCGTGCTGGCACGCAAGGATCAGCTGATGCTCAAGGTGGACCTGAAAGACCGGCGCAGGCTGCTGAAGATTGTCCGGACCCAGGGCCGGCCGGGGGCGGCTGCCACGCCATAGCTTTCGACGCCGGTTTCCGCACCGGATTCTGCACCGAATTAGGACAGCCGCTGCGTGGATCCACGCAGCGGCTGTCCTAATTCGTCGCGGAAAACCCAAACTAGAGCGTCAGCGGCACGTGCGGGTACTCCGCTCCCCGCTGCTGGAACTGCAGCACATCCGGGTTGAGGACCACGCCGTCGCGGATTTCGATCGCGCGGCGGATGGTCTCGTTCGCGGTCCATGCGTCGGGGCCGGTGATCACGGTTTCCAGGAACGGCAGCAGCGCTTCGCTGATCTCCCAGCTGGACGAGTTCCACAGGTAGGACGGGCTGTGGTCCACCGCGTAGTAGTCGATGTGGTCCCCCACCTTGAACATGGGCTCGGCAAACGTGGTGGTTTTCGCCCAGCTGAAGCCCATGCCCTCGTCGCAGGAGACATCCACAATCAGGCTGCCGGGCCGGAACGCGTTCAGGTCCTCGGTGCGCAGGTACGTCAGCGGCGCGTTCGGGTCCTGCAGGGTGCAATTGACCACGATGTCGCGCTCGGCGAGGAACGGGGCGAGCGGCACGCGGCCGCGCTCGGTGATGACCTCGCTGAGGAACGGCGCTTTGTCGGCGTGGTCGAACTGCGCGATCCGTACCGAGTGGATGGGGGAGCCCACCGCAGCGACGCCGCGGTTGGTCAGCACCTGGACGTCGTGGATGCCGTGGGCGTTGAGGGCCGTCACCGCGCCGCGGGCCGTTGCCCCGAAGCCGATCACAACGGCGCTGAGGCGCCGGCCGTAGTCGCCGGTGGAACCGGTCAACGCCAGGGCGTGCAGGACCGAGCAGTAGCCGGCCAGCTCGTTGTTCTTGTGGAACACGTGCAGGCCGAAGCCGCCGTCGCTGGCCCAATGGTTCATCGCCTCGAAGGCGATAAGGGTGAGCTTCTTGTCGATCGCCAGCTGGGTCACGGCCCGGTCCTGGACACAGTGCGGCCAGCCCCAGAGGACCTGCCCGTCCCGCAGTTCGGCGAGGTCTTCGGGCTGCGGTTTGGGCAGGAGGACGACGTCGGCCTCGGCCAGCAGCTGCGCGCGGGGGACGATACGGCCCACCAGCGGGGCCAACTGGGCGTCCGCGACGCCGAAACGCTCGCCGTAGCCCTCCTCCAGCATCATCTGCTGCCGGAGCTCCGGGGCGATGCGGTCCAGGTGGAGGGGATGGATCGGGAGGCGCCGCTCGTCAGGCTTCCGCGTGCTGGCCAGGACTCCCAGAGTGAGAAGGTTCACGGTGCCGCTCACTTCTTTTTGGGACTCGCCGGCTTGGAGCTGGTGGCCTTTTCCAGGGAGCTGGGCGGCGCTGCGGCGTTCCTCTTGTCGGCGCGCTTTTCCTTGATGGACTTGCCGGATTTTTTGGATGCTGCTTGACGGGGGGACTTGTCAGCCATGATCGCTCCTGTAGCGGAACCGAAGAGGTTCCTGACTTCGAACGATACAGGTAGTGACCTAACGGCCCGGGAGAGCTCCGCAGGACGGGGTTGTGCAGGGGGAAGGGCTACCCGGTCAGGTGCTGCAGGGTGACGTCCTGCGGGGGAGTTGGAGCGGCTGACGGGAATCGAACCCGCGTATCAAGCTTGGGAAGCTAGCGCTCTACCATTGAGCTACAGCCGCAGTGGGACTGGCCGGAATACTGGACCTGGTCCCGGGGAACAACGAGATTTACCTTACCCCAGCCGCGGGCGTTCTCCGAACAGGTCACGCGGTGGAAACCGCGGGCCGCACACTCCTCCGAACGGGCGGGGCTGCCCGGGCTGAACCACGGCAGGGCTCCACCAGCCGTACCTCTCGCCGGACCTGCCCGCGTCAGCCAGCGGAGCGTCTTGGCCGCAGGGGCGCCCGGACCTCTATAGCCTAGATCCATGAATGTTCTCCCAAGGGAAGGCCGACGGTGGTAAATAACCCCGCGCTGCCGCTGGACCCCGAAGTGGCCGTCGAAACGGGCCCCGAAACGGGCCCAGAAGTGGATCCCGAAACGGACGCCGAAACGGACGCCGGCCAGGCCGGCGGAGGCGCCGTTCCCCGGCCGACCCCGCGGCACCAGCAGCTGATCGTCACGATCTACGGCCTTTACGGACGCTCCAACGGCGGCGCGCTGCCTGTCTCGGCGCTGATTTCCATGCTGGACGATCTCGGCGTCGAATCTTCCGGGGTGCGGTCCTCCGTGTCGCGGCTCAAACGCCGCGGCGTGCTGGAAAGTGTCAGGCAGGGCGGAGTGGCCGCCTACCGGCTGGCCCCCAACCTGGAGGATGTTTTCCAGGAGGGCGACCGCCGCATCTTTTCGCCGCGGCGGGCGACGGCGGCCGACCGCTGGCTCCTCATCGCCTTCTCCGTCCCGGAATCCCAACGCCACCTCCGCCACCAGCTGCGCAGTACGCTGACGCGGATGGGCTTCGGCTCCGTGACGCCCGGGCTCTGGATTGCCCCGGGGAACACCTATGAGGACATCAGCCACCAGCTGGAGCGGGCAGGGCTGACCGAATACGTGGAGTTCTTCAAAGCCGAGCACCTGACCGCCGGGGACGTCAAGGACAAGGTCTCCCGCTGGTGGGACCTGCCCGCCCTTGAATCGCTCTACGCGGAATTTATCGAACGCTTCGCTCCCGTGCTGGAGCGCTGGGAATCACCGGGCGCGCCGCCGTCCGGGTCCGACGCCGACCGGGCCGCCTTCGCGGACTACGTCCAGCTGCTCACCCAGTGGCGCCGGCTGCCGTACCTGGATCCGGGACTGCCGGAGGAGTTCCTGCCGCCGGGCTGGCACGGGCTAACCGCGGAGCGGATCTTCGCCGAACTGCACCGCATCCTGAACGGCCCGGCCCGCCAGCATGCCGAGCGGCTGCTGGGGGCCGCAGGCGGGTCCGGTTCCGCCCAGGCGTAGCCCTCAGTCGGAGTCCTAACCCGTCCTAGCCCTGGCCAGACACAACGGCGATCGCCTGGATCTCGATCAGCGCCTCGGCCTGCCAGAGCCGCGTAACGCCGACGCCGGCCATCGCGGGATAGTCGGTGCCTGCCATCTCGCGCCAGATCCGCCCGATTTCGCGGCCGTTCTTCTGGTAGTCCTCGACGTCGGTCAGGTAGATCGTGACGTTGACCAGGTCAGAAGGCATGCCCCCGGCTTCGGCCAGGGTGGTGAGGACATTGGAGAAACACTGGCGGAACTGCTCCACGATGCCGCCGGGAACAATGTCCCCGTTGCTGTCCATGGCCGTCTGGCCGCCCAGGTACACCGTGTTGCCGGCCAGGATGCCGTGGGCGAAGCCGGAGGGCTTGGCCAACGCTGCGGGGTTGATGACCTTGTGGTTCATGGTGGCTCCTCATTGAGTCGGCGGTAATCGAGCGGGCGGGGTTCTGAAAAACGGTCTACCCAAACCGGTGAATCCGTGTTAACTTGAGCATATGTGACGACCGTAAAAATGTCGACATACCCACTGGGGATGGCGCAGCGGACACGTCACCGGGACCGGCAAAGGAGCCGGTCCCGCCGTCGAACCGGAAGTGAAGAAATCATGCGCCTTGCGACCGTCATTACGGCAGCCCGCGACGACAAGGATGGCCTGGCCACCCGTGCCGCCGTCCAGTCCGGGGACCGTTTTGTACTCCTGCCCGCAGAGGACCTCAGCGAACTGCTGGGACGTGCCGGCTGGCGTGAACAGGCGGAGGCCGCCGTGGCGGAAGCCGCCGGCGGCGCCCCGCACGAGTCCATCCCCGCCGGCGCCGCCCGGTTTGCCACCGTGCTGCCGCGTCCGTCCAAGGTCATCTGCTGCGGACTGAACTACGCGGACCACATTGCGGAGATGGGCCGGGAGCTGCCGGAATACCCCACGCTGTTCGCCAAGTACGCGGACACGCTGATCGGCGACGGCGAGGTCATCGACGCCGCCGGGCATGGCGCCCGGCTGGACTGGGAAGCGGAACTGGCCGTCGTCGTCGGCGCCCCGCTCAAGGACGCCTCGCCGGAGGAAGCCGCGGCCGCGATCGCCGGCTACACCGTGGCGAACGACATCTCCATGCGGGACTGGCAGAGCCGCACCCTGCAGTGGTTCCAGGGCAAGGCCTTCGACCGCACCACCCCGCTGGGGCCCGTGCTGGTGACCCCGGATGAATGCGACCCCGAAGCCGGCGTCCGGGTCCGCTGCCTGGTCAACGGCGAAGAGGTCCAGAACGGCAACACCAAGACGCTGGTCTTCACCGCGGCCGCGCTGCTGTCCTACATCTCCACCTTCACCCGGCTGAGCCCCGGTGACGTCGTCCTCACCGGCACCCCGGGCGGCGTCGGCATGGGGGCCAACCCGCCGCGCTTCCTGCACGACGGCGACGTGGTCACCACCGAGGTGGAGGGCATCGGCACGCTCACCAATACCGTCCGTCTCTAAGCCGCCACGAGCCACCAAACCGACCGCCCTATAGAGAGGTATCACCATGACTGAACAGATCACAGACCAGGTTGTCCCCGTCGTGACCCGCAAGGGCGCCGAGCACCGCGACACCGGCCAGTCCGGCGGCGCCGTCCGCATCTCCGGCGTCAGCACGCAGCACACCCCTGCTACAAAGATTTGGTACGGCCAGGTCAGCAACGAACCCGGCTACCGCTCCTTCCCGCATCACCACGGCGAAGCCGAGACCGGCGGCTACGTGCTCCGCGGCCACGGCCGGATCTACTTCGGCGAGGACTACAAGGAATTCATCGACATGACCGAGGGCGACTGGGTGTTCGTCCCGCCGTACATGCCGCACGTCGAGGCCAACATGAGCGTCACCGAGGAACTCGTCTGGCTCACCGCACGCACCCCGGAGAACATCGTGGTGAACCTCGACGACGTCGACGACTCCACCCTCGAAGGGTACCGCCGGGTATGACTCCCACTTCGGAAATCCTCCTGTCCGCCCTCGAGCTGACGCCGGTTGAGCCGGACTTCCTCGACGAGGCCTACACCGCCACCACACAGTACGTGCCGTGGCCCAAGGCGTACGGCGGGGACATGGTGGCCCAGGCCGCCGCCGCGGCGATGCGCTCGGTGGGGGACGACCGCTCGCTGCACTCGATGCACAGCTACTTCATGCGGCCCGCGGACATCGGTGCCGAGGTCCGCTACGAGGTGGAGCGGCTCCGCGACGGGCGGGGCTACTCCACCCGGCAGGTCCGCGCCTACCAGGGCGGCAAGACCGTCTACGTGGCCATGGCCTCCTTCCATGCGGAGGAGGCCGGCGAGGAATTCGCCCGGGCCATGCCGGCCGGGATCCCGGATCCGGAGTCGCTGCCGTCGTCGGCCGACGTGCTCGACGGCATCGAGGGCGACGCCGCGGCCTACTGGTCCGGCGGCCGCAGCTTCGACATGCGGCACGTTCCGGGGGCCGTCTACCTCAGCGTCGAGGGGGAGCAGGTGCCGCATCAGGCCGTGTGGGTGAAAGCCTTCGACCGGCTGCCGGATGACCCGGACCTGCAGCGTGCCGCCCTGGCGTACGTCTGTGACTACACCATCCTGGAACCGGTGCTCCGGGTGCACGGCTACGCCTGGGGCGACCCGGGCCTGGTCACGGCCAGCCTGGACCACGCCATGTGGTTCCACCGCGAAGGCCGGGTGGACGATTGGCTGCTGTACGTCCAGGAGGCCGTCTCTGCCCAGGCCAGCCGCGGCCTGGCGCAAGGACACTTCTACGACCGGCAGGGCAGGCTCCTCGCCACGGTGGTCCAGGAAGGCATGATCCGGATGTCCGATGCTCCGTAAGTGCCCTTTTGGGCCGCCCAAACGGCCGTTTCGGAGCAATCGATGAGCTCGTCCCCCTCCTATCAATGACGATATGAAAGGTCTGCAATGGAACTGACGCCCTCGGCGCACCTGGACACCTTTGCGCGCGACAATCTGCCCCCGGCGGAGCAGTGGCCCGCGCTGGAGTTCACCCTCCCGGAACTGCAGTACCCCCAGCAGCTCAACGCCGCCACCGCGCTGATTGACGACGCCGTCCGCAGCTTCGGTGCCGATCGTCCGGCCCTGCTCACCCCTGACGGCGGGTCCTGGAGCTACGGGGAACTGCACCGCCGCGCCAACCAGGTGGCCCAGGTCCTCGTAGAGGATTTCGGGATCGTCCCCGGGAACCGCGTGATGCTGCGCTCGCCGAACAACCCGTGGCTCGTCGCGGCGTGGCTCGGGGTGCTCAAGGCCGGCGCGGTGGTGGTCACCATCATGCCGGCCCTGCGCGCCAGCGAGATCCGGACCCTGCTGGAACTGACCCGCCCGGCCGCCGCCCTGTGCGACAGCCGGTTCCTCGATGACCTGGCCGAGGCTGCCGGAAACGACGTGCCGGTGCTGGCCATTGGGGGCAGCACGAGCACGGATCTCGCCGCACGCTGCGCCGCCAAGAGCGGCGACTTCACCGACGTCGCGACGGCGGCGGACGACGTCGCGCTGCTGGGCCCGACGTCGGGCACCACCGGAACGCCGAAGATCACGATGCACTTCCACCGGGACATCCTGGCCAACGCGGACACGTTCGCGCGGCACGTCCTGGCGCCGACGCCGGACGACGTCTTCGCGGGCTCCCCGCCACTGGCTTTCACGTTCGGCCTGGGCGGCCTGGTGGTTTTCCCGCTGCGCTTCGGCGCCGCCGCGCTGCTGACCGAACGCGCCACCCCGCTTGAGCTGGCGCAGGCCGTGCACGCGGCGCAGGCCACCATCCTGTTCACCGCCCCGACCGCCTACAAAGCCATCCTCAAGGAAGGCGCCGAGGGGCTGCTCGCCAGCCTCCGCACCGCTGTTTCGGCGGGCGAGCACCTGCCGGCCGAAACCTGGCGCGCCGTCCACGAACGCACCGGGCTGAAGCTGGTCAACGGCATCGGCGCCACCGAAATGCTGCACGTCTTCATCTCCGCCGCGGGGGACGCGATCCGCGCCGGCGCCACCGGCACGGCCGTCCCCGGCTACCGGGCCACGATCCTGGACGAGGACGGCCGGGAACTTGGCCCGAACGCCGTCGGACGTCTCGCCGTCATCGGCCCCACCGGCTGCCGCTACCTCAACGACTCCCGCCAGGCGGATTACGTCGTCAACGGCTGGAACGTCACCGGGGACACCTTCAGCCGGGACGACGACGGCTACTTCTACTACCAGGCACGCTCCGACAACATGATCGTGTCCTCCGGCTACAACATCGGCGCCCCGGAGGTGGAGGCGGCGATTGACCAGCACCCGGATGTGATGGAAAACGCCGTCGTCGGCCGGCCCGACGCGGAGCGGGGCAGCATCGTCTGCGCCTTCATCGTGCTGCGCGAGGGCGTCGAGGCCGATGAGGCCAAACGCAAGGAAATCCAGGACTTCGTCAAGCAGGCCATCGCGCCGTACAAGTACCCGCGCCAGGTGAATTTCGTTGACGGCCTGCCCCGCAACCCCAGCGGCAAACTCCAGCACTTCCGGCTGCGCGAGCAGCTGGCCGCTGACACCGCCGCCCCCGAACACCAGAACGCCTGAGAGGCACCACATGAAAATTGCAATCATCGGCGGCGGTCCGGGCGGACTGTACTTCGCCGCCCTCATGAAGCAGCTGGACCCGAACCACGAGGTCACTGTCTGGGAACGCAACGCCGCGAGCGACACCTTCGGCTTCGGCGTCGTCTTCAGCGACGAGACCCTCGGCGGAATCGGCAACGCGGACACCGTGATCGCCGAGTACATGTCCGAGCGCTTCGCCCGCTGGACCGACATCGACATCCACTTCCAGGGCCAGCAGCACACTGTCGGCGGCCAAGGCTTCGCCGCCATGAGCCGCAAGGAGCTGCTTGAGCTGCTGCAGCGGCGGTGCGCCGAACTCGGCGTCGACCTGCGCTTCAGCACGCTGGCGCCCGACGTCGAGGAGCTCAGCCGGGACTACGATCTGGTGCTCGCTGCGGACGGCCTGAATTCCGCCGTCCGCTCCCGCTTCGCCGAGGTCTTCCGGCCCAGCCTGGACGTCCGCAAGTCCAAGTACATGTGGCTTGGCACCGACCTTGTCTTCGAGGCGTTCAAGTTCTTCGTCAAGGACACCGAGCACGGTGTGATGCAGATCCACGGCTACCCGTACTCGGACGAGGGCAGCACCTTCATCGTCGAAATGCATGAGGACGTCTGGCGCAACGCCGGTTTCGACGCCACCGAGCACCAGGCGTTCCGGCCCGGCGAAAGCGACGAGGCGGCCGTGGACGCCATCCGCACCATTTTCGCCGAGGAGCTCGAGGGCCACGAGGTCCTGGTCAACAACTCCAAGTGGATCAACTTCACCACGGTCCGCAACGAGTCCTGGCGGCACGGCAACATCGTGCTCCTGGGCGACGCCGCCCACACCGCGCACTTCTCCATCGGGTCCGGCACCAAGCTGGCCATGGAGGACTCCCTCGCCCTGGCGGCCTGCCTGCACGAGCACTCCGAGCTGGAAGCCGCGCTGGAGGCGTACGAAACGGAGCGCCGGCCGGTGGTCGAATCCACCCAGCGTGCCGCGCAGGCCTCGCTGGAATGGTTCGAGAACATCGGCATGTACAAGGACCAGAACCCTGTGCAGTTCTGCTTCAACCTGCTCACCCGCAGCCGGCGGATCACGTACGACAACCTCAAACTGCGCGACCCCGAGTTCGCCGCCCGGGTGGATGAGGAATTCGCCCGCACGCAGGGCATCGCCGGCCGCGCCCCCGCCATGTTCCAGCCGTACCGGATCGGCGGGCTGGAACTGAAGAACCGGATCGTCGTCTCGCCGATGGACATGTACTCCGCCACGGACGGCGTCCCGGGCAACTTCCACCTGGTCCACCTCGGGAGCAAGGCCCTCGGCGGGGCCGGCCTGGTGATGACCGAGATGGTCTGCGTGTCGGAGACCGGCCGCATCACGCCGGGCTGCAGCGGCCTTTACACCGACGCCCAGCAGGAGAGCTGGCGCGAGATCGTCGACTTCGTGCACAGCCGTTCGACGGCGGCGATCGGCGCCCAGCTGGGGCACTCCGGCCGGAAGGGCTCCACCAAACTCATGTGGGAGGGCATTGACGAGCCGCTCCCCGAGGGCGGGTGGGAGCCGGTGGGCCCCTCAGCCATCCCTTACGGCCCGGGCAGCCCGGCGCCGCGCGAAATCAGCCGCGCCGAGATGGACCAGGTCCGGGACGAGTTCGTCGCCGCGACCGTGCGTGCGGCCGCCGCCGGGTTCGACCTGCTGGAGCTGCACTGCGCGCACGGCTACCTGCTTTCGTCGTTCCTTACGCCCCTGGCCAACCGGCGCAGCGACGAATACGGCGGATCGCTCGAGAACCGGCTGCGTTACCCGCTGGAGGTGTTCGACGCCGTCCGCGCGGCGTGGCCCGCTGACAAGCCGCTCACCGTCCGGCTTTCGGCGACGGACTGGGCGCCCGGCGGCAACGACGAGCACGACGCCGTCGCGATTGCCCGGGCGTTCGTGGAGCACGGCGCCGACGGCGTGGACGTCTCCTCCGGCCAGGTGGTCAAGGAGGAGAAACCCGCCTACGGCCGCAGCTACCAGACCCCGTTCGCGGACCGCATCCGGCAGGAGGTGGCCCATAAGGCAGGCGTGGCGGTGATCGCCGTCGGGGCGGTGTCCTCCTACGACGACGTCAACTCGATCCTGCTGGCAGGCCGCGCGGACCTCTGCGCCCTCGGCCGCACGCACCTGTTTGACCCGCAGTGGACCCTGCATGCGGCGATCGAGCAGGACTACCGCGGGCCCGGCGCCGACTGGCCGCAGCAGTTCCGGGCCGGCAGCCGGAAGCCGCCGGCAGCCCGCACGGACGCGGTCCGGCCCCGGCTGGCGCTGGTGCGGGAACCGGAGATCGCCGAGCTGCCCACCCACCTGCGCTGGACGCCGGCGAAAGTGCCGGCGTCGGTGTAGGCGGCTAGCCTTCGGGGGCGGTGATTTTGGCCGTAAATTCCGCCGGCCACGGGGTGGCCATCGTGCCGCCCCGGGCCACGTGGGCCGTGACGAACGATCCGTGGGCGGCGAGGACCCGGGGGTCGCCTTGGAACTCCTCGCCCCACACTTCAAAGCTGAACGTCATGGACGTGCGGCCAATTTTTTCCACCACTACGGTGGTGGTGACCTGCTGGCCGAAGTACAACTTCGCCCGGTAGTTGAGCTCGTGGCGAACCCGCGGCGCCAACGGGAAGTACTCCGGCAGCTCCAGGTCCCGGAACAACTTGGCCTCGCAGGCCTCGACAAAGCGGAGTACCGCCGAATTGTGCTGGTGCCCCGCGGCATCCGTATCCACCCATTCGATGGTCCGGACCAGGGTGGCCGTCGCGGCGGCGCGGGGGAGTGACTGGGTGGAGTTCATAGGGGCCGCCTGGAAGTTTGAAGGGCACGTCAGCAACAGAGCAAGTCAGCAACACGGCAAGCAGAAACAGTGCAGTCAACAACTTTGCAGTCAGCAACAGCGCAGTACCCAACCGGTGCATTACTCAATGGAAGGTAAGTCCATGGTAGTAGCTTCATCCGTTTCCCCCGGAGCCGTGGAGGCGCCCCGGGAGCCCTCCGGGACGGTCCAGCAGGTGGCCGGGACCGTCGCCCAGCTCGTCGGCCGGACCCTGGCGGGCCTCGGCGTCGGGCACGTCTTCGGCGTGGTCGGCAGCGGCAACTTCGAGGTAACCAACGCCCTGCGCGAGGCAGGAGTGCCGTTCACCGCCGCGCGGCACGAGGGCGGTGCCGCCACAATGGCCGACGCCTACGCCCGGATGTCGGGGCGGGTGGGGGTGGTGAGCACACACCAGGGCTGCGGGCTGAGCAATGCCGTGACAGGGATCGGGGAAGCCGCCAAGAGCCGTACCCCGCTGATCGTGCTTACGGCCGACACCCAGGCCTCCGCGGTCCGTTCCAACTTCAAGATCGACCAGGACGCCCTCGCCCGGAGCGTCGGAGCCGTGAGCGAGCGCATCCACTCCCCGGCAACCGCCGTCGCGGACACCCTCCGGGCGTTCCGCACCGCACGGAATGAACGCCGCACCGTGGTGCTCAACCTCCCGCTCGATGTCCAGTCCGCTCCGGCACCGGAACCGGCCGCGCACCCCGCGGAGGCCGCCGGCGCCCAGCCGGTCCGCCCCGCGGCCACCAGCGTCCGGCGCCTGGCGCACCTGATCAACGCCGCGGAGCGGCCGGTCTTTGTGGCAGGCCGCGGGGCGCGGAACGCGCGCGAGGAACTGCTGGGCCTTGCCGCCCACGCCGGTGCGCTGGTGGCCACCTCCGCCGTGGCCAACGGTCTGTTCCATGACGAGGAGTTCAACCTGGGTATTTCCGGCGGATTCTCCTCACCGCTCAGCGCCGAGCTGATCCACGGCGCCGACCTGATTGTCGGATGGGGCTGCGCCCTGAACATGTGGACAATGCGGCACGGCCACCTCATCTCGGACGGGACGGCCGTGGTGCAGGTCGACGTCGAGGATTCCGCGCTCGGCGCCAACCGGCACGTCGACCTGGGGGTGGTGGGGGATGCCGCGCTGACCGCTGCGGATGTCCTCGCGGAGCTGCGGATGCTCCAGCCGGACCCGGCCGAGCGGTACCGCACCCCGCGGAACGCCGCGGCCATCGCGGAACGCTCGCGCTGGAACGACGTCGAAACGCCGGACCTCTCCGGGGAGGCAAGGATCGACCCCCGCGTGCTGAGCCGCGAACTGGACGCCATCCTGCCCGCGGACCGGATCGTCTCGATCGACTCCGGCAACTTCATGGGCTATCCCAGCACCTACCTGAAGGTCCCGGACGAGTTCGGCTTCTGTTTCACCCAGGCCTTCCAGT
Source organism: Arthrobacter sp. U41 (assembly GCF_007679325.1). GTDB lineage: Bacteria > Actinomycetota > Actinomycetes > Actinomycetales > Micrococcaceae > Arthrobacter. The sequence goes on along the minus strand of NZ_VEGI01000001.1, from coordinate 1,841,448 downwards.
CGATCGGGCTGGGGCTGTCCACGGCGATTGGCGCTGCAGTGGCCCGGCCGGACCGGCTGCCGGTGCTCGGCGCCGGCGACGGCGGGTTCCTGATGGGCATCAGCGAACTGGAGACCGCGGTCCGGCTGGGACTGCCGCTGGTGTGCATCATCTACAACGACGCCGGCTACGGTGCGGAAGTCCACCACTTCGGCGCCGCGCACGACGTCGAGCCCGCCGTCGAGCCCGTCGATCTCAGTACGGTCACCTTCCCGGACACGGACATCGCCGCGATCGCCCGGGGGTTCGGTGCGGACGCCGTGACGGTCCGCGGCGTGGCAGACCTCGAGGCGGTCCGCGCCTGGGTGGGGGAGCGTCCCTCCCGTCCGCTGGTCATCGACGCCAAGATCGCGTCCGACGGCGGCGCCTGGTGGCTTGCGGAGGCCTTCAAGGGCCACTGACGTCGGCCGCAAAGCCTGACGATCGTTACGCAAACGATATATGCTGATTTGTTTACTGTCGGAACGGAAGCGTGACACAGTGGGCACAGCATGTGAGCTACCACACAATCCCATGACATCTCAACGAGAGGTACATCCATGACGCAGTCAATGTCGACTGAGTTGCACAACGAGGCCACACCTCGCTGGAAGGGCCATGCGGTCCTCGTCCTATGCTTCGTGGCCATAGTTTTTGATGGCTATGACCTGGTGGTCTACGGTTCCACCGTTCCCACGATCCTGAAGTTCGAGGAATGGGGCGTCACCCCCGGGCAGGCCGGCCTGATCGGCAGCCTCGCCCTGGTCGGGATGCTGGTCGGCACGCTCTCCGTCGGCATCCTGACCGACAAACTGGGCCGCCGCCGCATCATGCTTGCCTGCATCGCGTGGTTCTCCACGTGCATGCTGCTGACGGCCTTCGCGCCGTCCGCCGAGGTCTTCGGCTTCCTGCGGTTCCTGACCGGGCTGGGCCTGGGCGGCATTGTGCCGACCTGCATCGCGCTGACGGTCGAATACGCCCGCAAGGAGCGCCGCCAGATCGCCAACGCCGTGATGTTCAGCGGCTACTCGGTGGGCGGCGTCGGCGCGTCGCTGCTCGCCATCAACCTCCTGCAGCACATCGACTTCCGCTGGATGTATGCGATCGGCGCCCTGCCGCTGGTCACCCTGCTCCCCATCGCCTGGAAGCTCCTCCCCGAATCGGTGGCCTACCTGGCCCGCAAGCAGCGCATCGACGAAGCCAAAGCCACCGCGGACCGCTACGGCCTGGTCTACTCGGACATCGTCACCGCCGAGGACGTCAAGACCGGCGCCGAGGCGCCCAAATCAGCCATGAAGACCCTGTTCACCCGCAAGTGGGTCCGCTCCACGATCCTGTTCGCACTCGCAAACTTCTGCGGGCTGCTGCTGGTCTACGGGTTGAACACCTGGCTCCCGCAGATCATGCGCCAGGCCGGCTTCCAGCTCGGGGATGCCCTGACGTTCCTGCTGGTCCTCAACGCGGGTGCGATCGTCGGTTCCATCAGCGCCTCGGTGCTGGCGGACAAGATCGGGATCCGCAAGGTGGTGACGGCGTCCTTCCTCCTGGCCTTCGTAGCCATCCTCATGCTCAGCCTCCAGCTCCCGCTGGCGATGCTGCTGGTGATCGTCGCCTTCGCCGGCCTCGGCTCCGTGGGAACCCAGATTCTGGTGGGCGGCTACTGCGCCACCCACTACCCGCAGTCCCTGAGTGCCACGGCCCTGAGCTGGTCCCTGGGCATCGGGCGCATCGGCGCCATCTGCGGACCGCTGATCGGCGGGCTGATCGCCGGCATGGCCTTCGGCTGGCAGCTGAACTTCTACATGTTCGCGGCGTTCGCGGTGGTGGGCGCCATTGTGGTGTTCTCGGTGCCGAAAATCACCGACAAGTAGCCGCCGCAGCCGGCCCTGCAAAGGAGCCGCGGAACACTACACGGTCGGTGCACAGTCCGGAAGCCCATAACTCTTCGATAAAGGCCCGTCCCGCAGCCGCGCGGGACGGGCCTTGCTGTCTATCCTGAAGAGGTTAGCTGCAGTTCAGGGGAAGCGGGCTACGCCCATCAGCTGTCCGCCGAACAAGGATTTTCGTGGCAATTGCAGAGTACGACGTCGTCATCCAACGGGATGCCATGAGCGTGTATGACTTCCTGCTCGACGCCCGCAACCTGCCCAGCTGGCGTGCCGATGTCCGCAGCATTGAACTGGAGGCCGGCGCTGCCGGGACCAAGGGCGCCGTTTACCGGCAGACCATCGCGGGCACCGGCGGGCGGGCCGTCTGCGGCGATTTCGAGATCACCGAGGCGCGGCCGGGGGCCGAAATCCAGTACCGGGCACTGGCCGGGCCGGAGCGCACGCACGGCGGCTACTACCTGAGCACCGAAGGCGGCAGCACCCGCGTCCGTTTCGCCCTGGAATGCGAGCCGCGGGGGATCCTGGCGCGGCTGAAGTCCGCCTTCCGCCGGCGGATGAAAGCTGAAGTCTGCCAGCTGGAACAGCTCAAGTCGGTGCTGGAAGAACAGGCAGGGCTGTAACAGCAGCGCTGTAACACTGGGGCCGCGCACATCTCCTCCCGGCGAGTACGGTAATTTGAGACTGTGCTGATCTCCGACCGCGACATTCGTGCCGAAATTGACTCCCAACGGATCGTTCTGGAGCCGTTCGACCCCGCCATGGTTCAGCCATCGTCGGTGGACGTCCGGATCGACAAGTTCTTCCGTCTGTTCGATAACCACAAGTACGCCCACATCGACCCGGCCGAGGACCAGCCCGAGTTGACGCGGCTGGTGGAAGTCGAGACAGGCGAACCCTTTATCCTCCACCCCGGGGAATTCGTGCTGGGCTCCACCTACGAGACCGTGACGCTCCCGGACGACATCGCTGCCCGGCTCGAGGGCAAGTCCTCGCTGGGCCGGCTGGGCCTGCTCACGCACTCCACCGCGGGTTTCATCGATCCGGGCTTTTCCGGCCATGTCACCCTGGAGCTGTCCAACATGGCCACCCTCCCGATCAAGCTGTGGCCGGGCATGAAGATCGGCCAGCTGTGCTTCTTCCGGCTGACCTCGGCCGCCGAACACCCCTACGGCTCCGGCGAATACGGCAACCGTTACCAGGGCCAGCGCGGACCGACGGCGAGCCGCAGCCACCTGAACTTCCACCGCACGGACATCTGACCCACGCGCCCTGCGCGCCCCTCGCGGCCTGACTCCGCGGGCGCCGTTACTGCCGTGCCTTCGGTTTAGATCCCGTCCGCAGTCCGCACCGCCGGCGGCTTCGCCGGGCGGCGCAGCATCGCCACAATCGGCTCCACGTACCTGGCGGCGAGCGGGCCGGTCACGGCCATAATCAGCACGTAGGCGGTCGCCATGGCCGCGAGGTCCGCGGGCACCACGCCGGAGGCGACGGCGAGGCCGGCAATGACGATCGAGAACTCCCCGCGGGCGATCAGCGCGGCGCCTGCGCGGAAGCGGCCCGGCACGCCGATCCCGGCACGCTTAGCCGCCCAGATTCCGGTGAGCATCTTGGTGGCCGCCGTGGCGATGGCCAGCAGAAGGGCCCAGCCGAGCACGGGCGGGATGGTGGAGGGGTCCGTATTGAGGCCGAAGACCACAAAGAAGATGGCCGCGAAGAGATCCCGCAACGGCTCCAAGATCCGCGTGGCGTTATGCGCCGTGGCCCCCGAAATGGCGATTCCCAGCATAAAAGCGCCCACCGCCGCGGAGACCTGCATGGCCGCGGCCAGGCCGGCCACCAGCAGCGCGGCCCCCAGCAGGTTCAGGAGGAACACCTCTGAGTTCTCGCTGTGCACGGCCTTGGACACGTGGTGCCCGTGCCGCAGCGCCACCAGCAGGACCACCGTGACGACGGCCAGTGAGATCCCTACGGTCTGCAGCCCCACGGCGAAGCTGACCCCGGCCAGGGTGGCCGTCAGGACCGGCAGGTAGATGGCCATGGCCAGGTCCTCGAACACGAGGATCGAGAGCACCACCGGTGTCTCGCGGTTGCCGATCCGGCCCAGGTCCGTGATCACCTTCGCCGCGATGCCCGACGACGAAATATAGGTAACACCGCCCATCACCATGGCCCCCACCACTCCCCAACCCAGCAGGACCGCCAGGATGGCCCCTGGCAGGAAGTTTAGGACGAGGTCCAGAACACCCGCCTGCCATGAGCGGCGGAGCCCCGTGACCAGCTCGGCGGCCGTATATTCCAATCCGAGCATAAGAAGGAGGAGGATGACGCCGATCTCACTGGAGAGATGTGCAAACTCGTGCATACCTTCGAGCTTGATAACACCGCCGGCTCCGAAGAACAGGCCGCCGAGGAGGTACAGCGGGATGGGGGACATGCCGATCCGCCCGGCCAGCCTCGCCAGCATGCCGAGGCAAAAGACGACGGCCCCGAGTTCAATTAGGGTCAGTGCGATCGGGTCCATGCCGTCAGCCGTTGCGCAGAATGCCGGCCGCCGTGTCGAGTCCTTCTTGCGTTCCTACCGCAACGAGGAGATCGCCCGGGTGCAGGACGACGTCGGGCCCCGGGGAGGGGAGCACCTCGCCCTCACGCATGATGGCGACGATCGAGGCGCCACTCCGGGTCCGGATGGCGGCCTTGCCCATCGGCTGGTTGTGGAACGGCGAACCGGCGGCGATGGAGAACTGCCGGGTGACGATCCCCGGAACCTCGCGGTGGGCTTCGGAGAGCTGCATGGCCAGCCGCTGCCCGCCCAGCAGGTTTCCCAGCGCCGCGGCCTCATCCGCAGTCAGCGGGATGGACGCCTGGCAGGTGTCCGGATCATCCCAGGCGGAGACGATCAGTTCGGTCTGGCCTTCGCGGTATTCCACGACGCCGATCCGCCGCCCGGAGGCGGTCATGAAGTCCTTGCGCCGGCCCAGTCCCGGGAGGTCAGTTTCATCCACGTTCATTCCTCCAGCCTAGTGCGCCCCGCGGCTTTTCGGGCGGCGTCAGACCGCGGGGACGACCGCGATTTCCGTCTTGTCCGGAGCCTTCACCGGGAGGAGCAGCAGCAGGCCGGCCAGCAGTACCGCCATAATGCCGAGGATGCCCCAGCGCTGCGCCTCGCCGGGCTCCACCAGCGGGGCGGCAATGGCGATGCACAGCGTAAAGAGAGCCGGGGCGAGGAAGCTGACGGCCCGGCCGGTGGTGGCGTACAGACCAAACAGCTCGCCGGATTCGCCCGCCGGCGCAAGCCGGGCCAGGTAAGCCCGGGAGGAGGACTGCGCGGGCCCCACGAAGAGGCACAGGAACAAACCGAAGATCCAGAAGGTGGTGGCGCCGGACCACTCCATGCCCAGGAAGGAATGGTTGTCGTTGCCGAGGACCAGGATCGCGGTGCCGGAGACCAGCAGGCCGATCAGCGAGCCGGTGATCACCGCCTTGGGTCCGATCCGGTCGTCGAGGAAACCGCCTATGACGGCGCCCACCGCGGCAACGACGTTCCCGAAGATCGCGAAGAAGATGACGTCCTTGAGTTCAAAGCCGAACGTGCCCGCCGCGATGATGCCGCCGAAGGTGAACACTGCGGCCAGCCCGTCGCGGAACACGGCGCTGGCGAGCAGGAAGTAGATGGTGTGCGGGCTGGTTCGGTAGATCGCCTTGATCCGCCGCACCAGCAGGCCGTAGGACGCCAGGAACCCCAGGCCGGCGCCCTGCTTGGACCTAGGCAGCTCCGGGACGGCGAACAGGACGGGCAGCGCGAAAATGAAGAACCACAGGGCCGAGAACACCGCCACCAGGCGGATGTTCAGGCTGTCCGCCGTTGAAGCGCCGAACCACTCGAAGGTTGGCTGGACAAAGAGCTGGAGCACGGCCAGCAGCGCCACGATCCCGCCGAGGTATCCCATGCCCCACCCGAAGCCGCTGACTTTGCCGATGTTCCGCGGGGTGGAGATCTGGGTGAGCATGGCGTTGTAGTTCACGCCGGCAAACTCGAAGAACACATTCGCCAGGGCAATCAGGGTGACCCCGAGCAGCAGGAATTCCGGCCGGGGGAACACAAAGAAGCACAGCGCGGTCAGGAGCGCCACCACTGCGGTGTTGACTCCCAGCCACAGCTTCCGGTGCCCGCCCGTATCGGAACGCTGCCCGGTGACGGGCGCCAACAGGGCGATGGCGGCTCCCGCGATGGCGAGGGCGCCGCCCAGCACGGCGGACGCCTGGTCCTCGCCGCCGAAGGCATTGGAAGTCAGGTACACGGTGAAGACGAAGGTGGTCATGACCGCGTTGAAGGCCGCCGATCCCCAGTCCCAGGCCGCCCAGGCGAGGATGCGGCCCTTGTTGGTGACCTGGCTCCCGGATTCCAGATCCGAGGCGGGATGCGTGGCCTCGGGGGCAGCGGCTGAGTTCATAGCAGGAATATTATCCGCAGCGGGTGCACGGCCCGGCGCACCGTGCCACACGAAACCGTGAGAAAAGAATTTGTCCACGCTTGGTAAACTGTCCGGACTGAACCTAACGAATGCCCCGCCTGCTCCAACTTTTTGACAATCGAATTCCTGACGTTGCGGAGATACCAGTGATCACAGTTCTTGCCGTGCACTTTGCGGTGGCTGCTGTGGCCCCGTTTCTCTTCCGGAAATTCGGCCGGAATTCGTTTTACGCCCTCGCGGCGGTGCCCACCGCCTCGTTCGTCTGGCTGATCCTCCAGCACGGCGCGGTCTATTCCGAAGCACCACAGGCCGGCGGCGCTGCACCCGGCGTGTCCGAGGTCCTGCCGTGGATCCCCGAGCTGAAGATTGAGTTCGCCTTCCGGATGGACGCCCTGGCCTGGGTCATGTCCTTGCTGGTCCTCGGCGTGGGCGCGCTGGTGCTGGTCTACTGCGCCCGGTACTTCAAGGACAAGGACGACTACCTCGGCGGATTTGGCGCCCAGCTGCTGGCCTTCGCGGGCGCCATGTTCGGCCTGGTGACGGCCGATGACCTGCTCCTGATGTTCATTTTCTGGGAACTGACCACGGTCCTGTCCTACCTGCTGATCGGCTACGCCCGGACCAGGCTCTCAGCACGTCGCTCCGCGCTGCAGGCCCTGATCGTGACCACTGCCGGCGGACTGACCATGCTGGTCGGCCTGATCGTTCTGGGCTTCAACGCCGGCACCTACCGGCTTTCCGCCATCCTCGAACAGGCGCCCGCCCTCATTTCCGGGCCCGCCGCCGGTGCCGTGGCCGCCGCCGTCGTTCTCATCCTGGTGGGTGCCATCACCAAATCGGCGCTGGTCCCCTTCCACTTCTGGCTGCCCGGCGCCATGGCCGCCCCCACCCCGGTGAGCGCCTACCTGCACGCCGCGGCCATGGTGAAGGCCGGTATTTACCTGGTGGCGCGGCTGGCCCCCGGATTCGCGGAAACCCCGTACTGGCTGCCGGTGGTGCTCGGCCTGGGCCTGGCCACCATGCTGGTGGGCGGCTACCGGGCGCTGCGGCAGACGGATATCAAGCTCATCCTGGCGTATGGGACGGTCAGCCAGTTGGGCTTCCTGACCATGGTGGTGGGCCTTGGCGAACCCGACGCCGCCCTCGCCGGCCTCGCCCTGCTCCTGGCGCACGGGCTCTTCAAGGCCACTCTCTTCCTGGTGGTGGGCATCATTGACCACCAAGCCGGAACCCGCGACATCCGCAAGCTCTCCGGCGTCTTCAGGTCCTCACGCGCCCTCGCGATCGTGGCCGCAATCGGCGCCGCCTCGATGGCCGGCATCCCGCCGCTGGCCGGCTTCGTCGCGAAGGAATCGGTCTTCGAAGCTTTTGTCCATTACGCCTCGGAGCCCGCAGCCGGCTTGTGGGGGCCGGTCATCCTGATCGGTGTGGTCCTGGGGTCGATCTTGACCTTCGCCTACAGTGCACGGTTCATGTGGGGCGCCTTCGCGGTCAAGCCCGGCGTGGATCCCACCCCGTTCAAACCGATCAAACCGGCTTTCCTGGCGGCCCCCGCCATCCTGAGCCTGCTGACCATCGCCTACGGCCTGTGGCCGGTGCCGGTGGACGGCTGGATCCAGCCGTACGCGGCACTGTTCGTACCTGCGGGCGAGGACCCGGCCGCTGCCGCCGGACACTTGGCGCTGTGGCACGGCGTGACCCCCGCCCTGGGGCTGACCGCCATCACCTTCGCGCTCGGCCTGGTCATGTTCTACGGCCGTGACGCCGTCGCACGGCTGCAGGGCCTGGTGCCGGGGTGGATCGACGGCGACCGCACCTACCAGCTGACCATCGGCGCCCTCGACGACATAGCAGTCTGGATCACCGGACGGACCCAGCGCGGTTCGCTGTACTTCTACCTGTCCGTGATCCTGTCCGTGGCGTTCGCACTGCCGCTCACGGCCCTGCTGCTGGCCAACAAACCGCTGCCCGCAGACCTCTACTTCATTGACCCCAACTCCCCGCTGCAGATTGTGGTGGGCGCCGGCATCGTGATCGGCGCACTTGCCGCGGTGCGGGCCAACAAGCGCTTCCTGGCAGTCCTCATGGTGTCCGTGACCGGCTACGGAATCGCCTTGATGTTCGCGCTGCAGGGCGCCCCGGACCTAGCGCTGACCCAGATGCTGGTGGAAACCATCATTCTGGTGGCGTTCGTCCTGGCCATGCGCAGCCTCCCCGCGGAGCTGCGGGACCGCACGGGCGGAAGATACCGGGTGGTCCGCGTCATCATCGGGGCGGCCTTCGGCATCACGATGGTCTTCGCCGCCATCTACGCCTTGGGCGCCCGCGTGGCCGCGCCCGTCTCGCTCGAATTCCCGCAGCTGGCCTACGAGGGCGGCGGCGGACTGAACATCGTCAACGTAACACTCGTGGACATCCGGGCCTGGGACACCTTCGGCGAGATCGCCGTGCTGGCCCTGGCAGCTACCGGCGTGGCCAGCCTCATCTTCGTCCGGGGCCGGGGCGACCGCAGCCCGGCGTCGGCGAGCGTCGCCGAGGGCACTGTCGGGCGCCGGAAGCCCCGCGGCACCGGCCGCGGCAGCACCCGCGACGACGCCGCGCTGGCCATGAGCCGCCGGTTTGCCGCCTCCAGCCGCGATGCGTGGCTCGTGGCGGGGCGGACCCTGGCGCCGGAACGCCGCTCGATCATCTTCGAGGTTGTCACCCGGTTGATCTTCCACTCGCTGATCGTCTTCTCGATCTACCTCCTGCTGGCGGGCCACAATCTCCCCGGCGGCGGCTTTGCCGGCGGTCTCACCGCCGGGCTGGCCCTCACCATCCGCTACCTGGCCGGCGGCCGGTTCGAGCTGCGCGAAGCCACCCCGGTCAGTGCCGGCGCCCTGCTGGGCATTGGCCTCGCCACCGCGGCGGCCTCCGGCGTCGTGCCGCTTCTGCTGGGCGGCCAGGTGTTCCAGACCGCCATCCTTGAGTTCTGGCTGCCGGTCTTTGGCGACATCAAATTCGTCACCTCCACCATCTTCGACATCGGCGTGTACATCGTCGTCGTGGGCCTGGCGCTGGATGTGCTGCGCAGCCTGGGCGCCGAGATCGATGAGCACTTCGAGGAGCACTTCGAGGAACATCCAGAAGAGCCGTCCGACAACCAGGAGCCCGGCGCAATCCCGGCCGAAACCACAGCCAAGGGGAAAGCATGAGCGTCAACCTGACCCTGCTGACGGTCATGGGGGCTCTGTATGCCTGCGGCATCTACCTCATCCTGGAACGCAGCCTCACCCGGGTCCTGCTGGGCCTGATGATGCTGACGAACGCCACCAACCTGCTGATCCTCACCACGGGCGGCTACGCGGGCCTGGCGCCGCTGTTCAGCAAGGACACCGCTCCCGGCGACTACAACGATCCGCTGCCGCAGGCCCTGATCCTCACCTCGATTGTGATCTCCTTCGCCGTCACGGCGTTTATGCTCGGCATCATCTACCGCACCTGGGTGCTGGCCCGCGAGGATGAGATCCAGGATGACGCCGAGGACCGGCGCGTCGCCAAGACCCCCAGCTTCGACGTCGAGGACGACTCCGTGATCCCGGTCGAAACGTCCGAATTCCCGTTGACGATGCTCGGCTCGGACGGCCAGTCCGTTTCTGATACCCCCGACGGCGCCGACGCCACGGTCAAGGTGGCCGACCGCAAGCTGGACGCCGAGGTAGCCGCCTCGGAGGAACAACCCGGCTCCCTCAACATCACACCACCCAACAAGGAAGGAGGCGGACAATGAACATTGCCAGTTTCGCCCCGCTCGCCGTCCTCCTTCCCATCCTCGGCGCCGCCCTGACCTTCCTGCTGATCCGGCACTCGAAGGCGCAGCGGACCGTGAGCATCGTGGTCCTGTCCTTAACCCTGCTGCTCGAGTGCTGGCTGCTGGCCTCCGTCTGGGACGGCGGCACGTCCGCGGTCAACATCGGCGGCTGGCTCCCGCCCTGGGGCATCGTTATGGTGGTGGATCAGTTCTCCTCCCTGATGCTGGTGGTGTCCTCCTCCGTGAGCCTCGCCGTGCTGGTCTACGCCACCGGGCAGGGCATGGCCGACGGCGACCGGGACGCGCCGGTCTCGATCTTCCACCCCACCTACCTGATCCTGGTGGCGGGCGTGTCCAACGCCTTCCTCTCCGGGGACCTGTTCAACCTCTATGTGGGCTTCGAAATCCTCCTGACGGCGAGCTACGTGCTGATGACACTCGGCGGGACGGGTCCGCGGATCCGGGCCGGAGTGACCTACGTGGTGGTCTCGGTGGTGTCTTCCGTGCTCTTCCTGATTGCGATCGCCATGGTCTACGGGGCCACCGGAACCATCAACATGGCCGACCTCGCCCTCAAGCTCGCCGAGCTGGATCCGGGCACGCGGAACCTGCTGCACGTCATGCTGCTCGTGGCCTTCGGGATCAAGGCTGCCGTGTTCCCGCTGTCCTTCTGGCTGCCGGACTCCTACCCGACGGCGCCGGCCCCGGTGACGGCCGTGTTCGCCGGCCTGCTGACCAAGGTGGGCGTGTACGCCATGGTGCGGACCGAAACGCTGCTCTTCCCCGGCGACACCTTCAATACGCCACTGATGGTCGCCGCCCTGCTGACCATGGTGGTGGGGATCCTGGGTGCCCTGGCCCAGAGCGACATCAAGCGTCTCCTGTCTTTCACCCTGGTCAGCCACATCGGCTATATGGTGTTCGGCCTGGCGATGTCCTCGGTGGCCGGGCTGGGCGCCGCGGTCTTCTACGTCGCCCACCACATCACCATCCAGACCAGCCTGTTCCTGGTGACGGGCCTGATCGAACGCCGCGGCGGCAGTTCCTCCATGGACCGTGTTGCCGGTCTTGCCAAGCTGTCACCGGTGCTGGCGGTGCTGTTCTTCGTCCCGGCCATGAACCTGGCCGGGATCCCGCCGTTCTCCGGCTTCCTGGGCAAACTCGGCCTCCTGCAGGCGGGGGTCCAGCTGGGCACACCGCTGGCCTATGCCCTGGTGATCGGCGGTGTGCTGACCAGCCTGCTGACCCTGCTGGCCATCGCAAGGGTCTGGAACCGTGCCTTCTGGCGCAAGCCCGAGGACGCCGAGCACCCCGACCCGGTGCTGCTGGCCGATCCCGCGGAGTCGGCCACCGGCGACAGGGCAGGAAAGGCCAACGTGACCCTCCTTCCGCGGACCATGGTGGGTTCCACCCTGGGCCTGGTCATCTTCGGCGTCGGGCTGACGGTTTTCGCCGGGCCGCTGTTCCGGGTGGCGGACCAGTCCGCCCTCGTGATGCTGGACCGCACCTCCTATATCCACGCTGTCCTCGGCGAGGACGCGGCGGTTCCTGCGCTCTCCCAGCCGACGCCGGGGCCGGACCCCGCCGGTGATCAGCCGGCCGACGGGCAGGAGCGCAAATGAGCCGGAGACGCATATCCCTGCGCCAGGAACTTCCGCTCCTGGTGTGGCTTGTGATTGTCTGGGCCGCCTTGTGGCAGAACTTCAGTCCGGGCAACCTGCTCTTCGGCGCCCTCATCGCCGTGCTGGTGGCCCGGCTCTTCTACCTCCCGCCGGTGGAACTCGGCGGGCGTTTCAACGTGCTGCGCGCCATTCCCTTCGGCCTGCACTTCCTGACCAGAGTCGTGGCAGCGAGCTTCCAGGTCCTGTTCCTGGCCGTGGCAAAAGGCCCCAAGGTGATCAGCGCCGTCGTCGCCGTCCCGCTGCGGAGCCACTCCGACCTCCTGGTCACCGCCACGGGCCACGTGACCGCGCTGATCCCCGGGTCGCTGGTGGTGGAGGTGGACCGCTCCACGTCCACGCTCTACATTCACGGCATCAACGTCCGCAACGCCGAGGACGCCGCGCAGGTGCGCAGAGATGTCCGCAACACTGAGGCCGGGTTGATCAGGATCATGGGCACCAAAGCCGAACTGTCCGCCCTCAACCAGGAGCTGGGCTCATGATGCAGATTGTCCTGACCGTGACCGCGGTGGTGCTGTCCCTGGCCGCCGGAGGAGCAATCATCCGGATCGCGAGGGGCCCCTCGCTGCTGGACAGGGTGCTCGCCGCGGACGTGCTGCTGGCGATCGTGGGGGCGGCGCTGTGCATTGACATGGCCGTAAACCGGCACCTGAACAACCTCATGCTGCTGGTGGCGGTGTCCTTGATCGGATTCGTCGGCTCGGTGACGGTGGCCCGGTTCGTGGCCGACCGAAGGGAGCTGCCCCGTGAATCCTGAAACATTCTCCGGCGATGCCGTGATCGACGCCGTCTCGGCGGTCTTTATGGTGGTCGGCGCGCTGATGTCCCTCGCCGCGGCGGTGGGGCTGCTGCGCTTCCCGGACCTTATGACCCGGATGCACGCCGCCACCAAACCGCAGGTGCTGGGACTGTTCCTGCTGCTCTTCGCGCTGGGCCTTCAAATGCGCACCTGGTGGGTCTGGCCGGTGCTGGTGGTGGCCTGGATCTTCCAGCTGCTGACAGTACCCGTATCGGCGCACATGGTGGGCCGGGCCGGCTACCGCACCAAGCACCTGCACCCGGAGCTGCTCAGCACCGACGAACTGGAAGCCGTGGTGCAGCAAGCGGCGGGGAAAAGCGGGTTTACCGAGGACGACGGCGACGCCGCTGCCGGCAGGCGGTAGCGGCTGGCGAGGTGCCCTAAACCAGACGCCCTAAACGATGCGCTTGAAACCAGACGCCTTAAACGATGTCTTGGGACTTGGCGTAACGCGTGATCGCGCGCTGGGTGCCGCGGTTGGCAAGGACCTGGATGATGGCGCTGACGGACGCCGAGATCAGCGCGAAGGTCAGGGCCGAGTGCAGCGTGGTGGGAACGTCCTCGTCGTCGCCCTTGGGCGGCTTGCTGCCCGTGGACTTCTCCCAGATGGTGTCAACGAGCTTGGTGCCGACGTAGCCGGCGAGCAGGCTGATGCCGGCGCCGAACAGTTTGATGAAGAGGTTCATACTTCGGACTCCTTGCGGGCGGAAACAGGGCTTCCCCTAGCCTAGCGGTCCTGGACCGGCGGTCCAGCCAGGGAGGCGGTGCGGCCGAGGGTGTCCGTCAGAGCCTCGACCACCAGTTCGTGGTCGGCTCTCTGCGGCAGGCCAGACACCGTGACGGTGGCGACCATTCCGGTTCCGCGTACGTAGATGGGGAAGGCGCCGCCGTGCGCGGCAAACTCCGTCTCGTCGAACCAGGCGTTGTCCTCGATCCGCCGCCCGGCGGCCCGGGCCCGGAGCCCCACCAGCAGGGACGGGACCTCGTACCGCACGGCCGTCCGCTGCTTGGCCCTGATCCAGCGTTCGTTGTCCGGGGTGGCGCCCTCCAGCGCGGCGTGGAAGAGCACCTGTTCACCCTTGGTGATGTCGATGGCGATGGGGTGGGAGCGTTGCCTGCCGAGTTCAACCAGGCGGAGCCCCAGGTCCAGGGCATCGTCCTTGCTGAAAGACGGGAACTGCAGTTCGTCCATCTCGGCCAGGATGCGGCCGATGAGCGCCGCCAGGGATCCGTGCGGCTGCGGTTCGGCGGAGTCCGGATCGAAGTCGGGGGAAGACACCGGTGAAGTGGTCAAGTCATTCAGCTTCCGTTAGTGGCCGCCGCCGGGCGGCCGGCACACGGCGGCCTCCGGCGTTTTCCCTGCGTTGCCGACTCTATCAAGCAGGACGTCCCAGGTCACCGGCGCCGGAACCGACGGATTGTGACGACCGGACCCGGAGATGACGGTCCCCACGGGTGTAAACTGGGCCACGCCCATAAGGGCGACATTTAGATACGACAGGGGAGCGCCGCCGTCGGGCCTCACCGGAGGAATCCGGGGGAACCACAGGTGGGCGCTGAGAGTGCGGACAGCCGCAGACCCTCGAACCTGATCCGGTTAGTACCGGCGCAAGGGAGTCGAGTTCTCAGAGTGCCCGGAGCGACGGCGGAAGCCGCGGCCGGCGGGCACTCTCCCCTCCTGTTCCTCAGGAGGACGACATGACTGATACATCTGCTGCATCTGCTGCCCGGCAGGCACGCACCAAACGCAGCTACAACTGGCGTGTGGTGGACATTGTGGTGGCCGCGTTGATCGCGGTGGCCGGCGGCGTGATCTTCTGGGCCTGGTCCCAGGGCGCCAACCTGATTTCCGCTCCCGTTAATGCTTTCTACCCGCCGCTCACCGGACTGTACGCCGGCGGCTGGATGATCCCGGCGGTGCTGGGCATGCTCATCATCCGCAAACCGGGCGCCGCACTGTTCTGCGAAACCGTCGCCGCCACCGGCGAGCTGATCATGGGCTCGCAGTACGGCACCACGGTGCTCCTTTCCGGGATCCTGCAGGGACTGGGCGCTGAACTGGTCTTCGCCGCATTTATGTACAAGAAGTTCAACCTGCCCGTATCCCTATTGGCCGGGGCCGGCGCAGGCCTGTTCTGCGGGCTGAACGATTCATATATGCCCTGGGGCTGGAACATCGCCTACGCCGGCGGCGACAAGCTGGCGTACATCATCTTCACTGCCATCTCCGGCGCTGTGATCGCCGGAGGGCTGTCCTGGCTCGCCACCCGGGGCCTGGCCAGGACCGGTGTGCTGAGTTCCTTCGCCTCCCGCAAGGCGGCCACGGAGCCCGTCTTCTCCTGATGCCTGCCTTCAACACGTCCGCCGGCAGCGTCCGCCCGGCCGCGATCACCGCACGCGGCTGGGGCTGGCGGCATGCCGGCCGGCCCCGGCCCGCGGTCAGCGGACTGGACCTGGACATCCGGCCCGGGGAGCGTGTGCTGCTCCTGGGACCTTCGGGCGCCGGCAAGTCCACGCTGCTCCACGCCCTGGCCGGGGTGCTGGGCGACAGCTCCGCGGACGGCGCCGACGCTGCGGGCGGCGGCGCTGACCGTGCTGCCGGCGGCTCTCCTGAGGACTCGGACCAGACCGGCAGCCTGCTGATCGACGGCGCCCCGCCCCGGGCCCGGCGCGGCCGTGCCGGGCTGGTGCAGCAGGACCCGGAGACCCAGGTAGTGCTCTCGCGCCTCGGCGACGACGTCGCGTTCGGCGCGGAAAACCTCTCTGTTCCCCCGGCGGAGATCTGGTCCCGCGTGGCCGAAGCGCTCGACGACGTCGGGCTGGGACAGCTGCCGCTGGACCACCCAACGTCGGCGCTCTCCGGCGGGCAGAAGCAGCGGCTGGCGCTCGCCGGCATCCTCGCGATGCGGCCGGGCCTGATCCTGCTCGACGAGCCCACGGCCAATTTGGACCCCGCCGGTGTCCTGGAGGTCCGGGACGCCGTCGGCCGCTGCCTGGAGAAGACGGGGGCCACCCTGGTGGTGGTCGAGCACCGGGTCGCGGTCTGGAAGGACCTCGTGGACCGCATCGTGGTGCTGCAGCCGGGATCCGCCACGGACTCCGCCGTACTGGTCGACGGGCCGCCGGACCAGGTCCTGGCGCAGGCACGGGACATGCTCACCGCGGCCGGCGTCTGGGTTCCCGGCTACGTGCCGGTTACCCGGGCGCGCGGCGCACGGTCCGCAGGCCCGGCTTCCGCCGCCGGCACCGTGGCTGGCCCCGCCGGCCAGCTGCTGCTCGCCGCCGAGGACTTAGCTGTCTCACGCGAGCGGCCGCGCCGGGCCGGTCTCCGCGGCGGCTTCCGTCCCGTTCCACCGGAGCCCGTCCAGTCCGGAATTACCGCCCGGGTCCGCGCCGGCGAGGCGCTGACCATCACTGGCCCCAACGGTTCGGGGAAGTCCACCTTCGCGCTGACCCTCGCCGGCCTGCTCGCGCCGGTCTCCGGAAAGGTGTCCGCCACCCTGGACCTGAGCGCGGGCGCCGGCATCGATCCCTACCGGTGGAAGGCGCAGCAGCTGATCGCCAGAATCGGCACCGTCTTCCAGGAACCCGAGCACCAGTTCGTCACCGGACGCGTCCTGGACGAGCTGATGTTCGGTCCCCGGCACTTGGGCCGCGGCGAGGAACGCGTCGACGAACTCCTGGAACGGCTCCGGCTGACGGAGCTGGTGGACGCCAACCCCTACACCCTTTCCGGCGGGGAAAAGCGGCGCCTGTCCGTGGCCACCGTGCTCGCCGCCCACCCCCGGGTCCTGGTCCTGGACGAACCCACCTTCGGCCAGGACGCCAACACGTGGGCGGAGCTCGCCTCCTTCCTCTCGGAACTGCTCGACGACGGCACCGCCGTCGTGTCGGTGACACACGACGCCGAATTCAGCGAGGTCCTGGGCGGCACCGAGCTGAGCTTCCGCGCCCCGGGCCACCGGGACCGGGAACAACCGGAACCTGGCAAGGTCACAGCACCATGAGGCAGGAACTGACCCTGCGCGGCAACGATGCCGTCCTGACCCGCGCCAACCCGCTGGCGAAATTCGCCGCCGTTATGCTCATCACGATGGTGCTGGCGTTGTCCATCGACTGGGTGTCCGCCTCCGTGGCGCTCGCCTTCGAGCTGGCGCTACTTCCGCTGGCCGGACTGACCGTCGGACTGCTCTGGCACCGCGGCTGGCCGCTGATCCTCGCCGCTGCCCTGGGCGGCTGGAGCACCACCATTCTTGCCCCGGACAGCGGGGCCATCCTGTTCGACGCCAGGATCTGGTCCATCAGCGAGGGTTCCCTGGAACTCGGGCTCGGCTTTATGCTCCGCGGCCTGGCGATCGCGCTGCCGGCCGTGCTGCTGATGAGCTGCACGGATCCCACGGACCTGGCCGACGCCCTCGCGCAGAAAGCGAAGCTTCCGCACCGCTTTGTCCTGGGGACGCTGGCCGCGATGCGGCTGGTGGGCCTGATGGCCGAGGAGTGGCAGACCATCGGCATGGCCCGGCGCGCCCGCGGCGTGGGGTCCCACGGGAACCCGCTGCAGCGGATGCGGGCCACCCTGGGGCAGAGCTTCGGGCTGCTGGTGCAGGCCGTCCGGCGGGCCTCCCGGCTGGCGGTCACCATGGAAGCGCGCGGCTTCGGCGGGGGTCCCCGCACGTGGGCCCGGACGTCGGTCTTCAGCGGCCTGGACGTGTGGGTGTTCCTGGGCGGGCTGCTGATAGCCGGCGCCGCAGTGGCTGCTGCCCTGGCGGCGGGGACCTGGAACATGGTCTGGAACTGACCGGCAGCAGCGGCCCTTATCGCACGGTGCGGGTATTTGTGTGAGATTAACGGCATTCCGGCGGGAATCCCGGGGTTAATAAATCATGCGTGATATTTTCTTGGGATGACTCAAGAGACTGCTGAACACGTCGGCGCCCTGCTCCGCGACGCCCGCGGCCAGAAGGGCTGGACCCAGGGGCAGCTCGCTGCCGAGCTGGGAACCAGCCAGAGCGCCATCGCCCGGATGGAACAAGGCAAGCAGAATTTGAGCCTGAAAATGATCCAGCGACTGGAGTCCATCTTCGGCCGGAGCATCGTCAAAGTGGGCCGGCCCGCCATGACGCACCTCCGGGTCGAGGGCGGCCGCACCCTGTCCGGCGCCGTCGATGTGAACAGCAGCAAGAACGCCGGCGTCGCCCTGCTGTGCGCCAGCCTGATCAACCGCGGCACCACCACGCTGCGGCGGCTCGCCCGGATCGAAGAGGTTAACCGGATCGTCGAGGTGCTGACCAGCATCGGCGTCGAGTGCACCTGGCTTAACGCCAACGACCTGCAGATCCGCCGCCCCGCCGTGCTGGACCTGGACTCGATGGACGTCGAGGCCGCCCGCCGGACCCGCAGCGTCATCATGCTGCTGGGCCCGCTCCTGGACGAATCCAGCGAATACCGGCTGCCCTACGCAGGCGGCTGCGACCTCGGCACCCGTACCGTGCAGCCGCACATGCAGGCGCTGCGCCAGTTCGGCCTCAGCGTCGACGCGAAGTCCGGCTACTACGCCGTGAAGGCGCCGCCGTCGGACGGGCACGACCGTTCCTTCGTGCTCAGCGAACGCGGGGACACCGTCACCGAAAACGCCATCATGGCCGCCGCCCACCGCAGCGGCACCACCATCATCCGCAACGCCAGCCCCAACTACATGGTGCAGGACCTCTGCTTCTACCTGCAGATGCTCGGCGTCGGGATCCAGGGCGTTGGAACCACCACGCTGAAGATCACCGGCCGCCCCGCGGTCGACGCCGATATCGAGTACTTCCCTTCCGAGGACCCGATCGAGGCGATGAGCCTGATCACCGCCGGGATCGTCACGGACTCGGAAGTCACCATCCGCCGCGTCCCGATTGAATTCATGGAGATCGAACTTGCGACGCTGGAACAGATGGGCCAGCGGCTCGAAGTGTCCGGTGAATACCTGGCCCGCAACGGGCGCACCCGGCTGGTGGACGTCACCACAAAGCCCTCCGCGCTGCGCGCCCCGGAAGACAAGATCCACCCGATGCCCTTCCCCGGGCTGAACATCGACAACCTGCCCTTCTTCGCCGTCATCGCCGCCAATGCCCAGGGCCAGACGATGATCCACGACTGGGTCTACGACAACCGCGCGATCTATCTCACCGAGCTGAACAAGCTGGGCGCCCGGGTGCAGCTGCTGGACCCGCACCGGATCTACGTCAACGGACCCACCAAGTGGCGTGCGGCCGAGGTCGGCTGCCCGCCGGCACTCCGCCCGGCGGCCTGCCTGCTGCTGGCGATGCTCGCGGCGCGAGGCGTCTCGGAACTGCGCAACATCTACGTGATCGAGCGCGGCTACGAGGACCTGGCCGAGCGGCTCAACACCATCGGCGCGAAGATCGAGTATTTCCAAGACTGAATGCGCTGAATGACGCCCCGGGGTCCTTCCGCATCCGACCGGGTCAAATGACCACGGGCGTTTCGCCCGATCCTGCCGCACAATAGAGTCATGCGCACTTTCGGCGTGGAAGAAGAACTGCTCATTGTGGATCCCGAAACAGGGATGCTGCTTGCCCTCGCCGACGTTATGCTGCCCGGCCTGGTGCCGCCGAAGCAGGACGCCGCCCTGTTGCTCCCGGGGCAGCAACCGGTCCACGACGGCGGAGCGGACTTCAGTTACGAGCTCAAGCTCGAGCAAATTGAAACCCAGACACGGCCTTGCCTGGATTACCCGGAACTCCTCCGGCAGCTCAGGCAGGGCCGGGCGCGGGCGGACGACGCCGCCCGCGCGCACGGCGGCCGCGTCGCGGCGCTCGCCACGTCCCCCCAGGGCGCCGCCACGCACCTGACACCCAATCCCCGCTACATGACCATGCAGCAGCGCTTCGGGCTCACAGTCCGGAACCAGTTGACCTGCGGCCTCCACGTCCACACCCTGGTGGACTCGCCGGAGGAAGGGGTGGCCGTGATGGACCGGATCCGGGACAAGCTGGCCGTGCTGATAGCCCTCAGCGCGAACTCCCCGTACTGGAACGGCGCCGAAACAGGATTCGAAAGCTACCGGACGCAGGCCTGGAACCGCTGGCCCGGGTCCGGGCCCACCATGATCTTCGGCAGCCTGCCCGCCTACCGGCGGCTGGTGACCCGGCTCGTGGAAAGCGGCGTCCTCATGGACGAGGGAATGATCTACTTCGACGCGCGGCTGGCCCGGCAGCATCCCACCGTGGAGATCCGCGTCGCCGACGTCTGCCTGCGGGCCGAGGACGCGGCGCTCATCGCGGTGCTGGTCCGCGCGCTCGTCGAGTCGGCGTCCCGGGAATGGAACGACGGCGTCGATCCCGCCCCCGTGCCCACGCTGCTGCTGCGGATGGCTGCCTGGCAGGCCAGCAACTGCGGTCTGCGCGGGGAACTGCTGGACTTCGGAACCTTCACCCCGGCCCCGGCCGCCGACGTGGTCCATGCCCTCGTGGACTTCGTGGCACCCGTGCTGGAGGAGCAGGGCGAGCTGGAACTGGTCCGCGAGGGCGTCGGCCGGATCCTGGCGGAGGGCACAGGTTCGCACCTGCAGCGGGAGCCATTCCACGCAGGCGGGCTGGCCGCCGTCGTCGAACGGGCCGTCGAGGTGACCACGGAGGGAAGTGCCGCCGTGGAGGCCGGCCAGGATGCGTCCCTGGGCGGGGCCAGCCGCGCCTAGACCTGCTTGAGCGCCTGGCCCAGATCGCGGATGAGGTCATCGATGTCCTCGAGTCCCACGGACAGTCGCACCACGCCGTCGCTGAGCCCGATCGCCGCGCGGCCCTCCGGCCCCATGGCGCGGTGCGTTGTGGTGGCGGGATGGGTGATGAGGGACTTCGAATCGCCCAGGTTGTTGGAGATGTCGATGATCCGCAGGGCATCCAGCAGCGCGAAGGCGGCCTCTTTCGCGGACCGCCCGGCGGACGGGGCGAGCTCGAAGGTCAGCACGGTTCCGCCGGCCTTCATCTGCCGGGCGGCAAGTTCGTACTGCGGATGGGAGGGCAGCAGCGGGTACTTCACCCAGCCCACCGCGGGCTGCTCCTGGAGCCATTCCGCCAGCCGCAGCGCGGAGGCGGAGGAATGGTTGACGCGCAGGGCCATCGTCTCCAGGCCCTTGGTCAGCACCCACGCGTTGAAGGCCGAGAGCGCCGGGCCGGTGTGGCGCATAAGCTGCTTGACCGGGCCCTCGATGAACTCCTTGGTGCCCAGGATCGCGCCGCCGAGCACCCGGCCCTGGCCGTCGATGTGCTTGGTGCCGGAGTAGACCACCACGTCCGCGCCGAGTTCCCCGCAACGCTGCAGCAGGGGCGTGGCAAAGACGTTGTCGACGACCACCGTCGCCCCGGCGGCGTGCGCCAGTTCGCTCACGGCGGCGATGTCCACGATTTCCTGCATCGGGTTCGACGGCGACTCGAAGAAGACCGCCGTCGTGGGTTCCGACAGCGCGGACCGCCACTGCGCCAGGTCCGGTCCGTCCACAAAGACTGTCTCCACGCCCCACCGGGGCAGGATCTCATTGAGGATCACGAAGCACGAGCCGAACAGCGAGCGGGCCGCGACTACCCGGTCCCCGGCGGCCAGCAGGGCGCCGAGAGCGGTGAAGACGGCGGACATGCCCGAGGCAGTGGCGAAGCAAGCCTCCGTGCCTTCGAGCAGCCGGAGCCGTTCCTGGAACGTGGCCACCGACGGGTTGCCGTAGCGGGAGTAAACGAAGCGTTCGTCCTCGCCGGTGAAGGCGCGCTCGGCGGCGGCCGCGGATTCGTAGACGAAGCCGGAGTTCAGGAACACGGGCTCGGACGTTTCCTGGAAGCCGGTGCGGTCGAGTCCGCCGCGGACGGCCTGGGTGTCGGCGCTCCAGCCGGCGGCGTCAGGGTTGAAGGTCACTTAGTGCTTTCCGGTGTTGGTGGGCAGGCCGCGGTTCTTCCACCCGTTAACGGTGCGCCCGCCGTGCCGGTCCGGCTCGCCCTCGAAGCCCTCCAAAACGTTGTAGGACGTGAAACCGGCGTCCGTTGCGGCGATCGCGGCGGCGATGGACCGGGCGCCGGAACGGCACAGGAAAACCAGTTCGGTGCCTTCGCCGGCGGGGGCCTGCTGCTTCAGCTGTTCGATGAACCGCGCATTGGGGACGCCGCCGGCCAGGTTCCACTGGATGAAAAGCGGCTCGTTCCGCGTGCTGCCCGCGGCCGGGGTTTCCGGGATGCCAATGTGGGCCCATTCGCCTTCGGTGCGGACGTCCACCAGGATGGCGCCGTCCTCCAGCTTGGCCCAGGCCTCGTGCGGGCTAAGGTCCCCGGCGTAGCTCACGCGTGGCCCTCGCCGTCGAACTCAAGGTCATCCACGGCGTTGGCGACGGCGGCATCGGCGCTGGCCACCGCGGCCGGCAGCACCACGGCCTGGGCCACGATGACGTTGATGCCGTTGTACGTGGCGGACGGGCTGCCGTGCAGCACGTAGCCCTCGGCGAGGGCGGCCGAGACCCGCTCGCAGAAGGCCCGGTCATCGGGGCCGGTGAACAGGCGGTACGCCAGTCTCTCTTCGGCGGCACCGTCGGCACCGGCGGGGGATGGGGCGGGTGCTGTAGTGGGTGCTGTGGTGGGGACAGCGGGTGCGGACGCGTCAGGCACGACGGAACTCCTTCTTTCACGCTTGCAGCTCGAATGGTCGATATGCCGAGTATTCACCTGAGGCACCCCGCCGCGAAAGGGAGGGTTGCCGACCGGCCAGTCAGGGCTTGGTGCCGGTTCTCATTACTCACAAAAAACGTAACACCTGGAACGCCGGCCCGCACCGCCGCGGACGTCATGTGGGGTAACGGGATCCGCCGCATCGCAGGGACTTACACGGCGCCCCCGGCAGGGAATTGGGGCAGGAATAGGGCACTCCGGGTAGTCGAATTAATGAATGCGAGTACTACCCGTCCACTTGTTGAATTCAAAACCAAAAAGTTTCGAGTAGCGCCTACTCGGGCCTACTGATAGAGGACTCGACTTTACTGATGAGCAGGTCCAAGGTCTCCAGAAAGTCTCACATGCCACGCAACATGCCGGGGGGCAATCGCGCTGTGCAACATAAGCGATGGTCAACGCCCAGAAGTGCAAGTGCCGCCGATTGCGGCTGCGCTGATTGCCGGCCTGCGCCCTGCCGGAGACGCCCTGGACTTGCTCCACGAACGGTCCACCTTCCGCACCCATGCCCGGCTCTTTCCCGCGGCCTTATCTGACGTTCTGTCGCTTTATTCCCGGTCAGCGCTGAGGGCTGCCGGTACTTCTACGAAGGAATTGGATTTCCATGGTCTCGATATATGTTTTGCTGATTGTTTTTCTGATCACATTCCTGGTCGCTGCCGCCGTCGGCCGCTCCTGGTTCCACCGCCGGCTGCGCCGGCCCGAGTTGCTGCGGCAGGTTTCGCTCGTTGTGGGCGGCACGTTGCTCATGACGAATCTTGCCTGCTTCCTCCTCGAGGCATCGCAGTTCTGGCGGACCGCGAACTTCACTGCAACCGTCGGCGGCCTCGCGGCACTGGGCGTGGTCATGACGGCCCTGCGCACCGGGGGAGTCCCGGCCCGCCAGCCCCGCCGTGTCCTGGCAATCGGCGCCCATCCGGACGACCTTGAACTGGCCTGCGGGGGAACCCTGGCAAAATTCGTGGACTCCGGGCACGAGGTCCAGGGACTCGTCATGAGCGACGGCAAGCGCGGCGGTGACGCCCTGGAGCGCTCGCTGGATGCGCAGCGCGGCGCGGAGTTCATGGGCCTCACCGGGATGGCCCACCACAATTTCACCGACACGGAACTGACCCGGCACAGCCAGGAGATGGTTGGTGTCATCGAGGCGGCGATCGCCCGCTATAACCCCGACATCATCCTGACTCACTCCAACCATGACCAGCACCAGGACCACCAGGCCGTCCACCAGGCCACACTCCGGGCAGCCCGCCAGCATCACTCGATTCTCTGCTACGAAAGCCCTTCAGCGACGCGCGAATTCAATCCGAGCGTTTTCGTCGACATTGACGACTACATGGATGCCAAGGTCCAGGCGGTCAAGATGCACAGCGACCAGCTGGCCAAGCCGTACATGACCCCCGAACGGGTCCGGGGCATCGCCTCCTTCCGCGGCGGGCAGGCCCGCCGCAGGGTCGCCGAAGCCTATGAGCCCATCCGTCTGCTGAACACGGAACTGGAGAAGCTGTGAAACCCCGCGTCCTGGTCACCGGCGCGGGAGGGCCCGCGGGCCGCGCCATTGCCGCCCAGCTGAAAGACCGCGGCATCCCCGTCCTCGGCACCGACATCCGCGAGCTTCCCGCCGGCGCAGGCCTGACGGTCGTTCCCGTCCCTCCCGCCTCGGACCCGGACCTGGTTTCGGCGCTCCGCAGGATCGTCGTGCAGGAGGGCATCAACATGATCATTCCCACCGTGAGCGAGGAACTCCCTCAGCTTGCGGCGTACCGGGCGGCGTTCGGGGCGGAGGTCCGCGTGATCATCGGGGACCCCGGTCCGGTGGCGCTCGCCGACGACAAGCTGTTCACCGCCTGGCAGCTGCACTCGGCCGGAGTCCCGGTGCCCCGTTTCGGGGTGCCCGGCGACTATGCCGACGCGAAGGCAGCCATGGCCGCGCTGGGGGGACCCGTGGTCGTCAAGCCCCGGGTGTCCCGTGGCGGGCGCGGCGTGGCCGTCATCGACGCCGGCACGGAGGTGGACTGGCACCGTCTCCCGGCCGGGCAGATCGTTCAGGAGTTCATCCCCGGGGCCGAGTACGGACCCATGGTGTTCGGCACGCCGGCGCATAACGGCGCCGCACCGTTCGTCGTCGTGGTCGAGAAAACGGAGTTGGCGCAAGGCAACGTCGGGAACGCCGTAGCCACCCGCCGGGCCGACGCCGGCGAAGCGGTCGACGTCGGCAATGTGGCGCTCGCCGCCGTCCGCGCACTGGGCCTCACCGGCCCGGTGGACGTGGACGTTCGCCGCCGCGCGGACGGGACCCCCGTGGTGCTGGAGGTGAACGCCCGGTTCGGCGCGAACAGCGCGCGCGCCCCCGAACTGCTTGACGCCGTGCTGGCGTCCTTCGCCCTCCCATCCTTCAATCCGGCATCCTTCCGGCAAAGCACAGGAGCGTACGCCAATGTCCTGGTTTGAATCATCCTTCGGGCCAGCCCTCCCCGGGGCGCAGCTCCTGCTCCTGGTGCTGGGCCTGCCTATCCTGTTCTTCGGACTCGTCAAACTGCTGGTGCTGCCGCTCTCCGTCTGGTTTGAAATCCGTGCCGCCAGGCGGCGGCGGCGGGAAGCCCCCACACTGCACGATGAATGGCCCAGCGTGTCAATCATCGTGCCCGCCTACAATGAGGCAACCGTGATCGAGAACTGCGTCCGATCGATCCAGCTCACCCGGTATGACCGTTACGAGGTGATCCTGGTGGACGACGGCTCAACCGACAACACGGCAGAGCTGATGGCAGGCCTCGCCGCCGGGGATTACCGGATCAGGGTCCTCACCCAGGCCAACGCAGGCAAGGGAGCGGCCCTGAATCTGGGCATCCGCAACGCATCGGGCGACGTCCTGATGTTCGTGGACGCGGACGGCATCTTCTCCCGGTACACCGTAGAGAAAATGCTCCAGGGTTTTGAGGACGGGCGCACCGGGGCCGTCTGCGGCGATGACCGGCCGGTGAACCTGAACCGGGCCCAGACCCGGATGCTGGCCTTCATCAGCCACATCGGCACCGGTATGGTCCGGCGCGCACTGACCGTCATCGGATGCCTGCCCATCGTCTCCGGCAACATTGGTGCATTCCCGCGCAGGGTTGTGGAGGAAATCGGGCCGTTCCGCGAAGACACCGTGGGCGAGGACCTGGAACTGACCTGGCGGGTGCACAAGGCGGGCTACCGCGTTGTCTTCACGCCGCGGGCACTGGTCTATGCCGAATCCCCGTCGACCATCGGAGCGCTGTGGCGGCAGCGGGTCCGGTGGGCCCGCGGCCTGCTGCAGACCATGGCTCTCCACAAGGGCATGATCGGCAATCTCCGGCACGGCAGGTTCGGCGCCTACCTGCTGTTCAACGCCATCACCATGGTGGTCCTGCCCGTGGTCCAGATCCTGGTCCTCCTGGACCTGACGTTCCTCCTCGCCCTGGGCTACAGCCCGCTCGGCGGCGATGCCTGGGCGTTCCTGGGCTGGCTCGGCTTGATTGTGACACTCGTCCTGTCGGTCTGCGCCCTGGGCATGAACCGGGCGTGGAAAGACCTGCGGCACTTCTGGGTGTTGCCGCTGATCCCGTTGTATTCCGTGTTCACCAGCCTGACGATGGTCGCCGCCCTCAGCCAGGAACTGCGCAGGAAGGAAGCCCGCTGGAACAAGCTCACCCGGACCGGGATTGTCAGCGTGAACGTCCCGGCGCCACGCGCGAAAGTCCGGGCTTGAGAGGGGTTGTGGGTCTCCTGTCCGTGCTGGCGCTCGCCGTGACCTCGTGTTCCGGGCCGCAGGAGCAGCCGGCGGCGGTCGCCTCGCCCGCCGCGGAACGGACCGTCGGCGTCGGTTACGAGACCGTCGTCGATGCCGCCCACACCCTGCCGGCGCTGGCCACGAGGCTCGACGAGGTCAACGCCAACAGCGTGACCATCAGCGTCGGACGGCTGGACTGGACGGCCTTCCCCTGGGCCGTCCACCCGGAGTTGGAGGCGGTCCCGGGCCGGGACCACGTCGCCGAGGCGATCAAAGCCCTCGGAACCGGCAGCGACGGCAGTAAGCGGAAAGTCACCCTAACCGTGGACCTGCTGATCCCGGGCTGGATCAGCACGAGCCCCGGCCTGGCGGGCATCAACTTCGACGGCACCCGGTCCACGGACTTTGCCAGCGTCACCGCCCTCACCACCGGGCCCGTCGGGGAACGGCTGGTGGAGTTCGTGGCCGAGGTGACCAAACGCTACCGGCCGGACGCCGTGGCCCTGACCGAGCTGATGTTCGACAACAACACCTACGGGGGCGACGACCGGGATTCTTACATGCTGGCCAGCGGCACCACCGACTGGCCCCGGCTGGCGAACGGGGACATCGACGCCGGACATCCGAGCATCGCGGCGTGGCGCTCCGGGGCGCTGGCCTCCGTGGTGGCGAAGGCCGCGGCGGCGGCACATCAAAACGGGGCCACCCTGGACATGGACGTCCGGGCTCCGTGGGACGATCCGGCCGGCGACCGCCGGGAGAGCGGCCATGACTACGGCCTCCTGGCCTCGGCCGCGGACCGGCTGGTGGTGTGGAACTACTTCGGGCTCAACGGCAAGGAACCCGGATACTCCGCCGAAGTGGCCCGGGCGATGGCGAAGCGCTCTCCCGAGTTCGTTATGTCCGTCGGCATGTGGGCGACGACGGGCAGCATCTCCGCCGAGGACCTGGCCGCCGGGCTGGCGGCGTCCGTCTCAGGCGGGGCGACCGCCGTCGCGGTCACTCCGTCCAGCATGCTCGACGACGACGCCTGGGCGGCACTCCGGACGGCGTGGGGCTAGCCGGCCCGACGGGCGTGTCGTTGCTGGCGTTTGTCTTTCCCTTCCCGCAACGGATGTCGTAGGCTCTCGCCTATCGCGTCTGGGAGCGGTGCACCACCACATCACACAGGAATTGGGGACCTCCATGAATCTTCGAAGCATCACACCGGCCGCGCTCCTTCTCGCGACAACGCTGGCGCTCGCCGGTTGCGGCTCGCCGTCTGCCGCCGGGGGCTCGTCCTCGCCGGCTTCGGGGGAATCGCTGGCGGCCTCGCCGGCCGCGAGCCCCTCCGCCACACCGACTCCCACGCCGAAGGCGTACGCGGAGAAGGAGCTGGCCGCGATCATCGCCGGGCTGAAAGACGCCGCAGGGCAGCCGCTGGCTGCCGTTCCGGCAAGCGAGCTGGACCAGGGCATTGAATCGGCCCGCGAGATGATGGCCGCCGCCAAGATCACTCCGGCGGAATGCGGCGCCCTTGCCGACAGCAGCGCGCAGATTCCCGAGGGCAGCACCTACGCCGCCGGCGGCTCCGAATCGGCCAAGGAGGAAGCCATCACAGTGCTCACCCTCGTGGCGGTCACCGACCCGGAGCTCTTGAGCAGCAACGTCGAGGCCTCCCAGATGAACAGCGCGAAGTGTTCCAACTTCACGTTGGAGCTCCAGGGCCAGAAAATCACCACCAAGACCGAAGTCCTGGACGTGCAAACAGCCGGAGACAATTCGTTCAGCTCCCTGTCCACCCAGACGCTGCCCTCCGGGCAGACGATGAAGACAGTAGTGGTCATGGGAACCAAGGGGACGTTGTCCGCCTCGGCCGTGGCGTCGGGCACCGGGCTCACCGCGGATGCGTCAGAGGACCTGGCCCGTCTCGTGGACGAAGCACTCGCCAAGGGCTGACACCCGGGTCGCGGGGCTACTCGATCGTGGCGTAGAGCGCGTTGAGCTCGGCGGTGAGCTGACGACGCAGCTCCGGGGTGCCGATTTCCTTGCCGTCGATGTGGTTGACGGGCGCCAGCAGCCGGATGCTTGAGATCAGCCAGACGGCGTCGGCGTCGTAGAGGTCGCGGGGTTCCAGCGGGCCGTAGCCCAGCTCCCAGCCAGCGGCCTTGGCCGCGGTGAACAGGGCACCCTGCGAGGTGCCGGGCAGGATCCCGCTGTCGAGCTGGGGGGTGATGAGGCGCCGGATGGTGCGGACCCCGCCGGCGCCGTCGTCGGTGGTCTCCAGGTGCGCGAGCAGCACGGTCGACGTCGGACCCTCCAGGACCCGGCCGTCCGCGGAGGTGAAGATGACGTCGTCCGCACCCTGGGCACGCGCGTACCGCAGTGCCGCCATATTGACCGCGTAGGAAAGGGTCTTGGCGCCCAGGAGCAGCCACGGCGCCCGCTCGCCCACTTCGCTGTCGTAGCCGCGGTCCAGCAGGATGACATCGACGCCGGTCTCGCGCTGGCGTCGCCCGGCGGGGCCGGGGGCGGACGTCTGGACCCAGCAGGTGGGCGCGGCGGATCCTTCGACGCCGCGGGTCACCAGCAGCTTCACCACGAGTTCGTCGTTCTCAACGGACCCCGGCACGTGCTGGCCGCGGTATTCGCTGATGGCCGTTGTGATGGCGCGGCGCCAGGACTCCTCCGCCGGGATGTCCAGCTCCAGCAGCCGGGCGGACCCGGCCAGGCGGTTCAGGTGCGCCTGGAGCTTGCGGGGCTGCCCGCCCACCGCCAGTAGCGACTCGAAAACACCATCGCCGCGGGTGGCGCCCTGGTCCGTCGCCATCAGCTGCGGCTTGGACGCATCGGCCAGCCGGCCGTCCTGGAACGCGGGGTCGAGGAAGACCAGCACCGTGGCGGGGGAGGAAGCGGCAGCAGGAGAAGTCATGGCTTCAGCTTAGTGCGGCGGGCAACGGGTTAGGATTTGACGGTTGCCCGTTCCGGAACTGTTCCGCGGGTCTGGAGCTTGAGGGGTTCGCCTGTGCTGTGGCCATTTTCGCTGGCGGAAACGCTGCCGTCCTGGGTGATCATGATCCTGACCGTGGTGGACCTCGCCATCCGGGTGCTGGCCCTCGGCATCATCCCGGGAAACCGCCGTCCCACCACGGCCATGGCCTGGCTGCTGATCATCTTCTTCGTCCCGGCCGTAGGCCTGGTCCTGTTCCTGCTCTTCGGCAATTTCCGCCTCTCCCGCAAGCGCCGGGCGCAGCAGGACGCAGTGAACACCCGCGTGCGCGCCGGCACCTCCGACCTCGCCATGCTGGAGAGCCGCTACGACGGCCCGGAGTGGGTGGGCTCCGCGGCGGAACTGAACAAGACGCTCGGCTCGCTGCCGATGGTGGACGGCAACTCCGTGGAGCTCCTGCCCGGGTACCCGGACTCGATCAAGGCGATGGCGGCGGCAGTCCGTGACGCAAAGTCTTTCGTCAACGCCGAGTTCTACATCCTGAGCTCGGACCACATCACGGACGATCTGCTGACCGCAATGGAAGAGGCCGCCGAGCGCGGCGTCGAGGTCCGCCTCCTGTTCGACCACCTGGGGACCCTGCGCATCCAGGGCTACAGCAAGCTGATCGCCCGGCTCAAGGCCGGCAAGATCCGCTGGCGTCCCATGCTGCCGCTGCGGCCCGTGCACGGGCAGTGGCGCCGGCCGGACCTGCGCAACCACCGCAAGATCATGGTGATCGACGGCGAGGTGGCCTTCACCGGTTCGCAGAACCTGATCGAGCCCTCCTACAACAACCCGCGGCACCGCAAAGTGGGCCGCGAATGGGTCGAGCTGATGGCCTGCCTGCGGGGGCCGATCGTCACCACGCTCAACGTCGTGTTCGCCACGGACTGGCTCAGCGAGACCGACGAGTCGCTTGAGGAGCAGCTGGCGCACCGTCCCGAACTGCACGCCGGCAACATCACGGCCCAGGTGGTGCCCAGCGGCCCGGGCTTCATCACGGAAAACAACCTGCGGCTCTTCAACACGCTCATCTACTCGGCGCAGCACAAGATCTCGATCTGCAGCCCCTACTTCGTCCCGGATGACTCGCTGCTGTACGCGGTGACGACGGCGGCGCAGCGCGGCGTCGACGTCGAACTCTTCGTCTCGGAAAAAGGCGACCAGTTCCTGGTCCACCACGCCCAGCAGTCGTACTACGAGGCGCTCCTCGAGGCCGGGGTCCGGATCTACCTGTACAAGGCCCCGTCTGTGCTGCACGCCAAACACTTCACCATCGACAACGAGGTGGCGGTGCTGGGGTCCAGCAACATGGACATGCGCTCCTTTTCGCTGAACCTCGAGGTCTCGGTGATGCTCCTGGGGGAGGACATCGTGCGGCGGATCAGCGCGGTGGAGGACACCTACCGGGGCATTTCGCGTGAACTGACCCTCGAGGACTGGATGAAACGGCCCATGGGGGTCAAATACGTGGACAACGTGGCCCGGCTGACGGCCACCTTGCAGTAGCCGCGCTGCGCCCGCGCTGCACTGGTCAGCCCGGTGACGGGGTTGCCGTCAGCCGGGCGGGAACTCCGCGCCGAGCGCCGAGAGGACCCCGAAGGCCTTGGTCCGGATCTCCTCGTACTCCTCCTGCGGCGAGGAATCTGCCGTAATCGCCCCGCCCACGCCGAGGCTGAGCCCGGTGCCGCCGCCGGCCCGCTGCCTGAGCACCAGGGTCCGGATTGCGACGGCGAGGTCGGTGGCGCCGTTGAGCGAAAAATAGCCGATCGCGCCGGAGTACACCCCCCGCGGCGCGCCCTCCAGCCGGTCCAGGATGGCCATGGTGCTGACCTTGGGGGCGCCGGTCATGGAGCCGGCGGGGAAGCATGCCGCGACGGCCTCGGCCCGCGGCATCCCCGGCCGGAGCCGGGCGTCGATGGTGCTCACCATCTGGTGGACAGTCGCGTAGCTTTCGATCGCGCAGAGCCGGCTGACGGACACCGATCCGGGCACGGCGAAGTGACTGAGGTCGTTGCGCAGCAGGTCCACAATCATGATGTTCTCGGCCCGGTCCTTGGGGGAGGACTCGAGGTCCTGCCGCAGCTGCGCGTCCCGCGCGGGGTCCGAATCCCGGTGCCGGGTGCCCTTGATCGGCTCGGCGCGCATCCCGCCGTCGGACGCGATCCGCAGGAACCGCTCGGGCGAGGTGCTCGCCACCGTCAGGTCCCCGAAGCGCAGATAGCTGGCGAACGGGGCCGGATTCCTCCGGCGCAGCGCCAGATAGGCCTGCCGGGGGTCCAGGGCCGCGGCCGGAAGTTCTGCCGTCAGTGCGGTGGTCAGGCAAACCTCGTAGGTGTTGCCTTCGGCAATCTGGTACTGGGCCTCGCTGATTTTGGCCTTGTAGGCGACCTCCGAGTCCCGCGCGGTGAAGTCCGGGCCAGTACGAGCGCCCGTGCCCGGCCCGGAAGATTCGGACGGTTCGACGCCGACGCCGGCGCTGACGCAGGCCCCGGTGACGGCGGTACGGGCGGCCGCGAGCCAGTTCCCGGCGTCGGGCGTGTCCAGCGCCAGCAGCCAGACCGTCTGGTCCACATGGTCCAGCACCACGGCGCGCCCGGCGAACAGCAGGCAGGCGTCAGGGGATTCAGCCGCGACGTCGCTGCCGCCGGTCTCGCGTTTGAGCTCGTAGCCGAGATAACCGATCCAGCCCAGGGTGAACTCGCAGGGGTACCCCTCGGGGCCGTGGACGGTGCGGCCGCCCCAGACGCCGTCGAGCCACCGGAAGAACGGCTCCTCCGTCGTGACAGCGGCGTTGCCGACCGTCACCTGGGTGCTGCCCGCAGCGTGCCGGACCGACTGGCCGAACGGGCCGCCGTCGTCGGCCAGGATGCTGAACCGGCTCCGTTCCGCTGCGGCGCCGGCGTCCGGCGGCAGGGACGAATCGAGCCAGACGGCGTTGGCTGAGCGGCCGTAGAGGGACTCGAACAGCCGGGCAGGGTCCGGCGCGGCTGTGATCCGTTCGGCGCGGACCTCCAGGCCGCGGCGGGCGGCGAGTTCCGGGAGCATCACCGTGGACAAAGCCGGGAGGTACTGGAGGGCCTGGAGCACTTCCGCCGGGGCGGCGCCGTCGGCCAGGTTAAGCACCCGGACATCGGCCCGGGCCGGAACGTCGTCCACGGCCAGCCACTCCTCTTCCTGGGCGGCCCACTCTTCCCAGTAGGGTGCGTAGCTGTCGCCGTCCCGGGCCAGGGCCCTGCTGCGCCGGTCCTGTTCGGGGGAATCGGCCCAGATGACCGCGGACAGGTAGGGACGGGCGGCCGCTGCGGCCGCGCCAACACCTTCCACCAGGACGATTTCGGCGGGCCGGGTGGTGCGGGTATCGCCGTCGTAATGCGCGGCCCAGTCCCAGCTGACCCATTCGGCCGGCTCGCCACGGTGCAGCGGGGCCAGGACGGTCGAGGCGTAGCGTTCGATGCCGGCGGCGAGCCCGTTCCAGCCGGGGTAGATGTCCTCGAGGTGAAACAGGGACACCTTGTGGTGCTCGCGGAGCCGTGCCGCCAGTTCGATCGCCAGGGTGGTCTTGCCTGCGCCGGAGCGTCCGTCGATGGCGATGATGACGGGTGCAGGACTCATGAAGTAGAGCGTACCGGCTGCCCTGCATTGGGTTGATCATGGGCTTGATCACTGCCGGGATGTTGCCCGTCCGGCCGCCGGAGCACGGCGAGCTCGGCCCGGACGTGCGCCACGATCCCGGGAAGCGCCGCGTGGATCAGGTTCCACGTGACGTCGAAGTCCGCGTGGCCGCCGTACCAGGGGTCTTCGATGCCCTGGTCGAGTGCGTCCTTGCCGGCGACGGCCGGATCGAAGCTGCGCAGCATCCTGATCTTGGACAGGCATGCGCGGTCCGGCGCCGCCTGCTGCAGCCAGCCGAAGTGGTCCACGTCCAGGGCGAGGATGAGGTCGCGGTTGTGGAACCATTCCGTGCGCCACTCGCGCGCCACATGGTGGTCCGAGGGGATGCTGTGGGCGGTGAGCTTGCGGGCGGCCCGCGGATCAATCGGCCGGCCCACCTCGTAGGAAGTGGTTCCGGCTGAATCCACGACGGCGCCGGCCAGGCCTGCGGCGGCCAGGGCCTCCGCCAGCATCAATTCAGCCATCGGCGACCGGCAGATGTTGCCGGTGCAGACCGCGATGATCCGGTACTGGTTCGGCCGTGAGGTCCCCGGCGCTGGGGTCCTCGGCGGTGATGTCATAGTGCAATCATGAATCATGCGGTTTCCCCTTGGCTAGTTTCCGGACCGTGAACATTACAAGCTTGTCACACTTATATTCCGGGCCTGTCACGCGGGGCTGCGGCCGGGGGCGTCAGTGGATGAGGGCCAGCATCACGCCGACGGCCATAAACAGCACGCCGAACGTCCGGTTGAGGATCCGCTGTCCGCGGGCATCGTGTGTGAAACGCTGGAAGGACTTGGCCGCGGCTGCGAAGAAGAACCACATCACCAGGATGTCGATCACCACCACGGTGGCTGACAGGACCAGGTACTGCGGCAGCAGCGGTTCCTCCGGGCGGATGAACTGGGGCATAAAAGCCAGGAAGAACACGATCGCCTTGGGGTTCAGCAGGTTGACCCACAGGCCGCGGCGGAACATGGAGAGGCCCGGCTCATTGCGCAGCGCGGCGGCCTTCTCCTGGTCCAGGTCGGGTTTGCGCCGGAACTGCTGGATGCCTAGGTAGACGAGGTAGGCCGCGCCGGCGTAGCGGATCGCGTTGAAGGCGAACGGCGAGCTGGCCACCAGGACGCCGACGCCCAAGGCGACGATCACAACGTGCACGATCAGTGCCGCCTGCTGCCCCAGGATTCCCCAGATGGCACGCCGGAAACCGGAGTTCAGCGAGTTGCTCATGGTGTTGATGGCGCCCGCGCCGGGCGTGAAGCTGATCAGGACGCCGGCGCCCGCCAGGGCCAGCCAAAGGGAGGGTTGCACGGAGCCAGTTTACGGCGAGTTCAGCGCCTGCGGCGGCAGGGAGTTCCGGCAGGAGGGACATAGTCGCGTCACATTCCGGGCGGCACCGCCGGGCTGGCCGGGGTGGCAGCTCAGGCCCGGGCGATGACCTCGCCGTTGGGGATCAGGAACCAGCCGTCTTCCGTGGAGCCCCAGCGGTGCCAGCCGGCCGATATCCGGGCCAGATCGGCGGCGTTGGCGAAACCGTACTCGAGCGCCTGGTCCGCGAAGGCCGAGTGCAGCACCCGTTCGCCCCACACCCGCGCCTGCCAACGGCGCTGCTGGCCGGTGGCGTAGAGCCAGTTGCTGCTGGAGGGTGCGACGTCGGTGAATCCGGCGGACTGGGCCCAGGAAACCAGGCGGCGGCCGGCGTCGGGCTCGGCCCCGTTGCGGCGTGCAATGCGCTGGTAGAGCTCCATCCATTCATCCAGCTCGGGGACGGCCGGGAACCAGCTCATGCCGTGGAAATCGGCGTCGCGCACCGCCACGATCCCGCCGGGTTTGGCGACGCGGCGCATTTCCCGGAGGGCGGCGACCGGGTCCGTGAGGTGCTGCAGCACTTGGTGGGCGTGCACGACGTCGAAGGTTTCATCCGCGAAGTCGAGGTCGTAGATGTTGCCGGCCACAAACTCGACATTCGGCACGCCGCGCTCCGCCGCGAGGGCAGTCGCGTGGCTGATCACCTCAGGCGAGCGGTCCAGGCCGGTGACTTTCCCGGGGGAGACGAGCCCGGCGAAATCGCATGTGATGCTGCCCGGTCCGCAGCCGACGTCGAGCAGTGAGGCTCCGGGGATGAGGTGCGGGATCACAAAGGCCGCGGAGTTCTCCGCCGTCCGCGAGGCGTGGGCGCGGACCACCGACTCGTGGTGGCCGTGGCTGTACACATCTTCAGGCTGCTGCGCACTCATAATGAAACGCTACCGCCGCGCGCCGGAAAATCCGCGGAACCGGGGGAAACAGCCGGAAGGAAGACGGCAGGAATTCATGCCTGCCCGTCTGTTTTGCTGCTTCTGCCCGGGGCCATGGTGCGGATGATTAGAGGAGTGAACATCAACAGCAGCAAGCAGGCAGGGCTCGGGCTGTTCCGGGCGACCGGTATCTATGTCGGGGCGATCCTGGGCTCCGGCATCCTGGTCCTCCCGGCGATCGCCGCCAAAGAGGCCGGCCCCGCGTCGCTCCTGGCGTGGACCCTGCTGCTGGTGTTCTGCACCCCCGTTGCCTTCAGCTTCGCGGAGATGAGCCGCCAGCAGCCCGACGCCGGCGGAATCGCCCACTTTGTGACGCGCGCCTACGGACGGCGCGCCTCGGCCGTGGCCGGCTACCTCTTCTACTTCGCCATTCCCTTCGGCGCTCCCGCGACGGCCGTCATCGGCGGCAACTACATCGCCCACGCCCTGGGCGGCGGCCGCGGGACGGCGCTGCTGGCGGCGGCGCTGCTGCTGGCCGCCGCGTTCGGATCCAACGCCGTCGGGATCCGGATGTCCAGCGGCATCCAGCTGGTGCTGATGGTGCTGCTGGTCGGGCTGCTGGCGCTGGCGGTCGCCCTCGCCGCGCCGTTCGCTAGAGCCGAAAACTTCACGCCGTTCGCGCCGCACGGCTACTGGGCCGTGGGCGGGGTGGCCAGCCTGCTCTTCTTCTGCTTCGCCGGCTGGGAGGCGGTCACACACCTTGCCGGCGAATTCCGCAACCCGGAACGCGACCTCAAGCGCGCCACCTGGCTCACCCTGATCGTGGTGGGCGTGGTGTACATCGGCGTCGTCGCGGCCTCGGTCGCCGTACTGGGACCGGCCCTCCCCGGCAGCGACGTGCCCATCGCGCAACTGCTCGAAAAGGGACTCGGCGGACTCGCCGCCCCGCTGACCGCCGTCGCCGCCGCGGTGCTGACGTTCGGCCCGATCAACACCTTCGTTGCCGGTGCCAGCCGGCTGGGCGCCAGCCTGGCGTCCGACGGCGTGCTGCCGCGGGCCCTGGCGCGGGGCGCCGGGCCGGGCCGGGTGCCCGGAGCCAGCCTTGGGCTGCTGGCTGCGATGACGTTCCTGTCCTTCGGGGCGGCCGCGGCCGGGCTGAGCAACATGCAGTTCCAGATCGGGGCGGCATCGGCCTGCTTCACCGCCGTGACGGCGTTCGGCCTGGTGGCCGGGATCCGTCTGCTGCCCGCCCGGACGCCGGCCTGGTACGGCGTTATTGTGGCCGCCGTGGTGATGCTGGCCGTGCTGCTCTTCAGCGGCTGGGCGCTTGTGGTCCCCCTGGGCCTGGCCGCGGGGGCAGTCTGGGCGGCCCGGGCGGACCGGAGGAGACCGCCCGCGGGGCGACCGGAAACGGTGGTTACTGCGGTTCAGCTGGAGGCTGTACCGTCTGGGGTGACGGCCGCTGCGCCGCCTCCTGCCCGGCCCTGACCGTCGCCTCGATCATCGACGTCATGAACCGGGTGGCAATCTCCTGCTCCTCCGGGGTGAATTCGGCCATGGCGGCGTCCATGTGGCGGGCCAGTGGAAGGAACATGGCGCCGCCGTCGCGGTAGGCCTTGGGGGTCATCCGCAGCTGGACCTGGCGGCGGTCCGTGCCAAGCCGTTCCCGGACCACATGTCCGGACTTATACAGCCGGTCGATCAGCGCCGTGGTGGCGGGGGAGCTGAGGTGGAGTTCCTTGCGCAGCACCCCGGGCGTGACGATCTGGTTCCGCGCGGTGTGCTGCATGATCACGGCCAGGGCGTTGAGGTCCGTGCGGTGCATGTCGTTGCGGCCGCCGGCGGAATCCACATAGCGGTTGGCTTCGAGGCTGAACTCCTGGAGCAGGCGGACCAGCGGCGGCGGCCCGGACGAGTCGGGGCGGCCCGACGGATCAGCTGTCACGGTGCACCTCCTCTTCCTGTCGCCGGCGACGCCCGCTCCGCAGTTGGCGGCGCCTTCCGGAGTTTACTTCAGCAGCACGGGGCATCGGACCCGGAGGCACCCCCGCAATGCTCCAAAGATCGCATCCGCGGGTCACCTCCGCGTCGATATTCCTGCGTTCATAAAAACTCTTCGGCTATATCTCTCCATAGTGGAGATAGTCTATGATGGACTCAATTCTACTCCTCCCAGGCAAACACCAGAAGGAACCATGAACAAGACTCCACGATCCGGTGCCCGCGTCCCCTTCTGGCTGCGCTGGCTGGTTCCCGTGCTGCTGGTTTTCACGTGGCTGGCCATCGCCGGGATCGGCGGACCCACCTTCGGCCGGCTGGAGGAGGTCTCCTCGAACGACCAGGCGTCCTTCCTCCCGGCAGGGGCCGAGGCCACGGCGGCCCAGGACTGGCAGGCCAAGTTCCGGGACACTGATGAGATCCCCGCCGTCATTGTCATCGAGAGTGACTCCGCCTTCACCCCGGCGCAGCTTGGTGAGGTGGCAGCCCTCAAGGGAGATCTTGAGGCCGTCGGTGCCGGCAGTACTGTCATCGGCCCCATCCCGTCCGAGGACGGCAAGGCCGTGCAGTTCGTTGTGCCGATCGATTCGGCCGGCGAAGTGAAGGAAATGGTTGCGGAACTCCGCGAGGAGGTGCAGGCGTCCGCCCCGGAGGGCATGCAGACCTTTGTGACCGGCCCGGCCGGGCTGACCGCTGATCTGGTCAGCGCCTTCGCCGGCATTGACGGCATCCTGCTGCTGGTGGCCCTGGGCGCCGTGTTCCTGATCCTGCTGATTGTCTACCGCTCGTTGCTGCTGCCGATCGCTGTGCTGTTCACGTCCGTCTTCGCCCTTTGCGCCGCCATCCTGCTGGTTTTCGGCATGGCGAAACTGGGCTGGATCCAGCTCAATGGCCAGAGCCAGGGCATCCTGTCCATCCTGGTGATCGGCGCCGCCACGGACTACGCGCTGCTCTACGTGGCACGGTTCCGGGAAGCCCTGACGCACACCACCAACCGCACGGCAGCCGTACTCACCGCATGGAAAAATTCCTGGGAACCTATCGTTGCCTCCGGCGCGACGGTCATCATCGCCCTGCTCTGCCTGCTGTTCTCCGACCTCAACTCCAACAAGGCCCTCGGACCGGTGGCCGCCGCGGGCATCCTCTGCTCGCTCTTCGCCGCGTTGACCCTGCTGCCGGCGCTGATGGCGCTGCTGGGCCGCGCCGCGTTCTGGCCCTTCGTGCCCAAGCTGCTCCCGGAGACCGAGCGCGAGCCTGAACTCGTCACCGGCCTTGAAGGGCAGAAGGGCGTATGGCGCGCCACCGGTTCCCTCGTGTCCCGCCGGCCCCGGACCGTCTGGATCGCCTCCGTCCTGCTGCTCCTCGTGGCCTCGGCCGGCGTCCTGCAGCTCAAGGCCAACGGCGTCCCGCAGACCGATGTCATCCTCACCGCCTCCAATGCCGTCGACGGCCAGGACGCCCTGGCCCGGCACTTCGACGCCGGCTCCGGCAGCCCCGCCGTGATCGTCGCCGACGAAGCGAAGGCGCAGGAAGTGCTGGAACAGACCAAGGCGACCGACGGCGTCGGGGACGCCTACCTGCTGGCCGACGGCGGCGTGCCGATCACCGGCGCGCCGGCTGCTCCCGGCGCTCCCGCGGCTCCCACGGAACCGGCGGTGCGGGACGGAAAGGTCCTGATCAACGCCACGCTGAACTTCGCCGCGGACTCCAACGAGGCGGAAGACGTAGTGGTGGCCCTCCGCGAGGACCTCAAGAAGATCGACGACGGCGCACTGGTGGGCGGCGTGACCGCCACCGCCCTGGACACGAACACCACCGCCCAGCGCGACCTCGTCACCATCATCCCGGTGGTGCTCGCGGTCATCCTGGTCATCCTGATGCTGCTGCTGCGCTCGGTGCTGGCGCCGGTGCTGCTGGTGGCCTCGGTGGTGCTTTCCTACGGCGCTGCGATGGGCGTCTCCGCCATCGTGTTCAACAACGTCTTCGGCTTCCCGGGAGCGGACGCCACGGTTCCGCTCTTCGGGTTCGTCTTCCTCGTCGCCCTCGGCGTGGACTACAACATCTTCCTGATGAGCCGGGTCCGGGAGGAGTCCCTGAAGCACGGCACCCGGGCCGGCGTCCTGCGCGGGTTGGGCGTCACGGGCGGCGTGATCACGTCCGCCGGTGTGGTGCTCGCGGCCACCTTCGCGGCACTGGGCGTCATCCCCATCATGTTCCTGGTGCAGCTGGCCTTCATCGTGGCCTTCGGCGTTCTGCTGGACACCGTCCTGGTCCGGTCCCTGCTGGTCCCGGCCTTGGCCTACGACATCGGCCCCCGGATCTGGTGGCCCAGCAAGCTGGGACGCCCCGAGGCGGATGCTGCCGCCCGCACCCTGCCCGCCGCGGAGCCGGAAGCCGCGGAGGCAGGAATCCGCTAGCTAACTCCGCTGGCCGGAAGCGTGCCAGCGGGAACTCACGCGGCAGCCGCCGTCACCGTTCCTGGTCCCCCCACCAGGCGACCGTGGCGGCGGCTGCCTCCGTGAGCGGGGTGGGCTGCAGCCCCAGGGCGGCTTCGCTGGCCCGGGAATCCATCACAAACGGGCGCTCGAACTGGTACAGGGTCTCCGCCAGTTCCCGTGTTCCGGGGGAGAACATACCCATGGTCCGCAGCACCCAGCCCGGGACGGCGGCCACACGCGGTGCCCGGGCCCCGGCGGCCGCTGCGAACGCCGCCGCGATCTCCCGCTGGCTCAGCGCGGGGCCGGTGGGCGCGTGCCACACCGTGTTCCACAAGGTGTGGTCCTGTGCGGCCACGATCATGGCCGCGGCCAGGTCCGGCACGTACGTGAAAGAGTGCGGCATTCCCGCGTTGCCGATCACCATCAGGGACTTGCCCGCCACCACGGGCTTCACCATCCGCTCGCCGGCGTGCGAATTACGGACCCTGGGCCCGAAGAAATCGCCCGCCGCCACGCTCACGGTGTCCGTTGCGGACGCCGCCCGGGCCTTCAGCAGCGCGGTGCGGACACCCCGCTTTCCGCCCTGCGCCTCGCGCGGACCCTCTTCCGTCATCGGCCGGCCAGGCTCGCTGTACGAATACAGACTCTCCGGGAAGACGACGACGGCGCCTGCCTCGCCTGCCGCGGCCAGGACGGCCTGCTCGGCGCCGGGCAGTTCCGCCGCCCAGACCTTCGCGCTGTACTGCGAGCCGTGGATGCAGTGGAACACGGCCGTGGCACCGCGGAACAGCCCGCCGAGCTGCGCGGGATCGGACACGTCCACTGCCTGCTTCTCGATCAGCGGGTGATCGGGCCCGCTGCCTGATCGGGTGAGCACCCGCACCCGGTGGCCCGCCGCAGCGAGCTGTTCGGCAACCGTCCAGCCCACCGGTCCGGCTCCGTTGACAACAAACAGGCCCGGGGTCTGCGGTTCCGGGGATTTGAACTGGGACACGGTGTTCTCACTTTCGCGGGTCAGTGGGGCGTCGGCACGGTCTGTCCGGGAACGTTCTGCCCTCGCCGGGAGCCGAAGATCGGCTTGAGAGCAGTGCTCTCTGAATACAGGATGGGGCCTGCGCCGCGGAAAGTCAAGAGCAGTGCTCACATTTGTTGACACTGCTCTGTTTCGTGAAAAACTGGGTCAGTGCCACAGAACCCCAGCCTCCCGTCCACGAAGCCGCCCACGCCCCGCGAGCGGGCCCGGGCCCGGACCATCGAGGACATTGTGCGCCTCGGCCGGGAACATCTGGCCCTGCACGGGGCTGCCGCATTGTCGCTCCGCGCCGTGGCCAGGGATCTCGGCGTCGTCTCTTCGGCGGTCTACCGCTATGTGGAGAACCGGGAGGAGCTATTGACCCTGCTGCTCATCGACGCCTACAACGAACTGGGTGATGAAGTGGACGCGGCGGTGGCAGCCCTTCCCGAGGCTGACTTTTCCGGCCGGTTCAACGCCCTCGGCTCTGCGGTGCGGCGCTGGGCGCTGCGCGAACCGGCCCGCTACGGTCTCCTCTTCGGCAGCCCTGTGCCCGGATACCGTGCGCCGGCCGAGCGGACCACCGGCCCGGGCACGCGGGTCATTTACGCGTTGATGGCGCTCCTCGACGGCGCCTACCGTGCGGGCCGGCTGGCAGCGCCCGGCGGGCGGGCCGCCGTCGCCGTACCGCTGGCTGCCGACCTGGAACGCATCCGGGCCGGCATGGGGCTCGCCGTGCCCGACGGGTTGCTGGCGCGCGGTGCGCTCGTGTGGACCTCACTGTTCGGAGCCATCAGCTTTGAGGTGTTCGGCCAGTACGGTGCAGACACCTTCGCCGCTCCGGAAGAGCTTTTCGCCCACCACCTGGCCGCGCTGGCGGACCTCGCGGGCCTGGACCCCTCGGCGGACCCTGCCGGCCGCCGCCCGGAATAGCCGCCCGGAATAGGGCCCCGATAGATGCCCCAAAATGGCCCGGGCGGGCTTTGTCCGCCCCCCTGTTGCCTCCCGCCGGTGCTCGATAGACTGCCACTGCGCCTGCCTGGGCGCGACGAGGCTTCCAGGAAGGATCCAAACATGTCCGAAAACAACGAGTTTGATCGCAAGGCGGCGGAAGCCGACGTCGAACCCGCCGAGGGCCAGTATGTCGAGGGAGACTACGGCGCGGCGGGCACTGCAGGGGAGAATCCGGCAGAAGCCGTGGAAGGCGAATACCCTACCGGTGACTACGGCGCGGCAGGCACGGCCGGCGCCACCGCCGTCGGCGCCGAAGAGGGCGACTACCCCGAGGGTGACTACGGGGCGGCAGGCGGCACCAACGCGCCGCCGGCTGCCGCAGAAGAAGGGGAGTACCCCGAAGGCGACTACGGCACCGCCGGGGCCGCCGGAACCGACCGCTAGCAGCGGACTTCGCGCACAGCGAACAGGGCGGCATCCCGCCGGTTGCCGCCCTGCCACGCCCGGAATTCCGGGAAAGAATGCCTCTCCGAGAGTGTTACGTGACGTCCGAAATTCAAAGTTGAGTCTATCTCGCTCAACTTTGAATTGACTTTGAAACGGCCCTGAGTAAAGTTGAGTGCAGATCACTCAATACCGTGTGGACCGCTCGCGGTCCGCATCCATCTCAGTAAGTTTCCAAGGAAAGAAGGAAGCAACACATGTCACGTGCAGTAGGTATCGACCTCGGAACCACCAACTCCGTCGTCTCCGTTCTCGAAGGCGGCGAGCCCACCGTCATTGCCAACGCCGAGGGTGGCCGCACCACGCCGTCGGTTGTTGCCTTCTCCAAGTCCGGCGAAGTGCTGGTCGGCGAGATCGCCAAGCGCCAGGCCGTCAACAACATCGACCGCACCATTGCCTCCGTCAAGCGCCACATGGGCACCGACTGGAACGTCGCCGTCGACGACAAGAAGTACACGGCGCAGGAAATCTCCGCCCGTATCCTCATGAAGCTCAAGAACGACGCCGAGTCCTACCTGGGTGAAAAGGTCACGGACGCCGTGATCACCGTCCCCGCGTACTTCAACGACGCCGAGCGCCAGGCCACCAAGGAAGCCGGCGAAATCGCAGGCCTCAAGGTGCTGCGCATCGTCAACGAGCCCACCGCAGCTGCCCTGGCCTACGGCCTGGACAAGGGCAAGGAAGATGAACTCATTCTCGTCTTCGACCTCGGCGGCGGAACCTTCGACGTCTCCCTCCTCGAGGTGGGCAAGGACGAGGACGACTTCTCCACCATCCAGGTCCGCTCCACCGCAGGCGACAACCGCCTCGGCGGCGACGACTGGGACCAGCGCGTTGTCGACTACCTGCTGAACCAGCTCAAGGTCAAGGGCATCGACCTCTCCAAGGACAAGATCGCCCTCCAGCGCCTCCGCGAGGCAGCCGAGCAGGCCAAGAAGGAACTCTCCTCCTCCACCAGCACCAATGTTTCCCTGCAGTACCTCTCCGTCACCCCCGACGGCCCGGTGCACCTGGACGAGCAGCTGACCCGCGCCAAGTTCCAGGACCTCACCAAGGACCTGCTGGAGCGCACCAAGAAGCCGTTCCACGACGTCATCAAGGAAGCCGGCATCCAGCTTTCCCAGATCGACCACATCGTGCTCGTCGGCGGTTCCACCCGTATGCCAGCCGTCTACGACCTGGTCAAGGAACTCGCCGGCGGCAAGGAGCCGAACAAGGGCGTGAACCCGGATGAGGTCGTCGCCGTCGGCGCCGCCCTGCAGGCCGGTGTCCTGAAGGGTGAGCGCAAGGACGTCCTCCTGATCGACGTCACCCCGCTGTCCCTCGGCATCGAAACCAAGGGCGGCATCATGACGCACCTGATCGAGCGCAACACGGCCATCCCCACCAAGCGGTCCGAGACCTTCACCACGGCGGATGACAACCAGCCGTCCGTGGCCATCCAGGTCTTCCAGGGCGAACGCGAGTTCACCCGCGACAACAAGCCGCTGGGCACCTTCGAGCTGACCGGCATCGCGCCCGCCCCCCGCGGCGTCCCACAGGTCGAGGTCACCTTCGACATCGACGCCAACGGCATCGTGCACGTCTCCGCCAAGGACAAGGGCACCGGCAAGGAACAGTCCATGACCATCACGGGCGGCTCCAGCCTCTCCAAGGAAGACATTGACCGCATGGTCAAGGACGCCGAGGAGCACGCAGCAGAGGACAAGGCCCGCCGCGAGGCAGCCGACACCCGCAACACTGCCGAGCAGCTGGCCTACTCGGTGGACAAGCTGATCGCCGACAACGCCGACAAGCTGCCGGAAGAGGTCAAGACCGAGGTCCAGGCCGACGTCGACGCGCTCAAGGCCGCCCTCGAGGGTACCGACGACGCCGCTGTGAAGACCGCGTTTGAGAAGCTCCAGGCTTCCCAGACCAAGCTCGGCGAGGCCATCTACGCCCAGGCAGGTTCCCCGGACGGCGCCACCGGCGCCCAGGGTGCACCCGCCGATGAGCCGGCGGCCGGCACCGACGAGGACATCGTCGACGCCGAGATCGTTGACGAAGACGAGAAGAAGTAATCATGCCGCACCACGGTAACGAAGAAGAGCACGGTTCTTCCGAGAGCCGTCG
The DNA here is from genome assembly GCF_007679325.1 of Arthrobacter sp. U41. Classification (GTDB taxonomy): domain Bacteria; phylum Actinomycetota; class Actinomycetes; order Actinomycetales; family Micrococcaceae; genus Arthrobacter. The sequence continues at coordinate 1,797,451 of NZ_VEGI01000001.1, read as the reverse complement.
CGACGCAGAGCGGCGGGACGCCGCCAATCAGGAAGGTGAGCCGCAGAAGCCGATCATCCACGACAACCGCAAGGTTGATCCGAAGACCGGCCAGGCCCGCCACCCCGACCAGGAGCACGCCGCGGCAGGCGACGCGGATTCCGGGGACGCCCTGTCCCAGGCGGAGGACATCCTCAACAGTGTTGAGGTGCCCGCCGCGGAATCCGTGGCCCAGGGTGTCGACGGCGCGGAGGCGGAGGAGCTCAGGAATGATCTCCGCCGTCTGCAGGCCGAGTACGTCAACTACCGCAAGCGCGTCGAGCGCGACCGTGCCGTGGCAGGGGAGATGGCCGTCATCGGCGTCCTGAACTCCCTGCTCCCGGTCCTGGACGACGTCGACGCCGCCCGCCAGCATGGTGACCTCACGGACGGACCGTTCGCCGCGATCGCCGCCAAGCTGGAGAACGCGCTGAAGACGTACGGCCTGGTGCGGATCGATGAGACCGGCGTGGAGTTCGACCCCACGATCCACGAGGCCCTCATCCAGCAGCCCGGCCCGGACGTCGAGATCGACACCGTCAGCCAGGTCCTGCGCTCGGGCTACAAGTCCGGAGACCGCGTGCTCCGCGCAGCACAGGTGATCGTGGCTGTGCCGGCGTAACTACCTCCACGCCTCCGCGGATGAGGGGGCCCCGCCCCTCCGCGTGGTGGCAAAGTCCTAACGGACTTTGCCACCACGCTCCGGCAGGCCCGAAGCCACTCCCGGGCCCCCTCATCCGCTCCGGCGTTCAGCGTTCGTGTCACCTAAGGTGAGATGATCACAAGCTCGCAGCGATACATGGGCCCCGGGAGTGGCATCGGGCCTGTCGAAGCCGGGTGGCTTGGGATCGCAGATCCCAAGCCACCCGGCGAAGGGGCGGGGGCCCATGTATCGCGGAGGGCTCGGTAAGAACAGATTTGAAAGGAAACGCCATTGGCTAGCCAGGACTGGGTGGACAAGGACTTTTACAAGATCCTTGGAGTCGCCAAGGACGCTTCCGACGCCGACATCAAGAAGGCCTACCGGAAGCTCGCGCGGCAGCACCACCCGGACACCAACGCGGGGAATACCGCTTCGGAGAAGAAGTTCAAGGACATCTCCGAGGCCTATTCCGTGCTCTCCGATCCCGACGAGCGCCAGCAGTATGACGCTATCCGGGCCATGGGCGGCGCACGGTTCGCCCCCGGCGGCGGTGGCGGCGGCGCCGGTGGCGGGGCTGGCTTTGAAGACCTCTTTGGCGGCCTGTTCACCGGCGGCGGCGGTCGCCACTCCGGCGGCTACAGCACCTCCGGCGGCATTCCGCCGGAGTTCGCGGATCTCTTTGGCGGAGGCGCCGGCGGCTTCGGCGGCGGGCAGTCGTTCCAGCGGGCGCCGCAGAAGGGCGCGGACCGGACGGCGTCCACCTCCATTTCCTTCGCCGGCTCCATCCGCGGCACCACCATCGGCCTGCGGGAACCGGACGGCGAAGTCATCGACGTGCGCATCCCGGCCGGCATCAAGGACGGCCAGAAGGTCCGGGTCCGTGGCAAGGGCCAGTACGGTCCGGCCGGGAACGGGGACCTGATGGTCACGGTCTCGGTGAAACCGCATGACTTTTACGTCCGCGACGGCGACAACCTCCGCATCCACGTGCCGGTCACGTTCCCGGAGGCAGCCCTGGGCGCCGACATCGAGGTTCCCACCATCAACGGCGACAAAGTCAAAGTGCGGGTCCCGGCCGGCACGCCGTCGGGCCGCACGCTCCGGGTCAAGGGGCGTGGCGTCAAGCACGCCAAGGCCACCGGGGACCTGCTGGTGACCATCGACGTCGCCGTCCCGCGAAAGCTGAACAAGGACGCCGAAGCCGCCGTCAAGGCCTTCTCCGCGGCCACCGCCGGCGAGGATGTCCGCGCCGAACTGGCAGCCAAGGCCCGGCTCTAGGAACGGGCGCCCGCCATGGCCTTCGACTTTGAGCAGCCGATTTTCGTGATTTCCGTCGCCGCGGAGCTGGCGGATATGCACCCCCAGACGCTGCGGCAGTACGACCGGCTGGGCATCGTCTCGCCCAGCCGCGCCCCCGGCAAGTCCCGGCGGTACTCGCAGCGGGACATCACCATGCTCCGCGAGGTGCAGCGGCTCTCCCAGGAGGGCGTCTCGCTGGAAGGCATCAAGCGGATCCTCCAGCTGGAAAACCAGGTGGCCGCCCTGCAGCGGCGCGTCACTGAACTCAGCGAGGAACTCGAACGGCGCCCGCGCGCCCTCGACTCCCGCATCTTCGCTGCCGGAGCCGCCGGTGACGTCGTCAGCCTGGCCCGCGGCAAGCGCCCCCGGCCGCGCTCCCAGGCCGTTGTGGTGTGGCGGCCACGGAACAGCGAGTAAGGGGCCTGTTGCCCGCTTCTTCCACGTAGTGAACGCCCCGGAGCGAGTACCGGCTCCCGGGGATCGGGTAGCCGGCGTCTCAAAGTCGGGTACAGCGTTTGCGTGACTTACACGCCGCCCGGCCGCTTGAATTGTTCATGGCAGGATGCTGGCGTCATTGCCAGGGGAGCAGCGAAGACAGCCGGGGGGCACTGCATGTTTAATCCAACTTTGCCGGGGAAATCGGCACCTGGACCCGCACTGATCGCGGGCAGGTCATGAACTCCGGGCTCCAGGTCCTGGCCATGTTCGCGGGGTCCCTGACGGGCTCGATCCTGCTGTCCCTGGGCCAGACGATCGTGGTGGTGTGTGTCTGCTTCGACATGGTCCGTGCCCTGTCGGTGCCGCGCTCCCACCGCCGCTACGTGGCCAACACCGTCTTCACAACCTTGGCCTGGCCCTCCATCCTGATCTGCGCGGTGAGTGTGCTGATCGACGCGGCCAGTGGAACGTGGCAGAACGTCGCGGGCGGAGTCTTCGTGATGGTCATGGTGATCTTCCGGTGGCGCCACGGCAGCGACGAGGACAGTTGGTGGAAGGGCAAGGGCAAGGCGCTGCGGCGCTGGGCGCGGGGCAAGCTTGCCGCAGCGGGGCCGCTCGTTGCTCCGGCGGCAGCCTGAGCCGCTCCCGAGGACACCCGTTGCGGCTGTACCCCCTCAGGCGGCGCCGTCTAGAAGATGGCGTTCATGATGTTCCAGCCGACCCCGGCACGGACCCTGGGCAACCACTTGCCGGCTCCGTTGCCCGGATAGAGCCACAACACCCCGGCGCTGTCGCGGGCCAGGACGTCGGGGGTCCGGTCACCGTTCAGGTCGCCGGGGCTCATCACCGCGGTCATGGCATTCCAGCCGGTGCCGAGCAGCACGCGCGGCAGCCAGCCGCCGGTGCCGGTTCCGCGGTAGAGCCACAGCCGGCCGGTGGCCGTTTCCCGCGCCAGCACGTCGGACGCTCCGTCGCCGTCAAAGTCCCCCGGGGCGACCAAGGCGTTGAAGGCGTTCCAGCCGCTGCCCACCCGCACCCGGGGCTGCCAGCCGCCTGTACCGGTGCCGGGGTAGAGCCACATGATGCCGGTTGCCGCCTCGCGGGCCAGCACGTCGACGCGCTGGTCGCCGTTGAAGTCTCCTGGCCCGACGATGGCACTCATTGCTTGCCAGCCGCTGCCTATCAGGATGCGGGGCAGCCAGCCGCCGGAGCCGTTACCCCGGTACAGCCACAGCCGCCCGGTGGACGATTCCCGGGCCAGCACGTCCAGCGCCCCGTCCCCGCTGAAATCCCCGGGGGTTTCGAGGGCGTTGAAGCCGGCCCAGCCGGTGCCGATTTTGAGGCCCGGGGAAAGCCCGCCCCGCCCGGTCCCTGCGTACAGCCGCATCTCCCCGGTGGCCGCGACCCGGGCCAGCACGTCATTGTTCCAGTCGCCGTTGAAGTCCGCAGTGGCCCCGGAGAGCGCGGAAGCCGGCATGGGCAGCGGCGTGAACGCGTACGGGTCGCAGGTGAGGTCATAGTCGCGGACGTCGTCGTACCACTGCGAGAGATAGACGCGTCCGCCGGAGAAGCTCGGCTGCCGGCATCGGTCGAGCGCCTCGGTAGGGTAGTCCAGGCGCCCTGCGGTGGCCCAGACCGGGACGCCCGGCAGCCGCCAGGAGCCGGTGATGGACTGCCAGCCAGAGGCGTAGGAGTACAGGCCGTAGGAGAAACCGGCGTCCCGCAGGCCCCGCATGAGGCCTTCGACGATGTACCGGTTTTCCCGCTGCTGCACGGCCGTGGCGGTCGGCCAGGGCTGGGCCGGCCGCGGCTCCACATCGATCCAGACGACCGGGGGCCGGAACCCCGCGCGCTGCAGGCTCGCGACGGCGTAGCGGGCCTCGGCGTAACCGACATTGGAAAGCTGCCCGGCCCGGGTCGTTGCGGACCAGGGTCCCTGCGCGCGGTACGTCGTCAGCTGGGCCGCAGTGGGGAAAGCGGCCATGGTGTAGGCGTGGGCCCGTTTGTTGTTGCTGTTGACCCAGCCCACCTGGCTGGCCAGACAGGGATTCTCGGTGAAGGGAAGCCCCCGCGTCAGCCCGACCACAACGAACTGCGTCGTGGTCGGCGGAAGCGGGAGCCCCAGCCCGCCGACCGCCGTCGGACATTGGGGCCAGGAAATATCGTGGCCGTAGAGGGTGGCCGCCTGGGCCGGCGGAGCGGCCGCGGTCAGCATCCCGGCCAGGAGCGCCAAGACGGCCGAGACCGCCCCCAGCATTGCCAAGATCCGCCGCCGCGGGCGGCCCGAAGCGCCCCTGAATCCCATCCGCGCAGCCATGGCCAGCTCCTTCGCCCGCGATCCTACCGTTACGGACTATTGGACACCCGTCGGGGCGGAACCGGTAGGGCCGAACGGAGGGCAGTCCAGGGACGGCTTCCTCGGCGAACCGGCGCTGGAACCGGCATAGGTCCTGGTCAGTAACTGGTGGGGGTGGCGCCGGAGGCCGGTGTCACGAAGCTCGCAGCGAGGGCTTCGCTGCCCCGGGCGAGGAGGGCCACATCGGCGCCCACCAGGACAAAGGCCGCTCCGGAGGCCAGATAGTGCTGCGCGGTGGCCGGATTAAAGGCGTTCACGCCGGCGGGTTTGCCGGCCGCTGCGGCCGCGGCTAGGCAGTGTTCGACGGCGGCACGCACGTCCGGGTGTTCCTGCTGCCCCAGCACGCCCATGGACGCGGCGAGGTCCGAGGGTCCCAGGAAAATGGCGTCCACACCGTCGACCGCCAGAATCTCCGCCACGGCCTCGACGGCCGCGGCGGATTCAATCTGGACCGTGACGCTGACGGTGCCGGAGGCCCCGGGCAGATAATCGGGGACCCGGTTCCAGCGGGATGCGCGGGCCAGCGCGGAGCCCACGCCGCGCACGCCGTGCGGCGGGTACCGGGTTGCGGCCACGGCGGCTTCCGCCTCGGCCGCCGAGTTCACCATGGGGATCAGCAGGTTCTGGGCGCCCAGGTCCAGGTACTGCTTGATCAGCACGGTGTCGTTGACCGGAGGCCGGACCATCACCTGGACCGGGTAGCCGTTCACGGCCTGGAGCTGCGCGAGGATGGACTCAAGGCCGTTGGGGCTGTGCTCGGCGTCGATCAGGAGCCAGTCTAGTCCGGCGCCCGCGCAGATCTCCGCCACCAGGGGGCTGCCCGAACACACCCACATCCCCGCCAGGGGACGGCCGGCAGCGCCCGTTTGGTTGCGCAGGGCGTCCCGGAAAGTGGCGTCTGGTTCTACTCGAAACGGCATGTGATGCTCCCAAGGGGTCCGTAGTCGGCGTGGACGGTATCGCCCTGGTACACCCAGAGCGGACGGGTGAACGAACCGGCCAGGATGATGTCCCCGGCCTTCATGGCGTCACCGTGGGCGGCGATCTTGTTCGCCAGCCAGTGGACCCCCGCGGCCGGATGGTCCAGGACCCCTGCCGCCACACCGGTTTCCTCCACGGTCTGGTTCTTGTAGAGGATGGCGGAGACCCAGCGCAGGTCCACGGCGTCGGGACGGACGGGGTTGCCGCCCACCACCATGGCGCCCATCGCCGCGTTGTCCGCGATGGTGTCCACGATGGTCCGGCCCTCCATTTCGATCCTGGAGTCCAGGATCTCGAGGGCCGGCACCACGTAGTCGGTCGCGTTCAGGACGTCGAAGATGGTGCAGCCGGGGCCGGACAGGTCCTTCTTCAGCACGAACGCCAGCTCCACTTCCACGCGGGGGTGGGTGTACCGGTCCCACTGGACGGCGCAGCCGGTCTCGAGCACCATGTCATCGAAGATGGCGCCGTAATCCGGTTCGGTGATGCCGGTGGCCGCCTGCATGGCCTTGGAGGTGAGGCCGATCTTGCGGCCCACCAGCTTCCGTCCGGCCTCCTCGTTGCGCCGGCGCCACAGCTGCTGCACGGCGTAGGAGTCCTCCACCGTCATGTCCGGGTAGCGGGAAGTCAGGCGGGGGACCGGGGTCCGGCTGCGGCCGGCTTCCAGTAGCTCGTCGGCGATGGCCTCGATCGTCTTGGCATCCAGCATGGCTACAGCTGCGCGCCGAGCTTGAAGCCGGTCTTTTCCCCGGTGTGGCCGTCCTCTTCCTTGCGGGTGTAGGAGAAGCCGTCGGCTCCCACGGTCACGGCCATTTCGCTCTTTTCCTCGCGGACGACGACGGGCTGCGGGTTGCCGTCGAGGTCCAGCACCAGAGAAGCCTCGGTGTACCAGGACGGGACCACGGGGTTGCCCCACCAGTCGCGGCGCTGGTTGTCATGGACGTCCCAGGTGATGGTGGGGTTGTCCGGGTCGCCGGTGTAGTAGTCCTGGGTGTAGATCTCCACGCGGTGCCCGTCCGGGTCCAGGATGTAGAGGTAGAAGGCGTTGGAGACGCCGTGCCGGCCGGGGCCGCGTTCGATCCTGTCGCTGATGCGCAGGGCGCCCATCTTGTCGCAGATCTGGATGATGTTGTGCTTTTCGTGGGTGGCGAACGCGACGTGGTGCATGCGCGGGCCGTTGCCGCCGGTCAGGGCGGTGTCGTGCACCGTCTGCTTGCGGTGCATCCAGGCGGCGTACGTGACGCCGTCGGAGTCCTGGATGTCCTCGGAGACGCGGAAGCCCAGGTCCTCCAGGTACTTCCGGCCGCGGGGAACGTCCGGGGTGACCTGGTTGAAGTGGTCCAGCCGGACCAGCTCGCCGGCGGAGTAGAGGTCGTAGCGCTGGGTGAGGCGTTCCACATGCTCCACCTCGTAGAAGAATTCATAGGGAAAGCCCAGCGGGTCTTCCACCCGGACGGAGTCGCCCACCCCCTTGGTGAAGCCGTCCTTGCGGCGTTCGGTGCGGCAGCCCAGCTCCTTGTAGTACGCCTCGGCGGCGTCCACCTCGGCGGGGGACTTCACCCGGTAGGCGAAGGCCGCGACGGCGGCGATGGGGCCTTTGCGGAGCACCAGGTTGTGGTGGATGAACTCCTCGAGGGAGCGCAGGTAGATCGCGTTTTCGTCCTCTTCGGTGACGTGCAGGCCCAGAAGGTCCACGTAGAACTCGCGGGACTTGGCGAGGTCCGTGACCACGATCTCCATGTAGGCGCAGCGGACGATGTCCGGCGCCGGGACCGTGGGGGTGGGGACGAAGTTGTGCTGTGAAACTTGGCTGGTCATGGGATTCTCTCTTCGTTGAAAGGGTGCCGGTGAGCGCTGTTAGGCGCCGAACTTGGGGGTGTGGACGGTGCCCAGCGTGATGTGCACGGCCTGCTGGTCGGTGTAGAAGTCGATGGAGCGGTAGCCGCCCTCGTGGCCCAGGCCGGACGCCTTGACGCCGCCGAACGGTGTGCGCAGGTCACGGACGTTGTGGCTGTTGAGCCACACCATGCCGGCCTCGACGTTCTGCGAGAAGTTGTGGGCGCGGGTCAGGTTCTGCGTCCAGATGTAGGCGGCCAGGCCGTAACGGGTGTTGTTCGCCAGGGCGAGGGCTTCGTCGTCGCTGTCGAAGGGGGTGATGGCAACAACGGGACCGAAGATCTCCTCCTGGAAGATCCGCGCATCCGGCGCGACGTCGGCGAACACCGTCGGGGCGATGTAGTTGCCTTCTGGAAGGTGCTCGGGGCGGCCGCCGCCGGCCAGAAGCCGGCCCTCGGACTTGCCGATTTCCACGTAGGAGGCCACCTTGGCGTAGTGCTCCGGGTGGACCAGGGCCCCCACCTCGGTCTTGGGGTCGTGCGGGTCCCCGACCACGATCTTCTTGGCCCGGGCGGCGTACTTGTCGCAGAATTCCTCGTACACGGCGCGCTCCACCAGGATCCGTGAGCCCGCGGTGCAGCGCTCGCCGTTGAGCGAGAAGACCCCGAAGAGGGCGGAATCGATCGCGGCGTCGAGGTCGGCGTCGGCGAACACGACGCACGGGGACTTGCCGCCAAGCTCCATGGACAGGCCCTTGAGGTTGGCCGCGGCGTTGCGGAAAATCGTCTGCCCGGTGGTGGTCTCGCCGGTGAAGGAGATCAGCGGGACGTCCGGGTGCTTCACAAGGGCGTCGCCGGCTTCCTCGCCGAGTCCGTTGACAAGGTTGAACACGCCGTCGGGAAGGCCGGCGTCCTTGAAGATCTGCGCCCACAGGGAGGCGGAGAGCGGGGTGAATTCTGCCGGCTTAAGCACCACGGTGTTGCCGGTGGCCAGTGCGGGGGCCAGCTTCCAGGACTCCAGCATAAACGGGGTGTTCCACGGCGTGATGAGGCCGGCGACGCCGATCGGCTTGCGGTTGACGTAGTTGATCTGGGCGCCGGGGACCTTCATGGCGTCGTCGAACTGGGCCACGATCAGGTCCGCGAAGAAGCGGAAGTTCTCGGCCGCGCGGAGCGCCTGGCCCTTGGCCTGGGTGATGGGCAGGCCGGTGTCGAAGGTCTCCAGCTCGGCGAGCCGGGCCTCCTGGGCCTCGACGGCGTCGGCGATCCGGTTCAGCACGCGGGCGCGTTCGCGGGGCTTCATCTTCGGCCACGGGCCGTTGGTGAACGCCTCGCGGGCGGCCGCGACGGCGAGGTCGATGTCTTCCTTCTGCCCGGCGGCCGCGGTGGCGTAGTTGGTGTTGGACACCGGGTCCAGGACGTCGAAGGTCTTGCCGCCCACGGAGTCAACGAACTCGCCGTTGATGTAGTGCTGGATGTGGGTGGGCAGGTCCTGCGGAATGTAGTGGGTGGTGGTAACAGGAGCAGTAAACGTCATTGTTGTCTTCCTAACTGTTGCTTTGGGCGAGGTACGCGTCCAGGGTGGCGGAGCGGTGCAGGCGGGCGGCCCGTTCGATCTCATCCGCGCCGGCGCCGGACTCGATGAGCTGCAGGAGCTCCTCGTGTTCGTCCACGGACTCGTGGGCGCGGCCGGGGACGAACCGGAACGTGGAGGACCGCAGCGACGCGAGGCGGTTCCAGCCCCGGTGGACCAGGTCCAGGATGTGCGGGTTGGGGCAGTGCTCGAACAGGACGCTGTGGAAGTCCTGGTTCAGCTGCGTGAACCGGACCGGGTCGAAGTGTGTCAGGCAGTCGCGCATCTCGGCGTTCACGGCCCGGGCGCGTGCCACGTCCGCCGGCCCGATGAGCGGAGCCGAAAGGGCCGTCGCGGCGCCCTCGATGATGCTCAGCGTCTGCATTGTGTACAGGTATTCGGTGGGGTCAATGCCGGCCACGGTGGCGCCGACGTTCCGCTCGAACTTCACCAGGCCTTCCGCCTCGAGCCGGCGGATGGCCTCGCGCACCGGCACTACGCTGACGCCCAGGTCCTCGGCGATCTTGGCGAGCACCAGCCGGTAGCCGGGGGAGTAGGTGCCGTCGACGATGCGGGTTTTGACGGAGGCGTAGGCCCGCTCGGATTTGCTGGCGGTGTGCGTGCCTGCGTTAGCGGCGGCGCTGGTGCCTGTGGCAGCGGCAGTCACTGTGTCAGCCATTGGTTTTGCCCGCCTCCCATCGCTTCCCATTCGTCGTACCTGGCGCGCCATGCGGCGTTCAGCGGGTAGAGGCCGTCCACGCTGTGGCCCTGCTGCACCATCTCGGCGATAAACGTTTCCTCACGCTCCTGCGCGATGGAATCATCCGCGAGCTCTTCGGCGAGGGCCGGCGGGATCACCAGGATGCCGTCGGAATCCGCCACAATGATGTCCCCGGGCTGCACGGTGGTGCCGCCGCAGGCGATGGTGATGTCCGTGTCCCACGGGATGTGCCGGCGTCCCAGGACCGCGGGGTGCGGGTTGGCGTAGTAGGTGGGCATGTCCATGGCGGCGACGGCGGAGAAGTCGCGGACGCCGCCGTCGGTAATTATGGCGGCGGCTCCGCGGACCTGGGCGCGGAGGGCCAGGATGTCGCCGATAGTGCCGGTGCCCTTTTCGCCGCGGGCCTCCATGACCAGGATTTCACCCTCGTTGACGGAGTCGATCGCCTTCTTCTGGGCGTTGAATCCGCCGCCGTGGGCCTTGAAGAGGTCCTCGCGGTTGGGCACGTAGCGCAGGGTCCGGGCCAGGCCCACAATGCGCTTGTCGGGGCGGGTGGAGGTGAGGCCGTCAATGCTGACGTTGTTCAGCCCGCGCTTGCGCAGCTGGGAGGACAGGGTGGCGGTGCAGACGCTTTCCAGCTTCGACTTCAGCTCCGGGGACAGGACATGCCCGACGGCGGTGGCCTCCGCTGCCGCTGGTGCCTGAAGCGCAAGCCCCGCCGCTTCGCGGGAACCGTAGGCTTCCTCCCGCTGCGTGTCGTCCGTCTTGGGCCGGGCGCCGAAGTCCGCGAACGGCGTCGTGCCTTCCTCCACCCGGGTGGCCAGCCGGCCGGTAGTGAGGTCAGCGCTGCTGACTTCAACCTCGACGACGTCGCCCGGCGTGGCGACCGAGGCCCCGGCCGGGGTGCCGGTGAGGATGATGTCCCCTTCTTCGAGGGTGAGCAGCTGGGAGAGGTCGGCCACGAGCCGGGCGAACGGGAAGAGCAGGTCGTGGGTGGTGTCGTCCTGGACCAGTTCGCCGTTGTGCCACGTGCGGATCCGCAGTGCGTCGGGGTCCACGGCGTCCGCCGGGATCAGGCCCGGGCCCACGGGCGTGAAGCCGTCGCCGCCCTTGGACCGGAGGTTGGAGCCCTTGTCCGCATAGCGGAGGTCGTACACGCCGAGGTCGTTGCTGGCCGTGACCCATTCGACGTGGCTCCAGGCGTCCCCGAGGCTTACGCGCCGGGCGGGCTTGCCGATGATCAACGCGATTTCGCCCTCATAGCCGAGGAGTTCGCAGCCGGCGGGGCGCTCCACTGTTGAAGGGGCTGCTGCCGAACCGACTGTCAGGGAGGACGATGGCTTCAGGAAGTAGGAAGGCTGCTCCGGCGTCCGGCCGCGCTGGGCGGCCCGGCTGGGGTAGTTGATATGCACCGCGATGACCTTGCGGGCCGCGGCCAGGGTGTGGTCGGTGACCTGTTCCAAGAATGTCTCCTCATCGAGTACGAAATCGTATACGATGACTATGGCTGAGGAAGTCAGGATCGTCAACCCCTGATTCCGCGGATTCTCAAACCACTTGTAACCCACGTCATATCTGCCGTACAGTTCTGGATCACAGACTAAATTTCGATTATCGAACACTAAATTCTATTATCGAACACGCAAGACGGCGACAGGCCGCCACACAACGAAGTGAGGAAAGCCCGTGCATTTCCACCATCACGGATACGTATCCGGTGACCCGCGCGTCCAGCCGGCTGCCGGCGTCGGCATCGACCGCCCCACCCAGCTTCCTGACGAGGTGGACGTGCTCATTGTGGGCACCGGGCCCGCAGGTATGCTCGCGGCCGCCCAGCTGTCCCAGTTCCCGGGCGTCACCACCCGCATCGTTGAGCGCCGCGCCGGGCGGCTCGCCATCGGCCAGGCCGACGGCATCCAGGCCCGGAGCGTCGAGACCTTCCAGGCCTTCGGCTTCGCGGAGCGGATCATCGCCGAGGCCTACCGCATCACCGAGATGGCATTCTGGAAGCCGGACCCCCAGAACCCCTCGAAAATCGTCCGCAGCGCCCGCACCCTCGACGATCCGGGCGGGATCAGCGAGTTCCCGCACCTCATCGTCAACCAGGCCCGTGTGCTGGACTACTTCGGCGAATTCATGGCCAACGCGCCCTCCCGCATGGCGCCCGACTACGGCTACGAGTTTGTCGGGCTCGAGGTCGGTGAGGGCGAGTACCCCGTCTCGGTGACGCTTCTCCGCACCTCCGGCCCCGACGAGGGCCAGACCCGCACTGTCCGGGCCAAGTACGTTGTGGGCGCGGACGGCGCGCGCAGCAGGGTCCGTGCTTCGATCGGCTGCACCATGGCCGGTGACCAGGCCAACCACGCGTGGGGCGTTATGGACGTGCTGGCCAATACGGACTTCCCCGACATCCGCCTCAAGTGCGCCATCCAGTCCCACGACGGCGGCAGCATCCTGCTGATCCCGCGTGAGGGCGGGCACCTCTTCCGGATGTACGTCGACCTGGGCGAGGTGCCCGCGGACGACAACGGGGCGGTCCGCAAGACCACCATCGAGCAGATCATCGCCAAGGCCAACGCGATCATCCATCCCTACACGCTCGACGTGCGCAACGTGGCGTGGCACAGCGTGTACGAGGTGGGCCACCGCCTCACTGACAGGTTCGACGACGTCCTCCCGGAGGACCTCGGCACCCGCACGCCGCGTGTGTTCATCACCGGCGACGCCTGCCACACGCACAGCGCCAAGGCCGGCCAGGGCATGAACGTCTCCATGCAGGACGGCTTCAACATCGGCTGGAAGCTCGGCCACGTGCTGGAGGGCCGCAGCCCGGAGAGCCTGCTTTCCACCTACTCGGCGGAGCGGCAGGTCGTCGCGAAGAACCTCATCGACTTCGACAAGGCGTGGTCGACGCTCATGGCCAAGAAGCCCGAGGAGTTCGAGAACCCCTCCGAGCTCGAGGACTTCTACGTGCGCACCGCCGAGTTTCCGGCGGGCTTTATGACCGAGTACTCGCCGTCGATGATCGTCGCCGAGGCGACGCACCAGAACCTGGCCACCGGCTTCCCTGTCGGCAAGCGCTTCAAATCCGCGCCGGTTGTGCGGGTCTGCGACACCAACCCGGTCCAGCTCGGCCACCAGGCCGCGGCGGACGGCCGCTGGCGCATCTACGTCTTCGCGGACGGGGCAGCGCCGGGTCAGTCGGCGGCGGCCCCGTCGCCGGCCGCGGATCTTGGCGCGTGGCTGTCCACGGCTCCGGATTCACCGCTCGCGGCCACCCCCGAAGGTGCCGACAGTGACGCGTGGTTCGACGTGAAGGTGGTCTACCAGCAGGACCACACGGGCATCGACATCGGCGCCGTGCCGACGGTGTTCAAGCCGGAGGTGGGGCCGTTCAAGCTCGCCTACCTGGAGAAGGTCTACGGCACCGATCCTGAGGCGGACATCTTCGAGCTGCGCGGCATCGACCGCGGCGGTGCGGTGGTGGTGGTGCGGCCGGACCAGTACGTGGCGAACGTCCTGCCGCTGACGGCGACGGCGGAGCTGGCCGCGTTCTTCGCACCCCTGCTGCGTTCCGGAAACCGCGCCCCCGAATTGCAGGATCACGCGGGCTGAGCCCCGGCACGGGCACCCCTGCCGGGGCCTGCCGACGCTCCTGCCCAGTTGCTGCTGTCCGCACCTCCGCTTGCACCTAGGATCCCGCGGAATCCCGCGGTTTCCGGGCGCGGAGGCGGGGTGCGGTGCCGAGTAACTGGGCGGGAGCGTCGCCACGGGAGGCGGAAACGATCGCTGCAGTCGCGGCAACGCGGGGTCAGCTCCGGCCCCTCCCCGGCGGGTCTTGCCGGCGCTAAATGACCCCGCGTTGCTGTGTGGATCCAGCGCGTCAGTCGGTGAACAGCCCGGCCAGGTCCTCCGCGGTGAGCGCCCCGCCGGAGAGCGCGTCGCCCTCCATGACGTCGGCGAACAGCCGGGACTTCCTGGCCTTGAGCGCCATGACCTTTTCCTCGATGGTGTCCTTGGCGACCAGCCGGTAGACCATCACGTTCCGCGCCTGCCCGATCCGGTGCGTGCGGTCCACGGCCTGCGCTTCCGAGGCGGGGTTCCACCACGGGTCCAGCAGGAACACGTAGTCCGCCTCCGTCAGGTTCAGGCCGAAGCCGCCGGCCTTGAGACTGATCAGGAACACCGGGGCGGCGCCGTTCTTGAACTCATTGACGACGTCGGTGCGGTTGCGGGTGCTGCCGTCCAGGTAGCAGAACTCGATGTTCTCCTCGACGAGCCGCTCGCGGACCTTGCCGAGGAAGCCGGTGAACTGGCTGAAAATCAGAGCGCGGTGCCCTTCCGCCACGAGGTCCTCCAGCTGCTCGAAGAGCACATCGAGTTTGCTGGAGCGCACCCCGGAGAGTGAGGGATCGATCAGCGAGGGGTCCAGGCTGAGCTGTCGCAGCAACGTAAGCGACTGGAAGATGGTGAAGCGGTTCTTGTTGACGTCATCGATCAGGCCCAGGATCTTCTGGCGTTCGCGCTGCAGGTGGGTCTGGTAGACCTTCTGGTGCCGCGGGTTCAGCACCACCTCGAGGATCTGCTCCTGCTTCGGCGGCAGGTCGTGGATGACCTGTTCCTTGGTGCGCCGCATCATCAGCGGACGGACCCGGCGCCGGAGCTTGTCCAGCTGCGCCTTGTCCCCATTCTTTTCGACCGGCTTCTGGTAGTACTCGGCGAACCGCTTGGGGCTTGAGAAGAGCCCCGGCGCGACAATCGAGGTCAACGCCCAGAACTCCATCAGGTTGTTCTCCAGCGGGGTGCCGGTGATGGCAAGTTTGAACACTGCCGGGAGCTTCCGGGCGCACTGGTAGGCCTTGGACTGGTGGTTCTTGACGAACTGGGCCTCGTCCAGGACCAGGCCGGCCCATTCCTTGGACGCATAGGCCTCGTAGTCGATCCGGAACAGGGCGTAGGAGGTGATCACGATGTCCGCGCCTGCGGTGGCGGCCACCGGGTCCGAGCCGCTCTTGGCGAACGTCTCGCTGATGGCCCGTACTGTCAGGCCCGGGGCGAACCGGGCGGTTTCGGCCTCCCAGTTGCCCACGACACTGGTGGGAGCCACGACGAGAAAAGGCGCAGCGCCAGGGGCAGTGCCGGGCGCAGCGCCGGCAGGCTCAGCAGCGGCAGCACCGCCGTCGGCCGCTTCGGTCAGTGTCCCGGCCACACCCCCGGCCGCTTCCTTGGCGGCGCAGATCAGCGCCAGCGCCTGCACAGTTTTGCCCAGGCCCATGTCATCGGCCAGGACCCCGCCCAGGCCGTGGCGGTAGAGGAAACTGAGCCAGTTGAACCCTTCCAGCTGGTAAGGCCGCAGCTCCGCGTTGAGTGTGGCCGGCAGCGGCAGGCCCACAACGTCGCCTTCCAGGAGCCCCCCGACGGACTCGCGCCACGCCGCGGCCTGCTGGTCCACGATGCCGAGTTGCGCCAGTTCGTCCCAGAGTCCGGCCTGGAAGCGGCTGATCTGCAGCGGGGCGTCCTTGTTGTCCTGCAGTTCCCGGGCCTCTTCAATGAGGGCCCGCAGCTGGTGCAGTTCGGGCAGGTCCAGGGAGAAGTAGGCGCCGCTGGGCAGCAGCATCTTGGTCTGGCCTGCGGCCAGTGCGGAGAAAACGGCCGCGAAGGACACCGGCTGGCCCTCCAGGGAAATCTGGATGCCCAGGTCGAACCAGTCCCGTTGTTCGGTGGCCTTCGTGGAGATGGAGACCACCGGGGCCTCCTCCGCCTCGCGGTAGTCGGCGATCTCGCCGGCGGTGTCCACGGTGACGCCGGGAACCTCACTGAGCCGGGGGAGCAGTTCCTCGGTGAAGGCCAGGGTGTCGAGGCCGCTGAGTTCAGCCGAGGCCGCCAGGCGCGGTGTTCCCCAGCCGCCGGTGGCCGACTCGCCCAGTGCCGGCACCACGTCCCACGGTTGCCCGACGGCTTCGAGGATCCGGGCTTCGGCGGGGTCGTCCCGGTAGCCGTGATCGCCCGGGTGGCGCCACAGCGGCTGGGCCGTGACGAGCTTGCCGGACTTGTAGTGCCATTCCCAGTGCAGCCGGACCCGGTGGTCGGCGCCGTAGTTCGCCAGCAGCGACAGGGTGGGGACGGCCAGCTGGGGCAGTTCCACGGACTCGTCGGTGGCCGTGACCCGGGCGCTCTGCTTGAGTTTCGGATAGAAGCCGGTCAGGAACCGGCTCTCGTCCCGGGCTGGTATATGCAGCGTGGTCCCGGCCGTGACGAAGGTCAGCAGTTCCTCGCTGAGCCCGCCCTCCAGCGGGGCCAGCGTGATGACGGAGTCGGATGGTGCGACGCCGGGCAGGGCATCCGCGCCGGAGGTCAGGAAGATCCCGTGAGCCGGGCGTCCGATGGTCCCGACCGACGCCGGATCCACCACCTCCCCCTCGACTGTGATGGTGGGGGCGAGCGACAGCCCGCCGCCGTCCCTGCCGGCGGCTGCCGGCAGCGCGGTGCCCGCGTCGGCGTCGGGTCCGTCGGCCGGTGCGGTCCCGTAGCGGGTCAGGTTGAGCCCGACGGCGGCCGGCTGCTCCACGAGGCGCACGGGGTCCGAACCTCGGCTGTGCACCAGGGCGACGCCGATCTTCCGGGCCTGGGCCAGCAGGCTCCACAGGTTCTTGCCGGCATAGGTGTTCAGTCCCAGCCACAGCCCGGTCCCGGCGTGCTGGCGGTTGGCTTGGGCGGTGTGCGAGGCGAGGAACTCCTGCATCCACTCGACGTGGGCCTCATTGCACTCGCGCCGGTAGCTCAGGTAGCTCAGGGTGCTCCACGAGACATCGCCGCGGATCCACTTGCCCTTGGCACCCATGATGACGGGACGCGCCTTCAGCTGGCGCACGCTGCGCAGCGGATCCCGGCGGCCGGTGTAGGAGAAATGCGGGGCGGGTTCCTCGATCTCGAACTGCAGTGCGAGCGGGACGCCGTTGGTGGACTGGGTGATCCCCGGCTGGGCGATCAGCGGGCTGAGGGCCTGCTCCCAGTCCGGGACGTCCAGCACCGGGGCCTGCCGGGACAGTCGGCTGACATCGGCGGGGGCCAGCAGCTGGACCCGGATCGCCGGGTTGTCTTCGGCGGAAAACAACAGGGCGGCCACATGCTTGCAGTCCTTCCGGACCGGGCAGCTGCAGACGCCCACGGTGCAGCTCCAGCCGCCCGCCTTCCGGACCAGCTTCGCCGTCGTCGAGTACGGCACATCGGCGCCGCCCCGCACCTTGCCGAGCATGAGCCCAGTGGAGGCATCGAAGGAAATCCCGGAAACGCGGCTTCCCATGGCGTAGGCAAGTCCGGCCGCAAGGGAGCGGTCGTTGATCGCGGGGGTCTGTATTGCCAGTGCCGCACTATCGTCCGGATGGGATGGCATGTGCGCACTACTTTCAGCAGTTGGTCATCTGATCCATCTTAGCGAGCCGGGCGGGCCCCCCGTACCCGGGGCAGCAGGGACCACAGTGCGTGCTTCGCTAGGCCGCCAACGCTGTGTCGAAGAGGCGTTCGGCCAGCCGGAGCAGGTGTGCAGGGGCGTCCGCTTCGTCGCCGTTGCTTCCGTGTCCGAGGAACACAGCCGTCCCGCTTACGGTCCCCTCGAGATGCAGACCCGCTTCGCGGATCAGCACTTCGGCCCGGGCGTTCAGGGGCAGGGGGATGAAGTCTGCCTCGTCGTTCAGATAAACGTGCCAATCCATATACGACATTGCTCCGACGTTCCCTTCGACTAAGGTCTGCCGCGTGGCCAGAGATGTGTCGATCTCTTCGATGCGAAGGGAATGGCTAAAACGGGCCGGAATTATCAGGGCAGCACATATCTGGCGCATGACAGGGTCTTTCTGTGACTGAACGGTTGACAATTTCCACGGGTTTAAAAGCGTTATCCAGCCGGCAGTCACCCGGTCCCTGATGAGAGCCTTGTGAAACCCCGGCTCGTTCGCTTGAAGGTCGTTGGGCCAGTCGGCCATAACTTGGACGCCCTGGCCGTTTGTTTGCGGGCAGCCGATCACGGCTAGGAGTCTCGCGTCCGGCTGCCCGCAGTTCTTGGGTGCATCAGGGCGGAGGTGTCACCTCTGGTTTTTACGCGGCTTTGCGAACAGCGTTTCGCTGGATTCGTTTTTTGCCTTTTTCTCGGCCCGCTTTTCGAGGATCGACTTTCCCGTTTTTTTGGCACTAATATTTCTGGGAGACTTTCCTGACAATGGAATCACGCCTTTCTAAACGCTATCTACCATCACCATACCGAGTTATATTTTAAATGCCAGTCCACGGGTCTAAGGCAAATTTTGGACAGTGCCCGGACGCAAAAAATACCCGGACATTTACCGTCCTAACGGTCCCCCGACGGCCCGCCCGGATATGCCGCCCCGGGACACCCCCGGGCACCCAAACTTCGCCGGCCGTTCAGCTCCGGCTCACCTGCAGTACCGGGGGCGCAACGTACGTTGAAAGGGTTCGGAGCGCCACCCGCCTTCTGTAGTGAGGATCTTCCATGAGCAACGGCCTTGCCACCACCCTTCCCGCCACGAAGTACGCGACGGTCCTGCCGCGGGAGTGCATCAACGGCAGCGACGCCGACGTCGTCGACGCGAACGTGGACGTGGTCAACACGATGTACGCGGAGCTGCTGGACATCGAGGAAATCGCGACGGCTGCACTGCGCAGCTACTACGTTGACTTCTACCTGACGCAGTCGCTGGGCGGCGGGTTCGCGCAGTACGTGTTCACCGCGCCCGAACGCGAGGAGATCGACGCCTTCATCCGGGCCGGTCTGGAGGGGATGGCCGCCGCCGCGCACCTGGATCTCTTCAACCGCAGCACGGCGGCCTTCGACTCACTCTCCGAGGAGGAAGCAGCCGCGTACCTCGACGGGGACACGGAGCTGGACGGGGACACCGACGGCGGCGTCACGGACGCCGTCCGGCTCATGGAAGAGCTCGACGGCGAGTTCGACACCCTGCTGGAAACCGAGGACATCGTCGCGCTCAACGCCGCCTGGCTCCGGAGCCAGGCGGACCTCCTCATCCTGGACGAGGAGGAGCTGGACCACCACATCGCCGAACGTGTGTCCCGCATCCCCAACCTCGCGGAACGCCAGGCCGAGGCCGCCGAGGATGACCTGCTGGATGCCCCGGAGTTCGAAGTAATCATCCGCGAGCTCTGCGACGTCGCCGGCCACACGCTCCTGAAAATCACCATGGGCGACCCCAACTATGAACATGACGGCCAGACCTCCCTGGCCTGGCATTTCACCACGGACCAGGGCGAGTTCCTCATGCTGGACGGTGAGGACGAAGCGGTCATGATCCACCCGGACACCAAGGAGATTCTGGCCGCCGTCGAGTTCGCGCACCAGGACGACTGAGCCCACTCCCGGCCGCCGGGACCGGCCGACTGCAGGTCAGTACCCGGCGGCCGCGGTGATCATTTCACCGGAAGGCGCCACGAGATACCAGACGCCGCCGACGCCCTGGCCCGTGATGTCCCCGGCTGCCTTGTCCTCGGCGTAGTAGTACACGGGCATCCCGTTGACGGTCAGCTGTTTCTTGCCATCGGGGGTGGCGATGGTGCCCACGGTGGCGGTGACGCCGTCGACCGTTGGTGTGTCCGACGCGGCGAGGACCGGGGGCCACGCTTCGAGGCAGCCGCCGGTGCAGGCGCTTGTCCCGGAGTCCTTGACGTCCTTGGTGTAGTAGTAGACGCTCATGCCCTCGCCGTCCACCACGATCGGCCCGGCGGTGGATTCCGCGATTTTCAGGTCCGCGGTGGCCGCAGCCGGAGCGGACGTCGCCGGCGCGGACGTCGACGTCGGAGCCGCTGGGCTGCCGGCCGTCGTCGTCGGCGACGTGGCGGTTCCGCCAGTGCCGGCGCAGCCGGACAGCAGGGCGGCGAGGGCGAAGGTGGACAGACCGATGCTGAAACTCTTTTTCATCTGCTGATCCTTGACTCGGACCGGCCGGCTGGCCCGGCCGACGCTAACCGTTACGACGCCGCCGGGGGAAGAATGGTTCACAGCAGGTCCCGGACTTCGCACCGGAATCCGGGGCGGCGTGAACCTTTCCGGCGGCCCGCACGTCGTAAGGACAGAAGCGCCGAAACCGGAGAGCGCGGAACAGTGCGGAAACCTCAGGGCCAGGGAGGGCGGTCATGCCGCTGGACGAAGACGTGGTGGCAGCGATCTACCGCGACCACGGGACCGCCCTCCGGCGCTTCGTCCTCAGCGCCTGCCGCGACCCGCAGCTGACAGATGACATCGTGCAGGAGACCGTCCTACGGGTCTGGCAGCAGGCCCCTCACATTACGGGAAGCCTGCGGAGCTACCTGTTCAGGACGGCCCGGAACATCATGATCGACAACTACCGCAAGGCCCAGCGCCGGCCGCGCGAGACGACGGACCACGAACTGGCCGACCCGGCGGGCGGGGCGGAACGCGTGGATGAACTCCTCAACAAGGTCCTGATGGAAGAGGCACTGCTGCGGCTCAGCGCGGAGCACCGGGACGTTCTGGTGGCACTCCACTACCGCCGCTACACGGTCCAGGAGGCGTCGGTCAGTTTGCACATTCCGAGCGGAACGGTGAAGTCCCGGGCGTTCTACGCCGTGCGCGCCCTCCGGACGATCCTTGATGAAATGGGGGTGCAACGGTGAGTGCCACAGAACCGCACCAGCTGCTGGGCGCCTATCTGCTGGGCGGCCTGGAGCCTGAGGAAGCCGCCCTCTTTGAGCAGCACCTGGGCCGTTGCCCGGAATGCCGGCATGAGCTGGACGAACTGGCCAGCCTCCCGGCGCTCCTGGACGCGCTCCCGGTGCCCGACGCCGTCGCCCTCGGCACGGCGGCCGGGCGGGAACCGGCGACGTCGGTTCCCGCGCCGGCTGCCGCGCCGCGGCGGCTGCTCGACCAGCTCGCCACGCGGCGGCGGAAAGCACGGCTCCGCTGGAGCGCGGCGCTGGCTGCGGCGGCCGCGGCGTGCCTCGCGTTGGGGATCCTGGCCGCGCCGCTGTTCAACCCGCCCCCCAAACCGGACGCCAGCTACTCCGTCCAGGCCGGCGACGGACTGCAGGTCACGGTGGGCATGGTCAAGAAGACCTGGGGTACGGAGCTCGCGGTTGAGGGCCGGAGCCTGCCGGTGGACGGCACCTTGTCACTGTGGGTGACAGACAGCGACGGCGGTGAAGACCGGGCCTGCTCCTGGACGGCCACGCCCAGCGGCAGGGTACGGATCACCGGGGCCACGCCCCTGCAGCTGACCAACATCGCCAGCGTCGAGATGCGGAACGCGCAACAGGAGACCATGGCCGTCATCGCCGTGCCGCACGGGTAACGGCGGCGGTCCGGCTACTTTGTCAGAGCCCCCTGTTCTACTCATGGTGGGAGAGCCGTCGGCCTCTCCGCCACCTGCGGCATGGACGTCCGCACCTGCGAATGGGGATTCGTTATGGAACAGGGTTATGTGGTTGTCACTTCCGGGAAAGAACTCGCTCTGCGCCTGACGGCCGCCGGGCGGACCAAACCGGCGGCGGTTGTTTCCTGGCATCCGGACCAGCGGGACAACCGGATCGACGTTGAACATATCGCCCGGGAGGTGGGGGACCTGGCCGAAGTCTTTTGGCTGGAAAACGGTCCGGAGAGCTATGCGTTCGGCGACAGCCTGCCGTACGGGGCACACGTGTTCGGCAACGCGGCTCGCGTCTACGCGGAGGATCTTCGCTGGATGGCGGACGTGCACCGGAGTCCGCTCCGGATGGCGCGGGACCGCCGGGCTGCTGTCCGCGCGGCCGAGGACATCATCGAGGACGTGCTGAACCTGATCACCGTGGTTCCGCCGAAGGCTCCGCCGGTCCGCACCGTGCCCCGGCGCGTCCGGGGTACGGTCAAGGCTTTCGCCAGCGCCGGGTCCCGGGCCATCGTGGAACTCGGCGATGGCAGCTGCTGCACGATCCAGCGCGAGCACGTGTCCCCGCCGGTCCGCCTCGATTGGATGCTGGCGCTTGGCCAGGCCGTCGAGGGGGTACTCAACGACGACGACAAGACGCTTGATATCAAGGACCTGCGGACGACTCCCCGGCTCGCGGACCTGTACCGGTCCGGGGATCTGGTCCTCGCCCTGGCGGAACAAGTGAGCGCCAGGAGCGCGAAGCTCACCCTCTATCCCGGATCAAGCTGGACCGTTGAACAGACCCGGGTCTCGTCCAACCCCCTCGACACGGTGGACAGCCTGGTGACGGAAGGCGAAGTGGTGGTGGCGCGGTTCCTGCGGGAACACGGGGCGGTGGTGCTGTCGCTGCTCGACGTCGACGATGACGCCGCCGTCGAGGAAGCACCCGCGCTGTTGACCGGCGGCACGCCCTGGCTGCTGCCCGGCAGGCACCTCACCGGCCAGCCCGCCTCGGGCCGGACGTTCCCGGCCGGGGGGACCGGCGCCCCGCAGGTAACAGCGGCCGTTGCCGCGGTGCCCGACGGCGGCTCCGCGGCAACTGCACTTCCCGCCCCCAAAGCGTCGGCAGCCCTGATGACCGCGCAGCTCCAGCTGGAAGCGGAGCGGCGGAAGGTGGCAGCCCTGCAGGAGCTGGTTGCCGCCGCCAGCCAGGCAGGGGCCAGGCTCGTCAGCGTCCAGCAGGAGCTCGATGCCCTCCGGGCGGAACTCGACGCGGAAAAACAAATCGCGGAGGCCGCCGGGGCGGCGTTGGAGGACGCGGCGGACCGGCTCGTCCGGCGGCAGGATGAGCTCCTCGGTCTGCGGGCCTACAAACGCCGGACGCAGCAGGTGCTCAAGCGCGCACTGGCCGCTGATTCGGCGGGGCTGTTCGTGACCGACGAGGAGCGGCTGCGGCACGATGTGTACCTCGCCTGGGCCAAGAACGTACCCGCATGCGACAAGGCGCGGCTGCAGCTGCCTTCAGACTGGACGGCGGGCCCCCGGTTTGCGGCATCCCTCTACGGCTTCACCGAACCCGGCGTGGTGGGCAAGGCGCTGAAGGCCGCGGTGGAGGTCCTCACCGGAGTGGCGGAGCGGAACGCCGCGCGGGAAATCCATGCGCTGCGGACCAGCGGGAGCGGCGACGCGGCCCAGGTGGCACGCGGGGACGGGGCGAAATGCTTCCGCGCGGCGATCGAGCAGAACGTGGCGTCGGCCCGCCGGCTGCACTTCTGGCGCCTGCCGGACGGAACGATTGAGCTGTCGAGGGTTGTGGTCCACGACGACTTCAAGCCCTGACATTCGGCGGGAGCCAGGCGGCGGGAGCGCCGCCGTCGGGCCCTACATCTTGGCGAGTTTCGCCCGCACCATCATGAAGACGCCGTAGCAGATCAGGCCGATGCCGACGGCGGCCAGCATGTACACGCCGAACGGCTGTTCGCGGAGGGCCTTCAACCCGCCGTCGATCCCCGTTGATTCCTCGGGGTTCGCTTTGATGGTGGCGATGATGACCAGCAGCCCAACCAGCAGCAGGGCGACGCCCTTGGCCGCATAGCCGACGACGCCCAGGACCGTCACCGCTTTCCTAGCCTTCTCCGAGGCCGGGAGGCGGAGGTGTTTGGCGAAGGACTGGCGGAAGCCCCGGATGGCGTACACGACGCCGGTGACCGCCACGGCCGCTCCGATGGCGAGCAGGAGGGCGACGCCTCCGGGGGCTTTCAGCAGGGAGGCCGTGAGATCGCTCGTCGAGCTGCCTTGGTCAGTGCCGGCGCCGCGGGCGAACGAGAACAACGTGATGGCAAGGCCTGCATAGACCACGGCCTGGAGTGCGGCCTTGAGCTTCTTGGCCAGTTTCTTCTTGGCCGGCAGGTGCTCGAAATCAAAGATGGCGTCGCTGACCTGCCAGATGGCGAGGGCCACACACGCCGCGAACGATGTCCACAACAGCAGCGGACCGGCCGGCTGACCGCCGAGCTGCTCCACGGCCCCGCTGACGTCGGCCTTGCCCTGGCCGCCCATGGCGAGCCGGATCGCGACCACTCCGATGAGGAGGTGCAGGATGCCGCTGACGGCAAAACCAGCCCTGGCCACCAGCTCCAGTGCACGGGAATTGGTGATGCCTTCCGCAGTGTCCGCGGCGGTTTTCAGTTCTCTTTTGATGGTGGATTCCTCAGCTGACTCGGTGGTTCTGCCGGACTTCCGTTTTCGCCCGGTTCTTTCATCTTCGGTAATCGTGCCACGCGGAGCCGCCCGGGAACAGCATCCCTGAATCCGGGCACCGGCGGGGCGGCACGCGGGGCCGCCGGAGACGGACCTGGCCTACCGGCGGCGGTAGCTGAGGTCGAAGATCAGCCGGCCCGCCTCGTGCGCCTTGTTCTCAAAACTCGTCAGGATCCGGCCGTCGAACCGCGGCGCCCAGCCGCCGGCCTCGTCGATGCCCTCGTTCGGTCCGGTGTGTTCGGTGCTCACCGGGGCGCGGCCCTCCTTGACCGGGGCACCGCCCACGAGGGATTCGACGCCGGATTCCCACACCTGGGTCAGGGGGCTCTCCGGGCCGCTGCGCTCGCCGTCGTGCAGGTTCTCGAAGTCGGGGGAGCCGGCCAGGACCTCCCGCACGTGGACTGCGTAGTTGGACCAGTCCGTCGCGATGCGCCAGAGGCCGCCCGGCTTGAGGGCGCGTGCGGCGAGCTCGGCGAACGCGGGCTGGATGAGGCGGCGCTTGTGGTGCCGTGACTTGTGCCAGGGGTCCGGGAAGAAGACCCAGAGTTCCGTCACGGAACCGGGCGGCAGCATGGTGGCGAGCACCTCGGGGGCATTCGCCTCCACAACGCGGACGTTGCTCAGGCCTCGGCTGTTGATTTTGATCAGGGTGTTGGCCAGTCCCGGGGTGTACACCTCGACGGCAAGGAAGTCCTTGTCCGGGTTCTCCTCGGCGGCGTGGCAGACGGCGTCGCCGAGCCCCGAGCCGATCTCCACAATCAGCGGTGCCTTGCGGCCGAACTCGGCTTCGGCGTCGAAGACGTAGTCCGGATGCACGGAGGTGTTGGCGACGTGGCGCGGGACGTCGACCGCCCACCGGTCGGAATGCTCCTCCCACGCAACCTGCCGGCGGCCCTGCAACCTGGTGCCGCGGCGCACAAAGCTGACCGGACGGCCTCCATACGTGCCGAAGGAGGCCTGGCTGCCGGGGGTCACCGGGCGCGGTGGCTGCGGCGTTTCGGGGAATTCTGGGGATTCACTCATCCCTTCCAGAATAGTGGAGTTCCGCCGTCCGGCAGGCTGGTCCCGGGGCACTGTTGCTGTCCGGGGTGCGTGGCAGACTGTCCGCATGATCGACGCAACACGCGAGTACTGGGACGGTCAGGCGGCGGACTTCGACCGGGAAGCCGATCACGGCTGCTGGATCCCGGCGTCCGCCGGGCCTGGGCGGAACTTATCCTGCCGCTCATTTCCCAACCCGGCAGCGAGGTGGCGGATCTGGGCTGCGGGACCGGCAGCTTGTCCGTGCTGCTGGCGGAGGCGGGGCACCGCATCAGGGGCCTGGACCTCTCCGGCCGGATGGTTGCAGCCGCCCGTGCCAAGGCCGCCGCTGCGCCAGCGCCGGGCTTCCTGCGGTTGAGTTCCTGCAAGGTGATGCTTCTGAACCGCCCTACCTCCCGGCAAGCTGCGACGTTGTGCTGGTCCGCCATGTGCTGTGGGCGCTCCCGGATCCGGACGACGCCCTCGGCCGGTGGACGAGGCTCCTGCGTACCCCCGGAACCATGCTCCTGGTGGAAGGACTGTGGGGCACCGGCGCCGGCATTGCGTCGGGGACGTGCCGGGAACTTGTCCTCCGGCACCGCAGCCGCGCCGACGTCGTGCCGCTGACTGACCCGTCGCTGTGGGGAAAGGAGATCAGCGACGAACGTTACCTGGTCATCAGCCGGAGTTGACGGGACCGCCCGCAGCGCGCTGGTGGCATGGCCGCTGTTGACAACGCCTGCGGCGATGGGCCTGCCAGAATGGGTCCGTGACTGTACCGAAGAACTCCCAGGAGTCCGCCGTCAGCGGCATCGAGGCCGGCGGCCGCCGGGGCACGCTGGTGGACGCCGAAATCGACGACGTCCCGGCGGCGGAACCCACGCGGGTGGCCAGCCGCCGCGCTCTGGCCTACCTCGGTGTGTGCCTGGTCCTGATCGGGCTGAACCTGCGTACGGTCTTCTCCAGCTTCTCCGCAGTGCTTCCGGAGGTGACGGCCGACGCCGGGCTGCCGGGCTGGGCGGTGGTGGTCCTCACCACCGTGCCGGTGACGCTGCTAGGAGTTTTCGCGCCGCTGGCGCCCGTCCTGGCCCGCCGCTTCGGCGCCGAACGTGTGTTGCTGGGCGCCATGGCGGTGCTCACCGCCGGACTGCTGCTGCGGCCCCTGGACGCCGGCGACGCCGGGCACCTCCCGGCGCTGCTGGCCGGGACGGCGGCCTGCGGCGCCGCGATCGCCCTCTGCAATGTGCTGCTTCCCGGCCTGGTGAAGCGGGATTTCCCGCACCGGCTCGGCCTGATGGGCGGCCTCTACACCACCGCGATCTGCGCCTCCGCGGCCCTCGGCGCCGGTTTCACCTACCCGGTGTTCAGCGCGACAGGGGAGTGGACCGCGGCGCTACGGTTCTGGGCGCTGCCGGCCGGCGTCGTTCTGCTGCTGTTCCTGCCGGTCGCGATCCGGCAGCGCCACGGCCGGCACCGGACGTCGCACGGCGGCGTGAACGTGTGGCGCTCGGGCATTGCCTGGCAAGTGACCATCTTCATGGTGCTGCAGGCGATGATGTCCTTCAGTGTGTTCGCCTGGCTGGCGCCGATCCTGCGCGAACGCGGCGTGGACGGCGGCACGGCCGGGGTGATCGTCTCCGTCTCGATCGTGCTGCAGATGCTGGGGTCACTGTTTGCGCCGGCGCTCGCCACCCGATTCCGGGACCAGCGCGGCATCAATACCGTGGTGGCGCTGATGACCGGTGCCGGCTTCGCCCTGAGTATCTTCGGCCCGCTCGAGCTGATCTGGCTGTGGACCGGGCTGCTGGGCCTGGGCCAAGGCAGTCTGACCGCCGTCGCGCTGACCATGATCATGGTCCGCACCCGGGACGGGCACACCGCCGCTCACCTGTCCGGCATGATGCAGGGCGTGGGCTACGGCGTGGGCTCCACCGGCACTTTGATGGTGGGGCAGTTGCACCAGGCCACGGGGTCCTTCGCGGCCGCCGGCGTGCTGTTCCTCATCGTGGGCTCGCTGGCCGCGGTGTTCGGCTACCGCGCCGGGCGGAACCGGTTCATCGGCGGCTGACGCCCGGCGGCGGTTCGGTACCGGCTCAGCGCCGGATCAGCGCCTGCTCAGCTACGGGGGGCGCGGGGGCCGGACAGCAACCATCCGGTGACCCCGCCCAGCACGGTGAGGACGGGAACAAGGTTCCAAGAGAGGCCCTGAAGCTCCCGGATCCATCCCGGGCTGGCTTCCAACACCGGCGTTACCAGCAGGTAGACGATTGATGCCAGCACGAAGCCAGCCGCCGCGCCGCCGAGTGCTCCCCAAAGCCTGCGGCGACGTCCTGACCGCTTCGGGTCGGAGGACGGTGACTGGTTCATGGGTCCTCCCGGTTGAGTCCTGGTGTTGCGGTGTCCTTGGGGGCGCCGTCCTGCGTCATTGCGTTCTGGTCGCCGCGGTCTTCCCGCGAGTATAGACCGGGGCTGCCCCGGCGGAGGCTGCGTCAGGCCCGCCGGCTGTGGCATGCTTCCCCTTGAGCCAAACATCCCGGCTCCGCGGGTTTCACCCGACCGTCCGTCACCACCGATCAGGCCATCACCTTGCCCCGAACCACCCCCGCTCCCAGCCTGGAATCAGCCGGCATCTTCCACCGCGAGTACCTGCTGGTGACCCTGGGAGCCTGCGCGCTCGTGTTCCTGGCTGCCTTCGAATCTTTGGCAGTGACCACGATCATGCCGCTGGTCAGCCGTGAGCTGGACGGGGCCTCCCTATACGCCCTGGCGTTCGCCGGACCGCTCGCCACCGGCGTCATCGGGATGGTGGCAGCCGGCAACTGGTCCGACCGGCGCGGGCCGGTGGGGCCGCTGTACGCGTCCGTGGCCATGTTTGTGCTGGGCCTGCTGATTGCCGGAACAGCAGCGAACATGCCGGCCCTTGTGGCGGGCCGGCTGGTCCAGGGACTGGGCGGTGGCGCCATGACCGTGACGCTGTATGTGGTGATCGCCCGGGTCTATCCGCCCGTGCTGCACCCGAAGATTTTCGCCGCGTTTTCCGCGGCCTGGGTGATTCCTTCGCTGGTGGGGCCCTTCGCCGCGGGTGTCGTGGCGCAGCTGGTCAGCTGGCACTGGGTGTTCCTCGGCGTTGTGGGGCTTGTGGTGCCCGCGTTGCTGATGACTGTGCCGGCGCTGCGCGGGCTGCGAGGAACACCAGGCGGATCCCCAAGCGGAACCCGCGGGACGTCCGCGCCGGAGGACATGTCCATGCCTGCTCCGCACAAGTCCTCGGGCACGCACCGGCTGGCCTGGGCCGCCCTCGCGGCGCTCGCCGTGCTGGGCCTGAACCTCTCCGCCCGGCTTCCGGTGGCGGGCGGAGTCGTGGCTGTGGCGGCCGTCGCCGTAGCCCTCATCGCCGTCCGCCCGCTGGTACCGCAGGGAACCCTGACGGCCCGACGCGGGCTCCCCAGCGTTATCCTCACGCGCGGCCTGGCCTCCGCCGCGTTCTTCGGCGCCGAGGTGTATCTGCCCTATCTCCTGGTGGAACGCTACGATTTTTCGCCCACCTTCGCCGGCCTGGCGCTCACCGGCGGGGCGGTCTCCTGGGCCGCCGGTTCGGCGGTCCAGGGCAGGCTCGGGACGCGACTGGATCACCGCCGTGCGGTCCGGATTGGAGCGGCCCTCGTCCTCGGGGCCGTCGTCCTGGTGCTGGTGACCACGCTCCTCAGCTGGCCGGCCGCCGTCGCGATCGCCGCCTGGGTGATTGCCGGGGGCGGCATGGGGCTGATGTACGCGCGCCTCAGCGTCATGACCTTGGCCCTGTCCAGCAGGGACAACGAGGGCTTCAACAGCTCGGCGATGTCCATTTCCGATTCACTCGGCGGTGCGCTGTCCCTTGCCACCACGGGGATCATCTTTGCCGCGTTCCCGACGACGGCGGCGTCCTTCGGCGGCGTCTTCGCCCTCACCGCGGTGATCGGCGTCGCGTTGGTGGTCATCGCCCCGAGGGTTGGCGGGCGGCGGTAGGCCGGCGCGATGACGGGAGCCCCGGCCGGTTGGATCCGGCCGGGGCTCCCAGGGGGTCTGCCCTACACAGGGCAGGCGGGTGCCGCCTAACCCGCTACGGGGACTGTTTCGGCGTCGCGGACGGCCTTCCATTCCGCAATCCGGGCCTGCTGCAGTGGCGTCTGGCGGTTGAAGTGCCACGCCCCGCCGAGCAGCAGGAACCAGAGCGGTGCCACCAGCAGCGCCAGCCGGGTGTCGTCGGCCTGGCCCAGTGCCACCAGCATGAAGCCGAAGAAGGCGAGCACCACGTAGGGCATATAGCCCGAGCCGGGCATCTTGAACTTCGAGGCCGCGTGCAGCCCGGGACGGCGGCGGCGGAACACGATGTAGCTGATCAGGATCATGGACCAGACGAACATGGTGAGCACGGACGCCACCGACGTGACCACGGTGAAGGCCCCGATCACGGAATCACCCGAGTAGAGCAGGACCAGCCCCGCCAGCAGGAAGATGCAGGAGAACAGCAGGGCGTTCTGCGGAACCTTGCGGATGCTCAGCTTGCCGAAGGCCTTCGGGGCATTGCCGTCCTGGGCCAGGCCGTAGACCATGCGCGAGGTCGAGTAGATGCCGGAGTTGGCGCTGGAGGCCGCGGAGGTGAGCACCACCAGGTTGATGACCACTGCGGCGATGCCGAGCCCGGCCAGGGTGAACATGCCGATGAAGGGGCTGCTGGCGGCATCGATGGTGCGCCACGGGTTGACCGCCATGATGACCACCAGGGCGCCCACGTAGAACAGCAGGACCCGGATGGGGATTGAATTGATGGCGCGGGGCAGGTTCTTCTCGGGATCCTTGGTTTCTGCTGCCGCGGTGCCCACCAGCTCGATGCCGGCGAAGGCGAAGATGGCGATCTGGAAGCCAAGGATGAACCCGAACATGCCGTGCGGGAACATGCCGCCGTCATTCCACATGTTGGCCAGGCTCGCCACCGCGCCGTTGGGGGAGGTGAAGTTCGTGGCGATCATGACGATGCCGGTGCCGATCAGCGCGAGGATGGCCACCACCTTGATGATGGCGAACCAGAATTCGGCTTCGCCGAAGGCCTTGACGGTGGGGAGGTTCAGCAGGATCAGCACAACCGGCGTGATCAGGGCCGGGATCCACAGCGGTGTGCCGGGGGCGAGTTTGTCCACGTACCCGGCGATCGCGACGATGTCGGCCACGCCCGTCACCACCCAGAAGAACCAGTAGGACCAGCCCGTGAAGAAGCCCGCCCAGGGGCCCAGGAGGTCGCCGGCGAAGTCGCTGAAGGACTTGTAGTTCAGGTTGGAGAGCAGGATCTCGCCCATGGCCCGCATGACGAAGAACAGCATGAAGCCGATGATCATGTAGACGAAAATGACGGACGGACCGGCCAGCGAGATGGTCTTGCCGGAGCCCATGAACAATCCGGTGCCGATCGCGCCGCCGATGGCCAGCAGCTGGATGTGGCGGTTGCCCAGGGCGCGGGCGAGGTGCGGTTCTTGGCCTTGGCTGCTGGGGGACTCTTGGGCGGTATTCGGGACAGCCGTGGTGGTGCGTTCAGACATTAGGCTTCTTCCTTGTTACAGGCGAGCCGCGGGCGGAGGACGTTCCGCCGGGCCCGCACGGATCCATCGAAGGTGTGACGGAGGTAACACTTCGTCGTGCGGATTAAGCCTACGGGCGGCATTCGGGGGACCCCGCACCGCCGACGACCGCCGGCCCGGCGCCGTCGTGCGTCCCGCGGCGGGGCCTCCCGGGGTGGCGCGCGCCGTCCCCGTCGGACCGGAAGAATGCCTTCTCCGGTGCGAGTCCGGGGAATTCCCGACGCCGGCAGCGGCCCGCCGACGCCGGTCCGGCGCGCACCGCGGGGCAGGTGTGCGCAGCCGTCCCTGGCTCGACATCTGTCGACAAACCTTGCCTCAGTTGTCGTCCCGTGTCCCATGTCATATCTGAGACCGCCGGCGGCTTCGAAATGTGCGAGGTCGCCGGAAGGGTGTGGGGATCGCGGGAACCTTCGTGTGCGACCCGGCGGGCAACCGGCGACCTCGACGGCGGATGAGGCGCTTCCGGCGCCGCGTTCAGCGGGCGGCGAGGCGCGTGGCGCGCAGCACGGCGTCCGTCAGCGAGGCAGCCTCGCCGTCGGGTCCGGTGGCACTGCGGTGCCGGGTGTCGACGACGTCGAGCCGCCACTCGGGTGACTCAAGGCCCAGTTCGCGGGCCAGTTGCTCCGCGGTGTAAAACCGCTCCGGCCCGTGATCATGATGCTGCCCCCAGGGCGGCAGGCCGTCCGGGTGGTGGCCCACAATCAGCAGCGTGCCGCCGGTCCGCACGGCCGCGGCGGCGAGCTGCAGCGCCTGCTGCCAGGGCATCACGGTGGAATGCAGGAACTGCGCCGTCACCAGATCGAAGAGTTCCCCGGGCACCCAGGCGGCCAGGTCCTGCCGCACCCACGTGATGCTCCCGCCCTGGCCGCGTTCCTGCGCGTGCGCTTCGGCCCGTTCCAGTGCGACGGCGGACACGTCGACGGCGGTGACCTTCCAGCCGCGGCTGGCGAGCCAGATGGCGTCCGCGCCCTCGCCGCAGCCCAGGTCAAGGGCTGTCCCGGGAGGAAGCTGCGCGGCCTCGGCGATCAGCTGCGGATTCGGCTCGCCGCTCCAGATTCTGGTCCGGCTGCGGTACATCTCGTCCCATACCTGGGCCGCGCTGGCGTCGGTGTTGTGCCCTGAGTGATCATGCTTCGCCATGGTTGTCCTCGCAGCTCTGTAGGTGTCGGGTTGGGGGTGTTTCCCACATCATTGCAGGGGATGGCTGCCCGAGAAACCGGCGAATCGGCGACACGAGAAAATCACCCCACGGAAACGCCGTCGAAACCTTTCTGGTGGAGGCTGGAGCCGGAGAGCGGAATGACACTGGGGTGAATCCGGATCCGGGAAGGAGCAGACCATGACTGCAGAGGTTTCGCAGCAGGTTCAATCGTGTGGGGAGTTGTCGGTGGGGGACCGGATTGAGGCGTGGCACAACGGGAGACTCTTCCACCGGGGCGAGGTGATCCGGACGGTGGCGGCCACGGACCTGTTCTGGATCCTGGATGAGAGGACCGGAACCCGGCGGCTGATCGATTCCGAGGCCCTGGTCATCGTGCGCGCGGCAGCCCCGGAGCCCGTGCGCGCGGCGGCCCCGGAGCCCGTGCGCGCGGAGGCCCCGCAGCCCGTGCGCCCGGCGTCGCACGTCCCGCTGTTCCAGGCCCCCGCGCTGGTGCCCTGAGCGGGCGGAAACGGCCCTGGCCTCGCCGGATGATAGACTGAGGGAACTTGATGTGCAGTGATGCCCACTTTGGTCTTGAATGATCGGTCCGGTTCATCAACCGGTTCCCCTGCTGGATTCCTCCCGGAATCCGTCCACAGGGAGTGGGGTTTTTTCATGTGAGAGGCACATCCTGCGTCGATGAACGCGTTCTATTTGGTCCCGGCCGCCACTGCCGCAAGGTTGGTAGCGGCCCGGTTGATCACCTGACTTTTCTTCGGCGAACCCTTGGGCCAACCGGCACCGGGGGCCGATATCCGCATGGATACCGCCTGAAAGACCTTTGACACCTATGACTACTTTTGCTGCCCTCGGCACGCCCAAGGCTCTCGCCGACACCCTCACCGCCCAGGGGATCGTGGAACCGTTCCCCATCCAGGTCAAGACCCTGCCGGACACGCTGGCCGGACGCGACGTCCTGGGCCGCGGCCGCACCGGCTCCGGCAAGACCATCGCCTTCGCCATCCCGCTTGTAGCACGACTCGCTGAGCGGGAAGCCAAGCACTTCCGCAAGCCCGGCCGCCCGATGGGCCTGGTCCTCGCGCCGACCCGCGAACTGGCCACCCAGATCAACGCGACCATCGAGCCGATGGCCAAGGCCATGGGCCTGAACACCACCGTCATCTACGGCGGCATCTCCCAGGCCCGCCAGGAAAAGGCCCTGCGCGCCGGCGTCGACATCGTCATCGCCTGCCCGGGACGCCTCGAGGACCTGATCCGCCAGCGCATCCTGACCCTCGAAGGCGTCGAGATCACCGTGCTGGACGAGGCCGACCACATGGCCGACCTCGGCTTCCTCCCCGTGGTCAAGAAGCTCATGGACATGACCCCCAGCCAGGGCCAGCGCCTGCTGTTCTCCGCCACCCTGGACAACGGCGTGGACAAGATCGTCCAGCGCTACCTGTCCAACCCGCTGACCCACGCCGTGGATGAGTCACAGGCCGCGGTGACCACCATGGAACACCACGTCCTGGTGGTCAACGACCAGACCGTGAAGAAGCAGCTGATCGTCGAGCTCGCCTCCGGGTCCGGCCGCCGCGTGCTCTTCCTGCGCACCAAGCACCACGCCCGCAAGCTTGCCAAGACCCTGACCGACGCCGGCATCCCCGCCGTCGACCTGCACGGCAACCTCTCGCAGAATGCCCGCGACCGCAACCTGGCCGAGTTCTCCTCGGGTGAGGTCCGCGTCCTGGTCGCCACCGACGTCGCCGCCCGCGGCGTCCACGTCGACGACGTCGAGCTGGTCATCCACGTGGATCCGCCCACGGAGCACAAGGCCTACCTGCACCGCTCGGGCCGTACCGCCCGCGCTGGTTCCGACGGCACCGTGGTCACGCTGACCCTCCCGGAGCAGCAGTCCGACGTCAAGAAGCTCATGAAGGCTGCCGGCGTCGAGGTCAACTTCGAACGCGTCACCGCCAACTCCCCGCTGGTTGCCGAACTGGTGGGCGAAATGGCCGACAAGATCGATCCGCGCACCCGCGCCGCACTGCTGGCCGCCAAGTCCAACCAGGGCGGCGGCACCTCCACCGGTGCCAACGCCGAGCGCAAGCGCGCCCGCCGCACCACCCAGGCTGCACCCACCGCGGGTGGCCGGGGCGGCCGTGGCGGACGCGGGCGCGTCGGAGCCGAGGCTCCCCGCACCGATCTTCCCCGCGCCGAGCGCCGCGCCGTGGCTTACGAAGGCCAGGCAGCTGCCCGCAACGCTGCAGAGCGTGTCATCGAGCGGAACGAGGACCGGATGGATGCCGAGCGCGCCGAGCGCCGCAGCGCCCGCGCCCGCTCGACGTCGTACGGCGCGCACCGCAACGATGTCCCGGCCGCAGGGGGCCGCGCATCGGCCGGCCGCGGCTCCGACGGCCGCGCAGCAGAAGGACGCAGCGACGCCCGGGGCGCTTCGGCTCCCCGCAGCGGCACACAGCGCGGCGGCTCACCCCGCACGGGTGGCGCACCCCGCGGCGGTGCGGCCCGCACCGGTGGCGCAACCGGCGGCCAGCGCGGCGGGCGTCCGGCAACGGGCCAGCGCGCAGCTGCCGGCGCCAAGGCCGGCAACGCCGGTGGCAACGCGGCTGTCTGGTCCTCCAACACCGGCGGCACCTCGGGCGGGTCCTACGCAGGCGGCGGCAACGGCCGCTCCGGCGAAGGCCGTCCGGCACGCAGCGGCGGACCTCGCCGCGCGTCAGCCCCGGCGTCGAACGAACGCCGCAGCCGCTAAGGTTCCGGCTTTCCGCTACACAAACGGACGGACGCTACGGGGATTCCCGCAGCGTCCGTCCGAAAGCGCAGCGCCAGTCTGAAAGCGCAGCGCCAGTCTGAAAGCGCAGCGCCAGCTACCAGCCGCGGGCGCGCCACTCCTCCAGGTGCGGGCGTTCCGCACCCAGGGTGGTGGGCTTGCCGTGGCCCGGGTGGACCACGGTGTCATCCGGGTACACGTCGAACAACCGCTCGCTGACATCGCTGATCAGCTGCGCGAACCGCTCGGGATCCTGCTGCGTGTTGCCCACTCCGCCGGGGAACAGCGAGTCGCCGGAGAAGATATGCGCCGGGCCCTCCGGGTCCTGGTACACCAGCGCGATCGACCCCGGGGTGTGGCCGCGCAGGTGCACTGCCGTCACATCGAAGCCGTCGAAGTTGCCGACGTCCCCGTGATCCAGCAGTACATCCACCGGCACCGGTAGCTCCGGGGCATCGTCCGTCCCGGCCGCCGTCTTCACGCCGGTGGCTTCCACCAGGCCCGGCAGCGCACGGACATGGTCCCAGTGCTGGTGGGTGGTGGCAATCAGCGCCAGCTTCGGCGTCGCGGAGGTATCTGCGGCGGCGTCGGCCAGCAGATCCTGGATGGCGGCCAAATCGTCGGCCGCATCGATCAGGAGTTGTGCGCCCGATGCCTTGCCGGTGAGCAAATACACGTTGTTGTCCATCTCGCTGACCGAAATCCGGCGGATGGTGACGTCACGTAACGAGTGAATGAGCGAGTCCATGGGCATCAGTCTACGAAAGACGTTGTTCACGGCCCTCGGACACCCAGTTGGGGTCTGCGGAGCGGGAGCCGACGACGGCGTCCGCGGCGGCGTCGAGTTTCTCCAGTTGCGCTGCGGTGAAGTCGAGCGTCAATGCGACGGCGCCCCAGTTTTCGTCGATCCGGGCCGCCCTGCGGGTGCCGGGGATGGGGACCACGGGCAGCCCCAGCTTCCGGCCCTGCGCGAGCAGCCAGGCCAGGGCCACCTGGGCAGGAGTTGCAGCCTGCCCGGCCGCAGCAAGTTCAGCGGCGACGGACTGCACGGCCGCGACCACACCCTGGTTGGCGTCCAGCGCCTCCTCGGCGAAGCGCGGGATGTTGCGGCGGAAGTCGTTGCTGCCCAGTGACGCCGCGTCGACGGTGCCGGTGAGGAATCCCCGGCCCAGCGGCGAGTAGGGCACAAAACCCACGCCGAGTTCGGCCGCCGCGGGAACAACGCTGCGTTCCACGTCGCGGCTCCAGATGGACCATTCGCTCTGGACCGCGGCGATCGGGTGGACGCTGCTGGCTTCGCGCAGTTCCTCGGCTGTCACTTCCGACAGGCCAAGGTGCCGCACCTTGCCGGCCTGCACCAGCCCCGCCATGGCCTCCACGGTTTCCACTATCGGAACGCGGAGGTCACGGCGGTGCATGTAGTACAGGTCGATGGTGTCGGTGCCCAGCCGGCGCAGGCTCCGGTCCACGGCCTGCCGCACATAGTCGGCGTCGCCCCGGATATCGGTGTAGCCGGTGGACGGGGTGCCCACCAGGCCGAACTTGGTGGCCAGCTGTACCTCGCCGCGGAGTTCCTTGAGAAGCCTGGCGATCAGTTCCTCATTGCTGCCGCCGCCGTAGATGTCCGCCGTGTCGATGAAGCTGACGCCGACGTCCACCGCGTGGTGCAGGGTCTGCAGGGCCTCGGCCGGATCCACGTCCCCGTACACCGGGGTCAGGGCCATGCCGCCGAACCCCAGCGGACTGACCGTCAAACCGTCGCCGAGCCGGACTTTTGCTGCATTCATGGGGTCTCCATTCGCTGTTTCTAGCCCCAACCCCGGTCCGCTCCGGGGTATTCCAACGCTCCTGCCCGGTTGCTTGCCGCGAGGGGGCCGCAGCCACGGCGTGTCGCCCGGGATGACCCCTCCAGGCGCGGACTAACTGGGCGGGACCGCCGAAACGCCTAGGATTTCCCGGCCGGCAGCAGCTTCAGGCCCGCCGCGCAGCCCACGATGCCCGCGATGAACAGCAGTTTGAGCGGGCTGGCCGGTTCGACGCCGGTTGCCATCGCCCAGCCGACCGTCAGGGCCGCGCCGATCCCCACCCAGACGGCGTAGGCCGTGCCGAGCGGAATGCGTTTCACGGCCATGCCGAGCCCCACCATGCTCAGGGTCGCGGTCAGCGCGAACACGAGGGTGGGCAGCGGCCGGGTGAAACCGTCGGAGAGGCCCAGGGCTGTGGCCCAGACCGCCTCCAGCACGGCAGAAACGAGCAGGATGAGCCAGGCCAGAGTGGTGCCCGGTGCTTTGCTTGTCATTTTCGTTGTGCGGTTCGCGGCCATGGTTACGCCACCAGCTTCAGGCCGGCCACGCAGGCGACGATCCCGCCGAGCAGCAGGATCCGCGCCGCCGTCGCGGGTTCCACGCGGGTGATCATGGCGTAGGCGGAGGTCAGCACCACACCGACGCCCACCCAGACGGCGTAGGCGGTTCCGGTCGGGATGGACTGCATGGCGATGGCGAGTCCGCCGGTGCTGGCGAGCACGGAGACGAGGAAGACTGCGGCCGGTGCAATCCGGCGGCGGCCCGTGGCCTGCGCTGTCCGGTGCAGGGCTGCAGCCCAGACGGCTTCCAACGAGCCTGAAAGAATGAGAATTAACCACGACATGACTGCTCCTGTGGCCAGTCTTGTCGCGTGCCGGGTACTGAACCGTCGTCCGGAGGCCCAAGATGGGGCCTTCATTCCAGCTTAGCAACGCCCCGGCGCCGGGGCGAACCCGCGGGCCCGGCAGTCGGCCGGCCCTTGCCGAAGTCCCGGCCGGGCCCGGTTGGTGCCGGCGTGCCCTGGTCTGTGAACGTGTTTCCAGGGGTTACCGAGAGACCAACAAAGGGGCGTTCTTCGGGCGGTGAGGTCTTGGCCGTTCGTGGATACACGGGTGCATCCGATGAGGAGTCCGGTCATATTTTGGATGTACCGTTTAGCCCCACCGGGCATTTTCGCGGGCGGGTCCTACGGGAATCGGGCCGCCGCGGAATCCCGGCGATCGTGATCCGGAATTTTGGCTGGTGCTTGCTCCGGTGGGGGACCGGCTTACGGGCACTCAGGTCATGCTGGGCAAGTTCGTACTCAAAGAACCAGATCAACTGTCGAGTGGGGATCCTTGGTGCCCGTCGTCTGGGTGGGGATGGTGTCGGATACAACTGCTAGGGTCC
This sequence comes from Arthrobacter sp. U41, assembly GCF_007679325.1. GTDB lineage: Bacteria > Actinomycetota > Actinomycetes > Actinomycetales > Micrococcaceae > Arthrobacter. The sequence continues at coordinate 1,759,679 of NZ_VEGI01000001.1, read as the reverse complement.
GTCTAAACCGAGCAGGGAGTATCGATGTCGTCAGTTGAATACCCGTTTCCAGTTGCCGTGTCCCAACTGGGCGCTAATGACTCCCGTGAAGCGCAGGATGCCCGCGCGATCGCCTGGCTCTCGCAACAACCTGGTGGCCCAATTACCGTTGTCACGCCACGGCGACGGTTCGAGGGCGAAACCCTCAAGCGGTTGGTGGGAAGACCTGATGCGGTGCACCTCACCTGGCGCGATTTCTCTCACGGGTCCCTTACCCACCGACGTGTCGTTTATGCATGGCCCGATCGGCAACATCTGAACGACCTGTGGGGCTCACAAGCTGACGCCATTGTCGTCATCGAGTGGGGAACCGCCGAAACAGCCACTTGGCTGGAAGACGCTCAGCCGGTACGGCTTCTTCCGGGACAGACTCCGCAGCCTGCGTCAGGACCACAAACCGCCCTGGCAGCCGTCGGCGAACCCCTACCGGATGACGTGATCCGGATTCTCAAGAGCCTTACGCAGTGGGCAGCCGGATACGACTCCGGACTCAAATGGAATGAAGAAGACAAGCTCAAGGCCGACATGATGAACCGCCCCGAGCGGTGGACCTCCGTCACGGTCGAGCAAGTCAGAGGCAAGTGTCGTGAACTGAAGATGCGGCCAAAGGACATCGAGACGATCGTTGGGTTCTTGGAGCGAAGGAAGCAAGGCCGGCGGTTCAACGTGCGGAGCACCTACCGGGATTACCAATTCTGATCACGGTTCCATGCCCGTTATCGGGTGGCCCAACGGGTGCTCCTGTGGTCAATAGGGGATCCCTTACCGGACGCTACTTTGAGCCTGGCCGGTTTGCCACAGCGAGGCCAGACAAAGGACACTCTAGGTTCAATCGCGCGGAGAGCTTGGGCCTCTAGCCTTGCGAAGGTACGAGACTACTACGGTGATCAAGAGAAAAACCGTGCAGCCAATGAGTACCCACGACGCTATGTGAGTGCCGGGAGTACCGCTGATCGTAAAGAGTTGACCGGTGATGATCAGGGCACAAGTAACCGCAACCCAGATAACTCCGGTCTTGTTGGGTTGTCCTACGGTTCGAGCCATGCCCGGAACTCTACCGGGCAGGGATTGCGATGTCTTGAGTCATGCACCCAACGCGCCCGTTCAGGGATCGGTCAACGGGCAATCGCCGTTGTGTTGGATGTGCCACTGCTTGAATAGGGCTTACGGACTGAACGATCGACTTAGGGGATCTGACGTGACACAAGTGGCAAAGGAAGCAGACGATTCTTGGGACCGGGGAAGGTGGCGCAACCCGCCCGTGCGTGTCGTCGCGGATGGTCGGACTCTGCGGGTAACCGCAGCCGAGAACAGTGACGCGTGGAGGCACACCTCGTACGGCTTCGTCCATGATAGCGCGCATGCCCTGTTGGCACCGCTGCCCGCTGAGGGGGCGGTGGAGGTTTCATTCCTTCTGAATTACACCGAGCAGTTCGACCAGGCGGGGATCTATCTTCACGTTTCGGAATTTTCTTGGATCAAGGCCGGTGTGGAGGTGTCCGACGGAGTCCCACAGGTTGGGGCCGTCGTAACACATGGGGTCTCCGACTGGTCGGTGGCACCTGTCCCTGAGTGGATCAATCGGGAAATCACAGTGCGGCTGAGCAGGGCCGGTAACGCCGTCACCATCAGGGCCCGCGCCGGGGATGAGGCTTTCCGGCTAATTCGCGTTGCTCCTCTGGATGAAACAGTAAGTGCCGAGGTTGGCCCATTTTGTGCCTCGCCCACTCGGGCTAACCTCACCACCACCTTCACCCGATGGGTTGAGACCGATGCAGATGCATCCCTGCACCCTGAACACGACTAAAGCCGCAGCACTCATCCGTGAGTCGTACTGGGAGCGGTGAAGGATCGGCTTACGGACGCACCTCGAGACCCGTTATGCAATCCGCAGGACGACGCACCGCTCTCTCGCTTGGCGATTCGACTTGTTGAGCGAAATGACCTTTGCGTCGTCGGGTCGGCGGGATGACTGGGCCGTGGGCTGTGATGATTCTTTCTTGGCCGAGATGCACCGAATCTGGTCCTCCTCTGGCCAAAGACCGCGGTGTCTCCCAAACTGAGCTATGGACACGACATCACTTCTCGAGATCGAAACCGGTCGTGGGTCGATGACCGCCTATGTGGCGGTGCCGACGACGGAACCACCGTGGCCAGGCGTCGTCGTGATTCACGACTTCACTGGGATGAGCCGGGACCTTCAGGGCCACGCCCGCTGGCTGGCTGGGGAAGGGTTCCTGGTGATCGCACCTGACCTCTACTACTGGGGCAGCAGATTGCGCTGCCTGCGCACGATCATGAGAGACCTTGGCCCGCGCCGGGGTCGGTCCTTCGACGACATCGAGGCAGCGCGGCAATGGCTCCGAGATCACGACGGGTGCACAGACGTCGTCGGCGTGGTCGGGTTCTGCATGGGAGGCGGGTACGCCATCGCCTTGGCCGAGGGCCACGGTTTCAATGCTTCGGCCGTCAACTACGGCGGCTGCCCCTCAGATGCCAGGAACTGGTTGACGCAGGCGTGCCCAGTCGTGGGGAGCTTCGGAGGTGCTGACAGGTCCCCACTGGGCGCGCGCGCCGGTCAGCAGCTGGACGAACTGCTCGCCGAGTTCGAGGTGCCCCACGACGTCAAGATCTACCCGGGGGTGGGTCACGGGTTCATGAATGACCACGCACCCGAGGATCAGACCCTGTTCCTGCGTTTCCTCGCCCGCATCTCCGGCACCAGGTACGACGAGGCCGCCACCGCGGATGCCCGCCGGCGCATCGTTCGGTTCTTCAACACACACCTGCGCCCAGATACACCCTCCTCGGCATGACCATGAGCAGCGGCTGATCCATCCGCGACACCATCCTTGAGCGCGACGGCTGGCCTGGGTGAACCGCCCCTCTCAGGGTTCCCTCACCGGGACAGTCAGGTTCGGCCAACACCGGGCTGTATTTTTCTCATGGATGGGCAGACCAACGTGAGGTCTGCATCCATGCCGAACTGTGGACAAAGTTTCACTTGATGTGTACCTATTGAAGGGCCGAACACCGACGGGCGTGCTTACCGGATCCGTCGGTGAGTTCCAGCCCGTTCCTCCGGATCCGGGCACATCCACCATCCGCGCGCGAAACTTTGGGGGGCACGTTTGAAACTCTTGCTTACGTCAGGCGGCGTGACGAACCCGAGCATCCACTCCGCGCTCGTGCAGCTTCTCAACAAGCCCATCGCCCAGTGCAACGCCTTGGTCGTCCCGACAGCGCAGTGGGGTCACCCGATGTGCGGACCGGCGTCGGTGCGGGGCCTCCTGACCGCCGAGCACGACTTCCGTCATTTGTCCGGCCTGGGTTGGGCGTCGCTCGGCGTTCTCGAGCTCACCGCGCTGCCCACCATCGGCGCAGAGCGGTGGGTCCCCTGGGTTCGGGAGGCCGACGTGCTCTTGGTCGACGGCGGCGACGCTACGTACCTGTCCCATTGGATGCATGAGTCCGGGCTGGCCGAGCTGCTGCCGTCACTTCCCGACACGGTGTGGGTGGGAGTGAGTGCCGGAAGCATGGTGATGACGCCCCGGATCGGGGAAAACTTCGTCGAGTGGCCGTCCGCTCCGGATGATCGGACTCTGGGGGTGGTGGATTTTTCGATCTTTCCGCATCTGGACGCCTTCCCGAGCAACACCCTGGCCCACGCAGAGCGGTGGGCCGCCGACATCGGCGTACCTGCCTACGCCATCGACGAACAGACAGCTATCAAGGTCGTCGACGGCTCCGTCGAGGTGGTTTCCGAAGGCCAATGGAAGAAGTTCGGCTGACAGGTGCCCAGCATTTGTGACGCCGCGAACTTGTTGAGTCCTTCACCTGAGGCCGCAGCGCCCGGTGATGGATCGGCTTACGGATGGGCTCCAGACACCGTGCGCGGGCGCATGGGCCGCAGGGCATCCCGCTACCGCCGAACGCAGTACGGCTGAAGACTACGCCGAGCAGTTCCCGGGAAAAGGATTGCGAAGATCATTCCGACTATCCGTTGACCTTTCCACCAGCGGTTTGCAACATGAGGATTCACGGACAGGCGAGGATGTAGGCATGAGTTCTCAACTGCCGATTGCTATCCGAGCCACCGCACATTGGAAGACACGTCGCTGGTTGAAGAGCCGTTATCTCAGCACTCGATATGACGCGCGGTTCGCGGACGGGCGTGAGGAGTACGACGTCAATTTGGACGCAGTGCTTCAGGGATCCCGCTACCCCGCGGACTACCGGTCCACGAAAAACGGCGCAGACCATGCGTGCCCGGCAGAAGGTACCGGAGCCTGGGTGAAATACCCTTACGGTCGGCCGCTCTGACCCGCCCAGTGCAGTCTCGGCTCCCAGCCATCCACCATCGAATGCTCCGTAAATGCCCTTTTGAACCCTCTAAACGGCAGTTATGGAGCACTCGACGGGAGTTCGCATGGGGAGGTCACAGCGCTGTGGCGCCGCTCCAGATGCGGCACTTCCGGCCCGCGGGATAGACGCTGCAGCCCTCCTCGGCGGCGGTGAGGTCCCCGGCGGCGATGTCCGGGGCTGCAGAGACAATGGCGCGGCCGTCGGAGTTCACCAGGGTGGCCCGTTCGCCGATCCGGCGCAGGCCGGGCATGGCGCCGCGCTCCAGCCGCTGCACGGTGACGTCCATCCCCACTATGCCCACCACCGGACCGTCCGGGCGGCAGAACACCGGGTGCGTGAAGGTCAGGACGTATTCGTCGGTGCACAGGAAGTCCACGTAAGGCCCGGTCACGTGGGCCTGGCCGGTTTCCACCGGGACGCGGAACCACTCAGACTTAACGTAGCGGCTGATGGAGTTGGGGCTGAAGTTGGCGAGGGCGTCCACGTGCTCCATCTCCTCACCCTGCCACCAGGCGATGTAGCTGCGGTCGGGTCCCAGCAGCCCGGCGTTCGCGAGGAAGCCGGCGCCGGCGACGTAGCCGTCGGGAGCCCGGACCAGTTCCTCGACCACCGGCCGGATGAGCTTGTCCACGGCGGTGCCCGTGATCTTGGCGGAGAGCGCCGCCAGCGCGGTTCCCGTTTCCGACGCCCACACCTCGAGCCTGCCCTCGATGCCGGTGATGGCGGCGTTGAGCTCCCCGGCGGCGTCCAGGGTCAGTGAGTCGGGGGATGCGGTGGTTTCAGACATCGGGAGTCCTTGGCTCGAAGGAACGGATCAGTAGCGTTGGGACTGCTCGGTCAGCAGCCAGTCCGTGGTGGCAGCGACCAGGGCCTTCACCGCGGTTTCCGCGGCCGCCGGCTGGTGGGCTTCGACGGCGGCCGCCACCTCCTCGAGAAGGCCGATGGTCCGCACGCGGTAGCCGGAGTCGGCGCACGGCAGCAGCGTGAGCGTGCCCAGGTCCGCCTGCAGGCGGATCAGTTCCCGGGCCAGCCTGGCCGAGCGGGCGATGGCGGCCACCTCGAGCAGGAACTCGGAGAGAGCCAGCCGCCACTGCAACGGATCCTCCTCCGTGGTGGGAATGAAGGATCGCAAGGTTGCCATGTCCGCGGCATCGGAGCGCCGGGCCGCGACGCTGGCGCAGGCTGCCGCAATGGCCTGGTAGTGCAGTCCTAGGTCACTGATCTGGAGCCGGGTCAGTTCCCGGAGCTGGTCCAGGGCCCGCTCCCGGGAAGGCAGGACGTCATCCGCAATGAAACTTCCGCCGTTGCGGCCCCGCGCCGTGCGGATGATGCCCGAGGTCCGGAGCTGCGCCAGGGCTTCCCGGGCGGTCACCGCGGAGACCCCCAGGGCAGCGGCCAGTTCCGTTTCGTTGGGCAGCCGCTGCCCGCTGGTGAGCAGCCCGGTTTCCACCGCCTGCTCTATCCGGCCGCATACCTCATCCACCAGGCCCCGGGACTTGATCGGCGTGAACACGGCAGCCAGGCTCCGGGAAGCGCCCTGCGGTGTCAGCAGCATCCGGGCCCTCCCTGACAGTTTTCGGCGTCGCGGTTCCAGAACCAGGAGCGGGTGCTGGGGGCTGCCTGCGCCCGGTTGAAGCCATCCTAATGCGGGCATTCGTAGGGGTCTATACACAAAACCTATGGAGTAATAGTATTTGGCCCAGCAGCCCGTTGTGGCATGGATCACACCCCGCTGTGTCGCATCTGGGACGATCCGGCAACGGAGTTAGGCGCACCCCATGACCGAAACGCTGGCCGCCGGCAGGCAGACGCAGTCGGACGCGGTTCCCGCGATCCGCCTGCGGAAACTCACCAAAGTCTTCGGCGACACCGTCGCCGTCAACACGCTGGACCTGGACATCCGCCAGGGCGAATTCTTCTCCATGCTGGGGCCGTCGGGATCCGGCAAAACCACTGTCCTGCGCCTGATCGCGGGCTTCGAGCTGCCCACCTCGGGAAGCATCGAACTTGAGGGCAAGGACGTCACCGGGATGGCGCCCTTCGAGCGTGACCTCAACACGGTGTTCCAGGATTATGCGCTGTTCCCGCACATGTCCCTCATCGACAACGTCGCCTACGGCCTGCGCGTCCGCGGCATGGCCAGGAAGGAACGCCACGAGCGGGCCCGTGAAGCCCTGGAACGCGTGCAGCTGGGGAAGTTCCTTGGACGCAAGCCCGCCCAGCTGTCCGGCGGTCAGCGCCAGCGCGTCGCGCTGGCCCGGGCACTGGTAGTGCAGCCGAAGGTCCTGCTGCTGGATGAGCCCCTGGGTGCCCTGGACCTCAAGCTCCGGCAGCAGATGCAGGTGGAACTCAAGGAACTGCAGCGCTCGCTCGGCATCACCTTCATCTTCGTCACCCATGACCAGGAGGAGGCCCTGACCATGAGCGACCGCATTGGCGTCTTCAACAACGGAAGCCTCGAACAGATCGGCACGGCGCACGAGATCTACGAGCGCCCCGGCGGCGCATTTGTGGCCAACTTCGTCGGCACCTCCAACATCTTCGACGCCGGCCACGCCCAGGAACTTTACGGCCGCGCGGAGCAGGTCTGCATCCGGCCGGAACGGCTGCGCCTGTCCTGGACGGCGGCCCCGGAACCGCGCGCCGGCGTCACCTCCCGCCCCGGCACTGTCACCTCGCTCGTCTACGTCGGGCACGCCACCCAGGTGCGGGTACAGCTCGACGACGGTCCCGCCGTCGTCGTTCTTGCACCGGAAACGCTGCCCGGCGGCGACGCGGACCTGGTGGGCCGCCCGGTCACGGTGAACTGGGACGACGACGCCGCCGTCTGGCTGCCGTCCAGCGGCACACCTGACGCGTCGGCGTCGCGTTGACGCCTGTTTCTGATTCACCCTCCAACGAAAGGTAAGGATCATGGCATCAAGGAATAGGGCCTCCCTCGTGGTCGGGGTGGCCGCGGCGGCAGCGCTCGCACTCGCGGGCTGCGGCACCACCGGCGGCGGGTCCGCCAGCCCGTCCGCGCAGCCGGTCAAGACCGAAATCGGCACCGGCGAAGGGCAGCTTTCCATCCTCGCGTGGCCCGGCTACGTCGAGGACGGCAGCAACGACCCCGCCGTCGACTGGGTGACGCCCTTCGAGACCCAGACCGGGTGCAAGGTGAGCTTTAAGCCCTTCGGCACCTCGGACGAGGCCGTGACGCTGATGCGCACCGACCAGTACGACGTCGTGTCCGCCTCCGGTGACGCTTCCCTGCGGCTGATCGCCGGCAACGACGTGGAGCCCGTCAACATGGACCTGCTGAAGAACTATGCCGACGTGTACCCGTTCCTGAAGGACAAGGCGTGGAACACCGTGGACGGCCAAAACTACGGGATGCCGCATGGGTGGGGAGCCAACCTGCTGATGTACTCCGTGGATACCGTCACCCCGGCGCCCACGTCCTGGAGCGCCGTGTTCGACGACGCCGCCCAGCACAGCGGCAAGGTCACCGCGTACGACTCGCCGATCTACATCGCCGACGCCGCCGTCTACCTCATGACGCACAAGCCGGACCTCGGCATCAAGAACCCCTACGCCCTGGACAAGGACCAGCTCGCGGCCGCGGTTGACCTGCTGAAGGAGCAGCGCAAGCACGTCGGCGAGTACTGGAGCGACGTCGTCAAAGAGGTCCAGGCCTTCGCCAGCGGCAGCACGGTGGTGGGCACCACCTGGCAGGTCGGGGCCAACATCGCCGTCCAGAACGGGACCAATGTGAAGACCCTGCTCCCCGAAGAAGGCGCCACCGGCTGGTCGGACACATGGATGATCAGCTCGGCGTCCAAGAACAAGAACTGCGCCTACCTGTGGCTCGACTACATCGCCAGCCCCGAGGCCAACGCGGCGGTGGCGGAGTACTTCGGCGAATCGCCGGCCAACCCCAAGGCCTGCGACCTGACCAAGGACAAGGCGCACTGCGAGACCTTCCACTCCGGTGACGAGGCCTACGCGGAGCAGATCTGGTACTGGACCACCCCGGTGGCCGAATGCCTGGACGGCCGGACGGACGTCCAGTGCACCGACTACTCGGAGTGGACGCAGGCCTGGACCGAGATCAAGGGCTGACATGTCGCTGCAGACGAAGCACCCGGTCCCCGGCACACCCCCGGCAGCCGCCGCCGTGCCCCGGCCCAAGGCCCACAGGTTCTCGGCGCTGCTCCACCGCTCGCCGAACCTTCGGCTGGCGGGGCTGGTCACCGCCCCCGCCGGCTGGCTGGTGCTCGTCTACATCGCCGCCCTCGCGGCGCTGCTGATTACCGCGTTCTGGACCGTGGACACCTTCACCGGCAAGGTGTCCACGGAATGGACCACCGAGAACGTGGTGACGGTCCTGACCGATCCGGTCTACCAGCGGATCACCCTGCGGACCCTGTGGATCGCGATCGCCGTGACGCTGATCGACCTGGTCCTTGCGCTGCCCATGGCGTTTTTCATCGCCAAGGTGGCCAGCCCCCGCTGGCAGAAGCTGCTGGTGGTGGCCGTGCTGATGCCGCTGTGGGCGAGCTACCTGGTCAAGGCCTACGCGTGGCGGAACGTGCTCGCCGACGGCGGCCTGTTGGAGTGGCTGGGCGCACCGATCGGGCTGGAGTCCCCGGGGTACGGTGAAACCGCCGTGATCCTGACGCTGGCCTACATCTGGCTGCCGTTTATGATCCTGCCGATCTACGCCGGGTTCGACCGGGTACCCGACTCGCTGCTGGAGGCCTCCGGCGACCTGGGGGCGAAACCGCTGACCACCATGCGCCTGGTCATGTTCCCCCTCCTAGTGCCCTCCATTATTGCCGGGACGATTTTCACGTTCTCGCTCTCCCTGGGGGACTACATCACGGCGCAGATCGTCGGCGGCACCACCCAGATGCTCGGCACCGTGGTTTACGCGAACGTGGGGGCCGCGAACAACCTGCCGTTCGCCGCGGCCGTCTCGCTGGTCCCGATCGCGATCATCACCCTGTACCTCTTTATCGTCCGGCGCTCCGGCGCCCTCAACAGCCTGTGAACAGAGCGGCGTGCAGCCCGGACCAGGCGGCAGGAGCACCATGAGACTTTCCCGAAGCGCCAAAGTCATCCTCGGCGTCGTCACCGCGGCGGTGTTCCTGTTCATCTACCTCCCGCTGCTGCTGGTGGTGGTGAACTCCTTCAACGCGGACCGGACCTTCGGCTGGCCGCCGCAGGGCTTCACCCTGGAATGGTGGGGGCGGGCCTTTGATTCCACCGGTGTCCGCGAGGCCGTGGTGTCCTCGCTGTGGGTGGCGGCGGTCTCCACCGTCATCTCGCTGGTGCTGGGCACGCTCCTGGCGCTGGCCCTGCTGCGCTACAAATTCTTCGGCCGGGACGTCATCAGCCTGCTGGTGATCCTGCCGATCGCGCTGCCCGGCATCGTGACCGGCATCGCCCTGAACAACATGTTCACCACCATCCTGGGAGTCTCGCTGAGCATGTGGACGGTGGTGATCGCGCACGCCACCTTCTGCATGGTGACCGTGTTCAACAACGTCATTGCGCGGCTGCGCCGGATGCACGGGGGCCTGGAGGAGGCGTCCGCCGACCTGGGCGCCGGCGTGTTCACGACCTTCCGGCTGGTCACGTTCCCGCAGCTCCGGTCCGCCCTGCTGGCCGGCGGGCTGCTGGCCTTCGCGCTGAGTTTCGACGAAATCATCGTGACCACGTTCACCATCGGCGCCGGCGACACCACGCTGCCGATCTGGATCCTGCAGAACCTCTTCAGGCCCAACCAGGCGCCGGTGGTCAACGTGGTGGCCGTGGTCCTGATTGTCGTCTCGATTGTGCCGATCTGGCTCGCGCAGCGCCTGTCCCAGGATTCGGTGGGCATCGGCGGCACGCGGGTGAAGGCCGCGGAGGGCTAGCCGGCGACGGGGTCGATCGACACCACGGCCAGGAAGCCGCGGCCCAGGATCTCCGGGGTGTCGGTATCGGAACCCACGACGGCGTCATAGCGGGCGAGCGTCGTTGGCCCGGCCTGGGTTCCAGCCGCGCCGGCGGCACTTCCGGCGGGTACGACGTCGGCCTGGCTGGCTCCGGCTGTGCCGGGCGTGACCGCAGCCTGGCCTTGCAGCAGGATCCCCAGCTGGCCGGCAAACACAGGATGCGCCCGCTTCTTGGAGAGCTCGATGATGGACGTGTAGCCCTTGAACACGCCGTTGCGGGTGATGACGTTAAGGTCCCGGATGTCGCCCGTGGGAAGCGAACCGGCCGCAGCGGCGTCGCCGGAGAACCGGAACGGACGGTATTTCTCGAGCGGGTGCTCGGCGCCGTCGACGCTCAGCAGCAGCAATTCACCTTCCAGCACGGTGAGGACGCGGTCCATGCCGGGAAATGCCGAGAAGTCGCCGGCTTTGGAGACGTCGGCGATGCTCACCCGCCAGTCCCAGCCGCCATCACCTGTGCCCGGCACGGAAGATGCGGCCGCAGGATGGCTGGCCACCTCGCGGGTCACCCCGCCGCCGTTGCGCCAGGGTTGGGCTTTCAGCTCGGCATAGCGGATGATCTCCATCCCTCCACCCTATCCGCCGGCCGCGAGCGCCGAAGTCTCACCTCGCGGTCCGGGCAGGCCAACAGGCCTCGGTCCTTGCTACGGTCGGAGACAGAAACGTCGGGCAGAAGCAGGAAACACAGCAGAAGGAGCCAAATGTTCGTCAAGGTATGCGGGCTCAGCACCCCGGATTCGGTGCGGACCGCCGCGGAGGCCGGGGCGGACGCCGTCGGCTTCGTCCTGACCCGCAGCCCCCGCGAAGTGACACCGGCGCAGGCCCGGGAACTCCTGGCCCACGTCCCGGCAGGGCTCCCCGCGGTCGGCGTCTTCCGGCACGAGGCGGCGGCGGACGCGATCGAACTCGCCCGTGAAGCCGGGCTGGACTGGGTCCAGCTCCACGGCGACCGCACGCCCGGAGACGTGCGCACAGTGCACGACGCCGGGCTCAAACTCATCAGGGCTGTCACCATGTCCGCTGCGCCCGATGCATTTGCGGACTGGGGCGAGGACCTGCTCCTGATCGACGCCGCGGTGCCCGGGTCCGGCGAGGCCTGGGACTATGCCTCGGTCCGCGCCAAGGGGCTGGCGGGGCGCAAGTGGCTGTTGGCCGGCGGGCTTGATCCCGCCAACGTCGCCGACGCCGGGCAGCAGGCGGGCGCGTGGGGGGTGGACGTCTCCTCGGGCGTCGAGTCCTCCCGCGGAGTCAAGGACCTGGCCAGGATCCGGAACTTCGTGGCGGCCGCCAAATCCTTGGCGCCGAAGCCCTGACCCCGAAGCACTGAGCCATTGAGCCTGGCCCGCTGAGCCCTGGCCCGGCTTGCGGCGCTCCAATCGTGCCGAAAGACCGTAGACATCCCGCGCGTGGCTGCTCAAGAATCGGAAGGTGACTCTGACCGAGCAGCATGGGCTGTTCTTCGAAGGTGAGCGGCTGCCGATGCGCTCCCTGCGCACGGCGTGGCTACTGGCGTTGTTCCTGGGCTTCACCGGCGCGGACCGGTTCTACCTCCGCCAGCCCGTCTCCGGCACCCTGAAGCTGCTGACGCTCGGTGGGCTGGGGATCTGGTGGCTCATTGACCTGTTCCGAATCACCAAAGAATACGCCGCCGACGGTGCGTCCATGCCGTTGGCCGGGACGAACGCCCTGCGCCGAGGCCTGCGTGTGGCTTCGGCCGTCTTGGTGGCCGCCGTCGCGGGTGTCCTGATCTGCGTCAGCGCCGCCCCCATCGCAGGGACTGTCACCGCCATCAAGGCATTGCTGGACCCGGTCCCACCGCCACCGATGAAAGAGTGGGTCACCGTCGCGGAGTCCTCCGCCACGAAGGCCCCGGCGTCGCTGGTGACCCTCACCGGCAGGGTCCACATCGAGTACACGTTCACTGGGGCGGCCGTCGCTTACCTTCAACCCGCGAAAGGACCGGCCATCACTGTGCTGTCCCTGGGTAAGGCCGGCGGCTCCGGCGCGATCGGCGTCACCTTGGACCCCGGGACGTACACACTGATAGTGAGCGCCACCGGAACCGACTGGACGCTGACGGCCCAGGAATTCCGGATCCCCGGGTAGCGCCAGCCGGCACCAGGGAATCATCTTCCGCGGATGAGGTCCGCACCACCGGTGCGGCCCGAAAATGATCGTACGCTCCAGTGCAGAGCCACCTGTCGCAATCCTCATCGGAAAGAAGCCTCCAATGTCGAGACGTCACGCATTCCAACGTCAGGGCGCTTCCGGGCTCTTGAACCATCAGCCCCGATGAGTTCGACAGGATCAAGGGCAAGGTACTGGCCTGGCAGTGACATGAAGTTCTACGAGTCAAAGACGCTGATCAATGCCCGGCATTGCACGGTATGGGACATCATCACTGACGGCGGCAATTACACCGTCTGGAACTCGGGGATCACTCACATTGACGGCGAACTGCGCCACGGCGGCATGATCAGAGTCCGCACCCGGACCGGCGGGAACCGTACCTTCCGCTTACGCGTCCGGCAAATACCGGGCGAAGTAATGACCTGGACCGGAGGCATGCCCCTTGCCCTGTTCAAGAGTGTGCGCACATTCACGCTCACCCCCCACGGGGGGCAGACGATCCTGCACGTCAGGCAGGATTTCGCCGGCCCGCTGCGGGGCCTGCTTTGGAACGCAGCCCCGGGGATCGAGGAGGCGTTCGCCGAGTATCTCAGCGCCGTCAAGAAACGCGCCGAACTCCTCAGCCGACACGAAGTTAGGATCCACGCTTCACCGCTCCCGGACTGCGTAGGTCAGGTGGGTCGCCCGCTGCGTCGGCTCCGATCGGACCGGTTCCAGGGCCACGCGGCCGGCGTCCACGCCCTCGAACAGGCGGATTCCGGCGCCGAACAGCACGGGTGAGAGCGCGATCGAGAACTCGTCGATCAGGCCGGCGTTCACGTACTCCAGAATCGTTGCGCCGCCGCCCGCGATGCGGACGTCGCGGCCGCCGGCGGCCTCGCGGGCCCGGCCGAGCGCTGATTCGATGCCGTCGTTGACGAAATGGAACGTGGTCCCGCCCGGCCGCTCCCAGGGGTCACGCTTCTCGTGCGTCACGACGAAGACCGGCGTGTGGAACGGCGCCTCCTGGGGCCATGCGTGCTCGCCGGCGTCGAACATTCGCTTGCCCATGACGCTCGCGCCGGTGCGCTCGAACGTCTGCCGGGCGATGTCGTTGTCGCGCCCTTCCTCGCCGCCTGCGCCGAGTTTCAGGTTCTCCCGGAGAAACCGCGTCGGGAAGATCCACCGCTGCAGTTCCATCCACTGCTGCCCCATCAACTCCTCGGGGGACTCGGGCGCGATGTACCCGTCCAGCGACATCGAAACGCTGAAGAACACTTTCCCGGCCATCAGCCTTCGGCCCCTGTCCGTAAGATCTCGGTGATGTAGGCAGCCAAGTTGCTGAGGGTCTGCTGGCCGCCCTCGATCGCGTGGTACTTCTGGACCGCCTCGTCGCGCAGGTCCTTGGTGGGGAACACCGTACGCATCGCGATCCTGGTCGCCGCACCGTCGGGCTCGAACGTCAGGACCGATTCGAAGGCGTTCGGGTCGCCGCGGAACTCACCGTGGAGCATCGCAATCCGCTCCGGCGGAGCGATCTCGATCCAGGTGATCCACTCCTGGTAGTCCGTCCCGTCCGGCCCGTGCATCACGAAGTCCCACTCCCCGCCGACCCGGAACTCGAAGGACCGCGTGGTAGTGGTGAAGCCCTCCGGTCCCCACCACCGCGACAGGTGCCGTACCTCGGTGAATGCCTCGAACACCAGCTCCCGCGGGGCCTCGATGACCCGGGAGATGTCGATCTCGCGGTCGGCCGTCGCGGACTGCGCCGGCGCTACTCGTCCCATCTCGCTCATCAGCTACTCCTCCTGTCTTGCCTGCTTCAGGTCCTTAACGTACGTGTCCAGCCGGTCGAAGCTCTGGTTCCAGAACTGCTCGAACCCGCCGGTCCACTCGTGAACAGTGCGCAGCCCGCGGGCGTCCAAGCCGTAGAGGCGCTGCTTGCCTGCCTGGCGGTCCCGCACCAGCCCGACCTCTCGGAGCACCCGCAGGTGTTTGGACGCCCCCGGCTGGGAGATTCCCAGCTCCCGGGACAACTCGGTCACCGGCCGTTCACCCGCCCGCAGCAGCATCAGGATCTCCCGGCGCTGCGGCTCGGCGATCGCGTTAAAGACGTCCGACGTCGTCGCTGCTCGTGCCATGACAACAATCATATACCCATATGGGAATGCGTCAAGCGGAAACTGGGCGGCTGATAGCCTCCGGACCCAGCCTCTGCGCGGGAGTATCCGATGAGTTCACAGGTCCGCCGACAACCTCCACGGGCAGCACCATCCTGCCTGGCTTTGTGGGCCGGGTGTCATAGGACCCTCTTCGGCCGGTGCCCGGGCCGGCGGGTCCTATGTGCCGGGTCGTCCAGACATTCGTTGAGGGTAATGGCGGCGTCGATGAGCGCGAGGTGCGTAAAGGCCTGCGCAAAATTGCCGATCTGTTCACCGGTGGTAGCGATTTCTTCGGAGTACAGGCCGAGGTGGTTTGCGTACGTCAGCATTTTCTCGAAGGTCAGCCGTGCTTCGTCGACCCGGCCGGCGCGGGCAAGAGCGTCTACGTAAAGGAAGGTGCAGAGCGAGAACGTGCCTTCGGAGCCGCGGAGACCGTCCGGCGATGCGCTGGGGTCATAGCGATAAACCAGGCTGTCGGAGACGAGTTCGGTGTCCATCGCCGTGAGGGTCGATTGCCACATCGGATCATCCGGCGACACGAAACCGACCTGCGACATCTTCAGCAAGGAGGCGTCGAGCACCGTCTCACCGTACTGCTGGACAAAAGCCTGGCGCTCGGGGCTCCAGCCCTTTTCCATGATTTGGTTGTAGATCGCGTCGCGCTCGGCCATCCACCGGTCCATAGGCGCCGGCCGGCCGTGGGAAGTAGCGAGCCGAATAGCCCGATCGAAAGCAACCCAACACATCAACCGCCCGTAGGTGAAGTCCTTGCGTCCGCCTCGAGTCTCCCAGATTCCTTCCTCGGGCTGGTCCCAGTTGTCCGCGAGCCACTCCAGCAGGCCGCAGACGGCGACCCACCCCGGTTGTCCGATTTCCACTCCGACACGGTCGAGGTGGTAGAGGGCGTCGAGCGCCTCGCCGTAGATGTCGAGCTGAAGTTGCCCGGACGCCCCGTTCCCGATCCTCACCGGGTAGGAGCCGCGATACCCCTCCCAGTCGGCCACGATTTCCTCATTGAGGTCCGGATTGCCGTCAACACGGTACATGATGTTAAGCGGCCCTGTTTCGCTTTCCAGCTGCTCCGTGATGCGGTCCCGGAGCCAGCGGCTGAAGGCGACCGCCTCGTCGACGAATCCCATCCTAACGAGCGTGTGAACCGAAAAGGATGCATCGCGGATCCACGTGTACCGGTAGTCCCAGTTGCGTTCACCGCCGATCTGTTCGGGCAGGCCAGCGGTCGGGGAAGCTACCAGTGCGCCTGTGGGAGCGTACGTCAGGAGCTTCAGCGTGATTGCCGAGCGTTCCAGCTCCTCCCGCCATCGGCCGCTGTATGTCGACTGGCTGACCCAGTCATGCCAAAAGCGTGCGGTGTCGTCGACCAGTCGCTGGGCCTCATCAGGATGCATGATCCGGGGCACCACATCCGGGCCCGTTTCCAGGACGACGCCGCGCATCTGGCCCTGTTCCAGGTGCAGCGTGTTGTGAAGGTCGCCCGCCTCCGTGATGTTCTTATTGGTGAGCGGGCCGACGTTTTCCTCGAGGATGAGGCTGAGTGCCAGGCGCGTCTCTCCGGCATCAAAAAGTGCGCCGTCGCCGTCGACGTTTACGTGGTGGGGGCGCCGCCCGTAATCGAAGCGTGGAGCCACTTCGATGTCGAACGAGATCTGTCCGCGCACGCAGCGCAGCATCCGCACCATGCGGTGCTGTTCACTGGGCGAGGAGCTGGCGACCGGCATGAAGTCCATAAGTTCGCCAACCCCGCCCTCGGTCAAGAACCTGGTGATGAGGATGGCCGTATCCGGCAGGTACAGCTGCTTCGTGGCGAAAGCTTCGCCCCGCGGGCGGGTACTGAAGTGACCTCCGCGTTGACTGTCCAGCAGGGAGGCGAAGATGCTGGGGGAGTCGAAGCGCGGGCTGCAGAACCAGTCAAGCGTGCCGTCTGTTGCCACCAGCGCAGCTGTTTGAAGGTCGCCGATGAGTCCGTGATCGGCAATTAGCGGGTATTCGTTCATCGGGGGCCTCCTCGGACCTGGGGGGTAGATCCACGTCAACGCCTTGCGTGGCTCGCAATGGCCACGGCCGGCCTGTGTCAGGTGAGCACTCCGCTCCTGACTCGCTTTAACTCCACAACAATGTTGGTTCCAGCGTCACTGAGCGGTTTGCCCATGGCGGCCCTGACCGGCCCGCCGGGCTACCTGGCGGGCATGAACATTCGTTGAACCTGGCAGCACAGTCACTGGCACTCACCACCAGTGTTGGTGCGGCTCAGCGCGGGCGCCTCACCCGCAGCGGGTGATCCCGAACCCTTCCGCTGTTTCGGCCCGGATCCGTCGTTGATCCGGCGACCCCACCCGCATCCGGCGCCGCTGATGCCATGGACCTAAGACCCTGTTGAGCGGGCTGGTGCGGCGACTAGCGTGACGTTTAGATACACGGCGACACGCAGATCCGAGCCCGTGTGCGGTGCGCCGCGATGCAGGCGTTTTAGTTTTCCCAATGGCCGGCACTTCAAGGGTGACGCCGTTGCCCGCCGGAACAACCGAAGTTGGTATGCCGGACGGGCAGGTTTCCTTGTTCGCGTCCCGGACCCGGGCCCCGTTGCTGTGGCCCCGGACCCGGCACCCGGCCGGTTGATCACAGCGAGCGGAACCTTAGGAAGCAGGGACGAAGATGAAAACGGTCATTGTCGGAGGAGTTGCCGCGGGAGCGTCGACAGGAGCGCGTCTGAGGCGCCTCGATGAGTCGGCCGAGATCGTCATTCTCGAGCGTGACCAGTACGTCTCGTTCGCCAACTGCGGCCTGCCTTACCACATCGGCGGGGCGATCCCCGAACGTGGCAGCCTCCTGCTCCAGACACCCGAGAGCCTGGCAAAGAGCCTGGCACTCGACGTGCGGACCGGACAAGACGTGGTCCGCATCGACCTGGCTATGAAGGAAGTCGAGGTGCACGACCAGGAACATAGCCGGACGTACCGGGAGTCCTACGACAAGCTCGTGCTGTGCACTGGTGCTGAGCCAATCCGGCCTCCGATCCCGGGCGCGGATGACCCCCGGGTCGACGTGCTGCGCAACATCCCGGACATGGACCGGATCATGGCCCATGTGGACAGCGGGGCCTCCAGCGCCGTGGTGGTCGGCGGCAGCTACATCGGACTGGAACTCACCGAGGCGTTCCGGGCGCGGGGGCTCAAAACGGCAGTCGTCGAGCGGACTGAACGGCTGATGCCTTGGCTCGACCCCGAGATGACCCGGATCCTGGACTTCCACGTCAGCACCCAGGACGTGGACCTTCGCCTCGGCACCTCCGCCACCGCGGTCCGCCGCACCGAGGACGACCGGCTGGTGGTCGACCTTTCCGACGGCACCTCCATCGAGACCGACGTCGTGGTCATGGCCTCCGGTGCGCGTCCGAATGTGAACCTCGCCCGGGACGCCGGCCTGAAGATTGGAGACCGCGGCGGCATCGTGGTTGACGCGCAGATGCGCACGTCGGCGCCCGACGTCCTGGCTGCCGGTGACGCTGTGGAGACCGCCCACTTCCTCACGGGCCAGCCGGTACTCTCGATGCTGGCGGGCCCGGCGAACCGGCAGGGCCGGATCGCCGCTGAGACGATCGCCGGCCGGACCAGCGCATACCGCGGCACACAGGGCACGGCTGTGGTCAAGGTATTCGAGATGACCGCCGGGGGTACCGGTATGACCGAGACCGAGCTGCGCGAGGCCGGAATGGAGTACCGCAAGGTCTACACTCACCAGAACGGCCACGCGGCGTACTATCCCGGCACCTCGCCGCTGTTCCTGAAGGTGCTGTTCGCCCCCGACGACGGGAAGCTTCTGGGCGGGCAGGTGCTCGGCTGGGACGGTGTCGACAAGCGCATCGACGTACTTGCGGTTGCGTTGCGCGCCGGAATGACGATTTTCGATCTGGAACACCTGGAGCTCGCCTACGCCCCGCCGTACGGTGCGGCGAAAGACCCCGTTAACATGGCTGGCTTCATCGGTTCCAACCTGCTGCGCGGCGACGTCGACCTCTGCTACCCGGAGGAGTTCCCGGACTGCGCCGACCGGGTGACCATTCTCGATACCCGTACCCAGGCGGAGTTTGACGCCTGGCATATCCCCGGGGCGATCCTGGTTCCCTACACGGAGCTGCGCCAGCGGCTTGACGAGGTGCCCCGCGACAAGCCCGTGTACACCTATTGCCGCTCGGGGTTCCGCAGCTACATCGCCTACTGCGTGCTGAAGCAGAACGGGTTCCAGGACGTGGCACTGCTCTCCGGCGGAGTGATGACCTACCACGGCTACCACCGGACGCCTCTGACCGTAGGCCACGGCGGCATGCCGATGGTGGCCCACGCCGAGGACGATCTTGCCCGGCTGCCCGGCGCACTCGAACACATCTGAACAACCCAACCGGGTGGAGGTAGGTACGCGTCATGGGTGATACACCGGTCGACGTTGCGTTGAGCATCCGGGCCCAGCACGCGGAGGGCCCGCTGTGGGACGCCGCCACGGCCGCCCTGTGGTGGGTCGACATCACAGGGCAGCGAGTGCACCGGTTCCACCCGGAGTCCAGCAACGACAGTTCCTGGAGCACCGCCGGACAACCCGGCGGAGTGGTCCTCGACCCTCACGGGGAGCCGGTGGTGGCCACCCCCGAAGGGTTGGCCGTCCTCGACCGGTCAACGGGTGCGCTGGATCTAAGGGTGCCGATCGAGCAGGACAGGCCGGAGAACCGAGCAAACGACATCAAGGTCGACAGCCGGGGGAGGGCCTGGGTCGGCACGATGGCTTTCGACAAGCGTCCGGGCAGTGCCGCGCTTTACCGGGTCGAGGCAGGCAAGGCCAATTGCGTCGTCGACGGCCTCACCATCTCCAACGGGCCCGCATTCGATGAGGTGCGGGGGCGGCTTTACCTCGCTGACACCGATCTGTGCGTCATTGACGTGTTCGATCTGGAGCCCGAAACGGGCGCGCTGTCCGGACGCCGTCGTTTCCTTGACTTCAGCGACGAACAGGTCTGGCCGGATGGCATGAGCGTCGACGACGAGGGAATGCTCTGGGTCGCCCTGGGCCGGGCCGGCGCGGTTCGCCGGTTCCGACCGGACGGTGCGCTCGACGGAACCATCGAGGTACCCACCAGCAACCCGACCTCCCTCACCTTCGGGGGACCCCACGGAGAGGACCTCTACATCACCACGTCGTGGACCGACCTGGACGAACACAGCCGCGCCACCCAGCCCTTGGCCGGCGCCATCTTCCGGTGCCGCCCCGGCGTGGCCGGCCGGCCCTCCGAGCGGCTCGCGGACCTGCCGGCAACGGCGCACCCCCCGGGCGCATCCTTCGAGAAAGAGACGACCCCATGATCGAGAGAATGGTTCTCCTGGGAGCTTCAGGCGACCTCACCAGCCGGCTGCTGCTTCCCGCCATCGCCCAGCTTGCCCAGGCGGGGCTCCTGCCGCCGGGGTTTACGATCGTCGGCGCCTCCAATGCGGAGTGGACAACTGAAGACTTTCGCCAGCACATTGCGGCCGGGCTGGAGCAGCACTCCACCGCCTCGGCGTCCACGAATGAGGCAGTCGTCCGCATGCTCACTTTCCAGCCCGCGGACGTCACGCAGGCCGAGGACATCAGCCGCCTGCTCGGTGATGACCGCCCCGACGCCCTGGTGTACCTCGCGCTGCCCCCGTCTCTGTTCGAACCCGTGCTGACGGCCCTGGCCGGAAGCAAGCTGCGGCGTTCGGATGCGGTGGCCATCGAGAAGCCCTTTGGCAACGACCTGGCGTCAGCCCAGCACCTGAACGAGATCCTGCACCTCCGATTGCCCCAGCCGACGATCTTCCGCATCGATCACTTCCTGTCCAGCGAGCTTGTCCGCCGGGTGGTCGCCCTCAGGTTCCTCAACCGGGTCTTCGAGCCGGTGTGGAACTCGACGCACATCGAGAGCGTGGACATCAGCTGGCTGGAGAGCCTGACGCTCGAGGGCCGGGCCACCTATTACGACGGTGCAGGGGCCATGAAAGACATGGTGCAGAACCACCTTATGGAGGCCATGGCGCTGGTCCTCATGGAACAGCCCGCCCGGATCGACGCCCGTTCCTTCAGGGACGTCCGCGTGGAAGCGCTCCGTGCAGTGGCCACGCCGACGGCGGAACGGATGAGCCGCGACACGATCCGCGCGCGCTACACCGAAGGCAGCATCGGCACGAGACAGGTGCCCTCATACGTCAACGAACCCGGCGTCGACCCCGGCCGCAACACCGAGACCTATGCCTCCCTGACCCTGCAGGTGAACTACCCGCGGTGGGCGGGCGTGCCTTTCACCCTGCGTTCAGGCAAGGCCCTCGCGGAGGACGCAGCCGAGATCGCCATCCGCTTTCGTCCGCTGCCGGCGTACCTCACAGATCAATGGCCCGGCGTCGAGCCTAATGTGCTCAGGATCGGACTCAACGAGCCGTACGTGGGGCTTTCCACAACCCTGAACGGTCCCGAAACGACGGCAGAGGTCCGGGAGCTTCACGCGACCACCACGCCTCCGCAGTTCACCGCCTACGCCCACCTGATCCTCCAGATGCTGCACAGTGACCCGATGCTGTTCATCCGCGGCGACGAGGCAGAAGAGTCCTGGCGCATCATCGACCCCGTCATGAAGGCGTGGGCCGCCGGCCAGGTCCCCCTGCAGGAGTACGCCGCAGGCCAGGCACCGCCGGGTCCCGCCGCCTGAGATCACCCGGCATGTCGCCCCGGCCATTGGCCGGGTATCGAAGTCCGGGCCGCGGCACCGCGAAAAGGCTGCCCGCGCTGCGGCACCGCGAATGGCTAGCCGGGCCGCGGCGCCGTGGCTAGCATGGCTGTTTGGGGGAGTACCCCGATGATCCGGCGGGTCCGGCCCGCCACGCGTGCGAAGGAGACCGTTGTGACTCTGCCCCAAGGTTTGACCCCCGGCGTCTGGACACTGGACATGTCCCACAGCGAAGTCGGCTTCAGCGTCCGGCACGCCGGCATCAGCAAGGTCCGCGGCCGCTTCAACGAGGCCTCGGCGGAGGCGCACGTGGGCGATTCCCTCGCCGACTCCAGCCTGCATGCGAGCATCAAGACCGCCAGCTTCGACTCCGGCGACGCCAACCGCGACGCCCATGTCCGCGGCGCCGACTTCTTCGACGTCGAGCAGTATCCGGAGATGACATTCCGGGCCACGGGGATCCGGGGCGACGGCGAGGACTACGTGCTGACCGGCGAACTGACCATCCGCGGCATCACCAAGCCGGTGGACCTGGAGGTCGAGTTCACCGGTATCGCGGTGGATCCGTTCGGTGCCACCCGCGCCGGGTTCAGCGCGGAGGCGGACATCAGCCGCAAGGAATTCGGCCTGACCTGGAACGCCGCGCTCGAAGCCGGCGGGCTACTGGTCAGCGACAAGGTCAAGATCAGCGTCGAAGCCGCCATGGTGAAGCAGGGTTAGCGGGCGGCGCCGCCGGCCGGTCAGAAAAGCAGCAAAACGAAGCCGCCCACCGTGGAGAGCACGCCCACCCCGGTGAGGATCCAGCCCAGGGTCCAGGCAGCGTTGTCGTGCTTCGGCGGTTTGAGTCCCCAGCGGGACGGGTGGCAGACGTCGTAAAAGAGGTCGACGTCGGAGCCGACCACCAGGCCGTCCGACTCGGCCGCGGGCAGCAGGGACCGGTGGTCGGCGTCGTCGTGGTCAGTCCAGCTGTACCCGGTGAAGCCGCCGGCGCTGATCACCTTGCCGGTGGTCCCGACCCACACGCAGTGCCGCCGCCGGGAAATCCAGCCCCACACCAGCAGCGGCAGGCCCAGGATGAAGCCCACCCACGTCATGACCTCAAGAATGGGCCCAAGGAGGTCTCCGAAATTAGTCACCTGCGCGCGTGCCGGACGGGCGGTGTCAGCGCGTGATGCGCGAGCGGCGCAGGAAGAACAGGATGCCAGCGCCCACCAGGACCAGGAGGCCCACGTAGAGCAGGAACTGCACGGCCTCCACAACAAGCCCAACAACCAATAGGACGAGGGCGACAATCAGGGCAATCTTCAGGAGTGCAGGCATGCTCCCAGTATTGTGCCCTTTTGGGCGTTCGCAAAGCTCCCCGCCCGCGGCGGGCGTCACCGGGGCCAATTCAGGAATTGTTCAGGGTGAACCCCTAGGCCGGATCGGCCTCCGGCGGAGGACAATGGAGCCATGAAGACATTGCTAAACATCATCTGGCTGCTCTTTGGCGGGCTCTGGCTCGCGCTCGGATACTTCGCGGCCGGAATCATCTGCTGCCTGCTGATCGTCACCATCCCGTGGGGGCTCGCATCGTTCCGGATCGCCAACTATGCGCTCTGGCCGTTCGGCCGCACGGTGGTGGACCGCCCGGGCGGAACGGGGTTGTTCGCCCTGCTTGGGAACGTCATCTGGCTGCTTGTGGCCGGGATCTGGATTGCGATCGCCCACGTGGTGACCGCCTTTGCCATGGCCATCACCATCATCGGCATCCCGCTGGCCATCGCTAACCTCAAGCTCATCCCGATTTCGCTGATGCCCCTGGGCAAACAGATCGTTCCGACTGACCGGCCCTTCGTGACGACCTACAGCAAGGCCTACCGCTAGCCACCATCAGAGGAGGACCGCAATGTCCGAGCATGTCACCGCTGTTCCGGCAATGACCGGCCAGGGTGAATCCCGCACGTCGACCGAAGACCTCATGCTGGTCATCACCCGTGAATTCCAGTCCCCCATTACCCGGGTGTGGTCCGCCCTCACGGACCCGGAGCAGGCCGTGGCGTGGTGGGGGCCGCGCGGCTTCCACACGCCCAGGGACAGTATCGACGCGGACCTGGAGATAGGCGGCCTCTACCGGGCCTGCATGGTCCAGGACAGCACGGGGGAGGAGCACTGGTGGAGCGGGGTCCACACCGACATCGAACCGCCCAACCTCCTCGTCTTCACCCATGCCTGGGACAAACCCGACGGCACCCGTGGTTTTGAAACGGAAGTGACCTTCCAGTTGGACGAGATCGACGGCGGCACCCGGATGACGTTTATCCAGGGACCCTTCGACACCATCGACAACCGCGACGGACACGGCGTCGGCTGGCGCGAATCCTTCGACCGGCTCGCCGAGCAGCTCCGCCGGGGCGCCTGACCGCCACAAAAGCAACACGGCCCGCGGCGCGCGGCCCGTTACCCCAGTTCGGCCTGCAGGTTCCGCCGTGCCGGCTCCAGCCACAGGTCCCTGCCCCGCGGGGTGTGGAAGAGCGGATCCAGCTGCAGGAGCTGGCGGACGACGGCGGCGCGTCCGGCCGCGAAGTCGTCGTCGCCGATGTGCGCAAAGTCCTGCCGGACGGCGGCCAGGTAGCGGGCGTACGCCGCCGGGGTTCCGCCCAGCACGGAGAGGTCGGCGTCGCTGAGCAGGGCGGCGGCGGCGTCGCCGGTCTCCGGCCGGTGGTCGGCCGTCATCCGCACCAGCCGGGCCACCTCGTCCACTTCGGCAGCGGGAAGGCCCGCATGGGCCAGCCGGTCCTCGGCGAGCCGGGCCGAGTCCTCCTCGTCCTGGCCCGCGATCCCGCGGTAGACGGCGTCGTGGAACCAGGCGGCGAGCAGCACGGTGCGGGGTGGGTAGGCCGGTTCGGTGAGGAGGTCCAGGGCCTCCAGAACGGTGAGCAGGTGGGTGCGGCCGTGGTACTTCCGGTGCTCCTCGCCCCAGCGGTCCAGCAGGTCCAGGAAGAGCGCGTCGTGGCCGGGAAGCACGGCGTTCCAGCGGGTCAGCAGGGGAAGCTTGAGGGAGCTGCTGCGCCGCCGGGCCGGGATCCGCAGGCCGCTGGCGATCAGTTTGCGGACCAGCACCCGCCCCTCCACAGGGACGGCCCCGGCCGCCACGAGCGCGCCGTACCGTGCTTCCGCGACGTCGTAATGGTCGCCGTCGAACGCCCGGTCCGGAATGCCGGCCGCCGCCGCGAAGGCGTGCAGCTCCGCCAGGGACGTGTCCGAGATCAGGTGCGAGAAGTGCGTTCCGTGCGCCGGCCAGAGCGGAGGATCAATGTAGATGGCCATGGGGGAAGTCTATTCCGGCCCCGGATCCCGCGGATCAGCCCTGGCTGGCGTCAGCGGCTGCGGTGTCGGACTGCTCCTCCTCCGGCGTCCGGGCGCCGCGCGGCTTGGAACGCACACCTTCGCCCTGTTCGTTCAGCCGGGTTTCATGCTCCGCTTCGGCAACGGCCTCGGGGGTGATGTCGCCCTCCGAATTCCAGGCCTTGATCGCGGCCCAGGCCACGGCCACCAGAGGAACGGCGAGGATCGCGCCGATGATGCCGGCGAGGATGGTGCCGGCGGTGAGGGCCAGCAGGATCACGAGGGCATGGACGTTGAGCGCCTGGCCCATGACGACGGGCTGAAGGAAATTGCCCTCCAGCTGGTTGACGACGATCACAACAATGATGACCACCAGGGCCGCGAGCGGTCCGTTGGCCACCAGCGCGACGAGCGCCGCGAGGATGCCGGCCAGGGTGGCGCCGATCAGCGGGATGAAGGCGCCGATGAAGGTCAGCGCGGCGAGCGGCAGCGCGAGCGGCACGCCCATGATCACCAGCGCCAGGCCAATGAAGAACGCGTCCACGAAGGCCACGATGGAGGTTCCGCGCACGTAACCGCCCAGCACGGTGAGGCTCCGCTCCCCGGCGCGGCGTGCCCTGACCAGCTTCTCGCCCTTGAACGCCCGCAGCACAAAGGCCCAGATACTTTCGCCGTCCTTCAGGAAGAAGAACAGGATCACGGCCATGAGCACGGCGCCGGTGATGAAGTTGCCGGCCGCGCTGAGTCCGGAAATGGCGCCCGCGCCGACGGTGCTGCTGGTTGCGAAGTCGATGGCGGCGTCGCGCGCCTGCTGGATCTGCTGGTCATCGATCGGGATGGGGCCGGTGCGGATGAAGTCGTAGACCCGGTCGAAGCCTTCCGTGGCCTTGCTGCCCAGTTCGTCCGCCTGGCTCATGACGGCGAAGACGATGCCGGTGATCACAGCCCCGAACGCGAGCAGGAGCAGCACGAACGACAGGGTGGTGGCGGCCGTGCTGGGCCAGCCGCGGCGGCGCAGCCAGTGCACGAACGGGGCGATCGCGGCGGCGAGGATGAGGGCCAGCAGCGTCGGAATCACCACGAGCCGCACCTGGATCAGGGCATAGACCACCACGACGGTCAGGACCAGCAGCAGGAGCACCTGCGCGGTCCTGATGCTGGCGCGGCCTAGGCTGTCGCCCCAGGGGGTTGTCTTATCCGGACTGCCCATGCTGATGTGTCTCCCACTGTCGGTTGGTCATGTTACTTACCAACCGTCTCACAGCCGGAGCCGCAGGCCCGCGGGACTTGCCCGCACATGCTATCCGGGCCTCAGACGCGGCGGTGGCGCCGGGCACAGGAGGATAACTGCGGGCGGCCGGAAGGGGTCGTTGGTGCGGATCCGGAATTACGGGCACAATCGCTGACCGGTTCCGCATATGCGGGTTAGAGTGGCACTATGCCCAATATTCGCGTTTCCGAGGCGGCCCGGTTCCTGGGCGTCAGTGACGACACCATCCGGCGCTGGACCGAGAACGGAAGCCTGACCCCGCTCAGGGACGACGCCGGCCGGCTGGCCGTGGACGGGCTGGAGCTCGCCCGGCTCGCCCGGGAGCAGGCCCAGCTTCCCGACGACCCGGCCAAGGCAGGCAGTTCGGCCCGCAACCGTTTCGTTGGTCTCGTCACCGCCATCACGGCCGATACCGTGATGGCCCAGGTGGAACTGCAGTGCGGGCCGTTCCGGGTGGTGTCGCTAATGAGCAGCGAGGCCGTGCGGGAGCTGGGCCTGGAGCTCGGCTCGGTGGCGACCGCCGTCGTCAAGGCCACCACCGTGATCATCGAAACACCCAAGGGCAAGGGCGTTATATGAGGCCCGGCATCCGGGCCGCCGCCGCGCTGGCGGCCGCCGGCCTCATGGGCTGCGCCGCTGCCGCCGGCCTCACGGGCTGCACCGCACCGGCCAGAGACGCCGGCAAGACCCTCACCGTCTTCGCCGCGGCATCCCTCCAGGCCCCCTTCACGGCGCTCGCCGAGGAGTTCGAGGCCGCTCACCCGGGAACCACCGTGACCCTCAGCTTCGCCGGGTCCTCCGACCTCGCCACCCAGATCAGCCAGGGCGCCCCGGCGGATGTCTTCGCCTCCGCCGACACGAAGAACATGGCCAAAGTGGGCGAGGCAGGCCTGGTGGAGGGGTCACCCCGGGACTTCGCCACCAACGTGCTGACCATCGCCGTGCCCCCGGAGAACCCCGCGTCCATCGCCACCTTCGCGGATCTCGCCAAGCCGGGGGTCAGGACCGTGATTTGCGCGGAGCAGGTCCCGTGCGGCGCGGCCACGAAGACCCTTGAAAAGGAAACCGGCACCACACTCATGCCCGTGAGCGAGGAATCGTCCGTGACCGATGTCCTGGGCAAGGTCGTCTCGGGCGAGGCCGACGCCGGGCTGGTCTACGTTACGGATGCGAAGGCCGCCGGGAGCAAGGTGCAGGCGATCCCGTTCCCCGAATCCGCGCGGGCCGTCAACACCTACCCCATCACCGCAGTGCGGAACGGTAAAAACAAGGAGCTCGCGGCCGACTTCATCGAGGCGGTCACGGGCCCCGACGGCCAGCGGATCTTCCGCGGCGCCGGCTTCGGAACGCCGTAGGCCCGCATGAAACGCCGGAGAGACACCACCTACACCGGGATCCCGCGCTGGGTCGCGGCCATTGCCGCCGTCGGGGCCCTGTTTGTGCTGCTGCCGCTCGCGGCCATGCTGGGCAGGGTCAACTGGCCGCAGTTCATCCCGCTCATCACCTCCGAGTCCTCGCTCACCGCGCTGGGGCTCAGCCTCCGCACGGCCGCGGCGAGCACGGTGCTGTGTGTCCTGTTCGGGGTGCCGCTGGCGCTGGTGCTGGCCCGCGGCGACTTCCCTGGCAAGCGGCTGCTGAGGTCCTTCGTCCTGCTGCCGCTCGTGCTGCCCCCCGTGGTGGGCGGCATCGCGCTGCTCTACGCCTTCGGCCGCCAGGGCCTCCTGGGGCAGGGCCTCGAAGTCGCCGGCCTCCGGATCGCGTTTACGACGACGGCGGTGATCCTCGCCCAGACGTTCGTGGCGCTTCCGTTCCTTGTGGTCAGCCTCGAAGGCGCCCTTCGCTCGGCCGGCAGCCGGTACGAGGCCGTGGCCGCCACTCTCGGTGCGCGCCCCACCACCGTCCTGCGCCGGGTCACCTTGCCGCTGGTCCTGCCCGGGCTCGCGTCCGGGGCGGTGCTCTCCTTCGCGCGGAGCCTGGGCGAATTCGGCGCCACGCTCACCTTCGCCGGGAGCCTACCGGGGGTCACCCGCACCCTGCCGCTGGAAATCTACCTGCAGCGGGAGACCGACGCCGACGCCGCCGTCGCGCTGTCCCTGCTGCTGGTTGTGGTGGCGGTCGTCGTCGTCGGGCTCTCCTACCGTGGACCGGCGCCCGCCGGGTCCGGCGGCAGGTCGGCGCGGGTCGGCACTCCCGGCCGGGTGCCGGCATGACGTTTACGCTCGACGCCGCCCTCGCCGCCCGCCGCTTTGACGTGTCACTGAGCCTGGCGCCGGGCGAGACGGTGGCCGTGCTCGGGCCCAACGGGGCGGGAAAATCCACCCTGCTCTCGGTGATCTCCGGGCTGCTGCGCCCGGACACCGGCCGGGCGGAGGTGAACGGCAGGGTCCTGTTCGAGCTTGGTCCCGGCGTGCACACGTGGACCGCGCCGCACCGCCGCGGAACCGCCCTGCTGGCCCAGGATCCCCTGCTGTTTCCGCACCTGAGCGCTCTCGAAAACGTCGCCTTCGGGCCGCGGAGCGCAGGGATGCCCAAGCGGGAGGCCCGGGAATCTGCCCGGCACTGGCTGGCCGAGGTGGACGCCGCGGATCTCGCGGACCGCCGGCCGGGGGAGTTGTCCGGCGGGCAGGCGCAGCGTGTGGCGGCTGCCCGGGCCCTGGCCGTGGATCCGGAGGTGCTGCTGCTGGACGAGCCCCTGTCCGCCCTGGACATCCACGCGGCTCCGCTGCTGCGACGGCTGCTCAAACGGGTGCTGGCCGGCCGGCGTGCCATCATCGTCACCCATGACGTCCTGGACGCCTACATGCTCGCGGACCGGGTGATTGTTATGGAGGAGGGCCGGATCACCGAGGACGGGCCCACCCGCGAGGTCCTCCGGCGGCCACGCAGCCGTTTCGCCGCAGGGCTGGCCGGCCTGAACCTGGTCCCTGGGACCGTGACGTCGGCGGGAATCAGGACCGCCGAGGGCCTCGAATTCGCGGGCCAGCACGACGCGCCGCTCGTCGCCGGGCAGGCAGGCGTGGCGGCGTTCCCGCCGTCGGCCGTCTCGGTGTTTCTGGGCGAGGCGCACGGCAGCCCGCGGAACTCGTTCCGGGTCACGGTCACCGACCTGGAGCCGCACGGGGACCAGATTCGGATCCGGGCCGGGGACCTCTCCGCGGACGTCACCCCGGCTGCCTCCGCGGACCTCGGCCTGGCTCCGGGCCTAGAGGTCTACTTCGTGGTCAAGGCGGCGGCGGTGTCGATCTACCCGTCGTAACGGCGGGCGGGTGCGGTGGGGCTGCCTGTTGGGGCCGGGCGGCCGGCTACCCGCGGTCCTTGCGTACGGGGTGCTGGCTGACGATCGACACCCGATTGAACGCGTTCATGGCGATCACCAGCCAGCTGACCGCGGAGAATTCCGCGTCGGTGAGGTGCTTCCTCGCGGCTGCGCCTTCGTGCTCGCGGGCGCGGGCGTCGGAGATGTTGGTGATGGCTTCGGCCAGGATCAGTGCGGCGCGTTCCTTCTCGGTGAACAGATCCGTGTCCCGCCAGGCCGGCAGGACGGCAAGGCGCTGCGCGGTTTCGCCGTTTTTTACGGCGTCGCCCACGTGCAGGTCCAGGCAGTAGGCGCAGCCGTTGATCTGCGAGATGCGGACATTCAGCAGCTCGATCAGGGTCTGGTCCAGGCCGGCGTCATCGGCGGCTTCCTTGGCCTTCAGGCCGAGCCCATTGAGGGCCCGCCAGGCGGCGGGATGGGCCTTGTCCAAGAAAACGGACCGGGTGGTGTGGTGCTGCGCTGCTGCTGTCTCATCCATGGTCAAAAGACTACCCACGGGAAACCCCAAAAATACCGCGTGACAAATCTGTCACATGTGTGACAAGATGCATGAACAGCGAAATCCCCTGCAGGAGCGGTTCCCCCGGCCGCTCCACCGGAGCTGGTCCGCCGACATCGGACCAGCTCCCATTAATCGGCGGTCGGCTCCTTGGGGGAGCCGATCGCCGAAATGGTTTAACGGGGTTCGGGCGGCCGACGCTCCGAGTGCGCGGCGTGCGCGGGACATGTCCAGTCGCGCGCTCCTGCCCCTGGCGCACAAGGGGCATGCCCGGTCTTGCGGCCTCGATCCAGGGGGACATGCCCATTCTTTGGCGCCACGAGTGCGCATATTGGGACTATGTCCAGTGGTTGCAGCCAGCGGAGGGCATGCCCAGCGAATGCGCAGGTTGGCTCGGGCCGGAACGCGACTCCGCGCCTCCAGGGGGGACATGTCCAGCCATGGGCTCGCGATGCGCGGGGACATGTCCGGCCTTTGGCGCCATGAGTGGGCATATAGGGACTATGTCCAGTGTTTGCAGCTGCCGGAGGGCATGTCCCCCGGGCGGGAGCGGCGCGCCGCGGGGACTCCGGCCCTAGACAGCCATTTCGCCGTCGGCAAACATGGACCCAAACGGACCCAATGCAAAGTTGAGCGGAGTACACTCAACTTTAATACCAGCATGTTCCCGAAAGGAGCTCTCTTTGGACGCCAAGTTCACCACCAAGAGCCAGGAGGCTCTCGCCGCCGCCGCCATGAATGCCTCGACGGCCGGGAACCCCCAGCTCGAACCCGCCCACTTGCTCAAGGCGCTGATGGACCAGCGCGAGGGTGTCGCCGTCGCGCTCCTCCGCGCCACCGGGGCGGACCCGGATTCGGTCAGTGTCCAGGCGAGCACCGCCATCAAGGCCCTTCCCGCCACCTCCGGCAGCAGCGTGCAGCAGCCGCAGCTGTCCCGTACCGCCCTTCAGGCCATCAAGAACGCCCAGAGCGAGGCCGAGCGGCTCGGCGACAGCTTCGTCTCCACCGAGCATCTGCTGCTGGGGCTCGCCTCCGGAAGCGACGCCGTCGGTAAGCTGATGCGCGACGCCGGCGCCTCCCATGAGGCCCTGCTCGCCGCATTGCCGGGCGTCCGCGGTGACCGCAAGGTGGATAACGCGGACCCCGAAAATTCCTTCCAGGCGCTGGAGAAGTACGGCACCGACCTCACCGCGATTGCCCGCTCGGGGAAGTTGGATCCGGTAATCGGCCGCGACGCCGAGATCCGCCGCATCATCCAGGTGCTGAGCCGGCGGACCAAGAACAACCCCGTGATCATCGGCGAACCCGGCGTCGGCAAGACCGCCGTCGTCGAGGGGCTGGCCCAGCGGATCGTGGCCGGCGACGTCCCCGAAAGCCTGCGCGGCAAAACCCTGATCGCCCTGGACCTCGCGTCCATGGTGGCCGGCGCCAAGTACCGCGGTGAATTCGAGGAGCGGCTCAAGGCCGTGCTGGAGGAGATCAAGGGCTCCGAAGGCCAGATCGTCACGTTCATCGACGAGATCCACACCGTGGTGGGGGCCGGCGCCACCGGGGACAGCTCCATGGACGCCGGCAACATGCTCAAGCCCATGCTGGCCCGCGGCGAGCTGCGCCTCATCGGCGCCACCACGCTGGACGAGTACCGCGAAAACATCGAGAAAGACCCCGCCCTGGAACGCCGCTTCCAGCAGGTCTTCGTCGGCGAGCCCAGCGTGGAGGACACCATCGGCATCCTGCGCGGGCTCAAGGAGCGCTACGAGGCGCACCACAAGGTCGCCATCGCCGACTCCGCCCTCGTCGCCGCCGCCGCGCTCTCCAACCGCTACATCTCCGGCCGGCAGCTGCCGGACAAGGCGATCGACCTCGTGGACGAGGCCGCGTCCCGGCTGCGTATGGAGATCGACTCCGCCCCGGAGGAGATCGACCAGCTGCGCCGCTCCGTGGACCGCCTGACCATGGAGGAACTGGCGCTGGCCAACGAGACCGATCCCGCGTCGGTGGAGCGGCTGGCCGCGATCCGGTCGGACATGGCGGACAAAAAGGAAGAACTGGCCGCGCTTAACGCCCGCTGGGAGTCCGAGAAAGCGGGCCTGAACCGTGTGGGCGACCTCAAAGCCCGCATCGACGAGCTGCGCTCCGCAGCCGAAAAGTTCCAGCGCGAAGGCGACCTCGAGGCGGCCTCGCGGATCCTGTATGGCGAACTTCCCGCCCTGGAGCGCGAACTCAACGAGGCCGCCGAAGCCGAGACCGCCCGGGTGGCCGGCGGCGGCGCCAAACAGGACCTTATGGTGGCCGACGAAGTCACCGCCGATGACATCGCCGAGGTGATTTCGGCCTGGACCGGGATCCCCGCCGGCCGCATGCTGCAGGGCGAAAGCCAGAAGCTGCTGGAGATGGAGCACGTGCTGGGCGAGCGGCTGATCGGCCAGTCCAAGGCCGTCACCGCGGTCTCGGACGCCGTCCGGCGCGCCCGCGCCGGGATCAGCGACCCCAACCGGCCCACCGGGTCCTTCCTGTTCCTGGGCCCCACCGGCGTCGGCAAGACCGAACTGGCGAAGGCCCTGGCCGACTTCCTGTTCGACGACGAACGCGCCATGGTGCGGATCGACATGTCCGAATACTCGGAGAAGCACTCCGTGGCCCGCCTCGTCGGCGCCCCTCCCGGCTACGTGGGCTACGAGGAGGGCGGCCAGCTCACCGAAGCCGTCCGCCGCCGCCCCTACTCCGTGCTGCTGCTGGACGAGGTGGAGAAAGCCCACCCCGAGGTGTTCGACATCCTCCTGCAGGTGCTCGACGACGGCCGCCTCACCGACGGCCAGGGCCGCACCGTGGACTTCCGCAACGTGATCCTGGTGCTGACCTCCAACCTGGGCAGCCAGTTCCTGGTGGACCCGGCCCTGGACGCGAACGCCAAGCGCGAGGCCGTTATGGCCACCGTGCACGCCTCCTTCAAGCCCGAGTTCCTGAACCGGCTCGATGAAGTGGTGCTCTTCGACCCGCTGAACATCGAGGAGCTGTCCCGGATCGTGGAGCTGCAGGTCAAGGAACTGGGCGAACGCCTCAAGGGCCGCCGCCTCACCCTGGAAGTGACCGAGGGTGCCCGCGCCTGGCTCGCGGTGACCGGCTTCGACCCGGCCTACGGCGCCCGGCCGCTGCGCCGCCTCGTGCAGCGGGAAATCGGCGACCGGCTGGCCAAGGCCATCCTGGCCGGGACCATCGCCGACGGCGACACCGTGCTCGTGGATACCGCGCCGGATCTGACGGAGCTGACCATGGGAGGCGCCGAGGCGTCGGACCGGCCCGACGGCGGCGCCTCCACCGGCAGCGGGCTGTCCGTCCGCCGCAAGGGTTAGGCCCGAGTCGTAAAACAAGACTGCCAGCCGGAGCGCGCTCCGGCTGGCAGTTTCTTTTCGGGACCAGCGCCCTGGGTTAGCGGAGGGCCCTTAGGGGATCAGCGATTCCATGATGACGTTGCCGGCATCCGCGGTGACATAGCAGTCAACGCGCCGGTCGCCGTTCTCCCAGCTCGTGGAGCTCGGGTAAGCGTTGCGCTGCTTCAGGTCGTAACCGGTGGCGGCGGCGGCCAGCTGCGCGTTCCGGCAGGTCTCGCGGCCTTTGTCCTTCAATGCGTTCAGCCCGGGATAGCCGGCCGACTCCTCAAAGTGGTGGACCGCGATCAGCTGGGCCGAGTGCCCTGTGGCGCAGTCCACCACCGTTGACTCCGGAGCCTCCGGGTCGAAATCCTTGAAACAGTCGCCGGGCTGGAATTCCAGCGGGCCGACTCCCTCCAGCGGCAGCGGTCCCCGCTTCACGGGGGCGGACGACGTCGTGGCGGACGCGGCCGGGGACGTATCCGCGACAGGCTCCTTGTCGCCGCCGCCCAGAGACGACACCAGCCAGACCAGCAGGCCCACGACGACGACGGCGGCCGCGGCGGTGCCCATCCGCACGGGGTTCTGGCGGCGCAGCCAGCCGCCGAGCTGCGAGGCCTTTTCCGAGGCTGCCCTGCCCGCGCCGGCGAGGGTGCTGGACGCCGCGGACGCGCGGCCCGGCGTCGGGGTCTGAGCAGGCGTGGCCGGGGGCGCAGCGGGAGCGGACGGTTGCGCAACGGGGGATGCCGGAGTCGAAGCGGGACCGGCCGGGGGTGTAGCAGGAGCCGCCGGGGGCGCCGGCACGATCGGCGTCGCGGAGGTCGGCGGCGTCGACGGTTTCGGCGGGATGGCAGATGCGGTATGTGGTGCGGCGGGGGCGGACCGTTCGCCCGGTCCGCCGGCAGGTGGAACCGCAGGCGGGCGGGGGCCGCTGCGCCTCTCGTTCTCTTCGGTCACTGAGAATTCACCACTTTCGAGCGTCTTTGCCGCGGCTGGATGCGCGGCGGACGGACCCGTTTCCGCGAGTCCACTACGGAACTCTATCTAAGTTGCCGGGCGGGCTGCATGCTGCCGCGGCGCTGCCCGGGGTTCCGGCGCGCGCAAGACTGCCCCCGGCGGCCGTCCCGGGGAGCAGTTGCAGCAGAAAGCATGTAATCTAGGTGTACGACAAATTGACCAAACATTCCGGGGCCTCACCGAACGCCAATGGTGACCACCTCCGGTCCGAGTACAAAAGGGGGTCACGCCATGGGGCGCGGCCGTCAAAAGGCAAAAGCTACCAAGCAGGCTCGGGATATTAAGTACTATTCCCCGAACACTGACTACTCTGCGCTTCAGCGTGAGCTCAAGAGCTCAGAGGGTCGTGCACCGAGTCGTTTCTCGAGTGAGCCGGTTGAGCCGGATTATTCGGCTTATGTGGATAAGTACGCGGACGATGTGGAAGAGGACGACGACGAGGTAGATTCGCGTCGGATAGGTTAGTCGACACTTCTTCCCGGCATCAGCTTTTTTAGCGGATTGCCGACCACATGATTTCAGGCCCGCCGGCCACTCCCGCAAGGGGGTGGACGGCGGGTTTTCTGCTGCCCGTTTATGCCGGAGTCGCTCCCGGGGGCGGGCGCGGTTGTCCGGGCCGCACCCTCAGGCTAGGTTGAAGCTGCGGCTCCGCCCGGCCCGCACCAACCGTTCCGGAAGGATTGCCATGAACATGCGCACGGGGTTCACCGAAGGCGAGATCTGCTGGACGGACCTCCAGACCAGTGACGTCCCGGCGGCCAAGGAATTTTATGCCGCGGTGTTCGGCTGGCGCTTCGAAGACCTGCCCACCCCGGACGGGCGCAGCTACGCGCGGGCATTCCTGGGCGAGGACCTGGTCAGTGTGATCGCGCCGCAGAACCCGCACCAGTTGGCCGCCGGAGCCACTCCGCAATGGAACGTGTACTTCGCATCCCCCGATGCTGGAGAGCTCGCCGCCGGCCTGGTCCACGCCGGCGGAACCCTTGAATTTGGGCCCGAGGCGGTGGGTGGCACGGGCGTGATGGTCTTCTTCTCCCCGCCCGGAGGTGGCACCACCGGCGCCTGGCAGGCCGGAACCCATCTTGGTACCGCGCGTGGCGGGGAGCCCGGCGCCCTGACCTGGGCCGAATTGCTGACGCCCGAGCCGCAGTCCGCTGTCGGATTCTTCCAGCAGCTGTTCGGGCACGACGTCACCGAATACCCGCAGGACGACGGCGGCAAGTACTCCACGCTGATGGTGAACGGCACCGAAGTGGCCGGGATTGCCGCGGTCCCGGCGGACGCCGAGGGCACGCTCAGGCCGGGGTGGCAGGTGTATTTCGGAGTGTCCAGCGTCGCGGAGGCCGTCGCGGCGGCGGAAGCGGCCGGGGGGACGGTCCTGATCGCACCGGACGAGGCCGACGAAGCCGGCACGATCGCCACCCTCGAGGATCCGCAGGGCGGCGTGTTCAGCGTGCTGGAGGTTTAGGGCCGCGGCTTAAGCACGTCGAGTGCTCCCAAACTGCCGTTTTGGAGGCTCTAAACGGCAGTTACGGAGCACTCGATGAGTGGTTAGGCGTAGGCGTTGACCAACCGGACGGCGCCGCCGTCGACGCCCTTCGCGCCCTGCACGTAGTCCGGACCCGTCTTGACCACGGAGTCCGAGTTTTCCTCGACGGTGCCCATGACCCATGCCGGCAGTCCGCGTTCGTTGAGCCGGTTCACCGCGGCGTCGGCGGCTTCGGGGGAAACGATCGCCACCATGCCCACCCCAAGGTTCAGCGTGCGCTCCAGGTCGGCCAGCGGGACGTTGCCCAGTTCGGCGACGAGCCGGAAGATGGCCGGGAGCTGCCAGGTGGCGCGGTCCACGGTGGCCAGCAGGCCCTGCGGCAGGACACGGGCCAGGTTGGCGGCGAGCCCGCCGCCGGTCACGTGGCTGAAGCCGTGCACGGCCTGGCCGCCAGCGGAGCCGTTCACCGGGAAGGTGCGGGCCAGGTCCAGGCAGTCGGCGGCGTAGACGCGGGTCGGTTCCAGGAGTTCCTCGCCGAGGGTGCGGCTGAACTCGGAGACGTGGCGGTCCAGGGCCCAGCCGGCGTGGTTGATGACGCGGCGGACCAGGGAGTAGCCGTTGGAGTGCAGCCCGGAGGAGGCCATGCCGATCACCACGTCGCCGGCGCGGACGCGGTCCGGGCCCAAAAGGTCGGCGGCTTCGACAACACCGGTGGCGGCACCGGCCACATCGTACTCGTGTTCGCCCAGCAGGCCCGGGTGCTCGGCGGTTTCGCCGCCCACCAGGGCGGTGCCGGCAACGGAGCAGGCGGCCGCGATGCCGCGGACGATGTCCGCGATGCGCTCCGGGACAACCTTGCCGCAAGCGATGTAGTCGGTCATGTACAGCGGCTCGGCGCCCACCACCACGATGTCATCGACCACCATGCCTACGAGGTCGAAGCCGATGGTGTCGTGGATGTCCATGGCCTGCGCGATGGCGACCTTGGTGCCGACGCCGTCGGTGGAGGTGGCCAGCAGGGGGCGCTTGTACGTGAGCAGCTTCGAGACGTCGTACAGGCCGGCGAAGCCGCCGACGCCGCCGATCACCGAGGAGTTGTGGGTCGCCTTGATGGCGTCCTTCATAAGTTCGACGGCGCGGTCGCCCGCTTCGACGTCGACGCCGGCGGAGGCGTAGGTGATGCCAACGGCGTTCTGGGCGGCGTTCATGTCAGCGGCCGGGGAGGCGGAAGTCATACGGGCTCTTTCTTGTCGGCTGTGGTGACGCGGTCGGCATCGGTGAGCAGGTCTTCGAATTCGGCGTCCGGTCCCGGATCGCAGCCGGTGGCGCCGGGCTTCTCTGCCGGGTCCTCATCCTCGGCGGTGCCGGGATCGACGTCGGCGGCCCCCGCAGCAGAGACGGTCGGGGCAGGGGCGCCCGCGGGCGCAGCGGTTCCGGCGGCAGGGAGCCCGCCCAGATCGGTGCGTTCGAGCAGGTTCTTGCCCAGCCTGTCGGCGGCCGGGAGTTCAATGGGGTATTTGCCCGTGAAGCAGGCGGTGCACAGGCGTTCGCGCGGCTGGCGGGTGGCTTCGATCATGCCGTCTTCGGAGATGTAGGCGAGCGAGTCGGCGCCGATGGCCTGGGTGATCTCGTCGATGGTGGCGCCGTTGGCGATCAGCTCCGCGCGGGAGGCGAAGTCGATGCCGTAGAAGCAGGGCCACTTGACCGGCGGGGAGGAGATCTTGATGTGGACGCTTGCCGCGCCTGCCTCCCGGAGCATCCGCACGATGGCGCGCTGGGTGTTGCCGCGGACGATCGAGTCGTCCACCACCACCACCCGCTTGCCGCGGATCACCGATTCCAGGGCGTTGAGCTTGAGCCGGATGCCGAGCTGGCGCAGGGTCTGCGAGGGCTGGATGAACGTGCGGCCCACGTAGGAGTTCTTGACGAAGCCGTGCGCGAAGGGAATGCCGGATTCTTCGGCGTAGCCCACGGCGGCGGGGGTGCCTGATTCCGGCACCGGGATGACGATGTCCGCTTCCTGGGTGTTTTCCCGGGCCAGCTGGCGGCCCATTTCCACGCGGGATTCGTACACGGAGCGGCCCGCGATAGAGGCGTCCGGGCGGGCGAGGTAGACGTATTCGAAAACGCAGCCGGCCGGTGTCGCCTCGGCGAAGCGCTGCGAGCGGACGCCGTCCTCGTCGATCGCGATGAACTCGCCGGGCTCGATTTCGCGGATGAAGCTGGCGCCGACGGTGGCGAGGGCGGACTGCTCGGAGGCCACCACCCAGCCGCGTTCCAGCCGGCCGAGGCAGAGCGGGCGGATGCCGTAGGTGTCCCGGGCCGCGTAGAGGGTGCCCTCATCCATAAAGACGAAGCAGAAGCCGCCCTTGATTTTGGGCAGCAGTTCCATGGCGGTCTCTTCGAGGGACTTGCCCTCTTCGCCCTCCAGCAGGGCGGTGACGAGGGCGGTGTCGGAGGTGTTGCCCTGTTTCATTTCGCCGGTGAGCTGGCCGCCGTTGCGGTCCACGATCATGGCCTTGAGCTCGGCGGTGTTGGTCAGGTTGCCGTTGTGCGCCAGGGCCACGGTGCCGGTGGCGGTCGCGCCCAGGGTGGGCTGCGCGTTGGCCCAGTGGCTGGCGCCTGTGGTGGAGTACCGGCAGTGGCCGACCGCCAGGTGCCCGGTCAGGGTGTTGAGCGTGGTCTCGTCGAAGACCTGGGATACGAGTCCCATGTCTTTGTAGACGTTGATCCGGTTGCCGTCGCTGGTGGCTATACCAGCGGACTCCTGACCGCGGTGCTGCAGTGCGTACAGCCCGTAATAGGTGAGTTTTGCAACCTCTTCGCCGGGAGCCCAGACCCCAAAGACGCCACATGCGTCCTGAGGGCCTTTTTCGCCAGAGAGAAGGTCATGAGAAAGTTTTCCATCGCCGCGTGCCACTGGTCGATTATCTCACGTTGTGCGCTAGGACTTTCCCGGCGGCCGGTTTATGACCTGCAGCGTTTGACCGGCAGCCCTCAAGCTCCCGGCTGGTCCCCGGTGTCGGGAACGGAATCCGGGACGGATTCGACGACGGCGCGCTTGGCCCGGCGGACGCTCAGCCGGTCCAGGATGAGCGCAACGGTGCCACCCAAAATGACGCCTCCCGCGCCGCACATGATCATAAAGAAGCCGAAGACGGCGCTGGCGTCGTAGCTTTCGTCGCCCGGGAGGCCGTAAGCGAGGAAGGCGGCGACGCCGAAGCCCACCAGCCCGCCCAGGACCAGGAACGGCACGTACTTCGGCGCCCGGCGCACGGTGATCTCGCGCCGTTCGGGGACGTGCTGCTCGCTTGGGGTGCCGGGGTTTTCGGGGGTAGACATGCCGTTAAGCCTACTGCCACAGGAACCATTGCCTCCGCCCCGGACGGGGGAGCACACTAAGGGATGGGGGAGGGCAAGGAACAGCCAAGGAGCGCCATGTCAGCCTCAGCGGAGCAGATCAGGGACCAGCAGCGCAGCACCTGGGACGAGTTCTCCGCAGGCTGGCGGAAATGGGACGCCGAAGTGATGGGCTGGCACGCACCCTTTGGGGACGCCGTCATCGAGGAGGCGTGGCTCCGCCCGGACTCGGCGGTGCTCGACGTTGCGGCCGGAACCGGAGAGCCGGGCCTGACCGCCGCCGCCTTCGTTCCCCGCGGAAGCGTCGCCCTCCTGGACATCTCCGAGGGGATGCTGCGGGTGGCCTCCGAGAAGGCCGCGACCCGCGGTCTGGCCAACGTGGAGACCGCCGTCGGCGACGCCGCCTCCCTGCCGTTCGACGACGGCTCCTTCGACGCGGTCCTCTGCCGCTTCGGCATTATGTTCTTCCCCAGGATGTCCACCGCCGTGGGCGAAATGGTACGCGTGGCCAAACCGGGCGCCCGGATCAGCGCCGCCGTCTGGAGCCGCGCCGCCGAGAACCCGTGGGCCAGCCTGGTCCTCGGCACCATCGCCCGCCATACCGAACTGCCAGTGCCCCCGGCGGGCACGCCCGGGCTGTTCCGTTGCGCGGCGCAGGGGTTCATGACCCGGATGTTCACGGAGGCCGGGCTGGTCGACGTCAGCGAGCGAAAAATCAGCACGGACCTGGTCCAGGAATCACCGGAGCTCTACTGGGAGTTCATGACCGACATCGCAACCACCGTGGCCACGGGCCTGGCCCGGGCGGACAGGGAAGCCCGGGAAATGATCCGCGCCGACGTCTTCCGGCTGCTGGGCCGCTATGAGCACGACGGCGCCCTCCGGCTCCGTTCCACGGCCACCATTGTGGCGGGGACCCGGCCGTAGGCCTGTCCCGCCGTTTTTGCGCCTGTTTCCGTCTTACGCCGCGATTTCGGACGGGCGCGGCGCGGATCCGGGGTGCCTGTGTCTGAATCCGCAGCCGTTTTCCGGAAGCGTGTCCGGATCAGGGAAGGCAGGACGGGAGTGTGGCCCGCGGAACGCCCGCCTCCGCCAGGAATGCGGCAAATCGTGCGGGACTGGACAGCTCAGACCACGTCCAGCGGACCACGCGCCGGCCCGTGGCGCGGATCCGGTCCTCCCGGCGCTTCTCGTCGGTGAGGGCCTGCGCCGGCGTCCGGCCCCGAAGGTACTCCGGATTCCGGTATTTCACCAGGCCGTCGAATTCTCCGCACAGCTGCTCCTCGGGCCAGTCAAAGTCTGTGATGGCCACCAGCCCGCGCCCGTCCCGGATTTCGACCTGAAGGAGAGGAACCCGGAAGCCAAGCCGGTGCATCATGGCGCGGCTGACGGATTCGCCCGGGGAACCGGACGCGGGATCGGCAAACCTTAGGGCGGTCCGGATTCGCCGGGCGGCGGCCGCCGTGTAATTGCCGTCGACGCCGGCGTCGAGTTCCGCTTTGCTGAGCGGTGCAAGGGTGCCGGGCTGCGGCCGGAGGACGTGGTCGAATACCGCGACGCCCTGCTCAAATGATTCGAAGGCTGCCAAGTCCAAGGCTGTACGCGCGCGGCCGGTGACCAGCAGCCCGTGGCGCTCTTCGATCCGGGCCGAGTCCAAGTCGACGAAATGCCGGCGCACCCCGGCCCGCGAGCGTCCGCCCCCGGCGTCGGAGGTGCATGCGTGCACAGAATGTTGAAGGCCCAGCACCGGCATGTCCCAGAGCACGCCGGAGGACTGGCGGCAGAAGACCGTGCGGCTCTTCAAAGTGGCGGCCGTCGCCCTGATGAGGAGCGGATACCGGTCCCACGGGGTCAGCGCCTCCCAGTCCTGCGCCCGGACGTAGACGCCCTGTCGGATGCGGCGGAGCTGCCCGGACTTCGCCTTCCGGGCCAGCCCCCGAGCATCCTGGCCAAGCCGTGCGAGGTCACTGCTGAGAATCAGTTCTGGTCCGTCCATGCCACAGATGCTGATCCGTGAAGACGGGCCGGGCAACGGCCGGCCCAGCGGATGTGGAGAACTTTCCCGCGGCGACTTCGGCCCGGCGCGGCGGTATCGGAAAAGTGCGGCGGAATCGGACCGCCGCGCCCTGGATCCCCGGTGCGTCTGTCCGAAAACGGTGCGTCTGTCCGAAAACGGGGCGGAAAGCGTGGACCGGGCAGCGGAAACCGTGGCGTCAGATGCCGAGGGCGTCCTTCAGCGCGGCGACATGGCCCTGCGCCTTGACCTGGTACTGCGCCAGCTTGACGTTGCCCTCAGGATCCAGGACCACTGTGGAGCGGACGATGCCTTCGGTGACTTCGCCGTTGACCAGCTTTTCGCCCCAGGCGCCGTAGGCCAGCGCCACGGCGTGGTCCTCGTCGGCGAGCAGCGGGAACGTCAGCGCGAAGTCGCCGGTGAACTCGGCCAGGGCCTCCGGGCCGTCGGGGGAGACGCCCAGCACCTCATAGCCGGAGCCCTGCAGGGAGGACAGGCTGTCGCGGAAATCGCAGGCCTCGGTGGTGCAGCCCGGGGTGGCGGCCTGCGGGTAGAAATACACGATGACGTTCTTGCCGCGGTAATCGGCCAGGGATACCTTCTGGCCCGCGGCGTCCGGGAGCGTGAACTCCGGGGCGGGGGTTCCGGGCTGGAGCTTGGTGGTCAGGTTGGGGCTCATCGGGATCCTTCTGGGTCTGGTGTGGTCTGTCGACCGGGAAAGGCGGTTTGCTGATGCACAACCACGGGTTCAGATGCTGTATTCCGCCGGGCCGCGCACTTTGGTCCGGGGTCCGGGCACAAACTGGTAGCCGCCGCCGCGGACCGTCGCGATCGCGTGCCGCCCGTGCCGCAGTTTGCGCCGCACCCGCCCCACGTACACGTCAATGGACCGCGAGGCCGCCGCGGAGGAATCGAACGATTCCAGGAACAGCCGCAGTTCCTCCCGGCTGACGGTGCGCGAGCAGTTCTCCACGAGATGGCGCAGCAGCCTGAATTCGACGCCGGTCAGCGCCACCGGCCGGCCGTCCAGCTGCACCTCGCCGGCGGCAAGGTCCACGCTCACCAGGGTGTCCGGACCGGCCGACGGCGGGAGCCGGGTTGCGCC
The DNA here is from genome assembly GCF_007679325.1 of Arthrobacter sp. U41. Lineage (GTDB taxonomy): Bacteria > Actinomycetota > Actinomycetes > Actinomycetales > Micrococcaceae > Arthrobacter. The sequence goes on along the minus strand of NZ_VEGI01000001.1, from coordinate 1,717,513 downwards.
GCTGTCTTCCGGGGAGTCCACCGGAGCGGACGACGACGGCACCCGGGTTCCGCTGCCGGGTGTTCCCGCCGGTCCTTCCTGCGGGAGCAGCGGGGCAGCGGAGGTTGCAGCCCCGGCGGCGGGCCGGAAGTGGACTTCCGCCTCCGGGGCAATCTTCAGGGCGCGTGCCAGCAACAGTTCCGCGGCACGCACGATCACGGCCTCATCAATATCCTGCCCGCCGCCCGGCGCAACCCAGACCGCCAGGCCGTGGGCCTTGAGAGCCGGCCCCGCCTGAACCGGCCCGGCCTGAACCGGCCCCGCCTGGGCGCGCCCGGACAGGGCAGGCGCCCGGCTGGCGGGCATCGGCTTCGCCGGTGCGATTGCGCATATGCCGCGCGGGGCATGTACCTGGACTGCCACGGTCATGCGCCTTAGACGCCGCCGCGGCGGATGAGCTTTCCGCCGGGGGTCTGGCCGTCGATTTCATGCCCGCGCAGGAATGTCCTCCGGACCACCCCGGAGAGAGCCTTGCCGTCGTAGGGCGTGATGGGGTTCTTGTGCTTGAGCTTGGACACGTCCACCACGAAGGCCTTGTCGGGCGCGAAGACCGAGAAGTCCGCGTCGAACCCGAGGGCCAGCTGGCCCTTGGTGGAGAGCCGGGCAAGGGCGGCCGGCTTCTCGGCCATCCAGGACACCACCTGCTCCAGGGGGATCCCGCGGTGCCGGGCCTCCGTCCAGACCAGGGACAGGCCCAGCTGCAGCGACGAAACCCCGCCCCAGGCCACGGCAAAGTCGCCGTTTTCCAGGTCCTTGAGGTCCAGGGTGCTGGGCGAGTGGTCGGAGACGATGCAGTCGATGGTCCCGTCCTCAAGGCCCTTCCACAGCAGCTCGCGGTTGGCGGCCTCGCGGATGGGCGGGCAGCACTTGTAGGCGGTGGCACCGTCGGGGATTTCCTCGGCCATGAGGGTGAGATAGTGCGGGCAGGTCTCCACGGTGAGGTGGACGCCGTCGCGCTTGGCCGTGGCGATCATCGGCAGGGCATCGGAGGACGAGAGGTGCAGGATGTGGGCGCGTGCGCCGGTCCAGCGGGCCCGCTCGATCACTTCCGCGATGGCCTTGTTCTCGGCGCCGCGCGGGCGGGAGGCCAGGAACGTGGCGTAGTGGTCGCCGCCCGGGTGGGGCGCGCGGTCGATCGCGTGGGAATCCTCGGCGTGGACGATCATGAGCGAGTCGAAGGACTTGAGCTCGGCCATGTCCTCTTCCATCTCGTCCGCTTCCAGATGCGGGAACTCATCCACACCGGAGTGCAGTAGGAAACACTTGAAGCCGAAGACGCCCTCGTCGTGGAGTCCGCGCAGCTCCGCCTTGTTGCCCGGCACGGCGCCGCCCCAGAACCCGACGTCGACGAACGCCTGGTCCTCGGCCACCTCGCGCTTGAGCTTGAGCCCTTCCACGGTGGTGGTGGGCGGGATGGAATTCAGCGGCATGTCGATGATGGTGGTGACGCCCCCGGCTGCGGCGGCGCGGGTGGCGGATGCGAAGCCCTCCCACTCGGTGCGGCCGGGCTCGTTGACGTGGACGTGCGTGTCCACCAGGCCCGGGATGAGGGTTTCGTCGTCGGCGAGTTCAATGATTTCCGTGCCGGAGAGCCCGTTCCCAAGCGGCACGATCGCGGCGATCCTGCCGCCGCGCACCCCCACCTCCCGTGCGGCGACGCCGGCCGTGGTGAGGATGCGCCGGCCACGGATGACAAGGTCAAAGTTTTCTTCAGACATTGAGTGGCTCCTTTGTGCGGGCACTTTTCGCCGGCGCGGGGGCGTCCCGGGTCAAGTCCGCCAGATCCGCGCCGATCTGCTTGCCCACTTGTTCAAGCAGGGGTCCTGCTTCGGCTATACACAGTTCTACCTTGGCCTCCAGCGCGGTCAGGGGGTAGACCTGCCGGAATCCGGAATCCTTCTGCTGCTCCGGCGTCAGCGTGGTGCGGCCGCAGACGGCCACCACCGGCACGCCGGCCCGAGCGGCCGCCCGCGCAACCCCCATGGGTGTTTTGCCGAGCAGGCTCTGTTCGTCCAGGCTGCCTTCGCCGGTGATCACCAGATCCGCGCCGGCCAGCCGGTCGGCCAGCCCGGTGAATTCCAGCACGACGTCGATGCCCGGCCGGCGGGTCGCGGCCAGTACCGCGATCGCAGCGTAGCCCACTCCGCCCGCCGCGCCGGCGCCCGGAGCGGCCGCCGCCTTCAGTGCCCGGGGCCCGATCTCGGCTGCGAGGACGTCCACAAAGCGGGCCAGAGCGGCGTCGAGGACTGCGACGTCCTCCGCCGTGGCGCCCTTCTGCGGGCCGAAGACCGCCGGGGCGCCCTCCGCGCCGAGCAGCGGGTTGTCCACGTCACTGGCCAGGATGAAGCGGGCGCCGTCCAGCCGGGAATCGAAGCCGGAGAAATCGATCCGGTCCAGCCGGGCCAGGGCTGCGCCGCCGGGCGGGAGCTCGTTACCGTCGGCGTCGAGGAGCCTGGCTCCGAGTCCCTGCAGGACGCCGGCGCCGGCGTCGGTGTTGGCGCTGCCGCCGACGCCCAGGATGATTTGCCGGCACCCGGCGTCGAGCGCGGCGCGGATCAGTTCCCCGGTGCCGAGGCTGGTGGCGGACCTGGCGCTGGCCGAATCCGGCCGGCCGCCGAAGCCCCCCTCGCCGGTTCCGGCACTGCTGCCGGGCAGGACGGCAAGTCCGGACGCGGCGGCCATTTCGATGACGGCCTCCCGGCCGCGGACCGCGAAGTCCGCCCGGATCCGCTGCCCGGTGGGGCCGCTGACCACGGCGCTGCGGCGGGCGAAACCGGAGCCGACGGCGGCGTCGAGGGTTCCCTCCCCGCCGTCGGCCACCGGAATCCGGAGGACGTCAAGGTTGGAGCCCGTCGCCGCCTGCAGCCCGGCCTCGACGTGCCGGGCGACGTCCGGGGCGGACAACGACCCCTTGAACTTGTCCGGAGCGATGACTACGCGCATGTCTTAGGCCTGCAGGGCCAGGATGGCGGTGGGGGCGTCCTCGCGGGTCTCGGCCAGGGCCTCGAACTCGTTGACGGCGTTGATTTCCACGCCCATGGAGATGTTGGTGACCTTTTCCAGGATCACCTCGACCACAACGGGAACCTGGAACTCGCCCATGATGGCCTTGGCCTTGCCGAACGCGGACGCCAGGTCGTTGGGGTCCTCCACCCGGATGGCTTTGCAGCCCAGGCCCTCGGCAACTTTGACGTGGTCCACGCCGTAGCCGCTGGCGGTGGCGGAGAGCCCGGTGGAGTTGATGTTTTCGAAGGCCAGGGACACGTTCTGTTCCATGTTGAAGCCGCGCTGGGACTGGCGGATCAGGCCCAGGTAGGAGTTGTTCACCACCACGTGGATGTACGGCAGGTTGAACTGCGCGCCCACGGCCAGCTCTTCGATCATGAACTGGAAATCGTAGTCGCCGGAGAGGGCGACGACGGTCTGGTCCGGCTTGCCTCGCACGACGCCGAGCGCGGCCGGGGCGGTCCAGCCCAGGGGACCTGCCTGGCCGGCGTTGATCCACTGGCGGGGGCCGAACACGTGCAGCATCTGGGCGCCGGCGATCTGGGACAGGCCGATGGTGGAGACGTACGTGGTGTCCTTGCCGAAGGCCTTGTTCATCTCCTCGTACACCCGCTGCGGCTTGATGGGGATGTTCTCGAAGTGGGTCTTGCGGTGCATCGTGGCCTTGCGCCCGGCGCATTCGGCGGCCCAGCCGGAGTAGTCCGGCAGGGTGCCGGCGGCCTGGCGTTCCCGGGCGAGGTCAACCAGGCCCGCCAGCGCCGCGCCGGCGTCGGAGGCGATGCCCAGGTCCGGGGAGAACACCCGGCCGATCTGCGTGGGCTCGATGTCGATGTGGACGAACGTGCGGCCCGCCGTGTAGGTGTCCAGGCCGCCGGTGTGGCGGTTGGCCCAGCGGTTCCCGATGCCGATGACGAAGTCGGAGGCCAGCATGGTCTCGTTGCCGTAGCGGTGCGAGGTCTGCAGGCCCACCATGCCGGCCATGAGCGGGTGATCGTCGGGGATGGCGCCCCAGCCCATCAGGGTGGGGATGACCGGCACGCCCAGCAGCTCGGCCAGTTCCACCAGCTGCTCGGACGCGCCGGCGTTGATGACGCCGCCGCCGGCCACGATCAGCGGGTGCCGGGCAGCGGTGAGCATGTCCAGCGCCTTCTCCAGCTGCTTGCGGCTGGCCCGCGGCTTCTCGACGGCCAGGGGCTCGTAGGCGTCGATATCGAATTCGATCTCGGCCAGCTGGACGTCGATGGGCAGGTCCAGCAGCACCGGTCCCGGGCGGCCGGAGCGCATCAGCTGGAAGGCCTTCTGGAAGGCGCCGGGGACCTGGCCGGGTTCCAGGATGGTCATGGCCATTTTGGTGACAGGCTTGGCGATGGACTCGATGTCCACGGCCTGGAAGTCTTCCTTGTGCAGTTTGGCCACGGGAGCCTGGCCGGTGATGCACAGCATGGGGATGGAATCGGCCCAGGCAGCGTAGAGCCCGGTGATCATGTCCGTGCCGGCGGGCCCGGAGGTGCCGATGCAGATACCGATGTTGCCGTCCTGGGCCCGGCTGTAGCCGTCAGCCATGTGGCTGGCGCCTTCCACGTGGCGGGCCAGGGTGTGGCGGATCCCGCCGTGGTTCCGCATGGCGGAGTAGAACGGGTTGATTGCCGCGCCTGGCAGGCCGAACGCCTCGGTGGCGCCCTCCTTTTCCAGGATGGCGACGGCAGCGTCTACGGTGCGCATCTTAGTCATGGGGTGCTCCTTGAAAGTCTGATTTTGGGTGTGCTGAAGGGAGGCCCGGCGGTCGCGGGGCACTTTGCGGAGAGCCGGCGTCGTAATCCACGACGGCGGCCGGCGTGTCCGTGTCGAAGTGCCCCCGGTCGGCCGGGCTGGGCCGGGCCGGGCTGGGCCGGCGGGTGGTGGGGCCGGGCGGCTGCGGTGGCTGGTGGCGGCCGGGTCTACTGTCGGCCGGAGAGCTGCAGGACCTGCTTGAAGAGCCCGGAGTGGTCCAGTCCGCCGTCGCCCTGGTTAACGGTGGCGGCGACGAGTTGCGCGACGACGGCGCCGAGGGGGACGGCGACGTTGGCTTCGCGGGCGGCCGAGGTGACGATGCCCAGGTCCTTGTGGTGCAGAGCCAGGCGGAAGCCGGGGTCGAAGTTGCGGTCCAGCATCTTCTGGCCCTTCTGGTCCAGGACCTTGGAACCGGCCAGGCCGCCGCCCAGGACCTTGAGGGCCGCGTCCGTGTCCACGCCGTAGGCCTCAAGGAAGGCGATGGCCTCCGCGAGGACCTCGATATTGACGGCGACGATCAGCTGGTTGGCTGCCTTGACGGTCTGGCCGGACCCCGCGGGGCCGACGTGGACGATGGTCTTGCCCACGGCGTTGAGGACATCCTGGGCGGCCTCGAAGTCTGCCGCGTCGCCGCCCACCATGATGGAAAGGGCGGCGTCGATGGCGCCCTGTTCGCCGCCGGACACCGGAGCGTCCAGGGCGCGGATTCCCGCAGCCGTGGCGTCCTCGGCGAGGCGCTTGGCGACGTCCGGGCGGATGCTGCTGGCGTCGATCCACAGGGCTCCGGACTTGGCGTTGGCGAACACGCCGTCGGGGCCGCTGACGACGCCCTCGACATCGGGGGAGTCCGGCACCATGGTGATGACGACGTCGGCGTCCTTGACGGCGTCGGCGACGCTCGTGGCGCCCCGGCCGCCTTCGGAGACGAGCTTGTCGATTTTGTCCTGGCTGCGGTTGAAGCCGGTGACGGTGTGGCCGGCGTTGACCAGGTTGATGGCCATGGGCAGGCCCATGATTCCGAGTCCGATGACTGCAACGTTGCTCATGATGGTTCTCTTTTCTGAAGTCTTTTTAGCGCGGGTGTGCTGCGTGGCGGGTGCGGGTGGTGCGCCCTAGCTGGCCACGGGCTGGCGGATGGCCCAGGCGAAGGCGGTCTCCGCCGGTTCCTTGTATTCGAGGCCGATGTAGCCCTCGTAGCCGAGTTGGCGGCTGCGGGCGATCCACTCGCCGAGGGGAAGCTCACCGGTTCCGGGAGCCCCGCGGCCGGGGTTGTCGGCGATCTGGATGTGGCCGAAGTCCTTGGCATGCTTTTCAATGACGGCGGGGACGTCGTCGCCGTTGACCGACAGGTGGTAGAAATCGGCGAGGAGCCTGATGTTCTCCGCGCCGGTTTCCGCCTTCACCCGGGAGATGACCCGGAGCGCGTCGTCGGCCGTGAGGAGCGGGTAACGCGGGGCGCCGCTGACCGGCTCCAGCAGCACGGTGCCGCCGATGCCGGCCACGCCGGCGGCCGCGGCAGCGAGGTTCTGGACCGCCAGCTCGTCCTGCGCCTCCGGGGTGTGCCCGTCCTGCCGGTTGCCGTAGAGCGCGTTGAAGGACGTGCAGCCGAGCCGTCCGCCGATCCCGGCGACAACGTCGATGTTGTCTTTGAACTCGGCGCAGCGGCCCTTCCAGGACACCAGGCCCCGGTCCCCGGCCGGCATGTCGCCGGCGTTGAAGTTGAGTCCGGCGAGCTGGACGCCGGCGTCGGTGATGGCCCGCTCAAAGCGGGTCAGTTCGGCATCGCCGGGCACCGATTCGGCGAACGGCCACCAGAACTCGACGGCGTCAAAGCCGGCGGCCTTCGCCGCGGCCGGCCGCTCGAGGAGGGGCAGCTCGGTCAAGAGGATGGAGCAGTTCACGGAGTACGTCATGGTGGGCTCTTTCCGGTGAGGGCGGGAACTGGATCCAGGGCGTCCTTGCCCGTGTATCGCTTACAGTTTGTAGTTCCTGATTATGTTTCCGCTTTGTGGAATCTTAATTCTGCTTTATGAAAAGTGTAGGGAAGGTGGGGCAGGTGAGTCAAGGGGGTGACGGGCGGGGTGTGTCTATGACAGGGGATGTCCCTAGCCCTTGGAGGGGTCCTTCCGGGCGGCCAGGCCCACGAGCGCGCCGACGCCAAGGCCAACCAGCAGGCCGGTGAACGGCTTGTCGGCGCTGACCACGCCGATCACCAGGCCCAGGGCCGCGCCCACGAGCATGCCGATCCACAGGCGTTCGTATTTCACAGCCTCAGGCTAGCAACCACTGCGCAGGGCACAAGGGGGCCAAGGCACAAGGGGGCCAGCGCACAAGAGGGCGTGCAGAAAGGGGTCCGCCCCGCAGTGCGGAACGGACCCCTGGCGCGGCCGGCTCTTAGGTGAGGCGGATCTGGCGGTTCATGTCCTTGTACAACAGGTAACGGAACTGGCCGGGACCACCGGCATAGCAGGCCTGCGGGCAGAAAGCGCGCAGCCACATGAAGTCGCCGGCCTCCACCTCAACCCAGTCGTTGTTGAGCAGGTACATGGCCTTGCCCTCCAGGACGTACAGGCCGTGCTCCATGACGTGGGTCTCCGGGAACGGGATGACCCCGCCCGGCTGGAACGTCACAATGTTCACCTGCATGTCATGGGCCAGATCGCTGGAATCCGTGAAGCGGGTGGTTTTCCAGGCGCCGTTGGTATCCGGCATCGCGGTGGGCTCCACCTCGGCATCACTGGTAACGAAGGACTTTGCCTCGTAACCCTCAAGCCGCTCGTAGGCCTTGCGGATCCATTGGAAGGAGACGATGTCATCCGAGACGTTCTCCAGACCCCATGTGGCACCGGCGGCCAGGTAGGCGTAGCCGCCTTCCTCAAGCTGGTGCAGTTCGCCGTCGAGGGTCAGGCTGACCTTGCCCTTGGTGACGAAGACAACGCCTTCAACACCTGCCTCGAACTCGGCCTTGGGGGCGCCGCCGCCGGGACCGATCTCAACGATCAGCTGCGAGAACGTGGTTGCAAACCCGGAGATCGGGCGGGCCAGGATCCAGGAGCGGGTGTTGGAGAAACCCGGCAGGGTGCTAGTCACGATGTCGGTCATGACGCCCTTGGGGATGACCGTGTAGGCCTCCGTGACGATGGCCCGTTCCGTGGTGAGGTGAGTCTGCGGCGGCAGTCCGCCCTGGGGGTAGTAGTACTTGCCCATCATTGGTCCTTACTTCGAAGTGGAGTGGGCCAGCCGGGGGTGGGCCAGCGCAGCAAGTTGGGGGAGTCCGAGGCCGGTCAGGTCCAGGACTTCCTCAGCGCCGGCGGCACCGCACTGGATGCCGCGCAGCACGAAGGCCGCGAGGGCCCTGGCCGTGGCGGGTTCGTCCATCACGCCGCCGTCGGTGCGCTCCACATAGTTGCGGAGCCGCGCGGCGGCGGCGGGAAGGCCCTGCCGGTAGAACGCGTAGGTGGCGGCGAAGCGGCTCGGCAGCTGGGCGGGATGGAGGTCCCAGCCCTGGTAGTAGCCGCGTTCCAGCGAGCGGCGGACCAGGCGGCCGTGGAGCCGCCAGGCGTCCTGCACTCCGTCGCCGACGGGGATGACGTTGGTGGACCCGTCGGAGAGCCGGATGCCGGTTCCGGCCACGGCCAGCTGCATCACTTCCTTGGCGTAGTCCGCCACCGGGTGCTCCATGGACTGGTATTCCGCGGAGATCTGCAGGGACGCCGAGTAGTCGTAGGTGCCGTAGTGCAGGGCGCTGATCCGGCCGGGAACGGCGTGCGGCAGCTGCGCCACCGGGGAGGTGCCGTCCGGTCCCAGGATCAGTTGCGGCGTTTCCACCTGGACCTCAAAGCGCAGGCGTCCGGCGGGCAGTGAGTGGACCTCCTCCAGCCGGGACACGGCGTAGTCCATCGCCTGCACCTGGGCCACGGTGGTGACCTTCGGCAGGGTGAGGACCAGCCCTTCCGGGAGCTCGCCGGCGGCGGCCAGACCGGAAACGAACAGGTCCAGGGTGCGCAGCCCGCGGGCCCGGGTGGGCGCCTCGAAGCACTTGAACCGGATCCCGATGAACGGCGGGGCACTGCCGTCCGCCACTGCGGCGGCCACGGCGGCCGCGGCAGCGACGGCGTCGGCGTCCTCGGCGTCGTCACCCCGGTCCCCGTAGCCGTCCTCGAAGTCCAGCCGGAGGTCCTCGATCGGCTCGCTGCCGAGCTTCGCGGCCACGCGGGGGGCCACGGCGCCAGCCAGCGCCGGATCCTGGCCGAGCAGGGTGCAGAGCTGTTCCAGCCCGCCGTGGGCGTCGGCGGCGGCCAGCGCCTGGGCGCCCCAGCTCGCGGCGAAGTCCGGCGTGAAGCGATCGGCCGGGACATAGACGGTGTGCACCGGCTGGCGGGTGCCGTCGTCGCCGGGGTAGTTACGTTCCAGGAGCAGGTCCGTCGCCGCGAGCTGGGCATCGATCCTGCCGAGGTCGGCCGCGGAGAGCGCCGCCCCGGAGGGCGTCCCGGAAGGAGACACAGCCATCGCTCAGCCCACCAGTTCGTAGGCCGGCGTGGTGAGGAAGTCCGTGTAGTCCTCGGAGAGGCAGATATCGCCGATGAGCTTGCTGGCGGGCAGGTAGTGCTTCGCGAACGCGTCCTCGCCCACTTCGCCGCGGAGCTTCTCCGTTTCTTCGGCCAGGATCCCGGTCACCAGCTCGCGGGTCACGGTCCGCCCGGTGTCGGCGAGGACCACCTGGTTGCGGATCTGCTGCCAGACCTGCGAGCGGGAGATCTCCGCCGTCGCGGCGTCCTCCATCAGGTTGTGGATGGCGACGGCGCCGTTGCCCGAGATCCACACCGCGGTGTAGGCGATGGCGACGTAGAGGTTCAGGCGCAGGCCGGCCTCGGTGACCGTGCCGCCGGCGGAGGCGACGTCCAGGAGCTGGTCCGCGGTGACGGAGACTTCCGGGCGCTGCTTGTCCAGCTGGTTCGGCCGGTCGCCCAGGACTGCGCTGAAGACGTCCCGGCAGACCGGCACCAGGTCCGGGTGGGCCACCCAGGAACCGTCAAAGCCGTCGTTTGCCTCGCGGGTCTTGTCCGCGCGCACCTTCTCGAAGGCCTGGGCCGTCACCTCGGGTTCGCGGCGGTTGGGGATAACGGCCGCCATGCCGCCCATGGCGAAGGCGCCGCGGCGGTGGCAGGTCTTAACCAGCAGTTCGGTGTAGGCGCGCATAAACGGCGCGGTCATGGCCACGGTGGCGCGGTCCGGCAGCACGAACCGCGGGCCGGCGTCGCGGAAATACTTGATGATGCTGAACAGGTAGTCCCAGCGCCCGGCGTTCAGTCCGGAGGCGTGGTCGCGGAGTTCGTAGAGGATCTCGTCCATCTCGAACGCCGCGGGGATGGTCTCGATCAGGACCGTGGCGCGGATGGTGCCCTGCGGGATGCCGAGGTAGTCCTGCGCGAAGACGAAGATCTCGTTCCAGAGGCGGGCCTCGAGGTGGCTCTCCATCTTGGGCAGGTAGTAGTACGGGCCCTGTCCGTTCTCCAGCAGCCGCTTGGCGGTGTGGAAGAAGTGCAGGCCAAAGTCCACCAGGGCGCCCACGGTGTGTTCGCCGCCGATCAGCAGATGGCGCTCGCTCATGTGCCAGCCGCGCGGGCGGGCCACGACGACGGCCAGCGGGGCGTCGGTGCGGAGCGTGTATTCCTTGCCTTCCGGGGAGGTGTAGGCCAGGGTGCCCGCCGCGGCGTCGCGGAGGTTCAGGATGGATTCGATCACGTTGGACCAGGTGGGGGTGCTGGCGTCCTCGAGGTCGGCCAGCCAGACCTTTGCCCCGGAGTTGAGGGCGTTGATCGCCATTTTCGCCGGTGCGGCAGGTCCGGTCATTTCCACCCGGCGGTCCTGGAGGGCTGCGGGGGCCGGGGCGACGGCCCAGTCTCCCTCGCGGATGTCCCGCGTTTCCGGCAGGAAGTCGAGCCGGCCGGTGCGGGCCACCTCCTCCCGCTTGACCGCGCGGGCCTTGAGGAGCTCCCCGCGGGTGGCGGCGAACCGCTGGTGCAGTTCCTCGATGAAGGCCAGCGCCTCCGGGGTGAGGATCTCCTCCGCGCGGTCTACGGGGCGGTGGGCTGAAATTGTGAGAGCCATTGTGGTCCTTCCTGTTCGGTGAGTCAGGCGGTGAATCAGGCGCTTGGTCAGGCGGCGGATCAGGCGTGGGAGAGGGCTGCGGCCGGGGCCGCAGCGTGGGCGGCGGCGGAAACGGCGGCGGCGACATCGGAGGCCACGTGGGGGTCGAAGACGCTGGGAATGATGTAACTGGCGTTGAGCTCGTCGTCAGCCACCCGGTTCGCGATCGCCTCGGCGGCGGCCACGAGCATCTGGGGGGTGATGTCCGACGCCCCGGCGTCCAGCAGGCCGCGGAAGAATCCGGGGAATGCCAGGACGTTGTTGATCTGGTTGGGGAAGTCGCTGCGGCCGGTGGCCACCACGGCGGCGTGCCGTGACGCGACCACGGGGTCGATTTCCGGCGTGGGGTTGGCCATGGCGAACACAATAGCGTCCTTGGCCATGGAAGCCACCTGCTCCTCGCCGATCACGTGCGGTGCGCTGACGCCGATGAAGACGTCGGCTCCCCTGAGGGCCTCGTGCAGCGTGCCGGAGAAGCCCTGTTCGTTGGTGTTCTCGGCAATCCAGGTGCGGTGCTCGTCGTCGTACTGTTCGCCGAAGTGGATCGCTCCTGAGCGGCCGGCGGCGATGATGTTGCGCGCGCCCTGCGCCTTGAGCAGCTGGATGATGGCGGAGCCGGCCGCGCCGACACCCGACACCACGATCCGGACGTCGGGGAGCTTCTTGTCCACAACGCGCAGGGCGTTGGCGAGGGCCGCCAGCGTAACGATGGCGGTGCCGTGCTGGTCGTCGTGGAAGACCGGGATGTCGAGCTCCTCGCGGAGCCGGTTTTCGATCTCGAAGCAGCGCGGCGCGGCGATGTCCTCGAGGTTGACGCCGCCGTAGACCGGGGCGAGGGCCTTGACGATGCTGATGATCTCCTCGGTGTCCTGGGTGTCCAGGCAGACCGGCCAGGCGTCGACGTTGGCGAACTGCTTAAACAGTGCCGCCTTGCCTTCCATCACGGGCAGCGCGGCGGCCGGGCCGATGTTGCCGAGGCCCAGGACGGCGGACCCGTCGGTCACGACGGCGATCGTGTTGCGTTTGATGGTCAGGTTGCGGGCGGCCTCGGGGTTTTCCGCGATGGCCAGGCAGACGCGCGCCACCCCGGGGGTGTAGGCGCGGGAGAGATCGTCGCGGTTCCGCAGCGCGACCTTCGGAACAACCTCCAGCTTGCCGCCAAGGTGCATCAGGAAGGTGCGGTCGGAGACGTTGCGGACGGTGACGCCGTCGAGCGCGTTGAGCGCGTCCTTGACGCGCGCCGCGTGGTCGTCGTCCGTGGTGTTGCAGGTGACGTCGACCACCAGGGTCTCGTGGTGGGATTCGGTGACGTCCAGGGCGGTGATCGCGGCTCCGGCGGCGCCGACGGCGGCGGCCAGCTCGGACGTGGCGGTGAAGCTGGACGGTGCCTCCACGCGCAGGGTGATCGAATTTCCGGGGCTCGGATTCGCCATTGAATTTCCTCCTAGTCGGCCCGCGGACGGGCACTCGCTGCAATCACTTATTTCGTATTATGGATATTATTATCTACTTTGTGGAAATACAAGCCCCGAATGTGACGCGGACGCGGCGTCGACGGCGGGCGGGCGGTGCTGTATCTTGGGTCTACTAAGCACTTTTTTCACGATGCGGATAAAAGTTGTCGCAAGCGAACTCTCAGGAGACCCAAGCCATGGCGGAAAAAGCCCCCGGAGGCGTGCAGTCCGTTGAACGCGTTTTCGATCTTCTGGAACTGATCACTGATGCCGGCGGCGACGTCACCCTCAGTGAACTTTCTTCCTCCACCGACCTGCCGCTGCCCACCATCCACCGGCTGCTCCGCACGCTGGTCACGCTGGGCTACATCCGGCAGCTGCCGAACCGCCGCTATGCGCTGGGCCCGCGTCTGATACGCCTGGGCGAGGCCGCCAACAAACAGCTGGGAGCGCTGGCCCGGCCGGAGCTTCAGTCGCTGGTGGAGCGGCTCGGGGAAACAGCCAACATGGCGGTGCTGGACTCGGACATGGTGATGTACGTGGCCCAGGTCCCGTCCCTGCACTCGATGCGGATGATCACCGAGGTGGGCCGCCGCGGCTTTATGCACGCCACCGGCATGGGCAAGGCCATCCTGGCCCAGCTGGATGACGAGACGGTGCGCGGCATCGTCACCCGCAAGGGCATGCCCACCCCCACGCCAAAGAGCATCGGCGACGTCGAGTCCCTGTTTGCGGACTTGAAGCTGATCCGGGACCGCGGCTACTCCATCGACGAGGAGGAGCAGGAGCTGGGCGTCCGCTGCTTCGCGATCGCCATCCCCAATGCGCCCACCCCGGCGGCGATTTCCGTCTCCGGCCCCGTGTCCCGGGTGGACGAGGCGTTCGCCGCACGGGCCGTGCCGCTGCTGCGCGAGGCCGCCCTGGCGATTTCGCAGGACCTGAACAAGGCCTGACCCCCGGCGTTGAACCTGCGGCCCGCGCGGCCGCGCAGCGGCCCCTTTTCCTGTCGGGAAAGGGGCCGCTGCGCTCATCACGGTGGTGCCGCCGGCTGTCAGTGCTCGGATTTCGACGCCGACTCCACGGGGACTTCCTTGCCGTCGCAGTCGATCAGCTTGCCGCCCTCGAAGCGGTCGCCGTCGGCCAGGCATTTGAGGTCCTGTTCCTTCACGATTCGTTCGGTCCCCGCCACGAAAACGGACTGGTTCTCCGAGTTGCCCGCCTTGAGGTGGTTGAAGAGCAGGTTCAGCAGGATGGCCATCACGGCCGCCGAGCTGATGCCGGAGTGGAAGATGGTGGCGAACCAGGACGGGAACTGGTCGTAGAAGGTCGGGGCGGCGATCGGGATCATCCCGAAGCCGATCGACGCGGCCACGATGACCAGGTTCATGTTGTTCTTGTACTCCACCTTCGCCAGCGTCCGGATGCCGCTGGCGGCCACCGTGCCGAAGAGTACGACGCCGGCGCCGCCCAGTACCGGTGTGGGCACCGCGGCCACCACCCGGCCCAGGACCGGAAGGAGGCCCAGGATCACCAGGATGGCGCCGCCGGCGCTGACCACGAAGCGGCTCTTGACCCCCGTGATGGCGACGAGTCCCACGTTCTGGGCGAAGGCGCTCTGGGTGAAGGAGTTGAACAGCGGGGAGATGGCGCTGGAGAGCATGTCCGCCCGCAGGCCGTCGCCGATGCGCTTGGAGTCCACCTTGGTGCCCACGATTTCACCCACGGCAATGATGTCCGCGGAGGTCTCCGTCAGGGTCACCAGGATCACGATCAGCATCGAGATGATGGCCGCCACGTGGAACGTGGGCGGCCCGAAGGCCAACGGGGTGGGGAACGCCACGATCGGGCCCTGCGAAACCTTGGAGAAGTCCGTCATGCCGGCAATAAAGGCGATGACCGTGCCCAGCACCATGGCCAGGAGGATGGAGAGCCGCGAGATGGTGGCGCTTCCCACCTTGCTCAACAGCAGCACGATGGCCATGGTGACCGCCGCGAGCCCGATATTGGCCACGGAACCGTAGTTGGGCGCGGCCTTGTTGCCGCCCATGGCCCAGTTCGCGGCCACGGGCATCAGGGTCAGGCCGATGACGGTAATGACCGTTCCCGTGACCACCGGCGGGAAGAAGCGGATGATCTTGGAGAACAGCGGTGTGATGAGCAGGCCGATCAGCGACGCGGCAATCACCGAACCGAACACGGACTGGATCCCGCCGCCCTCATCCACGATCGCCACCATGGTGGAGACGCCCGCGAACGAGACGCCCTGGACCAGGGGAAGCCGGGAGCCGAAGAAGGGGATGCCGATGGTCTGGAGAATGGTGGCGAGGCCGCCCACAAAGAGGCAGGCCGCGATCAGGAGGCCGATCTCCTCGGAGGGCATTCCGGCCGCCGCGCCAATGATCAGCGGGGGTGCGATGATGCCGCCGTACATCGTCAGGACGTGCTGGAGGCCGTAGGCGAAGGTGCTGCCGATCGGGAGGCGTTCGTCTTCGGGCCGGTCGGATTGGGTGCGGCCGGCGCGGGACTTGAGCGCTGACGGCTTCTTTTTCATGGTCATGGCAGACTTTCTTGGTTCATGGCAGACGTCTTTGTCTGGCTAACAGTGTCTGGCTAACAGATGTGGCTTGGTGGGGTACTGGCGGCCTGTTCCGGGGGCGGCGCTGGGGCTGGCCCCGGAACAGGCCGCGGCGTTGTGAGACGGTCGGGGGTTTCCTAGCAGAATCCGGCGATGCCGGACCAGGCGGCGTCGGCCGGTGCTGCGTCTTCGCGCTGGACCGTTGCCTCGATCAGGCCGTACGGGCGGTCAGCGGCGAAGAAGACCTCGTTGGGGTTGTCGAGGCCAAACGGCGAGAGGTCCACCAGGAAGTGGTGCTTGTTGGGCATCGAGAACTTGATTTCGTCGATCTCGCTGTGTGCCTCGAGGACCTTGGTGCCCATGTCGAACAGGGTCTGCTGCAGGGCGTGGGAGTACTTTTCGGTGAAACCCTCCAGCAGGAGGGCCTTGACGTCGTCGTAGTTCTTGTTGAAATCGAGGGCGCTGAAATCGGTGCCGGGGTTGTAGCGCCAGCGGGCGGAGACGTCCGTGGCGAGGATGCGGTCGGTGGTCTCCGGCAGGGTGGTGTATTTGTCCCGCGGGTAGCCGACGAAGCCTGACTGCGTGGACTTGAGGACGGTCAGGTCCTTGAGCCCGGAGATGAGATGCCGGTCAGCGCCGTCGCGGACCAGCACTGCGGTCCGGACTTCCTGGCCGTTGCGCACGAAGGAGTGGTCGTGGGCCGCGCCGTGGGCCTGGATGCGGTCCCAGCTGTACGCCTCGGCCTCCCAGCGGCCGCCGGTCACCCAGTCGAAGCTGGACGTGAAGTGGTCGCCGAGCCGGAGCAGGAAGGCCTCCGGGGAGCCGACGCCCTCCCGGGCGAAGGCGTAGATGGTGTTCTTCTGCGTGTCCGTGGCCACCACGTGGCTGTTGTCGCCTTCCAGGTGGGCAGCCGCAAAGTCGCCGCGGAGCTGCGAGGTGACGTTGAGGTCTTCGATCTCGTGCCGCTCGGTGTCGCGGGTGATCTTGACGACGCGGACTTCGGCCTTACCGTACTGGTTCTGTCCGAGGACGATCTTGTTGTTCATGGTGTGGTTCCCAACTTCCGGTATGTGGAATAAAACTCCCACATAGAAATTTCGTACGCGTTTCGCGTTCGTTTCTTTCACCGCCGGCCCACAAAAAAAGAGCCGACGTCAGTTGACGCCAGCTCATTACAACCCTGCCTGCTGCTCCCAGGTTACGTGACCTGGGCCACGAATTACCTTCAAGGTTAGCCCAGTCCGGCGGTGGTGTACATCACAATCCCAACTTTCCGATTGTGACCGGATGGGGTCCGAGGCGCCGGTGCAGGGTCTTGACGGGCGCGGGGCAGCGCTTTACAGTTTCCACAAGACAATAAATATTTTCCGAAGTACGGAAACAGTACGGAACAAAGCAAGAACGAGGAGGAACAGATGGACCCGCAGGATCAGAACAACGTCGCTGACTTTCCGGCACCCGGCCAGGAGCTGTACCTGCCGTTCGGCGCCACGGATCCGGACTTTTACATTCCGGCCGACTGCGACCGCGCCGGCCGGGGAATCTCCCGCTGGCTGCGCGCGCTCCCGTTGTTTGGACGCTGACGCCCAGGGGGTGCGCCTCACCCGAGGGGTGCGCCTCGACGGGCGGCCGGTGTCAGGACGCCGGGCGCCCCGGCCACTCCCTGCCGGCCCAGGGGTCGTAATCGGCGATGAGCTCCTCCTGCGGAGGGCGCTCCGCCTCGGGAACATGCTGCAGGTTCACCCGCACCCTGTACCAGAGCGAGCTTGATCCGCGCATTCCGTCGACCAGCACGTCGGCGGGGTGCAGGGCCGGGACGATGTCCGCGTGCCGGGTCTTCCACTCCTCCAGCGCCGTGAGTGCCTCGGGCTTGGTCCTGGTGCGGGCCACCTCAATGAGCGGCATCACCGACTGCCGGCGGCCGGAACCGTCGACACCGCGCGGGGGTTTGTCGGCGGGGCCGAGCTCTGATGCCAAGGCGAGGAGTCTATCGAGTGAGCCCACCGCGCCGTCGATGCCGGCGTGGGGGTCGCCCCCGTCCGCGAAGCGCCGGGGCACCGTTAGCACCGTGAACAGTTCCGGCCGCGCGGAGCGGACCTCGTCCCATGAGAGCGGCGTCGAGACCCGGGCGTCGGGCAAGGGCCGGATCGAGTACGCCGAGGCCACGGTGCGGTCCTTGGCGTTCTGGTTGAAGTCGACGAACACACTCTCGCCGCGCTCCTCCTTCCACCACCGCGCCGTGGCGAGGCCCGGCGCGCGGTTTTCGACCTCGCGGGCCAAGGTTTCGGCGGCAAGCCGCACGTCGCGGTATGACCACTGCGGCGAGATGCGCACCAGGATGTGGAGCCCGCGGGACCCGCTGGTCTTCGGCCACCCCACGAGTCCCACGTCGTCGAGCACGTCCCGCGCAACATACGCGACGTCGACGATCTGGGACCAGCCGACGCCAGGCATCGGATCCAGGTCCACCCGCAGCTCGTCGGGGTGCTCGAGGTCCTCGGCGCGCACCGGATGCGGGTTGAGGTCCAGGCAGCCAAGGTTCACCACCCACGCCAGGCCCGCGGCATCCCGGATGACGGCCTCCTCGGCGGATGTCCCCGACGCGTAGTGCAGGGTTGCCGTGTCGATGAAGTCCGGATGGTTTTCCGGCACGCGCTTCTGGAAGAACGGCTCCGCGTCAATTCCCTTCGGGAAGCGCTTGAGCACCATGGGCCGGCCGCCCGCGCCGCGCAGCGCACCATCCGCCACGGCGAGGTAGTACCGCACCAGGTCCAGCTTCGTCAGCCCGGGTTCGGGGAACACCACTTTGTCCGGACTCGAGATCCGAACCTCGGTGCCAGCGATGTTAAGGATCTCGGCCGGGGCCTTCGATGGGCTCATTCCGACACGCTAGCAACGATCGGATGCCGCAGCCAGACCCGCAGCCAGACCCGCAGCCAGCCCCGCGGCGCGGCCGGCAGCGGGGCCCGGTGAAGGCGGCCGGCGGACGCGGCCGGAAACCGCTCAGCCGTTCACCAGCTTCCGCGCCGCGGCGGAGTGCTCCGCAATGAGCCCGGCAATGTCCAGCCCCGGAATGTGGCCGTCCACCACGCGCCACTCTCCGCCCACCATGACGCGGTCCGCCCTGTCAGCCGCGCACAGCAAAAGGGCCGCGACGGGGTCGTGGCTGCCGGAGAAGCGCAGTTCGTCGAGGGTGAAAAGGGCCAGGTCCGCCTGCATCCCGGGGGCTATTTGGCCCAGGTCCGGCCGGCCCAGGACTGCGGCGGAGCCTCTCGTGGCCCAGCCCAGAGCCCGTTCCACCGGGACCTGCGCACCGTAGCGCAGCCGCTGCAGGTACAGTGCCTGCCGCGCCTCCAGGATCATGTTGGAGGCATCGTTCGACGCCGATCCGTCCACGCCTAGCCCCACGGGGACTCCGGCGTCCTCCAGTTCCAGCACCCTCGCGGTTCCGGAGGCCAGGCGCATGTTGGACGTGGGGCAGTGTGCGACGGCGGTGCCCGCGGCTCCCAGCGCGGCGATCTCGGCGTCGGTGAAGTGGATGCCGTGGCCCAGCCAGGTCCGGCCGGTCAGCCAGCCCACGCTGTCGAGGTAGTCCACGGTCCGCAGGCCGAACATTTCCCGGCAGAAATCCTCCTCGTCCAGGGTCTCGGCGAGGTGGGTGTGCAGCCGGACATCGTGCCGCTCCGCCAGGGTGGCGCTTTCGGCCATGATCTCCCGGGTGACGGAAAACGGCGAGCACGGGGCCAGCGCAATCTGAATCGTGGCGCCGTCGCCCCGCTGGTGGTACTCGCCGATGAGCCGTTCGCTGTCCGCCAGGATCACGTCCGGTGACTGCACGGTGGACTGCGGCGGCAGGCCGCCGTCGTCCTCCCCGAGGCTCATGGATCCCCGGGTGAGCGTGGCGCGCATGCCGAGCCGGCGCACCGCCCGCACCTCGATGTCGATGGCGTCTTCCATACCGTCCGGAAACAGGTAGTGGTGGTCCGCGGCGGTGGTGCAGCCGGACTGGAGCAGCTCGGCGAGCGCCACGGTGGTGGCCAGCTCCAAATCGCGGGGTGTGAGGCGCGCCCACACCGGATACAGGTTCTGCAGCCAGGGGAAGAGCGGCGCGTTGGCCACCGGCCCCCACGCCCGGGTGAGGGTCTGGTAAAAGTGGTGATGCGTGTTGATGAGGCCGGGCAGCAGGACGTGATTGCCGGCGTCGAACACCTCGTTGCAGGGGGCCGAGGGCTGCTGGCCGGCGGCGAGCACCTCCGTGATGACGCCGCCGCTGACCACTACTCCGCCGGAGGCGTCGAGGCTGTTGGCGGTGAAGGCGCCGCGGGGATTCTTAACCCAGAGACGGGATTGCGGGGACGGTGCGGGCATCATGGTGTCCTGTCTGAGCGTGGGAAGGAAATGCCAGCTCAGTGATGCCCTGTCTGCTGATCCAGGGTGCCCGGGATCGTGGCCGGGTTTCAACAGGCTAGGGTGGCCGCAGCCTATCCGTCAATGGCCGGCCGGTGTGAGGTTCCGGAAACATAAATTTCACATGTCGAAATTAAGTTTCCAGAAATCTATGGTGCAGCTCACGTTCCGGTGCTAATCTCGATCTTGCCAAAGGCGGGCACCCGGACTCCGGGGAAGCTATCTACCAGGCGCAACTTAACCTTCAAAGCACATGCTGAAGCCTGGTAACCGTCGCATCTGGCCCTTCCGTCTCACCTCGGTATACCCGGCTTCCCGGCAAAGGGAGTCGCATCATGAGCAGCACCGTCACGGCCGAACATTTTCTGGCCAGATCCATCCAGCTGGCCACGGCCAACGTCCTGAACAGCGGCGGACCGTTTGGCGCCGTCATCGTCACCGCGGGCGGTCAAGCGTTCGACGGCGTCAACCGCGTCACCGCCACCAACGATCCCACCGCCCACGCCGAAGTCACGGCCATCCGGCGCGCCTGCTCCGAACTGGGCACGTTCGACCTGCGGGGGGCCACCCTCTATACGAGCTGCGAGCCCTGCCCCATGTGCCTCGCCTCCGCGCTGTGGGCGCGGGTGGACCGCGTCGTCTTCGCGGCAGACCGGCACGACGCCGCCTCTGTCGGCTTCGATGATGCCGTCTTCTACGAGTACTTCGAGAACGACAACCGCGATGCCCTGATGCCGGTGTCCAAGCTGGACCTGGGTGATCCCCAGGCCCCAGCAGTGCTGGAACCCTTCCACACCTGGAACACGCTCGATTCCAGGATTGACTACTAGGGCCGGCGGCTGACATGACAATCCTCAATCAGTCCCACGAAGGCCCGCAGCCGGCAACGACGCCGGACCCCAACGCCGCAGCCCACGCCAAGCGGCAGGACCGCAACACCCGGCCGCCGGCGTCGAACGCTTTCCTGGACCGCTTCTTCCACATCACCGAGCGCGGTTCGACACTTGCCCGCGAGTTCCGCGGCGGCCTGGTCACGTTCTTCACCATGGCCTACATCGTGATCCTTAATCCGCTGATTCTGGGCGGCTTCAGCGCCGGCAACTCCCCCACCGACGTGGCCGGCGGCTGGCTGCCGGCCGCGCAGGTCGGCGCGGTCACCGGACTCACCGCCGGCGTGATGACCATTCTGTTCGGGTTGGTAGCCAATCTGCCGTTCGGCCTGGCCGCGGGACTGGGCATCAACTCCTTCCTCGCAGTCTCGGTGATCAACGAGGTCACGTGGCCCGAGGCCATGGGCCTGGTGGTCATCAACGGCATCCTGATCGTGCTCTTCGGCGTCACCGGCGCCCGGACGGCCATCTTCCGGGCCGTCCCCAAGGAACTGAAGGCAGCCATCACCGTCGGCATCGGCCTGTTCATCGCGTTCATCGGCTTCGTCGACTCGGGCTTCGTCCGGGCGACCACAGCCGGGCCCCCGGTGCAGCTGGGCGACAACGGCTCCATTAGCTCAGTTCCCACCCTCGTCTTCATCGTCGGACTCCTCGTCATGGGCATCCTCGTGGCCCGCAAGGTTCAGGGCGGACTGCTGATCGGGATCGTCGCCACCACGCTGCTCGCAGCACTCGTCGAGGCGGTCCTGCGCATCGGCCCCAGCAGCGACACAAACCCCGGCGGCTGGCACTTGAACACCCCGGTGCTCTCCGGCCAGCTGGTGTCGGCGCCTGACCTGGGCCTGGTGGGACAGTTCGACCTGTTCGGTGCATTCGGCCGGATCGGCGGGCTTGCCGCCACCATGCTGGTCTTCACGCTGGTCTTCACCAACTTCTTCGATGCCATGGGCACCATGACCGGACTCGCCAAGAGCGCCGGTGTCGCCCACAAAGACGGCACGTTCCCGCGGCTCAAGTCGGCCTTCATCGTTGAAGGCGTCGGCGCGGTTGCCGGCGGAGCCACCTCGGGATCCTCCAATACCGTCTACATCGATTCCGCCGCGGGCATCGGCGAGGGCGCCCGGACCGGGCTGGCCTCCGTGGTCACCGGTGTCCTGTTCCTGGGCTCCATGTTCCTTACCCCGCTCACCAGCGTGGTTCCGCTGGAGGTGGCCGCCGCCGCCCTGGTGGTGGTGGGCGCCATGATGGTGGCGCAGATCCGCGAGATCAAGTTCACCAAGTTCGCCGTGGCCCTGCCGGCGTTCCTGACCATCGTCACGATGCCGCTGAGCTACTCGATCGCCAACGGCATCGGCGTCGGCTTCATCTCATGGGTCATCATCGGGGCAGCGTCCGGGAAGGCCAAGAAGATCCATCCGCTCATGTGGGTGGTGACGGCCGGATTCCTGGTCTATTTCGCCCGGGGCCCCATCAACGCGCTGCTGGGCGCCTGACATCCGGACTTTCGCTGCGCTTTCGGACCGCCGCACCGGGGATCCCGGGGGCGAAAATCCGCAAGCGCAGCGCTTCCGGGGCCACGCCGCCGCGGCGGTGCTGTCCCCGGACAACGATTGGAACGAGAATATGCACACGACCGCCGCACAAGAAAAGAGAGTGCAGCCATGTTGGATCTGATGCCGTCGCTGGCGGCTTGGCCGCCGGCCGCCGCAGGCCAGCGCTGCGCCGTGGCCACCGTGGTGGGAGCCGGCGGGTCCGTGCCGCGCCCGGTGGGAACCTCCATGCTGGTGTCCGGGGCCGGCGAGGTCCTGGGCAGCCTGTCCGGCGGCTGCGTCGAGGGCGCCGTTGTGGCTGCGGCCCTGGAGGTGATGGCCGACGGCGGCACTCGCCGAGAGTTCTTCGGCTACAGCGCCGAGGACGCGTTCGCCGTCGGGCTCACCTGCGGGGGCGAGCTGGACGTCCACATCGAACTGCTGGCGGACACCCTTGGGGGCCTCCGGCCGGAGGGCCTGGCCACCCTGGATGCCCACGACCCCGCAGCGGGCCTGGCGCTCATCCGCCGGATCGACGCCGCGTCCCCGGCCGGTACCGACTCCCCGCGAAGCGCCGGCGCGGTTGTTATCCCGGATCCGGCCAGCTACCAGGTGGCGCAGTCCGATGCCGTGGCCGCCCTGCTGGGAATAGCCGGCGGGGACCGCTCCCTGCTGCGGGCGGCCGCCGCGCAACTGGAGCCCCTGCTGAGAAGCGGGACCACGGGGGTGGTGCGGCTGGCGGCGGAATCAGGCTGCTACGGCTCGGTGGCGGGACCCGCCTCCGAGCCCATCACCCTGCTGGTGGAGAGCAGGCTGCCGCCGGCCCGGATGCTGGTGTTCGGCGCCAACGATTTTGGCGCGGCCCTGGTGCCGGCCGCCCGCCTGCTGGGCTACCACGTCACCCTGTGCGACGCCCGGCCGGCCTTTGCGGGGCAGGAAAGATTCGCGGTGGCGGACCAGGTGGTCACGGACTGGCCGCACCGCTATCTGGCCGCGGAAGCTGAGGCCGGCCGCCTCGATGCCCGGACCGTTGTCTGCGTCCTCACCCACGACCCCAAGTTCGACATCCCGCTGCTGCAGGCCGCGCTTGGCCTGGACCTGGCCTACGTCGGGGCCATGGGATCACGGCGGAGCCACGGCCAGCGGCTGGAATCACTACTCGCCGCCGGGGTGGCGCCGGCGGAGACCGAGCGGCTGCATTCCCCGATCGGACTGGACCTGGGCGCGGTCACCCCGGCCGAGGTGGCCGTCTCCATCACCGCTGAGCTGGTGGCAGCCCGGACCCGTTCCGCCCGGGGGCTGTCCTTAAAACACGGGTCCGGACCTATCCATCACACCGTCAACACCCCGCACCACCAGGAGATGCCATGGACATGAACACCATCGAGGCCGTGGTCCGCACCGCGGATCCGGCCGACTGGCAGGCCGGCGACGCATGGCTGGCCGGCGGCACCGTGCTGTTTTCCTACGGCAGCTTCGCCTTCGGCAAGGAACCACTCCGCCGGCTCCTGGACCTCGGCGCCACCGGCTGGCCCTCGATCACGGTGTCCGACGCCGGGATCGAACTCGCAGCCACCTGCACCATCGCGGAACTCTACGCGCTGCCCGCCGGCGAAACCGGCCGGGCACACGCGGGCACCTGGCCCGCGCTGGAGCTGATCCGGCCGTGCTGCGATTCCTTCGTGGCCTCCTTTAAGGTCTGGAACATGTCCACCGTGGGGGGCAACCTCTGCACCTCCCTGCCGGCCGGACCCATGATCTCGCTCTGCGCGGCCCTGGACGGTGTGGCCACGGTGCTCGGCCCGGGCGGGTCCAGCCGTACCGTCCCGGTGGCGGACTTCGTGACGGGGGACGCACGCAACTGCCTGGCACCCGGCGAACTGCTCCGCAAAGTCCAGCTCCCGGCGTCGGCCCTTGCCTCCCGGGTGGCGTTCCGCCGCCTGTCGTTGAGCAACCTGGGCCGTTCCGGGGTGCTGCTGATCGGCAGGCTCGACGCCGACGGCACCCTGGTCCTCACGGTCACCGCCGCCACCAAGCGCCCCGTGCAGCTGCGCCTCGCGGCGCCTCCCGGTGCCCCGACGTCGCCGGCGGCGCTGGCTGAAGCGCTCGACGCCGCCATCCCGGACGGGCTCTACCACGACGACATCCACGGGTTGCCGGCCTGGCGGAAGGACATGACCTACCGGCTCGCCGAGGAAATCCGGGCCGAACTGGCATCCCCGGCAGGCACGGCGCCGGCCTACGTTTCAGGCGACTTCTGGCCGCCGCAGGGCGACGCGCCCCCTTCACAGCACACAGTTTCGCCGCAGCAGGAAAGGGCCTGAGCATGGTTACCGAGATCAACGGCGCAATGACTATTAACGGCGCAGTGACCATTAACGGCACTCCGGCGCAGGCCGAGCCCAGGCCGGGGCAGTGCCTGCGGACCTTCCTTCGCGAGCAGGGCAACTTCGGAGTCAAAAAAGGCTGCGACGGCGGCGACTGCGGGGCCTGCACCGTCCACGTGGACGGCGCCCCGGTGCACAGCTGCATCTACCCCGCGGTCCGCGCGGAGGGCCGGGCCGTGACCACGGTGGAGGGCCTGGCCGGCACCGCCCGCACCGAAGCCGGCGGGGAAACCGGCAGTGACCCCGGCACCGAAACCGGCGCCGCGGAACTCCACCCCATGCAGCAGCAGTTCATGGAGCGGCAGGGCTTCCAGTGCGGGTTCTGCACCGCCGGCATGGTGATGACGGCGGCCACGTTCGACGACGAGCAGAAGGCCAACCTGCCCCGGAACCTCAAGGGGAACCTGTGCCGCTGCACGGGCTACCGGGCGATCGCGGACGCCGTCTGCGGCCGGGAGGGGCACCCGGATCCCGAGGGGCCGGGATCCGGGATCGCCGGCGAGAGCCAGCCCGAGCCGCGCCCGGGCCAGCTGGGCGACGACGTCCCGGCCCCCGCCAGCCGGGCCATCGTCACCGGCGCGGCGCGCTACACCCTGGACGTCCCCGCAGACCAGCTTCACGGGCTCCTGCATATGAAGCTCCTGCGCTCACCGCACGCCCACGCCCGGGTGCTGTCCATCGACTCCGCGGACGCGTTGCGGATTCCCGGCGTCGAGGCGGTCTTCACCCACGAAGACGCGCCCGCGCAGCTGTTTTCCACGGCCCAGCACGAGCTCTACACCGACGACCCGGACGACACCCGGGTGCTGGACGACGTGGTCCGGTTCGTCGGGCAGCGGATCGCCGCCGTCGTCGCGGACAGCGTGGCCGCGGCGGAAGCCGGCGTCCGGGCGCTCAAAGTGGAGTACCAGGTGCTCGACGCCGTGTTCACCCCGCAGGACGCCCTGCGCCCCGGCGCGCCGCTGGTCCACGGCGACAAGGACGCCGCGACAGCCCGCATCGGCCGGCCGGAACAGAACGTTGTGGCCGAGCTGCACTCCGAACTGGGCGACGTCGCCGCGGCCTTCGCCGCCGCGGACTTCATCCACGAGCAGACCTACCGCACCCAGCGGGTGCAGCACACCGCCCTGGAGACCCACGCCGCCATCGCCCTGATCGACGACGACGGCCGGCTCCAGATCCGCACGTCCAGCCAGGTGCCCTTCCTGGTCCGGCGTACCCTGGGCCGGGTCTTCGACCTCCCCGAGGACCGGATCCGGGTGGTCGCGGGACGGGTGGGCGGCGGCTTCGGCGGCAAGCAGGAAGTCCTCACCGAGGATATTGTGGCGCTAGCCGCGCTGAAACTGCGGCGCCCGGTGCAGCTGGAATTCACCCGCACCGAGCAGTTCACGGCCTCCACCACCCGGCACCCGTTCACCATCCACCTCAAGGCCGCCGCCAGCAACGAGGGCAAGCTGACGGCCCTGCAGCTGGAGGTGCTCACCAACGCCGGCGCCTACGGCAACCATTCCGTGGGCGTGATGTTCCACGGCTGCGGCGAATCCCTGGCCGTGTACAACTGCGCCAACAAGAAAGTGGACGCCCACGCGGTGTACACCAACACCGTGCCGTCCGGCGCCTTCCGCGGTTACGGACTGAGCCAGACGGTCTTCGCGATCGAGTCCGCCGTGGACGAGCTCGCCGCCGGGATCGGCATGGATCCGATGGAGTTCCGCCGCCGCAACATGGTCCGCGAGGGTGACGACATGCTCTCCACCCACCCCGACCCCGAAGAGGACGTGCTCTACGGCAGTTACGGGCTGGACCAGTGCACGCGCCTGGTGCAGGACGCCCTGGACCGCGGCCGGGAACGCTACCGGGATGCCGGGCTGGAGGACCTCGGCCCGGACTGGGTCACCGGGGAGGGCTCGGCGCTGTCCATGATCGATACCGTTCCCCCGCGCGGCCACTTCGCGCATTCCAGGCTCCGGCTCCTGCCCGACGGGACCTACCAGGTGGACGTGGGCACCGCGGAATTCGGCAACGGCACCACCACCGTGCACGCCCAGCTCGCCGCCACCGCCCTGTCCACCACCGCGGGCCGGATCACGGTCCGGCAGTCGGACACGGACCTGGTGGAGCACGATTCCGGCGCCTTCGGCTCGGCCGGAACGGTGGTGGCCGGCAAAGCGACGCTGGCCGCGGCCGAGGAACTCGCGGTGCGGATCCGCGCCTTCGCCGCCGGAATCCGCCAGGTTCAGGCCTCCGGGTGTGTGCTGGAGGAGGACGCGGTGGTGTGCGAGGGAACCCGGGTGCCGCTGACGGAACTGCACGACGCCGCCGCAGCGGCCGGCGTCGACCTGTCCGGTGAGGGGCACTGGGGCGGGACCCCGCGGTCCGTGGCGTTCAACGTCCACGGCTTCCGGGTGGCCGTGAACACCGGGACGGGCGAGCTGAGGATCCTGCAGAGCGTCCAGGCCGCCGACGCCGGTGTTGTGGTCAACCCGCGGCAGTGCCGCGGGCAGATCGAAGGCGGGATCGCGCAGGCGCTGGGCGCCGCGCTGTATGAGGAAGTCAGGGTGGACGACGCCGGCCGGGTCACCACGGACATCCTCCGGCAGTACCACATCCCGTCCTTCGCGGACGTGCCGCGCAGCGAAGTGTACTTCGCGGACACCAGCGACAAGCTGGGACCGCTGGGCGCGAAGTCCATGAGCGAGAGCCCCTTCAACCCGGTGGCGCCCGCGCTGGCCAACGCCATCCGCAACGCCACGGGGGTCCGGTTTGCGGAGCTTCCCATTGCCCGGGACAAGATCTATCTGGGCCTGAAGGAAGCGGGACTGGCCACCCCACTGCAGGTCCGGCATATAGTCGGATGATGGAACAGCGAATCTTGGGCAAGACCGGACGGAACGTCTCCATCGTCGGACTGGGGACCTGGCAGCTTGGCGCGGACTGGGGCAATGTGGACCCCGCGCAGGCGCAGGCCATCCTGGCCGCGTCGGCGGAAGCGGGGGTCACGTTCTTCGACACCGCGGACGTTTACGGCGACGGCCGCAGCGAACAGGCCATCGGCAAATTCCTCGCCGACAACCCGGGCCTGGACATCACGGTGGGCACCAAGATGGGCCGCCGGATGGAACAGCGGCCGGAGAACTACAACCTGGCCAACTTCCGCGAATGGACGGACCGCTCCCGGCGGAACCTGGGGACGGACTGCCTGGACCTGGTCCAGCTGCACTGCCCGCCCACCGCCGTGTACAGCAACGCCGAAGTCTACGACGCACTGGACACTCTCGTGGCCGAGGGGGCCATCCGGAACTACGGCGTCAGCGTCGAGCGGACCGACGAAGCCCTCGAAGCCATCCGGCACGCGGGCACGGCCACCGTGCAGATCATCCTCAACGCTTTCCGGCTCAAGCCGCTGGACGACGTGCTGCCCGCGGCGGAGGCCGCCGGCGTCGGCATCATCGCCCGCGTACCGCTCGCCTCGGGGCTGCTTTCCGGCAAATACATGGCGGACACGTCCTTCGCGGCGGACGACCACCGGAACTACAACCGCACCGGCTCGGCGTTCGACGTCGGGGAGACCTTCTCCGGCGTGGACTTCGGGCAGGGCTTGAAGGCCGTGGCCGAGTTCGAGGAACTGGTGCCCGACGGCGTCAGCACCGCCCAGGCGGCCATCGCCTGGATCGCGGCGCAGGACGGCGTCAGCACGGTGATCCCGGGCGCCCGCAACGTGGAGCAGGCCCGCTCCAACGCCGAAGCGGCGGGGGCTGGCGGGATTGACGCAACGTTCGACGTCGGCGTCCGGGAAATTTACGACAAGTACTTCCGCGCCGCGATCCACCCGCGCTGGTAACCCCTCCTTAAACCAGCGCGGGGTCAGCCCGCCGGGTACCAGATCCGCTCGCCGTCGACGCGGGCGAACGAGGTGAGGGTGTGGGGTTTGGCGGACTTCTCCGTCATGATGTCCAGGACCTGGACGTTCCGGACCAGGAGCGCGTCGCCGATCAGCGAGCGGTGGCAGCGCCACGGGACGGCTTCTGCACACATGATCGCCGCGTCGTTGGTCCGCCCGCGGTCCAGCAGTTGGCCGATGGCGGCGGCAAAGTCCTCGGTCTGCATGTAATCCGCGTATCCCCGGAACGACGCGTTGCGCCAGGCGTCATTGAGGCTGTCCTTCCGGGCATGCCGCAGGCCGCCGAGGGCTTCCATGCGCCGGTAGGTGATTCCGCTGGCCCGCACGCTCGCCGCCAAGGCGTCCGCATTGAACTGCGGGTTGTGCCGCGACTTCGGAACGGTGCGCACATCGATCAGTTTCCTGACGCCGTGGGCCTTCAGTATGCGAATGAACTCGTCGATGGGGTGCGTGGAGTGCCCCACTGTGAAGATGGTCATGTCCGCCATGCCCCCATGCTAAGCGGCCCGTGTCGGTGGCGCAGTGGCCTGTGCCGGCGGAAGGGCGGGCCGGATATTCTGGTGGACCGACCAGACGCCGAGGGAACGGGCAGGAATGACTTTATCCTCCATCGAGAGCTTTGTGGACCGGCTCGCTTCGGTGCAAACGGGACCGGGGTGCACCAACTTCTTCGACCACACCGCACCGGGAAACGCACTGCGCCGGCGGAACCTGGAAATCTACCTCCAGGAAATGCGGGACCGCTCCCCGAAGGTGCTGCTGGTGGGGGAGGCGCCGGGCTTCCGGGGCATGAGGATCACCGGGGTTCCCTTCACCAACCGCACCATGTTTGAGGGCCCCGCCAACGCGTTCGGGCTGTTCGGGCCCGGCAAGGGGTATGTGCTTCCGGCGGAGGCTGCGGGTGTTGCGGCGGAGCCGACGGCCACGGTGATGTGGGACGTGCTGGCCGAACTGGAATTCCTGCCCATGCTGTGGAGTGCCTGCCCCTGGCACACGCACATGCCCGGGCGGCCGCTGTCCAACCGCACGCCGACGTCGGCCGAGGCGGCGCTGGGAACCCCGTTCTGGCAGGCGCTGACGGAGTTGTTCCCCATCGAGACGGTGGTGGCCGTGGGGAATGTGGCGCACCGGAGCCTGCAGCGCAGCGGCCTGGACGTGCCGAAAATCAGGCATCCCGCCCACGGCGGCCGCTCCGGGTTCAAGCGCGGGCTGGAGGAGCTGGTGGCCGCGGGGGTGGAGCAGTAGGGGCGGGCGACGGCCGGATCAGAGCCGGGTGCCCGTTTCTTCAGCAAGGGCTTCCAGGAGCTGCTCCTGGAAGGTGTGGTCATGTACTGCGCGGTGTGGTTGCCGCTGTTGCCGGTGGTACCAGTACCCGCCGCTGGTGAGCGACTGGGGTTCATCGCTTGCCGCGAGCCATTCCTGGGTTTGGTGTCCGAGGTCCAGATCGTCCGGCGCGCCGGGTCCGCCCATCTTGGTGGGTACCCAGCCGGGGTCCACGGCGTTGCTGATCAGCTCCGGACGCAACCGGGCCAACGCGGCCGCGAGCGTGGTGACGAACAGCTTGCTGTCCGCGTAGGACCCGGGCACCTTGCCCTGCCAATCGACTCCGGCCAGCGAGGGCTGCCCGCCGAAATGCGAACCACTGCTCAAATACACGTGCCGCCGCGGACCGTCGAGCAGGGCGGTGAGGAGGTAGGGCGCGATGACGTTGACCGGCATGACCGCCCGTCCGCGCCAGACGCCGGCGTTGTGGATCACCGCGTCGAGCGGGTCCCGGCCGTTCAGCTCGGCGGCGATGCGCCGCACAGCATCACGGTCAGTGAAGTCGCCCACCACGATGTCCGCGCCGCGGTCCACGAGGGCGGCGAGGCTGGCAGCGCGGTCCTGGTTGCGGGCATGGACAACGACGTCGTGCCCGCCGGACAGCAGGGAATCCGCCGCGGCCCGTCCGAGGCCGTCCGCGGACCCTGTGACAAGGATTCTCATGATTCCGGGTTCTCCTTACGTTGCGCGGTGTCGTGCGGCTGGGCCGGGTCGAGGAGGTGCAGCTGGTCCGGGGTGTCGAGGTCCTCTCCGCCGGTGAGGTCGTTGCAGTCCACCAGGTCGACCAGCCCCGGGTGGGACTGAAGGAAGACGCGTGCCCCGGCGTCGCCCGTTGCCGTTTCCGTGGCCTCGGCGCGGAGTCCGGCGTCGATGAGCAGCGGATGGCCCCGCCGCAGGTTCCCTTCCGGGTCCCGGTAGGCGGCGGCCGTCACGCGGCCCGGCCGGTGGGCTGCGAGCAACCGGGCGACGGTTTCGGCGGTCAGGCCGGGCTGGTCCACCAGCGCGATGAGCACATGGTCCTCCGGCGCTGCCGCGGCGACGCCCAGTTGGAATGAGCTGCCCATGCCGGTGGGCCAGCCCGGGTTGTCGATGACCCGGTGCCGGCTGAGGTTGGTGGCGGCGCGGACCGTTGCCGCGTCCGCGCCGAGCACCGCCACCACTTCCCGGCAGCCGCCGGCCAGCAGCACGTCGGCCAGCACTTCCACGAGGGTGCGGCCGCGGAACGGGAGCGTCGCCTTGGGCCCGAGCCCCAGCCGCGTCCCGGCGCCGGCGGCGAGCAGCACCGCCGTCGTGGATCCCGGCGTCGTGGGCGGTTCCGATGAGTCAGCCATGGTCCCAGCCTATGCACCCAGTGACAGGTGACGGCAGTCCCGGGGCGGGACTGCCGTCAACTGCGCCCTCGATGGCGTCAGGCGTCGCCGCCCGCTCCGCCGGTGGTGCCGGCGTTGACGTCCAGGAGCTTGTAGCGGTCCATCGCATAGGCGGGGACCCCGCCGTCGACCTCTCCGCGGGTAGCGAGCAGCTGCAGGGTCTTCACCACAATCGAGTGGGTGTCGTTCTTGAAGAAGCGGCGGGCTGCGGCGCGGGTGTCGGAGAAGCCGAAGCCGTCGGCTCCGAGCGAGGCGAACTGGTGGGGCAGGAACTGGCGGATCTGGTCCGGGACGGCCTTCATGTAGTCGGTGACCGCCACGATCGGACCGGCGGCCCCGGCGAGCTGCTGGGCGACGAACGGGACGCGGGCGGGCTGGCCGGGGTTGAGGAAGGCGGCCTCCTCGGCGGCGAGTCCGTCGCGGCGCAGTTCGTTCCAGGACGTCACAGACCAGACGTCGGCGGACACGCCCCAGTCCTCGGCGAGGATCCGCTGGGCCTCGAGGGCCCAGGGGACGGACACGCCGGAGGCCAGGATCTGGCTCTTGGGCCCTTCCGCGTCCGACGCCGACACCCGGTAGATGCCTTTCAGCACACCGTTGACATCGAGGTTCTCGGGTTCGGCCGGCTGGAAGATCGGCTCGTTGTAGACCGTGAGGTAGTACATGAGGTTCCGGTCTTCCGACTCGGGACCGTACATCCGCTCCAGGCCGTTCCGGATGATGTGGCCCATTTCGTACCCGAAGGCGGGGTCGTAGGTGAGAACGGCGGGGTTCGTGGCGGCCAGGATGGGGGAGTGGCCGTCGGCGTGCTGCAGGCCTTCACCGGTGAGGGTGGTGCGGCCGGCGGTGGCGCCGATGATGAACCCGCGGGTCATCTGGTCCGCGGCGGCCCAGAAGGAGTCTCCCGTGCGCTGGAACCCGAACATCGAGTAGAAGACGTAAATCGGGATCAGCGGCTCGCCGTGCGTGGCGTAGGACGTGCCGGCGGCGGTAAACGCCGCCACCGCCCCCGCCTCGTTGATGCCCGGATGGATGAGCTGGCCCTGGGCCGATTCCTTGTAGGCAAGGACCAAGTCCCGGTCCACGGAGAGATAGCCCTGGCCGTCCGGGTTGTAGATCTTCGCGGAGGGGAAGAACGCGTCCATGCCGAAAGTGCGGGATTCATCCGGAACGATCGGCACAATGCGGTGGCCGAACTTCTTGTCCCGCATAAGGTCCTTGAGCAGGCGCACGAACGTCATGGTGGTGGCAGCCTGCTGCTTCCCGGAGCCGCGGTTGGCGACTTCATACGCCTTGTCATCCGGGAGGGTGACATCGGTGTGCTTGGAGCGGCGTTCGGGGACGAAGCCGCCCAGGGCGCGGCGGCGGTCCATGAGGTACTGGATCTCGGGGGAGTCCATGCCGGGGTGGTAGTACGGGGGCCGGTAGAGGTCCGCTTCGAGCTGGTCGTCCGTGATGGGGATGCGGAGGTGGTCGCGGAAGGCTTTGAGGTCCGCGAGGGTGAGTTTCTTCATCTGGTGGGTCGCGTTGCGGCCCTCGAAGTGGGTGCCCAGGCCGTAACCCTTGACCGTGTGGGCGAGGATGACGGTGGGTTTGCCCTTGAACTCGGTGGCGGCCTTGTACGCGGCGTAGACCTTGTTGTAGTCGTGGCCGCCGCGCTTGAGGTTCCAGATCTGGTCGTCGGTGAGGTCCTGGACCATTTCCTTGGTCTGCGGGGTTTGTCCGAAGAAGTGCTCGCGGACGAACGCTCCGGACTCGGCCTTGTAGGTCTGGTAGTCCCCGTCGACGGTTTCGTTCATGATCTTCACGAGCGAACCGTCCCGGTCCTTGGCCAGCAGGTCATCCCATTCCCGGCCCCAGACGACCTTGATGACGTTCCAGCCCGCGCCGCGGAAGAACGCCTCGAGTTCCTGCATGATCTTGCCGTTGCCCCGCACGGGCCCGTCGAGGCGCTGGAGGTTGCAGTTGATCACGAAGTTGAGGTTGTCGAGCTTGTCGTTCGCGGCGAGCTGGAGCAGGCCGCGGGATTCGGGCTCGTCCATTTCCCCGTCGCCCAGGAACGCCCAGACCTGCTGGTCGGAGGTGTCCTTCAGGCCGCGGTTGTGCAGGTACCGGTTGGACTGGGCCTGGTAGATCGCGTTCATCGGGCCGATGCCCATCGAGACCGTGGGGAACTCCCAGAACTCCGGCATCAGCCGCGGATGCGGGTACGAGGACAGGGCATGGCCCTCCTTGGACTTCTCCTGCCGGAACCCGTCCAGGTCCTCCTCGGTCAAACGGCCTTCCATAAACGCCCGGGCATACATGCCGGGGGAGGCGTGGCCCTGGAAGAAGACCTGGTCCCCGCCGCCGGGGTGGTCCTTGCCGCGGAAGAAGTGGTTGAACCCCACCTCGTACAGGGTCGCGGCCCCGGCATAGGTCGAGATATGCCCGCCGACGCCGATATCGGCCCGCTGCGCCCGGTGCACCATGACCGCGGCGTTCCACCGCAGCCACGCCCGGTACTTCCGCTCGATCTCCTCATCCCCAGGGAACTCGGCCTCCTGGTCCACCGGAATGGTGTTCACGTAATCCGTGGTGGTGACCATCGGAACACCCACGGACTGCGCGCCCGCCCGCTGGAGCAGGCTGCGCATTATGTACTGGGCACGCTCGGTGCCCTGATCCTGAATCAGCGCATCCAGGGACTCCAGCCACTCGGCGGTCTCTTCCGGATCACGATCAGGCAGCTGGTTAGTCAACCCGCTGAGGATATGGGAGGTCTCTTCTCCTGCAGCCACGTCCAACCTCATTTCATCATTGAATGGTCGGCTCAAGTTTTCATTCTGTGAGAAAACTTTCTTGCAATTTGAGAATACTGAGCCGATTGCGGGCAGTCAAAACAGGCCGGCAGCCGGCCGCCGCCCAGAGCGTGCCAGCAGTCTGTGGGCGGATTGTGACAGCGACACGGGGCCCGCGGACCTCCCTGTTGCCGTGGAAGGCCATGTCAACCGGGCCTGCGTGCCCCTATCAC
Source organism: Arthrobacter sp. U41 (assembly GCF_007679325.1). Taxonomy (GTDB): domain Bacteria; phylum Actinomycetota; class Actinomycetes; order Actinomycetales; family Micrococcaceae; genus Arthrobacter. The sequence goes on along the minus strand of NZ_VEGI01000001.1, from coordinate 1,683,699 downwards.
GCGTGGATAAAGTCCTGACGCTGGCGTCCAAGCCCGGATACTTCGATTTCCACCACGTCCCCGGCTCTGAGATAAGGAAAGCGTCCGGACAGGGCCACGCCCTCCGGGGTTCCGGTGCAGATCAGGTCTCCGGGTTCCAGGACGAGGTACTGGCTGAGGTCGTGGATGAGGGTGGCCACGTCGAAAATCAGGTCCTGCGTGGTGGAGTCCTGGCGCGGCTCCCCGTTCACCCAGCTGCGCAGCCGCAGGTTGCCCGGGTCCACGTCCTCCGGGGTGACCAGGTACGGGCCGGTGGGGCAGAACCCGGCGCAGCTTTTGCCCTTGGACCACTGACCGCCGGGACCTTCCAGCTGGAAGGTCCGCTCGGACAGGTCGTTGACCGTGACGAAGCCCGCGATATGGCTGAGCGCATCCGCTGGTGACTCGAGGTAGGACGCGCGGGTGCCGATGACCACGCCCAGTTCGACTTCCCAGTCTGTCGTGGTGGAACCGCGGGGGATGGCGACGGCGTCGTAGGGTCCCACCACGGTGTTGGGAGCCTTCTGGAACAGGACCGGCGCCGTGGGTGGTTCGGAACCCGACTCGGCGGCGTGCGCGGCGTAGTTCAGTCCGATGCCGAACACGGATGAGGGCCGGGTGATGGGGGCACCGATGCGGAGTCCCGCGTCATCCATTTCCGGCAGTTCCCCGGCCGCCAGGGCGGCTGCTGCGCGGGCAGGACCGCCCGAGGACCAGAAGTCCGCGTCCAGGTCCGGGGTGAGTCCGGCCAGGGAGTAGTAGGTGCCTCCGTCCATGATGGCGGGGGTTTCGGCGCCGGCGGCGCCGAGGCGTGCAAATTTCATGCGGTGATGTCCTTCTCTTGAGGACCGATCCCTCAAGGACCGGTCAGGTTCCCCACGGCTCAGGCCAGGAGCCTGCCCCAGCGCGGGTCCAGCAGCGGAGCGCCCGCCATCTTGAGGCAATGCCACAGAGTGACGGCCACCGAGTCCAGCGCGGGAACGCCTGTTCCCGCCTCGATCTCGGCGGTGATGTTGGCGCCGTAGAGGTTGGTGCAGAGGTAGATGATGGCGTCCGGCCGGGCTGCCGCCAGCTCCAGCGAGCCCGGACGCATCTCGTCGTCGGCCACGCGGGCGAACGATTCGTTGTCACTCAGGCCCAGGAACCGGTGGCCGAGGGTCTTGATGCCGTCCCGTTCATAGGACGCCATGATCTGGTGGTTGACGTCCGCGGTGTATGGCGTGAAGAGTCCGATGCGTTCTGTGCCGAAGGTCTTGAACGCCTCCAGATACGCCAGGGTGGAGGTGGTGGCCGGGATGCCGGTGGCGTCGGTGATGTCCCCGACGAGCCGGCGGTCGTGGTCGGCGCCGAGCCAGGATCCAGAGGTGCCGTTCCAGGCAATGACGTCCACATCGGCCGTGGCGAGGAGCTCGGCGGCCGAGCGCATCACGGCGGCGTCGAATTGTTTGTCCGAGGACTGGTCCAGGGCGATCCGGGTGACCGGGATCCGGGCGAAGTGGATGGTGACGTCGTCGCGGCTGCCGAGAATCCGGTAGCTCTGCGGTTCCAGGCAGGTGTTGGACGACGGCACAATCATGCCGATGCGGGTGGGTCGGTGTGCGGAGGGCATGGGGGCTCCTAACGGGTGGCCTGGGCGGCGGGAACGGGGGAGGAATGCGCGGCGGACTGGTGTTCGCGGAAGCCGGCCCGGGACACGAAGCGGCCCACGGGGCCGGGGTCGTGGAACCCCTCGCCGTCCAGCACCACACGTCCGGCGGAGACGACGACGGCGGGCCAGCCCGTGAGCGTCCGGCCGTCGAAGGGGGAGAAGTCGGTGCCCATGTGGAGGGCGCCGCCGTCGACCGTACGTTCCTCGTCCGGATCGAAGATGACCAGGTCGGCGTCGAACCCGGGCGCGATGGTTCCCTTACCGGGAAGGGCGTTGATGCGGGCCGGGCCGGCGGAGAAGACTTCAACGAAGTCCTCCACGCGCGCCTCCGGGGAGGTTCCCATCAGGGCCGTGAACGTGACGGGCATCCGGGTCTCGACGCCCGGGAGCCCGTGCGGCATCTCGCGGATGTCGTCCGTGCGCTCCCGCTTTTGCGTGAGGTCGTAGCAGGAGTGGTCGGACGCGACGGTGTGGATGGCGCCGTCGGCCAGCCGTTCCCGGAGCGCGGCGACGGTCTGCGGGCTGCGCATGGGCGGACAGCAGGCAAACCACTCGGGCATCACCGAGCCGTAGACGCTGTTGTCGAGGGTGAGGTAGTGCGGGCAGGTCTCGGAGTACGCCTCCTGGCCGCGGGCGCGGGCCTCGCTGACCAGATCCACGGCGCCGGGGGTGGACTGGTGCACAAAGTAAACGGGGGCGCCGGTGTATTCGGCCATGGCCAGGGTTTCCTTGACCGAGACCTCCTCTGCCAGTTCGGGGCGTGTGCGGTGCAGGTGTTCGATGCCGATCCGGCCGTCGTCCGCGTGTTGCCCGGTGCAGTCCGCGATGATGGGGTCGTGCTCGGCGTGGATGTAGGTGAGGCCGTCCAAGCGGACCATCTCGCGCATGACCTTCAGGATGGTGTCCCCGTCCGCCATGGTGGTGCCGCGGTTGGTGGTGTACATCTTGACGGACCGAACGCCCTCGGCGGCCAGCTGCTCCAGCTGCCACGGCATCGTTTCGTCCCAACTGACCACGGAGCCGTGCAGCGCGACGTCGCACCGCGCCTCCCGGGCCAGTTCCTTCTTGTGCAGGACGGCGGCGAGCGGGGTCTCCCGGGTATCGCGCGGGATGCCGAAGTCGATGATGGTGGTGGTGCCGCCCCACAGGGCGGCGGTTGACGTGGTCGCGTAGTCATCGAGGGTGCGGAACCGCCCGGTGATCTGGGCGACGTGGCAGTGCCCGTCGACGCCGCCGGGAATGACCAGCAGGCCGGCGGCATCGATGGTGCGTTTAGCGGCGGGGACGGGCCCGGCGGCGTCCACCAGCCGGTCGACGCGGCCGTCCCGGACCACAACGTGGGCCTCCTGGCGGCCGAAGCTGTTGACCACGGTGCCGTGGGCGATGACGAGTTCGGGGGTGTCGGACATCGGTGTCCTCCTAGGTTGAAGTGGGGCAGGCGTGGCCGGCGGTGCTAGGCCGGCGTGGTGGTTCCGCTGAGCGCGGCGTCGCGCGCGTCGCCGTCGTGCGCGGCGTTCTGCGCGGTGGTGAGGGCGGCGTCCAGGTTCGCGGAGAGGCCGCGGCGGGATTTGGCCGGGGGAGCCGCGAAGGCGCCGGCGCGGTGCGGGCCGGACCCGAGGCCGGCCACCGCTTCCGCCATGCGGATGCCCGCGGAGATGCCGTCCACCACGGGGACCCGGATCTGCCCGCGGAGTTCGCGGGCCAGGCCGGCGAGCGGCGCTCCGGCGAGGATCAAGACGTCGGCCCCGTCCTCGGTGACGGCCTGGTGGCTCAGAGCCAGCAGGGTGGCCTTGAAGTCCTGCTGCACCGAGGCGATGCCGTGGAGGGCCTCGTTGATGGAGCGGATGGAGGCGAGCCGGCCGCCGAGGCCGAAGCGTTCCACACAGTCCTGGTACCAGGGCCGGATCCGGTCCGAGATGGCGATGATGGAGATGCGGTGCCCCTGCAGGGCGGCGGCGCAGAGTGCGGCCTCGGTGATCCCGATGACGGGAATGTCGGTGAGTTCCTTCAGCGCCGGCATCCCGGGGTCGCCGAAGGCCGCCACCACCACCCCGTCCACGCCGTTGTCCGATCCGGACCCGTCGCGCGTGTATTCGGCCATGATTTCGGCGACTGCTCCCGCCGCGATCAGGGACTCAAAGCGGGTTTCGATGTATTCCACACCGTACCCGGCGGTGCGGACCACAAGGTCGGTTCCGGGGGAGGCGGAGCGGAGGGCCTCCGCTTCGATCAGGGCGGTGACGTCGTCGCTGATGTTGGGGTTGATGACAAGAAGTTTCATAGTTTCTTCCGATGAAGGGCGGGTTCTGTCCGGCTGAAATCCTCCGGAAACTGTTCACGGTATTTACCGATGTGCGACGCCGATTGGGCGGCGGCGCGTTCCGGGTCGCCGCTGGCGATGGCGGCGTAGAGGGCGCGGTGTTCGGCGATGAGTTCGGGCAGGTCGCTGACGTGGCGGAAGAGCCAGTGCATGCGGCCCTGGAGCGGCTCCAGCGCGGACCTGAGGAAGCCGTTGTCCGCGATCCGGGTGATGGCATCGTGGAATTCGCTGTTGGCGCGGTGGGCTTCCATGACGGCGCCCTTGGCCAGGCAGCGGTCCGCTTCGTCCAGCAGGCCTTTGAGGGCGCCGAGGTCGTCGGGTGTGGCGCGGGTGGCGGCCAGCCGGCAGGCGAGCACCTCGAGGGACTGCCTGACGTCGAACAAATCCTCGACGTCCTTGGGGCTCAGGGTGCTGACCTCGGCCCCGCGGGCACCCCGGTCGCTGAGGAGCCCTTCCTGGCGGAGCATACGGAGCGCTTCGCGGACGGGGAGCCGTGAGACGTTGAATTCGGCGGCGAGGTCGCGTTCCACCAGCCTGGTGCCGGGAACGTAGTGCCCTTCGAAGATCCTGTTGCGGAGGGTGTCCCGGACGGCCTCGCGGAGGGGGCGTTCTTTGTCCTGGGTGTCTTCTGCGGTGTGCATGGTTCTCCACTTTCGGTTCTTGTCTGGCAATGCGTTCCCGGCATCAGGAACAGGCGCGTGTGGCTAGCTTAGACAGGTAGCCGTTTGTTGTAGTTCAGGGTCAGGACGGAGACTCCCATGACAATCGCGGATCCCACGAAGTACAGCAGCGCCCAGGTGTAGGAGCCGGTGGCGCCCACAATCAGGCCCACCGCAATCGGGGTCACGAAGCCGGAAATGTTGCCGCTGAAGTTCATCGCGCCGCCCAGGACGCCGGCGTTCGTCCGGCCGCCCAGGATGGAGGGGATGCTCCAGAACAGGCCCACCCAGCGGAGGAAGAACATCACCACGGACAGGAGGACGACGGCGGTGGTGGGGTCCGCGACGACGGTGACGCCGATCAGGCCGCCGATGACGACGACGCTGGAGGTGCCCAGGAGCGTGCGCATCACGCGGTTGGCGGAGGCGCCGGTGGACTGCCACTTGTCGGCGATGGCGCCGCCGAGGATTTCGCCGACGAAGCCGGCCCCGAAGATCACGAACGTGGACCAGCCGATGGTCTTGAGGTCGAAGCCCTTGTCCTGGGCCAGGTACAGCGGACCCCAGGTCAGCAGCCCGTAGAAGACGCCGTTGAAGCCGAGCCAGCCGAAGCACATGGCCCAGAAGGAGCGGAACTTCAGGTAGGGCAGGAGTGCGCGTTTGCCCTTGCTGCCGTCGAGCTCGGCGGCAGCGTCCTCCGCGGCGTGGGAGGCCTCGATGTATTCGGCCTCGGCGTCGTTGACCCCGCGGTGCTGGCGCGGATTGTCGCGGACGTACCACCAGACGGCCAGGCCCATGAGGACCGTGGCGGCGCCGGCGATGATGAATGCCAGGCGCCAGCTGCCGGTGGAGGCGATGAGGCCGGCGATGATGATGCCGCCCAGGCCTGCTCCCAGGGGAGCGCCGGCGTCGAGGATGGTGGCGCCGCGTCCGCGCTCTGACTTGTGCATCCAGATGGCGTTGAGCTTGCCGCCGGCCGGCATCACACCGGCTTCGGTGACGCCGATGCCCAGCCGGGCAATGAACATGCTGAGGAAGCCGCCGGCCAGGCCGGAGGCCGCCGTGGCCGCGCCCCAGCCGACGCAGGACGCCGTCATGACTTTGCGGGGGCCGAACTTGTCGATCAGGAGGCCCACCGGGACCTGCATCAGGGCGTAGGTCCAGAAGAAGGCGGAGAGCAGGAGGCCCACCAGCTCGGGCGCCAGGTTGAATTCCTTCTGGATGATGGGGAGGGCCACCGAGATGGACCCCCTGTCGATGTAGTTGACGGCGACGAGGACCAGCAGGAGCAGGAACATTTTCCAGCGGACGTTGGTGCGACGTTGCACGCCGTCCTTGCCGGTTTTGTCGGTGCTGTTATCGGGCAGCGGTACTGCGGTTTCGGTGTTTGGAAGTGACACAACTTCTCCTTTGCAGAGAGGAAGATTGCAGACGGGGAGAAAGACTTGGGTGACAGCGGGGCAGGGGCCGGAGTGTGGGGCGACCTGGGACCGAATCCAGAGGAGGCCGGCAATGAACTGCGGCTCGGGATCTGGATCACCGTCTTTTGGGATCCCATTTTGGGATCCCAAAATTCAGATTAGGAGTGACCCCCGCCACTGTCAAGGGTTCTGGTTCCGTTGTGGCCCACCTGGGCCAAATTACTGATTGTGACTGCTGGGGGCGGGGATTCCGCGAGGGGTAGGGGCCGGGAACCGGGCTTCGGGACCGGGCGCCGTGCGCGCAAAAGGGCCCGCGGCATCGCCGCGGACCCTTCCCGTTGTGTCAGGTTTCTGCTGCTCTCAGCTGCCCCGGTAGGTGGAGTAGGCGAACGGGCTCAGCAGGAGCGGCACGTGGTAGTGGGCCTCGGACTCCACCACGCCGAACGTGAGGATCACCTCCGGGAAGAACGTGTCGGTGCCGCTGGCGGCGAAGTACTTGCCCGTGTCGAAGGCCAGGCGGAAGGTCCCCGAGGGCAGCCGGTCCGGTCCGAGCTGTTTCACGCGTCCGTCCGCGTCGGTGGTGCCCTCGGCGATCTGGATCCAACGCTCGCCGTCGAGCATGTGGAGGGTGACCGGGACGTCCGCCGCCGGTTTGCCGGAGCCGGTGTCGAGCACATGGGTGGTGACGTGGGACATGCTCATTTGCCGATCAGTCCTTCGAGTCGGAGCACTGCGATTTCCCGCAGCTGCTGGCCAATGATTGCTTGTTCCTCTTCGGGGGTGTGGGCGAGCCGAGTATTGAGCGCGGCCAGGATTTCCTCGCGGCTGCGGCCGGCTGCGCGGATCAGGAACACCTGACCGAATTTCTCCTCGTAGGCCCGGTTGCCTTCGGCCAGGGCTTCCGCGACGGCAGTGTCGGCCTCGCCCAGTCCCGCCTGCTCCGACTGGGACAGCCTGGCTTCGGTGCTGTTTCCCGCCGCCCGCTCACCGATCCGCGGGTGGTGGGCCAGGGCGGCGTCGATCTCGGCCGGGGTGAACGGGTTGGCTGCGCCGCGGCCGGCGTCCAGGAGTGCCTCGATGGTGGCGTAGGGCCGCGCGTCGGCGACTTCGTCGATCCAGCGCCGGATATCCAGGCAGGGGCGCAGGGCATCGGCAGCCTCCGCGCGGCCGGTCGCGTTGAACTGTTCAAGGTGCATGAGACAGGTCCTCGTATGTGATGCTGGCATCCACGGTGTAGGGCTATGCGGATATTTCCTTCCGCATCATGGAACTGTTATTTCAGCATATGCAAAAAGTGAACCGTACTGTCCTGCGGGTGTCAACTTTCGGATCTGTGGGCGACGGCGGGCTCCTGCGTTTGGAGCCGCCGGGAACCTTGCGCGGCGCGCCCGCGTCGGCGAGGATGAAGGCGATCCCGTGCTGCGAAGAAGGAGTCGACGCGATGACCAAGTATCTGATCTCGTTTCCTAGTGCCGCCATGGTGGTCCCTGAGGAAGAGATGCAGGCTGTTTCGGATGCGTCGCGCGCCGTGGTCCAGGAGGCGAAGGACGCCGGTGTCTGGGTGTTCGGCGGCGGCATCAATGAGAGTGTCCCGCCCGTGATGGTCGACGGTGACGGGACCGTGCGCGAGGGCACCTACCCGGAGACCGCGCAGCTCGAGGGCGGCTACTCGGTGCTGGAGCTGCCCTCGTACGAGGCAGCCCTGGAGTGGGCGGCGAAGATCGCCGTCGCCTGCCGTTGCGCGCAGGAGGTGCGCGCTTTCGCGTACGACCCCGCCAGTTAAGTTCCGGCCGGTCGAGTCCCGCCGGCCCGCGGTCGATCTAGCCCACGGGCGGCTACTTCGGCTCCCACGCTAGTCTGGGAAAGATTTGATCCGCGGACGAAAGGCAGAGCCATGAGCGATCCCACTGAACCGAGCAACGACCCGGCCAATCTGCGGGGGCCGGGCGACCCGGACGCCGTCGAAGCCCGCCAGCCGCACGCCGAACCCGGCCAGGCCGGCAACATCCGCGAGGAACAGCTGACCCAGGCCGCCGGAACAGTGCCCGCAGCCTATGTCGGGTCCGGCGACTCCGACGCGGAGGACAAACCGGAAGACGCCGCCGAAACCGGCATGTGGGACGACGAGGTGTAGCCTCTTCGCCTGCGGTGCGGGGGCACTTTGCCGCGGTCCGGCGTCAAAACGGACGACGGTCGCCCGGCGTTTTGGGGGCGGCGGCACAGTCCGGTCGGTTTTGGGTCTCGTGCCGTCCCAGCTCCACACCCAATGTACACAATTGCGTGAATTCATGTCCGGATGTACTTTGAATGGATGGAAACGCTTACGCACGCCCCGGTTTTGGCCCGGTTCGGCTACGCGGTCTCTGACCCTACCCGGGCGCGGATTCTGCTCGCCCTGGCCGGGGCGCCCGCCTATCCATCCGAGCTGGCGGACTCCCTCAAAGTCTCGCGGCAGAGCATGTCCAACCACCTGACATGTCTACGGGGCTGCGGGCTCGTGGTCGCTGTCCCGGATGGTCGCCGTACCCGGTATGAGCTCGCCGACGCTCGGCTGGGACATGCGATCACAGACCTGCTCGGCGTGGTGCTGGCCGTCGACCCGGCCTGCTGCGCCCCGGACGGGACGTGCCTGACGTGACCGCGACACTCCAGACCGCGCCCACCCCATCCCGCCGCGCCCTGCTGAGCCGACGCATCCGGCTGCTCGCGGCCGCGACCATTACTTACAACCTCATTGAGGCGGCTGTAGCGCTCTGGGCGGGTAACGTGGCGGACTCCGCGGCACTGATCGGCTTCGGACTCGATTCAGTGATCGAAGTTGCCTCCGCAATCGCCCTCTCCTGGCAGTTCTCCGCCTCGGACCCCGAGCGACGCGAGCACCTAACCCTGCGAATCATCGCGATCTCCTTCTTCGCCCTAGCACTGTTCGTCTCCGTGGACTCCGTGAGGTCGCTGGCGGGAGGCGGCGGGGCACAGCATTCCACTCCGGGCATCGTTATCGCAGCCCTGAGCCTGGCCATCATGCCCGTCCTGTCCTGGCTGCAACGCCGCGCCGGCCGTGAACTCGGCTCACGCACCGCCGTCGCGGATTCCAAACAGACCCTGCTGTGTACGTATCTCTCCGCGGTACTGCTGGTCGGCCTGGTTCTGAACAGCACACTGGGATGGTGGTGGGCGGACGCCGGCGCGGCACTGATCATCGCCGGGATCGCCGTCCGTGAGGGCGTTAGTGCCTGGCGGGGTGACGCCTGCTGCGCCCGCCCGCAGGCCGGGGCCAGCCACGACGGGGAAGACGGTGATTGCTGCGCCCTCCCCGGAGCGAGCGCAAGAATGAACGACGACTGCGGACCGGCCGAATCAGGCCGGACGGCCGTTCCGACTTCGGAGGCTGAGCAAAATGCAGGTTCCGGCTGCTGCGAGGGCTGCGGGTCCGATCCTGAACAGTAAGTTGTCAGCCTTTCCGTGCCACCACGACGCGGCTGAGTCTGTAGCCCCGCCGCGACCGAAGCCGGCGCTCGATGGATGCCACGGCCCGGGTGGCTGCGGCCCAGTACAGGATCCCGGCCGCCAGTGATGCAGCCACTGCCAGGGCTTTGTCTGTCGGGTCGAAGAGCGGGTAGACCAGCCAGTGGGTGACGTAGATATACAACGAGGCACTTGCCAGCAGGGCGGTGATTCGGTGGAGTCCGCGCGGTACTGCCAGTGTGGGCATCCAGAGCAGGATGAGGAATCCCGCCAGGATCGTTGCGCTACGGTACGGATCGTCGAAGGATCCAGGGACCGTCAGCAGGGCCACTGCTGTGACGGCGGCCCGTTGCCACAGTGTGCGCGACTCGGCAGCAGCCCAACCAAGTCCGAACAACCACAGGACCGGGCCCTGGCCCGGGTAGCGGCTATCGATTAACTCGAAGAGCAGCGGCAGGTCAGCGGCCACCAGGGCGAGGGGGAAAGCCAATGGCCACCTTCGCTGCGCGCGGTCTGCGGCCGGTATTGCCAGAAGGAGGGCGAGGCCGACCAGGATGTGGACCAGGATCTCGATAAACCAGAATCGGGAGTAGTCGGTCCACCCTTCCGGCCCAAGGAGGGGGTTCAGCAGGAAGACGTTGGCCCACGTGTAGGAATCTGTGACCGCGAAGGCGAGTCCGATGACCGCGACGCTGGGCGCGACGATCCGGGCTACGCTTCGCAGCTGCCGTCGGAACCGCGTACCGCGCGTGCCGACCAGTTGGAAGCGGGCAAAGTTGTAGCCAGCGACGGCCATAAGCACGTGGGCGGTGCCTTCCCATGTGAAGAACCCGATGTGCGTGGAGACGATGAAGATGATGGCTATGGCGCGGAGCGCGATTCCCGTTTCCATGGGGGCAAGGATCCGCCGGTGCCAGCCGCGCGTAGTGGACACCGGCCGGCCCGCCCGCTGCCCTGCAGGCTCGTCTGACGCCTCGGCCGCCTGACCCTGCGGGTGGTGCGGAGCAAGGGAAAGCTCACAGACAGGTATCAGGTGCCACCCCTGAGGAATATAGCCCAGCGTGCGTTCCAGCCGGACCGAAGCTGCGACGTAGGACAGGGAGTCACCGCCCAGGGAAACGAAGGTGTCCGTATCGGCGATGTTTTCCTGTTCAAGAACCTCCGCGAATATCGACCTGACATCGGCCGGACGTTCTCCCGGGGGCGTCCCCAGATGAGCACCGTTGGCGCCGTCTTCTCCGCTGGTCGCCAGGGCCAGCAAGGCGGGGTAGTCCGGCTTCCCGTTGACCAGGCGCGGTATCGCCTGTACGGAGTGGAGTTCGACGGCGGCGCGCGGCACGCCCAGATCCTGGGCCAGGGCCTTGGCGATCAGGGGTAGGTCGTGGCTGCCTTCCACTGCAGCGACCACGACGTCGTCCGATCCGGCTGCCGCGGCGGTCACGCCGAGGTTCGCCAACAGGCGTTCAACTTGGCCCAGGTCAACCCGGAGACCGACGATTTTGACGAAGCGGCTGCGCCTGCCCACGATCTCGTAGAGGCCCTCGGTCCCGCGACGGGCCAGGTCGCCGGTGTGAAGTTCCGTGATGACTCGGCCCAGGGCGAGATCCTCGGGCCGTTCGGCGTACCCCAGCATGACGTTGGGTCCGGTGTAGACAAGCTCGCAGTCATCCAGCCCGGGCACGGGCTCCAGTCGGAAGGATCCGCCAGGGACGGGAACCCCGATGGCGTCGGGATGCTCCGCGGCCTGGTCGGGTGGTAAATAGGCCATCCGGGCCGTGGCCTCGGTCTGGCCGTACATAACGAATAGATCCCAGCCCTGCCGCTGGCCCATTTCTGCGTAAGCACGCACCCGGTCCGGATCGAGCCGCCCTCCCGCCTGGGTGATATAGCGCAAGCTGGGCAGGTTCATGTGTTCAAATCCCACGCGCTCGAGCAGATCGAAGGTGTAGGGCACAGCTGCGAAGGATGTCACCTCTGCGGCGCGGGCCAGTTCCCAGAAGCACGGGTCTACCACCGAGAGATCGGTCAACTCCAGGGACGCGCCCACCAGGAGGTGGCTGTTCACCACACTCATGCCGTAGCAGTACGAGAGGGGCAGTGTGGTGGCGGCCGTGTCGCTGGGACGTAGGTGCAGATACTGGGCAATCGCTGCGGCATTTGCCTGCAGGGAATCGGCGGACAGCCGGACAAGTTTGGGTGAGCCGGTGGATCCGGAAGTGCTTAGCAGAAGCGCCAGATCAGGGTGCAGGTCATGCCGGGAATCTTCCCGGCGCACTTCCGGCACCGCCTCGCCGTCGGACGCGCGGACTACGATATCCGGGTCGTACGCCTGAACGAGCGCCTCGGCGCCGTCGCCCGTGGGCAGGATAAGGAGCGGATTGCCGGAGGACAGGGCGGCGAGATAGACCACCACGGACGCCAGCGTGTTTTCAGCCTCGAGGGCGATTAGTCGACGGTCGGGTCCGAAGGAGCGGGCCGTGTCAGCGACGCGGCGGGCCAGTTCGGCATAGCTCACCGAGTGGCCTTTGGTTCTAATGGCGGTGCGGTCTCCGAAGCCAGCCAGCCGGGCGGCGAACGAGACTCCGATCAGTTCTGGCTGTACAGTCACGCCCTGCAGGATAGTAGGTAAAGCTAACCTAACTCAATTGGAGTATTTCGACGGTCCCTCCGCCCACAAGGGAGAGCCAGAGGGAAATCCTCTGGCTCCCGATGCGCACTCGCCGGCGCAGGCATCCCGGTGGATCAGCGGCGCACTGTCTCCAGGTCGCTCTCCTCCCAGTGTGTCCAGTTGGACCAGCGTCCATGGTCTGTGCTGACCCTGAAGGAGACCAAGTGGTACACCTTTTCGGGGCCGCGGCGATCATAGTTCGGTACCCAGTCGTAGCTGTGCAGTGTGACCGCCTTGTCATGGCGGTCGAAGGACTCCCTGAACCACGATGAACCCAGGTAGTGGTCGTTGCGGCGTTCGTCCTCGAAGCGCAGTTGCCGGATTTGTACGGTCCGGCCGTCACGGCAGTGGACCTTGATCTTAAAATCCACTCTGCCGTTGCCACGTGACTGGGGCTCGAGGGGATCGACTGTACACCCGCGGTACGACGTCTCGGCCTGGGCCGGTGCCGCCAGTGCCAGCGGAACCCCCGTTATTCCGATGCCGATGGCCGAGAATAAGGCCAGCCTTGACCGCCAGGTGGGGGTTTTCTTGGCGGTTGGAGTGATGGACATTGTTTTCTTGCTCCTACATTAATGATGCGAATCACCAATATCGGACGGTGCTTTGACGGCGACGGTTGCGCGTCGAACGAGGAGCAATCGAGGCGGTAGCGATTCCGTCCATTTTCGAATAGCACCCCGTATTCTGCGGGGCTTGGATCCGGGGCCCGCTGGTGGTACTTACTCGGCCCGGTATATCTATGGTCCTCCTGCTTCGGCCGCCGCGCCAGCCCTCATTCCCCTGCTGCGACCCGTTGGGCTGGGGACATGTCCACCCCGCCGCCGCACGGATCCAACCGGCGGCGGCGGGACGAGGACCTACTTCCCCAGGAACCCCAGCAGGGCCTCGTTGACCTCGGCGGCGTGGGTCCAAAGCATGCCGTGCGGGGCACCTTCAATCTCGACATATTCCGCGGCGGGCAGGGCCTTGGCGAACCGGCGGCCCGTGACGTCGATCGGCAGGATCTTGTCCTCTGTGCCGTGGACGATCAGCGCGGGGACGTCGATCTTGGGGATGTCGCCGCGGAAGTCGGTGAGCCAGGTGGGCTGCGCGGCTGCCGAGGCGGTGGGTCCGCCCGAGGTCGCCAGGTTCCAGCCTGCCCGCATGACCTCTTCGCTGAGCCGGGGCGTGCCCAGGAAGGTGTCGCTGTTGTAGAAGTTCTTGAAGAACTCGGTGAAGAAGGCGTAGCGGTCGGCGGTGACGGCGTCCATCAGGCCGTCGAACACGGACTGCGGGACGCCGTCGGGGTTGTCATCCGTCTGCAGGACGTAGGGCTCCAGCGAGCCGAGGAAGACTGCCTTCGCCACCCGGTCCGAGCCGTAGGTGCCGAGGTACCGGCCCACCTCGCCGGTGCCCATCGAGAAGCCCACCAGCACGGCGTCGTTCAGGTCCAGGGTGGTGAGCAGGGTGTTGAGGTCCGCGGCGAAGGTGTCGTAGTCGTAGCCGTCGGTGGGTTTGCTGGACTGGCCGAAGCCGCGGCGGTCGTAGGTGATGACGCGGTAGCCGGCGCCCAGCAGGGCAGTGGTCTGCTTCTCCCAGGAGGATCCGTCCAGCGGATAGCCATGGATCAGCACCACCGGCTGCCCGGTTCCGTGGTCCTCGTAGTAGAGCTCGATGTCGGTGCTGTTCTCGGTTCCAACCTTGATGTAAGCCATGTCAGCGGTCCTCTCGGTACGGTTCGGAAGTCAGTTCGTGCAGGAGCGGCGCGGCGCTGGTGCCACTGTACGGAACCAACGCCGGCAGGCAACGGGGTGTTCCCACGCCCGTGATTTTAGAGCGGATACCCCTAGGGGTATAGTAGTTGCAACAGACCTACCAAAAGGAGAACCAGATGTGCCGACAGGTTGCATGCAAGAAATGCGATAAGACCACTTGGGCCGGCTGCGGCCAGCACGTTGACCAGGTCATGCGGGGCGTCAAGAGCGCCGACCGCTGCAAGGGTCACGAGGGTGAAGTCAGCACCAAGACCGGCTTCTTCGCAAAGCTCTTCGGCCGCTAAGCTTTCCCCTCCAGAGCCTCACCCGAATCGTCTAACGGCGTGGCTTCGCCTCGCTCAAGCCGGAACACGGGTCGAGGCCATATTCGGTAACCTCACTTCGTACTTAAGGCACGTATGCGGCTGGGGCAGCTCTGCAGCAGAGCCGCCAATCTAGCAGGGTTGTAGTCGGCGCTGCTGCACCGTATATGACCGATATCTGCCAGGTGAATGAGCTGCCTCACCTTTGGTCCCGGCGGCCAGATCCACAAAATGCGTCCCTTGACGAAGACCTCGTCAACAATTCCAGGCTGTTGGTCTCCTGTCTTGAACTGAATCAGAATACGGTCGTGCGTCCTGAGCAGTTCCCAGCGGGGGACGAGGAATTCGGCTGGGATTTGAGCGGCTGTTTTCTGGGACATATGCGCTCCTTCGGCTATGGCGAAATTTTTTGGCGCGCCGAAATTTGTCTATCGGTGCAGGTAATGGCAAATCCCGTTACGCGGCCCAGGAGCCGGCGTTCCGTTGTGGACGGACCTGTTGGCCCCTCCTGCTATGCCACGAGGTTGTCTGCGGCGGTGTCCATGTGCTCGCGGATGGTCTGCCGGGCCAGGGAAGCGTCGCCGGTTTCGATGGCGGCCACGATGTCGCGGTGGCGTTTGACGCTCATGTTCTTGACGCCCTTTTCCAGCCCTCCGAACATGATGGACATGCGGATGGAGCCTTCGAGCGCGGTCCAAGAGTGAAGCAGTGTCTCGTTGCCGGTGAGCCGGCACAGAGTGCGGTGGAATTCCATATCGGATTCTATCCGCTCCTCCAGTGAGGCGTCCTGGCCGTTTTCCATGGCGTCGATTGCCAGATGCAGGGCTTCGATCGCCCGCATGCGGTCGGGCAGCTCGCACAGTGTGCGGGCGGCCAACGATTCCAACGCCGCGCGTACGGCGAATATATCTTTGATCTCTTTCTCGTCGAGGTGGCGGACGGACAGCCGCCCGCGCGGGCCGGCGGAGAGCAGTCCTTCCTGTTCGAGCTGCCGCAACGCTTCGCGGAGGGTGCCGCGGCTGATCTGGAGCATGTCGGACAGTTCCGTTTCCACCAGGTGCCGTCCGGGTGCCAGTTCGCCGCTGGTGATGGCGGTGCGCAGCGCAGCAAGGGCCTGCTCGCGGAGGCTTTTCTTTTGCAGTCCCAGCAGGGGTGCTGTTGCTCCGGCCATCGTGGTGGTTCCTCGCTGTCAGTGGTCGACTGTTTACCGTGGTGTGTTAACTGTCGATGTTACGCCAGGAGCGCGGAGCAGGCATGTGCCGGCTCCGCGCTTCGGCTGCGCGGCCCGGCCTAGCCGAGTTCGGCGAGGACCTTCGCTACGATCCGCTGAACCGTCAGGCCGTAGCGCTCGTGCAGGGTGGGGAGGGCGCCGGCGTCGAGGAACTCGTCCGGCAGCGCGACGGGGACCACCTTCTTGCCGAGTCCTGCGGTGACGACGGCGGAGGCGACCGTTTCAAACAGGCCTCCGATCACGCTGTGGTTTTCCAGCGTCACCGCGAGCCGGTCGGTGTTGAGCTCGGCCAGGACAGTTTCGGCGTCGAACGGCTTGATGGTGGGCGTGTGGACGACGGCGACGTCGACGTTGTGCCCGGCCAGTGCCTTGGCGGCCTGGAGCGCCCGCATGGTCATCAGCCCGCTGGAGACGAAAACGACGTCGGCGCCACCGCGCAGCACCTTGGCCTTGCCGAGTTCGAAGGTGTAATCGTATTCGTCCAGGACGGTGGGGACGTTGCCGCGCAGCAGCCGCAGGTAGGTGGGCCCCTCGCTGGCCGCGAGCTGGGGGACGGCCTGTTCAATGTCGATGGAGTCGCACGGATCCACAATGGTCAGGTTGGGCATGCCGCGGAAGATCGCCATGTCCTCCGTGGCCTGGTGGCTGGGTCCGTAGCCGGTGGTCAAGCCCGGGAGCCCGCCGACGATGTTGACATTGAGGTTGGGTTCGGCGCTGTCCAGGCAGAGGAAGTCGTAGGCGCGCCGGGCCGCGAACACGGAATAGGTGGACGCGAACGGCACCAGCCCGGTCTCGGCGAATCCGGCGGCGGCCCCGAAGAGCAGCTGCTCGGCCATGCCCATTTGGAAGAACCGCTCCGGGAAGGCCTGCGCGAAGATGTGCATGTCCGTGTACTTGCCCAGGTCGGCGGTGAGGCCAACGATCCTGTCGTCCTCCTGCGCGGCCTTGACCAGGGCGTGGCCGAACGGTGCGGAGGCGGTCTTCTGGCCCGGATCGGCGAAGGACGCGATCATGGCCGAGGTCTTCAGCTTGGGTGCGGTCGACGTGCTCATCGGGCAGCCTTTCGTTTGTATCCTGCGGTCAGCTGCTCGCGGCAGAGCTGCCATTCGTGTTCTTCGATGCGCATGAAGTGCGCCTTTTCGCGGTCCTCGAGCAGCGGAACGCCGCGGCCCACCTTCGTGTCGCACAGGATCACGGAAGGGCGTCCGACGGCGGCGGCCTGGGCGGCCGCGTTGTCGAACGCTGCCAGCAGGGCTGACATGTCGTTGCCGTCCACCCGCTGCGTGTACCAGCCGAAGGACTCCCACTTTTCGGTGACGGGCTCGGTGCGTAGCACGCTGTCCGTCTTGCCGTCAGCCTGCAGCGCGTTGATGTCCACCATGGCGGTGAGATCGCCCAGCTGGTGGTGGTGTGCGCCCATCGCGGCCTCCCAAGTGGATCCTTCATCCAGCTCGCCGTCGGAGAGGAAGTTGTAGACCCTCGCCGTCGAACCCTTGTAGCGGAGGCCCAGCGCCATTCCAACGGCGATAGTGAGGCCGTGGCCCAGGGAGCCGCCGGAGATTTCCATGCCGGGGGTGTACGTGGACATCCCGGACATGGGCAGCCGGGAATCGTCTGAACCGTAGGTCTCGAGCTCCTCGACCGGCACGATACCGGCCTCGGCCAGCGCCGCGTAGTGCCCGATCGCGTAGTGCCCGGTGGAGAGCAGGAACCGGTCGCGCCCTTCCCATTCGGGGTCTGCGGGCTCGAGCCGGAGCTGGTCCGCGTAGACCGCGGCGAACATGTCCGCCGCGCCGAGGGCCTGGCCGACGTAGCCCTGGCCCTGTACCTCGCCCATGTTCAGGGCGTGGTGCCGGATCCGGTACGCGGCGGCACTGACGCGTTCGAGGCGCTCGGTCGCAGTTTCCCCGGCGTCGCCGGGGGCTTGGCCGTGTGCTTGTGTTTCTTGGATGAGAACCACGATTGTCCCTTTCTGTGTGGCGGGCTGGGCCGCCGGTAAGGCCGCGAGGCCCGGGTAGGTGAGTGGCGTGTGGCTAGGCGTTTACGTGCGTGGGGGTGCTTTTCGTGGCCTCATCGGCCAGTTCACGCTCGCGCTTGCCCCAGGTTTCCTTGGTGACGAGGGCGGCCCAGAGGCCGATCGCGGCGTAGGTGCTGAAGAGCAGTGCCGGGCCCATCCAGCCGAAGCTGACGAACAGCAGCGTGGTGATGAAGGGGGTGAAGCCGGAGACCATGGCCGAAATCTGGTACGCAAGGGAGGCGCCGGAGGAGCGGGTCTTGGCCTGGAACAGTTCGGGGAACCAGGCGCCCTGTGCGCCGGCGAGGGAGTTCTGGCAGACAGCGTAGGAGATGGTGATCGTGGCGATGATAGCGATGAACAGGCCGGTGTTGACCAGCAGGAACATCGGGATGCCGAACAGTAGGGCGAAGGCGCAGGACCAGATGTAGAGGGGGCGGCGGCCGATCCTATCCGTGAGGCGGGCCCAGGCCTGGGTGGCGAAGATGCCGAGGGCCGAGGCGATGCAGAGGGCCACGAGGGTCTGGGTCTTGTCAGCGAGCTGTTCGGTGTGGAGGTAGGAAATCATGTAGGTGATGGAGACGGCGTAGCCGGCGGTCTCGGCGACGCGAAGGCCGATGCCTTTGACGATGTTGCGCCAGTCGGTCTTGATGACCTCGGTGATCGGGGACTTAACGATGGCGCCGCTGTCCTTGACCTCGTCGAAGACGGGGGACTCGGGGACCTTGGCGCGGATGATCAGGCCGACGGCGACCAGCACGATGCTGGCCAGGAACGGAACGCGCCAGGCGAGTTCGCCGCCCAGATTCACGCTGACGAGGAACACCAGGTTGGCCAGAAGGAGCCCGACGGGGAAGCCTGCCTGGACGATGCCGGTGTACTTGCCCTTGGACTTCCAGGGCGCGTGTTCGTAGCTCATCAGGATCGCGCCGCCCCATTCGGCGCCGAAGGCCAGGCCCTGGACGATACGCACGAAGACGAGCAGGGCCGGGGCCAGCAGGCCCACCTGCTCGTAGGTGGGGAGCAGGCCGATCATGAAGGTGGCCACACCCATGAGGATCAGCGATGCGACGAGGACCGGCTTGCGGCCTACCTTGTCGCCCAGGTGCCCGCCGATGATGCCGCCGATGGGCCGGGCGGCGAAGCCGACGCCCAGGGTGGCGAAGGCGGCGAGCGTGCCAGTGACCGGGTCGCCGGTCGGGAAGAACGCTGTGCCGAAATATAGCGCAGCTGCCGTGCCGAAACCGATGAAGTCATATGTCTCGATCACTGCGCCGACGCCGGAACCGACGGCGACCCGCTTTGCGTCCTTGGTTCCGTGGACGTGACCACGCATTTTCAGAGCTTCGTTGCTCATGAGGTGAATCCTTTCGAAGACCGGTCGCCGTCGCGGCGGAGCCACGGTCGACTGTTAACAACGGATGCTCCAGTGTGATCCGCGTCATGCATATCTGTCAACTGCCAACGTCAGGGGTTGACTGTTAACAGTGGACTCCGTAACGTGGTGTCCGTCACTTCAGGCCATCAAAGAGGATCAACGACGATGTTCAACTCCAGACTCGGCTGGTCGTCCATCAGCTTCCAGCATCAGGACCTGAGCACCGCCTTGCGGACGGCAGTTACGGGGCAGTCGATCCCAGCAAGAGTTACAACCCCCACCATTCAAGGAGCATCATGACCACCATCCAGCGCACCGCCGTCCTCACCGGGGCAACGTCAGACCGCGGCATCGGTATTACCACTGCCCGCCGCTACGCCAGCCAGGGCTGGGGCGTGGTGATCCTGGATCTCGACGGCGAGAAGTCCGCCAAGGTCGCCTCGGAAATCGGCAACGAGTTCAACGTCCCTGCCTTCGGCCACGAGATCGACGTCGCCAATGAGGACTCCGTCAACGCCGCCTACCGCGCAGTGGCCGCAGAAGTGCGCAACGGCAGCCTTCCGCCGGTGGGCGCGCTGGCCAACATCGCCGGCATCACCTCACCGGTGCCGTTCCTGGAGACCACCCTGGATCTCTGGAACAAGGTCATGGCCGTGAACTCCACCGGCACCTACCTGGTCACCAAGGCCTTCCTGCCGGACATGATCGCAAGCGGCTGGGGCCGGATCGTGAACATGTCCTCTGTATCCGCGCAGCGCGGCGGCGGTGTGTTCGGCAAGGTCCCCTACTCCGCCGCCAAGGCCGCCATCCTCGGCTTCACCAAGGCACTGGCGCGTGAAATCGGCGCCACCGGAGTGACCGTCAACGCCATCACCCCGGGCGCCGTGGATACCAACATCCGCGTGGGCAGCACGGAGGAGCAGGAAGCCGCCATCAACGCCGGTATTCCCCTGGGCCGCAACGCCACCACCGAAGAGATCGCCGCCGTGATCACCTTCCTGTCTTCCGAGGAATCCGCCTACCTCACCGGCACCACCATCGACATCAACGGCGGAAGCCACATCCACTAGTGCAGCGGGGGCGCCTGCTTATCAGCCGGACGCCTACTCCAGCAGCGCCCGCGTCACCACCTTGGTGAGCCCGTGGATCACGGCCAGGCGTTCCTTGCTCTCGCCGTCCTCGCCCCAGGTGTAGATGGCCAGCGCGTAGGAGCGCTCGCCGGAGGTTAGGAGCGCGGCGTCGTGGACGTAGCCCTCCAGCTCGCCGTACTTGTGCTGCACCGTGATGTCCGGCCCGACGGCGGCCGGAATGAGGCGTTCGTTGTTGGTCTTCTGCATATAGCCCAGCAGTTCCTGCGTGTGCTCCGCGTTGAGCAGCTTGCCGGTGGAGAGCTGCGTAAGCACGTCAGCCATCTCAGCCGCGGTCAGCAGGTTTTGTTCGGGGTCGTAGCTGATCCCGATCGACGCGGCGTACTCGATCAGCTCCGGATAGCCGATGTCCTGCATCAGCAGCAGCCAGGCGTCGTTGCTGCTCGCGTTGACCATCGCCTGGAGCTGGAACGCGGCGTCGAAGCTCCCCAGCGGCGCGTCGAGCGACTTCTCGCCGGCTTCCACCAGGTGGTAATAGGCCACCGCCGTGATGATCTTGGCGGTACTGGCCGCCACAAACTCGGCCCCGTCGCCGTAGCTGCGCGGCTCCCCGCCGTGCGTGTCCGCGAGGACGACGCCGATCCGGTAGCCGGAGTTCGCCGCCAGGATCCGCTTGATTTCGGCGTCGAGGTCGACGGCGGCCCGCGGTGCCGCCGCCGGGGCCGCGGGCGCGGGCTCGTGCCGCTGGGTCTGCGGGCCGGCGAGGAACTCCGTCCGGGGATCTGGCCCGGAGCGGACGACGCCGGCCGTCACCACGCCCAGCAGCACCAGGACCGTGGCCGCCCAGACCAGGAGCAGCTTCCTGCGCGCAGTGAGGGAAGTGGCGGCCGGGCGGGATGGTCCCGAGGTGTTCATGGGGCAGGGCCTTCCGGGTCAATAAAGGGGCGGGGTTTCCTGCAACGTATGCCCGGGGACTGGGCATGTCCACGCGACGCACGGGACGCCAGGCAGGTGAGGGCCAACTCCCAGCTGGGTCCGCCGCACTAGGCTGGCAGCTATGCCGAAGAAAATAACCGTGAGCCTGCCGGACCCCACCCTGCGCGAGTACCTGGCGCCCCACCCGGACGTCAGCGTCCTCGAGTGGGACCTGACCGGGGAACCGCCCGTCCCGCGCATCGACATCGTGGTCCAGCCGTATATGGGCAGCACGGAGATCCTGCGCAGCCTGGCGCAGGTGGAGACCGGGCTGGTGCAGAGCCAATCGATCGGGTACGACGGCGTCGCGGCCTCGCTGCCGCCGGACCGGGTGTTCGCCAACGCCGCCGGCGTCCACGAAACCTCCACTGCCGAACTCACCCTGGCCCTGATCCTGGCCAGCCAGCGCGAGTTCCCCCGGCTGCTGGCCAACCAGCAGGAGGGCCGCTGGGAGACCCGGCCCACCGCCAGCCTCGCGGACCGGCGGGTCCTGATCGTCGGTTACGGCGGCGTGGGGAAGGCGATCGAGGACCGGCTCCTGCCGTTCGAAACCACCGTGACAAGGGTGGCCAGCAAGGCGCGGGACGACGAACGCGGCCACGTCCACGGCATCGACGAGCTGCACACCCTGCTGCCGGAACACGACATCGTGATCGTCGGGGTTCCGCTCAGCGATTCCACCCGCCACCTCATCGACGATCGCTTCCTCGCGGCCATGCCCGACGGCGCCCTGCTGGTCAACGTGGCCCGCGGCCCGGTCGCGGACACCGACGCTCTGGTGAAGCACACCGGCTCCGGCCGGATCCGCGCCGCCCTGGACGTCACCGACCCCGAGCCCCTGCCGCAGGACCACCCGCTGTGGCGGACCCCCGGCGTTATTATCAGCCCGCATGTGGGCGGGGCCAGCTCGGCGATGCGCCCGCGGATGGGGAAACTCCTGCAGCGGCAGATCGATCTCATGCTGGCTGAGGAGCCGCCGGTGAACGTGGTGCTGGGCGGATAAGCACGCCTGTCCCGCCGACGGGCTGCCCGCCACCATATAATTCGAGTATGCCAATTACCCGCCTTGACCGAGGCAACCTCGTCCAGCCGCCCGCCTTCACGCAGTACGGAAGCGACCTGTGAGCGGCGGTCTCGTCGCCCTGCTGGACGACATCGCAGCCCTGGCCCGCATTGCGGCCGCCTCGGTGGACGACGTCGCGGCCGGAGCGGCCAAGGCGGGCGCCAAGGCGGCCGGCGTCGTCATTGACGACGCCGCCGTCACCCCGCAGTACGTGTCCGGGGCGGACCCGTCCCGCGAACTGCCGATGATCAAGAAGATCTTCTGGGGCTCGCTGCGCAACAAGCTGCTGATCATCCTGCCGGCGCTGCTGCTCATCAGTGCCTTCATCCCCTGGATCATTCCGTTCATCCTTATGCTGGGCGGCACGTACCTCTGCTACGAGGGTGCCGAGAAGGTCTGGCACAAGCTCCGCGGCCACCACGAGGCCGAAGAAGACACGCCGGCGGTGGACCGGGGTCCGGAGGCGGAGGCCAAGGTCACCAAGGGCGCCATCACCACCGACTTCATCCTCTCCTGCGAGATCATGGTCATTGCGATGAACGAGATCTCCGCCGAGTCCATTTGGGCCCGGGCGGCCATCCTGGTGGTTGTGGCGCTCGCGATCACGGTGGCCGTCTACGGCGCCGTCGCCCTCATCGTCAAGATGGACGACATCGGCCTGCACCTGACCACCAAGGACTCCGCGGGCGCCAAGCGCTTCGGCGAGATGCTCGTCAAGGGGATGCCCGCCGTGCTGACCACCATCACGGTGATCGGGACCGTCGCCATGCTGTGGGTGGGTGGCCACATCATGCTGCAGGGCGCCTACGACCTCGGCTGGCACCTGCCGTATGACCTGGTCCACGTCCTCGAGGCACCGTTCGCCGGGATCGCGGTGGCGGGCGGCTTCCTGGCCTGGCTGGTGAACACCCTGTGCTCGGCCGTCCTCGGTCTCGCCTGGGGCCTGGTGGTCATGGCTATCCTGACGCCGCTGCTCAAGGTGCTGCCGTTCGGCAAGAAGAAGAGTGGGCACGAAGAGGGTGACGTCCGCGCCGCCGTCGCCGGTCACCAGCCGGCAAAGCGCGACGCCGATCCCGCCTCCTAGCTCGCATCCGCTGGCCCAGGCGGGCTAAGCCACGGGGCCGTGCTCCGGAGTGGGGCCTCGGGTCGTTATTCGGCGGCCGAGGTCAGCCTTGCGATGTCTCGCTGGGTGGAGGCTCATCTTTGTCTGCGGGCTTCTGCATCCCGAGGATGAGGAAGGTCATGCCCATGCTGAAGAACGCAATCCAGGCCGTGGTGCCCAGAAACATCATGGCGATCGCAACGGCAAGGAAAACGATCCCGATCGGCAGGAATGCCGCGCCCCCGCTTCTCTCCGCTCGGCCGTTGGACTCCGACGTGGGCTTTCCTTCACCGTTCATCTGGCCGAGGCTACGTCGGTGGACGGAGACGCGCAAACGCTCCCGCGACTGAGCGGTTCGGACGAGGCCCTCACCACCCGGCGGTGCCCGGGCCGCCCTTGAACGGACCAACGATGTTCGGGGTAATCCAGCCGCCGTAGAAGTCACCCTCCTGGGAGGTCACCGGCACGCCGTCGACCTCGCAGGAATCCATGTGCCGTGGGTAGAGGGCCACCCGGGTCCGGAGCGACTCGAACCCCCGGGCGGGCTCCGGGTAGGTCCACGCTCCGCGGCGAACCACGACCCCGCCGGCAACAACGTCGAAGTAGTGCGCCTCTCCCTTGAACTCGCAGAAGCTGGTGCCCCCGACCGGGACCAGCGCACCGGCAGGGAATGCGTCCAGCGGCAGGTAGTAGACAGGGGGATGGCTCGTCTCCAGGACGCGGACGGCGTCGGTGGTGTCGGCAATGACCTGCCCGCCGAGGCGCACGATGACCCGTTCCGGCCGGTGTTCCACCCTGGGCGGCCGCGGGTAGTCCCACACCGATTCCTGGCCGGGCTGGGGTTTGACCGGCCGGGGACGTCGGAAAATGCCGGAAAGACCGTGAGCTGGAGTCATCTCCCCATGGTGCCACTTTCCGCCGGGAGACGGGCCGCCCTCGGCTGCTCCTGAAGTGGAGGGGCGCCTCGGGTAGGCTCGGGGCATCAAGCCTGAGGGGGCAGCCGCATGAAACCCGAGCAGTTCAGCAGACCGGCCAACGATCACACCACCACCAGGGAACCCGCAGCCAACACGGAGGAAGAGCAAGGGCTAATCTCAGCCGGTATCTGGCCTGTCGGCTACGGGCCTGCAGCATGAGTGACGCACAATTGCTCGCTCAACTGGCGGGGGAGCGCGGACACGTTCTTCGAGCAGTCCACGGCCTCGAGGACCATGACATGCGTCGAACTTTGACTCCGTCAGGCTGGACGATGACACAGCTGCTCAATCATCTGGCCTTTGATGACGAGATGTTCTGGATTTCGGCTGTTCTGGGTGGTGATGCCACGGCAATCGCCGGACTTCACAACGGTTGGGCGTCCAAACCGATGACGGGCGCCGAGGCCATCAACCTCTACAAGCGTGAGATCGCTCGAAGCGATGCGGTCCTTGCGGACGTCGATCTGGATGCCCCTCCCCGCTGGTGGCCGCCGGCCACTGTGTTCGACGCACCACCGATGCCCGATGGGCGTGAGGTGGTGTTTCGCGTGCTCGCTGAGACTTCTGTCCATGCGGGCCATCTCGACATTGTCCGCGAGCTCATCGACGGACATCAGAATCTCGTCGTGGGGTAGTCCCGGCGGAAAGAAATACGAAGCGGGTGTCCTTTTCGTGTCATCCCGTTCGTCGTGGTGGTGTATCAGCCGAAAAGAAGAAGGAGTCATCGTGGAGTACATGCTTTTCATCTGCACCGATCCCACAGCGCCCGCATATGTGGCCGCCGAGGACAACATTGTCGAATGGGGGGCGGAGATGGAAGCCCGCCGCGTCACCCGTCATGGCAACAGGCTGCGACCTGTCGAGGACGCAACCACGGTCACGGTCCGCGGCGGCGAGGTGATGGTCTCTGATGGGCCCTTCGCCGAGACCAAGGAGTGGATCGCGGGCTACGACATCATCGCTTGTGCCGATCTCGATGAAGCCATCGAAGTGGCGTCCAAGCATCCCATGGCACGGTTCGGAAAGATCGAGATCCGGCCAGTGTGGCCACTCGGGGAGTAGTCATTGGCCCGGGTGGCCGGCCCTGATGATCGGGGGAGGGGTGCAGTGGTAACGGCACCGACGGACGCGCAGGCCGCCGTCGAGATGGCGTCCGCCGTCGAAACCGCGCGAATCACTGCAACCCTCATCCGCGTCACGGGCGACTGGAGCCTTGCCGAGGATTGTGTCCAGGATGCGTTCGCGCGCGCTCTGGTCGACTGGCCGGTGCGCGGCATTCCCAGGAACACCGGGGCGTGGCTGACCACCGTGGCCAAGAACCGGGCGATCGACCGTATGCGCAGTGCCGCCAGCGAAAAGAGGGCGGTGCGTGAACTCGCGATCCTCACTGAACTTGAAGAACTGCCGGACGGGTCCGGCGGAAATCCTGGGGCCGACGACGACCGGTTGCGACTGATTTACACCTGTTGCCATCCTGCCCTTCCGCTCGATGCCCGGGTGGCGCTGACCTTGCGCACGGTCGCCGGTCTCACCACCGGTGAGATCGCGCGCGCGTTCCTGGTCTCGGAAGCAACCATGTCGAAGCGGCTCGTCCGGGCCCGTGCCAAGATACGAAACGCAGGGATCCCGTATCGTGTGCCGCCGCCGGAGCTGATATCCGAACGCACGGCCGGGATCCTGGCCGTGCTCTACCTCATGTTCAACGAAGGGTATTCGGCCACGGGCGGCGCTACATTGATCCGCGAACCCCTTGTAAGGGAAGCGATTCGCCTGACCCGGCTGCTGATTGGCTTGTTAGGTGGTTCCCCGCATGAACCGGAGGCGCTGGCCCTGCTTGCCCTCATGTTGTTCCACCATGCCCGGAGAGGGACGCGAACAGACGCCGCGGGGGACTTGGTGACGTTGGAGGAGCAGGACCGCGGATCGTGGGACAGGGCTGCTATAGGGGAGGCTATGGCGCTGCTGGCGGCGGCCGAGCACATGGGTATTTCACGCCGTTCCCGGCCCGGGAGCTACCGTATCCAGGCCGCCATTGCTGCCTGCCATATGACCGCCCCGGACGCTGGCGGCACGGACTTCGCCAAGGTGGCCTTGCTGTATGACCACCTCGGGCAAATTGCGCCGTCGCCGGTCATCGAGCTTAACCGTGCCGTCGCCGTCGCGATGTCCCAAGGGCCGGAGGCAGGCCTGGCACTGATCGACCGGCTGGAGCAGACACGGT
Source organism: Arthrobacter sp. U41 (assembly GCF_007679325.1). Classification (GTDB taxonomy): domain Bacteria; phylum Actinomycetota; class Actinomycetes; order Actinomycetales; family Micrococcaceae; genus Arthrobacter. The sequence continues at coordinate 1,657,392 of NZ_VEGI01000001.1, read as the reverse complement.
CTCTTGACGGCTACTACCTCCTGCCTGCGGCGAAAGCTGACCTCCTGCGGCGCCTTGGCAGAAGAACAGAGGCCTACCGCGAATATTGCCGGGCCCGGGAACTCGCACCATCGGAGGTCGAACGCCGCTACCTTGGCAAACGCCTGGCGGAGACCGGCCCCGGGTCCTCATCTTGACCCAACCCCACATTAAGTGACTGATACGGCGAGCACGGAGGAGAAAAAATGAGACACCTGATACTGATCCCAAGCAATGTTGACACCTGGAATGCCCTTTCCGCGGCCGAAATTGAGGCGATCATGCGCGCCCATGCCTCCCTACAGAAGGAGCTCATGGCCTCCGGAGAGTTTGTGGAGGCCCACGAGCTGGGCGAGGAGGCCAAGTACGTGACATCGGACGGTGACAGCTGCACCGTGACTGACGGTCCGTTTGTGGAGACCAAAGAATTCCTGGCCGGGTTCTACATCGTCGACTGTGCGGACATGGAACGCGCGGTGGAAATCGCCGGCAAGCTGGGGGAGTCAACGCTGTGGCCGATCGAGGTACGCCAAATCAACCCATAATCCAGGGATAAGAATTGGCCCGCCTTGCGTGCAGCCACCGGCCCGACTAGCCGATCGATTTCACGAAAGAACCACCACCATGCCGCAATTTGCCATCCTCATCTATGCAGACGAGTCCCTCCATGCTGTCCGCGCAGCAGAGGCTGAACTCGAAGAGAACCACCAACACGCAAAGGACCTTTCAGCCTCAGGCACCATGTCGCTCGCCTATGCCCTGACCCCTCGAGCTAATGCGGTGTCCATCCGACGAGACAGCACAGACGCTGGACCGTTCGTCCAAGCGGACCAGTTCGTAGCAGGCTTCTACGTCGTAGACGCTCCCGATCTCAACTCGGCCGTGGCGATTGCCCGCCTGAACCCCGCGGTCCGCACTCGCACCGGTGGCGTCGAAGTCCGCCCCGTGCACAGCGGAGGCATCACGGCCAATAACAAATAGGGACGGCCTGCTCTGGCGCGTTCGCCCGGCACGTCCCGCCTCCGCCCTGCGCGGAACCCGCCCCACCCACGGCCTCCGGACGTAAACTGACCTTCACACCGCTGCCCGTGACCCGTGAAGTGGAGTACGGATGCTCTGGAAACTGCTCGTTGAATACCTGGCACCGCAGCGCTGGCTGCTGCTCGCCGTCGTCGTTTTCCAGCTGGCGCAGTCCATCGCCTCGCTGTACCTGCCCACCCTGAACGCGGACATCATCGACCAGGGCGTGGCGAAGGGGGACACGGAGTACATCCTGCGCACCGGAGCGGTGATGCTGCTGGTGACGCTGCTGCAGATCGCCTGCGCCATCGCTGCCGTGTACTTCGGGGCGAAGGCGGCGATGGCGATGGGCCGGGACGTGCGCGGGGCGGTCTTCAGCCGGGTGGCGGCATTCTCCGAGCAGGAGGTCACCCGCTTCGGCGCGCCGAGCCTCATCACCCGCTCCACCAACGACGTCCAGCAGGTCCAGCAGCTGGTGCTGGTCTCCGCCACCCTGATGGTGGCCGCGCCCATGCTGAGCATCGGCGGCGTCATCATGGCCATGCGGCAGGACCTGCAGCTGTCCTGGCTGATCGCGGTCAGCGTGCCGGTGCTGCTGGCAGGGGTGGGGCTGATCATCACCCGGATGGTGCCGCTGTTCCGGCTGATGCAGACCCGGATCGACACTGTGAACCGGGTGCTCCGCGAGCAGCTCACCGGCATCCGCGTGGTCCGCGCGTTCGTCCGCGAGGACGTGGAGACCGCCCGCTTCGCCCGGGCCAACGAGGACGTCACGGACACCGCCCTGCGCGCCGGCCGGCTGATGGCTCTCGCGTTCCCCACCGTGATGCTGGTCCTGAACGTCTCATCCGTGGCCGTGATCTGGTTCGGCGCGTTCCGGATCCAGGACGGCTCCATGCAGGTGGGCACCATGATCGCGTTCCTGAGCTACCTCATGCAGATCCTCATGTCCGTCATGATGGCCACGTTCATGGCGATCATGATCCCGCGCGCGGCGGTCTCCGCGGACCGGATCGGCGAGGTGCTCGGCACCGAATCCAGCGTCCGCCCGCCGGTGCACCCGCTGGATTTCTCCGGCCGCGCCGGCCGCGGGGAACTGGAAATGCGCGACGTCGGGTTCGCCTACCCGGGCGCCGAACAGCCGGTCCTGTCCGGGATCAGCTTCACCGCCCGGGCGGGGCGGACGACGGCGATCATCGGCGCCACCGGGTCCGGCAAGACCACCCTGGTGAACCTGATGCCGCGGCTCTTCGACGCGACGTCCGGCGCGGTGCTGATCGACGGCGTGGACGTGCGCGAGCTGCACCCGGATCTGCTGTGGGGGCACATCGGCCTGGTCCCGCAGCGGCCGTACCTGTTTTCCGGCACGGTGCGCAGCAACCTGCTCTACGGCAAACCCGACGCCACCGAGGACGAACTCTGGCGGGCGCTGTCCATTGCGCAGGCGGAGGACTTCGTGCGGGAAATGGAGGGCGGGCTGGACGCGCCCGTCTCGCAGGGCGGCACCAACGTCTCCGGCGGGCAGCGGCAGCGGATCGCGATTGCCCGGGCGCTGGTGAAACGGCCCGAGCTCTACATCTTCGACGACTCGTTCTCCTCGCTGGACACCGCCACCGACGCCCGGCTGCGGCAGGCGCTCCGGCAGCACACCGCCGGCGCCACCCTGGTGATCATCGCCCAGCGCGTGTCCAGCATCGTGGACGCGGACCAGATCCTGGTGCTCGACGGCGGCCGGATCGTCGCGCACGGCACGCACGCGGAGCTCCTGGAGACGTCCGAGACGTACCGGGAGATTGTGAACTCCCAGCTCGCTGCGGAGGAGGCGGCATGAGCGCCCCGGACCGCACCGGGGCGCCCGCCGCGCCGGCGGGCGGGGGACAGGCACGCGGCGGGACGGCAGCCGTCGAACGCATCCCCCGTCCGGCGGCAGGACCGGGACGCGGCGGGCCGTTCGCCGGGATGAACGTCCCGGCGGAGAAGGCGATGAACTTCTGGCCGTCCGCCAAACGGCTGCTCGGCCAGCTGCGGCCGGAGCGGCTGTGGCTGGTGCTGGTCCTGATGCTCGCCGTGGTGAGTGTGACGTTCTCGGTGATCGGGCCGCGGCTGCTGGGCGAGGGCACCAACCTGATCTTCGCCGGCGTCGTGTCCAGGGACCTGCCGGCCGGGGTGAGCCAGGAGCAGCTGATCGCGCAGCTGCGCGCCGAGGGGCAGGACCAGCAGGCGGACATGCTCAGTGCCATGACGCTGACGCCGGGCGCGGGGATCGACTTCGCGGCGCTGGCCAACGTACTGCTGTGGGCGCTGGCGCTGTACGTGCTGGCGTCGGCATTCATGTGGATGCAGGCATACATCCTTAACGGCGTGGTGCAGCGGACGGTGTTCCGGCTGCGCGAGCGGATCGAGGCGAAGATCAACCGGCTGCCGTTGCGGTATTTCGACTCGATCCAGCGCGGGGAGCTGCTGAGCCGGGTCACCAACGACGTGGACAACATCTCGCAGAGCCTGCAGCAGTCCATCAGCCAGGCGGTCACGTCGCTGCTGACCGTGCTGGGTGTGCTGGTGATGATGTTCATCCTCTCGCCCACCCTCGCGCTGATCGCGCTGGTCACGGTGCCGCTGACGCTGGTGACGACGGCGCTGATCGCCAAGCGCTCGCAGAAGCTGTTCGTGGCGCAGTGGAAGCACACGGGGGAGCTGAACGGGCAGATCGAGGAGACATACACCGGGCACGCGCTGGTGAAGGTGTTCGGCCGGCAGCGGGAGGTCGAGGAGCGGTTCCGGCAGAAGAACGCCGAGCTGTATGAGGCCAGCTTCGGCGCGCAGTTCGTGTCCGGGCTGATCATGCCGGCCATGACGTTCATCGGGAACCTGGTCTACGTGGGGATCGCCGTGGTGGGCGGGCTGCAGGTGGCCGCCGGGGCGATGCAGCTGGGCGATGTGCAGGCGTTCATTCAGTACTCGCGGCAGTTCACCCAGCCGCTGGCCCAGCTGGGCTCGATGGCGAACCTGCTGCAGTCCGGGGTGGCCTCGGCCGAGCGGGTGTTCGAGCTGCTGGATGAGGCGGAGCAGTCGGCGGATCCTGTGCCTGCGGTGGCGCCGAACGGCGGGCGGGGCCGGCTGGTGTTCGAGAACGTGTCCTTTGCCTACTCGCCGGACAAGCCGCTGATCACGGACTTGGACCTGGTGGCCGAGCCGGGACAGACCGTGGCGATAGTGGGGCCGACGGGGGCGGGGAAGACGACGCTGGTGAACCTGATGATGCGGTTCTACGAGCTCGACGCCGGGCGGATCACGCTCGACGGCGTGGACGTCACCGCGATGACCCGCGACGGGCTGCGCTCGCGGATGGGCATGGTGCTGCAGGACACCTGGCTGTTCGGCGGGACCATCCGGGACAACATCGCCTACGGCCGCCCCGGCGCCTCGGAAGCCGAGATTCTGGAGGCGGCGAAGGCGACGTACGTGGACCGGTTCGTCCGGTCGCTGCCGGACGGTTACGACACCGTGCTGGAGGACGAGGGCGGCAATGTCTCGGCAGGGGAAAAGCAGCTGCTGACGATTGCCCGGGCGTTCCTGGCCCGGCCGTCGGTGCTGATCCTGGACGAGGCGACATCGTCCGTGGACACCCGGACCGAGGTGCTGGTGCAGAAGGCGATGAGTGCGCTGCGCTCGGACCGGACCTCGTTTGTCATCGCCCACCGGCTCTCCACCATCCGCGACGCCGACCTCATCCTGGTAATGGAGGCCGGGCAGATCGTGGAGCAAGGGACGCACGCTTCACTGCTGGAGACCGGCGGGGCGTACGCCGCGCTGTACGCGGCGCAGTTCGCGGCGCCGGTGGCGGAGGTTTAGCGGTGCTCGGCCACGCAGCGGGTTCTGCGGGCCAGCCCGAGACGGCAGGTAACAACCTGGACCAGTGCGCTGGCCGTATTGGGCGCATGGCTCCCCGGAGCCGTACCGGTGGCCCAAGTGGCCCGCACCCTGGCCGCGAACGACGTCGGGGGTGACCCGCTCGTTCTTTTCTCTCTCGCCCTGTTGGAGCGCCGCGGCTCTGTCTAGACTTGAGATGCGCCGGAGCAGACGCACCCATTCGTCCCGGAAGGGCAAGGATCATGACAGACCGCAGCGACTCCGAATTGCAGGCAGAGGCACCCTTGGAATCCAAACCAAGGGAGCCTCGAGATCGGCCGGCTGAAGATATCTCCCAAGGCGCTGCGTCCCAGGACCAGCGCGTCTCGTCCGGTGCCGACGCCCAGGCCGACGACTCCCGTAGCGGTGCAGATGTGCGGGAAGCGATCGACGTCGCGGAGTCGGGCACTGAGGCGGAAGGGGATCACTCGCATCCGGAACTGGCCAAGACCGGCGAGGCACCCGTTGAGCAGGTCTACAACGACCCAGCAATGACGGAGGGGCAGCGGACCGTAACAGGCGCTGCAACAACCGGCCGCGTAGCGCCGGGACCATCACCGGCTGAGGCCGGATCCGGCGGCGCTCAGTCCGTTGTCGGCGCGCGTGAGTCGGACCGTCGTGCGGCGGGCGAGCCGCCGGCTGCAGGCGCGCCCTTCGAAACCGGCGAGCCTCACCAGGCTACGGGCACGGCGACGGGCGACGACGGTTTCAGGTCCGAGTCCGAGGGCAAGGTTGAGCACGTCAAGGCGGATCTGAAGCACGCTGCCGAAAAGGTGAAGGACTCCTTCAAAAAGCATTGAGTATCCCCCGGCTTGTGGGCCGCCGGATCAACTGGGCAGGATGGTCTTCAGCTTCTCAACCATGGGCTGCACATCGGCTGGGCGGTGGTTTCCGGGCGCATCCCGGGCCGCAAGGTGGCCCAGGCTGCGAGTCCAGAGGACCTGACGGGCGCCGAGGGTGTTGCGGTCGGCTGACTGCGGAGCCGGGGCAGACGGCGGCGATCGTGGGCCCCACCGGGCGGGGCCGTCGCCGCGATGTCCCGGCACGAGCTGCGCTCACGGATGGGCATGGTGCTGCAGGACACCCGGCTGTTCGGCTCGCCTACGGCCGGCCCTCGGAGTCCGAAGCGGACATCCTGGAGGCGGCGAAGACGACGTGCGTGGACAGGGTCGTGAAGTCCCTGCCGCAGGGCTATGACACCGTGGTGGCCGCGGGCGGGGCGTACGCCGCGCTGTACGCGGCGCCGGTGGCGGAGGTTTAGGGGGACCGGCGGTGCCGGTGTGCGGGTAGGCTTCCCATCTGAGTACAACTAGCAGGCAAGCGCTTCAAACACGTTGCTTGTCAGGGGACGCGCGCGGCCCTGCGGCGCCGACAGCGAAAGCATCAAGGCACTTCTCGACGGCGGGACGGGGCTCCAAAGCGTAGGAACCGTCTCCGAAGAGCTCGAAGGTCATTGCGCCCTGGTACTCCAGGCCACTTAGATCGCGCAGGATCCCTCTCAGGTCCATCGACCCGTCGCCCCAGGCCAAATGACCAGCGGGAGCCCCGTCCACGAGGTGCACGTGCCGGATCCTGTCACCAAACGCATCGCCGTAGTCGTTGATGGAGTCCCCTGCGACTGCCATGGCTACGGTGTCGATCACGACTCCGAGTGCCGGGGAGCCCACATCGCGAAGCATTCGCGCCAAGGACTGAACGTCCGTGACCAGATTGGACTCCACACGCTGCAGCGGCTCGAGCACACACGATACCCCCAGTTCCGCGGCTCGGGCCGCGATGGCCTGCAATCCTGCGACGGACCGTTCCCATGCGGGGCCTATCGGTTCGTCCTCGTAGCCTCGACCGGCTGTGAGGAACAGGAGCGGCGATTCCAACTCGCTGCATACTTCTGCCGCGCGCAGGAAGAGCTGCAAGCTCCGCTCCCGAAGCCGTTGCACTCCGGAAGCGATGTTCACTGGGTAGCTCACCTGTTCGGGGGTGAGGCACGCAAGGCTGAGTTCCCGCTCCTGTAGAAGAGTCCACACCTGCTGCAATTGCGCCGCATCTGTCTCTGGTATGTGCAGGTGCGGCGCGACGCACCACAGCTCTATCCTGGTCCTCCCCAGATCAACCATGTCATCGAGGCAGCGCTTCAGGGTGTGGTGCTGATAAGCGAAGTTGGAGCCGCAGACCTGGTCCATACCGACGCTGTGCACGGCTACTTCCCAACACCGTCGGCCAGACCGCGGATAAAGTACCGCTGGCCGGCAAAGAAGAGCACGATCACGGGCAGCGCAGCGATCACCATCCCGGCGAAGACCACGGGATAATCCGTGCCGTGCTTTGACATGAGATTGGTGAGCCCCACCGGCAGGGTCTGTAGGGCCCCGCCGCTGGTGAAGATCATGGCGAAGAGGTACTCGTTCCAAGTGAAGAGGATGTTCAGCAATACTGTCGAGACGATGATGGGACGGCACATGGGCAGGATGATCTGCCAAAAGGCCCTCGCCTTCGACGCACCATCGACGGCGGCCGCTTCGTCGACTTCTGCCGGCAAATCCATCATGTAGGCGCGAATCAGGAACGTGGTGAACGGGACACGGAACGCCGTGTACAAGATCAGCAGTGCCCAAAAGCTGTTGTATAGCCCCATCGCCTGAAACATTTTCACCAGTGGAATGAGGGCGACGGTCGGTGCCAGCATCAGTCCGGCCAGGATGACGATCAGCAACGTGCGGCTGAACGGGATGCGGACCTTCGTCAATCCGTAGGCGGCCCAGGCACTAATGAAAACCGTCGCGATCGTGGACGTCACTGTAACCAGGACGCTCGTGGTGAGGTAGTCGCCCACGCCGCGGTTCCAGGCAGTGGCGTAGTTTTCCCATCGCCATGAGCTCGGAAGGGCGAACGGGTTAGCGAAAAGTTCTGCGTTCGACTTCACGCCGTTGAAAAGCATCCAAAGAAGGGGGTAGATGACTACGACCGCGAGGGCCAGTAGGAATGCCCGGACAAACACCCGTCCAAGGGACATGAGTACAGACGTCCGCGTTACCATTCGACTCTCCTACGCTTAGAGATCCACAACTGAAGTGCCGCAAGCACCATCGTGATAACGAAAACAGCGGTGGCGATCGCTGCCGCATAACCGAAGTCGTTGCGGACAAATCCACTTCGGTATAGCCAAGTGCCCAAGACCTGGCTGGAGTTGTTTGGGCCGCCACTTGTCATCACCATGACTTCGTTGAAGACCTGGAACGCCCCGGAGACCGTGACGATCAACATGAGGCTGGTCATCTCCCGTACCAGTGGCAAGGAAATGGCGAAGAAGCGACGGAAAGGACCGACGCCATCGATAGAAGCAGCTTCGTACAGTTCGGTGGGTATACGTTGTAGCGCGACGGCAAAGAGCAATGTGCAATAGCCGAAGCCCTGCCACTGGCTCATGGCGATAATGCCAAAGATTGCGGTGTTTTCCTGCCCGAGCCAAGCCTGGGTGAAGTCGTGCAGGCCGAGGAAATCCAGCGCTGCATTGAGGATCCCCATTCGCGGCTCGTAGATGAAATAGAACAACAGCCCGGCCACAGTCAGGGAGATCGCCGAGGGGACAAAGTACACGGCCCGGAGGATTCCGCGCCACCGCGCACTGCGTAGCCCCTCGATCATGGCGGCCAGAATCAAGGCCCCGAACACTTGGAATACGATCGAGATGCCGGCGTAGAGGGTGTTGTTGAGTAACGATTTCCAGAAGATCGGGTCGTTGAACATCTTGCTGTAGTTGTCTAAACCCACAAAGGTCTGGCGTCCGCTGTAGATGTCCCATTTGAGCGTACTGAAGCCAAGATTCTGAACGAGCGGCACGTAGGCGAAGATGCTCAGGAGCAGAACGGCGGGCGCGACCCAGACAAGGTTCCGCCAACGCTGCGAGCGGGCTCTTCTTGTGGGTTGATCAGACGGGCGGCCCGGTACCGCCACCGTTGACGGCGGTGCCGCTGGCTTCCACGCAGTATTGGAAACTGTCATGGCTGCACCCGTTACTTGGCAGCGTCGGAAGCGGACCGAACCGAAGCGAGTACCTGTTCGGGACTCTGGCCTCCGGCGGTCAGCGCTTCTCCTCCGGCCAGCCACGCGTCTGCGACGGTGGGGACCGTGACAGAGTCCAGCCAGACGATGGCGTCCGAGGCCTCGTTCACCTGTTTGATGCCTTCCACCACCGGTGCCGTGGAGTTTTGCTCGGAAACGGCGCCCTTGACGGAGCTTGGCTGGCCGTACGGCGGAGCCGATAGCTTGGCTGCGTTTTGGGTGCTCGTCGCAAACTTCATGAAGTCAGCAGCGAGGGCCGCGTTCTTGGACTTGGCATTGATGATGTAGCCCTCGGGTGATGCTTCGATGGCTTCGGTGTCTCCCTTCGCGCCGGCTGCGGCGGGCAGGCGGAAGATACCGAGGCCGTCCTTCTTCAGCGAGGAGTCTTTTGATGCAGTGGTATCAAATTCGAGAATTTCCTGGTAGTACATACCGGCTTTGCCTTCGGCCAGCGCCTGCTGCGCCGTGGTGTACAGGACTCCGTTTGAGTCCTTACCGCTGCCCGTGCATTCGTTCACCAGGGTACTGAACTGCTTCATGGCCTTTAGGTAGCCCGCGTCGTTTAGCTCCGCGGTCGCCGGGTGGAAATCTGCGTTCAACACATCGGTCGGTACTTCATAGGCGAACAGTTGCTGCAGGTAGTGGAGCGCCGGCCAGCCGTCCTTGTTCCCAAAGGCAATTGGTTCATAGCCAGCTGACTTGAGAACCGAGCAGGAGGAGATAAGTTCCTCGAATGTCTTTGGCGGGGTGATTCCCAGTTCCTTAAAGATTCTCTGGTTGTAGCCCATGAACTTACCGTTGTTGTAAAGCGGGACAGCAAAGTATTTGCCGTCCTTCTCGAAGGCCTTGAGTGCCGATTCGCCGAACTTCGCCCCCCACTCGGTGCCGGGCGCGATGGCGGGCGTTAGGTCCGCAGCGAGTCCGCCGTCGATAAAGTTATTGGCCCAGTTCCCGGCCCAGGTGAAGAAGATATCGGGAAGGGCCTGAGAAGCGGTCAGGGTCTTGGTCTTGTCTTTGATGCTCTGATCCGTCTCCTGAATTAGCTCGAACGAGACGTCCGGATGCATCTTCTGGTACTCGGCCGCCAGATCCTTGAAGTACGGCTCGAGGGGATCGCCACCGAACTTCGTCAGGATGCTTAGCTTTCCGGAGTACGCAGGCTCCTTGGTGAGGTCCAGAGGGGCGGCAGCCTGGCTTCCGCCGCCCCCGCAGCCGGCCAGGGCCAGCGCCGCCCCGGCCACGAGTGCCGTCATCAATTGCTTGCTCTTGGGGAACATCATTTCTTCTACTTTCGCTCGGTGGCCGATCAGCCGAGGCTTCACGATAGGAGCGGCACCTTCGCCCTTCATTGGAATAGGTGCCGATCTCCATTACTGGATATTGGGACTAGTGATACCGGTACCACAGTGAATCACGATTTGACGAGATGGGGAAGAGCCCTGGGGGCGAATTGCGGGGCGGGTTCTATGTGCCGGGAACAGCGGAAGGGACGGGTCCGTCGGAGGACCGCGCGATCAAGGTGGATGGCAGCACATGCCTAGAAGGAGCGGAAACGTCACCATTGATGCGTGCTATGAGCTGTTGGGTCGCTACCGCCCCCAGCTCCCGCACGGGTTGGCGAATCATCGTGAGCGGCGGCTCCATCACGGCAGCCCACGGGCTGTCATCAAAGCCAATCAGTGATACGTCCTTGAGCAGCCGAAGATTGCGTGCCTGCAGTGCGTGGAGCGCACCTATAGTGGCCTCGGTCTCGGTTGTAAAAATTGCGGTGGGCGGATCCGCCAGGGCAAGCATGCCGCTGATTGCGCGCGTCGCTTGTCCTTCGTTTTTCAGGACGTGGGTTACCAGTGCCGTGTCGAACGGTATCCCAGCATCGTTCAAAGCGTCGAGGTAACCGCGCAGGCGTTCGCCGTCGCTCCACAGTGTGTCATCGAGGATGCGATGCATTTGCTCGAGGTCGGTTGCTGGGCTCAGCGTCACTGGGCCCCAGGCGAAAGCGATTCTTCGGTGCCCGTTCTGGATAAGGGAGTCCACGGCGGACCGGGCTGCCTCACGGTTGTCGATGACCACTGAATCCGTATCGAGACTGTCCACGAGGCGGTCAATCAGGACTACCGGAATTCCACGTTCCATGGCGCCGGTCAGATGCAAAATGTCGTCATGGCGCCCGGCGGCCGACGCCACAATTAGGCCGTCGACTTGTTTGGCGAGCAGGACGCCGACGGCGTCTTGCTCAAGTTGCAGTTTCTCGTCGGTGCTCAGGATGATTGCGTCGTAGCCGGCCAGCTTCGCGGTTTCGGATATGCCTTTGAGAACACCAGTGAAGAACGGGTTGGCGACATCCGCCACAACAATGCCAAGGGTTTTGGTGATACCCGTGGTCATGCTCCGCGCCAGGGCGTTGGGCTTGTAGCCCAGGCGCTCAGCCGCGAGCATCACTTTGGCGCGGGTCGCGTCACTAACAGAGCCGTAATTCCCAAGCGTTCGAGCGACTGTGGCCCTGCCCACCCCCGCCGCAGCCGCAACGTCGGTGATGGTCGGAGCCGCGTCATGGTGCTGGTGGTCCGACGGCATCAAATCCCCTTCTATGTGCAGGGATTCGCGTCGGCGTCCCGGCCGTGTAAGTGTTCCTTCATCAGATCCTAGTTGGTGTAGCGACTGGCTGGCCGTAACCAAAGGCGCCCTCCACATAGCACTGCGCCGCCGCAGCGCTTGCAGCAACGCTCAGAGCTTCCAGAAGGCTGTGGGTGGACGGTCGGGAGAGCTTCGTCCAGCCTGCCTTGAGGAGGCTCACGACCATCCCGGTCAAGAAGGCATCACCGCACCCCATGGTGTCGGCGAAACGCCTGGGGTCTACGGGCTCGGCACCCTGCGTGAGGAATTCGTTCCCATCGAACAGCACGGCCCCGTCTGCTCCTCTGGTGCCCACCGCCAAGGTCGCACCTGCCGCAACGACCCGCCGCAACTCATGCTCCGCGGAGTGCCGGGTTCGCCCACCCAACGAAAGCAATGCGAGGTCGACATAAGGAGCGGTTCGGCTGAGGTAATCGTCGGTTCGCCGGTCCGGCTCAGAGGAGTAGTCGAAGCTGACCAAGGCCCCGGTATCGCGCACCAAGGGAAGCTGCGACTCTGACGCTGAGTAGACGCTGGAATGCACTAGGTCCGCCGTGGCCAGGTAGGCGAGGTGCTCCGGTTGGAGCTCGAACGGCTGGCTTAAGGTGACGCCTCCATTGTTCCAACCCAGGAACACCCGGTCGCCGTCGACCACCTCTATTTCAGTCACACCGTTTGGGCCTTCCCGGGTGACGCAGCGGCTGATATCGACCCCTTCTTCTACCAAGGCGGACCGGACGAAGTCTCCTAGTACGTCGCTGCCGAAAACGCCGACGTAGGCAGCGTCCAGGCCCGAGCGCCGTGCTAGAACGGCGAAGTTGACGCAGTTCCCTCCCGGATAGATCACCTTGCGGTCAAGAAATCGGTCCACAATGTTGTCTCCGAAGCCAATTACTTTCATGCTGTTCCCGTCTCGACGCTGCGGGCCCAGGCCCGACCGGGCCCGCAGCGCTGGAAGTCGTATCCCGGCTGGGTACGAACCTGGCTGTCTGTCAGTATTCAACGACGCGGTAGTACCGGCGCAGTTCCAGCGAGTGATTCCGGACCCGCTCTAGGTGCTTGCTGATGCGGTCCACTACGGTGTCCAGAACGAGCGGGGCCAGCAGACCGCGGAAGCGGGGGCTGATACCGGGCAGTTCGTAGTCCTTGGTGTCCAGCAGCGTCGTGTTCTTGTTGTAGTTCTCCGCGAACTTGACGACACGCTCCATGAGGGGCCGGCTTTCATCTTCGCCGAGGAACAGCATGAGGCTCGTGTCTTCTTCGATGAGTTCCAAAGACCCGTGGAAAAATTCGGCCCCGTGGACGCGCGTCGTCCGCAGCCACTGCATCTCCTCGAGGATGCACATGGAGTAGAGGTAGGTGAACCCCCAAAGGTTCCCGGCGCCGACGAGGAAGTGGTAGTCGACATCCTTGTTTCTTTCGGCGAAAGCTTCCGCTGCCGGTTCTGCCTGTCGCGCCACGTCCACCAGGATTACGGGGATGGCTTGGAGCTCCGCCGCAAGCTCTTCGTACCCTTCGAACTCCCCGCGGACAGAAAGCAAGCGCGTGCTGAGGAGCAGCAAGGGGATGTCGAACGGCCATGTCTTGGGTTCGGTGACGAGAACGGCGTCCAATGACTTTGCAAATGGACTGTCACCAAAACCAGTGAAGCCGACCGTGTAGGCGCCCTTAGCCTTCGCGAACTCGATGGCCTCGATGACGTCCTCGGTGGTCCCGGAAACTGATGCAAAAACTGCTACGGAACCGGGACCGAAAGTTGGGTCAGCGGTCAGCATGAGTTCTTTGCCAATAGCGGCGCGAACGGGCAGGTTGGAATTGGAGCGGATGAAGTGCTCATAGGGGAGCATCGCCGCGTAAGTCCCACCGGCACCGATCAGGAATAGATTCTGGAAGTCGCGTTGCTCCAGCGAGTCCACAAGCTGTTCGATCTGCTCCTGCAGTGCAAGCGCACTGCGGGTCTGGAGCAGGAATTTCTCTTCATTGAAGCCCAGCACGGGTAGCCCTTTCGTCGATGAAAAACTGGTAGTGATACATGTTGATACCGGTATCAACAATGTCCACATCGTGTCACGACCGTGAGTAGGCGTCAAGAGCGGTTTTCCAGGCAGACGGCTGCACCGCAAACTTCGGTGCAGGCCGAAGGTCCCTCCACTTTGCCGAATGTGGTGCGTCGACCATCTGTGGCAGAGGATCCGCTGGGCAGCCCGCTCGGCTGTCCAGGGACACATCCGCCCCAACGGCTTGAGGCGGACGCAAGGGTAGGCAACCGGCTCGGCATAAGGTGAGGTGTCGGCAAATTGAAATGCCTAGTCAACTTTTATCTGACAAATCGAAGGATGGAAGAACGCATGATGCCCGCTGCCACCCGGAACGCGCCGGACCGCACTGCCAGATTCGGCTTCGCTTTCATCGGCGTTCTGCTCATCGCAATTAACCTTCGGGTGTCCTTCGTCAGCGTGGGGCCGGTGCTCGGGAACATCAGCAGCGACCTTGAGTTATCAAGTGCCGCAGCAGGGTTCCTCACGGGCCTTCCGCTCATTGCTTTCGCAGTTTTCTCCCCGCTGGCACCCGGCTTTGCGTCCCGTCTGGGTCTCGACCGGGCGCTGTGGATGTCCCTGCTGATCCTGGCCACGGGCATCGTGCTTCGCTCCCTGCCCTTGCCCGGCGTCATCTGGGCGGGCACCGCACTGATCGGCTTGGCTATCGCGTTTCTCAATGTGCTGGTGCCCTCCCTCGTAAAGCGGGACTTTCCGATGCGGGTCAGCCAGGTCACCGGAGGCTACACCGCCACACAGGCCGCCTTCGCCGCGGTCGGGGCAGCCGTCGTCGTTCCCGTGGCACAAACGTCCCCGGCGGGATGGCGGCTTGCCCTCGGAATCTGGGTGGGCCTGGCCCTCATCGCAATGGCGGTGCTCCTGCCGTGGCTGCGCCGGCACAGATCAGGGACCGCGCACGCCACCAGGCCGGAGGTTTCCTTCCGGTCGCCCTGGACCTCAGCCCTGGGCTGGCAGGCGACGATCTTTATGGGATTGCAATCGATCGCCTTCTACGTCCTGATGGCATGGCTGCCCACCATCGAACAAAGCCAGGGGGTTCCCGCCACTACTGCGGGCGTCCATCTGTCCGTATTCCTGCTCATCAGCGTGTTCGCCAGCCTTGCCACAGGGGGAATCCTGCACCGCGGTTCGGACCAGCGCCTTGTATCCTTCACGAGCGGCGGGCTCACGTTCGTGACGTTTCTCGGGCTGGCACTGGCGCCGGACCTCATACTGCTGTGGGTCGTTCTTGGGGCGATCGGGTGCGGGAGCCTCATTGTCATCGCTCTGTCGCTGTTCAGCCTCCGGACCGTGAATTACCCGCAGGCCGCGTCATTGTCCGGCATGGCGCAATCTGTCGGCTACGGTCTCGCCGCGGTGGGGCCGGTAATGTTCGGTGGTCTTCGCGACGTGAGCGGGGGCTGGACGCTTCCGCTGCTCGTCACCGCGGGCATAATGGCGGTTCTCGCCGTGCTGGGGTTGCTGGTTGGACGCGACCGCGTGATCAGCGCTTCAACCTGATCCGCTCCTTAGCCGCGCGTTCAGGAGGTCAGCATGGACACCGCTTCGCCCAGTGCTCAAAATGAGGTCATGACCTCCGGCGGTTCTGCGCGGCGGGCGACGGCGGCCGATGCCGTCGTCGTTGCCCGGCTGCTTCATGATTTCAACACCGGGTTCTCGACGCCGACTCCGGACGCTCGCGAGCTTGAATCGCGGTTGACGCAGCTCCTGGCGGGGGACGACGGCGTGGCCCTGCTGATCGGCGAGCCGGCGAGCGGTGTTGCGGTGCTGAGTTTCCGGCCCAACGTCTGGTACCGAGGGCCGGTCGCGATCCTCGACGAGCTCTACGTCCGTCCAGAGCTCCGCGGTCACCGCCTCGGCAGCGCACTCCTGGACGCGGCCCTCGATTTGGTGCGCGACCGGGGCGGCGCACTCCTTGAGATCAACGTGGACGGCGAGGACACCGATGCGCGCCGCTTCTATGAAGCCCACGGGTTCACCAACACCGAACCCAACCAGACAGACCCAATGCTCTACTACTATCGAGAGCTCTGAAACGGGCACTCGGGGCAGGGCCGTAACGACGCTGCTGGGTTGAGGATGGCCGTCCCGCTGGGCGGCGAATAGCATGAATTTGTGATCCCTCGGCAGCCCGCCGGGCAGTTCTCCAAGGAGGAAAACCATGGGTCTGGGTGACAAGATCCGGAATGCGGCGACAAAGCTGACCGGCAGGGCCAAAGAAGCCACAGGCAAGGCAACGGGGGACGACCGCCTCAAGAACGAAGGCAGGGGCGACCAGGTCAAGGCGGACCTGAAGCAGGCTGCCGAAAAGGTGAAAGACGCTTTCAAGAAGCACTGACGACCGGTAGTGCCGGGAGCTAGTCACGCCGGCCGGGGTCCTTACTGGCCGCCGAGTGCGGTTGGCCCAGCTGGGCTCGATGGCGAATCTGCTGCAGTCCGGGGTGGCGTCGGCCGAGCGGGTGTTCGAGCTGCTGGATGAGGAGGAGCAGTCGGAGGATCCTGTGCCTCCGGTGGCGCCCAACGGCGGGCGGGGCCGGCTGGTGTTCGAGAATGTGTCGTTCTCCTATTCGCCGGACAAGCCGATGATCTCGGACCTGAGCCTGGTGGTCGAGCCCGGGCAGACCGTGGCGATCGTCGGCCCGACCGGGGCGGGGAAGACCACGCTGGCGAATCTGACGATGCGCTTCTACGAGCTCGACGCCGGGCGGATCACGCTCGACGGCGTGGACGTCACCGCGATGACCCGCGACGGGCTGCGCTCGCGGATGGGCATGGTACTGCAGGACACCTGGCTGTTCGGCGGGACCATCCGGGACAACATCGCCTACGGCAGGCCCGATGCGTCGGAGGAGGAGATCCTGGAGGCGGCGAAGGCGACCTACGTTGACCGGTTCGTGCGGTCCCTGCCGGAGGGCTACGACACCGTGCTGGAGGACGAGGGCGGCAACGTCTCGGCGGGGGAGAAGCAGCTGCTGACCATCGCCCGGGCGTTCCTGGCCCGGCCCTCGGTGCTGATCCTGGACGAGGCGACTTCTTCGGTGGACACCCGCACCGAAGTGCTGGTGCAGAAGGCGATGAGCGCCTTGCGCTCCGACCGGACGTCGTTTGTCATCGCGCACCGGCTCTCCACCATCCGCGACGCCGACCTCATCCTGGTGATGGAGAACGGGCAGATCGTGGAGCAGGGGACGCACGCCCAGCTGCTGGCTGCGGGTGGGGCGTATGCCGCGCTGTATGCGGCGCAGTTCGCGGCGCCGGTGGCGGAGGTCTAAGCAGGTCGGGCGCCTGTGGCCGCAACACTTAATCTATGGATCCGTCGTCGTCGGAGTTTTCGGGTTGAACCACTAATTAGATCGCCGAGGACGTCTAGTGTCGCCATAGTGTTTACATAAAACACTATATATCCCTATCCTGAGTACATGTTAGGCACCCTCGACAACGAAAGGTCCCATGCCATGTCTCGCCTCGATCTCGCCAGCCTTGCCCGCACCGCCACTCAGAACATCCAGACCGCCGACGAAGTCAGTCGTGACCCAGCGGTTATCACGGCCGCCAAGCAGTTCGCGGAAGATGGTACCCGGGCCGTCCGCTCCGGAGGGGCTCTCATCCGTGAAACTCGGTCCTCTTGGCATCGCCACAGCGTGGACGGCAGAGAGCCGAACCGATGAGCGATTTCAGCACAGAGGCAATGGGTCTCGTGATCCGCGAGCATCGCCAAGCTCAGACACCTCCGATGACTCAGGAAGAGCTTGCCGTGCGGGCCGAATACGGCAAGGGAGGGGCGGTCTCAATCTCTCGGATCGAGCGTGGCCTCATGAGTCCCGGGCAGCACCGCCTAGACGCCATCGCTTTGGCGCTCCGCCTGACGCCTGAACAGCTCCAGCAGGAGGCTAAGGACCGAACTGACTCCCTCGTTAGTCAGCGTGGCCAGCGACCGGTGAAACTGCGTGACCAAGTCGCCGAGACGAAAAGACGGCATGCCAAGATCAACGACAACGTGGCCCAGCGATCCAGGATCACCCAAGAGTTAGGGGAGGCATTCAATAAGGTCCACGATGACGCCCGCGACCAGTTCTTCATGAAGTTTGTTGAGCTCGCCGAGAGCGTTAGCGGCGCGCCCGCACCCGTAAAGCCGAATGAGCAAGAGATGGATAGCAATAGCGAAACACCTGCTGCGATCCATGTCGGGGCCATGTCGGCGGGGATCGCCAACGCGATCCGCGGCGCCGCCGCTGGTGGCGCAGTTGGGGCGGCCGCTGGCGGCGCCGCAGCCTACGGCGCCTTCACCGCCGTCGCGATGTTCGGAACTGCCTCCACCGGAACGGCTATCTCAACACTGTCCGGAGTGGCAGCGACCAATGCCACCCTCGCCTTCCTCGGCGGAGGCACCCTGGCCGCTGGCGGAGCCGGCATGGCGGGAGGCGCTCTCCTGCTCACAGGCATGGTCGCCGCCCCCGTGGCTGCACTGGCGGCCGCCGGATTCTACGTTCTAAAGCAGCGTCGCACCAAGAAGGAGGAGGAGCAGTTGCGAACCGAGGTCGAGGCTGCTGAAAAGGCTCTGGACCAATCGCAGCAGGGCTTCAACGTAATGATCGACGTGCTGGGTCGGGCCACGGAAGTCATGGAATACGTCAGCGTCCACGGCACGCATGCCCTCGAAAAGTGGAGGGAAAGCCTGCCCCCGGAGCCTCGGGCTTGGGAAGCACTCGGGCACGACGGTCAGGAGCGGTACAAGGAGTTCCTAACCCTCGCGGGATGTCTTCTTGCTGTGAGCAGCATCAACATCACCGCTCTCCTGACGGCAGAGCCCGACGCCTTGCGTGAGATGGAGAAGGCGATCAATGAGACGCTGGGATACGCCGGCCAGACCATCCGGTCACTGGTCTGAGTGCCAGGCGCGGTCAGCGTCGCCAGGTCGGGTTGTCCGAACTGGCTCTGTCCGTACCGATGACGTCGAAAGCGGGGCCCGCAGAGCGGCAACCCGATGTGACAAAACCCGGCAACGGCGGGAGCGACCGCCATCGTTCAATTCAGTTCCGAGTCGCCAGCAGCAACCTCTGGGTTGGAAGGCCGTGCCCTTCAAGGGCTGGACGCCGGGCGGATCACGCTGGACGGCGTGGACGTCGCCGCGATGTCCCGCACCGGGCTGTGCGCGCGGATGGGAATAGTGCTGCAGGATACCTGGCTTTTCGGCTGGACGATCCGGGACACCGTCGCCTACGGCCGGCCCGGCGCTTCGGAGGCGGACATCCTGGAGGCGGCGCGGGCGACGTACGTGGACCGGTTCGTGAAGTCGCTGCCGCAGGGCTACGACACACGCTCGACAATGAGGGCTCCCACGTCTCAGCGGGGGAGAATCAGCTGCTGACCATCGCACGGGCGTTCCTCGCCCCGGCCGTCGGTGCTGATCCTGGACGAGGCCACCAGTTCGGTGGACACTCGCACCGAGGTGCTGGTGGCGAAGGCGATGAGCGCGCTAAGGTCGGACCGGACTTCGTTCGTCATTTGCCCACCGGCTCTCCACCATCCGCGACGCCGACCTCATCCTTGTGATGGAGGCCGCCCCGATCGTGGAGCAGGGAACGCATGCGGGGCGTATGCGGCGCTGTACGCCGCACAGTTCGCGGCATCGGTTGCCGAGGCCTCATTCGTAGGCGCTGTCCACCCCTAAGGCCAAGCACGATGATTGGGCCTGAAGGCTGGGCGCCGGCTCATCGCGGCCACTAATTCAAGGATCTGGTTGGTCACGTCACGGCCGCGCCGGAGGAGGCGGGACGCGAAGCCGATGAAGAGGACGTCACAACAACGATACTGTCCCGCTTCGAAGTTCGATCGGACGGGGAACTAACGCCGACTTGATGACCGTTGTCTGCTGGGCAAATGTCGACGTCGCATAATTGCTGGGACGGGAGCAAAACAAGGGCCCTCAAACAAGCCACCTTCGAAAAGCGCTCCGTTGAAAAGAATCGCCGAGGAGGACTACCTGTCGCCACTGGATGAGTGGGCAGGGGGATGAACTAGTTGTCCGTATTCTCACGGCTTACATTGATGCCAGCGGAAGCGTTCCGATTGCTCCGCGACACCTTCCAGAGAACATCTGAGTAGGTCCGGACATACCAAGCTGCGAGACCATGGTCAGTGAGCTGAAAATCGAGCTTTATTTCGCTCGGCGCGAGGCCAGTTTGCTCCTCCCAAGCCTCCAAGAAGTCTCGAGGCATGGCTTTGCGCACCGTTAGGCCGCGCGCTTTACGCACGAACCAGCGTTCACCGTCCCGCGCTGAATTCGATTCGACGAACCATCCGTGGTTCCCTGTCATCGGTTGAGGAGTGATCTTGCGGCGCCAGCGAAGATCGTCGAGGGTCAGCTTTGCTCCGCGCTCCCGGAGCGCCCTGACCGCCTCTTCGGCGTACGACGGAAGCTCCAGGGATTCTTCCTGACTTGTGTCCGCGTCGGAATCCTCTGGGAGCGACGGCGTAGATGAGCCGTAGTCCTGTGTCGCCGTCTGCTCTTCAATCTTAACGAGGATTCGACGCAGATTGTCGGTGTCCGCGTTCTGCTGATAGGCGATCGTGAAAGTGAGGACGATCGCCGCGATGGCGGCGCCTGCCCCCAATATAACCGGGAGAGATCCCATTCCAGGGATCAGAGCTAGCACGCCACTCGCGCCGCCCAAAAAGACACCGGCGACTAGAAGAGAAATCGGCTGCCAATTCGAAGACTTCGTGGTTGACTGCTCGGGGGTTGCGGTGGTTTGAGACACCATCTGAGGATATACCAACTCTGCGGTTGAATTTGCTTAGGTGATTGCTCCATCGCAGCGATCGAATTGACTGGACGTTGCCCTGCTCGTTTAGCGCCGAAGAGGCGGAATGTATCGGCCTTACATAATCTCGATTACATGCATCCAGCAAGCCCTTGGGATCCAGGTTCGACGGAACCGTGATCGACAAGTGATGATCGGCCGCTATTATGGATGCTCCGACGCATGAGGCAGACCCGTGAGCCGCTTCCTGGCTCTCCGCTCGCTCAAGTTGATACCGCTTGCTCGTACGAGCAAGGCTCGGACTGGTGTCGAAGTTTTCTCTCTCCGCCGCACTCGAGCACCTGGAATTCTGGGAGATCAGGTTGCACCGCCGAAATTTCACCCGTAGCTGGAAATACGGCACTCATTTATACCGGCTCAGACGTTGTCGAGGGCCGCGATTGAGTCGTCAGTCCATGCTGTTTGGGTGCTTGACGCACAGGCAGCGCGGGAATGTACTTGGCGCCACTTGTGCCTTGTGGTGCACGACTCTGAGGAACAACGAAATGGAGACGGGCGGAAACCTGATTTCAATGTCCGCCGCGCTTCTACGACACAGCCCTGATCTTCGACCCGACATGCAGCCTGGTCTGTGAGTTCGGGGCGATGAGAGGGCCGGCGTAAGCACCACCGCGGAATATGCGGTCGCATGGGTTATAGATATGCTGATGCTTTCGAACGGGGCTTGGGGGGCTGATTGTCAGATCAAATTGCTGTGGTGGGCTCCGGCGACATCGACTTCCGGTTCCTTGAAACGCGATTCGCTGGCCCCGCGGGTGCTCGCGACGCGTTCGAACGACTTATTGCAGACATTGTCGGGATCGTTCATCCCGATGTCCAGGAGGTCCAAGCGAACCCGGGCGATTGGGGCATCGACGCCTACGTCGGCGATCTCGGAAAAGAAGGTGAAGTCCATATCTGGCAGTCGAAGTACTTTATCGATGGGTTCGCTAAGACACAGCAGGGCGATGTTCGAGACTCTTACAATTCGGCGCAGAAGGCTGCCCAGGAGAACGGCTACAAGATCGCGTCCTGGACGCTCTGCATCCCCTGCGAACTGGATGGTCCGATGCTCACCTGGTGGGAAGGGTGGAAAAAGCGAACGTCTAAGGCTGACACCCTCACGGTGAGCCTCCAGACCGCGGGGCGGCTGCGGCGACGACTCCAGGCATCGGCCGCGGCAGACGTTCGGAACCACTACTTCTCGCCTCTGTTTCCGCTGCCGCCGACAACCGCTGACCCCGAAGAGCCACGGGGGCTTGAGGAACTTGTCGACAACACCAAGTACGACGGCGCTCTCTTCGTGCGTCAGATGGACGAAGCCGGATTGCCAGAGACTTTCGCTGCCCGAGAGGCGTTTTTCAACGCCGAGATCTTGGAGCGCGAGGTCACCGACAAGGGTATCCAGCTCGAAGTCTCGGCGCTCTCGACATGGCGTGTACGGGTTTCATCGACCTGGTCGACAGCCTTCAACACGGCATGTCAGATGTCGAGGGGCCGGCGCTTCCCGAAACTGTATGGCGAGGTACTCGGAGGGATCGAGACAAATCACGCGCAGGAGGCCGCGAGCCTCCGAGCGCACGTCCTCCACGGCGTTGGCCTGCTCCATCAAGCCGTGGACAATGGCCGCGCTGGATGGGTTCGGGACTGGCGTGATGTCGCCAAAGTCCACCTTGCACGGGTCCCGAACAGCGCTTCCAGCCCAAACAAGGAGGAAGGAATGGAGGAGGAACCGTGAGCGCCGAGGTTGACCCTAACGACAACGCAGCTTCGACGCTGCGCGCGGAGTCCGTACCCGCTTTTCGGATGGCCCAGATCATTCTCGTCCTGGTGGGCGCACAAGCCCAGGAGAGCAAGCTGGATCTCGAGCGGCTTTCGGTGATTGAGTTCCTATCGGCGAACCCATACCTCGTGTTGGACACGGATTCTCCCGCCTCTAATGAGCTACGGCTGCAAGGATTCGGCCGCCACTCCATCACCTACGCCTCGCCGAGCCAGCGCTTCGTTTCTCGGCGGGAACGAGTGACTTCGGACATCGCCCAACTGGTCGCTTTCGGGCTTGTGCGACTCACCGTACACGAGGGGCAGAGAGTCTTCACCGTTACCGAACTGGGGCAGCAATCAGCGGACAGTCTAAGCTCCGTGTACGCCGACGCATACCGGCTCAGTGTCGCGACCGTCGCTCCTCTCGTGATGAAGCTGTCTTCCCCGAAGATGCGAGAGCACCTCGAAACATGGCTTCGGGTGGACCCGGTGCTCTTTGACCTCATCGACAGTCCGACAATCGACGAGTTCGAGGCTGAAGCCTCCGGGCTCGCATCGCGCAACATGCTCTTCTAGGAAACGACGACGCCCATGACGAATCTTCCCGCCTTCAACATACGAGCGCTCCGCTTGGTCGGCCCAAAGCACTCGTACCGCGTCGACTTCACGGACCCACACGACGAGGAGCTGGTCCGGCCGTTGTCGATTATTGCCGGCGAGATCAGCACTGGTAAGACCACCGTGCTGGAGTTCGTCGACTGGTGCCTCGGCGCGAAAGAGCATCCTGAACATGATGAGGTGATGGCGAACGTACGATCTGCTCAGCTTGCCATCGACGTCACGGGACCGGGCGACGCTAACCCCGCACAGTACGTCGTCGAGAGAGCGCTTGGCACGAAGACAACGAGTGCCTACCTTTACACCGGTGACCTCGACACGATGTCTGGCACACCAGTTCGGTCCTTTACTTCCGACCCCTCCGACGCCGACTCTCTGTCCCACTATCTCCTGCAGCTGTGTGGTCTCAGCGGACTCCGCCTGGACCAGTCGCCGTCTCAGGCAGACTCGAAAACCAGCGCACTGAGTTTCAGAGACCTCCAGCCGCTCTGGTTTCTCACCAATCGAAGGCTCGACAACGGCGACCTCGCGTACGAAAGACAACCGCACCGTTCCATCAAGCTCAACCAGGTCGTGAATATCCTGTTCGGCGTCTCGGACAACGAGCAGTCGACGCTGTCCCGCGCCGTGGAAGAACTCGGCGCGGAGCAACGGGAGCTCGCGCGAGCTGTCCAGACGCTTCGGACGTTCATGACAGATGCGGGGTTCACCACCATCGAGGAGATCGACCGCGAGTCGGACCGGCTCAAAATCCGGGTAGCTGAGCTCAACGCACAGAAGCGGGCCATCGACGGCAACATCTCCGCCCGCGGAGACTTCACCGCCGAGCTACGTGCGAACTACGCCCGGAGCGAGAAGCAAGCACAGCGCATCCAGACTGAGTTGCGAGACCGGGACACCCTTGCACGGCGGCTTGAACCCCTCCGCGCTCAGTATGCCGACGAGATCCGACGACTAGATCTCGTCGCTGAATCGCTGAACCTCTTCGACTCGCTCACCGTGGTGACATGCCCGGCATGCCAGAGCAAGCTCCAATCACCGCCCACGGTCGTCGGGAACCAGTGCTCACTCTGCCACTCCCACCTGACCGCAGACGTCACCAATGGCCAGAGCGTTCCCGACCTCAGCACGGAACGACGCAGTCTTGTGCGCCGCCTGAACCAGCTCCTCGAGTTCGCCCAGGAAGTGCGCGCAGAGGGCGACAAGCTTCGGAGGAACCTGGGCGCCGCGAACGCAGCGGTACGAGAGGCGCAATCAGCGCTCGACCGGATCTCCGGCGAAATTATCTCGCCCTTCTTGATGCAACGCGACGAAATCCAACAGTCACTCGGTGACAATCGCGTTGAGCTCACGACGATGCTCCGAGCACGGCAGATGCTGCTGCAGCTGCAGCAAAAGGAAGTGGAACTCCTGCAGACGTCAGCCGCCCTCAAGGAAGCGAGAGCGCGCAAGGCGCGATACCTGAAGAATGCGACGCCTCGAGACACGACCCTCGCCCGCATCGGCGAACGCCTGTTCAACATCCTTGAAGACTTCGGCTATCCGAAAGTCAATCTCGTGCACGTTGACAGGAACCTCGTGCCGTTCGTTCGCGGGCGCCGCTATGACAAGGTCGGTTCTTCTGGGGCCATGACGCTCATCGCAATCGCCTGGGAACTCGCGCTCTTCGAGTTGGCGTTCGAGCAGGGTGCAGGCCATCCCGGATTCGTCATCGTCGACAGCCCCCAGAAGAACCTCGTCCCCGGAGCTGTCACTGCCCCGACTACGCCGGATCCCGGCGCGGACGATGGTGGTGCCGAAATCGGCCTGCTCATCACCGCTCGCAGCCGCAACATTGTGGAGAACATCTACCGCCACGTCGTGAGCTGGCTCGCCAAGCACCCCGGCGCGCAGATTATTTTCGTCGATAACCAACCACCGTCTGTGGCTGATCAGCACATCGTCGTCCGCTACTCGCAGAGCCCCGATGACCCGCCCTACGGTCTCATCGAGAACGAAGACGGTCACGCTTCGGAAGCCGAGAATCGCTGACAGGTGTTGTGCCTAGTCTGGATCCCGAGGTATCCATACACCGTGCCTTAAGGCGACTTGGTCATGCCCCAGTAATT
Source organism: Arthrobacter sp. U41 (assembly GCF_007679325.1). Lineage (GTDB taxonomy): Bacteria > Actinomycetota > Actinomycetes > Actinomycetales > Micrococcaceae > Arthrobacter. Next base: position 1,632,423 of record NZ_VEGI01000001.1, on the reverse strand, counting down.
TGCAGGCATTGATCTCGCGCGGAAGCTCGAGCCGTTTGACGAGAAAATCAATCGGACGCGGTTGCGGCCCAAGTGCAGCGCGGCCGGGTATTCACCTTCGGTGCGGAACGCCGTCCACGCGCCGGCGGGAACCTCGATCGTGGCGAGATCGTCGGGCACCGGGGGCGTGCCGGAGACGCCGTCGACGTCGGCGCTCACCTGCAGCAGTCCGGCAGGTTCGGTGGTGTTGCTCAGCCCTTTAAGGCGCGTGCTTTGCCCCGGCAGGGAGGCGATGTGGGCTTAGATGTGCGGGTTGATGCCTAGAGTTGCACTCTTACTCGGAAGATAACCATCGGCACCCCAGCGCTTCCGGTCCTCGCCCCGACATGCGGTCCACTATTGGCGTGGGCGACACATGGAATCGGTGTCCCGTCGCCGCCACACCAGCAGCCACGGATAGCGCATGCCGGTGCGGTCAACCGGCAGCACCCGGGTGTGCAGCAAGCGCTGGACACGCCGCTGCAGGGCGGAGCTCCTCGTCGAGCAGGGCAGTGGGGATGGGGTCGCCGGCGAAGTCCCAGATCACGGTGCGCAGCTTGAAGGCTGCCAAGAAGCGCAGCCCGTGGTCGATGCCCCAGATCCGCCCGTCGTCGCCGCGCAGCACGTGGCCGCTCTTGCGGTCCGTGTTGTTGGCGACGTAATCGAACAGGGCGATCCGCCCCAGCTCGCGGTGGGGCTCGGGGGCATCCTCGAACAGGGTGAAGTAATGCTCTTAGAAGTCGCAGTCGATGAACCACTGCAGCGACCCGACGCCCAGGGGAGCGTCCTCGCGGATCACGGTCGGCGGACGAAACTCCAGCCCAGCGATTCGCTCAGGAGCTAGGCGGCGCGTTCGCGCTTAGAGAGCCCGGGCTCAAAGTCGGGCAGCGGACGTTCGCCGGCTTCCGGCTTGTAGACCGCGTACCCCTCATCCTCGCCGCAAAAGACCTGGACGAGGAATGTCTGGTTGCTGCTGCGCGGGATGCGGCCGAGCAGTTCGATGCTGCCCTCGGTGAGCAGCGTCAGCTCCCGGCCGGACACCGGCTGCCCCAATTCACTGTGCCCTCAGCCCACTGAGCGGTTGTGAAGTCGAATTCACCATGTGCACGGCGGGGTCCTGGCCCTCCACGAACGAGATGGCGGACACCGAGCCCGGGCTGATGACGATGCGCTGGAACAGATCCAGCGGCATGCCCAGGGCGTGCGCAACGGCGGCCTTGATCGGATCCGCGTGGGAGAAGCACACAACCACACCCCCGGCATGGGCCGCACATAGAGCCTCGATAGCTCCGACGGTCCGCGCCTGCATCTCGGTGAAGCTCTCGCCGTTCGGGAACCGGAAGGTGGAAGGGCTGTGCTGCACCGTCTGCCATTCGGGCAGGGCTGCCAGCTCGGCGATCGCGGCGCCGGTCCACTCGCCGAAATCGCACTCGAGCAACCCGTCGTCCAGCTTCACATCCAGTCCGATGCGGGCCGCCGTCGGCTCCGCCGTCTCGCAGGCGCGCTCCAGCGGCGAGGAATAGAGGGCATCGACTGGGAGGCCAGTGAGCCGTTCAGAAACCCGTTCCGCCTGGGCGCGGCCCCTGTCGGAAAGATGAAGTCCCGGCGCCCTGCCCGGCAGCAGCATGCCCGTCGTCGGCGTCTCCCCGTGGCGCACCAGAAGCAGGAGCGTGGCCTGCTGTGGGGGCTCCGCTGAAAGTCCGGGCATTGCTGCAGTCATCAGCATCCAGCCTACGTCCGCACAAACGCCCAATACGCAGGAATCTCAGGAAATCCCTCGATTCGCCGCACAGCAGAGGTCTACGGTGGAGGGGTGAGTGATCGCCCCGATATCTTCACTGTTGGTGAACTGCGTGCCTCCGGCCACGTTCACAAGGACCTGCGCCGCGAAATCCGCGACAACCTGCTCGCCGCGCTCGCTGCCGGCCGTGACCCCTGGCCCGGGATGTACGGCTTCAGCCGCACCGTCCTGCCCCAGTTGGAGCGGGCCCTGCTCGCCGGGCACGACGTCGTCCTGCTCGGCGAACGCGGTCAGGGCAAGACCCGGCTCCTGCGCACCCTGGTCGGGCTGCTGGACGAGTGGTCGCCGGTGATCGAGGACTCGGAACTGAACGAACACCCGTACGAACCCATCACCGAGCACTCCCGGGCCCGTGCCCTCACCGAGGGGGACCGGCTGCGGGTGGCGTGGCGGCACCGCTCGGAACGGTACGTCGAGAAGCTCGCGACGCCGGACACCTCCGTCGCCGACCTGATCGGCGACGTCGACCCGATGCGGGTGGCTGAGGGCCGCCGCCTGGGCGATCCGGAAACCATCCACTACGGCCTGGTGCCGCGCTCCAACCGCGGCATCATCGCCATCAACGAACTGCCTGACCTCGCCGAGCGGATCCAGGTCTCCATGCTCAACGTGATGGAGGAACGCGACATCCAGATCCGCGGCTACGTGCTCCGGCTGCCGCTGGACGTCCTGGTGGTCGCGTCCGCCAACCCGGAGGACTACACGAACCGCGGCCGGATCATCACGCCGCTGCGGGACCGCTTCGGCGCCGAGATCCGCACGCACTACCCGATCGAGCTCGACGACGAGGTGGCCGTCATCCGGCAGGAGGGGCACCTGGTGGCCGGCGTCCCGCCCGTCATCCTCGAGATCCTGGCCCGCTACACCCGGGCGCTGCGGCAGTCGCCCGCGATCAACCAGACCTCCGGGGTGTCCGCGCGGTTCGCCATCGCCGGCGCCGAAACCGTCGCCGCGGCCGCCCTGCGCCGGGCCAGCGTGCGCGGGGAGGACGAGGCCGTCGCCCGGATCATCGACCTGGAAGCCGCCGTGGAAGTCCTCGCCGGGAAGATCGAGTTCGAATCCGGGGAGGAGGGCCGGGAACAGGACATCCTGGACCACCTCCTGCGCGTGGCCACCGCGGAAGCCGTGCGGGCGCACTTCCACGGCATCGACATGGGTGAACTCGTGGCCGCGCTTGACGGCCACACCACGGTGACCACCGGGGAGCTGGTCACGGCGCGGGAGTTCCTGGAAAACCTCCCGTCCCTCAACGGATCCCGCCTCTACGACGACATCGGTGAGCGGCTCGGCGCGGAAAACGACGGGCAGCGCGCCGCCGCCGTCGAACTGGCGCTGGAAGGCCTCTACCTCGCCCGCCGGATCGCCAAGGAGTCCGACGACGAGGCAACCGTCTACGGGTAAGGCAGTTCCACGGCCAAGGAGGCCCCATGACCGCACACCACCGGTCCCGGTACAGCCGCTACCGGGGAGGGCCGGATCCGCTCGCCCCGCCGGTGGACCTGGCGGAGGCGCTGGACGCCGTCGCGGAGGACGTGATGGCCGGCTACTCGCCCCGGTACGCCCTGCAGGAGTACCTGCGGCGCGGCGGCCGCAACCGCGAAGGGCTGGACGACCTCGCCGGCCGCGTCCAGCAGCTGCGCAGTGAACTGCTTGGCCGGCACCGGCTGGACGGCACCCTCAACGAGGTCCAGAAACTGCTGGACACCGCGGTGCTGGAGGAGCGCAAACAGCTGGCCCGCGACGCCATGATGGACAACACCGACCGTGCCTTCCGGGAGATGCAGCTGCAGAACCTGCCCAAGTCCACGGCGGCCGCGGTCAAGGAACTTGCCTCCTACGACTGGCAGTCCAGCACCGCCCGGGAGGCCTACGAGCGGATCAAGGACCTGCTGGGCCGCGAGGTCCTGGACCAGCGGTTCGCCGGGATGAAGGAGGCCCTCGAAGGTGCCACGGAGGAGGACCGCGCGGCCGTGGCCGAAATGCTGCAGGACCTCAACGAGCTGCTCGACAAACACCGCCGCGGTGAGGACACCGACGCGGACTTCCAGGAGTTCAAGGCCAAGCACGGGCAGTTCTTCCCGGAGAACCCGCAATCGGTCGAGGAGCTGGTGGACGCGCTCGCCCAGCGCGCGGCCGCCGCCCAGCGGCTCCTGCAGTCCATGTCCGCCGAGCAGCGCGAGGAGCTGCTGCGGCTCTCCGCGCAGGCGTTCGGCTCGCCGGAGCTGATGGCACAGCTGGGCCAACTCGATGCCAACCTGCAGGCGCTGCGCCCCGGCGAGGACTGGTCCGGCTCCGAACGCTTCGAGGGCGAGGAAGGGCTGGGACTCGGCGACGGCACCGGCGTGCTGCAGGACCTCGCCGAATTGGACGAGCTCGCCGAACAGCTCTCCCAGTCCTACAACGGGTCCCGCCTGGACGACCTGGACCTGGACGCCCTCGCCCGCCAGCTGGGACAGGACGCCGCCGTGTCGGCGCGCACTTTGGCGGGGATCGAGCGGGCCATGCACGACGGCGGCTTCCTCCAGCGCGGGGCCGACGGCGACCTCCGGCTCTCCCCGCAGGCCATGCGGCGGCTCGGCCGGGCGCTGCTGCGGGACACCGCCAGGCAGCTCTCCGGCCGGCAGGGCCGGCGGGATACGCGCGTAGCCGGGGCCGCCGGGGAGCAGACCGGCTCCAGCCGCCCGTGGGAGTTCGGCGACGCCGAACCGTGGGACGTCACCCGCACCATCACCAACGCGATCCGCCGCACCATCGGCGACGGCGGCGACCCGCGCCGCGGACTGCGTCTCGCCGTGGACGACATCGAGGTGACGGAAACGGAGGCGCGCACGCAGGCCGCCGTCGCTCTGCTGGTGGACGTGTCCTTCTCGATGGCCGCCGAGGGACGCTGGGTGCCGATGAAACGCACCGCGCTGGCCCTGCACCACCTGGTCACCACCCGGTTCCGCGGCGACCGGCTGCAGCTGATCACCTTCGGCCGCTACGCGCAGTCCATGGACATCGGCGAGCTCACCGCCCTGCCGGCCTTCCGGGAGCAGGGCACCAACCTCCACCACGGCCTGCTCCTGGCCGGCCGGTTCTTCCGCCAGCACCCGTCGATGCAGCCGGTCCTCCTGGTGGTGACCGACGGCGAACCCACCGCGCACCTGCTGGCCGACGGCGAGTCCTGGTTCTCGTATCCGCCGGACCCGGAGACCATCCGCGTCACCGTGGCCGAACTGGACCGGCTGGGGCGGGCCGGCGTGCAGGCGACGTTTTTCCGGCTGGGCAGCGATCCCGGCCTGGAGCGCTTCATCCAGAAACTGGCCCGCCGGATCGACGGCCGCGTCGTGGCGCCCGAGACCGGGGACCTGGGCGCCGCCGTCGTCGGGGAGTATCTCCGCGCGCACTTCCGCGGACGTGCGTTCGGCGACGACGACTGGGCGCAGTAGATGAAGCCCATGGACTGCCTCGCGAGTCCGTGGAGCGGGGTGCGTGCGCCGACGAGCGAGCCTCAGAGTCTGCGGGCCGCGCGGACATTCCTGACACCCACGACCATCACCACGGCCGGTACGATCAGGACCCCGCCGGTAATGGCAAGGATGAGGAACGCAGTGCGTGGGGTCGAACCGGCATCCTCGTCCCTGTATTCGTGGAAGAGGATGAACCGTTCCGGGTTGCCGGGGTCCGCGTACACCTTCACCATCTCTCCCCGGCGCCAGGCCGGCGCGGGGTATTCACTTTTCTTGCCGCTGTAGTCGTAGATCTGAGCCCGAATTGTCCGTCCCGCAACCGTGTACTTGATGCCTGCCGTGGTCTCGGTGATGTAATCCCGGCCTGAACTATTTCGGGTTCTGTGAGTTGAATGCTCCACGGTGACGGTCCCCACCGTCGCGGGCACGAGGACGCCCTCGCTCTTCAGCTGGGTGTAGTTCCGTTGTTCCGACATTTCCTCGAGGAGCTGAAACGCACCGACGCCAAGGACGATGGCGGCCACCGCCGCGCTGATCCACACCAGGAGTCCCGCCCGGCGCGCGATACGTTCGCCGTCCCAACCCGGCGCAAAGTAGCCGTTGCCCTTCCCATCGTTGAAATACCACTTGGTGGTCCTGCTGATTTCAAAGGCGAATCGGCTCGTGGACCGGTTGGGCGAAGGCGTCCATCCTTCCGGCGGCGCAGGCGGGCCGTCGTCAGCGACGCTGTCACGGAGCGGACGCGAAACATCGTCGAGCGGGGTGCGTTTGGTCATGAGAGCCTGTCCAATTGAGGCGGGTTGCCAGCGAGCCTGTGTCTGCCTATCAACCTAGTGCAGTTGCCCGCACCCGCCCCGCCCGACATGGATGGCCAGGACCTCGCCGAACTGAGCTCCACCACACCGGAGTGCCGCTCCTGCTGCCCAATGCGTACTGGGAGATGCAATCGCGTGTGGTGTCACTTAGCCAGCGTCCTCCGGATCCTGATAGGACGTAAAGGTGGACGCCGCTTCGTCTGCTGCTCATGATGAAGCCATGACTTCCGACGATTCTGCAGGCGGCCAGAGGCCGCGGCGGGCGACGCTGGACGACGCCGCCGTCGTTGCCCAGTTGCTTCATGATTTCAACACTGAATTCTCGACGCCGACGCCCGGCACCCAAGAGCTTGAATCCCGATTGACGCAACTCCTGGCGGGGGACGACGTGGTGGTCCTGCTGACCGGCGAGCCAGCGAGCGGGGTTGCGGTGCTTAGTTTCAGGCCCAACGTCTGGTACCGAGGGCCGGTCGCAATCCTCGATGAGCTCTACGTCCGTCCAGAGCTCCGCGGTCACCGCCTCGGCAGCGCACTCCTGGACGCGGCCCTCGATTTGGTGCGCCGCCGGGGCGGCGCACTCCTTGAGATCAACGTGGACGGTGAGGACACCGATGCGCGCCGTTTCTATGAAGCCCACGGGTTCACCAACACCGAACCCAACCAGACAGACCCAATGCTTTACTACTATCGCGAGCTCTGAAACGGGCACGTTGTTCACGGCGAGGGAACCGTCTTCTGTGAGTCAAAGCGAAGGAACCAACCTGCACACGGCCGCGTCGCCGCCGTGTGGGGGAGTACTTCCGCGGCCGCCCCTACGACGACGACGACTGGGCCAAATAGGTTCACTGGTCGGGACCAGTTGACCTTCTGATCCGCGTTCAAATCGATCCGTTGCGCATCGAGTAAAGCCGTCAGACAAGCACCGTGCCGCGCCTAGTATGCGGGCTGGAGCTTGCTAACGTTTCCTCGCCGCCGACGGCGCTGATCCGCGCCGTCGGCGGCTCGCAATCGCACGCAGACTCCCTCTGTCTCAGAGTGTTTTCGGCATACCTTTCAGCCTTGTAGTGCTGGCGTAGCTCCAAATGGCGTGATCGAGACCCTTTTCTTCTACGCAAAGCTTCTCTGCAGCCTCCTTGACGAGGGAGCCGGCAAATTCTGAAGTCACTCGTCGCCCCACCGCGCGCCCCACGAACTCAGTGATCCAGGTGTCTGCCTTCACCCCATCATGGCTGAGGAGCATGGTGAAGTACTCCCATGTGACCGGGCCGAGGCCAGATACGCCGGTGTACTGGGTCCTGTGATCAGCGTTATCCGGGTCTAAGTGTGCTGGCTCAGTGACCCCAATGGCCGCGAAACGCTTAGCAACTTCCACGATGGCAAAAGCTTTGGTCTTTCCCGCATGCACTTTCTGGCGATTCAGGATCCCTTCGAGTGCAACCGGGTCCTGGCCTGCCAGATGGCGCAGTCTCTCTGGAGCGCTGATGTGCTCAGCGTGCTTCTCATATCGCAGAACGGCACCCCGGGCTCCTGTCCACGACCCGTCGTTGCGTGGTCTGCCGTATCGGAAACGGATCGACATAACCGCATCTACCAATGCTGAATCCATGCGCTCATAGCCGCCTGGCCATCTCTTCCAAGGTGTCGGCATAGCCGCGACTGCGCTGAGGAGCAGATCGAGGTCGGCAACTGGTTCACTCACAGGTAGTTCTTCACACTCGCGCGGAGGGCTTCCGTGTGCTCGTAGATCTCTTCCAGAGAGCTAATGGGCACACGGGTCTCTTCCTTGCTGTCGTCGAAGATGCCGATGTACTTCTGGGTGCGGTTGAAGTGCAGCCGTGCGATCGGCTTCCGGTTGTTGTCGTCCAGCAGCACCGCGAAATAGGACTTGGCGTCCCTCTGCACCACACGAGCGGGCTTGACCTCGCTGCAGACGATGGCCCGCACGATCTGGTACCCCTCGATTTCCTCCAGCGTCGTCTCCAAACCGTCAGCCTCGGCCAGGTCCGCTTCAGCCACAGGTGCGCTGGTGACGCTGGCAGCCGCCGTTGCGTCGTCATTCTGCGGGAAAGCCGGGGCGCCCAGGGCCTTCTTTAGCCGCTCGTTCACCTGGTCGTTCAGAAACTGCTTGGACGCCTTGGCCACCAACGCGGTGAACTGCTCGCGCACCTTCTGCGTGTAAGGGCCCGGATACACCCGACCGGTTAGGAACTTGACCCACTCATCCTCCGGCTCCTTGAACTGCGCGGCGAGGGTCCTCTTGAGTTCACCAATGTATTTCAGTTCGCCGGCCGCGTTGATGATCGAGTCGAGATCAAAGACGTCCTTGGACAGTTTTTGCAGCTCCGGAATGAGGGTTTCATCGATGTCGTTCAAATCGAGTACGAGGAAGGGCTTGGCATCCATGCGGTTCGGCGCATCGAGGTCCGTGAAAAATTGGTACACCTCACCGTTGGTAAGAATGGCGATCCTGGCGTTGGTCACCGCGAAGTACCGGAAAAGCTGAGAGGCGTGCTCGATCTTCACGGGTTCCGTGGACTTCTTGCACTCGATCAGAATCTGAACCTCGCCATCCTTGACGATCGCGTAGTCGATCTTCTCGCCCTTCTTGAGACCCACATCCGCGATGAACTCCGGAACGACTTCCATGGGGTTGAAGACGTCGTAGCCGAGAATTGTGGAAATGAAAGGCATGACAAAGGCATTCTTCGTAGCCTCTTCCGTTTGAATCACATCCCGCTGCTGGCGCACCTTTGCTGCCAATGCTGAAAGTTTTTCTGAAAACTCCATTAGTCCCCCTATGAATTGATGGTGCTGACAACCGTAGCGCAGCCCTGTGACAATTCGATGAAGGTACCCGGAGTCGGGCCGTGACTGGAACAAATGGACGCGCAGGGGGATTACCCGGCGGGCGGGAACAGTTCCAATGGTCCTTCCCAGTTCACCCGCCAGCCACCAGCACGCCCTCCGGCGTTTTCCCACGACCAGCAGTCTTTTCACGCCCCCTTTTTGCCCGGCACGTCCCCGTGTGCCGGGCGGAGAATCCCCTGCATTCAAGGAGTACTCCGTGTTCGTGAAAACCACCCTTACCGCCGTCGCCGTCCTCGCCTCCCTGGCCGGGACGGCAGCAGCCCCTGCCCCGGCAGAGGCGACCAAGCCCGCTCCCGCCGTCGTCGGCCAGCCGCTCGCCCAGGCGCACGCGCACAACGACTACGAGCATGACCGCCCCCTGTTCGATGCGCTGGAGCATGGCTTCACCAGCGTGGAAGCGGACGTGTGGCTGGTGGATGGCGAGCTGCTGGTGGCCCACGACCGTGAGGATGTCCAGCCCGGCGTCACCCTAGAGAGCCTCTACCTCGATCCGCTGCAGAACCTGGTCCGCGGCCAGGGCCATAGCGTCTACCCGAAGTGGGACGGCAGCCTGCAGCTTCTGATCGACATCAAGAGCGACGGCGAATCCACCTACGCAGCCATCGAGCAGGAACTGGCCGAGCACCGTGACATCATGAGCCGCTTCAGCCACGGGACCACCAAGACCGGCCCGGTCACCGCGGTCATCAGCGGAAACCGCCCGCTGGCCACCATGCAGGCACAGGAGAAGCGCTTCAGCTTCTACGATGGCCGTTCCGCAGACCTCACCTCCGGAAAGCCGGCCGGCCTGATGCCGCTGGTCAGCGACAACTGGACCAAGCTCTTCACCTGGCAGGGCGTGGGCCCCATGCCGGAGGCCGAGCGCGCCAAACTGCGCGCCTACGTGGCCGAGGCGCACGCCAATGGCTACCGCGTCCGCTTCTGGGCCACCCCGGACATGCCCGGCACCGCACGCGAGGCCGTCTGGAACGAACTCTTCGACGCCGGTGTGGACCACATCAACACAGACCACCTCGCCGCGCTGCAGCAGTTCCTGACGGCCCGCGCGGCCTGAACCGCCCACCTCACGCCCCAAGCCCGCAAAAAGAGGAACACCGTCATGCCTTCAAAGACCATCAAAACGACGACGGCGGCAGCCGTCCTGGCGCTCGGACTCCTTGCGTCCCAGCCCGCCACCGCCGCCGGCAACACCGCCGACCACACTGCCGACAGCCGGGCGTTCACGTTCGGCGTGATCGGCGACATCCCCTACGGGGAGGCCGAAATCGCGAAGTTCCCCGCCCGCATCCAGGACATCAACGCCGACAGCGCGCTGAAGTTCGTCACCCACGTGGGCGACATCAAGAACGGCTCCTCGGTCTGCTCGGACGAGTACTTCGAGAACATCCGCACGCAGTTCGACACCTTTGAGCACCCGCTGGTCTTCACGCCGGGCGACAACGAATGGGTGGACTGCCACCGCACCAACAACGGCGCCTACAACCCGCTGGAACGGCTCGACAAGCTGCGGGATGTCTTCTTTGACGAGCCGGGCAAGACCCTGGGTGCCACCATGCCGGTCAAGACCCAGGCGGACCTCGGGCTGCCGGAAAACGTCCGCTTCACCCAGAATCGGGTGGCGTTCTCCGTGCTGAACATCCAGGGCAGCAACAACTCGCTGCAGCCGTGGACCGGCCTGGGCGAAACCACAGCCACGCCCGAGCAGGTGGCCGAAGTTGAGCACCGGACGGACGCCGTCCTGGCCCAGATCCGCGACACCTTCGCCGACGCAGAACGCCGCAACGACCGCGCCGTTGTCCTGATGACTCAGGCCGACATGTTCGACCCGTCCCTGCTCGCCGCCGCGACCGCCAACCCTGACACCATGTCCGGCTTCCGCGAAATCGTGCAGGCCATCATCGACGAAACCAACAGCTTCGACGCCCCGGTGTACCTCATCAACGGCGACAGCCATGTCTTCGCCGAGAACCAGCCGCTCGCCGAGGGCTCACCCTGGCTGGACATCTACGGCCAGCCCGCCGCCGATGACCTGGAGCGCGTCACCGTGGACGGATCCGCCAACGCCACCAACTACGTCAGGTTCACCGTCACCGGCAACCGTGCCGACGGCGCCGACGTTCTCGCCTGGGAAAAGGTCCCCTTCAGCCAATAGGCACCCGACGGAAGCGGACGACGGCGGGAGGTCCCGCCGTCGTCCACGTCCCTCTATAACTAAGCGCCAAAGGTCATTGACCGGAAGTCTCTGCGCTGACTTCCGGTCGGCCGGGCCAGCGGCCTGTGGCCTCATGGAAATCAATGGCCCGCATTAGCGGCGTCATGTCGTAGGCCTTGATGTTCAGGGTTAGCCCGACGCCATCATTGCCGGCAGCACTTCGGTCAACGGGAGGCACGAGGCGTGTGGCAGCTCGGTGCGTCCGTAGGATTGGCCCATGACTGAGGGTGTTGCTGAAGCGCGTAAGAAGGATCAACGGGGTGTGTTGCTCCTCCGGGCCGGGATGATTGCCCTGATGTTGGGGATGTTCGTGTGGGTCGCCGGCGACGGGCTCCTTGAGGCGTCACTGTTCCTGGCGGTGGCGGCTGCCTACGCAGTTCTCGTGTATCGCGTCGTCTCGCAATCGGTCCGTGCGTTTACGGTGATGTTCGGGACGTTCTTCCTGAACTATGTAACGTTGATCTCGATCACCGTTGACGATGATCTGGGCATTCCGGCGGCGGGGCCGTGGTTCGTCGGGTTTGTCGTAGGCGGAATTGCCGGCGCATATGTGTGGTTCGGCCCGGGTGCCGGGACGGAATTCAAGCAGGCGCGTAAGCGCAGCCCTGAAGCCGACGGCAGTTTTACGGGCGGGTGGCGCCTTGCGGTGGTCAATGCTGTCTGTGTGCTTGTGCTGCTCGGAATGGGCGTAGCCCAGCTCGTTCTGCTCTCCCCGTCGGTGCTTGCCGTTGCCGTCCTCGCCGTTGCCGTCATCGCCGGCTGGGCCCTATTCCGTTTTCCGCCGCCCCTGCCAGTCAGGGACGGGCTCCTGCTGGCGATACCGGTTCCCTGGTTTGCGTTGATGTTCATAGGCGGCGCCACCGACCAGATGGGTCTTCCATCGGCGTGGGCGTACGGCGTCCTCGCCGGCATCCTGATCGGCGGACGGTACTGGAGCGGCCCCCGGTTCGGTGCTCCCCGGCCACCGTTCAGCGGTCAAGGCACGCGACGACGACTGCGGAATCGCCGGCCGCGTACGCGTCAGACGGAGCGCCGGGAGGACCAGGTCAAGACACCGGTCAGCCGGTCATGACCCTCCTGAGTGAACAACGGAAGCGGACGACGGCGGGAGGTTCCGCCGTCGTCCGTTTGAAGGGTCATTCCTGGGTGCTGAGCTGCCAGTGGACTTTGATGGCCTCGGCAATCGGGCCGGTGGTGACGTCGACCCGGAAGGCGACGGGCGCGGTTCCTGTCTCTTCGATGACCGAGTCGCAGTACACCCGGCCGCAGGAGGGGCACAGGGTGTACAGATCCTCGTCCGCGGGCCACACCGCCAGTCCGGCGGGGACCGGGGTGCTGTCCCCGCCGTAGATGGGGACGCCCTGTGCATTGGCCTGGATCAACCCGTCCTTGCTGACGGTGTTTCCGCACACGCAGGTGATGGTGGTGACATCATGGCCGATCACGTCGGCGGTTTCAGTGCCCATGCTGACCTCCCCGGTGATGGAAAAGACGTTGCTCAACCAGCTTATGCCTGCTGATCCGCGCCGTCGCCTGGAACTTGATAACCGGCAGGTGGCGGCCGGTCAGGCCTAAGCGCGACCCTTGAGGATCAGGTTCCAGTAGACCTTGGGGAAGATGTCACGGTCCACTATCCACGATGCCCGGCTCGCTTTCCACGTTGGCACCTTCGGGATTGAGGGCATGGGCCGGTACTGGTCATCAAACTCGGCGAAGACAACCGAAGAGCGGGCCACCGTGAAGGGGCACACCGAGTATCCGTCGTACTTCTCCGTCAGGGGTTTCCCCTCCCGGGCCGCGACCAGGTTCTTGGCCAGGACCTTCGTCTGCTTTCGCAACGCACCGCCGGACTTGGAATTGGTGGTGGCCGCGGCGTCCCCCAAGGACCAGATGTTCGGAAAACGGACGTGCCGGAGGGTCTGCGGATCCACGTCCACAAATCCGCCCGGGTCGCCGGGTGCGGGCAGCTCCGTGGCCTTCAGCCAGTCCGGGGCCGACTGCGGCGGGACCGCATTGAGCACGTCGTAGTGCAGCTCCTCGGCGAGCCCGGTGGCATTGTTCCGGATCAGCGCGTTCTGCGCCGACGCGTCCACCGACACCAGTTCGCTGTTCAGCCGCAGTTCAATGCCGTACTCGGCGATCTTGCGGTTCAGCTCTTCGTCCACGCCGGGTACCCCGAACACGGTGGGGTAGGGCTGCACCATGACCACCCGGATGTCCTGGAGGACGCCCTGCTCCCGCCAGTAATTGCAGGCCAGGTACATCGGTTTCTGCGCGGCCCCGCCGCACTTGATGGGGCCGGAGGGCATGGTGAAAACCGCGGTCCCGGCTTTGAGTCCATGGAGCAGTCTCCAAGACTTGGCGGCCAGGGTGAACTCATAGTGGGACGCTCCGGAGGGGGAGTGGACGGCGTCGGCCAGGCCCGGGATCTTGTCCCAATCCAGCTGCAGGCCGGGGCAGACCACCAGGTGCCCGAACCCCAACTGGCGGCCCGACGCCAGCGACACCGTGTTGCTCTCCGGGTCGATGTCCACCGCGCTGTCCCGGATCCATTCCACGCCCTGCGGCATGACCGAGCGCTGGGGACGGGTGGCTTCCGATGCGTTCGCCCTCCCGCCGGCGATGTGTGAGAACAGCGGCTGGTAAAAGTGGGTGTCCTGCGGCTCCACCACGGCCACATCCTTCACGCCGTAGCGATGGAGGCGCGCTGCCAGGGAGACGCCGGCGTTGCCGCCGCCGATAATAAGGACTTCGGATTCCACGGGTGTTCCCTTGCTCAGCGGCATCGGCGCTCCTCGGATTGGCGGTTCCAGCAGCGCACGTGTGAACAGCTGCCGGAGCCTCAATAGTAAGCATGATGATCTTTATTGGGTAAGGTCCGTTTCCTGGGCCGCGAGGTTTCGGAGTGCAGACGCCGACGTCGACGCCGGCAAGTTCCCATTGTGGTGGATGCCCACCTGCGCCACGATGTTCCTATGAACGCTGAAACGCCGCAGGCGGCGGAGCTGAATCTTCCCCAGGCCTTCCTCCTTCTCGCAACGAACGACCACGACGGCAAACCTGAGGTGCCGATGTTCGCCCTCAGGACCACTCTGGCCGGGGCAATACTGGCCGAGCTGGAGCTGATCGGTGCGATCGGGCTGCAGGGGAAGCACGTCAGGGCTAGAGACGCCGCCCCGCAGACGGACCTGCAGCACGAGCTGGACCTCATCCGTGGAAAGTCCCGCCCGCACACGCCCAAGCGGTGGATTTCCATGCTGGAGGGCCGCGCCGAAATGCAGCGCGTCTACGAGGGCATGGCGGCTCGGGGCATCGTGGAACACGTCGGCGAGAAACACCTGGGCGTCTTCCGGAGCGTGCGGTACCCGGAGAAGGACCACGCTCCGGAGGCGGCGCTCCTGGAAAAGATCCAAGCGGCACTCGGCGCTTCGCCGTCGGAATCCGGGAAGCCCGATGCCGGGGCGCCGGATACCGCGGCAACCGACGCCGGGACGCCTGACTCCGCGGCGCCTGAAGCCACGGCGCCCGACGCCGGCGCCCCTGCTGCCGCGACGCCCGCACCCGCGGCGCCTGACGCCAAGGCACCCGATGCCAGGACTAAAGCGCTGATCGCCCTGCTTCAGGCGGCCGGGCTGCTCAGCAAGCTGGTCCCGTCAGCAGACAAAATCCGGGCCAGTGAACTGGCGAAGGACTACTGGCCTTCCCGCGCGGTGGAGGACGAACTGCGCATGATCAGACTGGCGGAGGAAGAGGAACCAGGCATCTGAGCCTGCCGTCGCCGTCTCAGCCGGAGGTCGGCACGATGTTGTGGTTGAGGCGGAAGACGTTGTCCGGGTCGAAACGGTTCTTCAGCGCCACCAGCCGGTCATAGGTGTCCGGGCCGTAGGCCTGACGTGCGGCCTCGATGGCGTCCTGCCCGGTTTCCGCGCCGAGGAAGTTAACGTACTCGCCCTGCTCGCCGAACGGCTGCATGAGGGCGTGGGCCTTCCGGGCGAATTCGCTCAGCCGCTGGTCCTCCGCGGGATCGTTCCAGAAACCGTAGATGTTCAGCCAGTATTTCGCCGAGCGGTTGGGAAACGCTGTGGCGTCCTCCGGCACACGCCCGAAGGCCCCTTCCATGTGGTGGATATCAATCCCGGTCCCCATCCAGGTCACCTCGGAGGCGAAACCGACCAGAACGTCGACGGCGGCCTCGTCCAGCCGGGAGAACGACAAGTTCTTCCAGTACCCCCGGGAGCCCTTGGGGAAGAGGCTGTCCATGGCGGACTGCCACGCCAGCCAGTCGGTGGGCGCGACTTCCTCCTCGTCCGGCGGCGCGGCGGCGCGTAGCTGCTCGATCAGCTCGAGCCCGGGCTGGTGGTCCTCCGACGCCCAGGCAAATCCGATGATCATCCACGGTTCCTCGCCCATCTCGAGGTCGGGCGGGAGCACCAGGAAGGAGATGATCGCGTTCATCTCATCGGGCAGATCCTGTGTCCACTGATCAAACGCGCCCAGCGCGCTCTTCCAGCGTGGCGCGCGGTAGAAGAAGTTCCCACCCAGGACGGCATCCGGCAGCGGCCGGGCCCGGAAGGTGAAGGAAGAGACCACCCCGAAGTTCCCGCCTCCGCCGCGCAGCCCCCAGAACAGCTCGGGGTTCTCCTGTTCGCTGGCGTGCAGGTGCTCTCCGGTGGCGGTGACGACGTCGGCGGAGGCCAGGTTGTCCAGGCTCAGCCCGCCGGGCCGGGTCAGCCAGCCCACGCCGCCGCCGAGCGTCAGTCCCGCGACCCCGGTTGCACTGATCACGCCGAGCGGCACGGCCAGTCCGTGCGTAACGGTGGCCTGGTCGACGTCGGCCAGGGTCGCCCCGGGTTCCACCGTCACGAGCCGGCGTTCGACGTCGACGTCCACACCGCGCAACTGGCCCAGATCCAGCACGAGGCCGCCGTCGACCGTGCCGTGGCCGGCGATGTTGTGCCCGCCGCCGCGGACGGCAAGCGGCAGGCCGGTGCGCCGGGCCGTCTGAAGAACGGGATCAATGTCTCCGACGGCGCCCGCCCGGATGACCGCCCGCGGACGCACGTCGATCATGCCGTTCCAGACCGCCCGGGCCTCGTCGTACAAGGGGTCCTGCGGTTCGATCACCGCCCCCGCCAGGCGTCCGCGCAACTCCTCCAGGGCGCGGTCCACGCCGCCGCCCTGCTCTTCCTGATGCATTGTGTTCATCGGTCTGCTGCTTCCGTGCCAAGGGGCTGGCACCCCTTGGTAAATGGTGGTGTCCAATAGTGGAATTGATCTCGCCGGAATCGGCGCTGCAGGGTGATACTTCCAGCCGCCAAGGACTGGAACAGGTTCGCGGTGCCCACAGTATAGATTCGCCGGCGGCGCCCGGACAACGGTCAACGGACAGCGTGGTGTGCCCGCCTGCATGGCCGTGCCGCCCGGCCATTCAGTCCGCCCTAGGCACCCCGCGCACGGGAGAGTAGATTGCGAATGGACTGGCCGCAGGGATGCCGGGCGCGGGCCGGCGCCGGCACCGGCAGGACCGTTCAGCCCGCGGCCGAACACGACAGGAGGGCCGCCATGGGGCGCTATGTGAAAGCGGGGGACCTGGAAATCTGGACGGAGCAGGTGGGCGACGGGCCGGATGTCCTGCTGATCGGCGGGCTGGGGGACACTGTCGAGTCCTGGCAGTTCCAGCTGGACGGGCTGGCGGACCGCTACCGGATGACGGCGTTTGATAACCGGGGTGCGGGCCGCACGGCCATGCCGGAGGGGCAACCGACCGTCGAGGCGATGGCGGACGACGCGGCCGCGGTGCTGCGGGGTCTCGACGTCCCCTCGGCGCATGTTGCGGGGTTCTCCGGCGGTAGCATCATCGCCCAGGAACTTGCCCTCCGGCACCCGGAGCTGGTCCGAAGCCTGGTGCTGCAGAGCACGTGGCCCGCAATGGACAAATACATGAAAACGCTCGCCCGGGCCATCCACTGGCAGGCGGAGCTGGCACCGGACGAACGCGCATTCCTGGAGTTCTTCTTCCTGCTGGTCTATACGCCGCGGGCACACAACAACGGAATGGTCAGCCAGATCATCGAGGACGCCCTCGCGTTCCCGTATCAGCAGTCCACCGGCGATTTCCTGAAGTTCCTTGACGCCTTCGTGGTCCACCAGACGGCAGACCGGCTGGGGCAGATCAACGCGCCCACGCTGGTCCTGGCGGGCGGGGTGGACCCGATGAGCCGGCCGGAACTCGGCCAGGACGTGGCCCGTCGTATACCGGGCGCACAGTTCGAGGTGATGCCGGAGGAATCCCACCAGCCCTTCCAGGAGATTCCGGACGAGTGGAATGCGCGCGTCCACGAGTTCTGGCAGCAGATTCCGGGCGGCGCTTAGGGGAGCGCGTAGACCCGGCGGGCGTTGTCGCGTGCGACGAGTTGCACGATCCTGCGGGCATCAGCCGCGGAACAGTCGTCGTCGTCGATCCAGCCGCCGACAACCTTGGTGATGGCGTTGCGCCACAGTTTCGCCCCGAGGTAGTGGAGTTCCGCGGGGCCGAATGCGTCGGAGGAGTAGAGGATTTTGGTGAAGGGGGCCAGTTCGAAGGAGCGGGCCACCAGATCCCGGCTCCGTGACCCGGTGAAGTTCACGGCAAGGCCCACATCGAGGTAGACGTTTTCAAAGGCGTGGGCCAGATAGCCGGCTTCGCGCTCGTACGGATAGCAGTGGAGCAGCATGATGGGGGTGTCCCTGACCTCGGCGGACCGGAGAAAGTCCAGGAGGTACAGGGGATTGGTTTTGTGCAGGTCCAGGTCGCGGTCACCGAAACCGACGTGGAATTGCAGCGGAAGCTTGATCGATACCGCCGTGTGGATCCCGTGGGCAATAAGGGTCAGGTCGGTGAGCTTCGCGTCGGTGCGGGAGTTCTGCTGCCAGCGGCGGGCTGCTTCCGCGACCGCAGCCGGTGCCGGCCGGCTGAGATCCCGATCGAACCCGGTGCGGTAGGCCAGCACCGTCTTGACGCCCACGGCGCTGTGGGTGAGCTCGTGAAGCCGCTGGCCGAACTCGTCGATGTAATCTGCCGGGTTGGCAATCTCCCGGAGCAGCGCCTCGGCAACGTGTTCCAACCGCACGATCTGGTGGGTCCGCCCGCCGGAGACGC
The DNA here is from genome assembly GCF_007679325.1 of Arthrobacter sp. U41. Taxonomy (GTDB): domain Bacteria; phylum Actinomycetota; class Actinomycetes; order Actinomycetales; family Micrococcaceae; genus Arthrobacter. Next base: position 1,614,119 of record NZ_VEGI01000001.1, on the reverse strand, counting down.
CGGCCAGGCCGGCCGTGCCGAGGTAGTCAGGGCCCTCCAGTCCTGTGTCGACCAGCCAGTCGGTCACCCCGGCAGCGCGGGTCATGCGCCGGCACACCTCGAGTTCTCCCAGTTCGGAGCGCCGGCTCCAGTAGTCCGCCGGTGGGGCGTGCCGGGGCAGGTCAAGAATGCCGCTGCACCAGCGGCGGATGGCGAGCCCGAGTTGTGTGGTGTAAGCGTCCTCCGGGGTGGTCAGCGGTTCGGTGTTCCCCTCGTTGAGCGCGTTCTGGAAGCGAGCCTCATCGCCGTCGGCGGAAAACGCGCCGTGCACGTGGTGATCGACAAGGCTGACGTGGTCCACGAAGTCCGGGAAGGAGCCGTCCGCCATTAGATCGACCAGGCCAGTCGAAAGCGTTCGGCCAGCTCGTGCGGCGGCAGGCCCGCGGAGATCCGCTGTTCGTAGCGCCGGACGGCCACCGTGGCATCGACGATGGCGTCTCCGAGCAGCCTGCGCGCCAGGCGTGACGTGTCCAGTGTGTCGATGATGGCGGCTGGGGAGTCTGCGAGCAGCTGGACGTTGGCCCGGCGCCGATCGTCGTCCGAAAGTCGTCCGGGGTCGCCCGGGATTTCCGCTGGAAGCCGGCGCTCCCCGCGGATGCCGTTCTGGGCGAGTGCCAGGATGGCTGCGGAGGCAAGATACACGTTGGACGACGGATCGACGATTTTCACCTCGATATTGGCTCCGTGCGGATTGCTCCGGCCCTCTTTCAGGAAGCGCACGGAGGCTTCCCGGTTTTCCAGGCCCCAACACAAGTAGGCGCCCGCCCACGTGCCGGGGGCCAGGCGGCTTCCGGACAGGACTGATCCCGTGAGGAACCCCTGGATTTCGGGGAGTCCTGCGATGATTCCGCCAATGGCTGCGCCTCCCTCGGCGCCGATGCCGTGCGGTCCGCTGCCGCCGGAGAACAGCGGCACGTCCTCCTTGTGGAGCGACATGTGCTGGTGGGCCCCGTTCCCCACCGTGCCGGCAAAAGGCAACGGGGAGAACGACGCCTGCAGGCCGTGGGCCCGGGCGGCGATGCCAACGATGATCTTGGCGAGGACCGCGCTGTCCGCGGCCTGGACCGGCGGGGCCGGGGGAAGGGAGAACTCGAACTGGTTCCTGCCGTACTCGGCGTGGATCTGCTCCATCGGAAGGCCGGCCTGGTTCAGCGCCGACAGCAGGTCATCGAGGAACTCCGAGCGGTCCAGGAGGCCGGTTGCCCCGTACGGCACCCAGGGCGCGTTTTCCAGCGCTGAACCGTCCGGGGCGACCAGGAAGAATTCCAGTTCGTGGCCCATAAGAGCCTGGTATCCGGCCTCCCTGAGGCTGCCGTCGACGTCGCCCAGAAGGCCGCGGGCACAGACCGGAGACGCGGTTCCGTCTTGTTCGAACAGGCTGGCCGGTGCCCAGGCCCGGCCGCCGGGCAGGACACGAAGCCCCGCGATATCGATCCTGAGGCGCATATCGCCCACGGTGGTGATGCTGTCCGTGAACGCTATCCCGCCGTCGATGGCGAAGACATGCCAGACGGGGGCAGCGCCCATGCCGGCCTCGTGGAAGGTTTTGAGCCGGGCCAAGGGAACGCTCTTGGCCAGCGTGAGGCCCGAAGCATTCACCACCGTACCGATCACGGCGCGGACGCCGGCCGCTTCGAGCTCGCGCTGAGCCTTTGCAACGGCGGATTCGTCGGCTGCTGCGAAGTGGGTCATGCGCCTATCATGCGGCGACTTCCGGTCCAATGAAAGATCGCGAACCTGTCGTTCGTTGCGGTCCACGGACTCCCGTGGGGAGCGGCACCCAACGCAAACGGACGACGGCGGAAGTCCCGCCGTCGTCCGCAGCGTGTGAACGTATTGCTCGACAGCGACGACCCATTGGTTTCCCGTTGTGAGCCTTCGGTGCGGTCATGCCTGGACTTAGCTCAAGCCAGTGGACCGCAGATATTCGTCTTGCGGGCCGCTCCGCTGAACGGCCTTACTTCTGTGGCCTTGTCGAGTTCCACCGCGTAGTTGACGTTGCCAACCACGTAGATGAGGTCCGTCGAACCATCCGCGTTGGGCACGAACAGAAGGTTTTGCCCGGTCGCCTTGACCTCGTAGTAGTCCGGTCCGACGCTGCGGTCGGTCAATGTGAAGAATACGGTCCCTGTGGCCGTGTATCGCACGGGGGCGCTAATGGGGTTACCTAGGTCGTCCACGGCCGTAGTTGTGACCTTGAAGCCAGGAGAGATGACCTTGTGCGTGCCCGGCTCTGAGCCAATCGTCTTCGCCTTACCGGTGATGTCGAGGCGCACGGCGAATTCGCACAGTGAACCCGCCGGGAATGTCACTGCCCCTGATGCATCGGAAGGCGGTGCTGCCGCTGCGGGGATGGCCGAAATGCCCAGGATCCCCGCTGCCAGCAGCGCGGTGGCTTGGGTTCGATGATTGTTCCGCATGTTCATTGGTGTCTCCGATGGTCCGCGGCCCGTGTGAGCCTAAGGTAAATGTGGCAAAGATGCGCAGGTATGTTCGCGCTTTCGGATGCACTACCCCGTGTTGACTCACGGCGGCTGAGGCCTCGGGCCCTGCCGGTGGGGGCGGCAAGCCGTCCCGTGGATCCGGCTAGGAAGCCAACTATGTGACGGTCCCAACAGTTACTCCAACGACCTTGAGAAAACCTTGCTCAGGACGTGAAGACATTCTGCGCTGGGCAGCCCGTGTCCTCAAGCCGAAGGAAACAATCGTGAGCAACACATGAGTATCGCGACCGACAGCTCTCGGATTGGAGTGGCGGGTGGAGGCATCCAGAGCTGGTGGTTCTGATGCCCAAAAGAACCTGCCCATGCACGCCATGCCGGCAGCCGCAGCAGATCTGATGCCGTGATGTCACTCGCAGGAGTCACCCGCGGTAGCAGCGCCGTAGCCAAGGCCGCCGTCCGTCGGTGCGGCTCTCACGTCGGTCCGCGCAGGCGCCGGATCTAGGTCCATCCGACTAGGGAACACTGCTGCTGCGCGGCCCGAACTCGTTGGGGCACGTCCCTGGGCTTTCCCGGATTAGTGATCCGCGTCCAGGGAACGTGCGCACCGGAAGCCGATATGCGAGGTTGCCGTGTCCTCGGTCTGCGGGGAACGCGCGGCCGGGCGGTAGCGCAGGCAGTACTCCGGAGCGCACAGGTGCGAGCCTCCCTTGAGCACGCGGCGCGGGATGCCGGACCCGGGCTCCGCGCTTGCGGCGGCCTCATCCCGCTGCGGCGAACATGCGCATCCGCCTGCCCGGCCGTGAGTCCCGGCTCCTGCGACCGCTTCGTGGCGGGCCGAATAGTAGCTTCTGGTCCATTCCCACACGTTGCCGATCATGTCGGAGAGCCCGTACCCGTTGGGCGGGAATGTCCCGACCGGGGAGGTTCCCTTCCACCCGTCCGCGCCCGTCTGGAGGTACGGGAAACGCCCCTGCCAGGTGTTGGCCATAAGCACACCGTCCGGGCTCGCCTCGTTTCCCCATGCATAGGTGAACGCATCGGATAGTCCGCCCCTTGCCGCAAATTCCCACTCGGCTTCGTCCGGCAGCCGTTTGCCGGCCCAGGCCGCATAGGCGCCGGCGTCGGCGAAGGATACCTGCACGGCCGGGTGGCCCTCCCGGCCTTCGATTGAGGACCCGGGGCCCAGCGGCTGCTGCCAGCACGCCCCCGGGACCCAGCGCCACCATTGTCTCCAGTCGCCCAGGTCCACCGGGCCGGCGGAAGGCGTGAAAACCAGCCCGCCGGGGGCCAGGTCGCCGGGCGACAGGTCGGGAAAGTCCGCCGGGTGCAGCGGCCGCTCGGCCACTGTCAGGTAACCCGTGGCCGCAACAAACACGGCGAATTCCGCGTTGGTGACGGGGCGGGCATCGAGCTCGAAGGCCGGTACGCGGACCCGGTGCGGGGGTCCTTCGTCGGAGTAAAACGCGTCCGATCCCATCAGGAACTCACCGGCCGGAATATGCAGCATCGTCGGCGTTTCGGGCATTCCGGGGGTCATCCTTCCCGTTCCGCATGGGCCGGCTGCTACGTCCGGTGGGACCGGATGTCGCCGGCGCGCCATGGCTTGAGCCGATGCTACTTGCTACCGCGCCTTGGTTCCAGACGCCGTCGGAAGTCCAACGGGACGTTTAAGCGGCCGCGGATGCCTATCCGGCGCGTCCTGGCCAACAGGCTCATTCCCTATGGGTGAGGCGGAGGCCGGCGGGGCGGAGCAGAGTGAATGGCAAGCCAGCAAAACAACAACCCAGGGGAGTCCCATGTCAATCACGGAGTACACACCCGGTGACCCGTTCCCCGGCGTGGCCGGGCGGACAGTCGAGGAGTCGGAGCCGGCCTGGCCCTCTCCTCAACGGGCCCCCGAGGGAGCGCCGAACGTGCTGCTCGTCGTGCTCGACGACGTGGGTTACGGACAGCTTTCCTGCTTCGGCGGACTGGTGGAGACGCCGAACATCGACCGTGTCGCGGCGAGGGGTCTGCGGTACGCGAACATGCACACGACGGCGTTATGCTCACCGAGCCGGTCGTGCATCCTCACCGGCCGCAACCATCACTCCAATGGAGTCGCCAGCATCATGGAGCTGGCAACCGGCTTTCCGGGCTACGACGGGCGGATGCCGTTCGAGAATGGGTTGCTGCCCGAGATGTTGATCGACTACGGCTACAACACGTTCTGCGTGGGCAAGTGGCACCTGTCGCCGTCTGAGGACAACTCCCCGGCCGGACCGTTCCACCGCCGGCCTCTCGGGCGAGGTTTCGAGCGGTACTACGGATTCCTTGGTGGGGAGACCAACCAGTGGTATCCCGACCTTATCCAGGACAACGCATCGGTTCGGCAGCCGCGGCCGCCGGAGGACGGTTACCACCTGAGCGAGGACCTGGCGGACCAGGCGATCAAAATGATCCTGGACAGTGAGGCCAACGCGCCGGAGAAGCCGTTCTTTTTGTACTACGCCTCCGGGGCGGGACACGCCCCGCACCACGTCCCGAAGGATTGGGCCGACCGCTACCGCGGCAAGTTCGACGACGGTTGGGACGCCTACCGCGAAACCGTGTTCGCCCAGCAAAAGAAGATCGGCCTGTTCCCGGCCGACGCCGAACTATCGCTGCGGGACCCTGACGTTCCGGAGTGGAGCTCGCTGAGCGACGACGAGCACCGGTTGTACGCCCGCATGATGGAGGTCTACGCCGGTTTCGTCTCGCACGCGGATCACCACCTTGGGCGCTTGCTGGACACTATCGAGCAGATCGGCGAGCTTGAGAACACGCTGGTTATGGTCATCTCGGACAACGGCGCCTCGGCCGAAGGTGGCGTGACGGGCTCCTTCAACGAGATGCTGTTCTTCAATCAGGTCCCCGAGAACTTCGACGACAATCTCGCCATGATCGACGAGCTGGGCGGCACGCGGACGTACAACCACTACCCGTGGGGCTGGACCTGGGCGGGCAACACGCCGTTCCGACGCTGGAAGCGAGAGACGTACCGCGGCGGGGCGACCGACCCGTTCGTCGTCGCCTGGCCGGCGAGGATCGCGGCCCGCGGCGAAGTCCGCAGCCAGTACGCCCACGCAATCGACCTGGTGCCGACCGTTCTGGACGCTCTTGGTGTCGAGCCGCCGGCCGCCGTGCGTGGAGTCACCCAGGCGCCAATCGAAGGGGTCAGCTTCGCCAGTTCCTTCGACGCGGCGGACGCGCCGACCAGCCACATGACGCAGTACTTCGAGATGTTCGGCCACAGGGCGATCTACCACGACGGGTGGCGGGCGGTGTGTCCCTGGCCGGGGCCGAATTTCACCGAGTCCGCAGCCATGGGTCGCCGGCTCGGTGATCCGATCACGCCGGACGTCCTCGAGCAGCTCGACGCGAGCGGCTGGGAGCTCTACGACATCAACGACGATCCCACCGAGTCATCCAACGTCGCAGCCGAGCACCCCGACCGGCTGCGGGAGTTGATTGCCCTTTGGTGGAAGGAAGCCGAGAAGTACAAAGTGCTACCGCTGGACGGTTCGCTTCAGGCACGTCTGACGACGGAGCGTCCGCAGACCTCGAGGCCCCGCACCCGGTTCATCTATCGTCCGCACACCTCGCTGGTTCCGGCTTTCGCGGCGCCACCCATCTACAACCGGCCCCACTCCATCGAGGCCGACGTCGAGATTCCGGCCGGCGGCGCAAACGGCGTTCTCATCGCGCAGGGTGGAGATGCCGGCGGCTACACCTTCTTCGTGGAAGACGGACGCCCGCGGTATGTGTACAACTATGTCGGACGCGAAAAGTTCGAGGTGTCCTCGCCCGAACCGCTGCTTCCTGGACGGCATGCCGTTCGCTACGAGTTCGAGCCCACTGGCAAGCCTGACTTCAAGGTGGGCAAAGGAACGCCCGGACGTGCCCAGCTCTACATCGACGGCAAGCTCGTCGGGAACGCAGACTTCCCGTACACCACGCCGCTCCTCTTCGAACTCGAGGGCTTGAGCTGTGGTTACGACTTTGGCGCGCCGGCGACCGAGAGCTACCAGCCGCCGTTCACATTCACGGGCACGATCCACTCGGTCACCGTCGAGGTGTCGGGCGAGCTGATCCGCGACGATGACGCCGAAATAGCCCGGCTGATGGCGCAGCAGTAGAGCGGGTTCCAAGGACGCGTCGATCAGCGGGATGAACGAGGCCAACTTCCAGCTGTCGTTGGCTCGGCGTAGCGCCCCGATGCGCCTAGGGTTCGATGAGCACCAGGATGGTGTCCGGACGGACGCCGTCGAATTTCATCGCTTCGGCTGCCGCTTCGGACTCCATAATCCGCTGGAACGCTTCCATGTCGGGGACCTCGGCGACCAGGCCCACACGGTTGCTCTTGGCCGGGTCGATGAAGGTTCGGACCGTGATGCCCAGCGGCCCGAAGACTTCTTCCCGCTTAGGTGAGCTGAGCCAGTGCTCAACGTCGTCGACTTCGTGGAAAATCATCAATGTTGGCATCGTTGCCTCTGCTTTCTGGGGTTGTGCCAGGAGCCGGGCCGGATAGGAGCCACGTAAGGACATCCTGATCACGCTGAACGTACCACGGCACCGAATGCGGCGATAGCGGGAAAAACTGACGAGCGGGCCCCTCGTCTAGCGGCTGTCTCGATGCTGGAGGGCCGCGCCGAGGTGCGGCGTGTCGACTAGGGATGGCAGCAGCACTGGGCCGAAACCCGCGAGCACCTGCTGACGACGCGCACGCTCCGTGCCTGCGGAAACTCGAAGGTTTTGTTACCTCGCCGGTACTCGGTCACCACGAACGCCGTTTGCTCCGCCCCTCAGGCGCCCAGCAGGCGGCGTTCGTGGGCGAAAGCTACCAGTTGAAGCCGGGTGCGGAGTTCCAGTTTGTCGAGGACGCTCCGCAGATGGGTTTTTACGGTCGCTTCCGAGACGAACAGGGCCTCCGCCATTTCGCCATTGCTGAGGCCCTTGGCCGCCAGCAGAAAGACGTCCCGCTCCCGGGCGGACAGGGCGTTCAGGATGGACAGGTCCGGCCCCGTTGCCGGGACGTTGCGCGCGGCGTGTTCGAAGAGGGAATGTATGGAGCCAGGGGCGATCACGGAGTACCCGGAGTGGACAGTGCGTATCGCGGCCAGCAGGAATTCCGGTTCGGCGCTCTTGAGGAGATACCCGCTGGCTCCGGCCTGTACCGCCTGGACCACCGCCTGATCCCGGTTGAAAGTGGTCAGCGCAATGATCTTGGGCTTGTCGCTGCCGGTGGACGTGGCGTGCTGCACGATCCGCCGGGTGGCTTCCACGCCGTCGAGGACAGGCATACGCAGGTCCATCAGCAACACGTCCGGACGACGTTCGGCCGCCAGGGCCAACGCCTGTTCCCCGTCGGCGGCTTCGCCGGCCAACTCCATGTCCTCCTGGCTCTCGATGAGCATGCGGATACCTGCCCTGAACAGGGGCTGGTCATCCACCAGGGCCACGGTGATGCGTGCCCCGGCATCAGCCACGGTGGTCCGCGTCCCGTACAGAGTCTGTCCCGCTGGTCACGCCGATTGCCGCCAACACCGGCTGGGCTTCCCGGTCTTCAGATGCGGTGATCGAGGCCTGGATGTCAGTGCCGGGATGGCGATCGCCCGGCATGGATTCCCGGGATCCGAAGGGGATGAAAACGGTCACGCGGAAGTGTTCGCCGTCGGGTCCGGCCGTCAGCCAGCCGCCCGCCAGGTGGGCGCGTTCTCGCATGCCGGGGAGTCCGCGCCCCACCCGGGGAGTGGCCTCAACAGCGTCGTCCTTGCCGGCCGCGGCGACGGCCGAGGCCGCGTGGAGGGTGAGGCCCGGCCCGCTCCAGTCAAAGTGGAGCCGCACGTCCGTGCCGCGCCCGCCATGTTTCAGCGCATTTGTCAGGCACTCCTGCACAATCCGGAAAACGGCGACCTGCTGTCCGGTGGAGAGCTTTACCGGTGTCCCGGATTCGCTGGAATGAATCTTCAAACTGCCCCGCTGCATGCCGTCGATGAGAGCCGGGATGTCGCTCAGGCGCGGTTGAGGTGTCACCAGGCCGTCATCACGGACACCCTCAATCACGCGCTGGGCATCCACCAAGGCGCTGCGGGCCGACCGTGCGATGGTGTCGAGGGCGTTTAGCACCGCCTTGGGCTGCTCCTTGCTCAGGTAGCGGGTGCCATCTGCCTGGGCGGCAATGACAGCCAGGGAATGCGCCAGGACGTCGTGGAGATCCCGCGCGATGCGGGTGCGTTCCTGTTCCACGATGAGATCGACTTCGGTCTCTTTCAGGCTGTTTTGGGCCAGTTCGCGTGCCCGGAACAGACTGCCACGTTCCTGGTACAACGCCAGCAGAAGCCCGACGGCGGCACAGCCCCCGGCAATCACCAGGAGGAAAGCGAACAGCTGCGGGCCATAGGTCATGAACATCGGCCTGTCACCGAAGTACATGGGCATGAACCAGCCGACGCCTCCGCCGTACCTCCAAGAGAGCAAAAGGACGGTCATGAGGCCCACGAACGCCAGATTGGCGCCCGCTGCGATGTAGCGTATCCGTGGAGGCGCGGTCCACACGATGAAGCCGAGGGCAATAAAGGAACCCAAGTAGATTGCCCAGTGGTTGGAGGCCATTTGCGGCAGTGCGTAGCTCAACTGTCCGGCGAGGAGCGCGGCCGTGAAGCCGAGTGACACCAGCGGTTTCCAGGAGGCCGTGGCAATGGCCAATGTCATCAAGGCGAGCGACCAGGTCCCTGACCATGTCAACAAATACCCATCCATCCTGCCTACCTCGGCCGCCCACCACAGGAAGAAGAAAGGGACGGCCGCAACCGGGGCGCCCCAATGCCGTGCGAATTTCAGAACTGGTTCCATGCCAGTCACCCTATCGACGGCAATCACCCAGTTCTTTCCAATTCGCTGCAATCTCAACCTAAAAGCCAGATGATTCATTCTTTGAGCCAGACTCCGTGCTGAAGCACCATTCGTGCCAGACTTTCAGCCCGGCAGGCCGCCGGCCGGGACTTGCCTAGCGGCTGCTCACCGGCCCGAACAGCTTCGCGATGGGTGCCAGCACGAGCGGGCGGGCGGCGTACCATCCGGCCGCCGTGACGGCGATGGCGGCCGCAAAGAGCCAGAACCCGGTCCAGTTAACCTCGTCGGTGCCGCCGAACATGTGGTTCAGGTTGCGCAGCGCACCGGTCGCGAACACCAGGAACACGTGGATGAGGATGAACAGCACGAAGAACAACATGGTGGGGAAGTGGAGGGCGCGCGCAGCCTCCACCGGGTAGATCCTGTTCAGCGTCTTCGCGTCCTTCGGCCAGAACTCGCTCATGCGCGCACCCGTGATGGCCGCGAGCGGGGCCGCGATGAACACCACAACGAAGTACATGAGCTGCTGCAGGCTGTTGTAGTTCACCCAGCCGTTCTCCACGGGCCAGTCGAGTGTCATGTACTGCAGGAGCGCCGAGAGCGCGTTCGGGAACACCTCCCAGCTGGTGGGGACGATCCGCATCCAATGCCCGGAAGCGAACAGCAGCACCACAAAGATGAGTCCGTTGGCCAGCCACAGGATGTCCAGCGACTGGTGCAGCCAGAGGTTGATGCTGATCTTCTTGCCACCGCCCTTCGGCGTCCAGAACGCCGGCGGCTTCTGCTGCGTGCGCACCTGGTAGCCGGAGCGGATGATGAGCACCATCAGGAAGAAGTTCAGGAAGTGTGTCCACTGCGCCCACCACGGGAAGCCCGGCTCGGCGGCCTCAGGCAGGTGGTACTCGCCGGGGTACTTTTCGAGGAACTCCGGCACTCCAGGCAGCGTCGTCACACCGCGTGCGGCGAGCACAAGAATCGCGGCGGCGGCCACGGCGCCGACGACGAGGAGCACCACGCGCTTGATCCACTGGCCCAGGGTGCGCGACCCGTAGAGTCTTGCCTCGGCCTTCGGCGGCACGGGCTTTTGAGCGGCGGCCGGCGGTGCCGGGGTTGCCGGGGTTGCTGGCGGGGCGGCCGGTGCTGCGGCGGGGACCGCGGGTGCGCTCGCGGGCGCGGCCGGCTCCGCCGTCGCAGGAGGCTCGACGACGGCAGCGGTCTCCGGCGCGCCGGCAGCCGGGGCATGGGCGCTGGGTTCGGGCTTGGCCTGGACCGCGGGGGCGGCGGCGACAGCAGGGGCAGCAGCGACCGCCGGAGCAAGTCCGGCCGGCGGCCACGGTTCACCGCCCGGGGCGCGGGGAAGGCCGCGCCGGAGCGGTGTGGTTCCCGTCGTCGGCGTGGCGACCGCGGGTGCAGTCGCCGGAACAGCGGCAGGCAGCGACGCTGCCGGCACTTCTTGCGGAGTTGCAGCCGCGGCGGCGGCCGGCGCCTCAGCCGCCGTCGGCGTCTGTGTGGTGCCGGTGGCGGGGGCCCCGGACAGGGCCGCCGCCGATGCCGGAGCCTGGCCCGCGGGCGGCCACGGTTCGCCGCCCGGCACGCGCGGCAGGCCGCGGCGAAGCTGCCGCGAGGCCGCCGCGCCGGAGGTCACGGCCGGGACCGGAGCGGACACCGCCGTCGTACCCGGTGCCGTTTCCGGGGCAGCGGCAGGCGCTGCGGAAACAGCGGAAGGAGCGGCGGCGGGCGCGGCGGTGGCCGGTTCCGCGTTGGACCCAGACTCCGACAGGGCTGCCGGTTCCGATGCGGCAATGCGTGCGGGCGCCTCGCCTGCGGCAGGCCAGGGGTCACCGCCTTCGACGCGGGGCAGGCCCCGCCGAATGGACCGAGACTGGGTTGCCATGGCTACTTCTTCCGGGCCTCAAGGGCGCTGATCAGCTGGGGTACCACCGTGAAGAGATCGCCCACCACACCGAAGTCGGCGATCTCGAAGATCGGCGCGTCCCCGTCCTTGTTGATGGCGACGATCGTCTTCGCGGTCTGCATGCCGGCCCGGTGCTGGATGGCGCCGGAGATGCCCAGCGCGATGTACAGCTGGGATGACACGGAAACCCCGGTCTGGCCCACCTGGTGCGCCTGCGGGACATAGCCCGCATCCACCGCGGCCCGCGAGGCACCGATGGCAGCGCCGAGGGTATCGGCGAGCTGTTCCACCAGGGCGAACTGTTCCTCCGACCCCAGGCCCCGGCCGCCGGCGACAACCTTCGCTGCGCCTCGCAGTTCCGGCCGCGAGGTGGCGACAACGGCCTCGTCGAACGAGTCGATCCGGGCGGCCGGCTTCCCGGACGGCGTCACCGCCAGGGTCTCCGACGCCGGCGGCCGGGCCGCAGCGCGCGCCTCGATGGAGCCCTGCCGGACCGTGATGACCGGCGCCCCGAACGTGGCCGTTGACGTGACGTTGTAGGCGCCGCCGTAGACGGAGTGGTGGGCCACGACGCCCTCGTCATCACGGGACACTCCGATGACATCGACGGAAACCGCTGCCCGCGATCGGACGGCGTAGCGGCCGGCAAGGTCGCGCCCGTTCAGGGAATGCGAGATCAGTATCGCGTCCGGCTGCACCTGCTCCGCTGCGGCGGCCAGCGCGTCAACGCCCGGCACGCCGAGCGCGGACGGGTCCGGAGTCTCGGCGATCAGGACGTGCGCGGCACCAAGGTCTGCGGCCTCCGCGGCGGCGGCGGCGCTTCCGGTGCCGGGTGCGGCGAGCACCAAGGCAATCGGCGTTCCGGCTGCGGCGGCAGCGCCGAAGAGCCCGGGGGCTGCCTTCTCGAGTTCACCGGAAGGCTGGGTTTCGACGACGACGAGGATGGCGTCACGAGGGAATTCAGTCATGATCGGTTGTTCCTTACGCCAGTCGGTTTTCGATGAGGAAGTCAGCGAGCTTCTCGCCGGCGTCACCCTCGTCAATGATCTTGACGCCCGCTTCCCGCGGGGGTTTCTCTGCCACGGTCAGCATGATCGACCGGGCCGCGTCCGGGTTGTCGGCCGTGACCCCGAGGTCTGCGAGTGTCAGCACCTCAACGGGCTTCTTCTTCGCGGCCATGATGCCTTTGAAATTGGGGAAGCGCGGCCCGGGAAGCGCCTCGGTAATGGAAATCACCGCGGGCAGGGCCGCCGACACCTGCTGCACCCCGGATTCCACGGGCCGGGAACCGGACACGGCGCCGTCGCTGATCTGTACAGAGCTGAGGCCGCTGGCAAGCGGCACGTCGAGCAATTCGGCGAGCATCGCGGGAATCATCCCGCCGGAACCGTCGGTGGAGACGTTGCCGGTGATCACCAGGTCGAAGTCCACGCGGCGGATCGCTGCGGCCAAGGTTTCGGCGGTCAGCCCAAGATCCGCACCCCGGAGCGCCTCGTCGGAGATGTGGGTGGCGCTGCCCGCGCCCATCGCAAGCCCCTTGCGGATCGTTGCCGTGGCGCCCTCCGGAGCGAGGGAGAGGACTGCGACCTCCGTGCCCTGGTTCGCGTCGGCGTACGTCAATGCCAGCTCCAGGGCACGCTCACCGATCTCATCAATGACTGTCTCGCTGGCCGCCCGATCGGCGAGGCCGGTTTCAAGGTTCAGTTTTCGGTCCCCATAGGTGTCGGGGACCTCCTTTACTAGGACGATAATCTTCATCGATGACTCTTCCTGTGGCGGGCCTGTCTCAAGCGGAAACAAGCTGGATCTCCAATGAGTCTACGAAAGTGCGGCTCCCGCCGGGCTGGCAGGGCCCGTGTCGCGGGCTGGAGTACCCGTTCTCCGTCCACAGGAGTGCTTTGCCGGAGTGATGAACCGAAGGGCTCTAAGCGACTATGCGTTGAAGTTCACTGGGTTGGCTCGACAAGCAGTTTCCTGATCTCGCTGAGCTTGGCTTCGGACGCATCGAGGCGCAGGCGGAGTCCTTCGACCGTCGCGGCAGGACCTTCGGCCGCACTGGCCGTCGGTGCTTGCTCTTTCTTTCTTGGCGACAGGAAGAAGTTGGCCAAGTAGCCGGTGAAGGTGCCGAAGATGCCGACACCGAGGACGATAATGCCTGCACCGATGGTGCGGCCCGCATCGGTGACCGGATATTGGTCACCATATCCAACCGTCGAGATGGTGACGATCGTGTACCAGATGGCGTCCGAGGCGGTGGTGATGTTGGCCTCCGGGGCGTTCTGCTCGACGCGGAGTATGGAGAGGCTTCCGAATTCCAGCACGAAGATGCCCATAAGCAGCAGTACGTACAGGGAGCTGCCGGCCCGATCTTTGATCAGCGCGCGGCCGATTGTGCCGCTGCCGACCTCGCGGAACAGGCGGTACACCCGGACCAGCCGGAAGACGCGCAGGATCTTGAATTGCGCAACAGGCACGCTGGCCAACAGGTCGGCCCAGCCGAAGTGCTTGAAGAAATAGGCGCCCGCCGATGGCGCGGTGACGATTCGGTAGAGGAAGTCGGCGAGGAAGATCACGCTGAAAAGGGCGTTCATCACGGTGAGCACGGTGTCGAGCGACTCGTCCTGCACGAGATACAAGAGCACGAGATTGACGATCGACAGGATCGAGAGGATGCCGATGAAGATCTCGTATCCGATGCTCTTCAGTTCACTGCGTTCCTTGGTCATGTTTGGATTCTGGCACGTAAGCACTGCCTGGCCGACACCTTTTTGGCCCGGACCTGACGGGACCACAGTCTCCTCCCGACGCCGCCACCGGAAGGGGACTTTTTCGACGGCGACGGGCGCCGTAGGCTATGGGCATCCATCACACCTAGGAGGCACCATGCGCACGGCAACACCCACAGTGCAGGCCGATCAGATCCGGCACCTTTCCGAAAATCTCATGTCGCAACTCACGAAGGGGAGGGAGTGGGCCACTCCCGAGGTTGAAGCGGCACTGCAAAAGATGGTCGCGGGGCTCGATACCGGGATTGAATCTGCGTCCCCGAGGATCCAGGCCGGACTGCGGCGGCTCGCTGACGAACTCGCCGGCGGAGTGGAAACTCTGACTCCGCGTGTTCACGAGGGCCTGCAGCGGGTGGCGCCCAAAGGTTCCCGGGTGCCAGCCCCGGCCAAGTCGCGGCGGACGGCGTCGGGGAACGCCTGGTTGATTGCCGGGGCGGTGGCCGTCGCGGTGACCGTGGGAGTCGCGGCCTGGCACTTCCTTCGGCCCGGCGATGAGGAGCCGACGCCGTCCGTGAACGCGCGTTAGTCCAGGGGCAGCGTTACGGTCACGCAGGTTCCGGCGGCGGCGGCGGACGAATCGATGGTCACCTCTCCGCCGGCGAGGCCTACGGCCACGCGCATGAGCCGCAGTCCCATGCCGGTGTGCCGGCCAGTCATGGCCGCCGGCACGTCGAAACCGCCGCCGTCGTCGGTCACTTTGAGCTGAAGGCCGTGGCTCATGCCGTGGGTGACGCAGCCGAGCCGGATCGTCACCGCTGACGCCTGGGCGAATTTATAGACATTGCTGAGGAGCTCCTGCGCCGCGCGGTACAGAAGGGTTGCGGACTGCCGGTCCACTTCCACCGAGTGGTGCGGAGTCTCCAGATGCACCACGGTGCCGCGTTTGCGGAGGGGAAGGGTCAGACGGTCAATCGCGCCGGTGAGTCCAAGGGCATGGAAATCGACGGGGTGTGTATCGGTGAGGACGCCACGTACGGCGACGACTTCATCGCTGAGTAGTGATTTCATATTCATACTGTGCGCTTGTGTCGTTGTGTTTTCCTGTGACGCGCCGACGACGGCGGGAGTTCCCGCCGTCGTCCGGTTCGGTCCGGTGTGGAAACTACTGCAACTGGTGGCTTTGGCTCTTTGCGCGCCGACCCGCTGCCGTGGCGCGTTCGATGATCTCGTGGGCAATGGCATGGACCTTGCGGTTCGAATCCTGACTCAGCTGGTTCATGAGCTGATAAGCCTCGTCGGCGTCAACCCCGGTGCGTCCCATGAGGATGCCCTTGGCCTGCTCAATAGCCGCCCGATTAAGTGCTGATGCCGCGACCGCCTCGGTAGCGAGTTGGTGGCGGTCTGAATGGATTGATTGCGTGAGGTCAACGATCACACCCCAGACACCGACAGGCTTAGTTCCTTCGAGGATGTAGTCCGCAGAGAAGAGCAGTTTGTGCTGACGGTCCTTGCGGTCGCGAATGGACACGTAAATGGAGGACGGGCCACCTGCGGCAGCCACCCGTTCCCAGTAGGCCTCGACTTTTGGCCGGTCTTCAGGCTCGATGTGGGTCAGTGCCATCTCCATGGAGGGGACCACCTCGCCCCGTTCATACCCGTAAATGCGGTACAACCCGTCCGACCAACGGAATACTCCGTCCGCGAAGTAGTGTTCAACCAGCCCGGTGGGGCAGTCAAGAAACTCGTCATGGGGAATTTCTCGCGCCGCGAATCCTGGGTATTTGCTGTTGGATGCCATTGAAGGGGCCGTTCTACGTGCTTCTGCCCGGCTACCCCCTGCCTGGGCCTGAAACACCAGAATATAGCAGTAGAGGACCCTGAGCATCGACCACTGGCCCGCTCGGGCCTGGAGAGCGAGCACAAGAACGGAGACCGTCAGCCCAGCAGCACGACGGCCGGAAGGACCAGAACAACTCAGGATTCGACGTCGGCCGCGGCAATCGCTTTGTCCGTCAGGATGGGCATCAACCCGAGCAGCGCGAGGGTCAGCACTCCCATGATGCCGAACATGACCTGCAGGCCCAGCCACTGGGCCAGCAGGCCGCCCGCTGCCGCGCCGAGGGGCATGGTGCCCCACGCCAGCAGGCGGTAGGCGCTGTTGACCCGGCCCAGCAGGCGGTTGGGGGCAATACGCTGGCGCAGGGATACGGTGATGACGTTCCACAGCACGATCAGCATCCCGCCCACAAAGAGGAGCGGGCCAAGAATATAGGGGTTGTCCGTCACGGCCGGCGCACCGACGAACAACGCGCCCCCGAAGATCGTGAGTGCCAGGGACCTGGACCGGCCCAGCTTGGCCTCCACGCGTTCGGCCATGAACGAGCCAACGAAGGCGCCGAGAGCGGAGGTCGTCAGAAGTAGGCCGAACCCCACTTCGGAAAGTTTCATTTCGGAAGCCGGTCCCACGGCAAACAGCACCAGGACCGCGAATGCCCCGCTGGACGCGAAGTTGAACACCCCGGTCATTACCGCGAGCGTGCGAAGGATCTTCTGGTTCCAGAGGAACCGCAAACCCTCACCAATGTCGAACCGCAGTGTCGTCTTCACCTCCCGCTCTGTGCGAAAAGCCCCCGGGATCAGGAACAGGGCACCGACGGCCGCAAGCCAGAGGGCCGCCGGCGCGGCAAAGCCCGCAACGACGCCCAGGGTCACCAGCAGCCCGCCCAGCGGAGGACCAACGAACTGGTTGGCGGTGAGCTCGACGGCGTAGAGCCGGCCGTTGGCGCGCGACAACTGATCCCGGTGCACCACCTGGGGCAGGATCGACTGCGCGGAGGTGTCGTAGAGCGTTTCAGCCACACCCACCATCAATGCCACGACGTACAGCGCCCAGATGGAGCCCGAATCCAGCAGGACGACGGCGATCAGCACGGCCGGCAGCGCCGCGCGGCTGAGGTTGGCCCACAGCATGAGCTTGCGCCGGTCCAGCCGGTCGGCCAGCGCCCCGGCGGTGAGGGCGAAGAGGAGCCAGGGAAGCGTCGCGGCGACGGTCAGCCCGGCAATCAGCGTGGGTGACTGCGTGAACTGAATGGCCAGCAGCGGCAGCGCGATCTTGAACACGCCGTCCGCGAGGTTGGACAGCCCGGAGGACGTCCACAGCTTCCAATAGGACGCACCCAGCGGTGCGCTGCCCCGTACGTTCACCTGCGCTGCGGAACTAGTCATAGGTGAACCATTCCCTATTGATTGAGAAAATTCAAGGTGATTGAATTTTGTACATCAGATCGTAGGATAGGTACATGACGGACGCAGGGCCCACGGGCGCCCACGAGAAAAAACCCGCCGCGAGCGCCCGGGAAATCAAGGCGCTGGCACATCCGCTGCGTCTGAGGATCCTGCGTCTGTGCGGACTCCACGAACTGACCAACAAGCAACTCGCCGACCGGCTGGGCCAGGATCCGGGGACGGTGCTCTATCACGTGCGGCAATTGCTCTCCGCCGGATTCCTTGAACCTGCCGAGGTCCGCGCGGGAGAAAGCGGTGCGCTGGAGAAGCCGTACCGTTCCACGGGGCGGTCCTGGAATCTGGACACCGCACTGGTTGAAGCTGGTCCGGGCGGTCCGCTGGCGCCGGTCGAGGCGTTCCGGGAGGAGCTGACGGAAGCAGGGCCGGACTCGATCGCCAGCCTCTCGCGCTTCGTGTTGCACCTCTCCGAGGAGGACGCCGAGGACCTCATCACGCGCATCGGCGCTGTGCTGGACGAATACACGAATAGTGACCGCCAGAGATCGGACCAGCCCGCGTATGGCGGCATCTTTGTCCTTCACCGGTCGCCGGACTAGGTCGCCGCCCCCTTCATTCCCGCGTGAAAGCCGGCGGTAAATGATGGGTCATGATGGTGGGATGATCACCGAACATGCCTTGCTCTCCGTCCGGCCCGGTATGGAGGACGATTTCGAGATCGCCTTCAGCAAGGCAAAGCTCATCATTGCTTCCATGCCTGGATTCCACGGCCTCACGCTTTCGCGATGCATCGAGAACGCCGCCACGTATCTGCTGCTCGTGGAATGGACCCGCCTGGAAGACCACACGGAAGGCTTCAGGGGCTCGGCGGAGTACCAGGAATGGCGCGGGCTGCTGCATCATTTCTATTCGCCGTTTCCAACGGTGGAACACTATGAGCAGATCCTGGCCGTGCCTGCCCGGCCTTAGTTCGACCACTGTTGTACGTCGGTCCTCAAAGAGCCTGGATCAGCGTCAGGCCGCCTGCCAGTGCGACCCAGGCCATGTATGCCAGCATGCTGAAGCGGTTGGGCCAGCCGATGAGTACCTCGGGTTTCCCCACCGCGTCGGGTTGACCGAACCGGAACGTCGCGCCAAGGAACCAGATAAGGCCCGCCCACGGGATGACCGCTGCCCACACGAGAATTTGCCCGGCGGGCGAATGCATGGCAGCGCCGATCCCGGCGCAGGTCGCGGCGATGGGAAAGCCCAGGATGAAGAGCGAGCCCAGACCGGCATGGACCTTGCCCCGGCCCGTGATCTCCGGCCGCGGCGTCGTGATCGGGTCCGTATCGACGAAAGCCGCCCCGATCGGGCCAAGCGCCACCACGGGAAGTCCGGCAGCCAGAACACCGGCGGGCGGCCACAAGGCAAGGCCGGAAGCTGCGACGCCGGTCCCGCCGAGGATGAATGCAATCCGCATGAGCACGCCGTACCGGCCCAGCGAGTATTCACTGAGCATCCGCCAGGAGGGATCGAACTCCGGTTCGAGTTTGTGCAGCGCGACAACGAGAAGGATGGCAACCGCTGCAGCACCCAGCGAGTAGAGGGCGGCAACAGCCGCAAGGGAGTCCGTGAACGCCGTCATTCTTGATTATCAGCCCCGACGCGGAAAATGCCTCGCTCGCTGTCCATACCCTCCCTCCGGGCACAACGGCGACTTTCGAGCAGTCAAAGCGGTTCGGTTACGTGGGAAATGCTGTGCGGCGCCCGGCAACAGCGATGAAGAGCGCGACGGCGGCAAGCCCCACCAGGACGATTGGCAGCACCAACCCGTCGAAGTTGCTGATCACCACCGCGCCGGCCACGCCCGCGGCGAAGATGGCGAGGTTGAACGCGACGCCCAGCATTGAGTTGGCGACGTCGGCGTTCTCGCCGCTTGCTGCGCTGATCGCCGTTTGCAGCTGGGCTGCTGCGCCGCCGAAGGCGATACCCCACAGGACGATGGCCACAAGGACTGCCGCTAACGACGCGTGGCCGACGGTCAAGATGACACCGGCCACCAGGACGGCCCCGACGCTCAGCAGGACCAGACGTCGAAGGCCTTTGTCGATTACTGCCCCGGTGATGGCGATTCCGGCAATGGCCGCCGCGCCGAACGTCACAAGTGCGACGTCGACCGAGAGCTGAAGGCCTGCCGTGCGGAGATAGGAGCCAATGTACGTGTACATGATGTTGTGCCCGAGCATCCAGGCGACAATGACGGCAAGGACCACCGCGACGCCCGGGATGCCGAAGACGCGGACCAACGGCACACGTGTCGCAGCCCGTTGGCCGGGTGCATCCGGAACGAGGATGGCCGCGAGCAGGACAGTGACGATCGTGAGAATGGAGAGCACTCCGAAGGACCAGCGCCAGTCGAGGGTCGTGCCGAGCCACGCTCCGAAGGGCGTCCCTACTGCCAGGCCGACGGGGGTTCCAAGGGATGCGACCGCCAAGGCCCGGCCGGCATGTCCAGGAGCCGTGATGCGCTGGGCGTAGCCGGCGAGCATCCCCCACAGCAGGCCGGAGAATGCACCGGCAAGGAGCCGCGCTCCCAGGGAGAGCACGATGTCGGTGGAGAACACCGTGATGAGGTTCGCGGCCAGGAAACCGAGGATCCCGACCATGAAGACGGGCTTCCGTCGCAGGCCCCGCGTCATGGCGATTGCGGGCAGTGCCGCAATGACTGTTCCGAGGGCGTAGGCACTGACAAACTGTCCTGCGGTGCCCTCGTTGCTGTTCAGCCCCGAGGCGATCTGCGGCAACAGACCGGCGGGCATGGTTTCGGTGGCGATCAGGAGAAATCCCATCAGGGCCATGACCAGCAGCGCTGCCCAGGGAAAACGCCGGGCCTGGACGGAAAGATGGCCCTCCGGCGCCGAAGCCTTCGTGTCCTCAAAGGTGCCGAGGTTTTCGTGAGGCAGGCCGTCGACGGGCGCAGCGCCGGCGTCATCCTGAAGGGTTGCTCGAGTCAAAACGGTTCCGTTCTGTATGTGGGGAAGGTCTGGGGTGGGGTTCCCCGATCAGCCTCCGGGGGCCAGCGTGGCGGTGAAACCGCCCGTGCGGTCCCGTACCGTCGCGAGGTCGTCGAACGATCCGATCCGCACGATTCCGGGGAAGGGCCCGACGTGCTCGTAGTAGAGGACGAGGGCTTGGTCAGGTGCGTAGTAGCCGATGGTCAGTGGATCTGCGTCATCGCCGGCGGGCACGCCGTCGAGGGAAAGAGGGCCCGGTAGCTTTGCGATTTTTTCCTGCCCTCCGTGGTCGCGGAAGGAGAGCGTCAGGGGAAGCTGCTCGAACAGGGAACGTGCAGCCGTGTTGCCGGAGAGCGTTCCGGTCACGGTCTCGCCGTCGATCTGGATGGTGATGGGGGCGAGCTGGGAAGACGCGGCGGTTGCCGAAGTTGTTTCCGGCGGGGAGGTCGGCGGAGTGGGGGAGGCGGGGTGGTTCGAGAGGGTGCTGCACCCGGCGAGGCACAACGCCAGCACGATGATCGGGCTCAGGGGCGGTTTTTTCAGTTGCATGGGAGATGGTTGCCTTCCAAAAGATCCGGTGCATTCCACCACACCACGTCCCTGCGGTCGGAGGGAGCCCCGCTTGATGGGGGTACCCGGAGGGACTCCCTGCACGCCGGCGGGGGACCTATCGTGGATTCATGAACAACCGTGCAGACGTTCGCGAATTTCTCACCTCACGGCGCGCCAAGATCTCGCCCGAGGACCTCGGGCTGCCGGCAGGGACGAACCGCCGAGTGGCCGGGCTGCGCCGCAGCGAAGTGGCAACCCTCGCCGGAGTGAGCGTTGAGTACTACATCCGGCTGGAAAGGGGCGCCATCAGCGGCGCATCCCCTGAAATCCTCGACGCCATCGCCAAAGCCTTGCGCCTGGACGACGCCGAACGGGCACACCTTTTCGATCTGGCACACGCGGCAAGCCCCGTGGCGCGGCCGCCCAAGCGCCGGAGTTCAAAGAGCTGGACGCCGCACACCAGCCTGCAGTGGGCTCTCGACGCCGTCACCTCCGGGCCGGCGTTCGTCCGCAACGGCCGCATGGACCTGCTGGCCGTCAACTCACTCGCGCGTGCCTTCTACAAGGACGTGTACGACATGCCTGGCCAGCCGCCGAACCTCGCCCGTTTCACCTTCCTCGACGAGCGCGGCCGGGACTTCCACGCCGACTGGGACAGCGCCGCCGACGTCGTCGTCTCCATTCTGCGCGCCGAAGCCGGCCGGGACCCGCACAACAAGGAACTCCATGACCTGGTGGGCGAGCTGAGCACGCGAAGCCAGGAGTTCCGGCGCCGCTGGAGCTCGCACAACGTCCGCCATCACGGCGCCGGCTTCAAAACCTTCCGTCACCCAATCGTCGGCGAGATCACCGTTGCCTACGAAGGACTCGAGATGGCGGCCGAGCCCGGCCTTACCCTGACCATTTACAGCGCGGAGCCGGGCTCGCCCTCTGAACAGGCCCTGCGCCTGCTCGCCTCTTGGGCCGCTACGGAATACGCTCAGCACCCCGGGCAGCAGCAGCCGGGGAAACAGCCAGCCGGCTGACGGCTGATCAGCACGGCGAGCCATTCCGCGGCGGTCCGTGCCAGACTTTCAGCCATGGAGCCCATGGATTGCCTGGTCATCTACGTCCCCATCGATGCCGCACAGACTGTCCGGCAGGCCATCGGCGACGCCGGGGCGGGCCGGCTGGGCAACTACTCGCACTGCTCGTTCAGCCTCGAAGGCACCGGGCGCTTCACGCCGCTGCCCGGCGCGAACCCGGCC
Organism: Arthrobacter sp. U41; assembly: GCF_007679325.1. Taxonomy (GTDB): domain Bacteria; phylum Actinomycetota; class Actinomycetes; order Actinomycetales; family Micrococcaceae; genus Arthrobacter. The sequence goes on along the minus strand of NZ_VEGI01000001.1, from coordinate 1,592,084 downwards.
ATCGGCGCCGTCGGATCTCCCGAGGAAGTGCCGGAAACCCGGATCGAGGCCATTTACCCGCGCTCCCGGCGCGCCGCCGTCGTGGGCGCTGCGCTGTCCGCGCATCCGTACGAGACGCCGGCGTTCATGACTTTCCCGGTTGATGCCGGCCTGCCGGACGGGCCGGGCACCTAGAAGCAGTTCCTGCTCATTTAGACGACGAGGTGTTCGCCATCCCCGACTCCTCGGCGGCCGTCCGCGCGTACGACGCCGAGACCCGGCGGTAGACCGGGGTCAGGAAGGCCAGCAGTGCGGCCGCGATCATGATGATCCCGGCCACCAGGAACACCAGGGCGATGCCGCGGGAGGTTCCCTCGCCCAGCAGCGGGGCCAGCTGGGCGGCACCCTCCGCGGACCGGGCGTAGGGGATGATCCAGACCTGGGCGATCGGCGCGATGAGGAACGCGGTGATCGGCGCTGCCGCGGACTCGAACGCCATGGCGAATCCGAATACCCGGCCCTGCCGGTTGAGGGGCACCACCTGCTGGATGACCGTCTGCTCCGCAGCCTCCACGAAGGGCACCAGGACCAGGTAGAGCCAGATGCCGGCGATGTACAGCCAGGCCCACTCCCGCAGTGTGAACACCGCTCCCAGGACCCCCATGACGATCACCGCGATGAGCATGGTGCGCAGAGGGTTGGACCCGAGTCCGAACTTGCCGATCAGCGCGCCGCCCACGATGAACCCGGTGGCGCCGAGCGCGAAGTAGGTCCCCCACAGCTCCACCGAAAACATTTCCAGGCCGTAGGGATCCATCAGCGCCATGTAGACACCGCCGATGAAGTTGTTGAACGTGGAGAACAGGATCAGCGCGAACAGCCCGGAAATGGCCAGCACGGCGGCGAGGGACCCGCGCAGGTCGAATCCGCCGTGCGCGTCAGAGGCGGCCGCGCGCACCTCCTCGGGCATGCGCAGCATCAGCAGGTGCGCGAAGGCCAGCGCCGTGAGCACTATCGCGACGACGATCGTCCAGCCCATGCCCAGCAGCCCGACCGACAGCCCGGAGAGCAGCGAGGTGACGATGAACATCAGTCCCTGCACCATGCCCACCAGCCCGTTGGCGTTGGCCCGCCGGTCCGGCTCAATGAGGATGGTGACCGTGGTGGAGAGGGCAATGTTGCGCATGTTTTCCACCACCGCTCCGACCAGGATGATCAGGGTGAAGACCCAGAACCAGGGCTGTGTCAGGTCCAGGAGCCGGGCGGCGGGTGTCAGCAGGAACATGACCCCGGACAGCACGAACATCACCAGCGTGAAGCCGGCGGCGAAGCGCATCACGGCCAGCTTGCGGTAGCGGTCCACGAAGGTGCCGAAGCTGATGCTGGACAGGGCGATCAGCAGCATGTACGCGCCGCCGATCACCCCGGTGGCGATCACGTTGCGGGTCTGCAGGTACACCCAGAAGGTCAGCGCGAACCACAGATAACTGGTGGTGATGTTGGCGAGGGCGGTGTTTACCAGGATCCCGGCGAACGTGCGGGACCGCTGTGCCGGAGTGCGCAAGGCCTCGGTCATGCGTCCCAGTGTAGTGACAACCGCCGGGCCCGGAAACGGTTGCCGCCCGGTCCGGAGATCTTCGCACAGAGTCCCGCTCTCCGGACCACGCAGGCTACTTCAGGACCACCGTCCTGTTTCCCTGGAGGATCACCCGGCCCTCGCAGTGCCAGCGCACGGCGTTGCTGAGCGCCTTGCACTCGGTGTCCCGGCCGGCCGCCACCAGGTCTTCCGGCCCGTACGTGTGGTCCACCTCCACCACCTGCTGGGAGATGATGGGCCCCTCGTCCAGTTCCGCGTTGACGTAGTGGGCGGTGGCCCCCACGGTTTTCACACCGCGGGCGTAGGCCTGGTGGTACGGCTTGGCGCCCTTGAAGCTGGGCAGGAACGAGTGGTGGATGTTGATGGCCCGGCCGTCCAGCTTGCGCGTGAGGTCGTCGCTGAGGACCTGCATGTAGCGGGCCAGGACCACCAGTTCGACGTCGAACTGGTCAATGAGCTCCAGCAGCCGGGCCTCCGCCGCGGGCTTGGTGGCGGCGGTGACGGGCACGTGGAAGAACGGGATGCCGTGCCATTCCACCAGCGTCTGGTGGTCCGTGTGGTTGGAGACCACGGCCACCACGTCGACGGGAAGTTCGCCAATCCGGGCCCGGAACAGCAGGTCGTTGAGGCAGTGCCCGAACTTGGACACCATGATCAGCACACGGCGTTTGGAACCGTGCGGCTCCAGCCGCCAGCTCATCCCGAAGCGGTCGGCCACCGGGGCGAACGCGGCCCGCAGGGTGTCCGCGGTGGACGCATCGCCGTCGGACGCAAAATGCACCCGCATAAAGAAGTGCCCTTCGGAGCGCTCGCCGAACTGCTGGTTGTCGATGATGTCGCAACCGTGTTCCAGCAGGAAGCCGGAGACGGCGTGGACGATGCCCGGGGACTCCCGGCAGTCCAGCGTCAGGACATGCTCCACGGTGGTGGCCGGCCGGGGGAGGGCGGTTTCAGTTTCGATGGCAGTCATGGCTCAGCACTCGATCACGTTGACGGCGAGGCCTCCGCGGGAGGTCTCCTTGTATTTGGTTTTCATGTCCGCTCCTGTCTCACGCATGGTTTTGATGGCTTTATCCAGCGACACCTTGTGGCTGCCGTCGCCGTGCAACGCCAGCCGCGCGGCGTTGATGGCCTTCACGCTGGCGATCGCGTTCCGTTCGATGCAGGGAATCTGCACCAGGCCGCCCACGGGGTCGCAGGTCAGGCCGAGGTTGTGCTCGATCCCCACTTCGGCGGCGTTCTCCACCTGTTCGGGGATGCCGCCCAACACCTCGCAGAGCCCCGCGGCCGCCATGGAGCAGGCGGACCCCACCTCGCCCTGGCAGCCAACCTCCGCGCCGGAGATGGAGGCATTGATTTTGAACAGGATCCCGACGGCGGCCGCCGCCAGCAGGAAGCGGACCACACCGTCGTCGTCGGCTCCGGGAACAAACTTGGCGTAGTAGTGCAGCACCGCGGGCACAATGCCGGCCGCGCCGTTGGTCGGGGCGGTGACGATGCGCCCGCCGGCGGCGTTTTCCTCATTGACGGCGAGGGCGAAGAGGTTCACCCATTCCATGGCCCGGAGCGGATCGGTGACGCCGGTGTCCGCCGTCAGGGTCTGGAAGAGCGACGGAGCCCGGCGCCGGACGTTCAGCCCGCCGGGAAGGACTCCTTCCGCGGCGCAGCCGTTGTCCACGCACTGGCGCATGACGGCCCAGAGCCCCAGCAGCTTCCCGCGCAGCTCCGCCTCGCTGTGCCAAACCATCTCGTTGGCGAGCATCACGTCGGAGATGGACATGCCCTCCCGCCGACAGGTGTCCAGCAGTTCGTCGGCCGTGGTGAAGGGGTACGGCAACGGGGTGTCGTCGGCCACCACCTGGTCGCCGGCGTCGGCATCGCCGTCAACCACGAAGCCGCCCCCAATCGAATAGAAGCTCCGTTCGCTGAGGACGGCGCCGGTGTGGTCCAGCGCCCGGAACGTCATGCCGTTGGGATGGGCGGGCAGGGACTTTCGGCGGTGCAACACCACGTCCTCGTCCCAGTTGAAGTCCACCCGGTGGTCCCCGCCGATCCGGAGTTCGGCGTCGAGGGCGGCCGCGGCCACCTGGTCATCCGCGGTGGAGGTGTCCACGGTTTCCGGGTCCAGGCCCTGGAGGCCCAGCACCACGGCCTTGTCGGAGCCGTGGCCCCGGCCGGTGGCGCCCAGCGAGCCGAAAAGTTCGGCCTGGACCCGGACGGTGGCGCTCAGGTTGCCCTCACCTTTGAGCCCGTCCGCGAAGAGTTTCGCCGCCCGCATCGGGCCGACCGTGTGTGACGACGACGGCCCGATGCCTACGGAGAACAGGTCGAGGACGCTGAGGGCCATCAGGGCACCTCGGGGGAAGCGAACTCCCTCATGGCGTCCAGGAGCCAACGGCCCAGGAAGTCCGCAAACGAGGCGCGGGGGAACAGCCGGAAGCTCTCCTCCCCGGTCTTCAGCAGGACCACCGGGATGTTGCCGACCTCCGTCGCCAGGGCGGTCCCCGGCGTGAAGCTGCGCGGGTGCAGGTCCAGGGCGCAGCCCTTCTCCAGCACCGCCCGGGCCCGCGGGCCGGTGAGCTCGAACATGGTGCGGTTCGCGGACAGGTCCACCACCTGGCCCGGGCCGTCGCCCAGGGCGGCGGTGAGGGAGCCCAGCAGGTCTCCGCCCAGGGTGTCGTGGTCCTCCTCAGGTGCCACCACCAGGAACTCGGACGGTCCCAGCCACAGGACGCTGACCTGCTCCGCGCCGGCCACCTGGCCGCAGCGGGCCGGCAGCCCGCCGGTGACGGAGGCGATCCGTGACCCCGCCTCGGATGCGGGGTCCACGCGGACCCCGGCCATGGTCTGGAAGGGGCCCTCCTTGAGGACCACCGTTCCCGGGACGGAGCCGGTTTCCAGGGCTGCGGCCAGGTGCGAGGCCGGGCTGCGGCGGATTTCGCGGAGTCCATTGATGCCGGTGAGTGCTGCGGTGTTAACCATCTTTGCGGGTCCCTTCGGGGTCAAAAAGTACGGTTTCGGCGACGACCACATCCACCAGCTGGTCGCCGGCGGCGGCCACGAGGGTCTCGCCGATGCGGTTGCGGCCGTTCTTGATCAGGGCCAGGGCGAACGACCGGCCCAGTGCGGCGCTGTGGTAGCTCGAGGTGACAAAGCCCTGCATCGGGACGGGGCCGTAGGCGGGGTTCGTGGTGATCCCCTTCTCCACCAGCTGGCTGCCTTCCGGCAGCCGCAGCGAGCCGTCCACGGGAAGGACGCTGACCAGGTGCTTGCGGTCCTCGCGCCGGGCGTCGGCCCGGGCGTAGGAGCGCTTGCCGATGAAGTCCTTGACCTTGGAGACCACCCATTCCATCCCGGCGTCCTGCGGGGTGACGGTCCCGTCGGTGTCCTGGCCGACAATCGGGTAGCCCTTTTCGGCGCGGAGCACGTGCATGGTTTCGGTGCCGTACGGGGTGATGTTGAATTCGGCGCCGGCGGCGGCGACGGCTTCCCAGGTGTTCAGCCCGTACCAGGCCGGCACGTTGATCTCGTACGCCAGTTCGCCGGAGAACGAGATGCGGCAGATCCGCGCCTGCACGCCGGAGGCGAGGGTGGTTTCGCGGAAGGTCATGAACGGGAAGGCTTCCGCCTCCAGCCCGCCGTCGGCGGCGAGTTCGGGCGCCACCTTCGCGAGCACCGCACGGGATTTGGGCCCGACGACGGCGATCGTGGTCCACTGTTCGGTCACCGAGGTGCAGTGCACGTCCAGGCCGGGCCATTCGGTCTGCAGCCATTCCTCCAGCCAGTCCAGCACCTTCGCGGCGCCGCCGGTGGTGGTGGTCATGAAGTACCGGTCCTCATCGAGCCGGAGGGTCACGCCGTCGTCGAAGATCATGCCGTCCGCCATGCACATCACGCCGTAGCGGGCGGAACCGGGGGCGAGTTTCTTGAACGCGTTGGTGTAGATCCGGTTGAGGAACTCACCGGCGTCCTTGCCCCGGATTTCGATCTTGCCCAGGGTGGTGGCGTCCATAAAGCCCACGGATTCGCGGACGGCGGCGCATTCGCGGAGCACCGCGGTGTCCATGTCCTCGCCGTCCTGCGGGTAGTACCAGGGGCGCTTCCACTGCCCCACATCCTCGAACAACGCGCCGTGGGCCACGTGCCACGGGTGGATCGAGGTGACGCGGGCAGGGTCGAACAGTTCACCACGCTGGCGTCCGGCGAGGGCGGCGAACGCCACGGGGGTGAACGGTGCCCGGTAGGTGGTGGTGCCGATATCGCCGATGCCGCGGGAGGCCTCGCCGGCGTGCCGGAGTGCCGCGGCGATCACGCCGATCGCGTTGACACCGGAGGTCTTCCCCTGGTCGTTCGCGGTGCTGATCGAGGTGTAGCGCTTGATGTGCTCCACGGACCGCAGCCCGGCCCCGGTGGAGCGCAGGACGTCGGCCACACTCTGGTCCCGCTGGAAGTCGACGAAGTGGTGGTGCCAGTCGTCCGGGGTGCCGGTCTGCCCGGGCACCAGCCACAGCTGGCGGGTGGGCGCGGACGCCTTCGGCTCCGACAAGACCAGATCGGTGGCTGCGTCCGAATTTTCCGGGCGGAAGCCGGCAGCGGTGGCTGCTGCGGTTCCGGCGGAGCGGCCCTCGGCGAGGCAGTCAACCAGATCGAAGCTGCCGCGCCCGGAGCCCACAATCTGCTGGTGGGAAACCACGGTGCTGGGCACGAAGGCCGCCAGGTCCTCGTCCCAACGCAGCTTGCCCTGCCGCTGGGAGTGGAGATGGACCAGAGGGCTCCAGCCGCCGGAGACGGCCAGCAGGTCGCAGGCGATCTCTTCGACGCCGGAGGTGAGTTCGCCGTCGTCGTTGATGCTGCGGACGGTGACACTGGTCAGCCGGCCGTCGCCGGCTGCTGTTCCTGTTCCGGCGGCAGTGTCAGCCACGGCGCTGCCGATCAGCACCCGGGTGCCGGACTCGGCGGCGGCAGCGGCGACGTCGGTCAGCCTGGGGCGGGCGTCGACGACGGCCGCGACCTTGATCCCGGCGGCCCGAAGGTCAGCGGCCAGGGCGTAGGCGGTGTCGTTGGTGGTGCCGATGACCACGCGCTGACCGGCGGCCACCGCGTAGCGGTTGAGGTAGCTGCGGACGGCTGACGCGAGCATGATGCCGGGCCTGTCGTTGTTCTCGAAGACCAGCGGGCGTTCGTGGGCGCCGGGGGCCAGGACCACCTGCTTGGCACGGATGTGCCAAATACGCTGCCGCGATACCCCGGAGGCGGCGGGGCTGGAGAGGTGGTCCGTGCGGTTCTGGACGGCGATGACGTAGTTCGCGTCGTAGGCGCCGAACGCCGTGGTGCGGTTCAGGACGGTGCATTCGGCGCCGGAGACGAGTTCGGCCTCGACGTCCGCCACCCAGTCCAGTGCCGGCTTGCCCTCGATGGTCTCGGCCAACCCGGGCGACGCGGAGCCGGAGAGGAGCGATCCGCCCAGCTCGGGCTGGTCGTCCATCAGCATCACTCGGGCACCGGTGCGTGCGGCCTCGCGGGCCGCGGCCAGGCCGGCGGGGCCGCCGCCGATCACCAGGACGTCCATGTGCACGTACTTCTTGTCGTACTCGGCGCGGTCATCGGCCGGGTCCAGGCGGCCCAGGCCGTTGAGCATGTCCGCTTTCAGCCCGTCCACCAGTGTGACCGTGGTGGCGGGAAGCATGGACTCGGCCACGTGGCCCGGGAACCGCGGCTCCACCCGGACCAGCGCGTTGGGTTCCTCCACGCCGGCGGCCAGGATGCCGCGGGGCCGGTCCTCGTAGAGCGAATTGCCGGCGGTGATCCGGCCGTTGGCGAGCAGGGCCGAGGCGAGCGTGTCGCCGGGGTGGCCGGTGAATTCCTCGCCGTCCACGGTGAAACGCCAGGAAATGGTGCGGTCGATGCGTCCGCCGGCGGCGAGGCGGGCGTTCTGGGAAGTCACTTGGTTGCTCCTTCCGGGGCGGTGGTGCTGGTGGCGGGGCGGGGCGCGCCCATCGGGTAGACGGCCTGGATGTCGTAAGTGACCGTGTCGCGGAGCATGTTGAACCACTGGCGGCAGCCGGTGCTGTGCAGCCAGCGTTCGGCGAATGCGCCCTTGGTGTTGTCGCGGTAGAACAGGAACTCGGCCCATTCGCGGTCGTTCAGGTCGTTCGGGTTCTCCGGGTAGGGCACGTGGGCCTGGCCGCCGTAGTGGAACTCGGTCTCGTCGCGCGAGCCGCAGTTGGGGCAGGAGATGAGCAGCATGTGCGTCTTCTTTCTAGTGGACGGCGGCTAGTGGGCGACGGCGGCGGCGCCGTGTTCGTCGATCAGGGCTCCGGTTTCGAAGCGTTCCAGCGCAAACGGCTTGTTCAGCTTGTGCGGGGTTCCGGTGGCGATGGTGTGGGCGAAGGTGAGTCCGGCGGCCGGGGTGGCCTTGAAGCCGCCGGTTCCCCAGCCGCAGTTCACGAACATGTTGTCCACCGGGGACGTGCCGACGATGGGGGAGGCGTCCAGCGTGGTGTCCACGATCCCGCCCCAGGTCCGGAGCACATGGGCCCGGGCGAAGATGGGGAAGAGTTCGACGGCGGCCGCCATCTGGTGCTCGATCACATGGAACGAGCCGCGCTGGCCGTAGCCGTTGTAGGAATCGACGCCGGCGCCCATGACCAGTTCGCCCTTGTGGGCCTGGGAGACGTAGACGTGGACGTGGTTGGACATGACCACCGTGGGGTGGACCGGTTCGTGAAGTTCGGACACCAGCGCCTGAAGCGGGTGGGACTGGATGGGGAGCCGGAAACCGGCCATTTCCGCCAGGACCGAGCTGTGGCCGGCGGCGCAGAGCCCCACCTTTTCGGTGTTGATGTTGCCCCGGTTGGTCTTGACGCCCACCACGCGGTTGCCGTCCTTGACGAAGCCGGTGACTTCGCAGTTCTGGATGATGTCCACGCCCAATTCATCGCACTTGCGGGCGAACGCCCAGGCGACGTGGTCGTGCTTGGCGATGCCGGCACGGGGCTGGTACGTGGCGCCCATCACGGGGTACCGGATGTTGTCGCTGATGTTCAGGATGGGGCACAGTTCCTTCACCTGTTGCGGGTCCAGCCACTCGGCGTCCACGCCGTTGAGCTTGTTCGCCCCCACACGGCGGATGCTTTCCCGGACGTCGCCCAGGGTGTGGGCGAGGTTCATGACGCCGCGCTGGCTGAACAGGAAGTCGTATTCCAGCTCCTCGGGCAGGATTTCCCAGAGCTTCAGGGCGTGCTCGTAGATGGCTGCGCTCTCGTCCCAGAGGTAGTTGGAACGGATGATGGTGGTGTTCCGGGCCATGTTGCCGCCGGCCAGCCAGCCCTTTTCCAGAACGGCGATGTTGGTCATTCCGTGATTCTTGGCCAGGAAGTACGCCGTCGCCAGGCCGTGCCCGCCGCCGCCGACAATGACGGCGTCGTAGGAGGACTTGGGTTCGGGGTTCCGCCAAAGGAAATCCGGGTGTTCCGGGAGCTGGTGCGTGCTCACTGGGCTGCTCCGATCATGTCTGATTCGAACGCGGCGATCTGGGCGCCGTCGTTCTGGGAAAGATGCGGGTAAAGGGGAAACTGGTCGGCCAGGGCGGTGACCCGGGCGCGGAGCCCGACGGCGGTGTCGTCGCTGAGGGACGCGCCCACGGTTCCGCTGTGCGTGCCGGCAACGGCGGAAGCGGCGATCAGCGCCGTCGCGATGATGTCCGCGACCTCGGCGAATTCCACCGCGCCGAAGCCCCGGGTGGCCAGGGCCGGGGTGCCGATCCGCAGTCCGGAGGACACCATCGGCGGGCGGGGGTCGAACGGAACGGCGTTCCGGTTGACCGTGATGCCCACCCGATGCAGGGCGTCTTCGGCCTGCTGACCGTCCAGCTTTGAGTTGCGCAGGTCCACCAGGACCAGGTGCACGTCGGTGCCGCCGTTCACCACGGAGATGCCGGCCGCGGCCACATCGTCGCGGAGGAGCCGTTCGGCCAGCAGCTTGGATCCCTGCAGGACGCGTTCCTGGCGTTCCTTGAATTCCGGGGTTCCGGCCAGCTTGAACGCCACGGCCTTGGCGGCGATGACATGCTCCAGCGGGCCGCCCTGCTGGCCGGGGAACACGGCAGAGTTGATCTTCTTGGCGTACTCCTCCCGGGCGAGGATGACTCCGCCGCGCGGGCCGCCGAGGGTCTTGTGCGTGGTGGTGGTGACGATGTCGGCGTAGGGCACCGGGTTGGGGTGCAGCCCCGCGGCCACCAGGCCAGCGAAGTGCGCCATGTCCACCATGAGATAAGCGCCCACCAGGTCGGCGATCCGGCGGAACTCGGCGAAATCGAGGTGGCGGGAGTACGCGGACCAGCCTGCCACGATCAGCCGCGGGCGGTGTTCCAGGGCCAGTGCCTCGACCTCGGCCATGTCCACCCGGAAGTCCGATTCCCGCACGTGGTACGGGACCACGTTGTAGAGCTTGCCGGAGAAGTTGATGCGCATCCCGTGGGTAAGGTGGCCGCCGTGCGCCAGGTCCAGTCCCATGATGGTGTCGCCCGGGTCCAGCAGGGCGAACATGGCGGCGGCATTGGCCTGGGCGCCGGAGTGCGGCTGGACGTTGGCGAATTCTGCGCCGAAGAGGGCCTTGACCCGGTCGATGGCCAGCTGCTCCACCACGTCCACGTGCTCGCAGCCGCCGTAGTAGCGCTTGCCGGGGTAGCCCTCGGCGTACTTGTTCGTCAGGACCGAGCCCTGCGCCTCCATGACCGCCGCGGGGGCGAAATTCTCCGAGGCAATCATTTCCAGCGTTGACTGCTGGCGGCCCAGCTCACGGGCAATGGCCTGCTGGACCTCGGGATCGACTGCGGAAAGTCGCTCGTTCAACTGCTCAACCACGGATGCTCCTTTGAAATACCACTATTGCGGTGACTGATATATCAGTGTGAGGTCAATGCTATGATCGAGGTCACAACAGAGTCAATAGCCGGACGCAAAGTGGCACGGAGCTCCCGGTTGGGACCGGACACTGAGCAGCACAGAACGGAGTGGTGCCTTGAACGCACTTCCTGCCCTGCCCCTCGCCGAGGACCAGGCGCTGTCCCAGGCGGAGGCCGCCTACCGGCAGCTGCGCGACAAGCTGATCATGCTTGAGATCCGGCCGGGCGAGCCCATCAACGACGGGCAGCTGGCCGCCGAGCTCGGCTTCGGCCGGACTCCGGTGCGCGAGGCGATCAAGCGGCTGGAGGTGGACCACCTGGTGGTTTCCTACCCGCGCCGGGGTACCTTCGCCACCAGTGTGGACTTCACTGAACTGGCCGACGTCTCGGAGATCCGGGAACTCCTGGAGCCGCTGGCCGCACGCCGCGCTGCCGGCCGTGCCAGCGACGCCATGCGCCGCGAACTGATGCACGTCGCCGACACCATCGCGCAGCTGGATCCCGGACCGGGCGGCTCGCGCGACCTCATGCGGTACGACCTGACCGTGCACCGGCTGATCTACAAAGCTGCCGCCAACCCGCACCTCGAAGACACCCTGATCCGCTACGACAACCTGGCCACCCGCATCTGGTGCCTGGTCCTGGACAAGGTGCCCTCAGTGAGCGGCCACATCGTGGAGCACGTGGAGCTGCTGACCGCGATTGCCGACGGCGACGAGGACCGTGCGGCCGAACTCGCCCTGCACCATGTGGTCAGCTTCGAGGAATCCGTCCGCAAGGTTCTCTGATCAGGGCTGCGTCACGGCCACGGAGATGCTGTGCGGCGGCAGGGTGATGGTGGCGGCCTCACCGGTGCTGATGACGCTTGGGGCCGGCGGCTCGTTGGGTTCCGGGTGGCCGCCGTTGCCTTTGCCCTGGGTGGAATGCCAGTCGTACTGCTCGGCGGAGTACTGGTCGAGCCTCAGCTGTTCGTCGATGACCTCGTGGGCGCCGTCTGTTTTTTGCATCAGACGGACCTTGAGGGTCCGGTCCGGGTCCTTGTTGAACAGGAGCACGCCCAGGCTGCCGTCGGGCCGGCGGAGCGCGTAGGCGGTGACCAGCGGCTCGCCCTTTGAATTGTGGATGTCGCTGGTGGCGGCGTGGACGGTGTGGAGCCCGTCCCCGTCCTGCACCCAGTATTCGTTCACCAGCCGGGCCGCCTGGAAGGCCGCCAGCGGCCGGATCCTCCACTCATCGTAGAACTGCAGCATCATCAGGTTGCCCCACGAGTTGCACTTCTTGCCTTCTTTTTCCTGGAAAACCCAGTTCGGTTCCAGCCCGTAGTAGTAGCTGGTCTCGCCGCCCAGAGCCAGGAACATGGCGGCGGTTTCGGCGTTGATCATGGCGCCGGGCAGCTCCACTTCCACCTGGCCGGCGAAGGAAGAGTAGCCGTACTCGGTGATCACTTTGGGAATGTCGGGGGGAAGGCCGGCCTTCTCCTGGCGGGCAAGCAGGTCCGCCAGGAGCTTGGGGTGCTCGGCAAGCGGCGCGCTCGGATCGGCGCAGACGTCGTCGAACGGGTACCACTCGAAGGAGAAGAAATCGAAGTCCTCCATCGCGTTGCGGTCACGCAGGTAGGACACAAAACGGCCCGTCCAGGACCTCTCGCCGTTTGCGTCGGGCCAGTGCACCCACTCCGGCAACGTGGTCTGGTAGCCCGGGCCGCCGAACTCCAGGTTGGGATCAACCTCTTTCATCGCCCGGGCCATCTGCAGATACAGCGAGCCGTAGTGTTCGGGCTGGGCGAGCTGGCCGTCCGGTTCCTCGCCGATCTCGACGCGTTCCACCGGGTAGCCGCGTTTTTTCAGATAGCGCACCAGGGCGGCCGTGTCCTCCGGCACGCCGTACAGAGCCGGCGCAGGCACCATCATTGGCTGGCCGTTGGTGATGCCGCTTTCGAAGAGGCGCTCGAAGCTCGCGTGCTCGTAGTGCTTGTCGATGTCGCTCGCGCGGTGCCAGGGGTCGGTCGAGGAGGTCCACATCTCCGTCTGCTCCTGCGACGGCAGGTGGCTGACGTGATCGTCGAACCGGCCGCCGACGGTCTGGCCGATGGAGAGTTCGCGCACGGCGAATCCCAGCTTGTCACGGACATCCGTGGAGCCCGCCGGCGCGGTGTTGGAATCCTTGGTCAATACGACGCGCAGATACTGCACGTCCATCGGTTTGGGCGCGATCCGGACGGTCTGCGTGCCACCAGTGCCCTGGTGTGAGCTTTGCGGGAAATCGATCCACTTCCCGCCGTCGACCGGGAAGTGGGCGTCCTTGCCGGACCAGTACTGCACCTTGAAACCTGTCGCGAACGGTGTACCCCAGTCGAACTTCAGAGTGTCTATCGGGAAGGCATGCGGGAAGGCTGCCATGATCCACTGCGGGTTCAGGTCGTCCGCTTCTCCGGTGAAGTGCGAGTCCAGGTACGGGTTGCTTTTCCAGAACGTGGTGGGGTCTCCGTCGGTGAGCCGGGAATAGCCGTCGTTCTTTGCCTGGTCGATGGTGTTCCCGCGGCGGGGAAGGCGGTACCCCTGGGATGCCTTGTAATCTTCCCGGGGTTCGTCTGATGAAACCCAGTACCCTTGCCCGGCAGCGGGGTCGCTCCAGGTCCCGCGCGGGTTCCAGTGCCAGGCCTTGACGCCGAGTTCGGTGCGCAGCCGGTAGCTGATGGGCCCGAAGCCGGCCGCCTTCATGGCCTGCACGTTCGAAGGGGTCCAGACCTTGTCGATTTCGCCTTCCTCCAGACCGTCCACACCGGCGCCCAGGGCCCGGGTGCCCGGGAACTCGTTGACGGCCGTGCCCAGATCAATCTGGATGGTTCCGTCGACGGCCGGCAACGGACCGGGTTCGGCCACGCCGGGGACCACCACGACGCCGAAAATCACTCCCGTCGTGACGAGGCCGGCCAGCGCCAACAGCGTTTTCCTTCCGCCGCGCCTCGGTTTTCTGGGCTGTAGCTCAGAGGTCACGGAACTCTCCTAGGTTTGAGGTACTCGCTGCTGGTGCGTGCGGCCCGGTACGGCAGACGGCGCGCCTGCGGACAGGCGTCAAACCAAAGTCCGGAACAGGGGTCCGCCGAAGATGTGGACACGGCGGGGCTGGACGACGGGCCGGTGTGTGGAGGCCATGAGGAGGTGCGGCCGGGATGGCTGCGTAGGATGCGACCGTCATGCTCCCGGGCCGAGGGCAGGCGCTCAGCAACAGCATGCTTCACTGTTTCTCCCCCCGATACCGGTAAACGGGAGGGAAGGAACCACGCAGTCCCTGGAGCCCCCCCGGGCCTCCTGTTACGCGTCACAAGAACGCACACTTCGACGGTACGAGCGGGCCCCGTCCGGGCGCACGAGTACCCGCTACCTGACCTTGGGCCTTCGGCTACCCGGCCAAGTTTGCCGTGTACCGCGTAATGACTGCGCGGCCCGCCGGGGTTCAGGCTTGCGGAGACCCGGTCGCTGCGCCGAGCGTGGAGGGATCGGTGTTGGCCCCGCAGATGATGACGGCCACACGTTCGTTTTCCCGGGGCACGTAGGCGCCGGCGGTGAGTGCTGCGAAGGCGGTCGCGGCCCCGTATTCTGCGGGAATGCGGTACTCGCTCCACAAGAGTGTCCGGGCGGCGATGATGGCTTCATCGTCTACCAGGACGGAGACGGGCGGTTCCTTCGAGGCCATGCTGAAGGCGATGTCGCCGACACGGCGCGCGCCGAGGGAATCGGCGGCGATACCCGAAACGGACACGTCAACCGGGCGGCCAGCCTCCAGCGCCGCGTGCAGCGTGGGGATCGTGACGAGTTCTACCGCGACGATCTTCGCCCTCCCGGACGCGGCCGCAGCCAGCCCCGCGTACAGACCGCCTCCGCCGACAGCGACGACGATCGTGTCGATGCCGGGCTCGTCCCGGAGGATCTCCTCGGCGATGGTGCCGGCGCCGGCCGCGATCTCGGGCTGGTCGTAGGCGTGGCAGAACAGTGCGCCGCTTTGGGCGACGTACTCCTGTGCTGCCTCATAGGCCTCGACGTACTCTGTGCCGACCTGCCGGACGGTCGCGTTGTACGCGAGGAGCCGTTCGACCTTGACGCGCGGAGCGTTCGCGGGAACGAACACCGTAGCCTGGACGCCCAATGCGGCCGCGGCGTACGCGTTGGCCAGGCCGGCGTTGCCGCCGGAGGCCGCGACGACGCCGACACCAGGGTCCAACTCGCCGCGCTCCAGCGCAGCAAGCTGGCGGTTGAAGGCTCCCCGGGCTTTGAATACCCCGGTGTGTTGCAGGAACTCGCACTTGAGCCACAGCGGCGCGGAGTACGTGCCGCCGCGGAGCAAGGGTGTGCGTCTAATATGCGGGCTGATCCGCTTCTCGGCGGCGAGAACGTCATCCCGTGTGATCATCGGCTGACTCCTGGCACGTCGGGGGCGTTTGCACGTGAGATGAGAGCGGTTGCCTCTTCCAGGATCAGCGCGATGTTGCGGGGGTCGTGGGCGAACCTGCCCAGGAACAGTCCGTCGACATAGGGGTAGAGCCTGGGGAGCAGCCCGGGCCCGGCGCTGCCGCCGTACAGCAGGGTGGCCCCGGCATCCAGTTCCTCCCTGAGGTGCTCCGCGACGGCGCAGACGTAGTCCGGGTCCGCGGGTTGGGGTGCGCCGATTGCCCATACGGGTTCGTAGGCGATGACCGGTTTCGGCCCGTCCGGGTCGATGTTTGCCGTTCGTATTTGTTCCAGGCAGGCCCGGGCTGCCTCCCGGGGGGCAACCCGGGCCGTTTCTCCGACGCACAGCAGCGGTTGGAGCCCGTTGCGCTGGGCCGCGGCCACTTTGGCTGCGACCAGGCCATCGCTTTCGCCGAAATAACGCCGTCGCTCGGCATGACCGATTTCGATCAGGCCCACCCCCATCTCCGCCAGGAACACCGGACTGACTTCTCCTGTCAGGGCGCCGGCATCCTGGTCCGAGGCATTTTGCGCCGCCACCTGGAGGTGAGTTCCGCGTGCCAGTTCCAGGGTGGTTTCGAGGATGGGGAACGTCGGAGCCACGAAGAGCGTCACCTGCCCGGTCTGCACTGCCTCGCAGGCCTTGGCGAGGGACGTGACGGCGCCAAGCCACACCTTGGACTCGCGGTAGCCCAGGTACATTTTGGTGCTGATGCCGAGGGTGATGCTCTTCGCGGTCATGTCAGACGGCGACCTTCGCCGCGCGGATCCGGGCACCGATGGCTGCGGCCAGTTCAAACGCGTGTTCCGTGGCCCCGAGGTTGGCGATGTTCTTCCCCACGATGTCGAACGCCGTGCCGTGCGCGGGGGTGGCGATGACGATCGGCAGGCCACCCTGGATGGTGACGCCCCGGTCGAACCCGATGAGTTTCATCGCGATCTGGCCCTGGTCGTGGTACATCGTCACCACCCCGTCGAAGTCCCCGCGCTTGGCGGCGAGGAAGACCGTGTCGGACGGGAAGGGCCCGGAGGCGTTGATGCCCTCGGCGGTGGCTTCCTTAATGCCCGGCGCGATCTGGTCGATTTCCTCCCGGCCGAAGTTTCCATTTTCGCCGGCGTGCGGGTTCAGGGCGCAGACCGCGATGCGGGGCTCCTGGAGTCCGGAGTCGGACAGCACCGAGTGCAGCAGCCGGATGGCGTTGCGGACGTTTTCCGGGGTGATGCGTTCCGCCACCTCGCTGATGGGGATGTGGGAGGTGACCCGGGCGGTCCAGAGCCCGGGCAGGACGTTGAGTTCGCTGGTGGTGCCCTCAAAACTCAGTTCCTTCGCGAACCAGCGCAGTTCATCCTCCTCGGTCATCCCGCCGAGTTTGAGGCTGGTCTTGTTCAGCGGGGTGAAGAGGATGGCTTCCACCTCACCGGCGTTGGCCATGGCCATGGCCCGCTGGAGCTGGTGGAGGGTGCGGGCGCCGGCCTCCCGCGACACCTGCTTGGCCGGAATCGGCTCGGCCGGGGCCGAATTGTCATCCAGGAGGACCGCGAACCCCGGCTTGGGGGTGTCGCTGAGCGGAATTTCGACGCCGGCTGCCTTGGCTGCCGCTTCGAGCTCGGACGCGTCGGCAAGGACATAGACCTCGGCTACCCGGGTGGTTTCGGGTTTGGCCAGCAGCTTGACGGCCAGTTCCGGGCCGACGCCGGCGGGGTCGCCGAGGGTCAGGGCGATGCGGGGGAGCGGGGACGTGGGGTTCATGCGGTTACTTCCTCATAGGAGCAGATGGCGTCGACCTTGCCGGCGGACGCGGAGGCGGGATTGAAAGTGTAATGGAGCCATTCAGAGGTCAGGCGCCGGGCCAGTTCCAGGCCCACCACGCGTTGGCCCATGGTCAGAATCTGCGCGTTGTTGCTCAGTACCAGTCTCTCCACCGAGTAGCTGTCGTGCGCTGTTCCTGCCCGGATGCCTTTGACCTTGTTCGCTGCGATGGCCACGCCGAGGCCGGTGCCGCAGATCAGCAGCCCCCGGTCGGCCAGCCCGTCGGCAATTTTGTGGGCGGCCTCGACGGCGATGTGGGGGTAGTCGGTGGATTCGGCTCCGGTGACGCCGACGTCGATCACCTCGCCCACCAGGGGATGGGCCAGCAGGTCCGCTTTGAGCGCCTCCTTGTACTCGAGCCCGGCGTCGTCGGATCCGATGACGATCCGCAGTTTCGTTGTCTGCAGTTTCTTATCCATGGGTGTCTTCCTTCATCATGCTGTGGCCGATGGTGCTGACCACCATCGCGAGGGATACGGCACCGGCGTCGGGGTGCCCCAGGCTCTTTTCGGCCAGCGGCCGGGCCCTGCCCAGCTTCGGCCTGAGCCCGGCCGTTGCGGCCGCGGCGGCGGTGGCCGTGGCCGCCGCGTTCTCCCAGGCGAGGTCCAGGCTGAGCCCGTCGGCGAGCCCGGCCCGGAGGGAGTCGGCGAACGGGACGAAGGCGTCAATCATTGTCTTGTCCCCGGGTTCGGCCTTGCCGAGTGACTGCATGGCCAGGAGCGCGGCGTCCACGGCTGCCAGCGCAGTGTCCTGGGACAAGACTGAGGTTCGCAGCAGGGATGCGGAGGCCGCGCAGATCGCGGCCCCCCACAGGGCCCCGGAGGTTCCGCCCGCTTGTTCGGACCAGGCTTCGCCGGCGGCGCGGGTGACGGCGGCGAGGCCCTCGCCGCGGGCCGCGCTGTGCTCGGCGGCACACGCTGCCGCGTGGGCGCCCCTCTGCATGCCGATGCCGTGGTCGCCGTCTCCGGCCACCGCATCGAGGTCGCCGAGCTCCTGTTCGGCCGCGGTCAGGAGTTCGTCCACTGCCCGGAACAGGCGGACACCGATCGGCGCGGCGGAGATGAGGGCGTCGCTCTCAAGGGGGGATCCGGCGTCGAGGTCCACTTTTTGATGGACCACGAGGTCCGGTTCCGCGCTGATGCTGCCCTTGCGGTACGCGGGCGAGTCGGCGGGTGCCGCCCAGAGTGATTCCAGGTCGTCGTCCAACCAGAACAGGGTGAGCGAGACGCCGGACATGTCCAGGCTGGTGACCAGTTCACCGCATTCGGGCTGCACCACCTCCAAGCCGTTTTCCTGCAGCAGGGCGTTGATCTTGCCGAAGAGAACGAACAGTTCGTCGTACTTCACCGTGCCCAGACCGTTGAGGAGCACCGCGACGCGGTTTCCCGGGTTGTCGGGCGTGTCCTGCAGCAGCGCGGTGACCAGGAGCGTGGCCAGCTCATCGGCGGTGGGCAGGGGTGCCTCGGAAATGCCCGGCTCGCCATGGATGCCCATTCCCACGGCCATCATGCCTTCGGGGACTGTGAACAGCGGTTTGGTGGCGCCCGGCAGGGTGCAGCCGGAGAACGCGACGCCCAGGCTCCGGGTGCGGTGGTTGGCGCGGACCGCGATCTGTTCCACGTCGTCCAGGGTATGCCCGGCTTCGGCGGCGGCTCCGGCCACCTTGAAAACGGTCAGGTCCCCGGCGATGCCGCGGCGCTTATGGAGTTCGTCCTGGGGAGCGCTGGCGATGTCGTCCGTCACTGCAATCGAACGGACGTCCATCCCCGCGGCGCGGAGCTGTTCCTGGGCCAGGCCGAAGTGCAGGACGTCGCCGGCGTAGTTCCCGTATCCCAGTAGGACGCCGGCGCCGCGGTGGACGGTCCGGGCGATGCGGGAGATCTGGGAGGCGGAGGGGGAAGCGAAGATATTGCCGCAGACTGCGCCGGCGGCGAGTCCCGGACCCACCAGACCGGCGAAGGCGGGGTAATGCCCGGATCCTCCGCCCACCACCAGGCCCACCCGGCCGTCTGGAATGACGGTGGACCGCACGACGCCGCCGTCGACGGCTTTCACGTACTGGCTGTTGGCTGCCTCGAACCCGGTGAGCATGTCCGCCGCGAAGGTGGACGCATCTGACTGCAGGGCTGTCATGAGACTCTTTCCTTGAGGTAGGGGACGGTGCTGCCCGCCTGCAGCGCGGATTCCAGCAGCGTCCGGAGATAGCGCTGGTTCATGGCACTGACACCCAGCCCGTCGCCGCCGTAGTGTTCGCAGCAGAACACTCCGGTGAAGCCTGCGGAGAGTGCTTCGCGGATGGCCTGGCGGTAGTTGATGAAGCCCAGTTCCAGCGGCGCCGGGCTTGAGGTGACGGACCCGGTGTCCGGGTTTTCGTCCCGGAAGTAGTTCTTGACCTGCCAGTAGTTCGTGTAGGGCAGGGTCTTGTGCAGGATCTCCTGCCAGCTCTCGATGGGCCGGTGCAGCCGGACGAGGTTGCCGATGTCGGGGTTGATGCCGACATTGGCCAGCCCGATGTCCTCAATGAGGCGGACCGCGCTGTCGGCGGTGCCCAGATACGTGTCCTCGTAGAGTTCGAGGGACACCAGCATGCCGTAGTCGGCGGCCCTCCTTCCGATTTCCCGGAAGCGCTGCACGGCCAGTTGCCAGGTGTCGGCGTCGCCGGGAGGATCTCCGGCGCCTTCCGCAGTCCAGAACCACAGGCGCTGGCGCTGCGCCGGCGTCAGCGGCTGGTGGAGACCCAGGGACAGGGTGCCAACCCCGAGTTCCGCGGCTGCTTCGATGGAGCGGAGCGTGTAGTCGAAGTTGGCCGCCCCGTTCACCGGATCCACCACACTGGTTCGCACAATGGACAGGACTGGGGTGCTCAGGCCGGTGGCGCTGAGGACGTCTTTGAACTCCGCCAGCCGGTGGACCGGCAGGTCCGCGGGTTTCAGCCAGCTGTCGGTGAGGTCGACGGCGTCGAACCCCACGTTCCGTACTTCGCGAAGGGTCTGTGCCCATCCCTCGGCCGGCTCGTCCTGCACCGAGGTGCCGTCCGGCTTGGTGCCCGGGAACTGCAGCAGTGCTGCGGCGATGGGCCAGTTGGTGCTGTCATACATGGGTAAGTTCCTTTGCGTCCGAAGGCGTGGACTTGAAGCGGCCGATAAGCCAGGGCCCCACGGCGAGCAGGAGTGCAAGCGACAGGATTGAGACGGAGATCTGGCTTTGGAACATGATCATGAAGTTTCCCTGGCCCAGGGCGGAGGTCTGCACGAGCGACTTCTCGAGCAGGGGCCCGAGGACCACGCCCAGGACCAGCGGTGCGATCGGGAGGTCGAGTTCCTTCATGAAGAAGCCCACGAGGCCGAAGATGACCACCAGCCAGACGCTAAACATGTTGTTGCTGACGGAGTAGGCGCCCACGAGGCTGGTGAGGATGATGATCGGGTAGAGGTAGGCGTAAGGAATCCGAAGCATCTGGGCGAACACCGGCGCGAGCGGCAGGTTCAGCACCAGCAGCATGACGTTGCCGATGAAGAACGAGACGAGTAGTCCCCAGACGAGGGTGGGCTGCTGTTCGAAGAGAAGCGGCCCCGGCTGGAGGCCGTAGATGGTGAACGCGCCGAGGAGTACTGCGGTGGTGCCTCCACCGGGGATGCCGAGCGCCAGGGTGGGAACGAAGTTGGCGTTGGCGGCGGCGTTGTTTGCGCTTTCCGGTGACGCCACGCCTTCAATGGCGCCCTTGCCGAAGTTGTGCTTGTTCCTGGAGAACCTGCGCTCCACCCCGTAGGACAGGAACGACGCCAAGGTGGATCCGGCGCCGGGCAGGCAGCCGAGCAGGAAGCCAATGAAGCTGCCGCGGAAGATTGACGGCATCGAATTGGTGAGTTCCTTGCGGCTGATGACCATGTCCTTGAAGCGCGCCCGGATGGGGGCGGCAGCACCGACACGGATCTGGTGCAGCACCTCGCCAACCGCGAAAAGTCCGATCATGACTTCAACAAACGGGATGCCGCCGAGCAGGTTGACGTTGCCGAACGTGAACCTCGCCTGGCTGAACCCGGACGCGATGCCCACGGTGCTGATGAGCAGCCCGGCGGTGACCATCATGAGGCCCTTGGACATCGATCCGCCGGCGAAGCTCACCACCGTGATCAGGCCCAGGATCATGATCGAGAGGTTCTCCACGGGGCCAAAGTTCAACGCGAACTGGGCGAACGGAGGCGCCAGCGCCATAAGCAGCGCCAGTGAAATGATCGCGGCGATAAAGGACCCGATGGCGGCGATGGCCAGGGCGGAACCGGCCCGTCCCTGCCGGGCCATCTGGTACCCGTCCAGGGTTGTGACCACACTGGCGGCTTCGCCGGGGGTGGAGATCAGCACGGAGGTGATGGTGCCGCCGTACTGGGCGCCGTAGTAGATGCCGGCGAGCATGATGAGGGCGGTCACCGGCTCCATGCCCAGTGTCAGGGGGATCAGGATGGCGATGCCCGTTGTCGAACCGAGGCCGGGCATCAAACCGATGACTGTGCCCACCAGAACGCCAACGAAGCACCACAACAGGTTTTCGAAGGTCAGCGCGGTTGAGAACCCGAGCATGAGATTGTCCAGCATTTGAGTTCTCCTAGATTCCGAGGATGCCCTGGGGCAGCGGCACTCGGAGGAACAAAACGAAGATGGCGTACGTCGCGGCGAGTGTGACGACACTGACCATCACGGAAGGCATGATCTTGCGACGTTCGACGACGACGGCGATCACCAGGAGCATGGCGGCGAAGGCGAGCATAAAGCCGAGCAGCGGGACCAGGGCGACAGTGGCGAGCACAATGCCGATGACGGTCCAGAGCATCCTGTCCCGCTGGCGCTGGGTGCGGCCGTGGATGTCCAGGCCACCGTCCCCGGCCGGGTCCAGGGAAGCTTCCCCGTCATGGAACCCGGGAACCTGCTCCTCCACCACGCTGTCCAGAGTCGGCGTTTGTTTCCTCCCGGACGTCAGCACGTTCACTGCCGCGAAGAACGCCATCAAGGCGCCGGCAACCGTGGGAAGGAATCCCGGCCCTACGCGGCCGTCATCGCCCAGCACGCCGTAGCCGGCACCCATTGCTGCGGCCCCGATTCCCAGGGCAATGATGACCGCGTTGGGTACAAATCTCTGGATAGCGGAGAGCATGGTTACTTGCCCAGCACCTTGGCGAGGTCTTCAGCGTTGCCAGCCAGGTACGTCTTGAAGTCATCGCCGTAGACAGCGTTGGGCTGCAGCACGTTGTCCGCGATGTACTTCTTGTAGCCGTCGGTCTGTTCGAACTTCTTGGCAGCATCAATCCAGTACTGCTTCTGTTCGGCCGTGATGTTGCCCGGCGCGATGAATCCGCGGAACTGCGCAAACGACACGTCAATTCCCTGTTCGGATGCCGTCGGAATGTCCTTCAGGGCCTCAAGCTCATAGCGCTTGTCTGCGAGGGCGCACAGCGGCTTCAGGGTGCCGGCCTCAAGCTGGCCAAGGACCTCACCGGGGTTGACGGAGATGACGTCCACCTGGCCGCCCAGAAGAGCGGCAACCACCTCATTGCCGGATTCGTAGGGAACCCGGTCGAACTTGATGCCTTCCTCCTGCTCGATCAGGGTGAAGACGATCTGGTCCAGGCTGGTCGCGCCGGAGACGGCGGCAACTACCCGGCCGCTGCCCGCTGCCTTGACGACGTCTTCGCAGGTCCTATGCGGCGAATCCGGGCTGACCGTCAGGAGCGTGTAGTCATCGCCCAGCTTCATGATCGGAGTGAAGCTCTCGTAGGTGAAGGGCACGTCCTGGGTCAGGGGCAGCGCCAGCATCGCCGTCTCGGTGGCGAGCAGGTGATCGGGCTTGCCGTCCTGGGCCAGGAAGCTGGCGTAGCCAACAGCTCCGGATCCGCCCTCCCGGTTTTCCGTGTTGATGTTGACGCCTGCGATGTCCTCCAGTCCGGCTGCGATAGCCCGCCCTGAAAGGTCGCTGCCACCGCCCGCTCCGAAGGGGACCACCATGGTGACGTCACCCTTGGGAGTGAATGCCTGCCCCTGGGCTGCGCCTGCAGTGGATGCTCCGCACCCGGTCAGGGCCAACAGGCCTGCTGCGCAGATCCCGGTAATGCCAACAACTTTGGATACTTTCGTCACTTCTTATCTCCTTTGACAAACCAAAGCGGATCCCCGGAGGGACTCGATCCAAGATCCTATTGGATCTACGAATCAGTGTGACATTGGTCATGCCGGAGATGCAAGCGTCGTCGCGTGGGGAGCTGAAAGTTACGGCTGGTCTTTCTTGAGCGCCCGGGTGCGGGCATTGGAGATGTGGGTCGCCATTGCTTGGGCAGCGGCCGGGACGTCGCCACGCTGGAAGGCCTTCAGCACGGCTTCGTGCTCGGCCAGCGCCAGGGCGGTGTCGTCCGAGCCTTCACTGGCGCTCTGCCTCATGCGGTGCGTGTGGGTGCTGGTGGACTCGGCCATCTGGTGCAGGTAGCGGTTTCCGCAGTTGCGCAGGATGGTTTCGTGGAAGTTCCAGTCGGCCTCGAAGTACTTGCGGTAGCCGGCAGTCCGGCCGGCAGGCTCAATGCCCTGGAACAGCTCTGCGGCCTGGCGATGCTGTTCGTGGGCCTCCGCCAGCGCAGGCAGCAGCGCCTCGAGGTGCCCGGCGGCGCGCTGGACCGCTGCGACCTCCACAACCTCCCTGGCGTCGAAGAGTTCCTTCATCTGCTCTTCGCTGAGCGGCGGAGCAACCTTGTAACCCTTCAGCGCAACGCGCCGCACGAGGCCGGTGTGCTCCAGCTGCACCAGGGCCTCGCGCACAGGGGTGGGGGAGACGTCGAGTTGGCGGGCGAGCGAGTCGATGTTCAGGGAAGAGCCGGGTTCCAGCTCTCCTTCGAGCAGGACATCAACGATGTAGTCGTACACCTCATCCCGGAGGATGCGTCGCGAGAAACCAAGCGGAGGTGTGCTGGATGACTTCTTCATGGCCTGATTCTATCGCCCGCGGGAGGCTTTCCTAGATCCTGTAGGAAAGCCTCTCTCCTGTGCTCGAGCAGTCGTGGCGAACGGTAGGCCACCGAAAAGACTGGCGACCCGCCTGCAAATCTTCATTGTGGTGACGGCCCAACTGGGCCACCATGATCCTATGGATGCTGAAACACCTCAACCGGTGGAACTGAGCCTTCCCCAGGCCTTCCTGTTGTTGGCGACCAATGACAAGGACGGCAAACCTGAAGTGCCGGTGTTTGCACTCAGAACCACTGTGGCCGGGGCAATACTGGCCGAACTGGAGCTGACCGGTGCCATCGGGCTGCAGGGGAAGCACATCAAGGCAACCGGCGCCGCCCTGCAAACGGACTTTCAGCACGAACTGGAACTCATCCGTGGCAAGTCCAGGCCGCACACACCCAAGCAGTGGGTCTCCATGCTGGAGGGCCGCGCCGAAGTGCAGCGAGTCTACGAGGGGATGGCTGCGCAGGGCATCGTGGAACATGTCGGCGCAAGGCATCTGGGCCTGTTCCGGACCGTGCGGTACCCGGAGAAGGACCACGCTCCGGAGGCAGCGCTTATGGAAAAGATCCAGGCAGCACTGAACGGTGCGACGCCTGAACCCGCCAAGCCTGATGCCGAGGCGCCGGCCGTAGCAACGCCGGATGCGGCGCCTGATGCCGAGGCGCCCGCTGCAGCAACGCCTGATGCCGAGCCCGTTGCCGAGGCGCCCGACGTCGAGCCCGCCAAGCCTGATACCAAGCCCGTTTCCACGGCGCCCGACCCCAGGATCACGGCGCTGATCGCAATGCTTCAGGCGGCCGGGCTGTTCGGCAAGCTCTTCCCGACAGCAGACAGAGGCCGGGCAAGTGAGTTGGCCAAGGACTATTGGCCGTCCCGCGCGGTGGAGGACGAGCTACTTATGGTCAGGCTGGCACAGGAAGAAGAAGCAACCCTTTGACGTTGCCGGAGCGGTGATGCCTCCCCGGCCGCCGGCTCCACAGGACTACTATGAGAACCGGCTGGCCCAACGCAACGCGGCGCCAGCAGACGCGCCCAACGGATATTTCCGCAACGGCAACCCGGAAGCGCGACGGCGCGGGTCCGCCGTCGAACCCTATCGGCGGCGTCGAACAGCTGAGTATCAAGGAATGAGTTGGCAGATGGCGGCGGGTGCGGCAACGCGAAACAACGTTCAGGTGTCCGGGCCGGAGGATGCCCCGGTCCTGGTGTTCGCCCACGGCTTCGGCACCGACCAGATGACGTGGCACAAAATCCTGCCCTGGTTCACCGACCGCTACCGGGTGGTCCTGCTGGACCATGTGGGGTCCGGCGGCTCCGACCAGTCCGCCTACGATTCGGATACCTATTCCAGGCTGGACGCCTACGTCGATGACCTGCTGGAGGTCTGCGCGGAACTCGGGCTGGAGGATGCCACCCTCATCGGCCACAGCGTCGGGTCCATGATGGCCGTCAGCGCCGCCGTCCGGGACGAAAGCCGCCGGTTCGGCCGCCTGGTCCTGGTCACCGCCTCGCCCAGCTACCTCGACCACCCCGAAGACGGCTACACGGGCGGATTCACCCGCCAGGACATTGACGACGTCTTCGAATCCCTGGACGCCAACTACGTCGTCTGGGCCGAGTCGATGGCGCCCGTCTACATGAACACGCCGCACGCCCCAGAGCTGGACCAGGAAATCCAGGGCAGCTTCGGACGGATCAGCCCCCGCGTCGCCCGCGACTTTGCCCGGGTGGCGTTCCTCTCCGACGTCCGGCACCTGCTGGGCGGTGTCACTGTCCCCGTGCTGCTCCTGCAAAGCACCGACGACGTCGTCACACCGGACCACGTGGGAACGTACCTGCACGCGAAGCTCCCCGACGCCACCCTGGTCCGGCTTGCGGCCACCGGCCACTTCCCGCAAAGCAGCGCGCCGGAGGAAACCGCCGCCGCCATCCTCGAGTTCCTGAAGCCGTCATGAGCCAGCGGACCACCGGGACTGTCGACTACGGGCAGCTCTTCCACCGGGCACCCGCAGGGTACATCGTGGCCGGCACCGACGGAACGATCCTGGCCGCGAACGCCACGATGTGCGCCTGGACCGGCGTTGCGGACGGCGGCCTGGACGGGACCCGGCTGCTGGACCTCCTGCCGGCAGGCGACCGGCTCATGTACCGCACGCATGCCGGGCCGAAACTGGAGCGGGACGGCCACCTTGGCGAGCTCTCCGTGGAGCTGCTGGGGCCGGACGGGCAGCGCCGGCCGGTCCTGCTCTCGATCACCCGCACCGCGGACGGCCCCGAGCCGCGGGACCTGATGATCTTCTTTGCCGCTCCCGAGCGGCGGCGGTACGAGCGCGAGCTGGCCAGCGCGCACCGGCGGCTTGAGGACGCCGAAGCGGAGCGTGCACTGCTCCTGCAGGAGGCTCACCACCGGGCGCTGCACGACCCGCTGACCGGCCTGCCCAACCGGCGGCAGCTGGAGGAGAGCCTGCTGGCTGCCCTGGCGCGCGCCGGCGAGAGGCGGCACGGCGTGGGTGTGCTGTTTTGCGATGTCAACAACTTCAAGAACGTCAACGACACCCTGGGCCACGCGGCGGGGGACCGGGTCCTGGAACACGTGGCGCGCATGCTCTCCCAGGCCGTGCGGGACGCGGACACCGTCACGCGGTACAGCGGGGACGAGTTTGTGGTCCTGATTCCCCGGCTGGACGACCCGGCGGAGCTCGAGGCCGTGGCCGGACGCGTCCGGGCCTGCCTGGCGGACGCCGTCACGGTCGCGGCGACCGAGCTCCGGCTGGGTTTGTCCGTGGGCACGGCGAAAACGGCCGTTCCGTCGGACGCCGATGCGGCCGGCCACCGGGAACTGGCCAGCGCCCTGCTGATAGCCGCCGACCATGACATGTACCGGGTCAAGACTGAGATGCGGCAGGCTGCGGCGGAGGGCTGACCCCTCTGTCGTAGCCGGCAGGCCCTGAAACGCAAACGACGGCGGCGGGAGGCTCCCGCCGTCGTCGTGGTGGTGCGTGGTGCTAGAGGTTGACCGTCTCGAGGTTGGCCTCGCCGTGGTTCAGGCTGAGCGTGAAGGTGCCGGGGCCGCTGGCGTGGACCGCGATGTTGGACTTGGCGGTGTTGTACCGGACCGAGAGGTCGTGGACCAGGGCGTCGAGTTCGTGGTGCATCGTGGCACGGTCCCAGAGCTTGTGGGTGACAGAGGTGGCAGTTTCAAACGTCATTGTTCAGTGCTTCCATTCGTGAATCCGGGTGTCCGGCCGCCGCACCGATGCGGAGCCGCCGTAGGACCAAACCGGGAACGCTCCGGGACCGTGGGCAGCTCAGCGAGCTCACCGGTTTGGCCTCATTGCGTCCACCAGGATGGGTAAAACTGTTGCCGCCGGCCCGCTGTTCCGCTGTTTCGCGGGAGGGTCCGTGGCTGCTGTGGCGGGACTTGGGCGTCCCTCCCACTGCCTTTCCATAGTGCACAGCGGGGCGGATCGGTCTCAAGCTGATGTCGGATTATTTGCCCGTGAGACTCGTCACAGCAGGCCGGACGCTTGCGCCGAGAAGGGTGGAGAGCGGGGGCCTGTCGTACCTAGTAGACGGAGCCTTCCAGCAGCTCTGAGAGCCTGTTTGCAGCGCGCCGCAGTTCCGGAACGGCGGCTTTGAGAGCGGGTTCAGTCGCTGTCTCCACGGGACTGGTCAGGGCGATCGATTCACTCGGCTGGCCGGACCTGTTGGGGACCGCGACGGCGACAGACAGCACGCCCGTGGCGCGTTCGTCCGCCGAGTAGGCGTAGTCGACTCCGGCTTCGGGCAGCCTGCTACGGAGCTCTTTGACGGTAAAAGCGGAGCTTTCGTGACCGGCCGCGATGGCCGCGGCAACTACCTGCTGCAACTCCTCCTCGGAGGCTGAGGCCACCAGTATTTTGCCAGCCGCCCCCACTGTGAGGGGCAGCCGTTTACCCAAGGGCAGGTCGTATCGAAGGGGGGATTCGCCGTCGACCCGTGCCACCAGGATCCGTTCAAAGCCAAGGCG
Organism: Arthrobacter sp. U41; assembly: GCF_007679325.1. Taxonomy (GTDB): domain Bacteria; phylum Actinomycetota; class Actinomycetes; order Actinomycetales; family Micrococcaceae; genus Arthrobacter. Next base: position 1,564,346 of record NZ_VEGI01000001.1, on the reverse strand, counting down.
GGTGTAGAGGGACGCGGTCTGCCCGGTCTGCGAAGCCACCTGCTGCAGGACCGGGCGGGCGGCAACAACGAGCGGGTCGTTCTCCAAATAGCTGCGCGCGGCAGGGAGGACGGCGGGACCGATCCGGTACGACTTATCTGTCTGGCTGACCATGCCAAAGTCCTGGAGGACCCTCAGGATCCGCAGGGTCGTAGGGAGGCTCATGCCGCAGGTCCGAGCCAAATCGCTGAGCCGCTGAGGCCGCTCCGCCCGCTGCAGTTCGGCGAAGACCTCCATTGCCCTGGACAGGGACCTCATGTTGGACGCCTTCGGGCCGTCGTCGGCTGGGCTGGCTGAGTGGGTCGAGGGCGCGGTCATCCTTTCATTGTATGTAATTTTCTTTCGCTTGACAGTCGATGTGTCTCCTGTCACTATTTCTCTAGGCGCAATACTATTTCACTGTATGAAATGAACTTTAGAACCGTAAGAAGGAACCGATGACAACGAAGTCAGTTATAGCCAGGCCGGAGCGCACCACACGCGTGGCCCCGTCTGTACTCGTGGGCATCGGCGTGTTCGCCGCCGTAGGTGTCTATGTCCTGGTCAACTCGATTGAGCTGGGCCTCTGGACGTCGCTAGGGCCGGGGCCGGGATTGTTTCCGTTCGCCATGGGCGGCGTGCTGGTTTCGATGTCCATCGTCTGGCTGCTCCAAGAACTGCGCCGCCCCACCGAGACACCTGAAGGCGTTGACCGCGGGCTAGTGATCGCCGTAGTAGTCAGCCTGGCCATCCTCGCGGCAGTCATGGACCTGCTCGGCTTTCAGCTGAGCATGTTCCTGTTCCTCATGTACCACCTGAAGCTGCGCAGCGGCAGGACGTGGACTTCCTCGCTCATCATTGCCCTCGCCGGAAGCGTCGGCGCGTTCTACGCCTTCAACTACGGCCTGAACGTAGCCCTTCCCGTTTCGGCCTTCCCTCCGCTGAACCTGATCGGACTCTAGACGTGGAAACACTCAACGAACTGCTTGGCGGCTTCGCGTCCGCCATGACCTGGCAGAACCTGATATTCGCCTTCATCGGCTGTCTGTTGGGCACTATCATCGGTGTCCTGCCCGGAATCGGCCCCGTCGCCGGCGTCGCGCTGCTCATACCCCTCACAATGAACCTGGACGCGACCGGCGCGATCATCATGCTGTGCGCCATCTTCTACGGCACCGCCTACGGTGGAACCATCACCAGCGTCCTGCTGAACACGCCCGGTGAAGCTGCCTCTGCAATCACCACCATCGACGGCTACGCGATGACAAAGATCGGCAAGGCGGGGGCGGCGCTGACCATCGCAGCCGTCGGATCCTTTGTCGGTGGAACCATAGCCACCCTGGGCCTGGTCGCAGCCGCGAAACCCCTCGGAGAACTCGGCCTGCTCGTCGGACCACCGGAATTCTTCGCCCTGATGGTCGTCGGCATCTCCCTCCTCGTCGCGCTGGCCGGCAAGTCCATGGTGAAAGCAGTCATCTCCGGCGCCCTGGGCCTGCTGATCGCCATGGTAGGCATCGACCCGGTCGCCGGCGCACCACGGTTCACGTTCGGCATGGACCGGCTCCTGGACGGAGTCAGCTTCGTCGCCGTGATCGTGGGCGTCTTCGGGCTCTCCGAACTTCTCTCCCACCGTAAAGGGGCCGCAACGCCCACGGTGCATGCACCGAATTTCCGTTCCCTGCTTCCCACTTCCAGGGAATGGCGCCGGAGCGCTCCCGCCATGGCCCGCGGCACCGGCATCGGCTTCGGACTTGGACTCATCCCCGGCATGACCGGTTCCGTGTCCTCCCTGCTGGCGTACGGCGCCGAAAAGAAGTTTTCACGCCACCGCAACGAACTGGGCAAGGGCGCCATTGAAGGTGTCGCCGGACCGGAAACAGCCAACAACTCCCATGCCAACGCCGCACTGATCCCGCTCTTCACCCTCGGCATCCCGGCATCACCCACCATCGCCGTTCTGATGGGAGCATTCCTCCAGCAGGGCCTCACTCCGGGGCCGACCCTGTTCACCGAACACTCCGAAATCGCGTGGGCCATCATCGCCAGCCTGTTCATCGGCAACCTCCTGCTGCTGCTGCTGAACGTTCCGCTGGTCGGCCTCTGGACCTCCATCCTCCGCGTGCCGCCGTCGATCCTGACCGCTCTGATTCTCCTGTTCATGGTCATCGGCGCCTACACAATCAACTTCAGCGTCTTCGACGTATTCGTCATGATCGGATTCGGACTCCTGGGCCTGGCCCTGAGGCACCTCGACATCCCGCTGGCACCGATGGTGCTCACCCTCGTCCTGGGACCGCTGATGGAACGCTCACTGCGCGAATCCCTGGAAATCTCCCAGGGCGATTTCGGCATCTTCGTCAACCGCCCCATTTCCATGGTGCTGATCGCCATCGGCGTCCTGATCATCTGCAGTCCGATGCTCAAGCTCCGCAAGCCCAAGGCGCTTATGGAAGACCCCGAAACGTAACCAAGCTGTTCACCCCGTCATTCACTACCTATCAGCAGTTTCACCCTTCAAAGGAGAAGAACCTTGACCCGCACACGAATCGCCGCAGCTCTCGCCGCAGCAAGCCTCATCGCACTCACCGGTTGCGGCGCCAACGCCGGCGCCGCCACCACCGCCGCGAATGATTTCCCCAGAAAGGGCAAATCCGTCGAGATCGTCGTGGCCTTCGCCCCGGGTGGCGCAGTGGACACCGCCGCACGGCTCGTCCAGCCCATCTTGGAGAAAGAGCTCGGGACCAACGTTGAGGTGATCAACAAACCCGGCGCCGGTGGCCAGATCGGCTACACCCAGCTGACCAGTGCCAAGGCCGACGGCTACACCATCGGCGCCACCGGCTCCCCGTCAGTGGTGGTATCACCCCTGGACCCCGCCCGCGGCGCCAAGTACACGCGCGACAGTTTCCAGCCGCTGGGCCGGCAGGTCATCGACCCCGCCGTCATTGCCGTACAGCCCGACAGCCCCTACCAGACGCTGAAGGAACTCCTGGACGCCGCCAAGGCCGACCCGAAGTCCATGACCGCCAGCACCACCGGTCTGCAGACCGGGGAACACTTCGCGATGGCGCAGATCCAGGAAACCACCGGCGCCGAGTTCGCGCCGGTCCACTTCTCCGAGGGCGCTTCGCAGGCAACCACAGCGTTCCTCGGCAAGCACGTGGACATCCTCGTCGCCAACGTCAGCGACGTGACCGACCTGACCAAGCAGGGCAAGGCCCGCGTGCTGGGCGTCATGACCGCCGAGCGGTCCCCGTCGCTGCCGGACGTTCCCACGTTCAAGGAGTCCGGCTACGAAGTTGAGGCCGGCACCGTCCGCGGCTACTCTGCCCCGGCCGGGCTGCCGGATGCCGTCGCCAAGAAGCTCGAAGCCGCCCTTCAGAAGGCCATCGAAGACCCCGCGGTCGTCCAGAAGATGAACGACCTCGGCCTGCAGACCAGCTACCTCTCCGGCGAGGCTTACAAGCAGTTCTGGGCCGGACAGGAAGAGGACTTCAAGAAGGTCCTCCCGCTGGTTCAGAAAACAGACTAACCATCCCGCAAACGCCGTTCAGAGGATCCACCATGACTTCTCCAGAGCTTGACACGATCACCGCCGAGCTTTCCCGGCCCGGCCAGGACGTGATTGGCCGCCTCGCCAAACTGCCAGCCGCCAATATCGGCGACGCCATGGACCGCCTCGGAGTCGCGGACTCTGCGATCCAGGCCATCTGGCCGGGCGCCCGCCTCGCCGGACCGGCCTTCACCGTCTGGACCCGTCCGGGCGACAACCAAGGCATCCACCGCGCACTTGAGCTTGCCCGTCCCGGGGACGTCATAGTCGTCTGCGGGGGCGGGGATGAATCCCGCGCCCTGTTGGGCGAACTCATTGGAGAACGTGCCATCAACCTCGGCATTGCCGGGTTCGCCCTCGACGGAGCAGCCCGCGACGCCGAAGCTCTCGGCGAGATCGGGATGCCGGTCTTCGCCCGCGCCATCACCCCTGCCGGGCCCTACAAAAACGGTCCATCGCGCCTCGGAACACCGATCTCCTTCGGCGGCGTCCCGGTTCTGCCCGGTGACATCATCATCGGCGATTCCGATGGCATCGTCGTCATTCCCCGGGAGCAGGCAGCCAGCGTGGCAGACGCCGCCGAAGCCGTCTTCGACGATGAAACCAACCGCCGGCGTGCCATCGTCGCAGCCCGCCACCAAAACCAGTAAGGACAGAATAGCCATGACAGCGTGCACCGTCATCGGCCTCGGCGAAGCGGGGGCCACCTATGCGGCGGCCCTCGTCGCCGAAGGCCACAGCGTCAGGGGATTTGATCCCGTTGCCCCGTCCACCCCGGCCGGAGTGGCCCGGATGGCAACCGCCGCCCAGGCCTGCCTTGGCGCGGAGCTGGTCCTTGTTCTCACCGGGGCAGCCGCGGCCCGCAGCGTCGCGCAGGAATGCCTGCCCGTCATGCCGGAAGGCAGCTGTTACGCCGACTTCACCTCCTCCTCGCCGGATGTCATGCGGGAACTCGGGCAGCTCCCAAGCAAAGCAGCGTTTGTGGATGTCGCCATCCTCGGTCCCGTTCCCACTCAGGGAGCGCGGACACCGTTGATGGTCAGCGGACCCGGATCCCAGGCGATCGCCGACCTCTTGGCCCCGTTGGGCGCCGACGTCGAAATCGCTGCAGGGGAACCCGGGGCCGCCATGGCGCACAAACTCCTCCGCAGCGTCCTGATGAAAGGCCTCGCATCGGTGGTTGTCGAGGCCGTCACCGCCGGGCGCGCCGCCGGCCTCGAGGGCTGGATCCGCGGGCAGATCGCCGGTCAGCTGGCTGGTGACGGGCACGCGGTCATCGACCGGTTCCTCACCGGAACGGCAAAGCACGCCGTGCGACGGTCCAAGGAAATGCAGGACACTGCCACCTACCTGTCCTCCGACCTCGCAGTCCCAGCCGAAATGACCACGGCCTCGGCAGCAGCCCTGGCACGCATCGCTGCGGAAGCCGAACTGACGTCTCCGGCCTTGCGCTGACCCCGGCGTCAGGGAGAATCGTGGACAGGAATCAATGCGGAACCTTCCCACCGCACGCGTCTTTCAGTCAGGAGCAGCACCATGGTTGGCATCTGGGCCCTCGGTGCCTACCTGGCCGTCATCCTGCTGTGGACGACCCTGATAAAGCGCAACGTCGGGGAGGCAATGATTCTCGGTTTCTTGGTCGTACTCCCTTTCGCGGGGGACGCCGCGGGACACATCGGATGGACAGCTTTCTATTCTGCGGTGACCGACGAAATTGTCTATGCAACGATGGCGTTCGTCTTCATGGGATACCTGCTCGACCAGACGGGAGTCCTGGACAAGCTCATTGATTTGCTGAACTCCCTGCTCGGCGGCGTGAGGGGAGGCCCCGCCTGGGTGTCTACCGTGGCCTCGGCCGGCCTCGGCGGCGTGGTCCACAACCAAGCGGCCATCGCCGCCACAGTGGGATCCGTGACAATCCCCTGGATGGAGAAATCCAGGCTGGACAAGCCGTCGGCGGCGACGCTTGTCGCCGGAAATGCCGGGATGGGCATCACCTTCCCGTTCAGTGCCTCAATGTTCGTGCTCGTTGGATCAGCCACCGTCGGGCCGTTGCTGGACGTCGACGACCTCGTCCTGCCCTTGCTCGTCGGCGGGTTGTGGTGCTTCCTGCATCGCCTGGTGGTTACCTGGTTGCTGGTGCGCAGGAGCGGAATGACCGCGTTGGATCCCTCCCACCGCCTGGCGGTCGCAGTTGCGTTCAAACAAGGGGCAGCGACGCTGGCGCTGTTCGCCGTGGTGGCAATTCCGTTGTTCATCACCTCAGGCGGCATCGCGACGGCGCTTTCGGACTGGACCGGCGTGGACGTGGCCAAATCCGTCAGCGTGATCATCTGGATACCGGTGGTCCTGATCATTACCGGTGCGCTGCTGGGCAGGAGACGGCTCCCCGGCAGCCTCCGTGCCTGGTGGGCGCTACTGCAGCAGTCCGCCCCGAGGTTCGGCGTCGTCGGCGTCACGGTCGTTTTCGCGTTCGCGGGGGCCAACGCCCTTGCCGCCACCGGCTTGCCCCAGCAGATGACAGCTTTGCTCAACGGCCTGAATCTGCCGCTGTGGCTTCTCGCGATCCTGATCGGGCTGATCGTTATCGCGGTGGCCGCGCCGCTGTCCGCCACGGCCACCATGGCCGCCGTCGGAACTGTCGGCGTCGCCACACTCGTGGCCGCCGGCGTACCGGCCACCACCGCAGCCGTCGCAGTACTGGTGTTCTCGTCCTGCGAAGCAGCGGTCCCGCCGGGAGGCGCGCCGTTATACGTCGCCTGTGGCATCGCAGATGTGGATCCAGTCAAGACCTTCGCCCGCCTGCTCACACATTACGCACTGCCGTTGCTGGGTATCGGCGTACTGATTACTGTCGGCGTCTTGCCGGTCTAAGGGAATATGACAATGCAGCAGATCAGGCGGTTCATCGGCGTAATTTTCGTTCTCACGCTCGCAGTACTCCTCTCTGGGGGAGTGTTGTACGTGGCGGGTCAGGCCCTCGCGCTGATCTTCGGACGGGGAGATTGGCTGGAATTCTTCAACGAGGCCATCAAGACCCCGATGTGCGTCGCGGCGTCCGTGTGCGCCATCGCAGGGTTCCTTCTCAGCTACAAGCGCCCGCAAAAGCAAAGCCGGACACCCCAGGAGGCAACCACGCGATGACGATACCTACGGAACCCGGAAGCTATCCGTCCTACGCCGGACTCCTGCGAAGGGCGGGCAAACTCGCCGGCACGTCATGGGGGCTCTTTCCTGAACCGGGACGCGGGACGCCCTCCTTCATCGACGGGGATGCCGTCCTGCAGGCCCGCGACTGCATCCGGAGCGGGGCAGTGTTCGGACTGGACTACACAGCCGACGCCTTCGCCCCCGGGATGTCGCTCAAGCGCACAGCTCCACGCCACACCATCTACTCCTCGCATCCGGCGCACCGCGACGACTTCGTGGACGGCTACTACCTCCAGGGATCGACACAGATCGACGGCCTCCGCCACCGCAGGGCCGACGACATCGGCTTCTACAACGGCACCCCTGATAATCAGGTCCGGGAAGGAACCGCCGAGCTCGGCATCCAGGAATGGGCGGAGCACCCCATTGCCGGCAGGGGAGTGCTCGTTGACCTCGACGGGTTCCGCAAGGACCAGGGAAACCCGATAGACCACCCGGGAGGAGAACCCCTCGGCCTTGATCTGATCCATGCGGCGATGGCCGCACAATCCCTCCGCCTGCGCCACGGCGACATCCTTATGCTCCACACCGGTTGGTGTGAATGGTTCCTTGCCCTGACAGCGGACGAAAAGATACGCGCCCGTGACACACGCAGGGCAACCGGCGTAGCCCAGTCGGAGGACTTCGTCGCCTGGGCTTGGGACAACCAGTTGGCACTGATCGCCGCCGACAATTTTGCCCTCGAATGCCTTCCCGTTGTACCCGCCAGTCCGTTCCTCCACTCCGCCCCGAACGACCACGGCATGATGCACCAGCAACTACTGGCCAAACTTGGCACGGCCATCGGTGAACTGTGGCGGCTAGGACCCCTCAGCCGGCAGATGAGATCCACCGGAAACTGGGACGCCTTTGTCACCGTCAAGCCCCTGAACATCACCGGTGGAACCGGATCGCCGGCCAACGCCACGGCAGTGGTCTGACATGGAGGCACTCCGTATGCCCGTCGGGGACGAAGCCTTCCCGCCCAGCCATTGACCGGGATCTCGTGGCGGCTGATCCTGGGCAGCCAGGCCGCCCTGGCACAGGCGTCCTGGACGGGTATCCGGCTCATCATTGGATACCGGGCGCTGGCGGCGGGCGCCGACCCGGTTTTCCTTGGCGCGCTGGCGTCCAGCTTCGCCCTGCCTGCCCTTTTGGCGGCCATCCCGGCCGGGCGCGTCGCGGACCGGGTCGGCGGGACCGGCATGGCGGTGATCGGCCTGCTGATAGCTGCGGCAGGCACCGCCGCCCTGCTGGTTATCCCGGGCCTCCCCGCACTCTTGATCGCCAGTGCGATTGTGGGCCTCGGACATCTCTTGGTAATAGTGGGCCACCAGAGCTTCGTGGCCCACTACAGCACCGCCGATTCGAGGGATGGCGCCTTCGGGGCACTCACAGCGGCGGCGTCTGTGGGCCAGCTCGTCGGGCCGCCGGCGGTCACAATCGTAGCGTCGCTCGGAGCGGGAAGCAGCGGAAGCCTTCCCGATACCGGTGTGGGACTGCTGGTATGTCTGGCCTTCACGCTCCTGGCGGCACCAGGATATTTCGTTCTTCGGGGTCCGGATGCAAACCTCCGGATGAAGCGGCGGCTTCAGACGAGGGTTCCGTCCCGCGTGCGCGGGCTGGTCGCGATACCCGGGGTGTGGAGGTCACTCGCGGTCAGTGCCGCGGTGCTCACGACGGTGGACCTCATGTACGCCTTCGTGCCTGTCTGGGCCACGGACAATGGCATCACCGCGCCCACAGTGGGTTTTCTTCTCGCGCTGAGGGCTGCCGTGTCAGTGCTGAGCCGACTCGGACTGACCCGGCTCATCGGCAAATTCGGACGCAAAGCCCTCCTGCTTACCTCCATCGCGGTCGCAGCCCTGGCACTCATGGCGCTTCCGCTCGTTGGCACGTTTGGCGCAATTGGCGTGATGATCGGTCTCGGAATCGGGCTGGGCATACCCCAACCCCTGACAATGGCGTGGGTGACAGGCCTCGCCGACCCCTCCCGCCACGGGGCGGTACTCGGGCTTCGCCTCACGACCAACCGGTTCGCCCAGATCTCCCTTCCCCTCGCCGTGGGAGCCCTGGCTGCACCCCTGGGGGTTCTGGGCATCTTCTGGGCCAACGCCGCGGTCTTGCTCGGCGCCCTCGCCGTCGTAGCGGGATCCGACGCCGGCAAACAACCGGGGAGCAATCATGAGAACGAGTGACACCCGGCGAGCCGGGCGTCGTCGCCGAGCCCGCGGATCACGGGCTCGCCGCTCATGTGCAGTCGGCCTTAGCGACGGAGCCATTTCGGCCGGAACCGCGGAACGGCGGTGTGCTTGCGGCTCAGGCCCCGGCCGGGCGCGGGAGTGACCGGCACCGGACCGCCGGGTTCCGGGCCCGCGGCGGCCCGTCCGTAGCGGGCGGCCAGCGGCGCGGCGCTGATGCCGTGGGCCACGACGCTGAGCAGGACGGTGGCCGTGATGACGCCCACCGCCTCATCTGACACTGCGCCGAGGGCTTCCAGCGCCAGCAGCGCGAACACCAGCGACGCGAGGCCGCGCGGACCGAACCACCCCACGAACAGGATGGTCTTCCGGTCGAGGCCGGTACCAATCGAGGCGAGTGCCACAGGCAGCATGCGTACCACCGTGAGGCTGAGCACGGCATAGACCAAGGTCAGGGGAACAAAGTTCGCCAGCATGGTGGGAACGGAGATGGCTCCGAAGGTCAGCCACACGAGCAGGGAGACCAGACCGCCCATCTGCTCGACGAACACCAGTTCCGCCGGACCCCGTCGGCCGGCGCAGGTGCCGAACGCCAGCCCGGCGCAGAACGCGGCGACGAAGCCGTTGCCGCTCACGGCGAGGGCGGCGGTGTAGGCGAGTAGGCTCAGGGCAAGGACGCCGATGCCGGCGAAGTCCTCGGTGGCCGTCCCGTGCCGGCGGGCCAGCCGCAGCAGCCACCCGCCCAGGGCTCCGGTTGATGCTCCGACGCCGGCGCCGATGAGCAGTTCGACAGCGGCGCTGCCGGGAGCCTCGGCGCTCTCCAGTCCTGCCGCGGCGGCCGCCCCGGCGATCGCGACCATCACCACCGGGGTGGCGATGCCGTCGTTGAGGCCGCTCTCGACCGTGATGAGCTGGCGGATCCGTGACGGTACCGCCGGGTTCGTCACTACGGGGATCCCGAGGGCGGCGTCGGTGGGCGCCAACGCGGCGCCGACGAGGAGGGCCAGCCACAGCCCGAAGTGGGGGAAGAACCACAGGGCCAGGAGCCACCCGAACACGATGGTCAGCGGCAGGCCGATTCCCAGCAGCCGGACATAACGGCCCACGTCACGGCGCAGTTGCTGGAGGGGCAGGCGGGCGGCGTCGGAGAAAAGCACCCACACCAGGGTGACCTCGACCACCGGCGTGACCGCTTCCGGCGGAGAGGAGACATCGACTACCCCGGACCAGGCCATGGCCGCGCCGACGGCGGTGAACACCACGGGCGCGGTCAGGTCCGCGCGCTGAAGCCGCGCGGACACCAGTGCCCACGCGAACAGCGTGGCGGTGAGCAGGACTAAGGCCGTCAGCTCCATGTCGGATCCGTCCGGATGTCGCGGCGCCGCACCTCGGGGTAGTGAACCGGGTTGAGGGCGCTCCCGCGGCGGCGGGGCCGCACGGCGTCGATCTTTCCGGCGCTGCTTGTTTCGGCGTGATTGACGTTGCGCCGGAGCCTGATGACTTCTTCAAGCAATGCGCGCAGTTCTTCGATCTCCGCGCTGGACACGAGTTGTTACTCCTGCGGGTCGTCCTTCGATCCAGTCCGGGCGTGCCGGAACCGGCCATGCTCAATTTTAGGCCGGGTGGACCTGCCCGGGCCCGTGTCCAAAGTCCCTAGGGGCCGCCGGCTTGGAAACGCCGGCCTATGTGTTGAGTTCCCGGTGGAGTCTGCTCCGGGCGCTGTTTTCGATCAGGGTCGGGATGTAGATTCTGATGCGCCCGGTGTCCAGGGAGTCGTATTCCTCTGCGACGATTCCTTCGATGCGGTGCCGGGGCGCCGCGGGGAAGCGGGTGGCGAGGCGGTCTGCAACCTTGCGGATGGTCGGTTCCCTCTCGGCGTCGCTCACCATTTCAGTGTGATTCAGGCCGCTTCCGGCGTCAATCATTGGGCGGCGGCGTTCACCGGCCGTTAACGGGCCGAGCCTACGCTGGAGGTGACCCATCTCAGTTGACGGGAAGGCGCCACCATGAGCTTTGAAGGAAAGTCCGGCCGGAATGTGCACGGGAGTGAACTCAGGCGCGGGCAGGAGGTCCGCGTACGGGTCGGTGACCAGGATCTGGGCGTCGGCATCGTCGATGAGGTGACGGCCGACGGCGGCAACGCCGTCTGGATCTTCTTCTCAGGGTCCGTGCCGCGCAGGGTCCCGACCGATCACGGCTCGACGGAGTTCACCGTGCTGGAGCCCGAGTCCCGGTTCGCGTAGGAGACCCGCCGCGCGCTCCTGGGCTGCCTGTCCTAATTCCCTTGGCCGGGAGCGCCACGGCCGGATCAGTGGTCGACGTCGATCGCTTTGGGCGCCGCGACCGAGCCGCGGCGAATTAGCTCGGCCATAAACTCCGGATCGGCCGCAGGCATCTTCCGGCCTTCGATTTGCCGGATCAGGGCCTCCGCAGCTGCAACACCCATGTCATACACCGGCTGCGCGATGACGGTGAGCGGCGGGGTGGTCAGCCGTGTCCAAGCGAAATCGTCATACATGAGGAAGGAGACATCCTGGGGAATCGACAGGTCAAGCTCCTGGATGGCCTCCACCACACTCAGGCCGATCAGCCCGTCGGAGGCGATGATCGCCGTCGCGGGGTCCGGGCGCTGGAGCAGCTCGCGGGTGATTTTCTTGATCGATTCGGCATCGCCAGCATTGAGCCGGATCAAGTCGTCCGGCAACTCCAAGTCGGCCTCAACGAACGCGCGCTTCATGCCGTCGCGACGGTCCGAAATCTGGGATGAGTCCAGCGGCATGCCGTCCCGGTACGGCCCGTCTGTCCTCAGCGTGGAGATGAACGCGATTCTGCGGTGGCCGGAGTTGATCAGGTAGGTGGTGGAATCGTGGGAGATGCCCTCCATGTCGACGGCCACTGTGTGGACGTCCAGCCCTGGCGCCTTTCGGTCCAGCAGGACCAGCGGGCGGCCGGACTCGTGAACGCGCCGTAAATGATGCGTTTCCACGGAAGACGCTGGCGCCACAATCAGGCCGTCCACCCGCTTGTCCAGGAGCACCCTGACAGCATCGATTTCGGCCGCGGTGTCCTCGTCGGTATTAATCAGGATGACGTTGAATCCGCTCCGCTTGGCGGTGTCCGTGATGCCCCGGGTGGCCAGGCCGAAATGGGGGTTTTCGATGTCGCCCACCACCACGCCGATGGTGTGTGATTTTCCCGTGTTCATGCTGCGGGCCAGCTCGTTGGGCCGGTAGTCCAGCTCTTCGGCGGCCGCCAGCACCCGCTCGCGGACGTCGTCGCTGACGGCGCCGTAGTTGCCGAGGGCGCGGGCCGCCTGGGCCTTGGACACCTGGGCGGCTCTTGCGACATCGGCGACAGTGACATCGCGGCGCCGGGAAGCATCACTATTCATTACGGCCTTTCGTAGCGGACCCTTGACGCCGGATGTGGCTTCGATTACATTTCTAGCAATCGATGTGAGTCCGGTCTCAATCCTAGGCACTGAGACCGGACTCAGCAAGACCGCATCGACAATCCCGCACCACGGGTCTCAATGCCCGTCTACCTCACCCCTCACCCCCATGATTGGAAACGCTGTGAACACAGGAAATAAGATGCGCCCTGTGGCGCTCATCGCCGCTGCTGTGGCCGCGGTACTGGCCTTGTCCGGCTGCGGCGGTACGTCCTCCGCTTCGTCTACGCCGGCGGACAACCCCTACGGCCTGATTGAGCCCGGCACCATTCGCGTCGCCAGCCTGGGCGACTCCAAGCCCTACACCTTCGCCGACGCCCAGGGGAACTTCACCGGCTTCGACGTCGAACTCTTCAAGGATGTCGCCCACCGCGCCGGAGTCGACAACGTCGTCTTCACCGGACAGGACTTCTCGGGACTGCTGGCCGCCGTCGCCAACGGCCAGTTCGACGCCGGCGTCGCGGCGATCGGCATTACGGACAAGCGCAAGCAGACCGTCGACTTCTCCGACGGCTACCTGGCCGGTTACCTGACCGTCATCACCACCAAGACCTCGGGCATCGCCAACGCCGACGGGCTCTCCGGCAAGCGCCTCGGCGTCGTGCAGGGAACGCTCCAGGAGGCCTATGCCGTCAAGAACTTCACCGCCGCGGACCTTGTCCGTTTCCCGGACAACAACACCGCCATCTCGGCGGTGAACAGTGGATCCATCGACGCACACTTCCTGGACTACGAGGCGGCGAAGGCCTACCAGGAACAGTACGGACTGGTCAGCGCCGCGGACATCCCGTCCTTCGATGCGCCGGCCGGGTTCGCCGTGGCGAAAGGCAAATCGGCCTTCAGGGACGCCCTCAACAAGGGTCTCGCCGAAGCCATGGAGGACGGCACCTGGAAGAAGCTGTACGAGAAGTGGTTCCCGGGCTCCCCGATGCCCGAGCAGTACCTGCCGAAGGCGGAACAGACGGCCAGTCCGACGCCGAGCAAGTAAACGGCCCAGCAGCCACCTGACCGGGCGGGTCGCACCGTGCGGCCCGCCCGGCATCCATAAACCATCTACGTTTGAGAGCAACCATGGACTGGTTAAGCACCATCACCCGCACCTTCTTCGACTTCGGCGCAATGGCCGAAGTCCTGCCCCAGCTTCTGGGAGTCGGACTCCTTAACACCCTTATCATCTCCATTGCCGCAACGATCATCGGCGTTGTCCTCGGGATGGTGGTCGCCGTGATGGGGATTTCCCCGTCCAAGTGGCTCCGTATCCCCGCACGGATCTACACCGACCTTTTCCGAGGCCTCCCCGCCATCCTGACCATCCTGCTGATCGGCCAGGGGTTCGCCCGCTTCAGCCAGTCGATTTTCGGCCCCTCGCCCTACCCTTTGGGAATCATCGCCCTGAGCCTGATCGCCAGCGCCTACATTGGCGAGATCTTCCGGGCCGGCATACAGAGCGTGGACAAAGGCCAGGGCGAGGCCTGCCGTGCTCTGGGCATGAGCTACGCGAAATCCATGGCCCTGGTGGTGGTGCCGCAGGGCGTCCGCCGGGTCCTGCCGGCGCTGGTGAACCAGTTCATCGCGATCGTCAAGGACTCCTCGCTGGTCTACTTCCTGGGCTTGCTGGTCTCCGAACGCGAATTGTTCCGCGTGGGCCAGGACGCCGCAGTCCTCTCCGGCAACCTCTCGCCGCTGGTCCTGGCCGGGATCTTCTACCTGCTGATCACGGTGCCCCTGACCCATCTGGTCAACTACTTCGACAACCGCTTCCGCACCGGCCGGCGGCGCCCCGCCGCGCCCAGTAGCGGCCTCAAGGAAGTCAAAGAACTCGCCGCGGCCTCACCGCTGACAACCGGGAGCAACACATGAGCCTCGCAAGCAACACCGCCAGCACCGGCAACATCGCCCCGGACATCGAGACCTTCCAGGGCTCCAGCCTGGAACTGAAAAACCTCACCATGGCTTACGGCGATATCGAGGTGCTCCGCAATGTCAGCCTCACCGTCGCCCCCGGCACCACCACCTGCATCATCGGCCCCTCCGGCTCCGGCAAATCCACCCTCCTCCGCGGCGTGAACCGCCTGCACGAACCCAAGAGCGGGGACGTGCTGCTAGCAGGCGAGAGCGCGCTGGACGTCAAACCGGATCTCCTGCGCAGCCGCATCGGCATGGTGTTCCAGCATTTCAATCTCTTTCCGGACCATACCGCCCTCGAAAACGTGGCACTGGCACTCTGGAGCGTCAAAGGAATGCCCAAGGCCGAAGCCAGGGAGCGCGCCCACCGCCGCCTCGCCGAGGTGGGTCTTGCCGAACGCGCCGACCACCGGCCCCGGGACCTCTCCGGCGGGCAGCAGCAGCGTGTTGCCATTGCCCGCGCCCTGGCCATGGAACCGGAAGTCATGCTCTTCGACGAGGCCACCAGCGCGCTGGATCCGGAACTGGTCAAGGGGGTGCTGAACCTGATGGCCGGCCTTGGCCGCCGCGGCATGACCATGCTGGTGGTCACACATGAGATGGGGTTCGCCCGAAAAGTCGCCGATCAGGTGGTCTTTATGGATGAAGGCGAGGTTGTCGAGTCAGGCACTCCCGCCGAACTCTTCGACAACCCGCAAAGCGAACGCCTCCAGCGATTCCTTTCGGAAGTGCTCTGATGGAGACCCTGGAGGGAAACACCGCAGCGGCGCCCATCCGCACAGCCGTCGTCGGCTTCGGGGTCTCGGGCAAGGTCTTCCACGCTCCGCTGATCTCGGCGCAGTCCGCCTTCTCGCTGGACGTGATCGTCACGGCCGATCCTGGCCGCGCAGCTGAGGCGGCACAGCTCTACCCGCAGGCCCGGATCGTCCCGACGCCCGAGGCCCTGTTCGCCCTCGCCGGCGACCTGGACCTCGTGGTCCTCGGCACGCCCCCGCTGATGCACTTCGACCTCGCCGCGACTGCCATCGCCCACGGCCTGCATGTGGTGGTGGACAAGCCGTTCGTCACCACGGCGGCGCACGGCGCAGAGCTCATCGCCCGGGCGTCCGACGCCGGGGTGAAGCTCACGGTGTTCCAGAACCGGCGGTGGGACGCCGATTTCCTAACGCTTCAAGAACTTCTCCGGGTCGGGGCGCTGGGTGAAGTCCGCAGCTTCGAGTCGCGCTTTGAGTGGTGGCGGCCGGAAGGCTTCGGAAACTGGCGGGACACGGCGGCAGCGTCCGACGGCGGCGGCATGCTCAACGACCTCGGCGCCCACCTGATCGACCAGGCCATTCAGCTCTTCGGCCCTGTGGCCGAAAGCAACGGCGAGACAGCCAACCATGGACATCCCGACGGAGCCGATACCGAGGCCTTCGTTTCGCTGCTCCACGAATCCGGGGTCCGGTCACGGCTATGGATGAACGGCATGGCAGCAAAGGTCGGCCCCCGTTTCCACGTCCTGGGGTCCCGGGCCGGGTACACGAAGTGGGGCCTGGACAGCCAAGAGCCCGCCCTCGCAACCGGCATGACGCCGTCGGATCCCGCCTACGGCGTGGACCCCGAGGACTCCTGGGGGCGCATTGGCGTGGATGGAGCCACCCAGCCGGTACCGGCCAAAAGGGGCGCCTACCCCGAGTTCTACACCCGGCTGGCGGCAGCCATCCGGGGCCAAGGACCGCTGCCGGTCGACCCCGAAGAATCACTCAACGTGCTGAAGGTCATCGAGAACATCCGAGCCTTCGCCCAGGCCTAACCGTCCTAACCGCATCCCCCACGGGGACCTGCACAACCCCAAGCACCTGCAAAGAAAGGGAGAATCATGTCCTCCACCCCCTCCACCAAGCGCGTGGCCGTTATCGGCGCCGGCATCCTCGGCGTCTCCACCGCCGTCCACCTGCTCCGCGAAGGCGCATCCGTCATCCTGTTGAGCGAAGAGGGCCTGGCCAGCGGCGCCACGGGCCGCTCGCTGTCCTGGCTGAATTCCGCCGGCGAGCGGTCCACCCCCTACCACCAGCTCCGCGTGGCCGGCGTGGACCGCTACCGCACGCTCTTCGCCTCGGACCCGGGCCGGGACTGGCTGCAATTCGGCGGCGGCCTCATGTGGAACGCTCCCGGACAGCGGGCCGCCACGGAAGCGCGCCACAACTACGAGACGTCCATCGGCTACGACTCCAAACTCCTGGCACCTGAACAGATTTCCGCCACAACACCCGGCCTCGACCCGGAGGCCGTAGCGGAGAAGGCCATCTTCAATCCCGGCGAAGGCTGGGTCAGCCTGCCCGAACTGGTGGACTTCCTGATGGAGGAGTTTCACTCCCTCGGCGGGGAGCTAGTCCTCAACGCCGGCAAGGTCTCCGTCGCAGTCGGCGCCGGCCGGGCCACCGGCGTCGAGACGGCGGCAGGAGAGATTTATGAAACGGACGCCGTGCTCGTGGCCTGCGGGGCTGCAACGCCTGCCGTCGTCGCGCCCCTCGGCGTCGAGATCCCGAACGGATCCCCGGTTTCCATGCTGGTGCTGACAAAGCCTTTGGACCACGAAATGAAGGCCGTGCTGAACACCCCCCGGGCCGCCGTCCGGCCCAACCCCGGCGATGCGCTGGCCCTGGACCACGACTGGTACGAGGAGCGCATCACCGAACACGCCGACGGCTCCTTCAGCATCCCCGATGACGTGGTCCAGGAACTGGCCGATGAAGCCTCCAAGCTCATCGCGGGCAACCCCGAACTCAAACCGGCCTCCTGGAAGCTCGGGTACAAGCCGATTCCCGGCGACGGCGAGCCGGTCCTCGGTGAACTCGGCCAGGTGCCCGGCTGCTTCGTGGCCTTCACACATTCGGGGGCCACGCTGGGCCTCATCGCGGGCGAACTCCTTGCGGGCGAGATTCTGACCGGCGCTAAGCACCCGCTGCTGGCCACCTTCCGGCCGGGACGCTTTTCGTAGGCGGCCAACTTCCGCGAAGTCTCCACACCGGGTTCGCCGGAAACCTGCGGGCTTGCCGACCTTCCGGCGACCCCGCGGGTTTCCGGCGAACTCGGCAGTGGGGGACCCGGGAGGCGGGGCAGCGCTACGGCAGCCGCGACGGCCGCAGCAAGCTCGGCGTGCCGGCGAGAGCAGGGTCCAGGGGCACCGGGCTGACCAGCACGGCCGGGCCGCGGTGCAGCAGGCCGTCCGACAGCGGCTGGCAGCGCACACCTCCCCTCCCGCGCATGGCGGCGTGTGCTCCGGGGGCCAGCATCCGGTCCATCCAGGCACAGGGGTGGGCCGGCCGCCCCGCCCGGAGCCTCACTATTTCCCCGCCCGATTCCAGCGCGAAGTCGTGGCCCAGCAGGGGAGCCAGGTGGGCGCCCCTGAGAACCACATTGCGCCGGGTCAACAGCGGGTCAAACGGCCCGACGCCGAGCTCCGTGGCCATCGCTTCGAGGGCTTCGGCGGCGACCAGGGTGACGGCCGCATCCATGTGCGCCGCCTTGCCGAAAAACCGGTCGCCGACGATCCCCTTGCCGGCCACCAGTTCCACCCGGTCCGCGTCCGTCGTGGGGACGTCGGCTGCGCCCTCGCGGGCGCGGCCGAAGTACGCGTGAGCGGGCGACACGAGGAGGTGCAGAATCTCGACGTCGTACCTGTAGCTTGCCGTCATGTCCCCAAACTATCCTCCCCGGCCACGGACGGCACCTCGGCGCCGGAGCGGGTTCCGGGCAGGACCGCCACGGCACAGCGAGGCGTACCCTGAGCCTATGGACTCCGAGGTCCGGAATCTGCGGCTCCCCACGGGCATCTCGGTGCCGTGCCTCGTTCAGGGAAGCGCCGACGCGCGGCCGCTGTTGCTGTTGCATGCCTGGGGCGAATCCCGCCGAAGCTTCGACCGCCTTGTGCCCCGGCTGGCTGACTTCAGGGTCTACGCGCCCGACCTCCGCGGCCAGGGCGGGGCGGACAAACCCGCAGACGGGTATTCGCTGGCGGAACAGGGCGGGGACGCCGCCGCAATCCTGGACGCCCTCAACGTGCCGAAGGCATTTGTGCTCGGTTCCTCCAGTGGCGGCTACGTGGCCCAGCAGCTGGCCGTCGGGTACCCGGAGCGCGTCGCAGCGCTGGTGCTGGTGGGCGCTCCCTTGAGCCTGCGGGGCCGGCCTGCATTCGCGGACGAGGTCGATCGCCTCACGGACCCCATCGACGAGGACTGGGTGCGCAGTTCGCTGTCCTGGTTTCCCCTCCTGCATCCGGTGCCGCGGTGGTTCATCGAGGACCGGGTGCAGGACGGCGTCAGGATGCCCGCGCACGCATGGAAGCGCATCCTGGCGGGCCTGTGTGCCGCCACTCCGCCCACCGAATCCGGAACGATTCATGCGCCCACCCTGATCCTGTGGGGAGCGCACGACGGCGTGCTGCCGCGGCGGCACCAGGAGGCCCTGGCGGCACGAATAGCGGGCGCCGAGTTGAAGGTCTATCCCGGCGTCGCGCACCTGGTGCTGTGGGAATGCCCCGAACAGGTGGCTGCGGATGCGACGAAATTCCTGAGCTCCGTCGGCTGAGGCCGGCAGGAGTTCTTCTCCTCTGGCGCAAACCACGCGTCCGGAGCACAATGCGAGACATCAACGGAGAGGAACGTGGGACTGTGGAATCTGCAAATGAGAACGTGGTCAAGCGGCTGGTGGCGTGCCTCAATGACCGTCGGGTTGAGCTGATGGATGAGCTGTTCCACGACGACGCCGTGATGCACTGGCCGCAATCCGGTGAACTCGTCCGCGGCGCCGAGAACCGGAGGGGCATCTACAGTGCCTTCCCGCAACTGCCGACCATCACGCCCCGCCGGCTGGTCAGCGGCGGGGACCTGGTGGTCCTGGAGGCGTCACTGGACTACGAGGGCCCGACGTATGAAACGGTCTTTATCTTCGAATTCCGGGACGGCAAGATCGCCAAGGAGACGGCGTACTGGAGCGAAGCCTTCGAGGCGCCGGCATGGCGTGCCCAGTGGGTTGAAAAGGCCTAGCCGGAGATCAACGCGCGGCCTCCCCGACGCCGGCTTCGAGCCCCGTCCACCCGCGACGATGAAGGCCCGCCAGGGCTGATCCGCGGCGCAACCGCCCATGCAGCGTAAGACGGCGACGGCGGGGCATGTCCCGCCGTCGCCCTCTTTCGTTATTCCTTTGGTGCGCCAGTCCGGAGTGCAATGATGGTCGCCATGAACATCGTCGAGTTTCTGGAAGCGCGCATCGCGGACGAAGAAGCAGCTATCCGGGATGGCATGTTCGTTGTCGGCACGTCGGATCGCCCGGAAGACGGAGGGGACGGCAAGGGTTCCCTCGGCGAGCGGATGGAGGAGGAGTGCGCGCAGAAAAGGGCCATCATCGCGAGTTGGAAACAAGCTGCCGCGGACGAGGGAATCGAGGATCCCGCGGACGCTGAGGGGACGGTTGCCGTCGCCCGCCGGGCCATGCTGACCATTTTGGCCGGGTCCTATCGGGAGCACCCGGACTACGATCCGGGATGGTCGCCGGATCTGCCCACGGACGTGCCGGCTGAATAGCGCCGGCTACTCGGCGGAGGGCCGCCTGCGCTGCAGTTTCGTCGCCGACCGCTGGCCCTTGGCCGCGAGGCGGCGCTGCTTCGATCCCCGTGTGGGTTTGGTCGGCCGGCGGCTGGCAGCCTCGGGGGCAAGACCCTCCGCCACAAGTCCCGCGAGCTTGGCCAGGGCGATCTCACGGTTGCGCAGCTGGGAGCGCCGCTCGGACGCCGTCACTGTGATCACCCCGGCGACTAGACGTCGTCCCAGCCGGGTGGTTAGCAGCAGCCGCTGCTCTTCCGAAAGCGCCGCCGAGGCGGCGATGTTCCATGAGAGTTCGGCGCGGCTGTCCGAGGTGTTGACGTGCTGGCCGCCGGGCCCGGACGACCGCGAGAACCGCCAGCCCAGCTCCGATGCGGGAATCGTGAGCGCGGGTGACACCTCCAGATCCATGGAACTAGCGTCGCACGATAGTCGTCGGTTCGCCGCCTGGGGCCCCGGCCCCGCCGGATGCCAGCCGCAGCCGGCCCACCCGCTCACCGAGGATCCGCCGGGCCTCCCCGGGCAGTCCCTCGTCGCTGATCAGCTCGTCCGCTTCCTCCAGGCCGGCGATGGTGCTGATGCCGAAGGTGCCCCACTTCGTGTGGTCAGCCAGCACCACCACCCGGCGGGCCGCGGCCACGAAGGCGCGGTCCGTCTCCGCTTCCAGCACGTTCGGCGTCGTAAAACCCGCGTCGGCATCCACACCGTGGACGCCCAGGAACAGCACGTCCAGGTGCAGCTGCTTGAGGGCCGACGTCGCCAGCGGCCCCACCAGGGCATCGGAGGGCGTGCGCTCGCCGCCGGTCAGGATCACGGTGGACGGGGACGAACTCTGGTGGAAGACGTCGGCAACGCGCACCGAGTTGGTCACCACGGTGATTCGGGGCCCGGCGGACAGCAGCTGCGCCAGCGCCCAGGTGGTGGTGCCCGCGCTGAGGCCTACCGCCATGCCTTCGCGCACCTGGGCCGCGGCCTCGTGCGCGATCGCCATCTTCTCGTCCTGCAACTGCGTCACCTTCAGCTCGAAACCGGGCTCATGGGTGCTCACCGCGCCGGGCAGCTTGGCTCCGCCGTGGATTTTTTCCACCGCGCCCGCCGCGTCCAGTGCCTCGATGTCCCGCCGGACGGTCATGAGGGACACGCCCAGCATCCGGGCGAGGTCCGCGACGCGGACGATCCGCTCGCGCTGGACCTCCGCGATGATGGCGGAGTGGCGTGCTGCGGCGAGCATTCTGCGTCCTTCGTGGGGTTCCGGCGTGGATTCGGGGGAGCGGGAAGCAAAGACTGCCCCCGCGCCCTCCAACACATCCTAATGTCCGTACCTGCCAAACGCACACACTTTCTGCTTCATTTTGTGCTCTATTGTTTGAAAATGTTTTGTCGTGTACAACTGAAACCATGACGCGAACCACCATGACCCGCCTGGCCGACGGCCGCGAGATCCTCTATTTTGACGACACCGGGACGGCGGAGCGGCCCGCCGCCTCCCTCGTGGACCACCGCGAGCTGCCCGCCCGCCCCGAACCGGGCCAGCTGCGCTTCGATGCGCTCAGCGGGGAATGGGTCGCCGTCGCCGCGCACCGGCAGTCGCGCACGCACCTGCCGCCGGCGGACCAGTGCCCCATCTGCCCGACGACGCCGGCCAACCGGACCGAGATCCCGGCGCCGGACTACGACGTCGCCGTCTTTGAGAACCGCTTCCCCTCCCTGGGACCTGCCGCGCACGACGTCCCGCCGGCGCCCGGCTGGGGGACCACCGCGCCCGCCGTCGGCCGCTGCGAGGTGGTGGCCTTCACCCCGCAGCACACCGGGTCCTTCGCCGAGCTGGGCTGGCGCCGCACCCGCACAGTGATCGACGCCTGGGCCCACCGCACGGAAGCGCTCAGCGCACTGCCCGGCGTCCAGCAGGTCTTTCCGTTCGAAAACCGGGGCGCCGACATCGGCGTCACCCTGCACCACCCGCACGGGCAGATCTACGCGTACCCCTACGTCACGCCCCGCGCCGCGGTCCTGGCGGCCGCAGCCGGCGCCTACTCGGCCGCGTCCGACGGCGGGGCGACGCTCACGTCCTCCCTGCTCCGGGCCGAACGCCACGACGGCAGCCGCATGGTGCTCGAAGGCGAACACTTCAGCGCCTACGTCCCCTTCGCGGCCCGCTGGCCCCTGGAAGTCCACCTCGTCCCGCACCGCCAGGTCCCGGACCTCGCCGCCCTGAACGGGGCCGAACGCGACGAGCTTGCGGAGCTCTACCCCGAACTCCTGAAGCGCTTCGACGCCCTCTACCCGACGCCCACCCCCTACATCGCGGCCTGGCACCAGGCTCCGCTGGAACCGGCGATGCGACGGGACGGCCACCTGCACCTGCAGCTGACCTCGCCCCGCCGCGCCGCGGACAAGCTCAAGTACCTGGCCGGCTCCGAAGCCGCCATGGGAGCTTTTATCAACGACACCACGCCGGAATCCGTCGCCGCCCGGTTGCGGGAAGTGGCCAGTGAGCCCGCAAGCCGCACCACCCTGACCCCGGAAGGCGCCCCCGCATGAACACCACCACCTGCACCGACGCCGGCGGCGTGGCGGACAGCCTTGCGGACCGGTTCGAGGCCACATTCGGCGCCGCCCCGGACGGCGTCTGGGCCGCTCCGGGCCGGGTCAACCTGATCGGCGAGCACACCGATTACAACGAGGGCTTCGTCCTGCCCTTCGCGATCGACAAGCGGGCCAGGACCGCAGTCCGGCTCCGGGAGGGTTCCTCCGGTAAAGACAGCCGAGTCCGGCTTCTCTCCACGTTTGGCGACCAGGGGCTCGTCGCGGCCGACGCCGCCTCCCTGTCGCCGGGCGCCGTCAAAGGCTGGGCCAAATACCCGCTGGGAGTGGTCTGGGCCCTGCAGCAGCGCGGCCTCGACGTCCCGGGATTTGACCTCCTCCTCGACTCAAACGTCCCGCTCGGTGCCGGCCTGTCTTCCTCGCACGCGATCGAATGCGCCGTCGTCACTGCCATGAATGATCTGCTCGGCGCCGGACTCACCGCCGAGGACATGGTCACACTCACCCACCATGCCGAAAACGCCTTCGTCGGCGCGCCCACCGGCATCATGGACCAGTCGGCGTCGCTGCGCGGCGCCCGCGGACACGCCGTCTTCCTTGACTGCCGGGACCAGTCCGTGGAGCTCGTCCCGTTCCAGGCGCAGGACGCCGGTCTGGTTCTGCTGGTGATCGACACGAAAGTGGCGCATTCCCACGCCGACGGCGGGTACGCGTCCCGCCGGGCGTCCTGCGAGCTCGGCGCCGAGGTCCTGGGCGTCAAAGCCTTGCGGGATGTCGGCGTCGCGGACCTTGAGGAGGCCGGCGGCCTGCTCGATCCGGTGACGTTCCGGCGGGTGCGTCACATCGTCACCGAAAACGACCGTGTGCTGCAGGCCGTGGACACGCTCCGGTCCCAGGGGCCGGCCCGGATCGGCGCCCTCCTTGATGCCAGCCATGCCTCCATGCGGGACGACTTCGAGATCTCCTGCCCGGAGCTGGACCTTGCCGTGGACACGGCCCGCAGCCACGGCGCCATCGGGGCCCGCATGACCGGAGGCGGCTTCGGCGGCTCGGCGATCGCCCTCACCCCGGTGCGGGACGAGCGGCAGGTCCGTGACGCCGTCGTGCATGCGTTCGTGGACGCCGGTTTCACCGCGCCGGACTTCTTCACGGTCACGCCGGCTGCCGGGGCAGAGCGCCTGTCCTGACGTCCTCCCCACCGGCCCCCTCGCCTCGCACGCTCGGCCAGGGAACCCTGCCGGCGTGGGCCCAAGCGGCCGTTCAGGCCGCTCAAAAGGGCGGTTATGTAGCAGTCGATGAGGCGGGGCGGTCCGGACAGCCATCCGCTGCGACTCGGTGTGGCGAACCTGGGCGTTGTCGAACCTGGGGCTGTCGAACCTACTGCAGCGGCAGGAACAGCACGGTGTATATGCCGAGTGCGGCGAGGACCACGACGCTGCCCGCGATGGCCGCCGTCGCCCGGACGCTCGCGGTCATCACGCCTCCGCCGATGCCGCTGGCGGCCCGGTGGTAGCGGCGGCGCTGCGTGACGGCAATGCCCAGCGCCACCAGCAGTGAAGTAGCCACCAGAGTCCCGACGAACCAGCCGTAGTGGGGCATCCAGCGCAGGAAAATGCAGGCGGCCGTGATCAGCGTCAGGGCGGTCCTGCGCCAGGCGAGGTCCGTGCGTTCGGGCTGGAGCCCCGGGTCGTTGTGCACCGCCGCCGCCCTGGTCCGTGCCATGGCTAGGCCGGCCGCCAGATCACAAAAACGATCAGCACGGCCGCGACAAGTGCCCCGCCGGCCGCCAGGATGGGAGCGATCAGGGGCAGCGGAAGCGGTGCCTGCCGGCGCATGGCCCGTTCCACATTGAGCCAGCGGAAGAAGGACCCGCCGCCGGTCACCAGCCCCAGCAGGAGCAGCAGAACGGCGACGGTCTTGCGGACCTCGGGGGTGAAAAGTTCCAAGGTGAAGGCCTCGACGGCGATGCCGCCGGCCACCATCGCCAGCGAGGTCCGGATCCACGCCAGGAACGTGCGCTCGTTGGCCAGCGTGAACCTGGGATCCGGTTCGGTCCCCCCGCCCAGGGCCCAGGCCGAGATCCTGCGCCGGCTCCGGTCAGGCTCGTCCGCGGCGGGAGTCGCTCTGGGGCCGGTCCCGGTGTCAGTGCCGGCGGGGGCCGGGGCGGGGCCGCCGGGTGCCTCGCGGCCGGTGGATGAGGTGTCTGGGCCTTCTTCGTGCGCGGTCATAGTGCTTTCAGGATGTCACCTGGGGAGGCGATTCCGCACTTCAACGGCAATGGCGGCCGGCGCCTCAGTTATGAACGGCCGCAAACAGGTTCAGGCTCGCGGAGAACACCAGCCATGAAACGTAGGGCAGCATCAGCAGCCCGGCTGTCCTGCTGATCGGCCCGAAGTGGAGGACAGCCAAGGTTGCCGCCACGGCATGGGCCCCGATCACAATCAGCGCCAGCCACAGCGCCGCGGTCCCCAGCATCGGGTACAGGCCGAAGAACATCAGCGGCCACGCCAGGTTCAGCAGCAGGAGAGCGCCGTAGACCTTGAGCGCGGCCCTCCGCGGGAAGTGCCGCTGCCGCCACACCAGCCACACGGCCACGGCCGCGGCCGCGTAGAGCCCCAGCCATACCGAGCCGAAAATCCAACCGGGCGGTGTCCATGGCGCCTTGTCGGCCAAGGCGTACCACGTGCCGTTCATCCGGATCGGCAGGGAGCCCAGCAACGACACCAGCCAGGCCATCGCCAGGAAGCCGATCAATGCCGGACCCTGCCGCTGCCAGGGGCGATCGCTGGGCAGCGCCGGGCGCGGGGGAGCTTCTTCAACGTTGGCCAGCACTGACTTACTGTGAACAATCAGGGGGTTGTACGTCAAACCGACGCCGCGCAAAGTGGCGGCCACCCGCAGGTCCGGGAGTCAGGCCGACGGAACCCGCAGCACGTCCACGGCGGCCAGCAGATACGGCACCGGATCCGGGTCCATGCCCTCAGCCCACTGCATCCATGCGTCAAAGGTCGCCGCCAGATAGGCCGCGCACAGGCAACCCGCGGGGCCCTCGGGAACCCCGCGGTCCATAAGATAACGCCTCGCTCCGTCGCGCTGGGGAGCCAACGAACCGTAGCTCCGGCTGGCAAGCTCGGGATGCCGGGCGATCAGGCGCAGCCGCCCCCGCGACACCGCCAGGTCGGGGATCACGGCCACCCCGGCGATCGCGGCGGCCCGCAAACCCGCCATGATGCCGTCATCGCCCGCCCCCCGGACGCGGGCCTCCTCCAGGACCAGTCCGGATGCGCGGACAACCGGTTCCATGCCGCCCCAGATGAGATCGGCCTTGCTGGAGAAATACCGGTAGAGGCTCTTGCGGCCGATCCCGGCCGCGCGTGCGATGTCCTCCATGGACGTCTGTTCGTAGCCGTTCTCGGCGAAGAGCTGGAGCGCGAGGCCAGCGATGGCATCCGGATCAATGGTCACCGGGCGCCCGGAGGAACGCCGTTCTGAGGGCTTGGAGTCTTGCGCGGGCATCCCACCAGTATTCACCCTTTCATAATGACACAGCGTGTCATAAGGTGGAAAATGACAGCATCCCGCAATGTTCGGAAAGGCATCATGGGCAACGACGCTTCATGGCAGGAAACCATCACCGCAGGCCGGTTCGCCGGCCAAACGATCATCGTCACGGGCGCCGGTTCGGGCATCGGCCTGGCCACGGCCCTGCGCGTAGCCGGGGAAGGCGGCCGGGTCATCGCCGCCGACATCAGCTCCGAGCGGCTGGACGCCCTGGTTGCCGGGAACGCCGGTCTGGACCTGGTCCCCGTGGCCGGCGACATTTCGACCGAGGAGACCGTGGCCGCCGTCGTCGCCGCCGCGGGCGGCAGGGTGGACGCACTGGCGAACGTCGCGGGCATCATGGACCACTTCGCGCCGATCCACGAGGTGGACGACGACACCTGGGACCGGGTCTTCAGGATCAACGTCACCGCCCTCATGCGCCTGACCCGCGCCGTGGTGCCGCTGATGCTCGAGGCCGGGGCCGGCTCGGTGGTCAACGTCGCCTCCGAGGCCGGCCTGCGCGGTTCCGCCGCCGGCGCCGCGTACACCGCGTCCAAGCACGCCGTCATCGGGCTCACCAGGAACTCCGCGGTGATGTACGGGCCGCAGGGCCTGCGTTTCAACGCGGTGGCCCCCGGCGCCACCATCACCAACATCGAGGCCACCTGGGGTTCCCAGCTGGCCGCCGAACGGCTCGGCCCGCTGATGGGCGCGAACATCCCGGCGCCGGCCACCGCGGCCCAGCTGGCCGCCTCGATCACCTTCCTGCTCAGCGACGACGGCACCAACATCAACGGCGCCATCCTCGCCTCCGACGGCGGCTGGTCCGCGGTCTGACAGCCGGCAGCACTCCGGGAGCGGACGACGGCGGGAGCTCCCCGCCGTCGTCCGCTCCTGTTTTCGTGGCTTGGCCGCCGGGACTTTGATTCGCATACTGGGAAGAAGGAAGCCGGGCAGGCAACGGGGAGGGTAGTGATGGACAGCGGGTCGGGCGGAGCGTTACGGCGCCGGGTGGAACGCGCAGCGGAACTCCGGGCGCTGCGGGTCAGCGGACTGACCCTCCAGGAAGAGCAGGAACTGGCTGCCGCCGAAGAGAAGGAACGGGACCTGCGCGCGCGGTTCGACGAAGCCACCAGAGCCGAATACCTGATCCGCGATGCCATGGCGCAGGGAAAGTTCGACCACTTGAAATACGCCGGCAAACCCATACCCGGGCTGGGGGAGACGTACGATCCTGACTGGTGGGTCAAGGGCCTGATGCAGCGTGAAAACATCACCGGAATGGGACCCAAAGCCATCCTGCTCCGCACGGAGGACGCCGGGCTGGACGCCCGGATCGGCGAATTGCACTCCGAGAAGCAGGTCCGCGAGCTCCTGGAGGATTTCAATGCCCGGGTTGTTGACGCCCGGCGGCAACTGCAGGGCGGTCCGCCCGTCGTGACGGAAACGCGTGATATCGAAGCGGAAGTCCGGCGCTGGGTGGAACGCCGTGCCGCGCTCGCAGCCGCCGTCGCTGAGCAGGAAACGCAGCAAACGCCGGAGATCCGTCGTCCTTGGTGGCGGCGGATCTGGTCCGGTTCCTAGCAGGGTGCTGCGCTTCCGTGCCCAATCACGTTCCCAGGTACGTGGCCAATCACGTGCCCAGGCCGGCGGTCCGGCGGAACCCGGCCCCGGCACCAGCCGGAACCGGGTTGCGCCCGTGGGGTCAGTACCCCGCGATCTGGGCCAGGTAGCCGTAGAACTTCCCCTCGGCCGGGCGGAACGGGTCGCCCTCAAAGCCGAAGCCGCGGTTGTCCTCGTTGTAGGCGGCGGTGAGTTCAAGGAACCGGGACATCGCTTCCTTTCCTGAGCCCTCACACGCGCCTTCGCTGATGCACAGCGCCAGCGAGCCCGCGACTGCGGGGCTGGCGAAGCTGGTTCCGTGGGCCACTCCATAGCCGCCGGGAGCCGTGGAGGTCATGCAGACCCCGGGTGCGGCGATAGTGTGGGCCTTATCCGCGGATCCGCTGGCGTAGTTGGAGAAGTAAGCCGGGAAGTCATCCTTTTGCCCCACCTTTGACCAGTCTTCGGTCCCACAAAGCGGGGACTTCAGGCTGTCAGGCTTGCCGTCGAAGTCCGCTATGGCCGTGGCGGTCAGCACCTCGTCGTAGGTGGCCGGGACAAAACCGGCGATGTCCTGGCCGGAGTTCCCGGCCGCAACGGCATACACGACTCCGGCGTCGACGGAACGGCAGATGGCGTAGTGCATCGGGTCCGTTCCCTTGCCGCAGTTCTCGGTTTCGGCGCCCGGGCCGCCAATGCTGATGTTGGCCACCGCGATGTCGTTCTCCGGGTCATCGTCGTTGAGGGTCGCGGTCACCCAGTCGATGGCACAGATGAGCATTTCCTCGGTGATCAGGCCGGCGTCGTCAACCACACGGATGGACCACAACGGGGTGCCCGGCGCCGTGCCGATCACGCCCAGATTGTTGTCCTTGGCGCCGATCACCCCGGCCACGAAGGTTCCGTGTCCAACGGTGTCCGTGGAGGTGACCTTCACCGGGGAGCCGGTGGAACAGTCGATGCCACCTTGTACGTTCAGGTCCGGGTGGCTGCTGTCGATGCCGCTGTCGATCACCGCCACGTTGACGTCGACAGCGTCCCGGGCCTGGGGCAGTTGGCCGCCGTCCGGGAGGGAACCGCCGATTCGCAGCCACCACAGCGGCGCCACCTGGTTGTTGGGCCCCGGATCCTCCGGCTGGTCGAACTCCCTGGCCACGGTAATGAAATCAACCCCGGGATCTGCCGCGAGGCGGGCCGCGGCGGACGGCGTCATGGTGGCGGCGTACCCTTTCACGGCATTGCGGTAGACCGTGGAAACAGCCAGACCGTACTTTCCTTGCTGGGCCGAGGCTGCTGTTCCGGCGTCAACGGCGCCGTCTTTCAGCACCACGATGTAATCCTGTTTCTGCTCGGCGCCGGTTGAGGGCACGGCGGCAACGAGGCTTCCGGCCACGGCCAGGCTCAGCGCCGCAAGGCCGCCGAGGATTCCCCGGATCCGTTGCCTGGCCTTGGGTGGGGGAGCAGATTTCCCGGGATCTTTGCGTCGACCCGCGGTGGCGGGCGCTGGTTGTCGCAATATTCCCGGACGGCGGACGTAGCTGAACATGGTGGCCTCCATTTTTGCGTCTTCGCTATTGAGCGCCCCCCGCTCCTTAGCTTAGGCCAGCGATTGGATATTGCCCACGGACCTTAGGATTTTCTTGGAGCGACCTGTGAAATCACGCCGACGGCGGGAGGCTTAGGCGCGGAGCCAGTCCTGCTCGAAGCCGGGATGGTCGTAGTAGGGAAGGGCCAGGGCATAGAGCGACTGTTCCATCCACTCGAGGGATTGCGGGACCCAGCCCAATTCCGGGCCGGTATCGCTGACCATCGCTGCGAGGGCCGACTGACGGGCGGATTCCACAATGCGGATCAGGCGCCGCTTGGCCTCGCACTCGAGCAGCAGGCGCTGTTCGTACCAGGCGCCGGATTTCGAGACAGCCCGGTCGCTGAGAAGCGTCCGCGCCACGGCCTCGTCCTCGGTGATCCGTTCGGACAGGAATTCCACGATGTCCACACCGCGAGCGTACGCGCGCTTGGGCCCCGGCAACCAGCGCCGGGTGCCGGATACGCTGTGGAACCTTAGCGTGCTGCCAGGTTTTCCGCGTCCTCGGGCGCAATGAAGTGGCAGGACCCCTCATGCCGCTCGGACAGGACACAGGTCCGGCCCGTGGGCAGATGCACGTTGCCGCAAAGCCCGGTAATCGCCACGTCCTCGCGGACATGCAGGCTGCTGAGGTCGGGACGTTCCTGGCTGGTCTCGTGGATCCGGGGGCCGCCGGGGGAGTTGGGTTCTGGACTGGTCATGTCTGCTGCTCCTTGGAGGGTTTGCCGTGCAGGAAGGTGTCAGTCTCGAATGGCTCCGTAATCCAGTTTCACACCGCCGCGTTAACTGTGGGTTACCAGCCCGTAAGATTCTTGTCTCCGGTCCGCTGCCGGGGCGGGTTCACCGGTGCACGTCGGCGGCGAGCGGGATCTCCAGGCACCCGGCGGCGGCGTCCCACCTGCTCGCCGTCCCGAGATGGCGGCTGAGCCGTTGCATCCGTTCTGCGATCTGCCGGGAGCTCCTGCCCGCCAGCCTTGCCTGGAAATCAGTGATCATTGTCGGATACAGCCACAGCGTCCGGGGCGTGCCGGCGTCGGTGTGGAGCAGGAAAATGAATGACTGGTCGTTGCGTTCCACCGGATCCACCGCATAATCGTCCACGAAGTCTCCGGCGCTGTAGATGACGGGCCTGCCCTGAAAGACCTCGATGCCGCGGAAGATGTGCGGCGAGTGCCCGAAAACGACGTCGGCACCCGCCTCGATCAGTGCCCGCGCCAGTCCGCGGTGCTCGGACGGCACCCCGGAGCCCCAGTTCGGCCCCCAGTGCGCGGACACAATCAGGAACTCCACGCGGGCCTTCGTCCGACGGACCAATGCCAGCAGGTCCGCCACCCTGCGGTCGCTGTCCACCACCGGCACAAAGAAGACGCCGGGCCCGCCATCTGCTTCCCAGTCCGGCTGGTTGTCGGTAAACGCAACGAGACCGACGGCGGTCCCTGACACGCGGCGCACCGCGGGCCGGCGGGCGGCGTCGCCGTCGACACCGGCCCCGGCATGCAGGATGCCGGCCGAGTCGAGCGCGGGCAGCATCTCCCGGAAGGCCCCGGCCCCGTAATCCAGGACATGGTTGTTGGCCAGCGACACCATCCCGATCCCCGCGGCGCGGAGGCTCGCCACATTCCTCGGGTCAGAGCGGAAATGGAACACCTTGCCGGCCTGCGGTTCGCCGCCGGCAGCCAGGACGCATTCAAGATTGGCGATCCTGAGGTCCGCCCTGCCCAGAACGGTGTGGGTATCTCCCCACGGATAAGCAGCGCCGGCCCGCCGCAGCCGCTCATTGACCAGGCGGCCCAGCATGACGTCGCCCACCAACGCAATTAACATGGCAACCCGCCCGTCGGCGCTTCCCCGGAATGTTCCCGGTCCTTCTCCCAGCATGGACCGTCCCACGGATCCTGGCCAGCCGCCGTCAGGCGTCAACCACAATATAGTCAGCTTGCTTATTACTTTGTGGCTTCCTAGAGTTGATCCTGTCAGGCATCAAAATTCCCCGAGCGGGGATCCGGCCCGTCCAAAGGCCGCGGATCCTCCCCGGGCACCAAGAGGAGGACCCATGTCCCAGCACAACATTGCCGGTAAGAAAGTCGCCTTCCTGCTCACCGACGGCGTGGAGCAGGTGGAACTGACCAGCCCTTGGAACGCCGTGAAGGAGGCCGGGGGCGAGCCCACCCTGGTGGCGCCCAAGCGCGGAACGCTTCAGGGCTACGACGGCACCGAGAAGGGGCAGACGTTTGATGTCGACATGGCGGCCTCCGAGGCCAACGCCGCTGACTTCCATGCCCTTGTGATCCCCGGCGGCGTGGTCAACGCGGACCATCTCCGCGCGGACAAGGACGCCCAGGCTTTCACCCGGGCCTTCTTCGAGCAGCACAAGCCGGTGGCTTCGATCTGCCACGGCCCTTGGCTCCTGATCGAGGCCGGTGTCATCAGCGGCCGGAACGTCACGTCCTACTACACGCTTCAGACCGACCTGAAGAATGCCGGTGCCAACTGGAGCGACCAGGAAGTAGTGGTGGACCAGGGGCTGGTGACCAGCCGGAACCCGCACGATCTCCCCGCCTTCAACGACAAACTGCTGGAGGAAATCGAGGAAGGCGAGCACGCCGGACAGACAGCCTAAGCGGCGGCAATGCCCTGACGAGGGGACAGCGGCGGAGGCCTACCGTGAAGGCCCGATTTGGGGCAGGATATGCCGTGTAAATGTGCGTCGGCCGCGCCGCGACATGGCACGCTTGCCGGCATCCCAGCTGCAAGGAGTCCCGGATATGACAACGCTGAACCCGTACCTGAGTTTCCGCGACAACGCCAAGGAAGCCATGACCTTCTACCAGTCGGTCTTCGGCGGTGAACTGCACATGAGCACCTTCGGCGAATACCACGCCAGCGAGGATGCATCCGAGCAGGACAAGATCATGCACGCCATGCTGACCACTGACAAGGGCATGGTGCTGATGGGCGCGGACACGCCCAACGGTATGGACTTCACACCCGGCAACAGCATCTCCGTGTCCCTGAGCGGCTCGGACGAAGCAGAACTGCGCGGCTACTTCGACAGACTCGCTGAAAGCGGGAAGGTAACAGTTCCCATGGAGCAGGCGCCGTGGGGAGACGTCTTCGGCATGTGCACGGACAAGTTCGGTACTGACTGGCTGGTCAACGTCGGTCCGGAGGCGGTCCAGGGCTAGCGCAGGCGGGCGAGGTCCAGGGCAGGGTTCGCAGGTAATAAAGGATCCGGCCGTGTTCCCCTCCCTCAGGGGCGCGGCTATCCTGAAGGCGGCCGGGACACAGCATCATCGAGTCCACCTGTCCGGCTCAGAGAGGCACGCCATGAGCGAGAAGCTGCACATCACACCGGAGGATGAATTCCCGGAGGACCTCAGCAAGGTGGGGGACAAGGACCTTCAGGTCCTCGACAGCCAGGTCCAGCGGCAGCTGGACTATGAGTACGTGGCCGACGGGGAACCGAATCCGGAAACCGAGTTCAGGCACTACGACCTTGACGAGGAGTTCAGCGAGCGGGACAAGCGGGAGGACTGACCGGCGGAATTCTGTCAGTATGCTTAGCGGACGCTGACACTCGGCGGGGAAACACCGGACAGAAAAGAGCCCACCATGAGCAGGCCCGACCGTCTAGAGATCGAGGCCGCAGGCCATGTGGGCCATGTGTTCGTCTCGGCGGGCCAAGCCGGCCCGGCGGGCGGCGGGGCGGCGCGCCCCGCCGTCGTGCTGATCCACGGGATCGGTGTCTCACATCGCTATCTCGGCAGGCTCCACCGGCACCTGGCGGAGTCAGCCGACACGTACTCGATCGATCTCCCCGGCTTCGGAGCCACCCCACATCCCGAACACGCTCTTTCGGTCGCGGACCACGCCACCTACATTCTTGGGGCGCTGGAGCAGCTGGGCGTCCGGGAGTTCGTGTTGGTCGGACATTCAATGGGCGCCCAGTTCGCGATTGAAGCCGCGCTTCAGCAGCCCGGGCGCGTGTCCCGTCTTGTCCTGATGGCGCCGGTGGTCGATTCGAAACGGCGCACCATCATGCAGCAGGCCCTCGCGCTCGGCCGGGACAGCCTGTTCTTCGAGAGCCCGTCCGCCAACGCCCTCGTCTTCACGGACTATCTCCGCTGCGGTCCCGGCTGGTACCTGAAGACCCTGCGCGTCATGATTGGCTACCCCACGGAGCAGAAAATTGCCGGCGTGACCGCCCCGGTCCTGTTGGTGCGCGGCGCGAACGATCCCGTAGCCTCGGCTGAGTGGTGCCGCCGGCTGGCCGCCCACGCGGCCGAGGGGCGGTTACTCGAAGTCCCAGGCAGCGGGCACGTCGTGCAGCACAACCGCTCCGCGGAAGTGGCGGCAGCCATCCTGGAATTTGCCGGGATCCGCCAGCGCGCAGGGGAGGCCACCCAAGGACACCCGGCGTGAGCGGGGTGCTGAGCGGGGCGCTGCAGACCGCCCGCTGGTGGGTCCAGGACTATGTGTATGCCGCGGGCCGGCAGATCCTCAGCGCCGCCTCCCGCACCAAGCCGGAGGATTTCCTCTCCGGAACCCGGCGGCCCGTCGTGGTGATTCCGGGAGTGTATGAGGACTGGCGCTTTATGCTGCCGCTCGTGAAGCGGCTTCATGAGGCGGGCCATCCGGTGCATGTGCTGGCGCTGCTGCGCCGGAACCGGCACGCGGTGCCCAAGGCCGCGGACTCGATCGCCGGGTACATCCGGGAACGTGAGCTGACGGACGTGATGATCGTCGCGCACAGCAAGGGCGGACTGATCGGCAAATTCGTGATGATGCAGCTGGATCCGGAGCGCCGGATCGCGGGCATGGTGGCGGTCTGCACGCCGTTCTCCGGATCGCGCTATGCGTCGTTCATGCTGCTGCCGAGCCTGCGCGCCTTCTCGCCACGGAGTGCGGTGACCATGCAGCTCGCGCGGGAAGAACGCGTCAACCAGCACATCACGTCGGTCTACGGAGGCTTCGACCCGCACATCCCCGAGGGCAGCGTGTTGCCCGGAGCCCGGAACATCCAGCTGGACACCGCCGGGCACTTCCGGATCCTGGCCGATGAGGAGACCGTCCGGACCATCCTCGACATCGCGGCCGCGCCTTAGCACCGGGCCTTGCCGGACGTTCGGCCACCGGACGGCTAGTCTGTCAGTAAACTTATCAATTTCCGGACCCCGGACTGACTTCCCAATGGATCCAGCATGTCTCTTCGCAGGCCACCTCCCGCGCTCACGGCCTCGCCCCACGTTGCCGATGGCATTCCCCCGGAGCTCCTTGTCAGGGCGCTGTCCGCAACGTCCGAAATCTCGCTGATCACGGACGCGGCGCAGAACATCCTGCACGCCAGCCGCTCCTTCAGCACCATCACCGGGTACTCGGAAGCCGAGGTGCTGGGCACCAACTGCCGGATCCTGCAGGGGCCGGGCACAGCGCCGGAGGCCGCCGCGACCATCCGGGACGCGTTGGCGCGCGGGGAACAGTTCCGGGGGGACATCCTCAACTACCGCAAGGACGGGTCACCGTTCTGGAACGCACTGACCATCACCCCGCTCCTGGACGAAAACGGTCAGGTCACACACTTCGTCAGCGTGCAGCGGGACATTAACGCCCGGATGGCACTGCACGAACAGCTCCGTTTCCAGGCCACCCACGATCAGTTGACGGGCCTGCCCAACCGTGCGGCCCTGGACGGGCACCTCGCCAAGGCGCTGGATCCCGACGGCGGCTCCCGGCCCGTCGTCGCCGTCGGACTCATTGACCTGGACCGGTTCAAGGAAGTGAACAACTCCCTCGGCCACGAGGCCGGCGACGGCATCCTGAAAAGCTGGGCCGCCAGGATGCAGGCGCGGCTCCAGCCAGCCGAGTTCCTCGCCCGGATGGGCGGCGACGAATTTGTGCTCGTGGTTGAAGGCGCCGACGGGGATGACGCCGCGGCGACACTGGGCGGCGTGCTCCGGCGGCTCGGCCACAGTGTCGACGAACCCTTTGACGTGGGCGGGGAAACGATTTCCCTGACCATGAGCGCCGGGCTGGCCTGCTCGCCCCGGGACGGCAACGACATGCGCACCCTGCTGCGCGGCGCCGACGCCGCCCTCAACGTGGCCAAAGCCCGAACCGCGGGAACGCAGGGCTGGTGGGAACTGGCCGGGAACGCGCCGGACGCCGGTGCGGCTCAGGCCCCCGTTCCGGCGGCCGGCGCACCCGCCGGAGTGGGGCCGGCGCCCGGGCCGGCCAACGACGTCGTTGCCTCATACCGGGAGCAACTGTTCGACGGCGGGCTGGAGATGTTCATGCAGCCGGTCGTGGACCTTCACGCCGGCAGCGTCTACCTGTTCGAGTCCCTGGCCCGGCTGCGGCTGCGCGACGGCAGCCTTCTACCGCCGGCAGCGTTCCTCCCGCACCTCAACCCGGCGGAGACGGACAGGCTGTTCAGGGTGGGACTTGATCAGGTACTGGCCTGCCTCGCGGCGTGGGACGGACTGGAGCTGTCCGGCAAGGTCTCCATCAACATTGCACCGTCCAGCCTGCTGGACCCGGACTGCCCGCGTTTCGTCGAGGAAGCCCTCCGGCGGCACACGATCGCCCCGCCGCGGCTGGTCCTGGAATTACTGGAAACCGAGACCACGGACTGGGACCGGCTCCGGGGCCCCTTGGACCGCCTGATCGAGCTGGGCGTCGGGCTCGCCATGGATGATCTCGGTGCGGGCTACAGCAGCCTGAAGCGACTGTCCATGCTGCCCTTCACGGCGGTTAAAATCGACAGGGACATGCTCACCGGCCTGCGTACCAGTCCGCTGGAGACCCTCAGTCTGATCGCCACCCTGGTACAGATTGGCAGGGATTTCGACCTGTCGGTCGTGGCAGAGGGGCTCGAAGACCTCGGCATGACCGAAGCCGTGGCCGTCCTCGGTGCCCGGTACGGCCAGGGCTACCATCTCGCCCGCCCGATGCCTGCCGCCAAGGTGCCCGGCTGGACAGCGGGCTTCGAATCGCTCGAGTCCCCCCGCCAGGTCACCACGGCCCTCGGAGCCCTGGCCTTTCACTGGAAGTTCGTTCGCCTCGGTTCCCCGCACCCGCACCACCTCCAGGACTGCCCTTTCACGGACTACCTCGAGTCCCGCGGCGGACGGCGGGGCGACGTCCACCGCTGGCACGCGCAGCAGCACCGGGCCGACAGCAGTTCCGGCGCCAGCCGGATGATCGTGGACTGGCTGATCCGGGAAATCCGGCGCGAGGCTTAGACGTCGAAGTGCGTCCTGGCCGGCCCCTTGCCCAGTGATTCAACAACGCCGGCGGCCACCGCGTGCAGCTTGACGTTGCGCGCGCTGGACGCGGCCTTGAGGAGCTCAAAGGCCTCGTCCTGGCTGCAGCGGTTCTGCGCCATGATGATGCCCACCGCGACGTCGATGCCGGTCCGTGTCTCCAGGGTGGCCCTGAGGTTCGCCGCTGTGTCGCTGTAGTTCGCGAAACGCACGGCGAGGCGCAGCGCCATGGACGTTTGGCTCACGAAGTTCGACGCCAGGTCCATCGCCCTGCCGTCGAACCGGCCGGAGCGGTGCGAGTACAGGTTGAGCGCCGCACGGGTGTCGCCGTCCAGCAGGAACGGAAGGGCCAGAATCGAACGGACGCCGTGGCCCCGGACGGTGGCGGCGTATTGCGGCCAGCGTCCGCAATCCTCCAGGTCGCGGATATGCACGGTTTCCTGTTCCCGGGAGGCCGTCACGCACGGGCCGTCACCGAAGGCGTACTGGATCTCATCCATGGCCTGGGCGGCCGGGCTGCTGCTCGCCACGGTCGCGGCCTTGCGGTGCCGGAAGAGCGTGATCCCGCACAGGATCTCGTCACCGGGCTCCGAGAGGCTGCCGGCGGATACCCGGGCCAGTTCGCCCAGGAACTCCTCAACGTCGGAGCTGCTGAGCACCAGTTCGTTGAAGTGCTGATCGGTTGATGTTGCGTCTGTGTAAGCTGCGGTTGATTCGCTAACCACTGTCTCGTCGTGCCGTTTCACTCAGGTCAAAACGATCCGGACAGGCCACCGACGTGCGGAAGCTGCAACGCCGGGCGGCCGGATCGAAGAACAATCCAACGGCCCGCTGCAGAACCGTACCGGAAAATTATATACAGCCGTTTCGCGCCTTTTCGTCACGGAACCGTCCCCGCCAAACCGGGCATAAAGGCCCTCACGTCCGGAGGGTTCCTGGCAGATAGTGGAGGAAGAGGCCAATCGGTCATTTTCCCAGCCTGCGGAGCGCACTCCTGAATGGAGGCCACCGGCGGCACCTCGAGTGGAAAGCCTTACCGATGAGCATTTTCGAAGACAGGGTCGACGCCGGCCGGCAACTGGGCCGCCGCCTCGCGGACCTGCGGGGACAGGACATCGTGGTCTTGGGCCTGCCGCGCGGGGGCGTCCCGGTGGCCTTCGAAGTCGCCGCCGCCCTTGATGCTCCGCTGGACGTGATCGTGGTGCGGAAACTGGGACTTCCCTATCAACCTGAGCTTGCCATGGGCGCGATCGGGGAGGGCGGTGCCCGCGTGCTGGAGGAACGTGTGCTGGCCCATTCCCGGGTCAGTGACACCGAGTTGCAGGCCGTCGAGGACCATGAACGAGCTGTTCTGGAGAACCGGGTGGTGCGGTTCCGGAAGGGCAGGACCCGGCAGGAGCTCACCGGGCGCATCGCCGTGATCGTCGACGACGGGATCGCCACCGGGTCCACGGCCAGGGTCGCCTGCCGGATCGCCCGGCAGCTCGGTGCCGCGAGGGTCATCCTCGCTGTTCCGGTGGCACCCGCCGACACCCTCAGGAGCCTGACCGAGCCCGACGAAATCGTCTGCCTCGCCACCCCGCACCAATTCTCCGCGGTGGGCTACCACTACCGAGATTTCTCGCCCACCGAGGACGACGAAGTGGTGCAGCTCCTCGACGCGGCGGCCAAGCGTCTGCGGAATTCGAAGCCTGCGCCGTGGAAGCCGTCGACGGACAGTGTGGAGGACCCGGCGGAGATCGAGGAGGAGGTCGAGATCCCGTCGCGCGGGGTGCGGCTCCAAGGCCAGCTGCACCTGCCGGTCCCGGCCCGGGGGGTGGTGCTGTTCGCGCACGGCAGCGGCAGCAGCCGCCACAGCCCGCGGAACAGGTATGTTGCCGGGGTGCTCCAGCAGGCCGGTCTCGGCACACTGCTGCTGGACCTGCTGACCCCGGCGGAGGAACGGCACCGGGCCAACGTCTTCGACATCGAACTGCTGGCCCGGCGGCTGTCCTCTGCCACGGACTGGCTCGCCTCGCGGCAGGACACCGCGTCCTGCACCATCGGCTATTTCGGTGCCAGCACCGGCGCCGGGGCCGCGCTCTGGGCAGCCTCCGAACCAACCGCCAGGATTGATGCCGTGGTCTCCCGCGGCGGCCGTCCTGACCTGGCCGGGCCCAGGTTGTCCGCCGTCCGGGCCCCCACGCTCCTGATCGTGGGCAGCTATGACTACGAAGTGCTGGAACTCAACCGGAAGGCGAAGTCCATGATGCGGTGTCCCAACCAGCTGGCGGTGGTCCAGGGCGCCACGCATCTTTTCGAAGAGCCCGGCACGCTGGCGGCGGCTGCCATCCTCGCCAGGGACTGGTTTGTCGACTATCTGCTGCAGGCAGGCACCGAATAACAGGGGTAGGCGCGTCAGATCCCGTGGGCCTTGTGGTGGCCGCCGGTGCGATGGCGGAGGGCGTAGATCAGCAGCGCCACCCCGGCGAGCACCAGCAGCACCGGGACGAAATACTCGCTGGCGGTGAGC
Source organism: Arthrobacter sp. U41 (assembly GCF_007679325.1). Lineage (GTDB taxonomy): Bacteria > Actinomycetota > Actinomycetes > Actinomycetales > Micrococcaceae > Arthrobacter. The sequence continues at coordinate 1,525,396 of NZ_VEGI01000001.1, read as the reverse complement.
AGCGCCGTGGCCTCCAAGGCGAAGATCAGCCCCAGCACGGCCAGGACCGCGGCCGGAATCAGCGGCCACTTCATCCGTGAGGGTTCCGCTGCCGCGGTCTGACCCTGCTGACCCGGCTGACCCGGGAAAGCTGCGGGCCCGCCCGGGCTGTGCTCGGGGCGGACGGGAACCAGGGACAGCGCCGCAAACGTGGCTGCCAGGCCCAGAAACAGAACCGCGGCAACGGGCATGCCTTCCCAGGCCGGCGGGAGGGCCACAACGAGTGACAATGTCAGCATCACCCCGCAGGGGATCAGCGCCCACCAGTTGGCGCGTTCGCGCACGTACACCGCGCCGAAGCCTGCGCCCATGAACAGGAACAGGGCGGCGCCCGCCCAGTACGCCGCCGGGCCCGGCCAGAGCTGGGTGATCAGGATGACCGCCGCCAGGCCCAGAAAGACCGAGCCCGGAATGGCGGCCCACCAGTCAGCGCGGCTGCGGAAGAACACGGTCAGGAACGCGGTTCCGGCGGCCGCGAAAATGAGCGGCCACACAAGGGCCGCACTGTCGAGGATCCCGAGCAGATCCAGGAGCAACAGGACGCCGGCCCCCATCAGCACGATGCCGGCGATGATGCTGGTCTTTGCCGAACTCACGGGGTGCGCCCCTCCGCCCGGGACTTGATGCCCAGGAGCATGCGCCGTTCCATCACGAACTGTACGGGTTCCAGCAAAGGCCGGAGGATGAGTCCCACGGCCAGGGGAGCATAGTCGTACCGCGTCCGGGACAGCAGCCGCGTGGTGCGCTCATCGACGGGTTCCAGCACGAACGTCCAGCCGAACTCCATTCGCGGAGCTGCGGCCGGAGAACCGGGTGCGATGGCGTCCCCGGTGAGCGGATCCATGGTGCCGCCGAGAGCCAGCACGGAGCCGGCCACGATCTGCCGCACCGGGACCCCGAGGTCGGGGCCCAGCGGAATGACGTCGCCGACGTCGAGCCTCTGGTGTTCGGGAAGGATCCGGTCGGCGCTGTGGATGCCGAGGCCCGCAGCGTTCTCCAGCAGATCGTAGCTGTACATTCCGCCGCGTCCGGCGCCCAGCTGGACGAGCCAGGGCCAGACGTCCGCGGCCGGTGCATGGATGGTGACGGCACGGGTGCTCTGCATCCGAGGTGTTGGAACGAGTTCATCGCCGGGAAGCGGGCCGGCGGCTTCCTGGGTGCTTGCACCCCACCGCAACAGCCGGGGCCGGACTGCCAGGACGTAGCAGGCGGCCGCTGCCGCCGCGGCAAGGCCCGCCAGGGGGCCGCGGAGCCGGAGTGATGCAGGGGTCCGGTTCATCCGCCCGGCCGGGTTTTGCCCGTGTCCTCACCGACGACGAGGACCGGGCAGTGCGCGTGGGCCGCGCAGGCGCCGCTGACAGAACCCATGATCTGCGCGAGGAAGCCGCCGCGGCCCCGCCGGCCGACCACCAGCAGCTGGGCATCCCGGCTCTCCTCCACCAGGACCTTCGCCGGCGGGCCGAACTTCACGGTCCGGGTCAGTCCCTGGGGCATGTCGCCGCCGAAGGCCCGGTCCAGGGACTCGTCAACGAGTCGCTTCGCCGTCTCTTCAAGCTCGGTGGTGGTGGGGGAACTCTCCTCGGGCAGATGGGAGGCCAGGAAATGGTCCGAGCTGCCAAGGCAGGTGACCACCGCCAGCGGTGCGTCGAGGCTCCTGGCAAGGCGCCCGGCGAGCCGGAGCGCTGTCGTTGAGAAATCCGAACCGTCCACACCCACGACTATCCGCTGATCAGCGTTCATGGCCCCCAGCCTGCCCGGTCCGCCCGGCAGCGCCTAGGGCCAAAAGTCACCCGGGAAGCCGTCCGGCGCGCCCGGTGCGCGGGACCTGGGGCTGTGCACCGTCCGCGGTCCCCTCTAGGGTGGAACAAACCTGCCATATAACCCCACCCCCAAGGAGTGCTGATGAGAGTTGCTGTTACCGGAGGAAGCGGAAAGCTGGGCCGGAGCGTTGTCCGGCGGCTGAGCGAGGAGGGCCACGACGTCACCAACCTGGACCGCGCCGGCACGCGCGAACACGGTTTTACCGAGGTGGACCTGCGCAACTACGGCCAGGTGGTGGACGTGTTCCTGGGCCTGGAGGACCGGCACTCGGGGTTTGACGCGGTGGTGCATCTGGCCGCCATCCCGGCGCCCGGTCTCGCACCGGACGCCGCTACCTTCGAGAACAACATGCTGGCCACGTACAACGTGTTCCAGGCGGCCCGTCGGGCAGGGATCAAAAAGATTGTCTACGCGTCCAGCGAGACGGTGCTGGGACTGCCTTTCGACGTCGATCCTCCCTATATACCGGTGGACGAGGAATACCCGGCCCGGCCGGAAAGCACCTATTCCCTGGTGAAGCACCTGGAGGAGCAGATGGCCATCCAGCTCACCCGCTGGGATCCGGAACTCAGCATTACCGGCCTGCGCTTTTCAAACGTGATGGACGCGGAGGACTACGAGGAATTCCCTGGCTTCGACGCCGACGCCAGGCTGCGCAAGTGGAACCTCTGGGGCTACATCGACGGCCGCGACGGCGCGCAGGCAGTATCACGGGCCCTCGAGCACGGCGCCCCCGGGTTTGAGGCGTTCATCATCGCCAACGCGGACACCGTGATGAGCCGTTCCAGCGCCAGCCTCGCGGCGGAGGTGTTCCCGGACGTGCCCGTGGTGAAGGAACTCGGCGAGCACGAAACCCTGCTCTCCATCGAGAAGGCCAAACGCCTGCTGGGCTACGCGCCGGAGCACAGCTGGCGGAGCTACCACCCGCTGCGCACCACTCCCACCGAAGACTGAGGAGACCCATGCACTACCGCACCCTGGGTACCAGCGGCGCCGTCGTCTCCAGCTACGCGCTGGGCACCATGACCTTCGGCGCCGAATGCACTGAGGAACAATCCCACGCGATCCTTGATGATTACGTCGCGGCGGGCGGCAATTTTATCGACACCGCCGATGTCTACGCCGGAGGGGTCTCGGAGGAGATCATCGGCCGCTGGCTGGCCGCGCGCCCGGACGCCCGGGACCGCATGGTGCTCGCCACCAAGGGCCGCTTTCCGACGGGCACGGCCCCGAACGACGTCGGCACCTCCCGGCGGCACCTGACCCGCGCGCTGGATGACTCGCTGCGCCGTCTCGGTGTGGAGCAGATCGACCTGTACCAGCTGCATGCCTGGGATCCGATCACACCCCTGGAGGAATCCCTGCGGTTCCTGCACGACGCCGTCAGCAGCGGGAAAATCGCCTATTACGGTTTCTCGAATTTTCTGGGCTGGCAGCTGACGAAGGCCGTCCACGTGGCGCGTGCCCACGGCTGGAGCGGGCCGGTAACGCTGCAGCCGCAGTACAGCCTGCTGGTCCGCGAAATCGAGTCCGAGATTGTGCCGGCATCGCTCGACGCCGGGATCGGCCTGCTGCCGTGGTCGCCGCTGGGCGGGGGCTGGCTGTCCGGAAAGTACAGGCGTGACCAGCCGCCCGCCGGCGCCACCCGGCTGGGTGAAAACCCGGAACGCGGCATGGAAGCCTGGAAAGCCCGGAATGCCGACCCACGCACCTGGGAAATCGTGGAGGCAGTCCATGACATCGCCGGCCGCCATGAGGCCAGTGCCGCCCAGGTGTCTTTGGCCTGGCTGGCCGAACAGCCGGCCGTGACCTCCGTGATCCTGGGTGCGCGCAGCACGGAACAGCTCGCCGACAATCTCGCGGCCGCGGACCTCCTGCTTACCGAGGGGGAGCTGATGCGGCTGAGCGAGGTGAGCCGGCCGCGCGTCGGAGTCTATCCGTACGGGCCTCTGGCCCAGGAGCAGCGCAGCCGGAAGCTCAACGGCGGCCGCTAAGTGAGCAACGCGGGGTCACTTCCCGCCCGTCCAGGGCGCGAAGTGACCCCGCGTTGTGGTGCGGGCGCGGGTGGGGCGGGTTGCTGGTGCCTGGACCAGATGTCGCCCATCTCCTCGGTGGACTGCTCCACGATCCGGCTCATGGCGGCATGGGCCGCCGCCGCCTCGCCACGCTGGATGGCGCTGGCAACATCCACGTGCAGCTGAAGCGCTTCATGGTGCGGCAGGTGCGGCATTAGCCCATGCTCGGTGCGTCCTGTCAGGACCTCGGTCACGAGGTTGTGCAGCTGGGAAAACATGGCATTCCCGGAAGCCTTGAGCACGGCTGCGTGGAATTCGATGTCGAGCCGGAGGAATTCGTCGTGGTCTCCGCGCTGCCCCGCGGCCCACAGCCGCGCCGCCTGGGAGACGAGGTCGCTGGCTGCGTCCAGGGAGGCGCGCCCCGCGGCCAGCCGCGCAGCCTGGGGTTCGATGGCTCCGCGGAGTTCATTCAAGGCCTGTAGCTGCTCAAGCCGTTTGGATGAGGCGAGCCGCCAGCGGATCACCTGAGGATCGTACGCGTTCCAGGAGCCTTCCGGCTGAACAACGGTGCCCAACCGGCGTCGTGACTCCAGCATGCCCTTGGAGGAGAGCACCCGGGTGGCTTCCCGGACCACCGAGCGGGACACGCTGTGCTGCGCTTCAAGCTCGTCCAGGCGCAGGATCGAGTGCGGCGCCAGGGTCCCCTCGGCAATGGCGAGTCCCAGGTTTTGGACCAGCACCGAATGCAGGTCAGCTGAGGACTCCGCCTTTGGGGTTTTCATAAATAAATCATACGGGTGCGGCACAAGGGGTTGTTTAAGTCTGCTTTATTTCTCTAAGATCGCTTCCAGAGCAGATGTAAAGATGCATTTGCAACCGGCTGGACTGTGACGCCCAGCCCTGAAGAACCAAGGGAGTCGTAATGAAGCGACGTTCGATCGTGCAGTACGCGGCTGTCGCCGCGGCCCTGTCTCTGGGCCTCACCGCCTGCGGCGGAGCCAGCGGCAGCAGCGATGCCAAGGCCGCCGGCACCGTCCGGGTCACCCTCGCAAACCACGTCTGGACCGAAGGTATCAAGGCCGCGATTCCGGAATTCGAGGAGTCCAGCGGCCTCAAGGTCGAGCTGACCCAGCTGGGCGAAGACCAGCTCTCCGACCAGTACAACGTCAAGCTCAACGCCGGCAGCGACGAGATCGACGTCATGATGTACCGCCCGCTGCAGGAGGGCAAGGCGTTCGCCAAGAACGGCTACCTCGCCGACCTGACATCCAAGGTTTCCTCGGACACCAGCTGGGACTGGAAGGACTACCAGGAGGGCCCGGTCAAGGCCACCACGGCTGACGGCAAGGTGGTGGGTGTCCCGATCATCACCGAACGCGAAGTGCTCTACTACCGCAAGGACCTGCTGAAGGCAGCCGGCCTCGACGTGCCCAAGACCATGGAAGAACTTGAAGCGGCAGCCAAGGCCATCAAGGCTTCCTCGCCGGACACCGCAGGCTTTGTGGCCCGCACCGGCAAGTCCGCAGCCGTCACCCAGTTCTCCAGCTTCCTGTACAGCTTCGGCGGTGACTTCACGGATGCCGACGGCAAGTCCGCCGTCAACACCGACGCCGCCAAGAAGGCCTACGCGTACTACGGCGGCCTGATCAAGAACTACGGCCCGGCCAACGTCAGCACCGACATGAGCTGGCCCGAGGCGATGGCCATCTTCACGCAGGGCAAGGCCGCCTTCTACACCGAAGCCGACTCCCTCTACAAGAACGCCACCGACCCGGCCAAGTCCAAGGTCGCGGACACGGTCGGCTTCGCCGCGCTGCCCGCCGGCCCGGCCGGTTCCAAGCCTTACAACATCCCGTCGTGGGGCCTCGCCGTCAACGAAGCCTCGGGCAACCAGGACAACGCCTGGAAGTTCATCCAGTGGGCCACCAGCAAGGAACGCACCCTGGAAGCGCAGAAGGCCGGCGTCCCCGGACCCCGCGCCTCCGTCTGGGCCGACCCCGCCGGCACCTCCACCTACCCGAAGGACCTGGCCGAGGCCATCGCCGCCAGCGCCAAGAACGGCGTCGGCCACGACCGTCCCGAGGTTGTCACCGTCGGAAAGGCCCGCGAAATCGTGGGCGGACCGATCGTAGCCAGCATCACCGGTGAAGACGCTTCCGCAGCCGCCGACACGGCCCACGAGGCGTTCCAGAAGTTCCTGGACAGCGAAAAGAAGTAACGCACCCGGCGCGGTTCGCGCCCGATGCATCACCAGCCCGGCGGGGCGTCAGCCCAAACCGCCGCCCCGCCGGGCCAGCTCTTCACTTCACCCCCGACTCCTTAGGTGAACCATGTCTGTATTGACCCCTCCCCGCAGCGCGCAGTCCCAGCCGCCGTCCGGCCGCAACGCCGGCCGCGCCACCGGTGCTCGTGAGAATTTCTCCGCCTGGGCGAACCTGCACCGCAAGTGGCTTTTCGCGGCCCCCGCCATGATCTTCGTCGGCGTCCTCATCATCTTTCCACTGGCCTGGACCCTTTATCTGAGCCTCACCGATTCGCAGGGCTCGGTCCGCGCCGCCACCGAGTTCATCGGGCTGGAAAACTACCTCACGGTCCTGTCCGACGTCGAACGCTTCTGGCCCGCCGTCGGACGCACGCTGACATTCACCGGAGTCGCCCTGGTCTGCGAGGTGGTGCTGGGCATGTGCATCGCGCTGCTGCTGTGGCGCCCGTTCCGCGGTGAAAAGTGGGTCCGCGTGGCCATTCTCCTGCCGCTCGTCGCCACCCCGGTAGCTGTCGGCATGATGTGGCGGCTGATCTTCGATCCCAATATCGGCTTCGTCAACCAGCTGCTGGGCATGGTGGGCATCCCGCCCCAGCCGTGGCTGTCCGGACAGGACACCGCGCTGGGAACCACAATCTTCATGGACGTGTGGCAGTGGACGCCCATGGTGGTGCTGATCCTGCTCGCCGGCCTGACCTCCCTGTCCGAGGAGCCCGACGAAGCGGCCCGGATGGACGGCGCCAACGCGTTTCAGCGCTTCTTCTTCATCACACTGCCACTCATGATGCCGACCGTGATTGTGGCCATCCTGCTCCGGGGCATCGACGCCCTGAAAACCTTCGACATTCTGTACGCCACCAAGGGCAAGGGTGGCGGTTCCTTCCACGAGGTGGAGACCCTCAACGTCTACGCCTATGGCCTGAGCTTCGACTACAACCAGTACGGGCTCTCCTCCGCGGTGCTGATCCTGTTCTTCATGATCATCATCGGCTCCATGTGGCTGCTGACCATGCGCAAGAAAGCGGTAAGCAAATGACCGGCCTGACAAAAGAAACAGAACACACAGAACACACAGAACTCGCCGGGCCCTTGTCCGCAACCCCCGCCCGGCCCGGACCGGCCCCCCGCCGCCGCAAGCCTCTGGGCACCCGCGCCTACAAGGTCTTCCGCGTTGCTGCCTTGGTCGCCGTCGTGCTGTTCCTGGTGGCCCCGCTGTTCTGGATGCTGCTGGCATCATTCAAGACCAACGTGGACATTTACGACACCGGCAAGTCGTTCTTCTTCACGCCCACGGGCGAGAACTACGCGAACGTGCTGCAGCGCAACAACTACTTCGTCTTTATCTTCAACAGCTTCTGGGTGGCCTTCGTCTCCACGGTCCTGTCCCTGGTCCTGGGTGTTCCGGCGGCGTACGCGATGAGCCGCTTCACGATGCACCGCTCGGCCCTGGTGGTCCTGATGGCCCGCGTCATCCCGGGCGTCTCGCTGCTGGTGCCCTGGTACTACGTCTTCTCCAACCTGAAGATGGTGGGTGGCTTCGAGGTCCTGATCCTCAGCCACATGTTCGTCTCGCTGCCGCTGATCGTCTACATCATGATGAGCTACTTCGACTCGCTGCCGCTGGAGCTGGAGGAATCCGCGCAGGTGGACGGGCTCACCCCGATCGGTGCGTTCCGGCGCATCACCCTGCCGCTCTCGGTGGCCGGCATGGCCACCGCGGGCATCCTGTCCTTCATCTTCTCGTGGAACAACTTTATGTTCGCCCTGGTGCTCTCCGGTTCCAAGACCAAGACCCTCCCGGTCGCGATCTTCGACTTCGTCTCCTACGCCAGCATCGACTGGGGCGGGCTTATGGCGGCCGCCACGGTGGTCACCGTTCCGATCATGATCATTGCGCTCTTCACGCAGAAGTACATCGTTTCCGGCATGACCGCCGGCGCGACCAAGGGCTAGGCCACCGATGACACTCATCAGCAGGATTGAAACGTTCCTCGTCGCGCCGCGCTGGCTGTTCGTACGGATCGAAACCGACAGCGGGATCGTCGGCTGGGGCGAGGCCAGCTGCGAGGGCCGCAGCGAAACGGTCCGCACCGCCGTCGACCAACTCTCCGAGCTCCTCATCGGCACCGATGCCCTGCGGATCGAGGACCACTGGCAGGTGATGACCAAGGGGTCCTTCTACCGCGGCGGCCCGATCCTGGCCAGCGCAGTCTCCGGGCTGGACCAGGCCCTGTGGGACATTGCCGGCAAACACTTCAACACCCCCGTGCACCAGCTCCTGGGCGGCCACGTCCGCGACCGGATCCGGATGTACGGCTGGGTCGGCGGGGACGAACCCAACGAGGTGGCGGACCAGATCAGCGCCCAGCTGGAGGTCGGGCTCACGGCCGTCAAGATGAATGCCAGCGGCAGGATGAGCCCCATCGCTTCCGTCGCCGAGCTCGACGGCGTGGTCCGCCGCGTCGCGGCCGCCCGCGAGGTTTTGGGCGACCACCGCGACGTCGCGGTCGACTTCCACGGCCGCTTCAGCCTGGCCAACGCCCGCCGGGTGGCACCGCTGCTGGAACCGTACCGGCCCTTCTTCCTGGAAGAACCCGTGGTCCCGGAAAACACGCACCTGCTGCGCGAATTCACCTCGTCAACCACGACGCCGGTCTCCACCGGCGAGAGGCTCTACAGCCGGCAGGAATTCCTGCCCGCACTGCAGGCCGGCATCGCGGTGGCCCAGCCGGACCTTTCGCACGCCGGCGGCATTACCGAGGTCCGCAAAATCGCCTCGCTCGCCGAAATCTACGAGGTCCAGCTCGCCCCGCACTGCCCGCTGGGTCCGCTGGCCCTGGCCGCCTGCCTCCAAGTGGGCTTCGCCACGCCCAACTTCCTGATCCAGGAGCAAAGCATCGGCATCCACTACAACCAGGGCGCCGAAGTCCTGGACTACGTGGTGGACAAGTCCCCGCTGAAGTTCGTGGACGGCCATATCGAACGCCTGACCGGCCCGGGTCTTGGCATCGAGGTCGACGAGGCCGTGGTCCGCGCCGCGGACAAGCGCGGACACGCCTGGCGCGGGCCCGTCTGGCGACACCCCGACGGAGCCTTCGCAGAATGGTGAACAACATGACTTCAGTACTGACCCCGGAAGTACTCCTCGCGGGAATCCGGGAGACCCGGCTGGTGGCGATTGTGCGCGGCACCGACGGCGCCGCGGCCGCGAAGGCGGCCCTCGCCGCGATGGAGGAGGGCTTCCGCTTCGTCGAAATCGCCCTGACCACGCCGGACGCCCTCGCGGCGATCCGCGCAGTCCGCGCCGCCGCCCCGGCAGGCTGCTTCGTCGGCGCCGGCACCGTGCTGACCGCGCAGGACGTGGACCACGTGGCCGAGGCCGGCGGCCAGTTTATGGTGACGCCGTCACTCGCCGGGTCGATCGAAGCCTCCGCTGCCCTGGGGATCCCCGTGCTGGCGGGGGCCCTGACCCCCACGGAGTCCTACGAGGCGATGAGCCGCGGCGCCACCGCCGTCAAGCTCTTTCCCGCCTCCATCGGCGGACCGGGCTACCTCAAAGCCCTGCGTGACCCGTTCCCCGGGATCCCGTTCATCGCCGTCGGCGGCGTGGGCCTCGACGAGGCGGCGGGCTACTGGAGCGCCGGTGCCATCGCCGTCGGACTCGGCGGACCGCTGTTCGGGGATGCTGGCTCCGGCGGGGAACTGGCGCCGATGCGCGAGAGGGCCCGGGCCTTCGTCGCGGTCGCGGCCGACTTCGACCGCCGGTTCGCCGCGGAGCGGCTGCCGTGACTTCCGATTCTGTGCTTCCCGTCCCGGGGATTCCTGAGCTCCTGACCTTCGGAGAGTCGATGGTCTCGCTGCGCTCGGCCGGACCGCTGTCCGCCGGCGGCTCCCTGGCGATGCATGTGGCCGGGGCGGAATCGAACGTGGCCGTGGGAGTCGCGCGGCTCGGCCACCGGGTGGGCTGGGCAGGAGTGGTGGGCGCTGACCCGCACGGCGAGTTCATCCTGCGGCAGCTGCGGGGCGAGGGCATCGGGGTGCACCACCGCGTGGACGCCTCCCGTGGCACCGGAGTGATGTTCCTGGAACAGCGCACCGCGGACGTCACCCGCGCCTTCTACTACCGTGCGGGGTCCGCAGGATCCACCCTCAGCCGGGACGACGTCGACGCCGCCTTCCGCAACGGCGCCCGCGTCCTGCACCTCACGGGAATCACGGCCGCGCTCAGCCAGCAGGCGAGGCGGGCCGTGGAATATGCGGCCGCACGGGCTGCCGGCGAAGGGCTGGACGTTTCCCTGGACGTCAACTACCGCAGCAAGCTCTGGTCCCGTGACGAGGCGCGCGCCGTGCTCACCCCGCTGGCCCGGCATGCCAGCATCCTGATCGCCTCCGACGACGAACTCGGCCTGGTCTGCGCTGCAGACGCCGGCAACGGCCCTGAACCGTACACGGCAGACGACGCCGAACTGGCCATGGCCGCCGAACTCCTCGACCGCGGCGTACGGGAGGTGGTGGTGAAGCGCGGCGCGGCTGGCGCCGGGGTCCACACCGCGGCCGGCCGGTGGGAAACGCCCGCCGTCCCCGTCACCAGCATCGACACCGTGGGCGCCGGGGATGCCTTCACCGCCGGCTACCTCTCGGCCCTGCTCGATGGCGAGGACGTGCCCGGCCGCTTGCAGCGAGGCGCCCTTGCGGGGGCATTCGCCGTGAGCACCGCCGGTGACTGGGAAGGCCTGCCCCTCAGGGCCGAGCTCGCACTGCTCGGGGCCACGCCCAGCGGAACCACCCAGCGCTAGGGCATCCCCGCAAGCATCCACCCGCCATCCACCGAACTTCAATCGACACCGAAAGCCTGGACCACCTGTGAAAATCATTGCTGCTGAAGTCTTTGTGACCAGCCCTTCCCGGAACTTCGTGACCCTGCGGATCACCACGGAGGATGGTGTGACGGGCATCGGGGATGCGACGCTGAACGGCCGGGAGCTCGCGGTGGCCGCGTATTTGAAGGAGCATGTTGCTCAGCTGTTGATCGGGAAGGACCCTCAGCGGATCGAGGACACGTGGCAGTTCCTGTACCGGTCCTCGTACTGGCGGCGGGGTCCGGTGACGATGGCCGCGATCGCCGCGGTGGATATGGCGTTGTGGGATATTAAGGGCAAGATGGCCGGGATGCCGGTGTACCAGTTGTTGGGCGGGGCGTCGCGGAACGGGCTGCGCGCGTACGGGCATGCCTCGGGCGCTGACCTGCCGTCGTTGTTCGATTCGGTCCGGGAGCACCTGGAGCTCGGGTACAAATCGATCCGGATCCAGACCGCGGTGCCCGGGATCAAGGCCGTGTACGGGGTCGCGGCGCAGGCGCAGGCCTCGGGGGAGCGGTATGACTACGAGCCGGCCGGGCGCGGTGCGTTCCCGTTGGAGGAGGACTGGGACACCCGGGCGTACCTGCGGCACCTGCCGGGCGTGTTTGAGGCGGTCCGGAACGAGTTCGGTCCGGACCTGCCGCTGCTCCATGACGGGCACCACCGGATGACGCCGATCCAGGCCGCGAAGCTGGGCAAGTCGCTGGAGCCGTATGACCTGTTCTGGCTGGAGGACTGCACCCCGGCGGAGAACCAGGAGGCGCTGCGCCTGGTCCGGCAGCACACCACCACGCCGCTGGCGATCGGTGAAATTTTCAACACCGTGTATGACTACCAGACGATCATCAAGGAACAGCTGATCGACTACGTCCGGGCCGCGTCCACGCACTTCGGCGGGATCAGCCCGTTGAAGAAGGTGATGGACTTCGCCGCGCAGTACCAGATCAAGTCCGGCTTCCACGGACCCACCGACATTTCCCCGGTCGGATTCGCCGCGCAGCTGCACGTGGGCCTGGCGATCCATAACTACGGGATCCAGGAGTACATGCAGCACTCGGACAAAACCAACGAGGTCTTCGAGCAGTCCATGACATTCGTCGACGGGTACCTGCACCCGGGCGACAAGCCCGGCATCGGCGTCGAGTTCAACGAAGAGGCCGCCGCCGCGTTCCCGTACCAGCAGGCCTACCTGCCCTATAACCGACTCGTCGACGGAACCGTTCACGACTGGTAGTCAGGAAACAGTGCCGGGCGCAAAGAAGGTCCCGGGCGGGAGTCGAGGCTCAGCCGCCCGGGACCTGGCTTTGTGCGCCTGGGCATGCGCCCAGGCGGCGGCGGGGCTAGTGAATGAGTTCCCTGGTCATGCCGAAGGGGACCTGATCGGACAGCGCAGCCGTGTAGTGGCCGGGCTTGTGCCGGGTGATCAGGATGCCGTGCGTCCCGGTTGCCATGGCGATCTGCTGGAGTCCGCGCACGGCGTCGTCGAGCCGTTCGTCCAGGACCTGGCGGCTGTCAACCTGGATTTCAATGCACTCGGTTATTGTGGTCATCGCTCTGTTCTTTCTTGGGAGTTACTCGTTGGCCCCAATAATTGAAGCGACAATAACGTCATATTTATCGGCCCGTCAAATCACCACGCCGTGTCCCGCCGGAGCCTGTCCGGATCCAAGCTTCGACCGCAGCCTGCGGCGCGGCGCTGACCTGCGGTTCCATCCCTGCCGGCGTCCCTCTCGTGAAGATGCTCACCCGGATCAGGCAGAACGCCGGCAGGCGAAGGGTTCACGGTCGCGGACGGCGGTTGCTGCTACGGTCCGCAGCGCCTGAGGCGTCCCGGGGGCTGGGGCCGCTGGCAGTGGGCACGCCAGGGGCGGCTCAGTCCTTGTCGAGTTCGGCCAGGAGGGATTTCGCTGCCTTGGCGATGTCGTTGTGATCGTGCTGGGCGGCCCGGCTTTCGATCGCGAGGATGGCGCAGCGGTGCAGGCGCCGGAAGTCACCGAACGGGAAGCTGTACCGGCCCTTTGTGCCCTCAGTTTTCTCGCTGTCCGTACCCAGATGCCAGGTGCCGTATTCGGCGTAGCCGTGTTTGTCGATGTAGGCGTTTTCCTGGCCGGTATCGGGGGCGTGCTCGCTCCAGTCGTCGCGCGCGTCCCTGGCGATCCTGGAGTCTTTGATCAGTTGCCGGGCGTGGCTCAGAGCTGCCTGGTTGAGCTTGACGGCCATGGTGTTCCTTTCGTCGACTAGCGGCGCCCGTACGGCGGATTGGTTCTTGGACCTGGGCTGTCAGCTGCTGACGGTGCGCGCCTATGCGCGCCGCGATCTTTACGACCTCACTTTTTGCCTGTCGTTTCATCCCCGTGGCGCGCCGGTTTTGACGAGGGACCGCCCCAGCGGCGCCACGCCAGGGCTGCGGCGGCGACGGCAAGGATGAGCACTGCGGCCAGGACATAGGGAGCGTAGTCCACACGTGTTTCCTTAGCGGCCGGTGTTTCGCCGGTGCCAGGGTCCACGGGGCCGGAAGGGGACGCCGAGTCAGTGGGTGTAGCCGTGGTGGAGACGCTATTGAGGGCGCTCAACCCGTCAGCCTGATTGGGTGTTGCAGCACTGCCCGCCGCCGCAGGCATAAGGAAGGCTGCGCACAGCGCGAGTGCGGCGAAAGCGGTCCTGAGAATAGATTTCATCGGTTCTCCTTTACAAAGCCCAAGTGGCGCGGGCCCGCGGGCCCGCGCCGGGTTCCGTCCTTGCCCGTCCGGACACGGTCGGTCAGTGCTGCCCCAGGCTTCCCCCGGTGGGCGGGACAGGGCCCGGGCGGCGTTCCCTGCCTGCTTCGCGGTCGGCCGCGCTCGATGTGTCGCTCGCGGCGGTCCCGTCGGAATCGCCTTCGGTATCGATGAGGCCATTGGTCTGGTCGAATGGTTTGGCCTCGGGCCGGCCAACTGTCCCGTTCGAACGAGGCGTCGCGTCCTGGGAGAGTCCCTCCCCGGGGAAGACGCTGCCTGCGGTGCCCGTCGGAGGAACGGCCGTAGCCGGCACGGCCGAGGGCCTCGCATCAGCCGCGGCGCCGGGTTCCGGGTCGCTGGGATTCTTGCGGCCCGCTGCTGCCGCAACGCCTGCGCCGGCCGCGGCAGCGATTCCGACCCCGGCGATGACTTTGCCGGAGACGCCTGCTTTGCCGCTGTCTCCCCGGGAGTCGAGCGCCGCCTCAACGCCCGGCGAACCGGCCTGTGTCCCTCCGCTGACGGTGCCGCGCCAGGCACCTGTCGCATAACCCTCATCTTCGATGAAGGCCTTGAACCGGTTGAGGTCGTTCTCGGCCTGCTTGTCAACAATGCTGAGCTTGTCGCCGATCTTTTCCACAATCCCTTCGGGATCGTATTCAAGTGACAGCTGCACGGAGGTTTGCCCGCCGCCGAGGTCTTCGAACACCACGGACCCTGCGTTGGTGGCGCCCTCGGTGGCCGCCCATGCCACTTTCCGGTCAGGTATCTGCTCCAGGATCCTGGCCTGCCACTGCCGGCGCACCCCGGCGATCTCTGCAATCCATTCCAGCCGGTCGTCACTGAGCTGCTTGACGCTCTTCACCCCGCCCATGAAGTGGGGGAATTCCTCGAACTGGGTCCACTGGTTATAGGCCACGCTCACAGGAACGTTGACCAGAATGCGCTTTTCAACCTTGGTGCTCACGATGTCTCCTTTGACTCAATTTTCGGGAACGGCGAGAGGGTGCCATTGATTATCAGCATGCTTACTATAACCAGCCACGGACGTCTCCGCCAGAGGGCGGCGCCAGTGGAGCAACGAGGAAGCGGCCACCGGCGACGTCGGCACACCTACGTGAGGACGGTGAACTCCTCCGCCGGATATCGGACCCCGTTGACCTGCAACTGCAGGGTGTGGCCGCCGGGGTGGTGGACGCGCGTGGTCATCTGGCGGAACGCGTGGCGCTTCGAAAAGGTCCGGGACTCGCCCGGGGCAAGGACGGCCGTTCCGAGCTTGAACACCTTCTCCGTGCGGGTGCCGTTGGCCTTGGCGTAGTGGACCACGTAGTCGACGGCGAGCCGGGCCTCCGCCGGCCCGGTATTGGACACCGCGAACGTGAAGCCGAGTTCCCCGGGAAGCTCGACGACGGTGCGATCCAGCTGGGGCGCCGTCACGGCCAGCGAAGCAGGCGGGAAACCCAGCAGCTCCAGCGCGCCGGGGTGGGCCTTCTTGAGCAGGGTCCGCAGCCCGTGCCGGACCACGCTGGCCGTGTTCCCGTCGGGTTCGGCCATCCACCGGGCCGCGGTGGCAACCACTTCGTCCGGGGCGTGGCGGGCCAGGTCGTTCAGGTGGTTGGCCACCGAGCGGCGGACATCCTCGACAGGATCCCGGTACAGGGCGTCGAGGATCGGCAGGGTCGCGGCGGGCCGGTCCGTGATCTCCGGGACGCGGATGGCCCACGGCAGGTAGGGCCGGGTGCCCTCGCTCGCGAGCCTTCGCACGTGCCAGTCCGGATGCGACGTCCACCCCTGGATGACGGACAGCGCCCGGTCCAGATCGGCCGCGAGGAGCCGCCGGATCGCGAATTCCCCGGTCAGCCGCGGCGTCAGCTCGGCGAGGAGCGCCAGGCAGTCCTCGAAATCGGCGGGTTCCGCGCGCGTCAGGGCGAGGGTGGCCGCGGTCTCGGTCACCGGCCAGATCATCCACCCGGTGAAATCCGGTTCCTCCAGCGCCCGGCGGAAGATTGCCGCCGTGCCGGCATAGTTTTCCGGCAGGTCAGCCAGCAGCGCGCGGCTCAGGAGGTCGGTGCGTTCCCGCAGGCTCAGTGGATCGAGGTGCCCGGCCGTGCTTGCGAGACCAGGGAATGTGCGGTCCGGCGAGGCAGTGGCGAGGATGCGCTCCAGCGAGCGGACGGCGTCCGCATTGATCAGTTCATTCATGACGCCCATGGCATCAGGCTACCGGGGGGCGCGCCGCGGGCCCGCCGCGGAGCTGTACGCCCCCGCCGGTCCCGAACCGGGATATTCTTCACGAAGGAAATGTCCAGACACGGCGAAGAGGCGGATGCGGAAATGGCTGAGGATACTACCGGGAAATCGCCCGGCAGGTGGCGCGTATTCCACGACAAGTTCGTGGTGGAGGAACGCTACATGGAGGCCCGGGACCGGAAGAACCTGTACCGGATCGCCGTCGGCCTGGTGGTTCTGGGCGTTGTGCTGTTCTTCTCGATCCTTGCCGGTGTCCTCCAGCAGGACGGCCTGACCGCCGGCGACGAGCCGGTCCGCTCGTGGCTGCTCACCCTCCGCTCCGAACCGCTCACGACCATCATGATCTTCCTTGCGATCGTTTTCGGACCCGTGGCACTGCCGATCATCATCCTGGTGGTGACGGTGGCCTGGGGCCTGCTGGCCAAGCACGCCTGGCGGCCGATGCTCCTGGCCGGGGCCATGCTCACCGGTGTGATCCTGGCCCAGATCATCGGGCGCACCATTGACCGCCAGCGCCCACCCGTGGACCTGATGCTCTTCGGCGCCGACTTCACCTTCTCTTTCCCGTCCGGCCACGTCCTTGGCGCCTGCGACTTCCTGCTGGTCAGCGCCTTCCTGGTTTTCTCCCGCCGGCACAACCGCATGGCCGCCGTCGCAGGGTTCCTGCTGGCCGGCGTCGGGATCTTCTTCGCCGCGGTGAGCCGGCTGTACCTGGGCTACCACTGGCTGACCGACGCGTTTGCCTCGCTGTCCATCTCATTCGTGATCCTGGGCGGCGTGATCGCCCTGGACACCTGGCGGACCGCCCGGGTCCGCGGTGAGGAGATCACCGGAACCCTCTCCAAGGCCGATACGAGCCAGACGTAGTTCCCGGCGGGAGCCTCTTGCCCGGCGCCTGCACCGGTGCCACAGTGGGGCATGCCCACCGAAGACGATGTCCGCCGCACCGCACTGGCCCTGCCGGGTGTGGTCGAACGGCCCAGCTGGGGCCAGCCCGCCTGGTTCGCGGGCACGCTCATGGCCCGGATGTGGGAGGAAGGTGTACTCACGGTCAAGACCGGGGAACGCGAAGCGCTCGCAGGAACGGACCCGCAGACCTATTTCTGGACGGCCCATCATGAGCGGTCACCGCTGCTCGTGCTCGTGCGGCTGGACCGCATCGACCTGGCGGAACTCGGCGAGCTCCTCGAGGAGTCCCACCGCATCGCAGGGGGCCGAGGGCGCTAGGTCCGGCGTGACCGGAGCCGCTTCAGCTCGCTCTGCAAACGGGCGTTGACCGCTTCCAGCTCCAGCACCTTGGCTACCCCGGCAAGATTCAGCCCCTCCTCCAGCAGTTCGCCGATCCGCTGCAGCACCGCCAGGTCCGCATTGCTGTACTGCCGCGTTCCCCCGGCAGTGCGGTCCGGCGTCAGCAGGCCCCTCCGCTCGTAGAGCCTGATGTTCTGCTGCCCGGTCCCGACCAATTGGGCCACCACGGAGATCGCGTAAACGCCCGGCTCCTCTCCACGTTCCGTCACGGTGTTCCCTTCCCAGTTGTTCGATGGCCCGGTTTCCCTCTTGTGTCCGGTTTCCCTCTTGCATCAGTTTCGCACCGGTGCTATAAAAAATCTATATCCACCACTACAGATAATTGAGTGGTTCGGATACAGGAAAAGGCACACAAATCTCGCATGAAGGAGTGGGAAATGATGTTGATGCGTACGGACCCGTTCCGTGAACTGGACCGGCTGACGCAGCAGGTCTTTGGAACAGCGGCACGGCCGGCGGCCATGCCGATGGACGCGTGGCAGGAGGACGACGAGTTCGTCGTCGCATTCGATCTTCCCGGCGTCAACGTTGACTCGGTGGACCTCGATATCGAGCGCAATGTCCTGACCGTCCGGGCTGAACGGCGCGATCCGACGCCCCCCAACGTTGAACTGATTGCTGCGGAGCGGCCGCGCGGCGTCTTTAGCCGCCAGCTCATCCTCGGCGACACCCTGGACACCGAGAAGGTCAGGGCGCACTACGCCGACGGTGTCCTGACGCTCCGGATTCCGGTGCTGGAACGGGCCAAGCCGCGGAAGATTGAAATCACGCACACGCAGGACAAGATGCAGGAGATCGGGACGTAGCTGCGGCGGCGGACGCACGCCGTCCGCCCGCCGATGAGCACGGGACCAGAGGGCGCCGGCCGCCGCCGGAGTCGTCTGGTCCCCGCCCGGTCCGTACAGAGGCGGCGAATGACAATGAACCGCGACCCCCGTGGCTACTATGCTGCGCTGCGGGTATCGCCGGACGCGACGGCGGCCCAGATCCGCCACGCCTTCCGGGCGCTGATGCGCCTCCGCCATCCCGACGTCGAACTGTCCGCCGGAAGTGGGCAGGGTGACGTGTATGGCGCCGGCGAGGCGCGGCGCATCCTGGAGGCTTTCGCAGTGTTGCGGGACCCGAAATCCCGGGCGGAGTACGACCCCGACGCCGGCGGTGCCGGTCCCGGCTCCGGCGGCACCGGGAGCCGGGACATTCCGGTGCGCCTGCACCGGAACCCCCAGCCGTTGTTCCGGGCCACCCCGGTGCGCTGGGAACGGGGGCCGTACTGACTTCAGGGCCTTGCCCACGCAGCTCCCGCCACGACACGTCAGGCGAAAACACACTTCCGAGCACCACAGAAGGAGGGCGGCCATGAGCGCATGGCGCCGCTACGATTCGCATCTTATGCCGGTCTTCCACGAGCGCTTTGAGGCTCGGTGGGGCCAAGGCACAGCCCCGTTTCTTGACCCGGAAGCCCACGAAGCGCCGCTGCCGCGGGCGCAGTGGATCAATATCGACACCGGGGCCGCCCTCGCGGTGGTTCCCATCTGGACCGTCGATGACAGCCAGCACCGTTCCTTCGGCGTCTTCTACCTCCCTCCGGCCGGCGATATCTGGGTGCTGCGCCCGGGCTACACGAGTTACCTGGAACCCACGGCCGACGAGACCGAACAGCTGCAGGCGCTGCGGAACGATGCGTTCAAGAAAGCGGTAGCCCACGCCAAGGAATTCCTGTTCGGACCTGAGGCCGCGTCGTACTGAGGCGCGGTGGATGCTGGTGCGGTGAGGGACCCGGACCGGCCCGCGGACGGAGGTCGTGGCGCGGGGATGCGCCACGGCCTAAAATCAGTCCACTGCCGGAAACTACATAGGGGAATCCACTGATGAAAGCATCCGCCAAGGACTTGGCCGCGCTGCTGCCGCCGCGCTTTACGCTGGGCGTGGCCACCGCCGCCTTCCAGATCGAAGGCGCCCTGGATGAGGACGGGCGCGGCCCCTCGGGGTGGGACGTCTTTGCGGCGAAACCCGGATCGATCGTGGAGGACCACAGCCCCGCCATGGCGTGCGACCACTACCACCGGATGCCCCAGGACGTGGCCCTGATGAAGGAACTCGGGATCGATTCCTACCGTTTTTCCCTGTCCTGGTCCCGCATCCAGCCTGGCGGCAGCGGCCCGGTCAACTCCGCCGGCCTTGATTTCTACGACCGGCTGATCGACCTGCTGCTGGCCAACGGGATCGCACCGATGGCCACGTTGTATCACTGGGACACGCCGCTGGAGCTGGAGGAGGCGGGCGGCTGGATGAACCGGGACACCGCCTACCGGCTGGGAGAGTTCGCCGCGATCGCGGCGGCAGCCTACGGAGACCGGGTGACCCGCTGGGTGACCGTCAACGAGCCCGCCACGGTCAGCACCAACGGCTACATGCTGGGGATGCACGCGCCGGGCGAGGCACTCATGCTCAAAGCCCTGCCCAGCGTCCATCACCAGCTGCTGGGCCACGGGCTGTCGCTGCAGGCACTCCGGGCCGCCAACGTGCCGGGCGAGATCGGGATCACCAATGTGTACTCACCGATGGTGCCCGCGTCGGGCAACCCGCTGGACAAGCTCAGCGCCGGCCTGATGGACATGGCCCAGAACCGGCTCTACGCGGACCCCGTATTGCTGGGCAAGTACCCGGACACTATCCGGGCCGCCACCTTCTTCTCCTCGTTCAGCCCCTCCAGTGAGGACATGAAGCTGATCTCGCAGCCGCTGGACTTCTACGGCCTTAACTACTACATGCCGACCCGTGTGGCCTCCGGTCCGGGCGAGGGCGCCGTGCCCAAGGGAATGGCGGAAGCGATGGGCGATGACCTGAGCGGCACCGCTCCCGGCTCGCCGTTCCACATTGCGTCCTTCCCGGACACCGAGATCACCGCGTACGGCTGGCCCATCAAACCGGAATACATGGCCGTCGCGCTCGCGGAAATGGCCGAACGCTACCCGGATCTTCCGCCGGTCTACATCACGGAGGGCGGGGCAAGCTTCGAGGACCTTGAGATCCAGGATCCCGACGGCGGGCTCATCATCCCGGACGAGCGGCGGGTGCGCTACCTGGCGGACCACATTGCCACCGCCATTGAGGCGACGTCACCCGGAGGCGCGGCAGAATCCGTCGACCTGCGCGGCTACTACGTGTGGTCGCTGCTGGACAACTTCGAATGGTCGGCCGGCTACAAGCAGCAGTTCGGGCTGCTGCACGTGGACCGGGAAACCCAGGAGCGCACCAGGAAGGCCTCGTTTTACTGGCTCCGGGAAGTCCTCGGGGCGCGGCACCGGGACGCCGTCCCGGAGGCTCCCGTCGCGGGCGCAGCGCCGGGGGCTGGCGCCCAGGCCGCCGCCGCGGCGGTGGGGACTTCCGACGTCGAACGCCCCCACCCGGTGGGCTGAGTACAGCCGGGGCAGGTTAGAGAAGGTCCATATCCTGCAGACTCTTCGCCATGCCTGCGCCGTCCGGGGAGTAGATCCACGGAACCTGGGAGCCGGTGTGGTCGCCGGACTCCGAGTGGCCGCCGGCCAGGACGGCCTCGCTGGCGGAGAGCTGGCGGATGCCGATGGCGGCCACCCGGTCGCCGTGCTGCTGGGCGAAGTGTGAGTAGATTGCTTCGTCGTGCTGCCCGTTGTCCCCGAAGAGCAGCCAGCGCATGTTCGGAAACTCCTCGGCGAGCAGTTCCAGGTTGCGGCGCTTGTGCTCCTGGCCGCTGCGGAACCAGCGGTCCTGGGTGAGCCCCCAGTCCGTGAGGAGCAGAGCGCCGGAGGGGTACATGTTCCGGGTGATGAAGCGGGCCAGGGTGGGGGCTGCGTTCCACGGCCCGGTGGACAGGTAGATCACCGGGGCCTCCGGGTATTCCACCATCAGCCGGTCCATCAGCACGGCCATCCCCGGCGTCGCCATCCGGGCCCGCTCATTGAGCACAAACGTGTTCCACAGCGCGAGGAACGGCCTGGGGAGTGCGGTGACCATGATCGTGTCATCGATGTCGGAGACGATGCCCAGCTTGGTGTCGGGGGAAATGACGAAGATCTTCGCGGTGGCAGGTTCGGTCCCCTCGGCGCGCAACACCGCCGAGTGCCAACCCGGTGTGAGCTCCACCTGCACCACCGTGTCCACCAGTCCGCCGCGGTCCGCATGCACCCGGGCCGTCACCCCGCCGATCTCGATCTCCACCTCGGAGTATTGGATCGGTACGGACGTGAACGCCCGCCAGCCGCGGATGTTCTGGTTGCCGTTCTGAGCTGCCTTCTCGGCCCGGCTGCCGGGGTTCGGCTTGCTGGTCAGCACCACCCGGCCCAGCACCCGGACCCACGTGGTGGACCCGTAGCCCTGGTATGCGACGGTCTGCGGGACGAAGTCCCAGCGGCGGGCGGTCTTCAGGCGAAGACTGTTGACGGTATCCGAGACCCAGTGCGCCAGGCGGAAAGCCCGGTTGCCGGTGGCCGGTTGCTGAGCGGGTGTTTGCTGTGACGCCAATTCCATGCCTCCACTCTCCCACACGGGCCCGTTCCGCCGTCGCCTGTGTCCGGAGGCGCGCGGTTCAGGTGTCGCCTAGCACGTGGCGCAGTGCCATGGCGTTGCGGACGGCGTTGCCGCCGCCGTCGTTGTTGAAATACACAAACACCTCCTTGCCGGCGTGCTGCCATTCGCGGATCCGGTCCGCCCACCAGCGCAGGTCACCGTCCGGGTAGGAGCCTCCGTAGAGGTGCTCCCGGTCCGGTCCGTGCAGCCGGACGTAGACGAACTCTGCGGTGGCCCGGAGGACGCACGGGAGGCCCGCGCCGCTCATGATGCAGTAGGCGGCGCCGTGCCGTTCCAGCAGCGCGTAGACCGCGGGCTCGTCCCAGCTGGCGTGGCGGAACTCCATGCTGACGCGGATCCAGTCGGGAAGCGCCGTCAGGAAGTAGTCCAGCCGCGCGTCGTCCCGGGGGAAGTCCGGGGGCAGCTGGACCAGCAGCACCGCCCGTTTTTCGCCCAGTTCATGCCAGCACCGGGCGATCCGCTCGATCCAGACCTCCGGGGCGAACAGCTTTTTGCCGTGCGTTAATCCGCGGGGGGCCTTGACGGAGAGCAGGAACCCGGGAGGAAGGCGCCGGCGCCAACTGGCGAACGTGGCCTCCCGGGGCCAGCGGTAGAAGCTGGCGTTGAGCTCCACCGTGGCGAAGCGTGCCGCGTAGTACCCCAGCCGCTCCCGTGCCGGGAGCCCGGGCGGGTAGAACACGTCCTCCCAGTGGTCATAGCTCCAGCCGCTGGTGCCGACATGCGTGCGTCCGATCTGGTGCCCTTTTAGCATCTACGGATCCTAGTCCGACGGAACCGCCTATGGCACTGTCTGGGTCCGGCCGATATTTACGGCCGGTGTTCGTCCACAGTTTAGATAAGTATACTTACTAATATCCCAACGTGGGGTAGAGGATAAAGGAGTGTGCGATGGCTGGCTATTTTGAACTCGTGGACGCGCCCGACGGCGGCTACAGGATCCGCATGCTGGACGGATCAGGCAGCCTGATGGCCGTCTCCGTCACCTTTCCCACCAAGGGGGCAGCCGTTGCCGGCATTGCCCAGGCCCGCGAAATCGCCGGCACGGGGCTTATCCGGGACCGCAGCGCCGGCGGCCAGGCCGCGCCGGCGGGTTCGCTCTCCAGGGTGACCAGGCGGACCGCCGGGGGCGCCGGCCGGGGAACCTCGCTGTCCGGAGGGTCGCTGGCCGCGGGAAAGCGGGCGCGCGCCCACCACTGAGTGGTCCGCCCCTTCGCGTGATGACACATCGCCGCTCGCGTGATGACACGTCGCCGCGAGATGACACGTCGCCGCAATGTTGGCGCTGGACACTGCCGTGAGGTGCGAACTCGGCATACGCTAGCCGGATGACACGACATCACCTGCCCGGCCGAGTCGCCGTCGTCACCGGCGCCGGATCCGGAATCGGACGGGCGGTAGCCCGGCTCATGCTCGCCGACGGCTACCGGGTGGTGCTGGCCGGCCGCCGGGAATCGCAGCTGCGGGAAACCGGCGCGGGACATGCCCAGGCGCTCGCCGTTCCGTGCGATGTGACGGTGCCCGACGACGTCGAACGGCTGTTCTCCGAGACCCTCAAGCTGTGGGGCCGCGTGGATGTCCTGTTCAACAATGCCGGCGTGTTCGGCCCTGCCGCCTCCGTGGACGAGATCAGCCTCGCCGACTGGGACGCGACCCTGTCGGTGAACCTCACCGGCTCCATGCTGTGCGCCGCCGCCGCCGTCCGGGCGATGAAGGCCCAGTCGCCCCAGGGCGGGAGGATCATCAACAACGGCTCGATCGCCGCCCATTCGCCGCGGCCCCGGACTGTGGCTTACACGGTCACCAAACATGCCATGACCGGGCTGACCAAAAGCATCGAACTCGACGGCCGGGGGTTCGGGATCACCTGCGGCCAGATCGACATCGGCAACACGGCCACGGAGCTGATGGACACGATCGGCGTCGGCTCCGGCGCGGTCCAGGCCGACGGCAGCAGCCGCGTGGAACCGACTTTCCCGGTGGACGAGGCCGCCCGTGCGGTGCTGCTGATGGCCGGGATGCCGCCGTCGGCCAGCGTCGGCTCCCTCGTCATCACCGCAGCCGGAATGCCGTTCATCGGGCGCGGCTAGCGCCGAAAGCCTAGAGCGGCAGCAGGGCGGACAGGTCGGCGCGCAGCCCCGACGCTGCCACCCGGCCGGCGTCGACGGCGTCTGCCCAGCTCAGCTGCCCGCTGACCATCGCCAGCCAGGTGGCGGCGTCGCACTCAATGACGTTCGGGGGAGTGCCGCGGGTATGCCGCGGACCCTCCACGCACTGCGTCACGCCGAAGGGCGGGACGCGTACTTCCACCGAGTTTCCGGGGGCCCGGGCGGTGACTTCCTCCAGGGAGTAGCGGACCGCCGTCGCGAGCGTGCTGCGGGGGACGGGGCTGCCGGCCTCGGGGCCGCCGGCTGCCTGCCATGCGGCGAGGGCCGCGCGGCCCTCATCGAGGGCTATCCGGCGTCGGGCTACACCCATGGCTAGTCCAGCAGGGCCGAGACGGCGTGGCCCAGCCGGATCTTGCCCACCGGCCGGCCGCCGCCGAGCACGGGGGCGACCACCTTGTCCAGGACGCTGGCCACCTCCGGGACGTCGACGGCGCCGGCCGCGGCCAGCAGGGTCAGCCCGACGAGCGTGGTGGCCCGGACGTTGCCGTCCAGGATCTTGATCGCGACCGAGGCGCCGGTGGGGGTGGCCATCACCAGGACACCCTCGGCGCCGATCTTGGCGAGGATCCCGAGGTCGTCCATCACCACTGTGTTGGACTCGCCCTTCCCCTGCACGGCCCACGGGTAGTCCAGCATCGAGGTGGCGATCGTGGCGGCGCGGGCGTTGGAGTTCTTGTCCCCGGGGGCCTTGGCGAGTTTGGAGAAGGCCCGGGCCAGCCCGGTCAGGGAGACGGCGGCCACGGGGGCGCCGCACCCGTCGATGCCGAGGTGGGCGATGCTCTCGCCGCAGTATTCCTCGATAACGGAGCGGATGCGCTGCTGCAGGGGATGGTTGGGTTCGAGGTAGCTGTGGGTGTCCCAGCCGTTTTCGGTGCAGGCCCAGAGGAACGCGGCATGCTTTCCGGAGCAGTTGAAGGCAAGCTTGGACTGGCCCCGCTCTGTGCGGACCAGCCATGTGCGTGCGGTCTCGTCCTCGGGCCAGGCTGCCGGGCACTGGAGCTGTTCTTCCTTGACGCCGGCGGCCTTGAGCATGCCTTCGACGACGTCCATGTGATCCAGCGAGCCGACGTGGCTGCCGCAAGCGATCGCCGCCTGCGCGCCGCGCAGGGGGACGCCGGCCTGCATGGAGGCAAGGGCCTGCAGGGGCTTCAGTGTGGACCTGGCATAGATCGGCGTGGTGATGTCGCCCAGTTCGGTGACGACGGTGCCGTCCCCGGCGATGAGGACGGCCGAGCCGATGTGCCGGGACTCCACGAAGCCGCTGCGTTCAACGACGGCCAGTTCGACGGCGGACTCGACGGTGAAGGTGGCACGCGAATTCAAGGGCATGCAGCAAGTCTATGGTGCCCGGCGGGGATACCCCGTTATTCCACGGTCACCATCAGCGACTGCCAGCCGGACGCGCCGTCGGGCACGGGATCCGCGCGCTTGTCCGTCTGGACCTCGCCGGTTCCGTCCGTGGCGCGGGCCTTGATGTAGTGCGGGCCCGGGGTGGCCTCCCAGTCGAAGGACCACTGCCGCCAGGTGACCAGCGAGGCTTCCGTGGAGAGGGTGGCCTCAACCCAGTCCCCGTTGTCGATCTGCACCTCAACCTTGGTGATGCCGCGCGTCTGGGCCCAGGCGGTCCCGCCGATCGCGACCCGCCCGGCCGGAACCTTGGCGAAGGACTTGGGGACCTCCACGCGGGCCATGGTCTTGATGGGGCCGCGCTCGGACCAGCCGCGCTGCGTCCAGTAGGCCTTGCTGTCCGCGAACCGGGTGACCTCCAGGTCCACCACCCATTTGGTGGCCGAGACGAAGCCGTACAGGCCGGGAACAACCATCCGCACCGGATAGCCGTGTTCCAGCGGGAGGGCTTCGCCGTTCATGCCGATGGCCAGCATGGCGTCCCGGTCATCCTGCAGGACCTCCAGTGGAGTCGAAGCGCTGAAGCCATCGATCGAGGTGGAGAGCACCATGTCCGCGCCTTCCTTGGGCCGGGCCAGCTTGAGCACGTCACGGATGGGCATGCCCAGCCATTTGGCGTTGCCGGCCAGGTTCCCGCCCACCGGGTTGGACACACAGGTCAGGGAAACGTGGGACTCGATCAGGTTCGCGCCGAGCAGGTCCTGGAAGCTGAGCCGGACTTCCTGTTCCACGAGGCCGTGGATGCGCAGCTCCCAGTCCTGGGCGTTGATCTCGGGCACGCTCAGTGCGGTGTCAATGCGGTAGAACTCGTTGTTGGGCGTCAGCCACGGCGTGACCCCGGGCGCCTTGGACTGCACCCCGGCGGGCACCGCGGGGGCGGGCTTCACCGGTGCGGGGAGCTGCAGGGATTCGCGGGCCTGGGCCACGTTGCTGCGGGCCGCGCTGAGCATCCGGCCCCCGGTCGCGGCGACGGCCGAGGCAGCGGCCGTGACTCCGGTAGCGGCGAAGAAGGCGCGGCGGCTGGTGGCGGGACGTTCCGGGTCCTTGGCGGCCAGGTCCGCGTCCATCTCCGGCCACGGCTGCATCCGCCACAGCCGCGTGATGAGGAACCGGAGCGCAATGAGTCCGGCCACGGTACCGATCAAAGTAGGAATCGCATCCAGCGGCTTCACACTGGCCCGGGTCACCACACTCGCGACGATCACGGCGCCCATCAACAGCACGCCCGCGACGCCGAGGGCCCACTTGCGGTAGGCCACAATGCCCAGAACGCAGGCAAGCAGCAGGATGGTCACCGCCATGCCGACGAACAGGGCGAGTTTGTCATTCGTACCGAAGGTGGCGATCGCGAAATCCTTCAGCCACGACGGCGTGAAGTCGATGAAGGTCGAGCCCAGGGCGATCACAGGCGTCGCCCGCGCCGTGAAGAACGCTCCGATCAGCTCCGCCACGGACAGCACGACGGCGGCCGCCGCCACCCCGGCCAGTGCGGCGAGGGCGGTGGGACCGGACAGCCGCCGGGACGGCCTGTGCTTGCCGGGCTGCTTCCGGGCGGGCTTCACTATGCTGAGTTCTTCCGCGCGGGGCGTCTGCGTGCTGGGCTTCTCCATAACCAGTCTTCGCAGCCGGACGCGCCGCGGATGGCCCCGGGGGCTTCCGTGGGGGACATGCCCTCCGGTCGGGCGTACGAATGAGCATATGGGCACTATGTCCAGTGGGTGCGGCCGAGGCTGGGCATGTCCGGTGGGCGGGAGGCGGCTGCGCGTGGGGCATGCTCTCCGGTCGGGCGGAAGAATGAGCATGTGGGCACTATGTCCAGTGGGTGCGGCCGAGGCTGGGCATGTCCGGTGGGCGGGAGGCGGCTGCGCGTGGGGCATGCCCTCCGTGCGGGCGGAAGAATGAGCATGTGGGCGCTATGTCCAGTGGGTGCGGCCAAGGCTGGGCATGTCCGGTGGTGGTCACAGCTTAGGAGCCAGCAGGGTCCACAAAGTACCCTTGGGAACTGTGAAGGTACTTGTCATCGGCCCCGGCGGCCGCGAACACGCCATTGTCCGATCCTTGCTTGCAGATCCGAATGTAGCCGAGGTCCATGCGGCCCCGGGCAACGCCGGCATTAGCAAACTGGTCCCCACACACGCCATCGACGCCAACAATCCCGACGCCGTCGCTGCCTTGGCGACCAAACTCGCCGTCGACCTGGTGGTCGTCGGCCCCGAGGCGCCGCTGGCCGCCGGCGTTTCCGACGCCGTCCGCGACGCGGGCATCCCGGTGTTCGGCCCCAGCAAGGCAGCGGCCCAGCTTGAGGCCTCCAAGGCGTTCGCCAAGGAAGTCATGGCCGAGGCCGGTGTCCCCACCGCGATGGCCCGGGTGGCCGGCAACGCCGAGGAAGCCGCCGACGCGCTGGACACGTTCGGCGCGCCCTACGTCGTCAAGGACGACGGACTCGCCGCAGGCAAGGGTGTGGTGGTCACCAACAACCGGGACGAGGCCCTCGCCCACGCCCAGAGCTGCTTCGATGCCGGCGGCACCGTGGTGATCGAGGAATTCCTGGACGGACCCGAGGTCTCGATCTTCGTCCTCTGCGACGGCAGCAACACCGTGGCGCTCTCCCCGGCGCAGGACTTCAAACGGATCTTCGACAACGACGAGGGCCCCAACACCGGCGGCATGGGCGCCTACACCCCGCTGGAATGGGCCCCCGAAGGCCTCGTCCAGGAGGTTCTTGACCGCGTCGCCCAGCCCACGGTCAACCAGATGGCCCACCGCGGCACCCCGTTCGTCGGTGTGCTCTTCGTCGGGCTGGCCCTGACGTCCCGCGGCACCCGTGTGATCGAATTCAACGTCCGCTTCGGCGACCCGGAAACCCAGGCGGTCCTTGCCCGCCTCAAGACCCCTCTCGGCGGGCTCCTGATGGCAGCGGCCAAGGGCGAACTGGACAAGGTCCAGCCCCTGCGCTGGTCCAGGGAGACCGCAGTCGCCGTCGTCGTCGCCGCCGAGAACTACCCCGACGCGCCGCGCACCGGCGACCGGATCCGGGGGCTCAAGAAAGTCGAGTCGATCGAAGGTGTCCACGTGATCCACGCCGGCACCAAGCTCGACGACGAAGGCAAGGTTGTGTCCGCGGGCGGACGCGTCCTGGCCGTGGTGGCGCTCGGAACGGACCTCGTCGAGGCCCGGGAGCGGGCGTACGACGGCGTCGAACTGGTCCAGCTCGACGGCAGCCAGTTCCGCACCGACATCGGCGGCAAGGCGGCGCGCGGCGAGATCAAAGTGCAGACGCCCGGCGCCCCGGCCGCCACGAAAGCGAAGGCTTGAGCATGACCCGTGAACCCCTGCCGGACGCCACCGGACCCACGCCGTCCGCGCCGAAAGGCGGCCTGGATACCGCGACGCTGGACCTGCCGGGCTGGAAGCACATCTACTCGGGCAAAGTCCGCGACCTCTATGTTCCGGTGGACCGCTCCATCA
Organism: Arthrobacter sp. U41; assembly: GCF_007679325.1. Taxonomy (GTDB): domain Bacteria; phylum Actinomycetota; class Actinomycetes; order Actinomycetales; family Micrococcaceae; genus Arthrobacter. The sequence goes on along the minus strand of NZ_VEGI01000001.1, from coordinate 1,496,521 downwards.
CGGAGCGCATCGGCCAGGAATGTGTCCTGGTGGTCGCCAGCGACCGCATCAGCGCCTATGACCACGTCCTCGCCAGCGAGATCCCGGACAAGGGCCGCATCCTGACCCAGCTGAGTCTGTGGTGGTTCGAACAGCTGGGCGTTGCCCACCACGTGCTCGCGTCCACGGTCGACGGCGGTGTGCCCGCCGCGGTGGAGGGCCGCGCGATGATCTGCAAGAAGCTGGACATGTTCCCGGTCGAGTGCATCGCCCGCGGCTACCTCACCGGCTCCGGGCTTGTCGAGTACCGGGCGTCCGGCACCGTGTGCAGCATCCCTCTGCCCGGGGGCCTGGTGGACGGGTCCCGGCTCGACGAGGCCATCTTCACCCCCTCCGCTAAGGCCGAGGTGGGCGAGCACGACGAGAACATTACTTTCGACGCCGTCGTGGAGACCGTTGGGGAGGACATCGCGTCCCGGCTGCGTGAACTCACCCTGGAGATCTACACAAAGGCAGAAGCCATCGCCCGTGGCCGCGGCATCATCCTTGCCGACACCAAGGTGGAATTCGGCTTGGACGTCGCCACCGGCGTCATCACGCTCGGCGACGAGGTGCTCACCCCGGACTCCTCACGTTTCTGGGATGCCGCCACGTACCAGCCCGGCAAGGCCCAGCCTTCCTACGACAAGCAGTACGTCCGCGACTGGCTGACCTCGGCCGCATCCGGCTGGGACAAGTCCTCGGACCTGGCGCCTCCGGCGCTGCCGGCCGACGTCGTCACCCGCACCCGCAGCCGGTACGTCGAGGCTTACGAGAAACTCACCGGCCGGACGTTCGCCTAGGGGGTTCGGGGCGGTCCGCTTGGGCTGCGGCTGCGGCCCGCTCAGGTTCCGGACGCCGCGGCGGACTGCGCGCGGCGCTGGGCCAGCCGGATTTCCAGCACGGCGTCCATCGACTGCTGGACCCGGTCCGAGGCGCCGGCCGCGCTGAATTCCTTCTGGGCCTCCTCGAGGTAGACCAGTGCCTCGTCGGATTCGCCGGCGGCCTTGAGGGCCTTGCCGAGCAGCAGCGATACTTCGCCGGCGGTGTGCTTGGCGAGCGCACCCTTGTCGGCGTGGATTTCGCGCAGCTTCTGGATGGCCGCGACGATATCCCCGGTCAGGTAAAGCCAGCGGGCCCGGATGAAGGCCACCTCCAGCTGGTCCGTTTTGTTGCCGCCGACGATCGAGAGCGCCAGCTCGGCCCGCTCAATCGATGTCAGCGTCTCCGGTTCCACGATCCCGGAGGACAGGCGCACGGCCGCGGAGGCCTTGTTGAACCGGGCCCAGAGGTCGATGTCGTTTGCGGGGGAGAGCAGCTGCGCCGCCCGCTCGTGGTACTTGATCCCCTCCGGGTAGTCATGGCGCATAAAGGCCACGTTGCCGATCACCCACGCGACCTCGCCGGCGAGCTGGGTCATGGAGTGGTCGTCCATCTGCTCGTTCATGGCCTGGCAGTATTCCCACGCCTCGTCCAGCCGGCCGCTTTCGGCCAGCGCGCCGATCAAGGCGCGCAGCGCGCCGATGACCAGGGTGGAGCCCTTGGGCAGCTCGGCGCAGAGCCGCACCGCCTGCTCGGCATGCTCGACGGCGGCGGTCAGCTGCCCTTGTCCCTGTGAGGCCGCGGCGAGCATCTGCCGGGCCCGCACCCCCAGGCCTGCCGATTCGGCGGCCATCGGGTGGTCCAGGAGGCGCTGGACGATGTCCTTGCATTCCTGCCACTGGCCCTGCTTGATCAGGCATTCGGCCTGCATATAGGTCATGTTCCACCAGGCGCTGGTGTTCCTGGCTTCGAGGGCGATCCGGGCCGCAGCCGCGGCATGGGTCGCCGCCAGGGAGTAGTCGCGCAGATCCCAGGCCTGGCGCGCATAGAGGCCCGAGAGTACATATTCCGCGTCGCTGACGGAGACCGGCTGGCTCCAGGCTTCCAGCGCCTTGGGCGCCAGCTCCAGTCGTCGGGCCAGTTCCTCGATGACATCGGCCGTCGGTTCGCGGCGTCCGGTCTCCAACAGGGAGATGTAGCTGGGCGAGTACAGGTCCCGGCCCAATTCCGCTTGCGTTAGGCCACGTTCGAGCCGTTCCGCTCGGAGTTTCTCCCCGAATCCGTTCCCCACGGATACCTCCTAATTCCGGACAATCTTTGTACTAAATGCTTGACAGTCTCTGTGGAAATCATTTTACAATGTGTGTCAACAAGGGTAGTGCTGACTTGGTAAGGACCCCGACTCATATTGAGGAACTCTATGTTGAAGAAGATTGCGGCCGGCGCCGTCCTGGCGGGCGCTCTGGCATTCTCCGCTGCGGCTCCGGCCGTCCTGTCCATTGGTTCCACTGGTGACGCTGGCTTCACCGCCGTCGGCAACTGGCCGGACCCCATGAAGGCGCCTCAGGCCGTCGGTAACTGGCCTGACCCCATGATGTACTCCACGAATGTCGGCAACTGGCCTGACCCGATGACGTACTCCACAAATGTCGGCAACTGGCCGGATCCGATGTAGGCATTGGCTTTTTGATAGCTCCGGGACATGCGCGAACCGTGTCCCGGAGCTATTTTTTTGCCCCGCAACCCTCATCGACTGCTCCGTAGCCGCCCTTTTGAGGGGTCAAAACGGCAGTTGCGGAGCAATCGACGGGAACCGGGCGCACAAAGAAGAGGGCCTTCCTAATGGAAGACCCTCTTCTTGATTGGTCGGGATGACAGGATTTGAACCTGCGACCTCGTCGTCCCGAACGACGCGCGCTACCAAGCTGCGCCACATCCCGATCCGTTACTTCAAAAGCAACTTCACAAGAGTATCCGATCGGGGCCCCGGATGCGAAATCGAGCCACGGGCGGCCGCGCAACAGAACGCACTGCACGCGCAGCCGGGCCGCGCAGAGCCGGTGCGGCTCAGACCAGCGAGTCCTTCCAGGCGCCATGCAGCTGCGCGAAGCGGCCGCCGCCGCCGATCAGCTGATCCGGGGTGCCGTCCTCGACCACCCGCCCGTCGTGGACCACCAGCACCCGGTCGGCGGTCTCCACTGTCGACAGGCGGTGCGCGATGATGAGGGCGGTGCGGCCGCTGTCGGCGCCGATGCCCTGCAGCAGCCCGGCCAGGCCGGTTTGGACGAGTCGTTCGGACGGGATGTCCAGCGAGGAGGTGGCCTCGTCCAGGATCAGCACGGCCGGACGGGCCAGGAACGCCCGGGCGAAGCTGATCAGCTGGCGCTGCCCGGCGGACACCCGGCCGCCGCGTTTGTTGACGTCCGTGTCGTAGCCGTCCGGGAGGGCCTGGATGAAGTCGTGCGCGCCCACGGCCTTGGCCGAGGCCTCGATCTCCGCGCGCGAGGCCCCGGGCCGGCCGAGGGCGATGTTGTCCGCGACGGAGCCGCTGAACAGGAACGCCTCCTGGGTGACCATTACGACGTTCCGGCGCAGGTCCGCCGTCGCGAGTTCCCGCAGGTCCACGCCGTCGAGCGTGAGCGAACCGGCGGAGACGTCGTAGAAGCGGGCGATCAGTTTGGCGAGCGTGGACTTGCCGGCGCCGGTCTGGCCCACCAGCGCCACCGTCTGGCCGGCGGGGATGTGCAGGTCCATGGCCGGGATGATGACGGGCCCGTCGCCGTAGCGGAATTCGACCGCCTTGAAATCAATGGTTCCCTTGGCGTCGTGCAGGGTCACCGGGTTTTTGGGCGGACGGACCGTGGGGACTTCCTCGAGCAGTCCGGAGACTTTCTCCAGCGCCGCCTGGGCGCTCTGGAAGGAGTTGTAGAACATGGCCATCTGGTCCACCGGCTGGAAGAAGCGTTTGGTGGACAGGATCAGGGCCAGCAGCACGCCGACGGCGAGGTCGCCGCTGAGCACCCGGAAGCCGCCGAACAGCAGGACGACGGCGACGCAGACGTTGCCGATCAGCACCAGGCCGGGCTGGAAGACGCCGTTGAGGTTGATGGAACGGACCGTGACCTTGCGGTAGTCCTCGGCGAGCTCGGCATAGAGGCCGGCGTTTTCGCGTTCCTTGCGGAACGCCTTGACGGCGCGGATGCCGGTCATGGTCTCGACGAAGTGCACGATCAGCCGGGCCGAGACCACCCGGGACTCGCGGAACGCGATCTGGGAGTGCTTCTGGTACCAGCGGGCCAGGAAGTACATCGGCACGCCGGCGGCCAGGACCAGGAGCCCGCTCCTCCAGTCGAGGGCGAACACGGTCGCGGCCGTGAACACCATGAACAGCATTCCGGAGGCCAGCGAGCTGATCCCGGAGTCCAGGAGTTCGCGCAGCGCCTCCAGGTCCGAGGTCTGTCGCGCGATGATGCGCCCTGAGGTGTACTTTTCGTGGAATTCGAGGCTGAGCCGCTGGGTGTGCCGGAAGACCCGGACGCGGAGGTCCAGGAGCATCGCCTGGCTCAGTCTGGCCGTCGAGGTCACATACAGGGCGGTGAGGCAGGCCGTGGCGACGGCGGCGGCGAGGTACGCGGCGCCCGTGAGCATCAGGGGGACGTTGTCGCCGGCGATCAGGGCCGGGAGGGCCCGGTCGATGCCGAAGGCGATCAGCGCCGGCCCGGCGACGCGGGCGGCCTGGGACAGCACGACGGCGGCAATGGTCAGCCAGAACCGCCGGCGGACCGGGCGGATCAGCGAGCCGAGCAGGGCCAGGGACCGGCGCCGGACGGTTTTGCTCTCGGTCCTGGACAGGTGCGCGTTGTCTTCATTCGCGGTGCCGAAGGTTGCGCTGCTCATCGGGAAACCTCCTCGGCGTTGAGGCCGGACAGCTCCGAGTCCAGCAGATCGGAGTCCAGGTCGCGCGGCTCGGGGTCGAGGCTGGCAATCACGTAGCGGTAGTGGGGGTTCTCCGCGAGCAGTTCGGTGTGGGTGCCGACGGCGGTGATCCGTCCGTTCTCCAGCAGCGCCACCCGGTCCGCCAGCGCGACGGTGGACGGCCGGTGGGCCACGATCAGCGTCGTCGTGGCGGTAAGCACCTCCCGCAGCCTCGTCTCGACGAGTTCCTCGGTGTGGACATCGAGGGCGGACAGCGGATCGTCCAGGACCAGCACCCTGGGACGGGCGGCGATGGCCCGGGCCAGGGCGATGCGCTGCCGCTGCCCGCCGGAGAGGCTGAGTCCCTCCTCACCGATCAAGGTGTCCAGACCGTCCGGAAGCGAGTACGCGAAGTGGGCCTGGGCGACGTCGAGCGCCTCCTCGAGGAGTTCTTCGCGGCGCTCGGGCGGGAGGCCGGCCGGGGCGCCAAGCAGGACGTTGTCGCGGACCGAACTCGAGAACAGCGTGGTGTCTTCGAACGCGACGGCGACCACTGTGCGGAGGTCCTCAACGCTGAACTCGCGCAGGTCCACCCCGTCGATGGTGATGGTGCCGGCGGTGACGTCGTACAGCCGGGGGACCAGCTGGAGCAGGGCGCTCTTGCCGCTGCCCGTGATTCCGACCAGGGCCATGGTTTCGCCGGGCCTGATGTCCAGGGTGACGTCGGTGAGGATCGGTTTGTCCGGGGCGTCCTCGTAGGCGAAGGTGGCGTTGTGGAAGCTGAGGGCGCCCTGCAGCTCGGCGGGGCTGCGCGGATGGTCCGGGCTGGTGATGGTGTTCACCGAGTCCATCACCTCGAAATGCCGGTCCACGGCGGTCTTGGCGGTGAGGGCCATGGCCAGCAGCATGCCGCAGAACTCCACGGGGGCGGCGATCACGGCGGCGGTGGCGAAGAAGGCCACCAGGGCGCCGATGCTCAGCTCGCCGGTGGAGGCCAGCAGGATGCCGACGACGAGGCCGGTCCCGAGGGCCAGCTCCGGCAGAAGGGTGACCACCAGGCTGAAGGTGGCGACGTGCTTGGCCTTGGCGATCTCCGTCTGGCGGAGCTCCTCCGCCTGTTCGTTGAAGTTCTCCAGTGCCTCGCGGCTGCGGCCGAATGCCTTGAGGACGCGGATCCCGTGGACCGATTCCTCGACAGTGGTCGCGAGGTCGCCGGCCTGGTCCTGGCTGCGCCGGGCCACCTTGCTGAAGCGGGTGCGGAAGCGGAAGCCGTAGATCATGATGGGCACCGCCGCGGCGAGGAAAATCAGGGCCAGCTGCCAGCTCATTGCGAACATCACGGCCACACCGATCACGACCGTCAGGGTGGTGACCACCAGCATGATGGCGCCGAAGGCCATCCAGCGGCGCAGGAAGTTCAGGTCGGTCATGGCGCGGGAGAGCAGCTGCCCGGAGCCCCACCGGTCGTGGAAGGAAACTGTCAGGTCCTGCAGGTGGCCGTAGAGGGACACCCGCATCCGGGTTTCCACCGTGGTGGCGGGGTTGATGACGAACTGCCGGCGCAGCGCCACGAGTCCGGCCTCGGCGATGCCCAGGCCCAGGATCACGAGGGAGGCGGTCCAGACCGCGTCTGTGCTGCCGCCGGGTTCCAGGGACTGGTTGATCAGCACCCGCAGCACCTGGGGGATGGTCAGGGCCACCACGCTGGCGAGCAGGGCGCAGAGCAGGCCCATGACCAGCCGCGGAATGATCGGCCTGACATGCGGATAGAGACGGCTGATGGAGGAGAAAAATGAGGTCTGCTTGGCCATGCCTGCTTCTTAAAACGCAACTGCGAAATAACTAACGCAACTGGATGTAGTTTCCTGTAGCAACTACCCTAGGCCATCGGGTGACCCGGTTCACAGGAAAATCCACAGCATCAGGATCTCGCCCAGTAATTACATTCCGCAATGGATGCGCGACCCTCCCCTCACGGGAGGACATGTCCGGTCCCGGGCGCGGCGAGTGGACATAAGACCTGCCGTGCCGCTGGACATGTCCAGTACATGGCGCGGGGAGTGGACATAGGCCCCTATGTCCATTCGTGGATCGCGCCGGAGGGCATGTCCGGTGGTGGAGAGGGGAGCGGGAGGGCATGTCCGGTGGTGGAGAGGGGAGCGGGCGGGCTCAGGAACGCGCAGTGAGCGTCAGCATTACGGCCTCGGGCCGGCAGGCGATCCTGACCGGCGCGAAACGGGAGGTGCCGATGCCGCCCGAGACGTTCACCGGCGTCGTGCGTCCGTTGCTTTCCCAGTCGTGCAGGCCTTTGGCGCGCCAGGTCGGGAGGTCGCAGTTGGCGACGAGGGCGCCGTAACCCGGGACGCAGATCTGGCCGCCGTGCGTGTGCCCGGCCAGCAGGAGGTCGGCGCCGTCCTCGGTGAAACGGTCCAGGACACGCTGGTAGGGGGCGTGGATGACAGCGACGCGGAGGTGCGCACGGCTGTCCTGGCCCTTCGTGCCCCGCGGCCAGCCGGCGTACCGTTCAAGGCCCAGGTGCGGATCGTCGACGCCGGAAAAATCAACGCGCAGGCCTTTGATCACCAGCGACTGGCAGCGGTTGGTCAGGTCCACCCAGCCGCCCATGCCGAAGCCTGCACGGAGCCGGGGCCAGTCCAGCCGGGCCGGCTCCTTGGTGTGCGAGGACGGCCCCCGGAAATACGACACCGGGTTTTTCAGCATCGGGGCGAAGTAGTCGTTCGAGCCGGGCACAAAAACGCCGGGGAATTCCATCAGCGGGTGGAGCGAGTCCAGCAGGGGCTGCACGGACTTGGCATGGCTGAGGTTGTCGCCGGTGTTCACCACCAGGTCCGGCCGCAGTTCCGCAAGCGAGGCCAGCCATTCGGCCTTCCGGTGCTGCCCCGGGACAAAGTGAATGTCGCTGAGGTGCAGCACCCGGATCGGTCCAAACCCGGCAGGGAGGATGGGCAGGGTCTCTTCCCGCAGGACGAACTGGTTCTTCTCCCACAGCCCGTAGCCGGTCACGGCGGCGCCCACCGTGGCACCGGCTGCGGCGGTTACGGCAAAGCCGCGCCCGATGCTTCGGACGCGGCTTGCCAGATCAAATCCCCCGGCCACGGGCTACTTATCCTCTTTTTTCGGCGGCGCGGAAGGCGCCGGTTCCTTCGGCGCTTCTTCCTTCGGGGCTTCGTTCTGCGTCGACGGAGCCTCCTCGCTGCCCTCGTTGCCGCCATTTCCGCGGTTGTTGCTGTTGTTGTTATTGCTGGGCGGCTGGTACGGCGCGGCCTCGTACAACAGGTTCGACGGCGGTTCCGGGAACGGCTCCGTGCCGTGCGATGGGGCGACCTGGGACATGAACTGCGAGAACATGGGGCCGGCGATCATGTAACCGTCGACGCCCTTGTAGAAGTTCCCGTTGATCGTGACGTTCTGTCCGGCGCGCTGCTGGTTGCCCAGCGGGTCGCCGAACCAGGCAGCGGTGGCAAGGCCCGTGGTGTGGCCGACAACCCACGTGGAACCGTTGTTGTTGGACGTACCGGTCTTAGCCGCGATCGGGAAGGTTGTCCGGGTGGAGATCCGCGGCTGAATGAGCGCGCCGGAACCACGGTTCAGGACTTCCTGCAGGGCGTAGTTCACGCCGCGGGCGACCTCCGGCTTGAGCGCGTCCCGGCAGTTGGTGGCCTGGGCGGGGAGCTGGGCCCCGGTCGCATCCGTCACTGACGTGATGGCGATCGGCGCGCAGTACCGGCCATCGTTGGCGAAGGTGGCGAACGCACTGGCCATGGTCAGCGGCGAGGTCTGGGTGGAACCCAGGAGGTTGGACAACTGGAACATGTTGACCTTCGGGTTCGCCTCGAGGATCTTGCCGGTCTCCTTCTCCACCGAGGGAAGACCGGAGTGGATGCCCACGGCGTCCACGATCTTCTGGATCCCGCAGAAGTCCACCTGCGCGGCGGAGGCGAAGGTCACCGTGTTGATGGAGTTGTACAGGCCCTGCAGGACCGTCATGGGCCTGTAGTAGCCCTCTTCGGCGTTCTGCAGGTCCTCCGCGGCGCCCAGTTGCGCCTGGTTTTCCGGCGTGCTGTAGGCGCCCGTGGTGGTGCCGCAGGAGTTCCGCCACTGGAAGCTCAGGGGGTACCTGCGGACCGAGCCGTCCACCACGGTGTTCATGGACTTGCCCTCATCCAGCCACTGGGCGAACGTGAACGGTTTCATTGTGGACCCCGGCTGGGCGCCGCCGAGGCCGTTGAGGTCGTTGCCGTTTTCGTCGAATTTGTCGACGTTGAAGTTGAGCTGGGAGTCGAACTTCCCCTTGGCCTGCAGCCACGAGGTGTTCTGTGCCATGTTGGTGATTTTGCCGGTGCCCGGCTCCACCGAAACCAGGGCAGCGCCCCACTTGTCCGGGTTCGCGCCGGCAGCGGCATCCACCTGTGCCTGGGCGGCCTTCTGGGCGGCAGGTTCCAGCGTGGTCTTGATTGTCAGACCGCCGCGGAAGATCTTCCGCTCACGTTCTTTCGCGTCCGCGCCGTACGCGGGGTTGTTGAGCAGCAGGTGCAGCACGTAATCGCAGAAGTATGGCGACGTGGGCGAGTAGGCGCAGCCCTGCCGGGGCTGGGTCACCTTGGTGGTGACCGGCGTGGCGACGGCGGCTTCGTAGTCCGCCTGCTTGATCTTGCCCTGCGTGTACATGGCTTTGAGGACCAGGTCGCGGCGCTGCTTGGCGTTCTCCGGGTTGGAGATCGGATCGTAGAACGACGGGCTGTTCACAACGCCGGCGAGAAGCGCGGCCTGCGGCAGGGTCAGTTTCTTGGCAGTGGTGCTGAAGAACAGCCGGGAGGCGGCCTCAATGCCGTAGGCGTCACGGTTGAAAAAGACGATGTTGAGGTAGCCCTCAAGGATCTCCTCTTTGGTGAACTTCTTCTCCAGGGCGATGGCGAGCTTCATCTCGCGGAGCTTGTCCCCGACGCCTTTGTTCACGCCGTTCAGCAGGACCTCGTCGCCCTTGCCCTCGGCCTCAAGGGAGGAGTTGATGACGTTGTTCACGTACTGCTGCGTGATGGTCGACGCGCCCTGCTTGTTGCCCCGGGCGGTGCTGACCAGCGCGCGCATGATGCCGGTGGTGTCCACGCCGCCGTGTTCATAGAAGCGGCTGTCCTCGATGGCGATCACCGCGTTCTTGATGTGCGGGGACATGTCATCCAGCGAGACGCGGGTGCGGTTCTCAAGGTAGAGGTTGGCGATGACACTGCCGTCGGCCGCCAGGATCTTGGTTGACTGGCTTGGCGGATCAACCTTCAGCTCCGCCGGGAGGGTGTCGAAGAATTTGATTGAGCCGCTGGCCGAGCTGCCGGTGACGGCCGCCGCAGGGACCAGCAGTCCCGCCACCAGGACGCCACAAATGGCGCTCACGCCCAGGAAAAGAAAGATCTTTCCGAGGGTGGTGGCCGTGTCAAATAAAGGGTTCTTACCAGTCGCCATGTTTTCCACTTTACCGGCAAGGACTAGGCTTTAGCTCATGACCAAATGGGAGTACGCCACGATTCCGCTCATTATCCACGCCACAAAGCAGATTTTGGACCAGTGGGGTGACGACGGCTGGGAGCTTGTCCAGGTTGTTCCGGGTCCCGAAGGAAACGGCCTGGTTGCCTACCTGAAGAGGGAGAAGCAGTAGCCGTGAGCACCCCCGCATCTGCCGCTCCGGGAGCGCCCGGAGCCTCCGGAACTCCGGGCCGCAGCACCTCAGGCACGGGCGCGTCGTCCGCCGTCGAGCAGCGCCTCGCCGAGCTGGGCCTGACCCTGCCGGAGGTTGCCGCCCCGGTGGCCGCCTACGTCCCCGCTGTGATCTCCGGCAACCACGTCTATACGTCGGGACAGCTGCCGTTCATCAACGGCAAGCTCGAAGCCACCGGCAAGGTGTCCTCCGGCGCCGAAGGCGCCTCGGACGAGGCCACGGTGTCACCGGATGCCGCCCAGCGGTACGCCGCGGTGTGCGCCGTCAACGCCCTGGCAGCCGTGAAGAGCGTCATCGGGGACCTCGACCGGATCACGCGGATCGTCAAGGTTGTCGGGTTCGTCTCCTCCGACCCGTCGTTCACCGGCCAGCCCGGTGTGATCAACGGCGCGTCCGACCTGCTGGGCAAGGTCCTCGGCGACGCCGGCCAGCACGCGCGCTCCGCCGTCGGCGTGGCCGTACTTCCGCTCGACTCGCCGGTTGAAGTCGAACTGATCGCCGAATTCGCCTAGAGGGCCGGTCACTTCCTTGCCTCAGTTAGCCCGACGACTGTTTGTCCTTCCCCCCGATCTTGAGGGGGCGGCCCGCAGCTGGCTTGAACACGGCGAAAGGACCCCCCGGGCGGCACGGTTCGCTTCCTCGGTGGTGCTGCTTCGTGATTCGCCCACCGGCCTGGAGACCTGGCTGGGTTACCGCCCGGGATCGTCACCGCTGGGGGTCCTCGCCTTTCCGGGCGGGTCGCTGGAGGCGTCCGACGACGACGCCGTCGGCTGGCTGGGCCCCTCACCGCAGCATTGGGCCGAGCAGATGGGGACCGACGACGTCGGACTGGCACGCCGCCACGTGGTGGGCGCCATCCGTGAACTGTTTGAGGAAACCGGCGTGCTCCTGGCCGGCCCGGACCTGTCCACCACGGTGGAGGCCACGTCCTCTGCCGAATGGATGCGGGCCCGGGTGGCCGTGGCGGAGCAGGAGAAGTCCTTCACCGAAGTGCTGGCCAAACGCGGGCTCTCGGTGCGCACGGACCTGCTCAAGCCACTGGTCAACTGGCTCAGCCCGGATTTCGCGCACCGCCGCTTCAACACCCGCTATTTCGCGGCCACGGTGCCGATGAACCAGCAGCCCTCGTTGCTGGCCAGCAAGGGCGTGTGGGGCCGCTGGGTGTGCGCCCGGAAGGTCATTGACGGCCGCGACACCACCGAGCTCGGCGATGAGGTGGGCCAGGAGAACACCGCTGGGCTCACCCTCGGCCAGCTTCTGGTGCCCGGCTCGGAGATCATGCTGGAGAAGATGGCGGCGGCCAACGGCTGCATCGCCTACCTGAGCTACAAGCGCAAGGCCCACGTCTACCAGCCGAAGCTTGTCGAGGAGAACGGCCAGCTCCTGCTTGAGGTGGAGGCGGCCAAAACGGTCGCCGGGGAACCCCAGCGCGAACGCTGACGCCGGGGCGCTGAAGCGAGGTCTCCAGGGGCGTGGCCCGGAGTAGCGTCAACGGAGTGCCGTCTATTGCGGGCCTGCCAGGTCGGAGCGCTCAGCGGACATGCCCGTGCTGCGCCCCAGCAGTGCACATGCCCCCCGTTCAGCCCTCCATGTCACTGGACATGCCCTCCGCAGGCCTGAGCCAGTGGACATAGTGGCATTCTGTCCGCCCTTAGCTGCTAGGAATGGGCATGTCCGGCGGGGAGTGAGCCCTGGACTGGGCATGTCCTGCGGTGAGGCGTTCATTCGGGCCTAAACGCCGAAGGCCGGCTCCGTTGTCACGGGCCGGCCTTCAGCTGTAGTGCGGGGCACTGTCAATCGGGCTTAGCGGGAGCGCTGGCGGAGGCGCTGCATGTCGAGGATGACGACGGCGCGGGCCTCCAGGCGCAGCCAGCCGCGCTGCACGAATTCGGCCAAGGCCTTGTTGACCGTCTCGCGGGAAGCGCCGACCAGCTGGGCCAGTTCTTCCTGGGTGAGCTCGTGGGCCACCAGGACGCCGTCGGTCGCGGGACGGCCGAAGCGGTCCGCGAGGTCCAGCAGCGCCTTGGCGACGCGGCCTGGAACGTCGGAGAAGACCAGGTCGGACAGGGAATCGTTGGTGCGCCGCAGGCGGCGTGCCAGCGCCTGCAGCAGCTGCGCCGAAACCTCGGGGCGGGTGCGCAGCAGGGCGTTGAGGCTCTCGTTCTTCAGCCCGGCCAGCCGTGTTTCCGAGACGGCCGTTGCTGTTGCGGTCCGCGGGCTCGGATCGAACAGTGCCATCTCGCCGAAGAGTTCACCCGGGCCGAGGATGGCAAGCAGGGACTCCCGGCCGTCCGGGGACGTGCGGCCGAGCTTGACCTTGCCGGAGACGATGAAATAGAGCTGGTCGCCCTGGTCGCCTTCCCGGAATACCGAGGCTCCGCGTGAGAGGTCCACCTCGGTGAGTTCGTCCGTCAGCAGACGGAACGCCTCGTCGTCGAGCGTGGCGAAAAGGGGTGCGCGGCGCAATACCTCGATATCCATGAAATCTCCTGACTAAAACTGTGTCGGCTGGGGCGCTTCAGCCATTGTTTCAGAATTTTGGCGCTTCTGTGACGTACTTGGCACTGAGACGCGCCAAACATCGTGGCAGGGGGAGCCTGCCGGCTGTCCGCGGCCTCCGCGGGCGCTCGGCAAACTGTCAGCCTGCGCCGGTAGAATTGGGGCTTACCCGCCTATAAGGAGCATCGGTGTTCGGCTTGACCATCCTGGATCTCGTGTTGATTCTGACACTGCTGTCCTACCTGTTCCACGGCCTTCGCAACGGCTTCCTCGTCACCGTCGGCGGCATTGCCGGATTCGCCGCGGGCGCCGTGGCCGCGTTTGTGTCCGTCCCCATTGTCAGTGGCCTGGTGGAGGACAGCGGCTGGCGCCTCACGGCGATCATCGCCACCGCCGTGCTGCTGATGATGCTGGGGCACGGGCTGGGCACCGCCATCGGGCGCAGTGTGCGCAGCGCGGTCAAGATCAACCCGCTGCGGTCCATGGACCGGCTGGCCGGCGGCGGCGTCAACGTGGTGGTCTCCGCTCTGGTGATGTCGATGCTGGCGTTCAGCATCGGCGCGCTGGGCGTGCCCTTTGTCTCCCAGCCGCTCGCCGAATCCAAGGTGATCCGCTTCATCGACGGCGTGACGCCCGTGCCGCTGAAAACCTCGATGGCCCAGCTGCGGTCCGCGGTGATCGGTGAAGGCATCCCGACGCTGTTCGAGGGCATCGGGGAAGGCCAGCCGGTGGCCATTCCGGACACCAGCACCGACACCCCGGCGCTGAACCGGGCGTCGGCGTCGGTCCTGAAGATCGCCGGCACCGCCTACCAGTGCGGACAGAACCAGACCGGGACCGGTTTCGTGGTTTCGCCCGGCCGCGTGGTCACGAACGCCCACGTGGTTGCCGGCGTGCCGGAGCCGGTGGTGGAGATCCCTGGTGCCGGCGCCCTGCCCGGGCGTGTGGTGTACTTCGACGCCCAACATGACCTCGCGGTGGTGGCCGTGGACGGCCTCCGGTCCGCCCCTCTGGCCCTTAGCCCTGACCTGCCGGCCGGCAGCCCGGCGGCGTTTTCCGGCTACCCCCACGGCGGCCCGTTCCAGTCCAAACCTGCCACCGTGCAGGACATCGCGACGGTGCTGGTGCCGGACATCTACGGCAACAACCCCGCCCCAGCGGACGTGTACCGGATCGCCGGGGACGTCCAGCCGGGCAACTCGGGAGGCCCGCTGCTGACCAACGACGGCCAGGTGGCGGGAGTAATTTTCGCCAAGGCCACCAGCGGATCCTCGCTCGGTTATGCCATCACCATGGAGGATCTGGGACCGGTCGCTGCCCAGGCGCCGGGCCTGGCGAACGCTGTCTCCCCGGGCCAGTGCATCCAGAAGTAACAGCCCGGACGGTAACAGCCCGGACGTAAACGAACCGGAAGCAGCAGTCCGGAACTAGCAGGCCGCCCCGATACGGCCGGTCAGAGCCACTCCAGGCTCTGGCCGTGCGGGCCGGTGATCGCCACCGGTTTCCCGTTGTGCAGCAGCAGGAAGCGGCCGCGGAGCCGCGCGTCGTCCATCTCCGGAACCACGCTGGAGCCATCGGCCTGGAGGATGACGGTGTGCCCCTCGTTGGAGAGCCAGTGACAGCCGGTGTCGACGGCGAGCCGCGCCATCGCGGCGCGGAACCGGCCCCGGGCCTCCGCATCGAGGTAGGCCAGGACCGCGCTGTGGAAGACCACCAGCGTGGCGTCCGACGGCGCTTGCGCGGCCAGGGCGACGAGCCGGTCGTTGAGGTCCCCGGCCACCAGGAGGGGCGGGTCGGCCCGCGCCACGGCGATCGCCCGGCGCAGCCGCTCGCGGCGGAAGTCCTGCTCCGGCCAGATCAGCGCCTCCAGCCAGGCGACGTCATCGGGGTTCCGGACATCCAGGGGGTTGAGGTCGATGCCCGCCCGCCACGCCACCGGAGGGAGCGCCGTCGGGAGCGGGACCGGGCCGGTGACGGCGCAGCCCAGGACCGGGTAACTGCCGGGAGCAGCGCCGGCCGGGCCCAGCCGGGTGACCCCGGGAGCGGCGTCGTACTCATAGCCGTAGCGGTCCGGAAACAGGTTGAGTCCGGCCGAGGCCCCGACCTCAAGGAGCGCGAGCGGGCGCCCGCTCGCGGCGGCGATCTGCGCCAGGGACGGCAGCAGGGTGGCGCAGCGGCCGGCCTCATTGGTCTGGGTGGCCCGGGTAAGCACAATCCGGGAGACGTCCGCCCAGCGCGCGTCCAGGAACGCCCGGAAATCCGGGTAGGGGCTGATCTGTGCGCCGAGGAAGCGGGCCGCCGCGAGCATCAGCAGGGGCTGGCGCTTGTTGTGCGGCCACTGGTCGATCCGCCGGAGCAGGTCGGGGTCGTCCGCGATGCCCACCGACCATTCGGCGTAGCAGGCGGAATGGCCGGGCGCGTCGATGGTGCCGAAGTGCCGGTACCACTGCGATGTTCCCGTTTCCCCCGTGCCCTGACCGGCTGATTGCCCCGCACCCGGTCCGGCCGGGCCTGATCCAGCCGGGCCCTGCCCGGCAGCGGGCGGCTCCCCGCCGGCGGCATCAGCGGGGGACATGCTCAGTCCCGGCCGGCCTGCAGCCCGGCGAGGTACTCGACGGCGAACCGGTAGCCCAGGATCCCCGCACCGGCGATCACTGCCTTGCTGACGTCCGAAAGGTACGAGTGGTGCCGGAACGCCTCGCGAGCGTGGACATTGGTGATGTGGACCTCGACGGCGGGCAGCTGCACCGCGGAGATGGCGTCCCGGATGGCCACCGAGGTGTGGGTGTAGGCGCCGGCGTTGATGACGATGCCGACAGCCTTTCCGCGGGCGGCATGGATGGCATCCACAAGGGCGCCTTCGTGGTTCGACTGGAAGCACTCGACGTCGAGGCCGTGCGCCGCGCCGGTGTCCTTGGCGAGCTGTTCGACGTCGGCCAGTGTGGCGGTGCCGTACTTCTCCGGTTCGCGGGTGCCGAGCAGGTTCAGGTTGGGCCCGTTGAGGACCAGGATGGTGCCGCGGCCGGCGCCGTCGGGGGTGGCTTCGCTCATGCCTGCCAATGTATCGCGTTGCGTCGCGGGCCGCCGCACCCGGCCGCGGTGCGGGCACCCAGAGACAGCCCGGGACCGGCCCGCGGGCTCTGGCCCGCGCCGGGCGGCGTGCCTACACTGGAAAGACCATCGCGCGGAGCTCCCGTGCTGGCCGACCCGCGCGGAAAGCCCGATCCCGGAGCAAAAATCATGCGCAAAATTCAGGCAAAACCAATCCGTTGGATCGCCGTCGGCATCCTTGCCCTGGCGGCATTCCTCGTCCCGGCGCCCCTCGCGACCGCCGACCGGACGCACGGCGATGAGCGGTCCTCGGTGATCAAACTCCCCGGCGCCACCGGCGCTGAGGGCATCGCCGCAGGGGAGGGGACCACGTTCTTCGCCGGTGACCGGCTCAACGGCAACATCTTCCGCGGAGATATCGACAGAGGCACGGCGAAGCTGTTCATCAAGGCGCCGAAAGGCCGCGCAGCCCTCGGCATGAAGGTCGACCGGGACAACGAGCTTCTCTTCGTCGCCGGCGGCGCCACCGGCCAGGCCTACGTGTACGACCTGGACACGAAGAAGACCGTGGCCGTGTACCAGCTGGCCACAGGCGGCGACAGGTTCATCAACGACGTCATCCTGACCCGCGACGTCGCCTGGTTCACCAATTCCCGCGCCGGTGAGCTCTACCGGATCCCGATCGGCCGCGATGGGACCCCGGGCAAAGCCCGGACAGTCCCCCTCAGGGCGCCAGCCGGGACCGTGGACGAGGGGTTCAACCTCAACGGCATCGCCGCCGCAGATGAGGGCCGCAAGCTGATCGTCGCCCACTCGGGCCGCGGCGCCCTGTACACCGTGGACCCGCGCGACGGATCCAACAAAAAGATCCAGGTCACTGACTCCGCCGGGAAACCGGTCACTCTGGCGAATGTTGATGGCATCGTCGTCCGCGGCGACACCCTTTGGGCTGTCCAGAACCGCCTCAACCAGGTCAGCCGGATCGACCTGAACGGACGCGTGAGCTCCGGTGAAGTGGAGGAAATCATCACCAGCAAGAACTTCGACGTCCCCACCACGGCGGCGCTGTACGGCAACACCCTGGCCCTCGTCAACGCGAAATTCACCACCCCCGAGGCCAAGAGCTTTGAAGCAGTCCTCGTCAAGGCGCGTTCCCGCGGCTGACCGCCCGCACGGCGGCGGGCAGAGGACCTAACGTGCCGCAAGCCGTTCAATCCGGCGCAGCGCCAAGGCGCAAACCGGAAGGTAGGCGGGCGCCCACCACGGGACCGTAAAGGTAACGACGCAGCAGCCGCCCTGCGGAACGATCCGGTGGCCGGTGGCCGGGATTCCCGCCACGGACCAGGACCAGTACCGTCCGGGCTCAAACGCCGTCACGGTGTACGGCAGCGTCACGCCCAGAACGGTGCGGACCCTGCCGCGGCTGCCCAAGGCAAGGCCTCCGCGGGCGGGCCCGGCTCCGGTCCCGCCCGCGGCCGGCTCGGCCCCGGTGATCGACGGCCCCCATGCCGGCCACTTCCCGGTATCGGTGAGCAGAGCCCAGACGTCCTCCGCGGACGCGGCGATCCGGCGCGAGACGGAGAAGCTCATCCGGGCAGCCCGGACCGGGGCCCGTTCACCTTCTCAGCGACTGCGCAATCTGCGCCATGACCGTGTTGTCGGCCAGGGTGGTGGCATCGCCCACCTCACGGCCTTCCGCGACGTCCTTGAGCAGGCGCCGCATTATCTTGCCCGAGCGGGTCTTAGGCAGTTCCGGCACCACGAGGATGGTCTTGGGCTTGGCGATCGGCCCGATTTCCTTGCCCACGTGGTTCCGGAGTTCCTGCACGATCGCGTCGCCTGTGTCCACGGCGTCGCCGCGCAGGATCACGAAGGCGACGACGGCCTGGCCGGTGGTTTCGTCCGCGGCGCCCACGACGGCGGCTTCCGCGACGGCGGGGTGGCTGACGAGGGCGGATTCGATTTCGGCGGTAGAGAGCCGGTGGCCGGAAATGTTCATCACGTCATCGACCCGGCCGAGCAGCCAGATGTCGCCGTCCTCGTCCTTCTTGGCGCCGTCCCCGGCGAAGTACATGGTCTCAAAACGGGACCAGTAGGTTTCCTTGAAGCGCTCAGGGTCGCCCCAGATGCCGCGCAGCATGGCCGGCCACGGCTCCCGGATCACAAGGTAGCCGCCGGAGCCGTTGGGCACGGACTCGCCGAGCTCGTCCACAACGTCCACGGCGATGCCGGGCAGCGGGACCTGGGCGGAGCCGGGCTTGGTGGCCGTGACGCCGGGCAGCGGGGCGATCATCTGCGCGCCGGTTTCGGTCTGCCACCAGGTGTCCACGATCGGCGCCGGAGTTTCCTTCCGCTCGCCGTTCTTCCCGGCGTTGCCGCCGATGACCTCGCGGTACCACATCCACGCTTCGGGGTTGATGGGTTCCCCGACGGAGCCCAGGACCCGGATCGAGGAGAGGTCCGACTTCGCCGGGATCTCCTTGCCCCACTTCATGAACGTGCGGATCGCGGTGGGGGCGGTGTAGAGGATGGACACCTTGTACTTCTCCACGATCTCCCACCAGCGGCCCTGGTGCGGGGAGTCGGGGGTGCCTTCGTAGATCACCTGGGTGGCGCCGTTGATCAGCGGGGCGTAGGCGACGTAGGAGTGCCCGGTGATCCAGCCGACGTCGGCCGTGCACCAGTAGACGTCAGTCTCCGGCTTAAGGTCGAAGACCGCCTTGTGCGTGTACGCGCCCTGCGTGAGGTAGCCGCCGGTGGTGTGCAGGATGCCCTTGGGCTTGCCGGTGGTCCCGGAGGTGTAGAGGATAAAGAGCGGGTGTTCGGAGTCATGCCCGACGGCGGTGTGCTCGGCGGAGGCGGTCCCGACCGTGTCCGCCCACCAGTGGTCCCGGCCCTCGTGCCAGTCGACGTCCTGGCCGTTGCGCTTGACGACGACGACGTTCTGCACCGTGTGGCCGCTGCCGTCGCCCTCGTGGGACAGCGCCTCGTCGACGGCGGGCTTGAGCGCACTGGGCTTGCCGCGCCGGTACGTGCCGTCCGCGGTGACGACGAGTTTGGCTTCGGCGTCGTCGATCCGGGAGCGGAGCGCCTCGGCGGAGAAACCGCCGAAGACCACCGAGTGGATGGCGCCGATCCGGGCGCACGCCAGCAGCGTGATGACCGCCTCCGGAATCATCGGCAGGTACACGGCCACCCGGTCGCCCTTGGCGACGCCGAGGGACTCGAAAGCGTTGGCGGCCTTCTTGACCTCCTCGGTGAGCTGGGCGTAGGTGTACGTGCGGGTATCGCCCGGTTCGCCCTCGAAGTAGATGGCAACCCGGTCCCCGTGGCCGGCCTCGACGTGACGGTCCAGCGCGTTGTACGCGGCGTTGATCTCGCCTCCGACGAACCACTTGGCGAACGGCGGCGTGGACCAGTCCAGGGCCTGGCTGAAGTCCTTGCTCCAGCTCAGCAGCTCGCGGGCCTGCTTCGCCCAGAAGGCGGGCCGGTCGGCGTCGGCCTCGGCGTAGTCCGCGGCGGTGACCACCGCGTTGGCGGCGAACTCGGGGGAAGGGGCGAACTTCCGGTCCTCCTGCGACAGGTTTTCGAAGGCATCGCCCTGGGGCGCCTGCGTCGTCGTGGAGCCGGGTGACTGCTGGGACATGGTGAACCTCATCATTCATCGATCCGTGCTGCGCGGGACGCCCGTTCCGCCGCAGCACCGTGCCGCATGCGCGGCGTCGGGCATCGGCTGGTCACGGTCGGACCGCAAAAGCTGTTCCGAAATACACACTAACGCCTGAGCCGTTCCCGACGTGTGCCGCGTCACACAGTGAACCGTGAGCGGTGTTTTTTAAGCGCCGAATGGTGGTGGGGGCTGACGGGCGGCCTTGCGCCGGCGACCTACGGATTCACCGTTCAGGCCGGCGCGGACATCCTTCCCCTGGCGGCAACCCTTGCCGACAGCCTGGGTCCGCCGATACGAACTCTGGCGCTGGGAATACCCCTGTCGGCAGCGGCGGCGGCGGGAAGGGCAGCCCTGTTCCGTCCCCGTGTCCGCGGCTCGTCAGCTAGTGATCGGCCAGCCACTTGACTAGGCTGAGATGAAGTTGTGACATCCGATGGAGGCGACGGGACCGCGTGCGGTCCCGTTTTGGTCTGCCGTTAGACGGTGCTGTCCAGAGCGCCGCCGTGTAAGGAGAACCGAATGAACGAGCAAGCAAACGGGCAGCTCAAGGCGCCCGCCCAAACCCAGGCGAACGGCGGAGCGGACCGGCACGCCGGCTACGGGGAAGCCCCCCGTTTCACGGTGGACAAGGCCAGCAAGAAGACCGGCAAGAAGAACGAGGCGGTCCTTGGGCCCTTCACCATCCGCGACCTGACGGTTTTCGGCTCGACGCTGATCCTCTTTATTGCCTCGCTGATCCCGATGTTCGCCGTCCGGTACAACCTGTGGAATCTGGGCAGTCTGTTCTTCCTTGGCCTGGGCATCATCCTGCCCGTGATCGTGGCCGCCCTGTTCGTCGCGCGCCGCGTCAGCCCGGAAACCAAGATCCGCATCGGCTCGCTGTCAGTGGACCAGTTCGGCTCCGTGGTGGCGTCCTTCGCCGTCGCCTTCTTCTTCCTGTCGGTGGCGGGCGCGTTCGTGCCCGCCATGTTGCTGGCCCTCGTCGGCGCCCTCGGTCTCCTCGCGGCCACCGTCCTGGCGCGGCTGATCCCCTTTTTCGCCGGGGATTTCCTCGACCGCGCTGAAGTGCCCGCCCATGTTGTGGCCCGCGACTCGGCTGTCCCCGTCCACAAACCCCGCGCGCCCAAGGCTCCGAAAGAGGCCACGGATGACAAGGCGCCCAAGGCCGCTGGCGCCAGCGCCGTCGCCGGCTGGGCGAAGCGCATGACCCCCGGCGGAAAGCCTGCGGCCACGGACCCGGCCCCGCGTGGCTACGAGTCGTTCGGCGCAGGAGCGGGCGCAGCTGCAGCCTCGGGCGCGGCCGCTGCAGCGGCCGGTTCCGCGGCCGCGGCCCCGGCCGCTGGGCAGGTCAAGCCCGCCCCTGAGTCGTCTGCCCACGAAAAACCTGCCCAGGCCGCGGGCCCCGGCCCGGTGGTCAGCTCCCCGGCAACCCAGGTCGCAAGCACCGTTCCCGCGGCCTCCGCGACTCCGGCCGACGCGTCGGGCCCCGGGGTTTCGTCCGCCGCGCCGTCGGCTGCCGAGCAGACGCAGGCTGCCGCCGTCGGGTCTCCCGCCGCCGAGCAGACGCAGGCCGCCGCCGTCGTGCCGCCCGCCGCTGAGCAGACCCAGGCCGCCGAGGTTCCCGCGGCCTCCGATCACAGCGCCCCCACGACGGTGAACCCGCAGGTGCGCCAGCAGGAGCCGATCGGGGCCACTGTTGACCCGGCCAGCCGTCCCGAGGAACGCGACGCCCAGCCCGCATACGAAGCCTTCTGGTTCGCCGTCGCCCAGCCCCGCACCGCCATGGACGAGCACAGCGGCGCCGCCGCCTTCGTGATCGAACCCGGCGGCTGGGTGCTCGCTTTGGAGGACCGTGGCCACGAATTCCTGGTCCAGCACACCGACGGCCGGGTGGGCGTGCTCCGGGACCTCAGCAACATCGAACGCGGTTAGCCGGCGCCAGTGGCCACCGAGTCCAGCGATCCTGCCGCCGGCAGCGCCACGCCGACACCCATGAGCGCCGGCCGCAAGAACGCCGGCTCCAAGAACAGCGTTGTGAACAACGCCGCGGCTGTGGGCGCCGGGCCGCGGGCGGCCGGGGAGTCCCTGCTGGCCCTGAAACGGCGAGCCCGCCGGATCAACAAGGCGCTGGCGGAGCAGTACCCGTATGCGCACGCGGAGCTGGACTTCCGGAATCCGTTCGAGCTGGTGGTGGCCACGGTGCTTTCCGCGCAGACCACCGACGTGACGGTCAACCAAATCACGCCGCTGCTGTTCGGGCGTTACCCGGACGCGCGGAGCATGGCAGAGGCGGACCCGGACGATCTGGAGGCGATCATCAAGCCCACCGGGTTCTTCCGGGCCAAGACCCGGAACCTGATGGCGCTGTGCAACCGGCTGGTGGATGAGTACGACGGCGAGGTGCCAGGACGGCTCGCTGATCTGGTGACGCTTCCCGGCGTCGGGCGGAAGACCGCCAATGTGGTGCTCGGCAACGCCTTCGGCGTCCCGGGGATCACAGTGGATACCCACTTCGGCCGTCTCGCGCGGCGTTTCGGCTGGACGGAGTCGGATGATCCGGTCAAGGTCGAATCCGACGTCGCGGAACTGTTCGAACCGAGGGACTGGACCATGCTCTCGCACCGGGTGGTTTTCCACGGCCGGCGCGTGTGCCATTCGCGCAAACCGGCCTGCGGTGCCTGCGCGGTGGCGAACTGGTGCCCCAGCTACGGCATGGGGGAGACGGACCCGGAGAAGGCGAAGAAGCTGCTGAAGTACGAACTGGCACCGGGTCAGGAGGAGCTGCTGTCCAAACTCCTCGCGGAGACGCACCGGGCCGCGGAAATCCGGATGGAATCGCAGAGGAGGCCGCTGTGACGGCCCGGCAGGACCTCATCGACCTGGTGGCCGCGGTGGAGGCCGGCACGGCGCCGTCACCGGATCCCCGGTGGCGGGAACTCGCCGTCGAGCCCGGGGAAAGGGTCCGCCGGGCGGCGGTGCTGATGCTCTTCGGCTCCCTCGACGATGTCCCGGCGGCCTCCGTCAAGGCCCTGGCCCCGGCGGATCTGGACGTCCTGCTGTTGCAGCGCGCGCAGACGCTGGATGACCATCCCGGGCAGGTCGCCTTCCCCGGCGGCGGCATTGACCCGGGCGAATCCGTGACCGATGCCGCCCTGCGGGAAGCGGAAGAAGAGACCGGGCTGGACCCGGCCGGCGTCGACGTCCTCGGCGTGATGCCGGAGCTGGCCCTGCCGCGCGGAAACTTCCTGGTCACCCCTGTCCTCGGATGGTGGGCATCCCAGTCACCCGTGCGGGTAGTGGACTATGGCGAATCCTCCCAGGTGTTCCGTGTCCCGGTACGGGACCTGCTGGACCCGGACAACCGCGTGATGGCCACGGTGAGCCGGGCCGGTCAGACCTTCCAAAGCCCCGCATTCACTGTCAATGACGTGGTGGTGTGGGGCTTCACTGGGATGATTCTCAACCAGCTGTTCGACCAGCTGGGGTGGGCGGTTCCTTGGGACCGCTCCAGCTTGCTCAGCGTCGACACGTGGAGCCGGCTCCACGGCTGAGGCCGGACCTCAAGCGCGTCCCGCGCCCGGATTCCAGTCTGATCCTAGCCGGAGGCCAGGCTGGCACGGGCCCGCGCGGCGGCGCTACGGGTGGCGGCCCGCGGGGGGACGGACTTGCTGCGGGCACGGGACTTGTCCACCACCAGCCCGGTGGCAGCGTTCTCCCGCACCGCGTTGATGCCCGCGGCGGCGCCCTTGATGGTGTTGAACAGTGGTGAAACGGCGACCACCGTTCCGTCGGATGCCGTCAGCTTGAAGAAGTACTTCTTCTCGCCGGCCATGGCGATCTCGAAAATGCCAGCCAATGTGCTGCCTCCCCAAAAAAACTCTGCGTCGTTGCACGGCCGGCAGACTATCGGATCAGCCACCGGCCTTTCCGAGCGTAACCGGCCTCACATGCGGGCACAACGCTACCGACGGGTACGTTACGGCGGGCGACGCCGGGACCTATTTGGCGGTATCGTACGAGTCCACAACCGCCACGCTGACCGGGAATTCCACCGGAATCCGGCCAAACAGCAGTTCCTTGGCCGCGGTCGCGGCCTCCTCAATCGCCCGGATGCAGTCGGCCACCGCGGCGTCGGGGCAGTGGACCATAACTTCGTCGTGCAGGAAGAACACCAGTTCCCCGGCAGGGGTGCCGTCAGCACGCATGGCGCGCAGCCGCCGTCGTAATTCGGCCAGCCAGCAGGCCGCCCAGTCCGCCGCGGAACCCTGGACGACGAAGTTGCGGGTGAACCGGCCGCGCGAGCGGGCGATCGAATCGGCCCTGCGTTGTTCCTCGGCGCTGGTGGACTGCTGGCTTTGCAGCCATCGCTCGGACGGCGGGGGGCTGCTGCGGCCCAGCCGCGAGGTGACCGTCCTGCCGGCTTCACCCTCGCGGGCGGCCTGCTCCACGAACCCGACGGCGCGCGGATACGTGCGGGTCAGCTGCGGCATGAGGCGCCCCGACTCGCCGGTGGTCGCCCCGTAGATCGCCCCGAGCAGGGCAACCTTCGCTTTGGCGCGGTCTCCGCCGAAGCCCTGCGCGGCGATGCCGGCGTACAGGTCCTTGTCCCGCGCGGCCTCGGCCATCTTCGAATCCTGCGCCAGCGCCACGAGCACCCGGGGCTCCAGCTGCGAGGCGTCGGCGACAATCAGCTTGTGTCCCGGATCGGCGTGCACTGCGCCGCGGATCTGCCGCGGAATTTGAAGGGCACCGCCGCCGCGGGACGCCCAGCGGCCGGAGACCACGCCGCCCACCACGTACTCCGGCTGGAACCGGCCGTTCTTTACCCAGGCATCCAGCCAGGCCCAGCCGTTGGCGGCGTGCAGGCGGGAGAGTTTTTTGAAGGCCAGGAGCGGTTCGATCGCCGGGTGGCTGGATTCCTTCAGTTCCCACTGCCGGGTGGTCTTGACCTCGATGCCGTTGCGGTGCAGCGCGCGCATGAGCTCCTGCGGAGAATCCGGGTTCAGCGCGGGCGAATTCAGCAGCTGCCGCAGCTCGGCGGTGAGCGCTTCCAGTTTGGCCGGGCGGTGGCCCTGGGGAGGACGGGGTCCGAGGTACTCGGCGAGGATCCGCTCATGCAGCTCTTCGCGCCACGGCACACCGGTGTGCTGCATTTCCGCCGCGATCATGGCGGCGGCGGACTCTGCCGCGAGCAGGAGCTGGAGGCGCTGTCTGCGGTTGTCACCGGGGCGCTCGACGCCGGCTCCTCCCGCCTGGCTGAGGGCGTCCTGCTGGGCGGCGTATTCGTGGCGGAGGTCTTCAGGGCTGTGCCGGGGCGGGGTACGCCAGCCGGGATCATCAAACAGGGCGCCCTGGTCGGCCGGCGGCGGTGGCGGCTGCAGGCCGCGGGGAGGCTGCTGCAGCTCGTCGTCCTGGGTCAGTTTCTCGGCGTTCTGCGCGTAAGCGGTATGGGCCGTGAACTCGGAGTGCGCCAGGATCGCGCCGCACAACGTGAGGTCGTAGCAGCGTTCCAGTTCCACGCCGGCGGCCAACAGGGCGGGGTACCAGTCCTGGGTACGGTGCCAGATCCAGCGCGGCCGCCGCTGTTCGAGTTCACGCACGACGCCGGGCAGCCCGGTAGCGTCGATGATCCGCAGTGCCGGCGCAGCCGGGTGCGGGGCGCCGTCGGCAGTGACTTCCTGGAGGGCTGCGCCGTCGGCGTGGGCGGCGAGCAGCAGGTACATAGGGTCAATTCTGCCCTGCGGCGCGGAGTCCCTTGTCCAGCGGGCTGCAGCGGGTTCTCAGCCGGGGTGTCAGCACCGGTTGTTCCGCACGGCTTGTCCACATAGGGGCGGGCCCGGGTTACGGCGGGATGTGGTGACGGGAAGAGTTGCCGCATGAGTCGTCACGAGTTACCCACGCACCGCCCCGGTTCCGGGGACGGCCTTCTGCGCGGCGCCGGTTCGGTGACCAGCACCGGGGTGGGCGCCGGGCCGTGGCTCCCGGACGGGACGTCGGAGACGCTGCTCGTGACGGGGTTCGAGCTGCTGCGCGGCGAGGTGGAACGGATCGTGGCGGCCACGGGCGGCCAGCTGCGCACGGTGGGGAACCTCAGGGAGGCGGTGCCCTTCTGGGACACTGCCGCTGCGGTGCTGGTCGGCAGTGACATCAGCGAGTTGCCGCCGCGGGGACGGTCGCCCGCGGTCCTCGTCGGCCTCAACGAAGACGGCGACCGGCTGTGGCACCTGGCAGCTGCCATCGGCGCTGAACGCGTCGCAGTGCTGCCCGAGGCCGCGACCTGGCTCGCCGAGTATCTCAGCCGCTCCCGCACGCCCCAGCCGGGCGGACTGGTCCTTGGGATTGTCGGCGGCTGCGGCGGTGCGGGATCCAGCACCGCCGCAGTCTGGCTGGCCCATGCCGCCGCACGCGGGGGTGTGCGTGTCCTGCTGGTAGACGGAGACCCGTGGGGCGGCGGGCTGGAACTGGCGCTCGCGGCCGAAGAAGCGGCCGGTCTCCGCTGGCCGGATCTGGCTGACGCGAATGGCACGATCGATCCCCGCCAGCTCGCCGATTCCCTGCCCCTGGCCGGTGGATTCCCGTTCCTGTCCTGGCCCGGGAACAAGGAAAACCACGGCGGGGTGGACCCCGAAGTCGTGGCCGGAGTGCTGGACGCCGCCCGGCGCGGCTTCGAGCTGGTGGTGGTGGACATCGGCCGGGGGCGGGAAACGCTGCGGTTGTTCGCGTGGGACTGCGACCGGATGATTGTCGTTGCGCCCGCGCTACTGAGGGCGGCCGTGGCAACGGCCCGGCTCCTGCAGGACCTTCCTCCGGTGGAAACTGTGCTCGTTGTGCGGGGCAGGCCGGGGGCCGTGCTGGATGCGGAGTTGATAGCTGAGTCCGTCGGGCTGCCCCTCGCCGGCATCATGCCGGACGTTAGGCGCGCTGCGACGGCCACGGAGAACGGGCGGCTGCTGGACACCGGACGGCAGCGCAAGGTGCGGCGGTTCGCCGGCATGGTGCTTGACTTCGGCTCGGGACACTCCGCATGAGCGCCCACTCCGCGCCGGGCCCGCCCGACGCCGGACGCCCGGGGGCTCCGCGGTACCGGCCGCCGGCCCGCGGCTCCGTTGATGCCCGGCTGCTGGAGTCGGTCCGGGAATCCGTGATGTCCGACGCCGGGCCGGTGACCCCGTCGCGCGTGGCAGCCGCCGTCCAAGCGAGCGGACGCCTGCTGGGGACGGCCGGCGCCCTGGCCGCGGTCGAAGGGATCAGCGCGGAGTTGAACGGTCTCGGACCGCTGCAGGCGCTGGTCCGGGACCCGTCCGTGACAGACATCTTCGTGAACGGCCCCGGCGCCGTCTGGCTGGACCGCGGGGACGGACTCGAGAGGGCACCTCTGGCCTTCTCCGGTGAACAGCAGGTCCGTGCGCTGGCCGCGCGGCTCGTGGCTGCCGGCGGACGGCGCCTGGACGATGGTTCGCCCTGCGTTGACATCAGGCTCGACGGCGGCTTCCGGGTCCATGCTGTCCTGCCGCCCATTTCCACGGCGGGGACCCTGCTGAGTATCAGGATCCGGCGTGAGCGGGTCTTCTCCATGGACGAGCTGCGGCGGAACGGCATGTTTGGGGTCCGCGTGCAGGCCGTGCTGGAACGGATGCTGGAACGCCGTCTGAGTTTCCTGATCAGCGGCGCGACAGGGTCGGGGAAGACAACGCTGCTCGCCACGCTCCTTGGCCTGTGTGCGCCGGGTGAGCGGCTGGTCCTGATTGAGGATGCCGCGGAACTGAACCCGGTGCACCCGCACGTCGTCTCGCTGGAGGCGCGGCACGGCAACCTGGAAGGTGGATTTGGGCGAGCTCGTGCGGCAGTCCTTGAGGATGCGGCCGGACCGGCTGGTGGTGGGTGAGTGCCGGGGCGCCGAAGTGCGGGAACTCCTCGCTGCCATGAATACCGGCCACAGCGGAGGCGGCGGCACCATTCACGCCAATACCGCGGCCGACGTCCCCGCCAGGCTGACAGCCCTCGGGGCGTTGGCCGGCATGGGGCAGGACGCTGTGCGCCTGCAGGCGGCCAGCGCCCTCGACGTTGTGGTCCACGTGGAAAGGCTCAACAACGGGCGGACTGTGTCCTGCATCGGCCTGCTGGAAGGCAGCGCTGCCGGCCTGCTGGTCCGCTCCGCGCTGGACATCTGCGGCGGGGCAGTCCGCGCGGGGCCAGCCTGGCCCAAACTCGCGGAACGCCTCGGGCTGGACCCTGGGGAATTGGACGCTGGCGGGCTGGACCCTGGCGGGCCGGACCCTGGCGGGCCGGACCCTGGGGGGCCGGACCCTGGCGGGCCGGACCCTGGCGGGCCGGCCGTCGGCGGGTTGAGCGCGGGAAAGGATGACCTATGCGGCCGCGCCGGTCCAGCGCAACCGCAGGAGCTAGCGGCGCAGGGGGACCAGGGCAGGGGAGAGGAGTGACGGCCGTACTCATGGGAGTTTTGGCACTTGCTGTGTGCCTGGCGTTTTCGACGGCGGGTGCCCCACCCCGGCGGCTTCGCGCGGCCCTTTCCGGAGCACTGCGGGTTCCAACCGCCGGTGCGGAGGCGCTTCCGGGCCCGGCGTCCCGATGGCGGAGCAGAAGCGCTCCCGTGGTGCCTATGAACCTGATCGTTCAGCAGTTGGCGGCACTGCTGAGGGGAGGACGCACTCCCGCCCGCCTGTGGGATGAGTTGTGGCTCTTGTATGTGGGCGCCGATGCCTCGGGTTCCGTGTCCGGGGGAGCCGCTCCCGGCCAGCAGGTCCTGGCGACGGAAACCGTGCGGATGCTCGCTGGAGCCCGCGCGGCCGCGATGCGCGGGGCTCCCGTGGGAGCCGCCATCCGCTCCGCCGGAGCGGCGACACCCGGCCGGACAGCAAGGAAGACCAGAAACAGCGGTGCACGCGCGTGGGCCTACGAACGCCGCGTCTGGTTTCAACTCGCCGCTTGCTTTGACGTTGCCGAAGCCACCGGCTGCCCGCTGGCGGACGTGTTGACGCGCTTCGCCGCCCAGCTGGAAGCAGAGGATGACGCCGAGGCCGCCCGTCAGACGGCGTTGGCCGGGCCCCGCGCGACTGTACGGCTCTTGACCTGGCTGCCGTTCCTAGGACTTGGTTTGGGGTTGCTCCTGGGCGTCGACCCCGTCGAGGTCCTGCTGGGAACCCCCTGGGGCGTGGCGACGCTCGCCGCGGGCCTGGCGCTCACAGCCGGGGGCCGGTTATGGTCCGCCCGTCTGGTCCGGGCAGCGGAGGGGCTTCAGCCGTGACGCCAATCGCGGCCGGGCTGGCGGTGGTTGCGCTTTTGGGGGTCGCCGCCGCCATTGCTTTGTCCGACAGGGGCAGGGCACGGCGGCGACTCAGGCGCCGGATGCAGCGTGCCCCGGACGACGCAGAGCCGGGCCGGACCCGCCGCGGCGATCAGGCTATGGGAGAAGCCGGCGGGTCCGGGGTCCGTGATACGGCGATGATGCTGGAACTGATCGGCGCCATGCTCGACGCGGGAGCCGGACTCGGCCGTGCCCTGGCGCTAGTGGCCGAGCTGGCATCGCCGGATCTCCGTGGTCCGCTGCGGCCGGTCGTCGCGGCGCTCGCCATCGGCGCCGACTGGGACACGGCCTGGCGCAGCTCCAGCGTCCGCTCGCCGGGCCTTCTTGCCCTGCGCGATGCCCTGGGGTTTGCCGCGCTCACCGGCGCGCCCTCGTCCGCCATCCTCTACGCCCAGGCGGCACGCATGCGCCGGGAGCGGTTCCGGGCCGCGGAGAAACAGGCCGCGGCCTTAGGGGTGAAGCTCGTTGTCCCGCTCGGCTTGTGTTCCCTGCCGGCGTTCGTCTGCCTGGGCGTGGTACCTGTGCTGCTGGCGATGCTGCCGGGTTGATTCCGCGAGGCCGATCCCGGCGGCCGCGGGACGCGCCCTGGCAGCGAGTATTCCCCCACAGCCTGCCCTGCGCCGGACCTTTTCCACTTGGCAGCAAGCGCACCTTACTGGCCGTGGACGCAGACGGAAGAGTGGAATCTGCCGGCGGTCCCGCCGGAATCCAACGAAAGGAAAGTCCCATGTCAACCCATCATTTTGCGCCCGCCCGCACGTCCGGGATTGTCCACGCCGAAACGGAGGATGCTGAGATCCGCGAAATCTATCCGGGAGCAAGTAACGCGCTCCGGACACGAAGGCCGGGAAAGCTATTTGGCTCCGAGGCAGGAATGGCGACGGCCGAGTACGCCATCGCCACCCTCGCCGCCGTCGGGTTTGCGGGCATTCTCGTGTTTATCATGCGCAGTGACGAGGTGCGGGGTTTCCTGCTGAACCTCATCCGCACGGCGCTCGCCTTGCCATGAGGACGGGACGGCCAGCCGTAGGAATGGGCGCGGCACCGGCAACTCCGCGCGCAGCAGCGACCGCCCGGTGGCGGCCGGGCTCAGGTGGCGGGACGTGCCGCGGCGCCGTAACGGCCGAGTTTGCGGTGGCGCTGCCCGCGGTCCTGCTCCTTCTCGCCATGCTACTGGCCGGTTCGGCGGCGGGCGTCACCCAGCTGCGTCTGGAGGAAGCAGCCAGGGCGGGCGCCCGTGCCCTGGCCCGGGGTGAAGATGCCGCCGCGGTGGACGTCATCGTCCGCCGGCTCGCCGGCAACACGGCGGCAGCAGCCGTGGCGTCCGACGGTGGGTGGCTTAGCGTGACGGTGTCGGGCAGGGTTCCCGGAGCTGTGGGTTCGCTTCTTCCGTGGACACTCTCGGCCCGGGCGTGGGTCCGCGGCGAATCGTCCGGTCCGTCAGCTGCTGTCAGGGTTCCCGAGGTCTGGCACCATCAGCTGCAGGTCCTGGCCGCATGAGCAGGCTAACAACCCGCAGGTCAGCCCCGGGCGATCACGGTTCAACCAAGAGCCAGGAGCAACCGAAAAAGCGGGAACAGCCGAAACACGCGGAACCGGAACACCAGGAACAGCCGGAGCACCCCGATAGGCCGGAACGGCCGGACGACCAGGAACACCCGGAACGTGGCGCTGGAACCGTCCTGGCGCTGGGGCTGGGAATGCTGGTCGTTTTCGCGGCGGTCCTGACCATGTTGCTGGCCCAGTCGGGGGCGATGGCGTTCCGCGCGGCGGCCGCGGCGGATTTGGCCGCCCTCGCCGCCGCGGATGCTGCCCGGGGAATCACTCCCGGCGAACCGTGCGCAGTCGCCGCGGACGTCGCGCGCAGGAATGGCGCCAGGATTCTCAACTGTTCGGAAGGGGCAGGTAGTACTGTGCAGGTCCGCACGGAGCTGGAAATCCGGACGCCCGTGGGCGGGGCAACCGGACTGGCCAGAGCAGGCCCGCCGCCGTGAGCCGGTGCCCGCCGTCGCCCTGATCGGTCCTGAGCCGGTGCCAGCCGCCGCCGGGGGCATGTCCCGCCAGCCTCGGCTAGGCCTGCAGCGGGGCCGCGTGGTCCGGCTGCCCGGTGTGCATTTGTTCCGTCGCGTCCTGGAGCAGCACATCGATGAGGGTAACGGCGGCGTCCTTATCGAGCGGATTATTTTTGTTGCCGCACTTGGGCGACTGCACACACGACGGACAGCCGGACTCGCACTCGCAGGCCTTGATTGCGTCACGGGTGGCAGCGAGCCAGACCTTGGCCTTGTCGTAGCCGCGTTCGGCGAAGCCCGCCCCGCCGGGGTGGCCGTCGTAGACAAAGATGGTCGGCACCCCGGTGTCGGCGTGGATGGCCGTGGACACCCCGCCGATGTCCCAGCGGTCGCTGGACGCAACCAGGGGCAGGAGTCCGATCGCAGCGTGTTCCGCGGCGTGCAGGGCGCCGGGGAACTGAGCCTCGATCAGCCCCGCACCGGTCAGCGAGCGGTTGTCCATAACAAACCACACCGCCTTGGTGAACAAGTCCCGTGCCCCCAGTTGCAGCGGTTCCTCACCGAGGACCTCATTGGAAATCAGGGCCTTGCGCTGGAAGGAGACCACCTGCGTTGTCACTTTCACATCACCGAAATGCACCGCCACGTCGCCCCACTGGGTGGTGCGCTGCGTCTCGAGAACCTCGATCTGGGTTACGTCCCGGGCGGTGGTGTAGTAGTCCGGGTTCGCCCGCCGCACCACTACGCAGTGATCGTCCTCGTTCAGGTCCTCCACCACGTAGCTCTCGCCTTGGTGGACGTAGACGGCGCCGGTGTGGGCCTGGTAGTGGGTCTGCGGGGAATCCATGGTCCCGAGCAGGGACCCCGTGTCGGCGTCCACAATGCTCACCGGGCCGCCGCCGTCGGCCCTCAGGTTCACCATGGCCGCGGCGCTTTGCGGGTGGGTCCAGAACCATCCGGCGGGCCGGCGGCGCAGGTAGCCCTGGGTCACCAGCTGATCGAGCAATTTCTCGGATGTGGCGCCGAACAGCCCCAGCTCGCCGTCCCCCAGCGGCAGTTCGGCGGCGGCGGCACACAGGTGCGGCCCCAGCACGTAGGGATTGGACGGGTCGAAGACGGTGGCCTCCACGGAGACGTCGAAGATCGCCTCGGGGTGGTTCACCAGGTAGGTGTCCAGCGGGTCATCACTCGCGACGAACGCGGCAATGGCATCCTGGCCGGCCCGGCCGGCCCGGCCGATCTGTTGGAACAACGACGCGCGGGTCCCCGGCCAGCCGGCGACCAGCACGGCGTCGAGGCCGGAGATGTCGATGCCCAGCTCCAGGGCCGACGTGCTGGAGACGCCCAGCAACTCGCCGGAGCGCAGCGCTTTCTCCAGGGCGCGGCGCTCCTCCGGCAGGTAGCCGGAACGGTAGGCCGCCACACGCTGCGGCAGGCTGGGGTCCACCTCGTCAAGGAGGCGCTTGGTGATGGTGGCGATGGTCTCCGCGCCGCGCCGGGACTTGATGAAGGCGATGGTCCGCACCCGCGAGGACACCAGAGTGGCCAGCAGGTCCGCGGTTTCCGCCACGGCCGTCCGCCGTTCCTTGGCGCCGTTCTCGCCGCGGAGTTCGGTCAGGGCAGGTTCCCAGAACGCGACGGTGGTGGAACCGTGGGGTGAGGAGTCCTCGGCCACCGCGCGGACCGGCGCGCCGATGAGCCGGCCGAAGGACTTGCCGGGCTCGGACGCCGTGGCGGAGGCTGCGATGAAAACCGGCCCGGAGCCGTCAGGGCTGTAGTAGGCGCAGATGCGGCGCAGCCGGCGCATGAGGTTGGCAACGTGGGATCCGAAGACGCCGCGGTAGCTGTGGGCCTCGTCCACGATCACGTAGCGCAGCCGGCGGAAGAAACGGGCCCACCAGGCGTGGTTGGGCAGGATCCCGAAGTGCAGCATGTCCGGGTTGGCCAGAATGAAGTTCGCGTGGTCGCGGATCCACCGGCGGGACGCGGGGTCGGTGTCACCGTCGTAAGTCTCGGCCCGGACGGTGGGGAGCTGCAGCGCCCGGATGGCGGCCAACTGGTCCGCCGCCAGGGCCTTGGTGGGGGAAAGATACAGGGTGACGGCGCCGTCGTCGTGGATCTTGCCCGGATCGGCGAGGACCCGCAGTTCGGAACGGTGGACCGCATCGAGCGCCGGCAGCTGGTAGGCCAGCGATTTTCCGGACGCGGTGCCGGTGGCGATCACCACGTGCTCGCCGGCGTGGGCGAGTTCGGCAGCCTGGATCTGGTGGCGGTACGGCTCGTGGATGCCGAGGCTACCGTAGGCATCCACCAGATCGGGGTGCGCCCACTCGGGCCACGGGGCGTGGACGGCCTGGCGGGCCGGGATGGTGCGCACATGACGGAGCTGTTCCGGGTCCGGGCCGCGGCCCAGCAAAGGAATCAGGGACTCATGTGGGTTCACTCGTACATTCTTTCACCCGGCCTCAAATCGTCCGGGACAAGAACGGGCCACCCGGGGACTCAGCCCACGGACAGGTCGGAGCCCTCGTCCGAGGCGGAGAGCATCAGCACGTGGCAGACCGCGGTCCAGCCGAGGTGCGAATATAGTTTCTGCCCGTCGAGTGACGCGAGCAGCAGCCCGGATTCGATGTCGTGCTCGAATGCCTGGGCGGCGAGGGCCCGCATGATGAACCGGCCCAGGCCCCGGCGCCGGTATCCCGGTTCCGTGACGATCTTGTCGAAGATAGCGGTGTGGCCCACCACGAACACCTGCCCGCTCGCTGCCACCTCGTCCCCGGCGTAAACCACGGCATGGTGGACTCCGTCCGTTCGGGACGGCACCCACCGGAGGTCATCATCCGGGAGCCAGGGATCCTCGGCGTCCTGTGTCTCCATGTCCACGATCATCATGGTCTGCGAGGCTGACGTGACGTTGAGTCCGTGCTGCTGGGCCAGGAACTTGTACCGCGCCACGTCGTTCGTGAGGATCGTGAGGACGCGGGCCGGTACTTCAGCGGTGGTGGCGGCCAGGGCGGCGAATTCCGCATCGGAGGGGTCGTGGGCGAAGTATTCCCATTCGTGGGTGGTGTCCGCCCTGAGGGCCGCAGGGAATCTGCCCTCACGGCGTGTCTCATACCCCCGGCAGCCGGCCCAGCCGGTGACCCAGGTTTCCAGCAAGTGGCGAGTGTCTTCAACCATGGCCTCAAGACTCATGTGATGAGAGTATTCCAGCCCCGGCACAAGCAACAGGGGCCGGGTCCGGGAACGGGGTTTGCTTACGTAATTGTGACCGGAAGGCCCCGCCGCCGCCGGCGCGGCCGCCCGCACGCCGCGTAGTGGTCCACCCAGTACCCTTAAAACGTGGCTCTGAACAGAATTGTGCTCTTTTACGGCTTTACCCCCCTCGCGGACCCGGACGCCATCCGGCTGTGGCAGCGTGCCCTCTGCGAAAAGCTCGGCCTGACCGGCCGCATCATTATCTCCAAGGACGGCATCAACGCGACCGTCGGCGGCGAACTGAACGCCGTGAAGCAGTACGTCAAGACAACCCGTGAATACAAGGGCTTCCACAGCATCGACGTGAAGTGGTCCGACGGCGGGGCCGCGGACTTCCCCCGGCTGAGCGTCAAGGTCCGCGACGAGGTTGTGTCCTTCGGTGCGCCGGGGGAGCTCAAAGTGGATGCCGGGGGCGTCGTCGGCGGCGGGAAGCACCTCAAGCCAGCGGAACTCCACCAGCTCGTGGAAGCGCGGAAGGAGTCCGGCGAGGAGGTCGTGTTTTTCGACGGCCGCAACGGCTTCGAGGCCCAGATCGGCAAATTCAAGGACGCAATCGTTCCGGACGTGGCCACCACCCACGACTTCATCAAGGAACTCGACTCCGGCAAGTACGACGCGCTTAAGGACAAGCCGGTGGTCACCTACTGCACCGGGGGAATCCGTTGCGAGGTGCTTTCCAGCCTCATGGTGAACCGCGGCTTCAAGGAGGTCTACCAGCTCGACGGCGGGATTGTCCGCTACGGCGAAACCTTCAAGGACCAGGGCCTCTGGGAGGGCTCCCTGTACGTGTTCGACAAGCGTATGCACCTGGAATTCAGCGAGGACGCGAAGACTATCGGCGAATGCGTCCGCTGCTCGGCGCCCACCAGCAAATTTGAGAATTGCTCCAACCCGTCCTGCCGCACGCTCACGCTCTACTGCCAGGACTGCGCCGCCAGCCCGGAGACGCTCCGCTGCCCGGACGGTTGCGCGGCCTGACACCCTGCGGTCCTATGTCCCGCCGGGCGTCTGCCCGGACTGACGCCTGAGCCGGGAGGCCTTAGATCAGGCTCACGCGGTAGGCGAAGTTGGAGCCCCTCCGCGCCTCCACCGTGATGTGCAGCACGGTGTCGGCGGGCAGGTAGACCACGTTGACCCGTGAGGTCCCGCACCGCAGGTTCAAGTCCACCAGGTCGATGTCGTCGTGGCTGATGTTGAACGACACCCGCCGCGGGCCGCGGCAGGCCAGGGTCAAGGCATACGTGCCCTCGGGCAGGTTCGCGGTGGTCTCCTCCCGCTCCTCTCCTGCGTCCAGGGCGCCGTAGTTGGAGTGGAAGACTTCTCCGTCGGTTTCGGGCAGCACTTCCGCGGCCCACTCGTCGAGTTCCGGGCCGGAGACCGGCCGGTTCCAGGTGGGGTCCCGCGGCAGCGCCGCATCCGTGAATGCCGGAGCGGATGCGGATGAGGTTCCGCTGGAAAAGTCCTCGTCATATTCGTAGGCGCAGCCGGACAGTGCCGTTCCGAGCACAAGCAGGATTCCCACGGCGGACGCCGTGCGGTTTCGGGGAACGCCCTGCGCTGGGAGAGCGGGCATGTGCTGACTTTAACCCCGCCGGTGTCCTGTCCGCCAGAGTCCGACGGCGGGCTCCCGACGAGGCGCGCCGGTGATTACCGCCCCGGCCCGTAGAAGCTGATCCGGATGCCTGCGACGGCGCCGGTCGCGGGCCCGGGGGCGCCTCCGCCGTATCGGACCAGGTGAGCCGAGACTTCGCCGGATTCCAGGTCCAGCAGCGCTCCGGTCGCGATGCCGCAGTCGAGGCTGCGCACCAGGAGGGTGCCGCCCTCGCGGGCGCCTTGGAAGACGGATAAATGCGCGTCCGGCGCCCCGACGCAGGCCGCGGAGACTTCGTACCGGCCGGCCCGCACCACCTTGCTCGATACCGAGAATCCTCCGCTGCTGGTGTCGCCGATCCCGCCCGAGCCGCCGAAAAAGGGACCGTCCTGCGCGCCGTCGAGGACAGCCTCCAGCTCCAACAGATTGCGGGCCTCGGCGGCAACAAGTTCCGGATCCCGGGTCGGCGGCGGCGCACTGGCCGGCGAAGAGGGCCAGGACGGGCTGGCCGCGGCCCCTGAGGGGCCGACGTCGTCGGCGTATTCACACCCCGCCAGCCCTGCAGCGACGGCGCCGGCCGTCAGCAGCAGCGCCGTTCGGCGCGTCCAGTGCATACCCCCAGTAGCAGACATGCACCGAGCCTAGCCGCGGGCGCACGTCACAGCGCCCCTCGCGGCCGGCGCGGCGCCATGCTCCTACGCCGCAGGCGCCAGGTGGTAGGCGTAGATCAGCGGAGCATCGACACTCGACGTGCTGATGCGGAGCGTGCCGGCGGCGGGGACCTTGATGCGTGCCGTCTCCCGGCTGCCGTTGCAGGCCGCTCCCACCTCGGTCAGCCTGGCGCCGTCGAGGGTGACGTCGAAGAAGGCCTTGCCCCCGCCGTCGCAGGTGATCGTCAGGACGTACGTGCCCGGACCGAACCCGGGCGCGGTCTTCACGATCGGATCCCGGTTGAGGATCTTGCCTGCATCCTCGAACACGGTGCCTTCGGCTGAGGGCAGGGCGGTGGCCTGCCACGCCGGCACATCGGCCGATTCGATGGAACCGGCCGGGGAGCACGCCGCGGCGGAAAGTACGACGGCGGCGCCCGCCGCGACGCCGGATGCGCGCTGCAGGACGGCCCGGGCGCGGCGGGAAATGGGGAAGAGCATTCCTCCAATTTACCGCCGATGCCGGCTGCCTCCGGTTCCTCCCGCGCCCGGACCCGCCCTACTCCGCGGTGAGCTCCAGCAGCCGGCCCCGGTGCAGGGCGAGGTACACGCGGTCGCGCAAGCGTCGGGCCACCCGGGCGCACTCCTTGACCTTGACGCAGCGTCAAGATCTAGCATCGGATTACCGGCCGGACAGGACCGGCCAGCCGGACAGGGCCGGCAGCGGAGCGGAAGGGGGCAATCAGATGGAATGGTCCGTGCAGCAGATCGCCAGGAACGTCGGGACCACCAGCCGTACGCTGCGCCACTACGACGACATCGGGCTGCTCAAACCCAGCCGGACCGGAGACAACGGCTACCGGTTCTACGACCAGTCGTCGCTGGTGCGGCTGCAGCGCATCCTGCTTCTGCGGGACCTCGGGCTCGGGCTGCCGGCAATCGCCGAAGTCCTGGACCACGAGCCCGATGCCGAAAAGGCCCTGGGCCGCCACTTGGACTGGCTGCGGCAGGAACAGGAACGGCTGACACGTCAGATCGCGTCGGTCCGGCAGACGATGGAAGCACTGAAAAATGGAGGACAGATCATGGCGGAACACATGTTCGACGGCTTCGACCACACCCGCTACAAGGACGAGGTGGAGGAGCGCTGGGGCAAGGACGCATACGCGACAAGCGACGCATGGTGGCGCGGGATGGGCCCGGCTGAGAAGGACGCGTGGAAGCAGCGTTCCCGGCAGCTGGGCAGCGACTGGATCGCGGCGGCCGAATCGGGTGTTGCAGCGGACAGCACGGAGGCGCAGGAGTTGGCCCGGCGGCACGTCGAGTGGCTGACCGGGATTCCCGGCACACCCGCCCCGGCGCCCGGTACCGGTGGCGGCGGCGATCTGAAGGGCTACGTCACCGGACTCGGCGAGATGTACGTTGCCGATCCGCGCTTCGCCGCGAACTACGGCGGCGAAGCCGGGGCGGTTTTTGTCCGTGATGCCTTGCGGATCTACGCCGCGAAGCACCTCTAGCGCCGGTCCCTGGGAGCCGTCTCTTTGGTGTGGACCAGGGTCCAGGCCCTTCAGAGCCCGGCGCCGGGGCCGCGTGGGCCGGGACTAAACTTGTCCGGTGACTCCCTCAACGCATTTCACGGCCGGCAACACCCCCGACGCCCCCCGCAGCGATCTGCCCGACCTGCTCGAGTCCCTGGCCCGGGACCTGCGCGGCATCGGCTACACCGTTGACGGCGTCGCCGGACTCCTCGGCCCCGCCGCGCACAGCGCCCTCAGCCGCGACCAGCTGGTTCCCGCCCTGATTGTCACCGAACAAGCGCGCCACGGGGAGCCGGCGACGGCGGCGCTCGCCGCCGTCGTCCGTCTCTGGCTGCTGGCCGAACCGCAGCCGGCCGCAACACTCGACGCCGCCCTGCCCGGCGTCCGCACGCAGGGGCTGCTGGAGCTGGACCTCGTGGAGCCGGCAACAGACGGCCTGGTCCAGGCGAAGGTGGATCTGCGGCCGTACGGCTGGGACGGAACCGCCGCGGAAAGCGCCCAGGGGGACGAGACCCAGCGGGAAAGTAGCAGCGGCGGGGCGGAACTCTGGGTGGCCAGCGATCTGGCCGCCCACCAGCGCCCGGGCGTCCTGCGCCACGACCACGTGCTCGGGATCGGGCAGGCGTCCACCACCCTGGTGCAGGTCACCGCCCGGCGGCACGCGGCCCGGGCGCTGGACCTCGGCACCGGCTGCGGCATCCAGACGTTCCACCTGCTGCACCACGCTGAGCACGTGACGGCCACGGACATCTCGGACCGCGCCCTCGCGTTCACCCGCTTCAACCTGCTGCTCAACGCCGGCCAGCTCCACCTGGACCCCTCCGATCTGGAAGCCCGCGTGAGCCTGCGCCGGGGCTCCCTGCTCGAACCGGTGGCGGGTGAGGAGTTCGAGCTGGTGGTCTCCAACCCGCCCTTCGTGATCACGCCGCGCACCCCGGGCGAGGCCGCCGCGGACCAGTTCACCTACCGCGACGGCGGCCTGCCGGGCGATGACATCGTCGCCGCACTGGTCCGGGCCCTGCCCTCGGTCCTTGCCCCTGGCGGAACAGCCCAGCTTTTGGGCAACTGGGAGATCCCGGCGGGCACCGACTGGGCCGAACGGCCGCAAAGCTGGGCGAGTCCGGACGCGGACGTCTGGTTCATCCAGCGTGAGCAGGTCAGCCCGGAGCAGTACGCCGAAACCTGGCTGCAAGACGCCTCCGAGGCGCGGGACCGGCGGCTCTACCAGGACTCGTACGCCGCCTATCTGGACGACTTCGCCTCCCGCAGCGTCGATGCCATCGGCTTCGGAATGATCTGGCTGAGGCGTCCCGCCGGGGCCCCGGTCCTGAGGCGCTTCGAGGAGATCACCTATCCGATCGAGCAGCCCGTCGGCCCGCACATCGGTGCCGCGGTGGAACGCGCCGACTGGCTGGCCGCCCACGACCTGGCGGCCGCGCACCTCCTGGTGGCCGAGGACGTCACCGAGGAGCGGCACCAGCGCCCGGGCGCCGAGCACCCCGGCGTCATCCTGCTGCGCCAGGGTGCGGGCCTGCGCCGCACCAACCTGCTGAGCACCGAGCTGGCCGGCTTTGTCTCAGCGTGCGACGGCGACCTGTCCGTCGGGCAGATCATCGGCGCCCTGGAGGCGCTGCTGGGCGGGGGCGAGGACTGGAACGGCGAGACCTTCCGCGCCGGACTCCTCACCGAGGTGGCGAACCTGGTCCGCGACGGTTTCCTGCTGCCTGCCTGAGGCGCCACCTCCGGCAGACGCAGCCGGCGGGACCGCACCGCCGGCCGACGGGGCGGTGTCCGCCGCAGGTCCGGCTTCCGCTTCCGGCCCGGCTTCCGCTTCCGGCCCGGCGTCGGCGGCCGGACCTGCCGCGCCCTCGCTGCCAAAGCGGGGCAGGACATAGGCGGCGACGGCCAGGGCCACCAGGACCCCGGCCGCTCCGGTGGCCAGGAAACTCATCCGGATGGGGAGCAGGGCGCCCAGCAGCCCGCCCAGAGCCAGCGCACCGATGGAGACGGCCCGGGTCAGGCCTCCAAGGATCGCCATCGCCTGGCCGCGCCCGCTCTCCGGGATCCGCAGGATCGCGATCGCCCCGAAGCACGCATTCAGCACGCCGCAGGCTGCCCCCATCGCGGTGTAGGCCACGAACAGCAGCTCCACACTCGGCACCAGGGCCATGATCCCCAGGAACGCTGAGGTCAGTGCCATCGAGGCCAGCAGCGCCCGCAGCCGGGTTGGCGGGGTCTTGATCCGTCCGGCCATCGCGGCCCCGGCAGCCATGCCCAGACCGAACGAGGCTGCCAGTAGCCCGTACTGGGTTTCGGTGGCACCGAGCTCGTCGCGGGCCAGGAACACTTCAAGGACGTTGGTCGCCTCGCCGACGGTGATGAAGAACAGGGCCCCGAGAACCAGGGCCCACACCAGGCTGTCCCGGCGGATGATGCGCAGGCCGTCCAGCAGGGCGGGAACGTCCTTGCCGACCCGCTCGGCGGCAGTTCCACGGCGCGTCCGGATGAGCATGGCGGCCACCCCCATCGCCAGGTAGCAGGCGCTGGCCACGGCAAACACGAGGCCGGATCCGCCCCAGCCGCTGAGCAGCCCGCCTGCGGCCGGTCCCACCATGCCGGCGATCATGATGGTTGCCTGCATGGTGCCCAGCGCCCGCGGGGTCCGTTCTTCGCCGACGATCCTCGGCAGCAGGGCCTGCCAGGTGGGCCCGGCCACCGCCTGTGCGGTGTCGAGCAGGAAAGTCATGGCGAAGAGCGCCGGAAGGTAGTTGTCCAGATACTGCATGCCCAGGCCCATGCCGGCGACCGCCGCGGCACTGACCACGGACGACGCCGTCGCCAGCGTCCGGGAGTCCCTGGTGTCCGCCAGCCGGCCGGCCCATGGGGCGAGGAGCACGAGAGGGAGCGCCGAGCAGAACAGATAAGCCGCCACAAGCCAGGGCCCGGCCACCGAGGTCTGGCCGGCCGCGGCGAGGTTCTGCAGGTGCAGCATGACGCTGACGATGACGGCGCCCATGCCGGCCGTGGCGACGAAGCGGGCGCTGCCGGCGAGGAGGAAATCGTGGTTGCGCCAGAGGGGCTGCGCGTCCCGCGACTCGCCCGGCAAGGTATGAAGTATCTGTTTCATAAACAGCAAGCTACTCTTCCGCGAAACATAGTGTCAAGCAGTTCTTTCATAGTTTGGTGCCGCTCGGTAGACTGGTGGGGTGAATGCAGAATCCCCCACGGCGGAGCCACCGGTACCTCCGGCCGCCAAACGCCGGCAGCGCCCGGAAAAGAAAGTGGAAATCACCGACCCCAAGGCAATCCGGGCACTGGCCCACGCTGCCCGGCTGGAGGTCATTTCCGAACTGTATTCAACCCAGGTAAGCCGGACGGCCACGGAGCTCGCCGCGCAGACCGGCCTCACCCCGAGCGCCATGAGCTATCACCTGCGCGCCCTGCAGAAGTGGGGCATCGTGGTGCCGGCCGCCACCGCGGGCGATGCCAGGGAGCGACGCTGGAAGGCCGCGGGCACTGACTTCACGATCAACTCGGGCGGCGGTGTGGCCAGCCCCGAGTTCGCCGTGCTGGATCTTGAACTGGACGCTTACCGCCGGCGCGTCAATGCCTACGCCAAGACCCGGGATGAGCAGCGCCAGCGCGGCGAAGCCGTGGACGGGCCCTCCTCCGTTGTACTGGCCAGCAATCTGCTTTACCTGACGCCGGACCAGCGGGCGGAACTGAACAACCGGCTCTTCGACCTGCTGCGGGACTACGAACTGGATGACCCGGACCATGTCCCCGCAGGTGCGGAGCGCATGGCGACCATGTGGTCCATGATCCCGGATGACCGGGGCAGGGCCGCTGCGAACACTGCCGGCACCCCTCCCGGAACCCCCGCCTGACAACCTCCCGGCCCCACGGGGCGCGTCCGGCAAAAGGGCTCAACTGCGGGCCTTCATTACGTCCGAAAGTCGTGTCCGGAGGCCCGGGTTTTCATGCGGGATGCGCGGGAATCCGCAAAATATGGTGAACTAGGCGGGTATGGGCGCATCTGCCCGAGAAACCTTTTTCTGTAGGAGCACCGTGCCAAGCAAGGCCAAAACCGGTAAGAAACTCGTGATCGTGGAGTCTCCCGCCAAGAGCAAGACCATCGCCAAGTACCTCGGCGAGGGCTTCATTGTTGAGGCCTCCATTGGTCACATCCGGGACCTCCCGCAGCCCTCGGAATTGCCTGCGGACCTGAAGAAGACCTCGGTGGGCAAGTTCGCCGTCGACATTGATAACGACTTCAAGCCGTACTACGTGGTTTCTCCGGACAAGAAGAAAAAGGTCGCCGAACTCAAGGCCCAGCTCAAAGACGCTGACGCTCTTTACCTCGCGACCGATGGGGACCGCGAGGGCGAGGCCATCGCGTGGCACCTGCTGGAAGTACTCAAGCCCAAGGTGCCGGTCTACCGGATGACCTTCGGTGAAATCACCAAGGAAGCCATCCACCGCGCCATGGACAACCTGCGCGACGTCGACCAGGACCTCGTGGACGCGCAGGAAACCCGCCGTGTGCTGGACCGCCTCTACGGCTACGAGATCTCCCCGGTGCTGTGGCGCAAGGTGGCCCGCGGCCTCTCCGCCGGCCGGGTGCAGTCCGTTGTGACCCGCATGGTGGTGGACCGCGAACGTGAGCGGATGGCCTTCAAAGCGGCCTCCTACTGGGACCTGACCGGCCAGTTCGGCGCCGGCTCCGGCTCGTTCAAAGCGAAGCTGGCCATGGTCGACGGCGCCAAGGTGGCCAGCGGCCGCGACTTCAACGACAGCGGCGAGCTCACTTCCCGCAACGCCGTGCACCTCAACGAGGAACTCGCCACCTCCCTTGCCGCGGGGCTGCAGGACGCCGATTTCCGGGTCCGCTCCGTCGATACGAAGCCTTACACGCGCCGTCCGGCCGCGCCGTTCACCACCT
The DNA here is from genome assembly GCF_007679325.1 of Arthrobacter sp. U41. Taxonomy (GTDB): domain Bacteria; phylum Actinomycetota; class Actinomycetes; order Actinomycetales; family Micrococcaceae; genus Arthrobacter. The sequence continues at coordinate 1,453,499 of NZ_VEGI01000001.1, read as the reverse complement.
CGACGCTCCAGCAGGAGGCCGGCCGCAAGCTGCGCTTCTCCTCGAAGAGCACCATGCAGGTGGCCCAGCGGCTGTACGAAAACGGCTACATCACCTATATGCGTACGGACTCCGCCGCACTGAGCAACGAGGCCATCACGGCCGCACGGCGCCAGGCCTCCGAGCTGTACGGCCCGGAATATGTCCCCGCGTCACCGCGTCTCTACAGTGGCAAGGCAGCCAACGCCCAGGAGGCGCACGAGGCCATCCGTCCCGCCGGTGACTCGTTCCGCACCCCCGCCCAGGTGGCCAAGGCGCTTTCGGGCGACGAGTTCCGCCTGTACGAGCTGATCTGGAAGCGCACCGTCGCCTCGCAGATGGCCGACGCCAAGGGATCCACCGCCACCATCCGCCTCGGCGCTGTCGCTGAAGACGGCCGCGACGCCGAATTCTCGGCTTCCGGCACCGTCATCACCTTCCCCGGCTTCCTCGCCGCCTACGAAGAGGGCAAGGACGAAAGCCGCGGCGACGAAGATTCCGAGGAAGCCCGCCGGCTGCCCAACGTGGCCAAGGACGACGCGCTGACCGCCTCGGAGATTGCCGCCGTCGGGCACGAAACGTCCCCGCCGCCGCGCTACACCGAAGCGTCGCTGACCGCCGAGCTGGAAAAGAAGGGGATCGGACGCCCGTCCACCTACGCCTCCACTATTTCCACCATCCAGGACCGCGGTTACGTCCGGAAGCAGGGCTCCGCGCTGGTCCCGAGCTGGATCGCATTCTCCGTCATCCGCCTGCTCGAACAGCACTTCCACGACTATGTGGACTACGAGTTCACCGCCGATATGGAAGCGGACCTCGACAAGATCGCCAACGGCCAGGCTGAGGGGCCTGCTTGGCTTAAGCACTTCTACTTCGGCGAGGACTCCAACCCCGGGTTGCTGAGTATCGTCAACAACCTCGGCGAGATCGACGCCCGCGAAATCAACTCCATTCCGATCACCGAGGGCATCACGCTGCGGGTCGGCAAGTTCGGGCCCTATCTGGAAAGCTCCGTCCCGACCGTCGATGCGAAGACCGGCGAAGTGGTTGAGGCCGCCCGCGCCAACGTCCCCGAGGACCTGGCCCCGGACGAGCTCACCGCCACCAAGGCGGTTGAGCTGATGGAAACCGCGGCGCCCGAAGAACGCGTGCTCGGCACGGATCCCCACACCGGGCACGCCGTCGTCGCCAAGAACGGCCGCTACGGCGCCTATGTCACCGAGATCATCCCGGAAATGACCGAGGAACAGCTCGCCAACCTGCCGGTGGAGTACTACAAAAACGGCAAGCCGAAGCCGCCGAAGAAGCCCGTGAAGGCCAAGCCCCGCACGGGGTCGCTGTTCGCGTCGATGAGCGTGGACACCATCACCCTGGATGAGGCCCTGCAGCTCATGAGCCTGCCCCGGGTGCTGGGCCAGGACGCCGAAGGCAACCCGATCACGGTGCAGAACGGCCGCTTTGGCCCGTACCTGAAGAAGGGCACGGACTCCCGTTCCATCGGCTCGGAAGAGGAAATCTTCACGATTACGCTGGAGCAGGCCCTGGAGATCTATTCCCAGCCGAAGCAGCGCGGCGCCCGCGCTGCGGTGCCGCCGCTGGCCGAGTTTGGCCCGGATCCGGTCTCGGAGAAGAACATCGTGGTGAAGGAAGGCCGGTTCGGCCCGTATATCACCGACGGCGTCACCAACATCACCGTGCCGCGCTCCACCTCGCTGGAGGAGCTCACCCGGGAACAGGCCGTGGAGCTCCTCGCCGAGAAACGCGCCAAGGGACCGGTCAAGCGCAAGACGACAGCCCGCAAGGCCCCGGCCCGCAAGGCCGCTGCCAAGAAATAGACCCGCGCACTGAAATCGCCGGAAACGTGCGGATTCGCCGGAAGCTTCCCGGCGACTTCGATGGTTTCCGGCGATTTCGCGTTTGCGGAGCCGGGCGCAACGTGATCGAGTAGGAACATGACTGAACAGCCCGATCACTTGGACCTCCAGCCGCTGAATGACCTCGAAGAGAAGCTTGCCCGGGGGGAGCAGCCGGACGCCAACCCCGTTGACGTCATCCTCGCCTTCCTCAACAACGAGGTTTACATTGTCAGCTCCGATGCGCTCGAGGGAGCCGATTCCCAGGTGGAGCCGCTGGTGCTGGCCAACTCCGCCGGGAAGCCAGTCCTGGCCGTTTTCTCCCACCCGAGCCGCGTCACCGAGCAGTACCTGGAAGCCGCACCCAACGTTCTCGGCACCCAGGGCGCAGCGATCCTCGGCAACCTCGGCGACGACCTCGGCATGGTCATCAACCCCGGGGCAGCCTTCGGCTTCGAAATCGATCCGGAAGGCGTGGCGAACATCCGCCGCGACTTCAAACCCGCCGAGGAGTCCGAGGGCTCCGGTGAGGACGCCGGCCGGGACGGCCAGCCCTAGCCGGCCCTAAACCGGTGCACCGGGCGCGGCCGGCCCGTTAGGCGGGCCGCGCCCCCGGGGGAATAATGGCACTATGCGTCTTGGCGTCCTTGATATCGGATCAAACACCGTTCACCTGCTGCTTGTGGACGCCCATCCCGGCGCGCGCCCCGTGCCCTTCGCCTCGCATAAGCGGCCGCTGTCCCTCGTGCAGTACCTCGAGAGCGACGGCAGCATCAACGACGCAGGCCAGCACGAGCTGATCGAGTTCGTCCTGGAAGCGTGGGAATTCGCAGCCAAACACAAAGCCGAAGACCTCCTGGCGTTTTGTACCTCCGCCATCCGCGAGGCCACGAACGGTGCTGCGGTGCTGGCCCGGGTCAAACATGAGACCACCGTGACGCTCCGGGAACTGACCGGCAGCGAAGAGGCCTCAATGACATTCTTCGCCGTCCGCCGCTGGTACGGGTGGGGTGCCGGCCCCATCCTGAACCTGGACATCGGCGGCGGTTCTTTCGAAATGGCCTTCGGCGAGGACGAGCTCCCCGAACTGGCAACGTCCGTCCCGCTCGGAGCGAGCCGGCTCACCCGGGATTGGCTGCAGGAGGACCCGCCCTCGGCCAAGAGCGTCAAGGAACTTCGCCGCTACATCCGGACCACGCTCAAACCGGTGGTGCGGGACTTCGGGAAGCTCGGCAAGGCGAACCACGTGGCAGGCACGTCCAAGACCTTTCGCTCGCTGGCCCGCATCGCCGGGGCCGCGCCCAGCGGCGCAGGCCCCTACGTCAAACGAGAACTGTTCGCCTCGGATCTGGGACTCTGGGCGCAGCGCATCTCGGCCATGGACGTGGAGGACCGGCTGAATCTTCCCGGCGTTTCTGAAGCCCGGGCACCCCAGCTATTGGCCGGCGCCCTCGTAGCCGAGGCCGCCCTGGAACTGTTCGAGTTCCCCAGCATGGAGATCTGCCCCTGGGCGCTCCGCGAAGGCTTGATCCTCCGGAGGCTGGACCAGCTGGTCTTCGAGGGCCCGCTGGAACCCGCACCCCACGTGACGCAGGTCGACCACCCCGCCGTGCTGCAGTCACCCGACGGTGACGCCGAGGGCGCCACGCAGGCCGCGCCCGCCGATTCCCGGTGAGAGCCTCGGAGCTCCGGTGGCCGGCTTCGTCACCGGAATTCCTGGAGCCCGTGAACAACCTGGAGCCCGTGGACAAGGGGAGTTAACGACGAAGGCACCGGCCGTCCGCTGCGGGAAAATGGGGGGAAACCCGCTGCAGACCACCGGTGCCGGGCAGACATCCGCATGCCTGCCGCATCACTCGCACCCTCAATGAGGTAATAACTACGTTAGTCACGGAGTTTGTGAAGATGCTGACCTGAACATGGGAGCTGGCTGTGAATCGGGCCGGACTGCAATGATGGGGGACATGAGCAACCGAATCGCATTCCTGGGCTGTGGATCAATGAACGAGGCCATCATGGGCGGCCTGATCGCCGGCGGCGCCGACCCGGCGGACATTGTCGCCACCGTCCGCCGCGCCGAACGGGCCGACGAACTCGCCAAACGGCATCACGGCATCACGGCCATCGCCGGCGAGGAAGAGCCCGAAAACAACAAGCAGGCCACCACCGGTGCCGCCGTCGTGATCCTGGGCGTCAAGCCCGTGGGCATCGCGGCTCTGGCCCGTGAGATTAGCGATTCGCTGGCCCCTGACGCGATTGTGATCAGCGTCGCCGCAGCCGTGTCGCTGGAGCAGCTAGAAGCCGCCCTTCCGGCCGGCCAGCCCGTAATCCGGACCATGCCGAACACCCCGGCGAAGCTGGGCCGCGGCGTAGTGTCCGTGTCGCCGGGCACGCATTGCTCTGCGGAGCAGCTCCAGCGGGCCAAGGACGTCCTGGCTGCCGCGGGCACCGTCGTCGAAATCCCCGAGTCCCAGGTCGACGCGCTGTCCGCGATCAGCGGCTCAGGCCCGGCATACGCGTTCTACCTGGCCGAAGCAATGGCGGACGCCGGCGTCGAACTGGGACTCGACCGGGAACTGTCGTTGCTGATTGCGCGCGAAACCGTCGCCGGGGCGGGCCTCATGCTGGCGGAACAGGGGGCGGATCCGACGGCGCTGCGCAAGGCCGTCACCAGCCCCAACGGCACCACCGAACGCGCCATCGCGACGTTCGACGATCGCGGCCTGCCCGCGATTGTTGCCGACGGCGCCCGCGCCGCCGCCGCCCGGGCCGCGGAGATCACCCGGCAGCTCGCCTAGCCGCAAAGCGCGCGCAACCCATGACGCAGACCGGACCGGGTGGCAGGATAGGACCCATGGAATTGCACATCACAGGGGATCCCGCGGCGGACAAACTACTCAGCGACGACGCGTTTGCCCTGCTTACAGGCATGCTGCTTGACCAGCAGGTGACCATGGAGTCGGCTTTTGCCGGTCCCGAAAAGATCAGGACACGCATCGGGTCAATGGCCCCCGCCGCGATCGCCGATTACGATCCGCAGGCGTTCGTCGAGATGTTCAAAGAACGCCCGGCAGTCCACCGGTTCCCCGGATCGATGGCCGGCCGCGTCCAAGCGCTTGCCGAGACGGTGCACAACGACTGGAATGGCGACGCTACTGCCATCTGGACACAGGGTGACCCTGACGGGCAGGAGGTGCTGCGCCGGCTCAAGGCCTTGCCGGGATTCGGTGAGCAGAAGGCGAAGATCTTCCTGGCGCTGCTGGGGAAGCAGTGTGGGCTCCAAGCCGAAGGCTGGCGCGAGGCCGCCGGCCACTATGGCCAGGAGAACGCGTTCCTGTCCGTCGCCGACATTGTGGATCCTGAGTCGCTGAGCAAGGTGCGCGCCAGCAAGCAGGCAGCCAAGGCCGCGGCCAAAGCGGCGAAGACCGCCGGGCCCTGATCCTGCGGCAGCTGCGCCGGCGATGCACGCGCCCGAACAGGGACCCTGCGCCGGGCGCTGCTGCTACGGCCGGGCGGCGAACCGTTCCAGCAGGTCCACGTGCCCGGACACAATGAGCATGTCCCGTGAGGACACCTTTGTCTCCGGCCGGGCGTAGGTGAAGTCCTCGCCCGGAGATTTGACGCCCACAATCGTGACACCGTATTTGGACCGGACCTTGGATTCGTCCAGCGTGAAGCCCACGGTTTCACGCGGCGGATACATCTTCACGATCGCGAAGTCGTCGTCGAACTCGATGAAGTCCAGCATGCGGCCGGAAACCAGGTGCGCGGCGCGGACGCCGGCATCGGCCTCCGGGTAGATCACGTGGTTGGCGCCGATCCGGGTGAGGATCTTGCCGTGGGAGGGCGTGATCGCCTTGACCCAGAGGTGCTCGATGCCAAGGTCCACGAGGTTCACGGTGATCAGCACCGAGGATTCGATCGAGGTGCCCACACCCACGACGGCGGAGCTGAACTCCTGCGCGCCGAGCTGGCGGAGGGCATCGATGTTGGTTGCGTCGGCCTCGACCACGTGGGTCAGGGTGCCCGACCACTTCTGCACCAGGTTCCGGTCGCGTTCGATGGCCAGCACCTCGCGGCCCTGCTTGACCAGCTGCTCGGCCGTGGACGAGCCGAAGCGGCCCAGCCCGATCACCAGCACGGGGGCGTTGTGGGCGGGGCGATTGACGGCCCCTGAGGAACTAGCCAATGATCGGTCTCTCTTCCGGGTAGTGGTACAGCTGGCTGCGCTGGCGCAGGGCCAGGGCGGCGGCAAGCGTGACGGTGCCGACGCGCCCGGCGAACATTAGGGCGGTAAGGACGTAAACGCCCGACGGCGGCAGTTCGGCACTGAGGTTCGTGCTGAGGCCGCAGGTGGCGAAGGCGGAAATTGTTTCAAAGAGCACCCGGTCCAGGGACGCCCCGCTGATGTGAAGCAGCAGCATGGCCGACACGGCGACGAGGGTGGCGCCGGCGACGATGACCGAGATGGCCACCCGCATGGTGCCCTCCGGGATGGTGCGGCCGTAAACCTTCACGTCCGAGTCGCCGCGGGCCTCGGCCAGGATCGCCAGGAACATCACGGCGATGGTGGTCACCTTGATGCCGCCCGCCGTCGACGCCGAACCGCCGCCGGCGAACATCAGGGCGTCGGTGAGCAGCATGGTGGTTGAATCCATCTGGTTCTGGTCCACGAGGTTGAAACCGCCGGACCGGGTCATCACGGACGCGAAGAGCGAATGAATGACCTTGTCCGCCGTGCTCATGCCGCCGATGGTCCGCAGGTTCTCCCATTCCATCAGCCCCCAGAGGACAGTCCCTCCGACCAGCAGGATCAGCGAGACCTGGATGGTCAGCTTGGTGTGGAGGTTCCACTTCTTCCAGTTCAAACCGTTTTGATGCAGCACCATGACCACCGGGAACCCGAGGCTGCCGAGGAAAACGCCCACCATCAGCGGGATCAGGATCCACAAATCGGTCTCGTAGGGGACGATGCCGTCAGAGTGCGGGGTGAAACCGGCGTTGTTGAACGAAGAAATCGCGTAGAACACCCCGTGCCACACGGCCTGGCCGAAACTTTCGCCCAGCGTCAGGAACCGCGGGATCAGGGCGACGGCCAGCGCGGCCTCGATCACCACTGACGTCACGATGACAATCCGCAGCAGGGTACCCACCTCGCCGAGGCGCCCGGCGTTCATGGCTTCCTGGGCGATCAGCTTGCCGCGGACACCCAGCTTCTTGCTCACCATGAGGGCCAGCAGGGAGGCCAGGGTCAGGGTTCCCAGGCCGCCCACGAAGATGCCGACCAGGATGACGAGCTGGCCGAAGAAGGACCAGTGCACCGCCGTGGACACCACGGTCAGGCCCGTGACGCAGACTGCCGACACCGCGGTGAACATGGCCTGGTGCAGCGGGGTGAAATCACCCGTGGCGGAAGACACCGGCAGGGACAACAGGGCGGTGAACACCAGGATCACCATGCCGAACGCGGACAGGGCCAGCCTGGCCGGCGAGGTGTTGGCGATGTTGTCGATGAAGTCGCGAAGGCGTGTGAAGATCCACAGGCCTTCCCGCTCCGGAGTGCCGGGGTGCCAGCTGGCCGGGCTCTTGGACCTCGACTGGCTCTGCGTCATGTGTGACATTTCCTTGCTAGAAACTGTTTCCTTCAGTAGTAAACCACTAAACCCCGCGCAATGACGGGGGAGCGGGCTCCCGCGCTCGGGTAGCCTGTGATTGATGACATTCCTGCCGGGGCTCGCACAGTCCGCACTGCCAACGACGGTGGTGTGGGACCCTGCCATGACCGCCTACAACTTCGGCCACGGCCACCCGATGGCCCCGGAGCGGATGGAACTCACCGCGCGGCTGGCCGGGAGCCTTGGTCTGCTGGACCTGGACCACGTCACGGTCGCGGCCCCGGACGTCGCCAGCGACGCGGAGCTGTGCACGGTCCACAGCCCGGACTTCGTCGCCGCGGTGCGGCGCGTGAGCGCAGATCCCGGGACCCCGGACCTGGACCGCGGACTCGGTACCGAGGACGACCCCGCCTTCGCCGGGATGCATGAGGCGAGTGCCCGGCTGGCGGGCGGCTCCCTCCTTGCTGCCGCCGCCATCCTGGACGGCACTGCCGTCCGGGCGGTGAACTTCGGCGGGGGCATGCACCATGCGGCCCGCGATCGTGCCAGCGGTTTCTGCATTTACAACGACGCGGCCCTCGCCATCCAGCGGCTGCTCGACGGCGGTGTGCAGCGCGTTGTGTATGTCGACATCGACGCCCATCACGGCGACGGTACCCAGAGCATCTTCTGGGACGATCCGCGGGTACTGACCATTTCCCTGCACGAAACAGGGCTCACGCTCTTCCCGGGCACCGGTTACGCCAACGAGATCGGCGGACCCAATGCCCAGGGCAGCGCCGTGAACGTGGCCCTGCCGGCCGGGACCGGGGACGGCGGCTGGCTCCGGGCCTTCCACGCGGTGGTGCCGCAGCTCATCGGGGCCTTCGAACCGGAGGTCATCGTCAGCCAGCACGGCTGCGACTCCCACCGGCTGGACCCGCTCACGCACCTCAACATCAGCGTCGACGGCCAGCGGGAAGCCGCCACGGCCATCGGCAACCTCGCGGCCCGCTACTGCGACAACCGCTGGATCTCCACCGGCGGCGGGGGCTACAACGTGGTCACCGTGGTGCCGCGCGCCTGGAGCCACCTGATTGCCATCGCGGCCGGACGACCCGTGCCGCTGCGCACGCCGGTGCCTGAGGAATGGCGCAGCTACGTGAAGGAGAAGTACGGGGCCAAATACGGTGTGGCCGCACCCGAGATGATGGGCGACGACGTCGACCTCTGGTGGCGCTCGTGGGAAGTCGGGTTCGACCCGAACGACGACGTGGACCGGACGGTTATGGCCACCCGCAAGGAAGTCTTCCCGCTCTACGGGCTGGACCCCTGGTTCGACTAGCCGGCTGTTCCGGCTAACCAGCGGCCGGCAGGGAACTGGGCTTCTCGGTCTGGAACACAACCCCCGCCGCGCCAATGATCCAGCCCAGCAGCGACAGCGAGAACGCCCCGATCAAGTCGGTGGAGGCCGTCCCCTTCACGAGCCACACACCGAGAACCAGCATCCCGATCACCAGATACACCATCAACGCCGTGATGACCCGGCCGGAGAGCTTTGTGGTGATCCCGCCGGCGTCGAAGATCCCTTCGCTGGCCTGGCCGGCGGACTTCCCGCCGGCCTGCTCCTCCCGGCGCACCTCGGCCATGGTGAAGCCGAGCGCCGAGGCAGTCAGCGAACTCAGCGACGTGGACAGTGCCCCGGCGGCACAAACGACTGCGCCGTTGAGCTTGGGCGCGGTGCCCGGCACTTCCGGGACGAACACCCAGACCTGGATCAGCACGTTGCCCCAGACGATCACGAAGAGGGCCAGGAACACGGCCGCGATGATGTTGAACAGCTGTTTCCGGAAGAAGTCGCCCATGGTCCGTGCACTCCTCTGCGTCGGCAGGCTGCGGCGTCACCCGCCGGGCCGGCGGTGGGTCCGTTCTAGCACCGTGCCGGGCGCAGGGGCAATGCCCGGCGCATGCGGTGCGGGCCGCAATTAGTGGATGCCATCCGGCGTATATGTCGCTAGTGTGGAGGGCATGGTGACAGACGACGTATTTGCCGTCATTGCTGAGGCAACCCGGCGTGACATTCTGGTATCCCTCCGCAAAGGGGACAAAGCAGTGGGGGAACTGGTCCAGGAGCTCGAGGCCAGCCAGCCCACCATTTCAAAACATCTCAAAGTTCTCCGCGAAGCGGACCTGGTGAGCATGCGCGCCCAGGGCCAGAAACGCTACTACACGCTTAATCCCAAGCCGCTGGCCGGCGTCGCCAGCTGGCTGGAAACGTTTGACGTCGCCAGCGCCGCCCCGGCACCAGCACAGCCACCCGCACAAGGACCGTCGTCCGCGCCGTCACCGTCGCGGACGCCCGATCTCCGGCTGCAGCCCGTCCCGGACACCCTGGCCGAAGCCGCCACCGCTGCTCCGGCCCAGCAACCTGCCGCCGCGCTCGCCGGCCGCGCCGCCGGCAGCCCGCTGAGTCCCGCCGTCGTTCTTCCTGTGGGGACGGCCGGCGAGGATAAGATGCCGCAGCAGATCGGCCGGACCGTCGGCCGGGCAGCCACCAAAGCCGCCGACCTCCTGGCTAACCTGCCGAAGTTCGGCCGCAAGAAGTAGCCCTGCCCGCTTGTGGCCCGCATCACACCGTTCCTGTCACACGGCGTGATGAGCGGTGCCCGAATGGATATCCCCTCCGGCCCGGTGCAACCATGGAAAGGCTTGTTGTGGTGCGCCCGATGAGGGGCGCTGGAGTTTAGGGAGTTGCAATGGACGCACGGCTTGAAGCCATCCGGGACACGGTGCTGGCCCGGAATCCCGGCGAAGGGGAGTTCCACCAGGCCGTCACCGAGGTCTTCGAAAGCCTCGGCCCGGTCCACGACCGCCACCCCGAATTCCTGGAAGGCGCCGTCCTGGAGCGGCTCTGCGAGCCCGAACGGCAGATCATTTTCCGCGTCCCGTGGGTGGACGACGCCGGCCGCTTCCAGATCAACCGTGGCTTCCGGGTAGAGTTCAACTCGGCGCTGGGTCCCTACAAGGGCGGCCTGCGGTTCCACCCCTCGGTGAACCTTGGCATCGTGAAGTTCCTCGGTTTCGAGCAGATCTTCAAGAATGCCCTGACCGGCATGCCGATCGGCGGCGGCAAGGGCGGCTCCGATTTCGACCCCCGCGGACGCTCCGACGCTGAGATCATGCGCTTCTGCCAGTCGTTCATGACCGAGCTGTACCGCCACATCGGCGAGTACACGGACGTCCCGGCCGGGGACATCGGCGTCGGCGGCCGCGAAATCGGCTACCTCTTCGGACAGTACAAGCGGATCACCAACCGCTACGAATCCGGCGTCCTCACCGGCAAGGGCATCTCCTGGGGCGGCTCGCTGGTGCGGCCCGAAGCCACCGGCTACGGCACCGTGATCTTCGCGGAGGAAATGCTCAAGACCCGCGGCCAATCCTTCGACGGCCAGCGCGTGGTGGTCTCCGGGTCCGGCAATGTCGCCATCAATGCGATCGCCAAGGCCCAGACGCTCGGCGCCATGGTGGTCGCCTGCTCCGATTCCTCCGGCTACATCGTGGACGAGGCCGGGATCGACGTCCCGCTGCTGCGCCAGATCAAGGAAGTGGAGCGCGGCCGGCTCAAGGAGTACGCAGCCCGGCGTTCCGCCGTCACCTACGTGGACGGCGGCTCCGTCTGGGACCTCGACGCCACCGTGGCCCTGCCGTGTGCCACGCAGAACGAGCTCGACGGCGACGCGGCCGCGCGGCTGGTCCGCAACGGGCTGCTCGCGGTGGGGGAGGGCGCCAACATGCCCTCGACGCGTGACGCCGTCGCGGTATTCCAAGAGGCCGGCATCCTGTTCGGCCCCGGCAAGGCGGCGAATGCGGGAGGCGTGGCAACGTCCGCGCTGGAAATGCAGCAGAACGCCAGCCGCGATTCCTGGTCCTTCGCGCACACCGAAGAGCGGCTCACCGAGATCATGGTGGGAATCCACCACCGCTGCGCGGCCACCGCGGACGAATACGGGGATCCGGGAAACTACGTGCTGGGCGCGAACATCGGCGGCTTTGTGAAGGTGGCCGACGCGATGCTCGCCCAAGGCCTCATCTAGGACTGCTTTTTGAGGATCCGCACGTGGTCCGGGGTCAGCTCCGAGACCCGGCTGACGCCCAGCAGGGCCATGGTGCGGAGCATGTCCTTTTCCAGGATCTCGATGGCCCGGTCCACGCCGGCGCGTCCGCCGGCCATCAGCCCGTAAAGGTAGGCGCGGCCGATCAGTGTGAAGTCGGCGCCCAGGGCCAGTGCGGCGATGATGTCCGCGCCGCTCATGATGCCGGTGTCCAGGATGACCGCCGCGTCGCTGTTGTCCGCCTTGAGCGCGGCCGAGACCTCCGGAAGCAGGTGGAACGGGATCGGCGCACGGTCCAGTTGGCGGCCGCCATGGTTGGACACCACAACGCCGTCGGCCCCGTGGTCCACCACCCTGCGGGCGTCTTCGACGGTCTGGATGCCCTTGACCACCAGCTTGCCCTTCCACGTTTCGCGCAGCCAGTCCAGGTCATCGAACGTCAGGGTGGGGTCGAACATCGAGTTGATGAGGTCCGCAACGGTCCCGGTGTAGCGGGACAGCGACGCGAAGGTCAGCGGCTCGTGGGTGAGGAAGTTGAACCACCAGGCCGGCCGGTAGGACGCGTCCAGCACGGTCTTGATGGTCAGTGCCGGCGGGATGGTCATGCCGTTGCGGACGTCGCGCAGCCGGGCCCCGGCGACGGCGGTGTCCACGGTGACCATCAGGGTGTCGTTGCCGGCCTTGGCGGCGCGCTCGATCAGCTCCAGCGAACGGTCGCGGTCCGTCCACAGGTAGAGCTGGAACCAGTTTCGCCCGTCGGGTGCGGCGGCGGCCACGTCCTCGATGGACGCCGTGCCCATGGTGGAGAGGGTGTAGGGGACGCCGGCGGCAGCGGCGGCCCGGGACCCGGCGTACTCGCCCTCGGACTGCATCATCCGGGTGAAGCCGGTGGGTGCGATGCCGACGGGCAACCGGGACGGCTTCCCAAGGATGTCGGTGGTCAGGTCTACTTTGGAGACATCACGCAGGATGCCGGGCCGGAACTCGATGTCCAGGAAGGCCTCGCGGGCACGGCGGAGCGTGATTTCCGCTTCGGCGGCGCCGTCGGTGTAGTCGAACGGAGCCTGCGGCGTGCGCCGTTTGGCCATGTCCCGGAGGTCCCAGATGGTGCTGGCGCGCCGCAGCCTGGCGGCGCGGCTGAACTCGGGTTTCTTGAACTGCATCAGCGGGGCGAGGTCCGCATACTTAGGGACACGGCGCTTGAGCGCTGCTGGGAGGCCTCCCGGGGCGGCCGCGGGGGAGGGCCTGCCCGTGCCGGTGTCGGCGGGTTTCGTGGGCGCCTCGGGGTTGCCGGGTTCGATCGTCTGCGTCATTGCTGCCTCCGGGCAGGTCTCGTATTCCTGGATGTCGGGGTCCCCGCCGGACTAAGAACCTAAGCCTCAGCCGCCGGGGAGTGTGGTCCAACCACAGTCTAGGCGTGTGGTCCAACCACATCAAGTAATATGAGCGCATGCGTACGCACCAGCTTGTCCTGCAGTGGATCGAGGGCCAGCTTTCCAGCGGCCAACTGGCCCTTGGCGGGCGGCTCCCGGCCGAGCGATCGCTCGCCGAACAGCTCCAGGTCTCCCGCACGTCCGTCCGCGAGGCCATCCGCGTCCTGGAGGCCATGGGGGTGCTCCGCGCCGGGGTGGGTTCGGGCCCGGAGGCGGGGACCGTCGTCATCGCGGATCCCACCGCGGCTCTGGGCTCGGCGCTCCGGCTGCACGTCGCCACCTCCCACCTGCCCGTCAAGGACGTCGTGGAGACGCGTGTGCTGCTCGAATCCTGGGCCGCGTCCCGGGCGCGCCCGGAGTCGCCGTCGTTGGCCGAGGCGGCCCGGCTGCTGGAGGAAATGGACGGCTGCGCCGACACGGAGGAATTCCTTGCCCTCGACGTCCGCTTCCACCTGGCCCTCGCGGACGCCGCGGGTAACGCCGTCGTCAGTGCCATGATGGGCTCGCTCCGCGAAGCCATCCAGGAATACGCCGGGCGCCTCACAGGAAACCTCCCGGACTGGGACGCCACTGCCACACGGCTCCGGGCGGAACACCGGGGCATCCTGGCTGCCATCACCGATCACGACGGCAGCCGCGCCGCCCAGCTGGTGGCGGAGCATATCGAGGGATACTACGCGGAAGCCGGGCTGGGTTCCGGGGCCTGATCCGCCGCCGGATCCCACGGCTGCGCTTACGGCTGATTTTATGGCTGATCTTACGGCTAGGGACGCTATGTTACGGGCCGGACTTTGCCGTGGCGACAACCGCCGGGCTATGGTCGAGTCATGACTAACCGTTGGTATGCGTATTTTTCGTTGGCTCTGGAGGGGCCCGCGTCTAGCTGACACGCATCCAACCTTCCTTCAGAGCCAACAGGGCAGAGATCATTCTCTGCCCTTCGCCATTTCCCGGCGGGCTCTGATCTGGGCCCGCTCCGCACCCCCGGAACAGGACCCCCGCACATGAGTATCGAAGCAGCCCCCGAATCCCAGCAGTCCACCTCGAACCTGCGCGTCAGCGAGTTCACGCCGCTGCCGACCCCGCAGGACGTCGTTGCGGAGCTTCCGCTGGACGCCCGCCTGGCCGACGTCGTCGCCCGGGGCCGGGACGAGGTGCGCGCCATCATGGACGGGGTGGATGACCGCCTGCTCGTTATTGTGGGGCCCTGCTCCATCCACGATCCCAAAGCCGGCCTGGAATACGCCCGCCGGCTGGTCAGCCAGGCCGAGCAGCACAAGGAAGACCTGCTGATCGTGATGCGGGCATACTTCGAGAAGCCCCGCACGACCGTCGGCTGGAAGGGCCTCATCAACGATCCCCGGCTCGACGGCAGCCACGACATTGCCGCCGGCCTGCGCGCAGCGCGCCGCTTCCTGCAGCAGGTCACGGCGCTCGGCCTGCCGGCGGGGACCGAGTTCCTGGAACCCATCAGCCCGCAGTACATGGCTGACCTGGTCTCCTGGGGCGCGATCGGCGCCCGCACCACCGAAAGCCAGATCCACCGCCAGCTGGCGTCCGGGCTGTCCATGCCGATCGGCTTCAAGAACGGGACCGACGGCGACCTCCAGGTCGCGCTCGACGCGTGCAGCGCCGCCGGGGCCGCGCAGGCGTTCCTTGGAATCGACGGCGACGGCCGGGCGGCGCTGGTCTCCACTGCCGGGAACCCGGACGCGCACATCATCCTCCGCGGCGGGCGAAAGGGGCCCAACTACTCCGCCGCCGATGTTGAGGCCACCACCGCCAAGCTAGCGGCCAAGCAGCTCAACCCGCGCCTGATCGTTGACGCGAGCCACGCCAACAGCGGCAAGAACCACCACCGGCAGGCGGAAGTCGCCCTCGAAATCGGCTCACAGCTGGAGCGCGGAGGTGACTCGGCAGTCGCCATTGCCGGTGTCATGCTGGAGAGCTTCCTCATGGGTGGGGCCCAGAACCTCGACGTCGACGAGCACGCCGCCGGAACGGACGCGCTGGTCTACGGCCAGAGCGTGACTGACGCCTGCATGGACTGGGACGTCACGGCGTCGGTCCTGACGCAGCTTGCCGCGTCCGCGCGCATCCGCCGGACGCGGGCCTGAGGCTGCGGACGGGGGCGGCTTGAACGGCTGCATCAGACCGAATCTGACCCTCGACAGCCCTGCGAAGATGCGCCGATCCTGCGGGAAGAGTGTGCTGATTCCTGCGGAAGTCTTTCACAGGGGCACCATCAGCCCCTACAGTATCTAGTACATGGTTGTTTGATGACTCAGCATCGGCACACCGCCATGTCACTCAGATGGGGCTGCCGTTCGCTTGAGTAAAGGAATAGGGAAATGTCTTCGGAGGCTAACTTCTCCAACGCACGCTTCTTGACCGTGGCCGAAGTCGCGGATGTGATGCGCGTGTCCAAAATGACCGTGTACCGGCTTGTTCATTCCGGCGAGATGCCGGCAGTCCGTTTCGGGCGCTCCTACCGCGTGCCGGAAGCCGCCGTCGACCAGTATCTTAAGGGCGCTGTCGTCGACGGGCACACGGAAACGGCCTGACTCTTCCTCGACTTCTGCGGTCCGAATAGGGCCTGCAGGGCGACCGGAGGTGTCCGCGGTCGTGGTGTGCCCCCGATAGGCGGTACCCTGTTAAGGAACGTTTTACGTCATTGTAAGAACCTGTCAGTTGTACAGTCTGCTGCTTAGACCGCGGACCCTTTCCAACAGGCAGGTACTGCATCTAGCCGGTAAGGAACTTTCGTGGGTTCAGTTATTAAGAAGCGTCGCAAGCGTATGGCCAAGAAGAAGCACCGCAAGCTGCTTCGCAAGACGCGCCACCAGCGTCGCAATAAGAAGTAGAGATACTTCACCTCATGTGAATGCCCGTTGCCTTTATGGCAGCGGGCATTTTCTTTGGGGCGCCGCACCTGGTCGATGCGGGTTCGGGCGGGCGACGCGGGTTCGGACGGGCGCTACGCGTTTGGCTGCGCGATGCGGGTTCGGACGGGCGCTACGCGTTTGGCTGCGCGATGCGGGTTCGGGCGGGCGCTACGCGTCTGGCTGCGCGACGCGGGTTCGGCTGGGCGACGCGGGTTCGGATGGGCGCTACGCGGATCCGCGTAGCGCCCATCCGAAAAAGCAGCGTGAGGCAGGAAGCGTAGCGGAAAGACGCGGTTCGGGTCAGACCGTGGGGCCGCGGAAGCGGGAGAACCCCCGCCAGAGGCCGTAGATGGCTCCTCCAACAGTGGCGGCCTTGAGCCCCAGGGTGGCCGCGCGCCGTCCGGAGCGGAAATCGTAGACCGGCCAGTTGTGTTCGCGGGCATGGCGGCGGAGCCGGGAATCGGGGTTGATGGCCACGGGATGCCCCACCATGCTCAGCAGCGGAATGTCGTTGTGCGAATCGCTGTAGGCCCAGCACCGGGTCAGGTCCAGGCCCTCGGCCTTGGCCATCGCGCTGACGGCCACCGCCTTGGCCGGGCCGTGCAGGATCTCGCCGACCAGCCGGCCGGTGTAGGAGCCGTCCAGGATTTCGCCCACCGTGCCGAGGGCGCCCGTGAGGCCCAGCCGGGTGGAAATCACCGTGGCCACCTCGATCGGCGTGGCTGTCACAAGCCAGACTTTGCGGCCCACCCGGAGGTGCTGTTCGGCCAGGGCCTTGGCCCCCGGCCAGATCCGCGATTCAATCATTTCGTCGTAGACTTCTTCGCCGAGCGCCTCGATGTCCTCAACGGTGAATCCGGAGGCCAGGCCCAGGGCGGTGTCGCGGACCGCATGGACGTCATCCATATTTTCCCCGCGCAGCACGAACATCAGCTGCTTCCAGGCGAAACCGGCCGCCTGCGGAATGGTGAACGCCCCGCGCTGGTGCATCTTGCGGGCCACATGGAACAGGCTGGCGCCCCGCATCAGGGTGTTGTCGACGTCGAAGAACGCGGCTTCGCCGTGCTGCGGCGCTGCAACAGGCTCGGTGACCACAGCGGCGTACTTCTCTTCGGGCATGCCACGAGTCTAGTCAACGCCGGGGCTCGTTCCCGCCGCCCTGCCGCGACGGCGGTGCCTGATGTGCCGGATGTGTTGGGACCGCGTCGACGCGGGCCGCGCCGCCGGGCTACCGTGGAGCCATGCCGAATCCCGACGTCGTCCTCATCACCAAAGCCGACTGCCACCTATGCTCGGCGGCGCGGGCCGCCGTCGACCGCGTGACAAAGAGCCTCGGGATCGGCTGGCGGGAGCAGCCGGTGGATGACGACGCCGAACTGCGGGAGCGCTTTGCGGAGGAAATTCCGGTGGTGCTGGTGGACGGTGTCCAGCGGGATTTCTGGAAGATCGACGAAGTCCGGCTGGAACGGACGCTGCGGCGGGTGCTGGGCCGGCAGGCCTGACGCGCCGGGAGCGGTTGGAGCGACTGCTTTGTTCGCCGAACCGCGGGGGCTCTAGAGTGGAAGTCACAACGCGACTCAATGGAGCAGATAGTGACTTCGCTCGATTCATCCCCTGAGGCGCTGCCCGGGGGAGCAGGGACTGCCTCCAAGCAGATTCCGCCCGCGGCCGTGGCCCGGCTGACCATCTATCTGCGCGCCCTCACCACCCTGCTTTCTGAAGGCGTGGACAGGGTGTCCTCCGAATCCCTGGCCGAGGCCTCAGGCGTCAGCTCCTCCACGCTTCGCAAGGACCTTTCCTATGTCGGCTCCTACGGGACCCGCGGCGTCGGCTACGAAGTGCAGTACCTCAACCGGCACATTGCCGCGGCGCTGGGCCTGACGCACGACTGGAAGGTCGCGATCGTCGGTGCCGGCAACCTCGGCAAGGCCCTGGCCCGGTATGGCGGGTTCGAGTCCCGGGGATTCGATATTGTCGCGATCTTCGACGCCGACCAATTGGTGGTGGGCAGCGAGGTGGGCTGGCTGCGGGTCAGCGACGCCGCGGATCTGGAGCCGGTACTGCAGCGGACCGGCGCCAACATGGTGGTGCTGGCCCTGCCGGCCGCCGTGGCGCAGGACGTCTGCGACCGTGTGGTTGCCGCCGGCGTGCGCAGCATTCTCAGTTTTGCCCCGGTGATGCTGCAGGTGCCGCCCGGCGTGAACCTGCGCAAGGTGGATATGGCCACCGAGCTCCAGATTCTCGCCTACCACGCGCAAAGGGCGCAGGTGCCGGAGGATGCTGACTAATTTCAGTCAGCCCGTCCGGCTCCCGCGCCCTCGGTATGCCAGCCCGCCGGCTACGGCGGCTTAGCTTCGCTGCTTAGTCTGAATGCTTAGTTTGAATGGCTGGTCCGGCTGCTTAGTACGGGCCGCCCGGCTGCCCGTACGGGTTGGCGAACGGCTGCTGCTTGCTGAAGTACGGCGACGCTGCCGGCAGGTACAGCATCACGATGCCTGCGATGCCGAGCAGAACTGCCAAGGTGCCGAGGCTCAGCGGGAAAATGCTGAAGAGCGACAGGGCAGCGAAGACAGTGCCGAGGATCCGTGCCCAGTTTTTGCCTTTGCGCACGTTCAGTGCAACCAGGGCGTAGAGCCCTGCGCTGATCAGGGCGAACACGAGGATGCTGCCGACGAGGACGCCGCGGATGTCCTCAAAGCTGACGTCCGCGCCGCTCGCGGACATCTGCTCCTCGAACATGTTCCGCATATCGGGGGAGTCCAAGGTGCCGAGCGCCATCAACAGGGAGAGGATCCATACAACGCCGGACGCGACAATAAGCCAGAACGCCGTGTTGACGAGTTTGGGCATTCCGGACGTGCCCTGCGACTGCTCGGAGGGGTACTGGGCATAGGGGGACTTGCCATACTGAGGCTGTCCGTACCCGGGCTGTCCATACCCTTGTTGACCGGCCTGCGGCTGGTTGTACTGAGGCTGGTTGTACTGGGGCTGGTTGTACGGCGGCTGGTTCTGGCCGTACTGGGGAGGCTGCTGTGCATTCTGCCCGTACTGGGGTGCGTTCTGCCCGTACTGCGGCGCGGACGGCGCCTGACCATACTGGGGTGCGGAGGGCGGAGTCTGTCCGTACTGCGGGGCGGACGGCGGCTGCTGGCCTGACTGTGGCTGGTCCTGCGGCTGGTTCTGGCCGTAGCGGGGCGCCTGCTGGTCGCCGGGCTCGGGGGCGTCCGGGTTCGACGGCGGGACTGGCGGGATACTCATGGGCATTCCTTTGCATGGCGGTCTGATTCGGGTACCGGAAACAGCGTCCTGCCCTGCCCCCAGCATGGTTACGTCCACCGTACCGCGGGCCGGCGTCAGTACGGATCATTCCGGAGAGGTATTCTCACCGCGCGTCCGGCGACCGTCGCGGCGTGTAACTGTGAGCTGATTGAGGCCCGCCGGGACAGAGCTTGGACGGCGATCAAGGGAGGTTCAGACGCGGCCCCGCAGCGAGGTGAACCATGCCTGCGAGTTGGGCAGCCACATCAGCACGGTCGCCACGAGGCTGATGATGAAACTCGGCCAGCTGCCGCCGCCCCGGCCGTCGGCCGCACTCGCATTGAGGATGGCCAGCAGCAGAGAGATGCCGGCGACAATCGTGAGGGCGAAGCGGGCCCATTCGCGCCCTTCCTTCATCTTCATGGCAAGGATCACCTGTGCCGCGGCGAGGGCGAGTGCCACGAGCACCAGGAGGAGCACCACGAATCCCAGGCCCGGAACCACGGCCAGGAGCACGAAGGACCCGAAGAGGCCGATCACGCCGCCCAGCAGGCCCAGCAGTCCGCCGATGAGCCAGATCCAGTACGCGACCTTGAGTTCTGTTGGCATCCACGACACCGTAAACATGCCGGAGAAACCGCCGCGCGGCATGGCGTCGTTGAAGTTCCGCGGCCGGTCCGTCGGCAGTTCGAAGCGGAAGCCCCCAGCCGGTCGGCCCGGCGCCTCATTTCCTGGCGGCGGCTGGTAGCCCGGGGCTGGGTAACCCTGATGCGGTGGCGTGACCCGCGGCGGCTCGGCGCCGGCGGGCGGGACGCTGCCCGGCTGCGGGGGCCGGGCGCCCGGCTGCTGCGACGGGGGTACATCATTGGGGTTGCTCATGGATCTCACTGTAGACCGCGAATCTGCCCGTATCTAGGGAACTTGCGTGTGTTGCGGAGCATGTCGGGAGCAGGCCAAAAGGCGCCGCCGCACCTGCTCAAAGGGCCCACGTTCAGCGTCTGCCGCAGGCCGGGTTAAACGCGGCACCCCGCTCCGTCGCAGGGACGAAACGGGGTGCCGGAGGCTGCAGGCCCCAGGGTTGGCCCTGGTCGCAGGGACCGGCCAGCCAGGTGCTGCGGACTAGGCTGCGGGGGCGATGAAGGCGAGTTCGAGGTTGACGGCAACCTTGTCGCTGACCAGCACGCCGCCGGCTTCGAGGACTGCGTTCCAGGTCAGGCCGAAGTCCTTGCGGCTGATGGTGGTCTCGGCGGACAGACCGGCGCGGGTCATGCCGAACGGGTCGACTGCAACGCCGTTGAACTCGGTCTCGAGGGCCACCGGGCGGGTGACACCCTTGATGGTGAGCTCGCCCTGGAGTTCGTAGGCGTCACCCTTGGGGACGATGTTGTTGGAGACGAAGGAGATTTCCGGGAACTGCTCGACGTCGAAGAAGTCTTCACCGCGGACGTGGCCGTCGCGGTTAACGTCGCCGGAGTCGAAGCTCGCGGTCTTGATGGTGGCGTTGACCTTTGAGTCGGCCACGTTCTCGGCGAGGTCCAGGGTGGCCTCTGCGTCCTTGAACTGGCCGCGGACCTTGCTGATGCCCGCGTGGCGGACTGTGAAGGCAATCTCGCTGTGCGAGTTGTCGAGGGTCCAGGTGCCGGTGGTGACGTTAGCGGGAAGTGCCATGGTGTTTCTCCTTGAGTCGGGTGGTGGTGCTTGGTTTGATCGCCAGTTGAAGCATCATTTGTTGAAGTCTCAACTAACTGCTTCACCCAGTATAAACATGCATTTGCATCTTTTATTCCAACGGCGGGGAACATTTTTCCAAACTCCTCAGTTCTACCTTCTGTAGAAGATTTCGAATCGCCCGACATCTTTGAGAAACTGGTACACATGCCCCAAGCCACTGTTCATTTGCTCCGCCACGGCGAGGTCTACAATCCCGACGGCGTCCTGTACGGCAGGCTGCCCGAATTTCACCTGTCCGAGCTTGGCCGGGAGATGGCCCGGACGCTTGCGGAGCACTTCAGGGAACGGTCCGCTCAGGGGGCCAAGATCGTCCACCTGGCGGCCTCGCCGCTGACGCGCGCGCAGGAGACGGCGCAGCCCATCTCCGAGGCGCTCAACCTCCAGATCGCCACCGAGGCCCGGATCATCGAGGCAGCCAACTATTTCGAGGGGCTCCACGTCGACAAAGCGGAGATCCTCAGGCCGAAGCACTGGCCCATGCTGCGCAACCCCTTCCGGCCCTCCTGGGGCGAGGCCTACAAGGACCAGGCAGCCCGCGTTATGGCCGCCGCGCAGGACGCCCGGCTGCGCGCCCTCGAACTCGGCGGCGAGGGTGCTGAAGCCATCCTCGTCAGCCACCAACTGCCCATCTGGGCCACCCGCCTCAGTGCCGAGGGCAAGCCCCTGTGGCATGATCCGCGCAAGCGCGAATGCACCCTCACCTCAGTCACCTCCCTGGTGTTCGACGACGCCGGGAACCTCGTGCGCGTCGAGTACAGCGAGCCTGCTGCCGCCCTTCTCCCCGGTGCCTCCAGCACCCCCGGAGCCTGAGCATGACCGGGAACGACGCAGGCTCCTCACCCCTGTCCCGCCGCAGCGTCCTGACAGCGGGCGGCGCGGCCCTCGCCGTCGTGCTGGGGCTCTCCGGCTGCGCCCAGGAGGACGCGCTGGCCCAACAGGCCAAGGCCGGAGACAACAAGAACTATGTGGCCGGCGACGGCTCGGTGACGGAATTCGCCGTCGCGGACCGCAAGAGCCCCATTGCCATCGAAGGCAAGCTCTTTGACGGCACTGCCGTGACAGCTGAAGCCTTCCAGGGCAAAGTGACTGTGCTCAACTTCTGGTTCGCGGCCTGCGCCCCCTGCCGAGTGGAGGCGCCCACGCTGGAGGCTCTGCACCAGGATTTCAAGAGTCAGGGCGTGCAGTTCTTCGGCGTCAACCTTCGCGACGAAAAGGCCACGGCGGAAGCGTTCGACAAGACCTTCAGCCTGACCTACCCGAGCTTCAACGACAAGGACGGCGCCGTCCTGCTGGCCGTATCAGGCCTGGTTCCCCCCGGAGCGGTGCCCACCACGCTGGTACTGGACAAGCAGGGCCGGGTGGCGTCCCGCGTCCTCGGCGAGATCCAAAAAGGCACGCTGAAGTCACTTATCGCCGCTGCCGTGGCCGAGTAGCGGACCAGCCACCGTGAACAGTCCCTTCGCCGAAGCCATCCTGAGCGGATCGCTCTTGCTTGCCATCCCGGTGGCGCTGCTCGCCGGGTTCGTCTCCTTCCTGTCGCCCTGCGTGCTGCCCCTCGTGCCGGGGTACCTGGGATACGTCACGGGACTGACCGGCGTCGACCTCCAGAAGCAGAAGCGCGGCCGCATGCTGGCCGGCATCGGGCTGTTCGTCCTGGGCTTCTCGGTGATCTTTGTGTTGCTGGGCGGGGCGTTCGGGCAGCTGGGGACGCTGATCACCGGCTCGCAGAACGCCTGGATCACGCAGGTTCTGGGCCTGCTCGTGATCATCATGGGCGTGGTCTTCATGGGCGGCTTCGGCTGGCTCCAGCGCGACGCCAAGATCCAGTCCAAACCGCCGGCCGGGCTGTGGGGTGCCCCGCTGCTGGGCATCACCTTCGGACTGGGCTGGGCGCCCTGCATCGGCCCGACCTATTCCGCGGTCCAGCTGCTGAGCCTTTCCGGCGGGTCGTCGGCGACCAAGGGGGCCTTCCTGGCCTTCGTGTACAGCCTGGGCCTGGGCATCCCCTTCCTGCTGATTGCCCTGGCCGTGCGCCGCGGCATCGGCGTGATGTCCTTCTTCCGCAAACACCGCCTCGCCATCCAGCGCATTGGCGGCGGCATCCTGGTGGGGCTGGGCCTGCTGATGGCCACCGGCGTATGGGGGACCTGGGTTTCCGAGTTGCAGTACTGGTTCCAAACCGATGTGAAATTGCCGATCTGATGAGCGAGCGAGTGAACGAAGAGAAGAAGTCCCCAGCCACGCAGCCTGACGGCACGCAGCCTGACGGCACGTCCGGCAGCACTAGGCGTGGCGGCACGTCCGGCGGGGCCGGCGCCACGCCCGGCGGGGCCGGCGCCACGCCCGGCGGTAGCCCGGTCGCGGCTGCGAAGGCGGAGGCTGTCCTGCCCGCGCTCGGGCCGATGGGCATGCTCCGCTGGGCCTGGACCCAGCTGACCAGCATGCGCACCGCGCTGTTCCTGCTGCTCATGCTGGCCGTCGCCGCCGTGCCCGGCTCGCTCTTTCCGCAGCGGCCGGCCAACCCGTCGATCGTCACGCAGTACATCAAGGACAACCCGGACTACGGCAAGATCCTCGACTCGCTCCAGCTCTACGATGTGTACTCCTCGGCGTGGTTCTCCGCGATCTACATCCTGCTCTTCATTTCGCTGATCGGCTGCGTCGTCCCGCGCGCTATCGCGCACTACAAGGCCATGCGGTCCCAGCCTCCGCGGACGCCCGCGCGGCTGTCCCGGCTGCCCGAATACGGCACGATGGTGATCCCCGCCAAAGCCGGCATCCCGGCGTCGGACGCCATCACGGAGGCCGCCGGCCTCCTGAAGAAGCGCGGCTACCGCGTCGACGTCCGCGATCGCGACGGCGCCCGGCCGTCAGTGGGCGCGGAACGCGGTTTCCTGCGGGAAGTCGGCAACTTGGTCTTCCACACCTCGCTGATCGGCGTGCTGGTGTCCGTCGCAATCGGCGGGCTGTTCGGGTACAGCGGGCAGCGGATCCTCGTGGAGGGCGACACGTTCGTGAACACCCTCGTCGGCTATGACCAGTTCACTCCGGGCACCAACTTCCAGAGCAGCCAGCTGCAGCCGTACTCGGTCCAGCTGGACAAGTTCCAGATCACGTTCGACCGGGAGTCCCAGGGCAAGATCGGCCAGCCGATCGACTTCCAGGCCGACGTGACCACGAAGGAATCCCCGGATGCGCCCGCCAAGAAAGAGGTGCTGAAGGTCAACGACCCCCTCACCCTCGGCGGCACCAGCATGTACCTCACCGGCAACGGCTACGCCCCCGTGGTCACCATCCGCGACGGCGCCGGCAACGTCGCGATGCAGGGCCCGGTGGTGGCCAAGCTGCAGGGCGACAACTACTACTCCTCCGCGGTCATCAAGGTCCCCGATGCCAAGCCGGAGCAGCTCGCCTTCGCCGGCTTCTTCCTGCCCACCGCGTTCGTCACCGACGAAGGCGTGTCCTTCAGCGGCGATCCGGAACTGTTCAACCCGCAGCTGACCTTGAACTCGTACTACGGCGACCTCGGCCTGGACGACGGCGCCCCGCAGAACGTCTTCGAACTCGACGTCAAGAAGCTCACACCGCTCAACGCCCGCAACCTCGACGCCGGCGGCATCACCCTCGCGCCGGGCGCCAGCTACACCCTGCCCGACGGCAAGGGCTCCATCAGCTTCGACGGCGTGAAGCGCTACGTCGGCGTGGACATCCACCACAATCCAGGCCAGCTGTACGCCCTGATCTTCGCGCTTCTGGCCGTAGCGGGCCTGGTTACGTCGCTGTACGTGAACCGCCGCCGTGTCTGGGTCCGGACCGGTACCCACGAGGACGGCCGCACCATGGTCGAATACGGGCTCCTGGCCCGCGGCGAGGACCACCGGCTGGCCGGGGAAGCTGCCGCGATCCGCAGGCTGCTCGCCGGCGCCTGGGATCTCGAGGACCAAGGCTCCCAGTCGGCTCCCAGCGGGAGCGCGGATAATGGCCGGGCGGATACCACGACCCCCGGCGCCGGTGCTGCTGGCGCTGCTGCTGCCGGGCAGGACACCGCGGACCACCCCGCAGCAGACTTCATCCAGTCAACAGCAGGCTCTTCCGAGTCAAAGAAGGATCAGTAATGCTCCCCATCAACGAAACCATGGGCCAGTACAGCGAGTTGTTTATGCTCCTCGCGGCGGGCACCTACACGGTGGCGTTCATCGCCTTCGCCTGGGACCTTGCCAAGAGCAGCAAAACGCTGCGCGCGGTGGACCTGAAGGCCGCACAGCTGTCGGGCGCCGACGCCACCCGCGTTCCGGTGGCCGCCGGCGTCGGGGAGTCCTCCGGTGCTGTTGACCGGGCCGACGCGGACGTTGCCGGGCCTGTTGGCCGGGCCGAACGCCCGACGTCGTCCGTGGCGGGTGCCGCTGCCGGGAACAATGCCGGGGTTGGCCAGACGGCCGACGCCGCCATGCGCTACTCCGCGGAGCGCCGCGCCCCCGCCCGGGTGGCCGTCGCCCTGACCGTGCTGGGTGCCGCCATCCACGCGGCCGGAGTCATCACCAGGGCCATCGGTGCGGGCCGAGTGCCGTGGGGGAACATGTACGAGTTCCTGACCACCGGTGCGTTCGTGGCCGTGGCCGTCTTCCTGCTGGTCCTGGTCCGGCGCGACCTGCGCTTCCTTGGCACCTTCGTGGTGGGCCTGGCGATCATCATGTTGGTGGCTGCCTCCGTGGCGTACTGGACGCCGGTGGGCCACCTCGTGCCCGCGCTCCAGAGCTACTGGCTGATCATCCACGTTTCCATCGCCGTTCTGTCTTCCGCGCTCTTCACCCTGACGTTCGCGATGTCCGCGCTGCAGCTGGTCCAGTCGCACCGGCAGAAGACGATCGCTGCCGGCGGCGGGGACAAGCTGGGCTTCATGCGCCTGGTCCCGTCCGCGCTGAGCCTCGAGAACCTCTCCTACCGGATCAATGCCATCGCGTTCGTCGGCTGGACCTTCACGCTGATGTTCGGCGCCATCTGGGCCGAGAAGGCCTGGGGGCGCTTCTGGGGCTGGGACACCAAGGAAGTCTGGACGTTCGTGATCTGGGTGGTCTACGCCGGCTACCTGCACGCCCGCGCCACCCGCGGCTGGACCGGAACCCGCGCGGCCTGGCTGTCGATCGTGGGCTACCTCTGTGTGGTCTTCAACTTCACCATCGTGAACCAGTTCTTCAACGGCTTGCACTCCTACTCGGGGCTGTAGCCGGGCGGAGGACTCCCTTCATCGATTCGCCACAAGTGGCCGCTTAACCGACCCGTTAGCGGCCATTCGTGTCAGATGGGTAACCACGGGGTCCGCTTAGCGGCCATTCGTGTCAGATGGGTGGCCGGGCGGCCGACTCTCTTCGTCGATTTGCCACAAGTGGCCGCTAAACCGACCCGTTTAGCGGCCATTCGTGTCAGGTCGGTGCGGGACGGGGGCGCTAGGCCTTGGGCTCCGGGCCGGCTGCGGGTTCCAACCGCGCTCCTGCAGCGCCGCCCGCACCCGGGTCACGGCAGTCGGCGGCATGCCGGGTGCCAGCGGGTCCAGGTCCGTCTGCGTCAAGACGACAACGCGCCACCCGGCCTCCCTGGCGTTTTCATCTCGAAAGATGTCGCTGCGGCGCTGCGCCGGATTAGCGTGATGCCCGCCGTCGTACTGGATCGCGACCTTCTCCCGCTCGTAGGAGAGATCCGGGTCCTGGATCCAGCAACCGGTCTCGCCGAAAATCGGCACATTGATCCCGGGCTCCGGCAGACCATAGCGAGTCAGGAGCAGCCGGAGTTCCGTCTCTTTGGGTGAGTCCGTGTTGGCGCGCATCAGGGCCCGGGCACGCAGGGCACGCCGGTAGCCCGGCTTGCCCCGTTTCCCGGCGAGGAACGCGTCCAGGGCATGGACCGTGGTCAGCGGGTTCCTCCGGCGCAGCAGAAAGTCGCCGGCCATCACCAGATCATCGAGGCTCAGTGTGCCGGCGAGATCGAACCACGTCCGCAGTGGGGACGTGCAGCTCACCCAGACCCCGGCCACGATCTCGTCCGGTTCGAGCGACTGCTGATGGCCCACGACATCCTTGTAGCGCACGGACCGCCTACCCGGATCACTCGTCAGGTGCACGACAGCCACGTTCGCCAGTGAAGCCGGCAGGGGGAAGCCCCAAAGCACCGCCGCAGACAGGTAGCTTACGATAGCGCCGGTCACAGCAGTCAGTGCGCGCAACCGTTCCATCAGGCCATTCTGGGTGGTTGCCGGGATGCGCACGCCGTGGCAGGGTCTGGCGAAATCCCGGGCCCGGGTTCGGCGTCGGCTCAGCCCGGCGGCGCGGGCCTCGGCCACGGTGAAGGGCTGGTTGCGAAGCTGCGGGGGAAGCTCGCTGGGCTGGCGCATACGGGCATTCTGCGCCCGTTACGAGGTGACTCGGCGGTTATCCACAGTGTGGGGGAGGAGAGGACCTGTGAGAGCGAAGAGAGGACCCTGTGAGCGGCCGCGAAAAGGATAACGGGTGCCGTGAGGCGCCGGTCGGATGCTACTTGACCTCGTCGGTGCCCTGCGCGTCGCCGCTGCCGGAGGCTTCGCCCGACTCGGAGGCCTGCGTGCCCGGGGTGCCCTTACCGTCGTCGAGCTTCTGTTCCTTGGCGTCCAGCTCGTCCTTGAGCTTCTTGATCCGGTCGGCCTCGGCCTGCTGGCGGCGACGGAGTTCGAGATTGCGCAGGAATTCGGGGTCGTCGTCGGGAGCGATGGGGTGGCTGTAGGCGGCGCGCGCGGGGCTGGTGCCGCGGGGGCGGCCGATGAGGAACCACAGGATGGCCCCGATCACCGGAAGGACAATCTGCACCACAATCCATGCCGGCTTGGAGATGCCCTTGGTCTCGCGAGGGTCAGTGCGGATCACGTCGACGAGCCCGTAGACGAACACGACGATGACGGCGACAACAACCACTACACGGAGCATGTAATTAGTCTAGCCTCCGGGGGACTCTCCGGCTTCTCCCGGTGGGCAGGTGCCCGAGGAATGCATGGTGGGGCGCCGCAGTTGGGGCGGTAGACGGCAGGACGCGGGCCTCGGTGGGCCGGGACGACGCCGGGCGGCTAAACTTGGAGGGTGGCTTTCCTGAAATACTCCCTGATCCGGCTGGCGCTCTTTGTGCCCTTGTTCGCCCTGTTCGTCTACCTGGAGCTCGGGTGGCTGCTGGCCGTCCTGTGCGCGGGAATGATGGCCTTCGCGATCAGCTTCCTCTTCTTCCAGAAGCAGCGCGACGCCGCCGCCGCATCACTGCACCACCGTTTCTCGGGCAAGGCCAAGCCGATGCGCAGCGCCGGGGAAGTGGACGACGCCGACGCCGAAGACCGTCTCGTCGATGAGCACCCGGACATCACAGTCCATACGGACCGCCGCCCGAAGGACGCGTAGCTTCCCAAAAGCTGGCGTACGGCGCGCGTCCGGGAAAACGACCGCGAAACCCCGCGGCCCCGCCGGAAGCGCCCCTAGAACCCGTGGCTCAGCACCAGGCCCAGGGAGAACAGCAGCGCATACCCGAGATTGATCAGCCCTGTCTGCTTGAGCACCGGGATGAGGCTCTTTCGGCGTCGGCCGGAAATCATCAGCCAGGACGGCATCAGGCTGGCCGGGATCAGCAGCAGCACAATCAGCATCCACGGCCGGGTCGGAGCCAAGACGATCGGCAGCAGGATGGCGACGGCGAGCATCAGCACGTAGCTTTCCCGCGCGTGCTTGTCGCCGAGCCGCACGGCCAGGGTCTTCTTCCCGGCCTTCCGGTCGGTGGGGATATCGCGGACGTTGTTGGCCATGAGCAGGGCGCAGGCGATGAGGCCGGTGCCGATGGCGCCGATGATGGCGGCGAGGCTGATCTGGCCGGCCTGCGTGTAGGTCGTGCCGAGCGTGGCCACAAGGCCGAAGAACACAAACACGAACAGATCGCCCAGGCCCATGTAGCCGTAGGGGTTCTTCCCGCCCGTATAGCCCCACGCCGCGAGGACGCAGCCGATGCCCACCAGGATCAGCCACCACGTCTGTGAGAGGATCACCAGCGCCAGGCCGCAGACCATCGCCAGCCCGAACGCGGAGAAGGCGGCGTACTTGACGTGCTCGGGCTTCGCCGCGCCGGAGCCGACCAGCCGGAGCGGGCCCACGCGGTCCTCGTCCGTGCCCCGGATGCCGTCCGAATAGTCGTTGGCGTAGTTCACGCCGACCTGCAGGAGCAGGGCCACCAGCGCGGCCAGCACGGCGTGGAGCGGCAGGAATGCGTCCATCTCGTACGCGGCCGCCGTACCGATCAGGACAGGCGCGATCGCGGCCGGCAGGGTGCGCAGTCGGGCGCCTTGGATCCATTGAGCGGCTGTTGCCACGTTGAGTACCTCGTGTTGGTTTGGTTCAACCGGGAGTGCCCGGCTGTTCTATTTTCCCTGATGGAGCTCGGTGAGCCGAACCGTCATGGCCAGCCGGTCGGGTTTCCCGTTCGGCAGCATAAGCAGTTCGCCGGCAGCCAGGACGGTCTTCGGGGCTAAGACGCCCAGCGCCGGCGCCCAAGCTGCGCCGGCGGTGAAGCCTGCGATGCCCTGCGGGGAGCTGTCGGCCAGCGCCACGTACGCGGCGAGGGCCTGGCCCCATTCGGCGGACGGAACCCCGGCGACAAAGGCGGCTTGCACGCCGTCGAGCCGCTCAAGCTCCGCCTGCACATGCGCGGCGGAGACTTTCACGCCGCCGGTGATGACGACGTCGTCGGCCCGGCCCAGAACGGTCAGCTTCCCGGTGGCGTCGATGGAGCCGAGATCGCTGGTGCGGTACCAGCGGACACCGTCCTCCTCGAAGAAGGTATCGGCTGTGAGCCCGGGGTCGCCGAGGTAGCCGGCGGCGAGGGTGGCGCCGCCGACCAGGATCCTGCCGTCGCCGTCCACCCGGGCCAGCACGTCCTCGAGCGGGAAGCCGCCGTACACGCAGCCGCCGCAGGTCTCCGCCGAGCCGTAGGTGGTGATCACGCGGGCGCCGGCGTCGCGGGCGGCGGCAAGCAGTCCGGGCGAGGCAGGGCCGCCGCCGAGCAGGATGGCGTTGAAGCGCCGCAGCACGGCCAGGGTCTCGGCCGACGGCGCGTCCAGCAGCCGCTGCAGCTGGGTGGGCACCAGCGAGGTGAAGCGGATCTTGTCCGTCAGCTCCAGGGCCGCGGCGGTGAACGCCTCAGGAGTGAACCCATTGGACATGTCCATCGCCCACGGCCGGGTGCCCGCGAACAGCGAGCGCACCAGGACCTGCACCCCGGCCACATACTGCACGGGCAGCGCCAGCAGCCACTGGCCCTCGCCCTTGAGCGCGAACGCGGTGGCCACGGAGGACGCCGCCAGGGCGTCCACGCTGAGGACCGTCGCCTTGGGTGTGCCGGTGGAGCCCGAGGTGCGCACCACCACCGCGGCGTCCTCATAGCCCGGCGTTTCGATGGTGGTGACCACCACGTTGCCGTCGGCGTCGGCGGACAGTTCGACGGCGGGGCCCTCACCGTGGAGGGCGTCCGCGAGCGCCTTGAGCGCAGGCTCGATGTTCACAGCAGTCACGTGATCGCCCTAGAAGTAGTAGGGGAAGCTGGACCAGTCCGGATCGCGCTTCTCCAGGAAGGCTTCCTTGCCCTCCACCGCCTCGTCCGTCATGTACGCCAGCCGGGTGGCTTCGCCGGCGAAGACCTGCTGGCCGGCCAGGCCGTCGTCGGCGAGGTTGAACGCGAACTTGAGCATCCGGATAGCCTGCGGGGACTGCCGGGCGATGTCGGCGGCGTATTCCAGCGCCACGTCCTCGAGCCGCTCGTGGTCCACGGCCTCGTTGACGGCACCCATCCGGACCATGTCCTCGGCCGAGTACTCCCGGGCCAGGAAGAAGATCTCCCTTGCGGCCTTCTGGCCGATCTGGCGGGCCAGCAGCGCAGAGCCGTAGCCGGCGTCGAAGCTGCCCACGGTGGCGTCGGTCTGCTTGAATTTGCCGTGCTCGCGGGAGGCGATGGTGAGGTCCGACACGACGTGGAGGGAGTGCCCGCCGCCGGCGGCCCAGCCATTGACGACGGCGATGACCACCTTGGGCATGGTGCGCATGAGCCGCTGGACCTCCAGGATGTGCAGCCGGCCGGCCCGCGCGGGGTCGATGCTCTCCTGGGTCTCACCCTCTGCGTACCGGTACCCGTCCCTGCCGCGGATCCGCTGGTCCCCGCCGGAGCAGAACGAGTGGCCGCCGTCCTTGGCGGAGGGGCCGTTGCCGGTGAGCAGCACGGTGGCCACATCCGGGGTCATCCGGGCGTGGTCCATGGCGCGGTACAGCTCGTCCACGGTGCCGGGGCGGAAGGCGTTGCGCACCTCGGGCCGGTTGAAGGCTATACGTACCGTGGGCAGGTCCCGCACCACGGTGCCGTCCGCGGAACGCTCCACCTGCCGGTGGTAGGTCATGTCCTGGAAATCGTCGAAGCCGGACACAGTGCGCCAGCGGGTGGGGTCAAAGACGTCGGATACCTTGGCGGGGATTTCGTTGCTCACAGTCCGAGTCTAGTAATCGCCTCAGCTGATGCAGAACTCGTTGCCTTCCGGGTCCGCCATGGTGTGCCAGGAATGCGGGCCCTGGCTGGCGCTCCAGAGGAACGTGGCGCCGCGGGCCTCGAGGGCGGCGCGCGCCTGGTCCTTGTCCGCGCCGGCCAGGTTGACGTCCCAGTGGATCCGGTTCTTGATGGTCTTCTCCTCCGGGACCGTCTGGAAGAGGATGCGGCGGGCAGGCGGTTTGGCGTCGAGTTCCTCGGGCGGGCGGATGGCGGCCCCGGCACCCCACACAAGATGGCCGTTGTGGATAGTGGTCTCGGCCTCCGTGGCGAAGCCCTGCGCGATCATGGAGCGGATGAAGGACTCGTCCTGCGGCTCCACGGCCCATTCGAGGGTTTCGGCCCACCAATCGGCGAGTTCATGCGGGTTCCGGCAGTCGACGGCGATCTGGATGTTGAGTGTCATGGAAAGAAACTACGACGCCGGGGCGCGCGGCGGTAGGTGCCCAGCGTTGTTTTTGGTCAGGGCTGGGCGTTCTGGAGCTGCTCCATGAGTTCCGGCGGGATGGCGTAGATGAAAACGACGGCCAGCAGGTTCTTCGAGGCGTGCACGAAGTAGGCGAACATCATGTTCTTGCCGGTCCAGACGTACACAAAAACGAGCACTGTGCCCATTGCGAGGTAGGGCATCAGCACCGGCAGGGTCAGGTCCTCCTGTCCGACAATATGCAGGGCGGCGAACAGGACTATGGACAGGGCGCAGCAGACCCAGAGGTTGATGCGGCGGCTGAGCTTGCCGATCAGCAGGTGCCGGAAGATGTATTCCTCCACAAAGGGGCCCACGATCACCAGCAGCGGCACCATCAGCCAGGCCGGCACCTGCTGCATGAGCGCCTGCAGGCCAGCCTGGTTGGCGGATGTCTGTGGCGCCCCGGTGAGTGAGACGAAGACCGCGGTGAGGATCATCATGGCCACCACCGCGAGGGGTACCATCAGCGTCGTGAACCAGGGCCTTGTGGCGAGGACCTTGAGATCCCGGGCGGCGACGTGCCGGACGGCGGCCAGGGCCAGGATCCCGATGCCGCCGTAGAAGATCAGGTTGACGGAGTAGGACGCAACGGCAGGGTTCGGCGAGAGCTGGAGCATCAGCGGAACCAGCAGCCCCCCGGCCACAGCGAAGAAGGCGGCCACGGCCACATAAAGGCCTGCCGTGATGAAATCGAGCCGCGAGAACCGGTAAAGTTCCGGCCGCGGCGCCGGTGGTGTGCGGAGAGCGGTGCCCATGCCACCAGCCTAGCGCCGCAGCCGAACAGCCGAGGCACGTATAATATTCGGTATGCCTAATAATTGGTTTCGGTCCACCAAAGTCGCTGGCCGGACTCCCCGCTTCCGCACCGTTGGCGCCGCCGTCGCCGCGGTTCTGCTCGGACTGTCCCTGGCCGCGTGCGGCGGTGCGGGCCAGGGGTCGGGTGCCGGCGACGGGAAACCGGTGGTGCTGACCACCTTCACCGTGCTGGCCGACGTGGCGCAGAACGTGGCGGGGGACAAGCTGCAGGTCGAGTCCATCACGAAGGCCGGCGCCGAGATCCACGGATACGAGCCCACGCCCGGCGATATCCGCAAGGCATCCAAGGCTGACCTGATCCTGGACAACGGACTGAACCTGGAAGCCTGGTTTTCCCAGTTCGTTGAGGGCCTGGACGTTCCGCACGCCGTGGTGAGCGAAGGCGTGGACGTGATGTCCATCAGTGAAGACTCCTACGAGGGCAAGCCGAACCCGCACGCGTGGATGTCGCCGGCCAACATGCAGCTCTACGTGGACAACATGGTGAAGGCTTTCTCGGAGCTTGATCCGGACAACGCTGCGGCCTTCGAGGCGAACGGCGCGGCCTACAAGGCCAAGCTGCAGTCCGTGAAGGACGAAATGGTCCAGAAGCTCGCAACCGTCCCGGCGGCGCAGCGTGCCTTGGTGACGTGCGAGGGCGCCTTCTCCTACCTGGCGCGCGACGCCGGCCTCCGCGAGGTCTACATCTGGGCCGTCAACGCCGAACAGCAGGCCACCCCGCAGCAGATCACCAAGGCCATCGAATTCGTGAAGGCCAACAACGTTCCCGCCGTCTTCTGCGAGTCCACGGTGTCGGACGCGCCCATGCGCCAGGTGGTGGAAGCCACGGGGTCGGCTTTCGGCGGCGTGCTGTACGTCGACTCGCTGTCCGAGGCGGACGGCCCCGTCCCCACCTACCTGGACCTGATCCGGCACGATTCCAAGATCATCACCGAAGGCCTGACGGGAGCAGCATCATGAGCAATCCTGCAATCCTGGTGGACCAAGTCACCGTCCATTACGGGGAGGTCCTGGCCCTCGACGCCGCCTCGCTCTCCGTGGAGCCGGCCCGGATCTGCGGGCTGGTGGGCATGAACGGTTCAGGAAAATCCACGTTGTTCAAGGCGATCATGGGAATGGTCAAGCCCGACGCCGGCCGCGTCCTCATCAACGGCGAACCTCCCGCGAAAGCGCGCAAGTCGGGCGGGATAGGCTACGTCCCGCAAAGCGAGGACGTGGACTGGCAGTTCCCGCTGTCCGTCCGCGATGTGGTGATGATGGGCCGCTACGGGCACCAGGGCTTCACCCGCCGCGCGTCGAAGGCGGACCGCGACGCCGTCGACCTCGCCCTGGACCGGGTGGAGCTGTCCGAATTCGCCAACCGGCAGATCGGCCAGCTCTCCGGCGGGCAGAAGAAGCGTGCGTTCGTGGCCCGCGGAATCGCCCAGGGCGCCACCATGATGCTCCTGGACGAGCCGTTCGCCGGAGTGGACAAGCGCTCCGAGGCCACCATTACGCGCCTGCTGAAGGAACTCGCGGCCGACGGCTGCACCATCCTGGTTTCCACCCATGACCTGCACGCCCTGCCCCAGCTCTGCGACGAGGCGGTGCTCCTGATGCGCAAGGTGCTGATGCACGGCCCGCCCGAGGTGGTGCTGCAGCCGGAGCACCTGGCAAAAGCCTTCGGCCTCGACGTCCTCAACCGGGAGCTCCCCGGCGCCGCTGAGCGGGACCTCCCGGGCCCGGGCGTTGCGAACCAGCCGGGCAGGATCTGAATCATGGACCTTTTTGACCTCCTGCTGGAACCGCTGAGCTATGACTTCATGGTCCGCGCGCTCGTCACCACAGCGCTCGCGGCCATCGTCTGCGCGGTGCTGAGCTGCTGGCTGGTGCTGATCGGCTGGTCGCTGATGGGGGACGCCGTCTCCCACGCCGTGCTGCCCGGGGTTGTGCTCGCGTACATCGTCGGTGCCCCCTTCGCGCTGGGAGCGCTGGTGTTCGCCCTGATCGCCGTGACCTTGATCGGCGTGGTCCGCAACACCAGCCGGGTGAAGGAGGACGCGGCGATCGGGATCGTGTTCACGTCGCTGTTTGCCCTGGGCCTGGTGCTCATCTCCGTCACACCGAGCCAGACAGACCTCAACCACATCATTTTCGGAAACCTGCTCGGCGTCAGCGTTCCCGACCTCATCCAGGTTCTGGTGCTGGGTGTCGTCGCGTTCGCCATTCTGATCCTCAAACGGCGTGACCTCACGTTGTACGCCTTCGACCCCACGCACGCCCATGCAATCGGGCTGTCCCCGAAACGGCTCGGGGCCCTGCTGCTGGGCCTGCTGGCGCTGACCTCCGTGGTGGCGCTGCAGACCGTGGGCGTGGTGCTGGTGGTGGCCATGCTGATCATTCCCGGAGCCACGGCCTACCTGCTGACGGACCGGTTCTCACGGATGCTGCTGATCGCTCCGGTCATCTCTGCACTGTGTTCCATCGCCGGGATCTACCTCAGCTACTACCTGGACACCGCCTCCGGCGCCATGGTGGTCCTGACGCAGGGGGCCGCGTTCGCCGTCGTCTATCTGTTCAGCCCGCGGCAGGGACTGATCGGCACCCGGCTGGCAATGTCCCGACGGCGGAAAGCGGCAGCGCTCGCCGCCTGATGCGGCCCTGGTCCCGGGTTGCGGCCCCCGGAAACGGCTAACGCCCGGGCCGAGGGCGCCGGGCGTTAGCTTTGGGGACCGCAACTGCTGTGGATCCAGTGGAACAGGACTAGCGGAACAGGGCCCCGTACGTTCCCATGATGATCCGGTCGCCCGGAGTGGACTTGCGGAGGTAGTCCACCACGGCCCAGTCATCGAGCGAGATGCAACCGGCTGTCGGCACCTTGTTCATGTGCAGGAAAATGGCAAAGCCGGCGTCCTGGACGATGTTGGGCCGGTTGTAGTTGATGACCGCGCCCTGGCGGTAGTGGCCGCCGGTGGCGAACCACCACATGTTCTCGTCATAACCCACCCACGAGGACGACTCGTGGTACTTGTTGTACGTCGCCGTCCAGGGGTTGCCGCCCCACCGCGAGCGGGGGTTCAGCGTGCGGTAGGGAAGCTTCGTGCCCGGGTTGCCCAGGCCGAAGGCTTCCGTCACCGAGAACGAGCCGGTGGGGGAGTACAGGTACCGGGTGGGACCGGACGGGACACCCGGCGGCTTGAACCCCGAGGCGCCGACGTAGCCGTCCGTCCGCCAGTCCGGCACGTAGGCTCCGGCGACGTTCATGCAGTACAGGTTGGTCGCGTGGGACTTTCCGTAGCCCGAGGTCCAGGTGAGGAGGACACGGTTCGCGCCGTGCGTGGGGTACTTGGACTGGCCGTTGTTGAGCTTGTGGCATTCAGACATCCCGTAGAGCCGGGTCCCCGCGGACCGGGACCAAGTGATTTCCCCGCGCTGGTAGGACTGCACACAGGCGCTGGAAGCACAACGCTCGCTCGCGATGGGGTACCCCAGCGAGCCGCCGGGGCCGCCTGCCGAGACGAACTTGCTGTCGATCCCCCGGCCGGAAATCCAGGCACCCGTTGCGGGCGACCAGTAGATGCGTCCGCCCTGGAAGCGCTGCACACAGCCACTGGCGGCCTGTCCGCAGATCTCGCTGGTGAGCGGGTAGCCCAGCATGCTTCGCGTCGACCCGACGGCGGAATACCGGCTGCCGATGGCGCCGCGGGCCACGTGCGGGCCCGTGGCAGACGACCAGAAGATGCTGCCACCCTGGAAGCGCTGGACACAGCCGCTGGCGGTCAGGCCGCAGGTTTCTCCCGTCACCGGGTAACCCAGCACGCTGTTCTGTGCCCCGCCGGCCTTCCAGCGGCCCAGAATGCCGCCCCAGACGACGTGGCCGCCGATTCCCGGCGCCCAGTAGATGGAGCCCTTGCCGAACTGCTGGAAGCACCCGGATGCCTTCAGCCCGCAGGCCTCGGCGGTGACGGGGAGGCCCAGGACGGACTCGCCGCCGGCGGCGACCCAGCGGCTCCCGATGCCGCTCCGGACGGAAAATTCCAGCACCTGCTTGCCGGTCCACGCCAGGACGCGGCCGCTGGAAAACTTCTGAAGTGTCCCGCCGGACACGGCGGTCTCATCCGTGACGGGATGGCCGTAAAGCGCCAGACCGCCCTTGGCGTGCCAGCGGGGTCCGGTGTGTCCCTCGGTCCGCAGGACCGGGTGCGCCCCTGTTGCCGAGGTCCAGAAAATGGATCCGCCTTCGAACGCCTGGCTGCAGACGCCGAGTGAGCAGACCTGGTTGGCGGTCGGCTCGCCGAGAACGCCGGCGGCACCTTTGAGCGCAGTCCACTTCGTCTCGAAGGGTCCCTTGACGACGAAGGCCGGAGGCGTGGGCTCTTCCGTCTGCGTCGGTGTTGGTTCGGCCAGGGGCAGCGTCTGTTCCGCGGTGGGTTTCGCCGTCGCAGTGGCGGTGGCAGTGGCGGTGCCGCCCGGAGCCGGTACGACGGTGACCGGGGCAGACCCGGTGGGCGTCGGCGTTGCCGTCGCCGTGGCCGCCGGGCTGGTTGGTGCCGGGGCAGCCGTTGAATCGTCGGCGGAGGCCGGCCCGGCCGTCAGCGGCCCGGCTGTCAGCCCGAGGACCACCGCCGTGATGAGAAGCAGCTTCTTTTTCATGGGGCATCCTCTACGGAGACAACTGGCGTGCAGGTACCGTTGCTGTCTTTGGTCTTGGCGAAGTTCGCCGCGGCAATGTCGGCCGACTGGCCTGCCGCAACGGTTTTGGTGATGAGTGTGTGCCCTGCCACCGCCGGGCCCGCCGTGACGCCGATCGCCACGGTAAACACTTTGTTCTTGTCGCTGTTGTTGACGAGGGTCCCCTTGAAGGACCAGGACCCGTCGGCTGTTGCGGTGCAGTCGTGCTGCCGCAAGGCGTCGGGCGCGTTCAGCGACGTGGAAACATCGGCTGGCTCGGTACCCGGCGCCGGTGACGCTGATGTTGATGGTGCTGGCGTTGCTGATGCTGACGCTGACGGCGATGCTGCTGTGCGGCTCTCGCTGGGTCCGGCCGGACCGGAACCGCCGCTCGAACACCCCGCCAGTACGAGAAGCAGCACTGCTGGCAGTAGCGCTCTCTGTTTCATGTTCCCCCCTGAATCACGGCGTTACTGCCACGGCCTGCAGTGACGGTGCAGGCGCCCCGGCCAGGAAAATCCCTCGCTGGCATGCTCAGAGTAATGGAAGCAGCGCCCTGACCAGCGCTTTTGCGTCAAAACATCGCTATTACTGCGGTTTGCGGGCGGTCAGGGGTGTAGCCCGGGTCACGCCGGGGTCCTGAATGCTAGTACGATGGATGAGCCGCGCGAGCTTCGACACTTGTGAGGTTCGGTACACGCATTGGTCCCTTCCGGGGGCCTAAGCCCGAATTTGTACCTGAATCCACGGTCCTGTCCCGGCCATACCTCGACCTACAAGGAAACAGCTGTGCCATCAACTACCCCCACAGAACTTAAGAGCCCGACGGCGCAATCCGCCGTCGTCGACTCGACTCTCAGCGCCGAGGGCTACAAAAAGTCCCTGAGCGGCCGGCAGGTGACCATGATCGCGATGGGCGGCGCCATCGGCGTCGGCCTCTTTATGGGTGCCGGCGGACGCCTGGCCTCCACGGGTCCCGCGCTGATCTTCTCGTACGCCATTGCCGGCGTCAT
Source organism: Arthrobacter sp. U41 (assembly GCF_007679325.1). Lineage (GTDB taxonomy): Bacteria > Actinomycetota > Actinomycetes > Actinomycetales > Micrococcaceae > Arthrobacter. Next base: position 1,415,086 of record NZ_VEGI01000001.1, on the reverse strand, counting down.
CGCCTACCTGCTGATGCGCGCCCTGGGCGAGCTCATCATGTACCGCCAGACGTCGGGCTCGTTCGTCAGCTACGCCGGCGAAATGTTCGGCAAAAAGGGCGCCTACGTGTCCGGCTGGATGTACTTCATCAACTGGGCCATGACCGGCATCGCCGAATTGATCGCGATCGGACTGTACTTCCAGTTCTTCTTCCCCAACGTGCCGGTGGAACTGACCGCGATCGCGGCGCTGCTGCTGCTGGTGGGCGTCAACCTCCTGAGCGTCAAGGCGTTCGGTGAATTCGAGTTCTGGGCTTCCTGCCTGAAGGTCGGCGCCATCGTCATCTTCCTGGCCGTGGGCACCTTCATGGTGGTCACCAACGCCCAGGTGGGCGACGGCAACGCCTCGGTCAACAACCTCTTCGCGGCCGAAGGCGGGATGTTCCCCAAGGGTGCGCTGGTCATGATCCTGGTCCTTAACGCCGTGATCTTCGCCTACAACGGGATTGAGCTCGTCGGAATCACCGCCGGCGAAATGCAGGACCCGGCCAAGGAAGTGCCCAAGGCCATCCGCGCCGTCGTCTTCCGCATCGTGGTGTTCTACGTCGGTTCCGTGACCCTCCTGGCCATGCTGCTGCCCTCGGACCAGTACGTGGCCGGCACCTCGCCGTTCGTCACGGTCTTCGGCCAGATGGGCCTCGCCTGGATGGGCGACGTGATGAACATGATCGTCATCACCGCCGCACTGTCCTCCTGCAACTCCGGCCTGTACTCGATCGGCCGGATCTTCCGCACCATGGCCAACAATGGACATGCTCCGGTGTGGCTGACCAAGATGTCCAAGAGCCACGTCCCGTACGCCGCCATTCTGGCCATCGGCGGCGTCTACCTCGTCGGCATCCTGCTCAACATCTGGCTCGGCGGCTCGTACGCCTTCGACCTTGCGCTGAACTCCGCCTCGATCGGCGTGATCTTCACTTGGGGCGCCATCTTCGCCAGCCAGATCGCGCTGCGCAAGACTAAGGGCAAGGTGTCCTCCCTCCCCGCGCCCGGCGGTACCTGGACCAGCTGGGCGGGCCTCATCGCGCTGCTGGCCATCACGGTGCTGATCGGCTTCGACACCATGACCAGCAAGAGCGGTGACGTGTTCCACTTGGGCCTCTGGACCCTGGCGACCATCCCGTTCTTCGCGCTGCTGCTGTGGCTCGGCTGGCACAAGGTCAAGAACAACGAACCCAAGAACGCGCTCTTCAACTAGCGGTTCAGGGCAAGAAGCAACGCAGACGACGGCGGGCCTCCGGTGCGGGGGACCGCCGTCGTTGGTTTACCCGGGACGCATCGAGGCACCTCGGTGCGTCCCGGGTAAACCAGGAACCGGGACGCATCCATCTGACGCATATGGCCGCTAAACGTGGTGGTTTGGCGGCCATTCGTGGTGAATCGTTGAGGCTGGAGCGCTGCCGGGGTGGGTTTAGCGGCCATTCGTGGCAAATGGGCGAGCCCGGGGCGTCTGCAAAAGGCCGGCCAGCGGTGCCGCGGCTACCGGCCGACAAAAAAGCGGCGTCGGACATCCCCCAAAGGAATGTCCGGCGCCGCCGTCTTGCGTCAGGACTAGTCGCGCTTGAAAGCGTCCTTGGTGTTCTCGCCGACCTTCTTGGCGTCCGCGACCACCTGGTCCTTCTGGCCCTCGGCGCGCAGGTCGTCGTTGTTGGTGGCGTTGCCAGCAGCTTCCTTGGCCTTGCCGCCGAGGTGCTCTGCTTCGTTCTGAATCTTGTCTCCGATACCCATGGTGTTAACACCTTTCGTTTCCGGTTGAAATTCAACGTCTTTTCAGACTAACACAAAGCATGCTTACTAATTCAAGGAGTGTCCGGAACAGCAAGAGGGCGTCCGGACCAGGAGGGATGAAATCCGTGCGGGAGCCGGGCTAGGCTCAATGGCATGGACCACAAACTCAGCCTGACCCACCACGTCAATGCCCCGGCGGACAAAGTGTGGGCGGTCATTTCCGACATTCCCGGTTCGGCCGCAACCCTGTCCGGCGTCGACTCGATCCAGATGCTGAGCGACGGCCCCTACGGCGAGGGCACGCGCTGGAAGGAAACCCGCACCATGATGGGCAGGTCGGAAACTGTGGAAATGTGGGTTTCCCAGGCCGACCCGCCCCGGAGTACCACGGTGAAAGCGCTGCAGGGCGGGTCCGACTACACCTCCCGCATGACGCTGGCCGATCGCGACGGCGGCACCGACCTCACCATGACGTTCGGCGCCGATCTGGTCAATCCTTCCCGGATGAGCAAACTGGCGATGGCGCTCTTCGGAAGGCTGGGCATGCGCATCACGCGCAAGGCCCTCGCCAAGGACCTGGCAGAAATCGCGGCCAAGGCCGAGTCGCTCTAGTGGCGCAGGGCACCGCAGCCAAAGCGCCGAAGGTTACCGCTCCGCGGCTCAGCCCCGTCCGGCTGGCAGAGCTCCAGGACGACCCGGCTCCGGACTTCCAGCCGGGGGAGAGGTACGACGGCGTCCGGTACAGCAGGGCATCGGCGGACGGATTGGAACTCTCCGGCACCGACTTCGCCGAGTGCGACTTCCAGGGCGTGTCCTTCAATGAGACCCAGCTGCGCGGCGCCAGTTTCCGCGACTGCATCCTGGCGGAGATGTACGCCCCCGTGTTCACGGCGGCCCGGAGCACACTGCGCGACGTCGAGATCGGCAACCCCCGCTGGGGTTCCGCGGAGCTCTACGAAAGCGGCTGGCAGTCCGTGCGGATCGACGGCGGCAAACTCGACTACGTGAACCTGCGCGGCGCCAAGCTCACGGACGTCCAGATCAGCGACTGCATCATCAGTGAGCTGGACCTGGGGTCATGCACGGCGACGCGGGTGGCGCTGAAGAACTGCACCATCGGCACCCTCGATGTCGCTGGCGCCAGGCTCAAGGATTTTGACATCCGCGGCACCGACTTCCGCGTTATCAGCGGCCTGGGAAGCCTCGCCGGACTGGTGATCGATGACTACCAGCTCGGCCTGCTGGCCCCGCTGATGGCGAGCCATCTCGGCGTCGTGGTCGCGTAATCCGGAAGGAGTCTGATTGACCCCCTTGCCGCGCCGTGTAATCTTTATAGAACGAACGGTCGGTAAATTGGCGCGTTGACGGTTGACCGTGGAGGCGGGCTCGATGAGAGTTCGTTCGATGACAGATTCGATGACAGAGACGTTTATCGCGTGAAGGGTGTACCCATGGCATCAGCAGCAGCAGGACCACAGGCATTTCTCGTAGGCGGTGCCCGCACTGCGGTGGGCCGCTACGGCGGGGCACTCTCCGCGGTCCGCCCCGATGACCTGGCCGCCCTGGTGATCCGCGCGGCAGTGGCCCGGGCCGGGTTGGATCCGGAGAGCATCGACGAGGTCATCCTGGGCAACGCCAACGGCGCCGGCGAGGAAAACCGCAATGTCGCCCGCATGGCCACCATCCTGGCCGGTCTCCCGCTGCACATCCCCGGCATCACCGTGAACCGGCTCTGCGCCTCCGGCCTGAGCGCCATCATCATGGCCAGCCAGATGATCAAGTCCGGAGCAGCGGACATCGTGATCGCCGGCGGCGTCGAATCCATGAGCCGCGCCCCCTGGGTCCAGGAGAAGCCGCAGGCCGCCTTCGCGAAGCCGGGCCAGATCTTCGACACGTCCATTGGCTGGCGCTTCGCGAACCCGCTGTTCCAGAAGGGCGAACTCTCCCGCGGCGGCAAGATGACCTACTCCATGCCGGAAACGGCCGAGGAGGTGGCCCGCGTGGACGGGATCACCCGCGAGGACGCCGATGCCTTCGCCGTCCGCTCCCACGAACGTTCCCTCGCGGCCATCGCCGCCGGCCGCTTCGCCGGAGAAATCGTCCCCGTCACCGTCAAGACCCGCAAAGGCGAGACCGTCGTCGACACCGATGAAGGCCCCCGCGCCGGAACCACGATGGACGTTCTCTCGGGCCTCCGCCCCGTCGTCGCCGGCGGTTCCGTGGTCACGGCAGGAAACTCTTCCACCCTTAACGACGGCGCCTCAGCCATCATCGTCGCGTCCGAAGCCGCCATCGAGCGGCTCGGCCTGACCCCGCGCGCCCGGATCATCGACGGCGCCTCCGCGGGCTGCGAGCCCGAGATTATGGGCATCGGCCCCGTCCCGGCCACCCAAAAGGTGCTTGCCCGGACCGGTCTCAGCGTCGGCGACCTTGGCGCCGTCGAACTCAACGAGGCCTTCGCCACGCAGTCCCTCGCCAGCATGCGGCGGCTCGGGCTGGACCCCGAGATCGTGAACCGCGACGGCGGCGCCATCAGCCTGGGCCACCCGCTGGGCTCGTCCGGGTCCCGGATCGCGATCACCCTGCTGGGCCGGATGGAGCGCGAGGATGCCAGGATCGGCCTCGCTACGATGTGCATCGGCGTGGGCCAGGGCACCGCGATGCTGCTGGAGCGGGTGTAGTGGCGGCCGCTGTGACGGGTCTCAACCCGCAGGATTTCAGCACGCTGCTGATCGACGAGCGCGAGGACCGGCTGGTGGTGCTCCTCAACCGGCCCGAGGTCCGTAACGCCATCGACCAGCAGATGGTCGACGAGCTGCACGCCGTCTGCGCCGCGCTGGAGCAGACCCCGAAAGTGCTGATCATCGCGGGCACGGAAGGTGTCTTCGCCTCCGGCGCGGACATCGGCCAGCTCCGCGAACGCCGCCGCGACGACGCCCTGCAGGGCATCAACTCCACCATCTTTGTGCGGATCGCCAAGCTCCCGATGCCCGTCATCGCGGCGCTGGACGGCTTCTGCCTGGGCGGTGGCGCCGAACTGGCGTACGCCGCGGACTTCCGGATCGGTACCCCGTCCGTGCGGATCGGCAATCCGGAGACGGGCCTCGGGATTCTCGCCGCTGCCGGCGCGAGCTGGCGGCTGAAGGAGCTCGTGGGGGAGCCCATCGCCAAGGAAATCCTGCTGGCCGGTACCGTGCTGCGGGCCGAACGGGCGCTTGCGGTCAACCTCATCACCGAAATCCACGAGGCGTCCGAGCTGATGGCGGCGGCCCACGCCCTGGCCGATAGGATTGCCGGCCAGGATCCCCTCGCGGTCCGGATCACCAAGTCAGTGTTCCACGCCCCCGCCGAGGCGCACCCGCTGATCGACCAGCTGGCGCAGGGGATCCTCTTTGAGTCCCAGGCTAAGTTCGACCGCATGCAGGCTTTCCTGGATAAGAAATCTGATAAGAAATCAGCCAAGAAGCCAGCCACCTCGTCCGACCAGGATCCAGACCGGAAGAAGAACTGAAGATGAGCAACTCCGCACGCCCCGCGAACCTCCCCAACAGTGCCCTTCCTAACTGCGTCGGGGTTCTCGGCGGGGGCCGGATGGGCGCCGGCATCGCCCACGCCTTCCTGATCAACGGCGCCAACGTCCTCGTCGTCGAGCGCGACGAACAGTCCGCGGAGGCTGCCCGCGAGCGGGTGGAGTCGGCGGCGGCCAAAAGCATCGAGCGCGGCGCCACGGACGGCAACCTGGACGAGATGGTGTCGCGGCTCTCTGTCACCGTGGACTACGACGACTTCAAGGACCGCCAGCTGGTCATCGAAGCCGTTCCGGAAGACTGGGACCTGAAAGTCGTGTCCCTGCGGGGGATTGAAGAACGCCTCGACGACGGCGCCTACCTCGCCTCCAACACCTCCTCCATCTCCGTCAACGCGCTGGCCCGTGAGCTGCAGCGCCCGCAGAACTTCCTCGGCCTGCACTTCTTCAATCCGGTGCCTGCGTCCACCCTGATTGAAGTGGTGCTCGGTGAGCAGACCTCGGAGCCGCTGGCCCAGTCGGCCCGTGGCTGGGTCGAAGCGCTGGGCAAGACCGCCGTCGTCGTCAATGACGCTCCCGGCTTCGCGTCCTCACGCCTGGGGGTCGCGATTGCCCTCGAAGCAATGCGCATGGTCGAGGAAGGCGTGGCATCCGCCGAGGACATCGACAACGCCATGGTCCTGGGCTACAAGCACCCCACCGGCCCCTTGCGGACCACGGACATTGTGGGACTGGACGTCCGGCTCGGCATTGCCGAATACCTCGCCTCCACGCTGGGCGAGCGCTTCGCCCCGCCGCAGATCCTGCGCGACAAGGTGGCCCGCGGCGAGCTGGGACGCAAGACCGGCAAAGGGTTCTTCGACTGGGCCAACTAGTCGAGGATCCCCACGATATAACCGACAAAAAAGAGAAGCACCAAAAGAACCACTACGGCGATCATCACGATCCAGAGGTATTGGACGAACCCCCGGTCCTCCCGGAGCCGCGGCCCCTGCGGTCCCGTCGAGGTGCCCTCGCCCGGTGGTGTCTCACCGGGAGGCACGCCGCCGCCCGGCTCCAGGCCGGTGAGCTTGTTCTCCAGCGGATCCGGATTCTGCGATGTCACGGTACGCTCCTGTTCCGGCCGGTCCGCTACTGCGACGCCCGTGAGTCGAGGGCTTTCTGGATTCCGGCCATCGCGGGGTCGGCCAAGGACTGGAAGGCCGGCTTCATGAAGGGTTCGGCGATCTTGAGCAGCCCCTTGAGGGTGAATTCGGCCGTGTACTTGACCAGGCATCCGGCATCCGCCGGCGTCACCTCGATCGTGTCCACCGAAACGACCGACTTGTTCTCCCCGCGCAGCTTGATATGCCGGGCGCTCAGTTCCAGCACTCGGTAGGTCAGTGCCTGGCGCTTCCCGCGGAACTCGGCTTCGGCATGGTATTCATGCCCCACGGCAACCGGGCCGGCCGACAATTTGTTGACGACCGGGGTCCCGGGATCCCATTCCGGCGTATGTTCAAATGCCGACAGGTAGGCAAACGCGCTTTTGGCATCAAGGGACGAGCGGACCGAGCGTTCGATGGTTATCACGGCAACAGCGTAGCCAGAACATGGTGTTTAGTCACTGGGGGGTCGTACCGCAATCGCAGAAGCGGGCGCCCTTAGGATTGTGCCGTGACTTCCTTTGAGCCCATCACGCTGACCGGTGCGCTGGTGGTGCTGGAGCCGCTGAGTCCGGACCACCACGACGGCCTGGTCCAGGCAGCCCAAGACGGCGAACTCTGGAAACTCTGGTACACCAGCGTGCCCACACCTGAGCAGATGGCCGCCGAGATCGAGCGGCGCCTGGACCTGCAGCGCAGGGGCTCCATGCTCCCGTTCACCACGCGGGTGATTGACCCCGCAACCGGCGGTCCGGGCCGGGTGATCGGCATGACCACCTTCATGAACATCGACGCCGACACTCCCCGGGTGGAGATCGGCTCCACCTGGAACGCGGCGTCCGCCCACGGCAGCGGCAGCAACCCGGACGCCAAGCTGCTGTTGCTGCGGCACGCCTTCGAGACGCTGGGCTGTCCCGCCGTCGAATTCCGGACGCACTGGCTCAACCACCAGTCCCGCGAGGCGATCGCGCGGCTGGGCGCCAAGCAGGACGGAGTGCTCCGCAGCCACACCCGCAGCAGCGATGGCGCGCTGCGGGACACCGTGGTGTTTTCCATCCTGGAGCACGAGTGGCCCATGGTCCGCAACGCCCTCGAGTACCGGATCGCCAAGCAGCGGTAGGGTACCCGCCCGGGACCTGATCCGTGGATCACGATCCGGGCATGTGCTTGACTTTCAGAATGACGATTCCTGACGCGCCCGTCGGCCATTGCCAGGGGAAGACCGCACCCGGAGCCGTGCAATGGGACGGGGCGGTCAACGCGTGGCATATTGCCGGCGAAGTGTTCCGGATGGGGCGGCGCGAATGGCTCACCGAAACCGGCTGGCAACAGGCGTACGACGGCGGCATCCGGACGGTGATTGACCTCCGCAACCCGGACGAGATCCGGCGCCGCAACACCGATCCCCGGGTGAGCCCGGAGACGCTGGCCGCGTTCGACGTCGTGCACGCCCCCACCGAGGACCCCGGCAACAGTGAGTTCCGCGAGCTCTGCGTTCCCTACCTCAACCATCCGGCGTCCTACGCGGACAACGCCCGGATCTTCCCGGAGAAGCTCGCCGCGGTCTTCAAAGCCGTGGCGGAGGCACGCGGCGGCGTCGTGATCCATTGCTCGGCAGGCCGGGACCGCAGCGGGATGATCGCAGCCATGCTCCAGGACCTCGCCGGCGCAGGCGAAAGCGCCATCGCCACGGGCTACGAGCACGCCGTGCGCGGCATCAACGAACACCACCGGGTGTCGGGAGTACCGCATCCACACGAACGGTACCTGCCTGAGGACGAACTTGCGCCCCTTCTCGAATCGCGGCTGGACAGCCTGCTCGGGTTCGTGCGCCGGGTGAGAGCTGTCGAGTTTCTTCGCCATAATGGCGTAACGGACGCCGAGCTGACTGCCGTTCTGGCGAAATTGGGGCGCTAGAGTAACCGGGTGAAGACTCCCAGGTTTCAGCTGACAGTGCGGGCGGTGGCGGCTGCCGCCATCGCGCTCGCGGGTTCGTTCTACGCTGCGCCTGCGCTCGCTGAAGCGGGGGGAGGGGATGCAACTCCCGCAGCCACGCCGGCAGCCTCCCCGTCAGCGACCGCCACTCCCGCAATTGTTCCCGGGGTAGCGTCGGCTCCGTCGGCCGCTCCGTCGGCCGCTCCGTCGGCAGCTCCCGCAGCGGCCCCGGGAGTCAGCGACGCCGGACTCTCGGAAGCCGTCCTGCGGGACCTCGGCATGACGCTTGAGGAGTTCAACGCAGCAGGCCAGCTGGCAAAAACCGCAGCCGATGCGGTTTCTTCCCTGCGGGAGCTGCCCGGTTATCTGGGGATCAGCCTGCGCGACGGCAGGATCCTCGTCGAAGGCAGCGGCGCCGGGCTCCAGGCCCGGGTGAACGAACTCAACGACGCCGGAACCGCGGCCGTGTTCGTGCTCGCGGCACCCTCTGCCGGACTGTCCGCGGAAGCCTCTGCCGAACCATCCAGTGCTCCCTCAGCGGCAGTTCCCGCAGCGGTCCCCGCGGATGTTCCCTCCCCTGCCGAACTGGTGGCGTCCAGCACCGAGCAGCTGTTCCAGGCATACGTCCGCGAGGTGGGTCCCGCGGGACTGCAGGCCGTGGCCTACTCCGGAGGACGCTTCATCATCCGCACCGGCGGGACGAATGCGGCGGAAGCCGCGCTACCCGCCGTCCTGGACCCCCGGGCCGCACCGTCCACTGCCGACGCGGCGCCCGGGAAGATTTCCCCGGCTGACTTCGTGGCCCGCTACGCCAACGTCCGGCTGGAACAGGGGTCGCCGGTCACCACCGAAGCGGACGTCTTCGGCGGGGAGGGCTATGTCATTGACCGGATGACCATCTGCTCAACGGGGTTTGGCGCGTTCAGCGCGGCGGGTCTGCCGGTGGTGCTGACGGCGGGGCACTGCGCCGAAGACGGCACCGCACGTGTCGCCGAGATTGAACCCCCGACGTCCGCGACGGCGGGAGATTCGGCGCCCCTGCCCGCCAGCCTGGCCCCGCTGGGCACGTTCGGATACAGCCAGTTCGGCGGTCCGCTCAACTCCTGGATCACGGGCACCGAAGAAGCCCCAGGCAACGTGGGCACCGACATCGCCGTCATCGAGGCGCTCGACGGCGGACTCAGCGTCCAGGCGGCAGCGAGCACCTGGGCCAGCGCCGCGACCCCGGGACCCTCGGCCGTGAAGATCATCGGCAAGGTTGCCCCGTTCCAGGGCCAGGAGGTGTGCCGCTCCGGACGGACAACAGGCTGGTCCTGTGGGCAAGTGGACGAAACCGGCATCTACGTTGTGGGCGGCAGAACGACAGACCCGGCCGACCTCCGTGCCTTCAGGGGCTTCCTCTCCAACGATATCCAGTCCAGCGGCGGAGACTCGGGCGGACCCTGGATCAGTGGCAACTTCGCCGTGGGCACGCATTCGGCAGGCGAGACGTCCGGTGATAACTACGCCATCGCCACCACCCTCGAGGACGCCCTCACAAAGTTCCCCAGCGCCGTCGAACTCCAGCTGTTCCTGAACAAGCCGGAGCTCGTGGCGCCGGAGAATCTGACCTTCACGGCGGGGCAGCCCATCACGGGCCGGGTGCCGGCCGCACCCGCGTCGGCAGTGGCCGCCAACTCGAAAGTGCGCATCACCGTTGGCAACCAGACGCCAGTGGACGTGCCGGTGGATCCTGCCGGCACGTGGACCTACCCTGCACCCGAGGCGACCGGCCCGCTCACGCTGACCGCGGAGACGGTCAATGGATTCAGCCGCTCGGGCCCGGCGTCCCTGGCCTTCACGGTCTCGGAACTGGCCGCACCGGTGATCACCAATCCGGCCGACGGGGAGGCGCTGAAGGAGATCACCGGCATCGACGGCACCGGAACCCCCGGGCTGACGGTACGGCTCACCGGCGATGTTAGCGGCACCGGGGATGTCGGGCCCGACGGGCATTGGAGCATTCCAGCCGAGGGTACTGCGCCCGGCAGGCTCTCCGTGCGCGCCGTGCAGACGATGCCGGGAGCCGCGGACAGCCCCTCCGCCACGGCGAACTTCACCCTCGCCCCCGGCGCCCCGGCCGTGGAGTCGATCACGGACGGCGCGCACTTCAGCCAGGACACACTGCCCGGGACGATTTCCGGAACAGGCGTCGACGGTGCCGACGTCGCAGTGCTGATCGACGGGGTCTCTGTTGGTGCAACACAGGCCGGAACCGGCAGCGCTGCTGCCGGCCGGTGGAGCGTGCCGTTCCCGGAGGGCCTCACCCCCGGGGCGCACACGCTGTCCGTCACCCAATCCGTCGACGGCGTCACCTCGGATCCGCGGCGGGTGGCCTTCACCATCGACGCACCTGTCAGTGTCCCGGCCGAGCCCAGCGTTCCGGCCCAGCCCGGTGTCCCGGCTGAACCCGGTGTTCCGGCTGAGCCCAATCTGCCTGCAGGTCCCGGGGCTCCGGCAGCGGCCGGAGTTTCTGATGTGCCCCCTGCGTCGGCTGAGCCCGGTGTCCCGGCTGCCGGTTCCGCCGTGATTCCTGCCGGCTCCGGCCAACTTCCGAACACCGGCGCGGGTTCACTCCTGCCGCTAGCAGGCCTGGCCGGTGGCGCGGTCCTGTTGGGCGTTGTCCTGCTGGGTGGCACTAAGCTGGCGGCCTCGCGACGCCGGGCAGCCGGCTGACTGCCGCCGCTATTGGAAGTCAGCCAGCCAGAGGTCGGGGCCGAACACTTCGTATTGGATGTCTTTGGCCGGTACGCCGCCGGCCACCAGCGCGCTCCGGACAGACTTCAGGAACGGCAGCGGACCGCAGAGATAATACTCGGCGTCGCCGGGGAGCTCCACTGCACTCACGTCCATAAAGCCGGAAAACCCGGACCCGGAGGCCGCCCCGCCTTCCGCGGGACTTTCGGTAGGGCTAAGGAACCACGTCGTCAACGTCCCATCCGTCAAGGCGGCCAGGTCCTCCCTGACCTGCCCCCGGAGCGGGAACGACTCCTCGCTGTCATCGGCATGCAGCAGCATCACCCGCCGCTGGGACCCGGACTTAACGAGGTGCGAGAGCATGCCGGCCATAGGGGTGATCCCGATCCCCGCACTGGCCAGAACCAGGGGCCGGTCCGTGTACTCCAGCACAACATCCCCGAAGGGCGCCGAGAGCACCACCTCGTCACCCACCTGGACCTCGTTGTGCAGCAGGGTGGACATCTCGCCGTCGGGCGTCTCCAACCCGTGGACCCGTTTCACCGCGAACTGACGGTGCTGCCCGTCGTCGGCCTTGGTGAGGCTGTACTGTCGGGGCTGGTGCACGCCGTCGTGCATGACCATCTTGATGGTGACGTACTGGCCGGGCAGGGATGGCTTGACCTCGCGCTCATCAATCCGCTCCACGACGAACCTGACGACGTCGTCCGTCTCCTGGATCCGCTCAGCCACCCGCCATGTTCGCCAAATGGTGTCAGGAGTGAGGTGCACCGCGTTGTACAGCCCGCGTTCCTTGTTGATGAGCATGTTCGCCATCAGCCAGTAAACCTCGTCCCAGGCTGCGGCGACCTCCGGCGTGACGGCGTCCCCCAGCACGTCCACGATGGCCCACATGAGGTGGTCGTGGACAATCTGGTACTGGCCCGGGCTCAGCCCCAGCGAGACGTGCTTATGGGCCACCCGCGAGAGGAGATGGTCCGGCACCTGGTCCACGTTGTCCACGAGCAGCCCGGCGAACGCCGCGATGGACCCTGCGAGGGCCTGCTGCTGGCGGCCGTCCGCCTGGTTTCCCCGGTTGAAAAGTCCATCCAGGAGGTCCGGCCGCGCGTCGAACATGTGTTTGTAAAAGCGCTTGGCGATCTCTTCGATGTGCTCACCCACCACAGGCAGCGTTGCCTTGATGACAGGAAGGGACGTGTCTGAGAGCATGGTGGATCCTTCCGGTGCGACCGGCCGTACCCGGCGGTGCCGGGCTAATCAGCACTTCCACGCTAGCAGTCCGGGCAGGAGGTCCTCCGGGTCCATCGGCCCTACGTCAACGGGCGGGATCGGTGTAGGCCTGACGGCAGCGCATCCCGTGTGGCAGGTACGCTGCCGTCAGGTCAGTCCCTCAGGCCAGCCCGGGCGGCCGGCCTAGTGGTTGTGCCGGTCGTGGCCGCGCCACTTGTCCGAGTCGACCACCTGCACGGCTACGTCCAGGGTGTCGTCGTCCAGGCTGCCCCAGGCGTACACAATCGTGTTCTTGCCCTCCGCGACCGGAACATCCGCCGGGCCGATCAGGGCCTCGGTGGTGCCGGCGGCCGCAACCGAGGCGGACACCGTTCCGGCCTCCAGCGTTAGCACCTCCTGCTCGGGGTTCTCCAGGTCCTCGATGACGGCGGTGTCGCCGGCCAGGACGTCGACGGCGGGCGCCGCGGCCACGTGCCGGACGGTCAGCTTGCCCTCGCCGCCGGGACTGGGCCGGGTGCTGTTCTTGAACAGGGTGGCGGTGGGGTCCCCGTCGGCATCCAGGTGCGCGACGGCGGTGTAGTTCCGGCCCTCCTTGAGGTGGACCTTGACCGGGCCGATCACCGGGTTGTCGGCGCTGGTGGCGTCGGAGGCCGTGATGGCGATCTTGTAGCTGCCGCCGTCCAACTCCAGCGGGCCGGCGAGATCGCCGGGCTCGAAGTCGTCCAGGGTGAGCTTGCCGTCCACCCACACATCCACGGTCAGGCCGGGGACGCCGTGCAGGACGGACAGGAGGGCGTCGTCGCTGTGGTGCCTGCCGCCGTCGTGCTTCCCGCCGGCCTGGGCGGGGGCGGCGAAGGCGAGTGCCGCCACCATGGACACGGCTCCGGCGGCGTAAACGGTTTTGCGCATTTCAAACTCCTCGTTGAGTTGCCCGGATCCGGGCGGTGATTTGCTGACACCGTTACTACCGGCCGCGACCCCTCTTTGGATGCAGCCGCGGGCACTTGGCCGAACCCAGGCCGCCGCCCGCGTCAGCCCTTGCGGTCCAACAGGAGGTTGGTGATCCGCAGCGTGCAGAGCCGCTGACCGGCGTCGTTGGTAATGACCACCTCATGGGTGGTGACCGTCCCGCCCAGATGGATGGGGGTGGCGGTGATCGTGATGAGCCCTTCGCGGGCGGACTTGTGGTGGGTGGCGGAGACGTCCACTCCGACGGCGGTCTTGCCCAGGGTACTGGCGTGGATGACCGCGGCCCAGGATCCCACCGCCTCCCCGACGGCAAGCGAGGCCCCGCCGTGCAGCAGCCCGAAGGACTGGCGGTTGCCCTCCACCGGCATGGTGGCCACCACGCGCTCGACGGACTCCTCGACGATCTTCACACCCATCTTCTCGTCGAGTTCGCCGAGGGTGATCTTCCACAGCTCGGTGTTCCGGGGCTCGGGCGTCATAGCGTCTCCTCTGTGGCCGGAAATCCAGGGGCTCAGGCCGGTCAGTGCTGCCACAGCTAGTGTGCGGCAGGCCTCATTCATGTACTGTAGTCATATTACCGAACGGACGGTCAGTAATGCTGGCCGTGTTGATCTTGCCCCTGTTGGAAGGACCCGTCAACGATGACCACCACTGCAACTGCTCCGGAACCCACAGTAGACACTGTCGAGATCGTTCCCAGCTTCATCCGGGACTCCTGGTGGACCCCCGACGCCGGTTCCGCCGCCGGCGCGGCCCCCGTCCTGGACGCGAGCACCGGTGAACTCCTCGCCCGGGTGAGCACCGAGGGCCTGGACCTCGCCGCCGTCGTGGACTACGGACGCACCACCGGCCAGGCGGAACTCAGCAAGCTGACCTTCCACCAGCGCGCCCTCAAGCTCAAGGAGTTGGCGCAGTACCTGAACGGCCGCCGCGACGAGTTCTACGCGCTCTCCGCCCAGACCGGCGCCACCAAGATCGACTCAATGGTGGACATCGACGGCGGCATCGGCGTGCTCTTCACGTTCGGCTCCAAGGGCCGGCGTGAACTCCCCAATGCCCAGGTGATCGTGGACGGCCCCATGGAGGTTCTGTCCAAGGACGGCTCCTTCGCCGGCGAGCACATCTACACCCGCATTCCCGGCGTCGCCGTGCAGATCAACGCGTTCAACTTCCCGGTGTGGGGCATGCTCGAGAAGTTCGCGCCCGCCTTCATCGCCGGCGTGCCCACGATCGTGAAGCCCGCCACGCCCACCGGCTACGTCACCGCCGCCGTGGTCAAGGCAATGATCGAGTCCGGCATACTGCCCAAGGGCTCGCTGCAGCTGATTTCTGGCTCGGTCCGCACCATGCTGGACCACCTCGACTACCGCGACCTCGTGGCCTTCACCGGCTCCGCCTCCACCGCCAACACGCTCAAGTCCCACGTCAATGTGGTCAAGGGAGGCGTCCGCTTCACCTCGGAAACCGACTCCCTGAACGCCTCCATCCTGGGCCCGGACGCCGTCAAGGGCACCCCCGAATTCGACGCTTTCATCAAGTCCCTCGTCACCGAGATGACCGCGAAGGCCGGCCAGAAGTGCACCTCGATCCGCCGGGCCATCGTGCCGCAGGAACTGGTGCAGGACGTCATTGCCGCCGTCGGGGAACGGATCCAGGAGCGTGTTGTTCTGGGCGATCCGCGCGCCGAGGGCGTCAACATGGGCGCCCTGGCGTCCCTGGAGCAGCTCGCCGATGTGCGCGCGGCCGTCCAGTCCATGCTCGACGCCGGCGGCGAGCTCGCCTACGGTACGCTCGATTCGCCGAAGGTCACTAGTGCGGATGGCAGCGTCGGCGTCGTCGACGACGGTGCGTTTATGTCCCCGGTGCTGCTGAGCTGGGCGGATCCGGAAGCTGAAGAGGTCCACTCGCTTGAGGCGTTCGGCCCGGTGTCGTCCGTGATCGGCTACACGGACCTGGCCGACGCCGTCCGCCTCGCCGCCCGCGGCGGAGGCTCGCTGGTCGCCTCGGTCTGCACCAACGATCCCGCGGTGGCCCGTGAACTGGTCACCGGCATCGCCGCCCACCACGGCCGAGTGCACATGCTCAACCGCGAGGACGCCCGCAGCTCCACCGGCCACGGTTCACCGGTCCCGCACCTGGTCCACGGCGGCCCCGGCCGCGCCGGCGGCGGCGAGGAGCTCGGCGGTATCCGCTCCGTCCTGCACCACATGCAGCGCACAGCCATCCAGGGTTCACCGAACATGCTGACCGCCGTCACCGGCGTCTGGCACACTGGCGCCGACCGGAACTTCACGCTCGATACCGAGGGGCAGCACCCGTTCCGGAAGCACCTGAGCACGCTGCACATCGGTGACGCGATCCGCTCCGGACTGCGCGAAGTGAGCTTGGAGGAGATTACCAAGTTCGCCAACTCCACCGGAGACACGTTCTACGCCCACACCAACCAGGAAGCCGCCGAGGCCAACCCGTTCTTCCCGGGCATCGTGGCGCACGGCTACCTCCTGCTGGCCTGGGGTGCCGGGCTGTTTGTGGAGCCCGCCCCGGGCCCGGTGCTTGCGAACTACGGACTGGAGAACCTGCGTTTCATCACTCCGGTGGCCGCGGGCGATTCCATCCGGGTCACCCTAACCGCGAAGAAGATTACCCCGCGCGAGACGGACGAGTACGGCGAAGTGGCCTGGGACGCCGTCCTGACCAACCAGGACGACGAAATCGTCGCCACGTACGACGTCCTCACCCTCGTGGAGAAATAGCCACCTTCTGACGCTCCCTCACGTGGTGCGGTTCTGATGCCGACGCTCCCTCACACTGTGGGGAGCGTCGGTCGTTGGGTTGCCGGAAGTGAGGGAGCGTCGCCAGTGGGGGCGAAACGGCAGGCTCTTTCCGCCGGGCACCGGCGTAAAATCGTGCTCGTAGGAGGTGGCAACATGACCCTAGTACTCAGTAAAGCCACAACAGTCCTGCCGGTCGATGATGCAGAACGTGCCCGGCGTTTCTATGCCGACACCCTGGGGCTCCCACACCATGGAGTGGCGGACGACGGAAGTGAACTATTCGGCAGCGAGGGCGGCCCCATGCTGCAGTTGATGCCCGTCAAGGACGGAAAGCATTCCGGGCACACGGCCCTGAGTTTCGAGGTCTCGGAGATCGAGCGGACCGTCAGGGAAATGGAGTCCAAAGGCGTCCAGTTTCAGGACTACGACCTGCCGGACCTCAAGACTGAGAACCATATCTGCACCACGGACTCGGAGAAGTGCGCGTGGTTCATGGACACGGAGAACAACATTCTCTGCGTTCACGAGAACACAACGTCGATGGCTGACTACCAGCTCTGACCGGTCTCTGATCGGCAGAGGAACACGGCGTCCCGGCTCAGCGGGGCGCCGCTCTGTGTTTGTGGCCGGCGTTTGTGGCCGGCTCCGCGGGAAGTCGGATGGCACTACCGGGGCACATTGACACGGACACGCCGATATCCGGCGGCGAAATGAGTCCGGGGGCCGCCAAAGCGCCCCCGGACCGCCGTCGGGTCCGGATTACTGCGGGACGTGGAGGCCGTGGAAGGCCATGGTGATGATGTCGTCGGCCAGTTTCTCGGGGGAGAGGGAGCCGCCGGGTTTGTACCACTCGACGATCGAGTTGATGGTGCCGAAGAGCAGCCGGGTGACGGTGCGGGGGTCGATGTCCTGGCGGAGCGAACCTTCGTCGCGCGCGGCGGAAATCAGGGCCGCCACCTTGTGGTCGAACGTCCGACGGCGTTCCATCGCGTCGCGTTCGATCTCGGTGTTCCCGCGCAGGCGCAACAGCAGGGTGACGAACGGAAGCCGCTCCACCAGCACGGAGATGGTTTCGCGGAGGACGAACTCCAGCCGGGCCTCGGCCGTTCCGGTCTGGGCCTGCGGCTGGTCCAGGATGGCCTCGAGGCCGCCCAAGGCGTGGTCCAGCGCGAGCTTCAGGAGGTCGCCCTTGGACGGCACGTGGTGGTAGATGGCGGACTTTGAGATGCCGAGGTTTTCGGCGAGGATGCCCATGGACGTGGCGTCGTAGCCGTGACGGTTGAAGACGTCGACAGCGATCACCAGCACCGACTGCTGGTCATAACCGGGTCGGCCGCGTTTGGTGGAGGCTGCTGTTGTGGGCATAGTCGCTAGTTTCTCACGATCGGGAGAACGGTCAGCCCGCCGGGTCAGCCCGGTGGGCCGGCCCCGGCGGGCTGGACGAGAGGTGGTCAGGCCTTGGGACGCATGTCGTAGATCCGGCGGAGCTTGCCGTTGGACCGTTCCAGCGAGCCGGGTTCGACGACGTCGACGGCGCAGGAGGACCCGACATGGATCTTGATCTGCTGCTGCAGGACCTTGGCAGCCGAGGCGACACCCTCGACCGTGACGGACTCGCGGCGTTCGATCTTCACGGTCAGCTGGTCCATCCGCTGGCCTTCGGGGCGGGTGAGCTCAAGCTGGAAGTGCGGGCTCAGCTCGGGGATGCGCAGCGCGATCTCCTCGATCTGCGAGGGGAACAGGTTCACACCGCGCAGGATGATCATGTCGTCGCTGCGGCCGGTGATGCGGCCCATGCGGCGGTGCGCGGGGCGGGCGGTGCCGGGCAGCAGCCGGGTGAGGTCCTTGGTGCGGTAGCGGATGATCGGCAGCGCCTCCTTGGTCAGTGAGGTGAAGACCAGTTCGCCGTGTTCGCCGTCGTCCAGGACTACGGAGGGATCGAACGCATCGATGATTTCGGGGCGGAAGTGGTCCTCCCAGATGTGGCTGCCGTCCTGGGTTTCCACGGCTTCGCCGGCGACGCCAGGGCCCATGACCTCGGAGAGCCCGTAGATGTCGCAGGCCTTGATGTTCATGGTGGTCTCGAGCTCGTGGCGCATTTCCTCGGTCCACGGCTCGGCGCCCAGCACGGCGTACTTGAGCGAGGTGGAGGCCGGGTCGATGCCCTGCTTGATCATTGCGTCGGCGATGGTGAGCAGGTAGGTCGGGGTGGCCAGGATCGCGTCGGGCTTGAAGTCCTGGATCAGGGTGATTTGGCGTTCGGTCTGGCCGCCGGAGATGGGGATGACCGTGCAGCCGAGGGCCTCTGCGCCGGCGTGGGCGCCCATGCCGCCGGTGAACAGGCCGTAGCCGTAGGCGTTGTGGACCTTCATGCCGGGACGGACGCCGGAGGCGCGCAGGGAGCGGGCCACCAGCTTGGCCCAGTCTTCGAGGTCCTTTTTGGTGTAGCCGACCACCGTGGCGCGGCCGGTGGTGCCGGAGCTCGCGTGGATGCGGGCCACCTCGTGCTGCGGCACGGCGAACATGCCGAACGGGTACTCCAGGCGGAGATCTTCCTTGGTAGTGAAGGGGAACTTGCCCAGGTCGGAGAGTTCGCGGAGGTCCGTGGGGTGGACACCGGCATCGTCGAACTTGCGTTTGTACAGGGGAACGCGGTCGTAGGCGTAGGCCACGGTGTGCTGCAGGCGGCTGAGCTGCAGGGCCTCGAGCTCGTCGCGGGAGATGGTTTCTTCGCGGTCCAGGACAGCTTCACTGGCGGGGGCGACGGTTTCTTGGGTCATCTGGGGTTCCCTGTTTCTATTTCTTGGAGATGGTGCGGCTGCGGCCGCGGAACTCGGCGACGAGTTCGCCCGGAGCAATGTCGGTGGGGAGTTCGCCCGGAACCGTGGCGGCGGTCGCCGTCCCGGCGGGTCCCGCCGTCGGCGCGCCCGGATCGGCGGCGTAGATCTGGATGTCGTAGAGGCCGCTGCGTCCGGTGCTGGCGCGGCGGTTGGCGATGGCGGTCAGGACCTGGCCGCGGAAGGCCGGCTTGAGGAAATTGATGTCGACGCCGGCAGCCACGGTGATGTTGCCGTCGTCGCCGGGGCCCGGGTTCGCCGGGTTGCAGGCCAGCGCGAACGCGGTGTCGCCGAAGGCGAAGATCATTCCGCCGTGGGCCATGCCGAAGCCGTTCAGCATTTCCTGCCGGAGGTTCATGCGGATCGTGGCGTGGCCCTCGTCCAGGGCCACCACTTCGATGCCCATCCATTCCGACGCGTAGTCGTCTTTCAGGATGGGGTGGGTGCTACCGGAAACCGTCAGTTCAGCCATGCGTCATTGCCTCCAGCTTTATTTACCGAATGTTCATTAGGTAATCCCATTTGGGGTCCCCTGTCAAGAGCCGGAAGGCGTATGAAGCTCGCTCCGGGGCGCGCGGCACCGCCCAAAAGACACAGCCCAAGAACAGCAGGAACCCAGCCCGGCGCGGGTTTCCGGCAAGAGAAAGTAGGCTGGGAGGGAAGCAGCACCACTTCACAGCAAAGGGCGGACCATGGCCAAAGGAATCTATGTCAGCGCGACCACCCCGGGCTCCGGGAAGTCGCTGATAGCCCTCGGGCTGGCGGACACCCTGCACCGGCATGCGGACCGGATCGGGTTCTTCAAGCCCGTGGTCAACGGCCACGATCCCGCCTCGGACCCCATGGTGGCGCTGATGAAGGCCCGGTTCAACCTCGACGACCAGCGCTGCCGCGGCGGCCTGACGTTCCCTGAAGTCCGCAGCCTGCTCGCGGAGGGCAAACGCGAGGAGATCGACTCCCGCTGCGTGGAGATCTTCGCCGAGATGGCCCGGCACTGCGACGTCGTGATCGTGGAGGGGACCGACCTGACCGGCCAGGACGCCGCCGTCGAGTTTGACCTCAACGCCCGGCTGGCCAACAACCTCGCCGCCCCCGTCGTCGCCGTCGTCGGCGCGAAGGGCCGCACCGTCGCGGAGACCGTTGACGCCGTCGAGGTGGCCCGCAAGGAACTCGTCGCCGAACGGTGCACGCTGCTGGCCATTATGGTCAACCGCGCCGATCCCGAGGACCTGGAGGCCATCGCCGCCGCGGTCCGCCCGGGCGCCTCCGGCCGTCCCGTGTACGTCCTGCCCGAGCTCGAGGAGATCGCCCGGCCAACCACCGGCGAGGTGGCCGCGGCTATGGGGATCGGCCAGGTGGCCGGCCTGGCGGACCTGGAACGCGACGTGCGTTCGGTGAAGGTGGCGGCCATGAGCGTGGCCAACTTCCTGCATGTGCTCGACGACGGCGCGCTGGTGATCGTGCCCGGTGACCGCGCCGACGTGCTGGTCGCGTGCCTGGCGTCGTCGTTCTCGCCGGAGTTCCCGGTGCCCGCCGCCCTGATCCTCACCGGAGGCCTGGCCCCGGACCCCACCATCTACTCGCTGCTGGCGCAGGCCCCGTTCCCGATCTTCGCCGCCCCGGACGACACCTACGTGACCGCCAAACGGGTCTCCGAGGTGCGCAGCGAAATCTGGTCCGGGCACCGCCGAAAGGTGGCCTCGGCCCTGGGCCTGTGGGCCCGGCGGGTGGACGAGGCGGAGCTGCTGGAGCGGCTGCACCTGCCGCGGCTGGAGCGGATGACGCCGCTGCGCTTCCTCCACGACCTGATCGAGCGGGCCCGCACCGAGCGCCGGCACATCGTGCTGCCGGAGGGCACGGACGTCCGCATCCTGCGGGCCGCAGAAATCCTGCACCGCCGCGACGTCTGCGAACTGACCATCCTGGGCCGCGAATCCGACGTCCGCGAGCTCGCTTCCACCCAGGGCATTGACCTCACCGGCATCAACATCGTGGATCCCGCCACCTCGGAGCTGCGGCAGGAGTTCGCGGAGAAGTACGCGGAGCTGCGGGCGCACAAGGGCGTCGACCTGGTCAAGGCCCTCGAGGTCATGCTGGACGGGAGCTACTTCGGCACCATGATGGTCCAGCTGGGCGTGGTGGACGGTATGGTCTCCGGCGCCGCCCACACCACGGCGCACACCATCCGCCCGGCGTTGGAGTTCGTCAAGACGCGCGACGGCGTCAAGATCGTCTCGTCCGTATTCCTGATGCTGATGCCGGACCGGGTGCTGGTCTACGGCGACTGCGCCGTCAATCCGGAGCCCAACGTGGAGCAGCTCGCGGACATCGCGGTGGCTTCGGCGGAAACCGCGGCCCAGTTTGGCGTGGAGCCACGGGTGGCCATGCTGTCCTACTCCACCGGCGGCTCGGGCGCTGGCGAGGCCGTGAATGCGGTCCGCCAGGCCACGGAACTCGTGCGCGAACGCCGCCCGGATCTCGCCGTGGAGGGGCCCATCCAGTACGACGCCGCCGTCGACGCCGCCATCGCCGAGTCGAAAATGCCGGGCTCGACAGTGGCCGGGCAGGCGACCGTTTTCATCTTCCCGGACCTTAACACCGGCAACAACACCTACAAGGCGGTCCAGCAGTCCTCCGGGGCGGTCGCCGTCGGGCCGGTGCTGCAGGGCCTGCGCAAGCCGGTCAACGATCTCTCCCGCGGCTGCACTGTGGAGGACATCGTGAACACGGTGGCCATCACCGCCATCCAGGCCCAGTCCGCGGAGCCGGCCGCCGAGCCGGAGCCCGCGGCCGCCCATGCATAGTCAGCTGTTCTCCGGCTCTGACGGGCTGTCCGGCTAGCTGTTCTCCGTCAGCTGTTCTCCGGCTGCGCCGGATTGTCCGGGTCTTCCTCCTTGGCGGGCTCATCAGCCAGGCCCGCCGGCGTCAGGTCCAGGTCCTCCACGTTCTCCGGCGGCTCGGGGGACTCGCCCACCTCGTCGGCCTTGTAGTTTCCGGTGTCGTCCAGGGCCGGGTTGGCGCCCTCGACGCCGGTGGGATCCTTGGTCCCGGACCCGGCGTCGGTCTTGTTGGTGTCCGGTTCGGTGCCCTCAGGCTGGATGGCGTTCTCGGTCACGGAAGTCCCTTCGTGGGTTGCGGCACTGGTCCGCCGACTCTAAGCGCCAGCCGCGCCCGATGCAATGGCGATACGATCGAACCTCCACCGAACACCGCTGCAGCCACAAGGCTTAGGAGGCCCAGTGCTCGTCCTCGTCATCAACTCAGGCTCGTCCTCACTGAAGTACCAGGTCCGCGATGTGGAGGCCGGCAGCGTCCTCGCCGAAGGGCTGGTCGAGAAGATCGGAATGGGCAGCGGAGGCGAGGGCGACGGCCAGCTCGAGGGCCCCCGCGACCACGCGGAAGCCCTGGACCTGGTGGACGCCGAGATCCACTCCGCGCTGGGGGACCGGGTGCTCGACGCCGTGGGGCACCGGGTAGTGCACGGCGGGGAGCGCTTCGCCGAGCCCGTTCTGGTCGACAACGAGATCACCCGCGCCATCGAGCGGCTCAACCCCCTGGCGCCCCTGCACAACCCGGCGAACGTGCTCGGCATCCGCGCAATCTCGAAGAAGTGGCCGCAGATGCCGCAGGTCGCCGTGTTCGACACCGCGTTTCACCGCACCCTGCCGGAGCATGCCTGGCGCTACGCAGTGCCGGACGAGCTCTACACCAACCACGGGATCCGCCGCTATGGCTTCCACGGCACCTCGCACGAATATGTCGCGCACCGGGCCGCGGCGCTGCTGGATGTCCCGGTGGAAGAGTTCGACGCCGTCATCGCCCACCTGGGCAACGGCGCCTCCGTCACGGCGATCCGCGGCGGACAGTCCGTGGACACCTCCATGGGCTTCACCCCGCTGGAGGGCCTCGTGATGGGTACCCGCTCGGGTGACCTTGACCCATCCATACTTGTCTTCCTCGGCCGGGCGGGCTGGTCCCCGGAGGACCTCGATTCCATGCTCAACCGCCAGTCCGGGCTCAAGGGCCTGGCCGGGAACAACGACATGCGCTCCGTGGTCGAGGCCTCCGTGGCCGGCGACGCCAAGGCGGCCACGGCGCTGGCCGTCGCCTCCTACCGGCTCGCGAAGTACATCGGCGGCTACCACGTGGCTGTCGGCGGCGCGAAGGCCCTCGTCTTCACCGCGGGGATCGGGGAAAACTCGCACCAGTTCCGCACCCTCGTGGTGGAGCGGCTGGGCGCCCTGGGGGTACAGCTCGACGCCGACTTGAACCGCGAACGGTCCAAGGACCCCCGCGTGATTTCCTCGCCGTCCTCGGCCATCCCGGTCCTAGTGGTGCCCACCGACGAAGAGCGGGCGATCGCCGAGGCGACGGCCGCCGTCGTCAACAAGGCGTCGGTTGCTCCGTAGGTGCCCTTTTGACGGCCCAAAACGGCGCCTACGGAACACTCGATGGGTAGCGTTGGGGAATGACTGAACTGGACTCGCCCCTCCGCCTGCCCCTCCACACCCGGCGGTTGGTGCTGCGCCGCTTTGAGGCCGGGGACCTGGATGCGTATCACGCCTACCATTCGCTACCCGAGACCGCCCGTTTCCTGCCCGGCGAGGCAAAGAGCTACACCAAGTCCATGGAGTCCGTGGGCAAGTACGCCAACTTCGTCTTCGAGAAGGAGGGCGACTGGATCTGCCTGGCCGTCGAGGCCGCGGACGCGCCGGGCCTGCTCGGCGAGGTGGTGCTGAAATGGCTGCCGGGCTGCGGGCAGGCCGAGATCGGCTGGAGCCTCGCTCCGGCGGCGCGCGGCAGAGGGATCGCGTCCGAGGCAGCGGCAGCCCTGCTGGACCTGGGCTTCGGGGAACTCGGCTTCCACCGGATCGACGCCAAGCTGGATGCCCTCAACACGGCCTCCGCAGCGCTGTGCGAACGGCTCGGGATGCGGCTTGAATCCACCCAGGTGGACAAGTGGCACTACAAGGGACAATGGGCCACCGAGGTGGTCTACGCCGTCCTCGCGGACGAGTGGAAGGCCCGGCTGCCCGTCTAAGACTCGGCGAATGGACGAAGATGGCCGCTACGGGGGCTCCCATAGCGGCCATCTTTACCGAACGGCGCCTCGCCTAGGGTGCCGGCGGGGCCGTCGTCGTAGGCTCCGGCGACGGCGTCACCGGAGCCGGTGCGGTGGTGGTACCCGAGGATTGCGTGGGCTGCGGCTCCGCGGGTGCAGGTGCCGCGGTCGTGGCCGCCGGAGCGGTGGCCACGGGCGCGGTCCCGGCGGGCTGCGGCTCGGCTCCCGTGGCTGGAGTGGTGCCGGGGGTAGCTCCGGGAGTCGCCGACTCGCTGGGTCCCGGTGAGCTCCCGGTTGTGGCAGGAGCCGAGCCCGTCGAGGTCACCGGTGTGGCACTGGGGTCGTTCTTGATGACTTCCATGATCTGCGCCTTGAAGTCGTCCAGGCGCCCCTGGATTTCCGAGAGCGGCACGTTCTGCAGGTTCCGCCCGTACTCCGCGATCTGCTGCCAGAGTTCGTTGAGCCGGGTCATGCCGTCATCGCTCAGCGGGCCGTCCAGGGTAAGGACCAGCTGGCTCGCCAGCGCGTAGGTCAGGCACTGCACGCAGTTGTAGTTCGCGGCGGCGGAGAGGTTTTCCGGGACCACGACGTCGGTCTGGCCCACGATCAGCACCACCTGGAAGCCCACCGCGACGGCGGCGCAATCGGCGCAGCTGGCGAAGGCGTAGGCCTCGTTACTGGTGGTCACATCGGCACCGTCATCGGCCCAGACCAAGGCGAAGGCGACGTCGTAGACCACGGAACCGTCCGTGGTGTTGACCGCGAGCGACTGGTTGCCGTCCTCCTCCGGAGCGGCCGGCCGGTCGAAGGGGAACACCCAGGCGGGTGCCGCCGTCGTCCCGGAAGTCCCGGAAGTCCCGGAAGGCTCGGAGGCCCCGGACGTCCCGGCATCGCGCGGCACCAGCACCATGCTGAGCTGCGGTTCCTCCCGGGTAGGCATCTGGGCGCCGGCGGGCCAGAGCGCCACGGTCCGGCCGGCCTGGCCCTCGCGCATGCCGGTGGTAGCTCCCGCCGGGAAAATGGCAGTGGTGGCATCGGCCAGGGTGCCCCGCTCGTAGGGCTGGACGGGGCGGTAGCTCTCGGCGCCGGGCCACCAGGCCCACGCGAGACCTGCCATCACGCCCGCGATCACGGCGAGGGCCGTCCCGCGCTGGAGGGTTTTGCCGCGGGTCTTCTGCCAGAGCGCGGTGATGATCTGGCGTCCCAGGCGGAACAGGATGTACAAAATTCCCACGACGGGAAGTGCGACGGCGGCGATCGCCAGGAGCCGCACGGCGGCGTCCAGGATGTCCCCCTCCGCGAGGCCGCTGTTGAACATGGCGTACTGCTTCTGCGCGCTGTCCCATGCGGTGCCGAGGAGCCGTGGCAGGAAGAACACCATGAGGACCAGGCTGAGAAGCAGCAGCGGAACCGTGATGAGCACCCAAGCGGTGACCACGGCGCGGGCCCACGGCTTGAGGACCTGCGCCTCCGGGTCCGTCTTGCGCCACGGCAGGAGGCCCAGCAGGGTGGGTTTGATCCGCTGGAAGAGGTCGGGGACCCCGGTGGCGTCGGCGAGGATGTGGTACCCGTCGAAGCGGACCAGGGGCAGCAGCTGCCGGACCATCTGCAGGACCTGGGTCACCACGACCAAGAGCAGCGCGTCGAAGCCGGTGGCCCACCAGACGCCCATGATGGCGACGGCGACGATCGCGTTGAAGTACAGCCCGCCGAGGTCGGTCCGGAGCCGGCCGGCGCGGCCCAGCCGGTAGGAATCGGTGACATCGGTGAAGAAGGCAGGCCAGATCAGGTACAGGCCGGTGCCCATGGCCCCCGGGGTGGCGCCGCCGCGACGGGCCGCCGCGGCGTGCCCGAACTCGTGGAACCCGGCGGACAGCACGGTGACCATCAGGATCAACAGCACCAGCGCGGGGTTGGCAAAGGCCTCGTGCGTGGCCGAAGCCAGGCCCTTGACCATCAGCACCCACCAGCAGCTGGCGAGGAAGGCCGCGGTCACGAGGACCACGATCAGTGGGCTGAAGAGCACGGCGAAAGGAGCGGTGATGCGGCGGGTGCGCTCCGGGTCCGTGACCGTGTAGCGGAGCTTCATCCCGAGCAATGGGTCGGCCTTGCGGACCTCAGGCTGGGAGCCGTCGGCCAGCCGCAGCAGGCCCAGCGGAAGCAGTTGGGACTCGATCAGCGTCCGGACATTCTCCGCGCTGACCAGCCGGCCAAACGAGGTGCTGGCGTGGTCGGCGATTTCCTCCACGCCGCGGGTGCCGTCCATTGCCTCGAGGACCAGGTACAGCAGCCGCGTGAGCTGCAGGGTCTGGCCGTCGGCGCGGCGGACCAGGGAGGGTGCCTCGCGGTAGCCGGAGCCCTTGGTCTCGCCGAGGAGCTGGACGCCGTCGGCCCGGACCGGAACCTGCAGGGTGCCGGCCGATGCCGGAGCGGCCGGTGCAGGGGTAACCGGCGCAGGGGAAGCCGGCGGGCCGTCCGTGATGGACGGCCCGCCGTGCGGAGTACTCATTCGGGGGACTACTGCCGGAGGTCGGACTGCTGGTCTGCGGTGGCGGTGGCCTCGCCCTCGATGTTCTGGTTGATGATCGCGTCCTGCTGCGCCACGGCGAAGGCGTTGCTGTCGATCGAACCGATGTTGGCGGCGACGGCGGCGTCGATCGGGGCGGCGACGTTGGCGTTGGCTGCCACGGCACCGTTGATCGGGGCGGCGAGGTCGGCGGAGGCGTCCAGATCCACGTTGACGTTGAGCAGGTTGGAGTCGAGGGCGCCGGCGACGTCGGTCGGCAAGGCCCCTTCCTCGGCCGTGACGTCGGTTTCGCCGGTGTCACTGCCGTCCGTGCTGCCGGATTCCTGCTCGATCGTGCTGTCCTGCGTGGACTCCGCCGTGGCATCGGCCGTGATGCCCTGGTTGATAACAACGCCCTGGTCGGCGAGCGCCTGGGCGTCCGAGCCGTAGGACAGGATGTTCGCAGACGCAGCCGCGTCGATCGGAGCCGCGACGTTGGCGTTGGCCGCGACAGCGAGGTCGATCGGTGCCGCGGCGTTGAGGCCGAGGTCCAGGTCTGCGTTGAGGTCCAGGATGGAGGCGACTTCCTTGTCCGGAAGTGCGGTGCCTGCCTCCGCCATCAGTTCGGCGTCGCTCAGCGGGGTCAATCCCTGTTCAGTGCTCACGAATAGCTCCAGTTCCGGCACGGTTCCTGCTGCCCCCAGTGAGCAGTTTCCAGACCGACGTGCCTGATGCGAGTCAATAGTAAGCATGGTTAGCTTTTATCCGGTACACGACTCCCGGAAAATCCGGGACCGAGCCGCCGATGGCCTGTCCGGTGGACGCGATCTGACACCATCTTGACCGGCGATTGCTCCGTAACTGCCCTTCTGGCGGTTCATAAGGGGCAGTTACGGAGCAACGACCATTTATTTCAGCCCGGCCCCCGGCAGCAGCTCCGTGGCGCCGAGGGAATCGGCGACGAACGCGTAGTCCCAGGCCCGTTCCTTCCACTGCACGTACCGGCCCGAGGCGCCGCCGTGGCCGCCCTCCATCTCGATCTTCATCACGATCGGCTCGCTGCCAGTATTGAGTTCGCGCAGCCGCTGCACCCACTTAGCGGGCTCCACGTACAGCACCCGGGTGTCATTGAACGACGTGACCGCCGCGATCTTGGGGTACGCCGCGGCGCGGACGTTCTCGTACGGCGTGTAGGACTTCATGTACTCGTAGACCTCGCGGTCGGTGATCGGGTTTCCCCATTCCTCCCATTCCAGCGCGGAGAGCGGCAGTTCGGGATCGAGGATAGTGGTCAGGGCGTCCACGAACGGTACGGCGGCCACGATGGCAGCGTACTTCTCCGGCGCCAGGTTGGCGACAGCGCCCATCAGGAGTCCGCCGGCCGAGCCGCCCATGGCGGCGATCCGTGCCGGGTCCACCCAGCCTGACTGCGCCAGCCAGTCGGTGGCCGCGATGAAGTCCGTGAAGGTGTTCTTCTTCTGCAGCTTCTTGCCGGTGTCGTACCAGTGCCGGCCCAGTTCGCCGCCGCCGCGGATGTGGGCGATCACAAACACGATGCCCCGGTCCAGCAGGGACAGCCGCGGGATGCCGAAGGACGGATCCATGCTCATCTCGTAGGAACCGTAGCCGTACACCAGGCCGGCCGCCGTCGAGTCGCGGGCCACCGAGGCGTGGCGCAGCACCGAGAGCGGGATCCGGGTCCCGTCTGCAGCGACCGCCCATTCGCGGGTGGCCACGTAGTCTGCCGCGGAGTAGCCGCCCAGCACCGGGCTTTCCTTGCGCAGGAGCAGCTCGCCGGCGGGCTGTTCCGGGGTGGGAAGGACAAAGTCGTAGACCCGCGACGGCGTGAAGTAGGAGGTGTAGCCCATCCGGATCACGGGAGCCTCGTAGTCGGAACCGGCCACGCCTGCGGTGTAGAGCTCCTCTTCGAAGGCAGGCTCCACAGGCGCGCCCTGTTCCGGCGTCCCCAGCCCGGCCAGCGGCAAGACCTGGACGCGCTCGATTGTGTCCTTGCGGACGGACACCACCAGGTGTGTCGAGGTGACGCCCGCGCCATTAACGCGGACCTGGTCGGAGTGCTCGACGACGGTGGTCCAGTGCTGCTCGGCGAGCGGCTTCGCGAGCTCGGCCGGGTCCATAAGCGAGACCATGGAATTGATGGCGTCCTTGTTGTGGGTCACCAGGATGGCCTCGGACTGGGTGCCCGCGGCGTCTGTCAGCAGGAACGGCTCCGCCTCGTAGAGGATGCGTTCCTCGCGGGGGATGACGGTGCTGAGCCCGGCGTCCAGCGCGTCGAAGCGCAGCAGCCGGGTCTCGCTGAACTCCGAGCAGCCGATGCTCAGGACAAGGTGGCGCCGGTCTGCGGAGAGCTCGAAGCCCAGCCACATGGCGACGTCGTCCTCCTGGTAGACGACCTCGTCCTCGCTGACAGGTGTGCCGAGCACGTGGGACTTCACCTGGTACGGCCGCCAGGAATCGTCCACCACGGTGTAGAAGATCCGGCTGCCGTCGGGGGAGAAGGAGATGCCGTAGAAGACGTTCTCGATCACGTCCGGGAGGACGTCTCCGGTCCGCAGGTCTTTGATGTGCAGCGTGAACCGCTCGTCCCCGGCGTTGTCCACGGCATAGGCGTAGAGGTTCCCGTCGACGGTCACGGCGGCACCGCCGACGGCGAAGAACGGCTTGCCGGCCGCCTCGACGTTGCCGTCCAGCAGGATCTCCTCGCCCGGAATCTCGACGCCGACCTCGACGGCGGGGGGAGTCCAGTCGGCGACGCGGTCCCCGGTGTCGTCGGCCCGGACGCGGCACTGGATGCCGTACTCCTGTCCTTCCACCGAGCGGGTGTAGTACCACCAGCCGTCCTTGCGGTTGGGCACAGAGAGGTCCGTCTCCTGGGTGCGGCCCTTGATCTCCTGGAAGATGGCCTCGCGCAGCGGCCCCTGATGGGCGGTCACTGCCTCCTGGTAGGCGTTCTCCGCCTTGAGCAGTTCCACGACCTCCGCGGACTCCTTGTTCCGCAGCCACTCGTAGTTGTCCTCGAAGGCATCACCGTGGTGCGTGCGGAGGGCGGGGATTTTCTTGGCAACAGGGGGCTGGGGGAGCAGCTGCGCGGGAGTCTGGGTCATTTCTCCAATCTACCGCCAGGGCAAGGGGCGCGCGCCGCCCGCCGGGCCGGCGCGGCCCGGCCCGGCCCTTGCCACAACTCTTGCCGGGACTCAGTTGCCGTTCTGCAGCTTGTTGGCGGCGACGTACTTTCCCAGGGTGCCGGAAGCCAGCGCGGCGGAGACGGCGGCCGTGGCCGCAGGGTCCTGCTGGATGATGGATTGGCCGTCAAAGCTGGTCCCGAAGCCGCCGGTGGGGAGCGTGAAGAACACGCCGTTGCCCGGGGCCGTGTTGCGCAGGCTGTAGGCGAGGCGTTCCAGC
This sequence comes from Arthrobacter sp. U41, assembly GCF_007679325.1. Taxonomy (GTDB): domain Bacteria; phylum Actinomycetota; class Actinomycetes; order Actinomycetales; family Micrococcaceae; genus Arthrobacter. The sequence goes on along the minus strand of NZ_VEGI01000001.1, from coordinate 1,385,176 downwards.
GTCAGCACAGTGAGTCCCGGATTCACCGTGACGTGCGGAAGGACTTTCGCCACCAGCTTCTTCACGGTGTCCCGGTTTTTCAGCCCGCCTTCGGCCGCCATCTTGGCCATCACGGCCTTGAGGAACGTCTGCTGGTTCCGCACCCGCTGGAAATCGCCGTCGACGAAGGCATGGCGCTCCCGGACGAAGGCCAGCGCCTTTTCCCCGTTAAGCCTGTTCACACCCCGCGGAAAATGGATGAAGTTGTCGATGGTGCCGGTGAAGGGCTCCTTGATGGTGACGTTGACGCCGCCGAGGGCGTCGGTCATGGCGGCGAAGCCCTGGAAGTCCAGCATCACGGTGTGGTTGATGCGCTGGCCCAGCAGGGCCTCCACGGTCCGTGTCATCAGGGGCACCCCGCCCAGTTCGAGGGCGGCGTTAATCTTGGCCGAGCGGTAGCCGGGGATGTCCACCCACAGGTCACGCATGATGGAGATGCCGTAGGCACTCCGGCGGTCTGCCGGGAGATGGATGAAAACGAGGGCGTCCGCGCGCTGGTCGGAGGCCTTGCCGGTTGCCGCCGCGGCCCGGGCGTTCACGCGGCTGTCGCTGCCGATCAGGAGAATGTTCAGCGCGACGGGAGGCGGATCCGGCGTCGGGGTGGGCGTGGGCTTGGGGGTCACCGCCGGTGCCGGGGCGGACGTCTCCACCGGGGCCGCGGTTTGGGCCCGAGGCCGGTTCAGCAGGAACGCGGCGGCGGCGACGGCAAGCACCACCAGCCCGGCAATGACGGCGCGGACAACTGCCCGACGGCGGTGCATTCCGCCAGGTGCCGTGGCTGGGCCCGGCGCTGCTTCCTCAGGATCCGGCGACGTTCCCATGGCCGGACGTTACCACCGGGGCCAGCCAAAGGGGCAGAAACCTCGGTAACGGGTAGGTGACAGTCGTGATGGCCGGCCGTTGTCATCTGGGTCGGGGGAGGCGCCCGGTGCTTGACGCATCTCCCGCCTTCCGCATATCCTGAACGAACGGTCGGTAATTATTTATCGGAAATGCATAGGAGCAACCATGGCATCGCAGACCCTGCAGTCAGTGCCCGGAGAACCAACATCGGCACGGCACGAACAGAGCCCCGAAGATGTGGCCCGGCGCGACGCTGAAGGCCAGGCCTACTTCGACAAAGTCATGGCGGACGACTCGCGGATCGAACCGCGCGACTGGATGCCTCCGGCGTACCGCAAGACCCTCCTGCGCCAGATCTCGCAGCACGCGCACTCGGAGATCATCGGCATGCAGCCGGAAGCCAACTGGATCTCCCGCGCCCCCAGCCTCAAGCGCAAGGCCATCCTGATGGCCAAGGTCCAAGACGAGGCCGGCCACGGCCTGTACCTGTACTCCGCCGCCGAGACCCTCGGCCAGCCGCGTGACCAGATGATGCAGGACCTGATGGACGGCAAGGCCAAGTACTCCTCCATCTTCAACTACCCCGCCCGCACCTGGGCGGACATGGGCGCCATCGGCTGGATGGTGGACGGCGCCGCTATCGCCAACCAGGTGCCGCTGTGCCGCGCCTCCTTCGGCCCCTACGGCCGCGCCATGGTCCGGGTCTGCAAGGAAGAATCCTTCCACCAGCGCCAGGGCTTCGAAATCCTGCTGGAACTTTCCCACGGCACCCCGGAGCAGAAGCAGATGGCCCAGGACGCGGTGAACCGCTGGTACGCCCCCGCCCTGATGATGTTCGGCCCGCCGGACGACGACTCACCCAACTCCAAGCAGTCCATGGCCTGGAACATCAAGCGCTTCAGCAACGACGAACTGCGCAACCGCTTCGTCGGAATGATGATGGAACAGGTCAAGGTCCTGGAACTCACCCTCCCGGACAAGGACATCCGTTTCAACGAGGAAACCAAGAAGTGGGAGCACGGCCCGCTGGACTGGCATGAATTCCACGAAGTCCTCGCCGGCCGCGGCCCCTGCAACGCCCAGCGCCTGGAACGGCGCCGCGAAGCCCACCACAACGGCGCCTGGGTGCGCGAGGCCGCCGCCGCCTACGCGGCCAAGCAGAGCCGCAAGCAAGCAGAGAAGGAATCCGCAGCATGACCACCCCCGAACCGCATGCAGGTAACGTCTGGCCCATCTGGGAAGTGTTTGTCCGCTCCAGCCGCGGCCTGTCCCACGTCCACGCCGGCTCCCTGCACGCGCCGGACGCCGCCATGGCCCTGCGCAACGCCCGCGACCTCTACACCCGCCGCAACGAAGGTGTGTCCATCTGGGTGGTCCCGGCCGACGCCATCGCCTCGAGCGACCCGGACGCCAAGGGTTCGTTCTTCGAATCGCCCCAGGGCAAGGACTACCGCCACGCGACGTACTACACCAAGAGCGAGGGCGTGAAGCACCTGTGAGCACCTCACCCGAAACTGCAGCAGAAACGTCCGGCCACGGCGACCTCAACGTCGGCGTCAAGGGAGCCAGCGGCAGCGGCGAGGCCACGGCCAGCGCCACCCGCATCACCCCCGGCAACGCCCTCCGTCCGGAGGACATCGCGCTGGCCGTCAGCCGCGGCACCGCGAAGCCGGACGCGGACGTGGCCGAGTTCGCCCTGCGCCTGGGCGACGACGCCCTGATCCTCGCGCAGCGCCTGGGCCACTGGATCTCCCGTGCCCCGGAGCTCGAAGAAGACATCGCCCTGGGCAACATCGCCCTGGACCAGCTGGGCCATGCCCGCTCGTTCCTGAGCTACGCCGGCGGGGCGCTCGGGGAAGACGGAACCGCGAAGAGCGAGGACGACCTCGCCTACTTCCGTCGCGAGCACGAATTCCGTTCCGCGGCGATCTTCGAGCAGCCGAACGGCGACTTTGCCGTCACCATCGCCCGCCAGTTCGTGGTCAGCTACTACCAGTTCGAGCTCTACCGCCGGCTGACGCAGTCCACCGACGCCACCCTGGCCGGCATCGCCGCCAAGGCCGTCAAAGAGGTGGACTACCACCGCGACCACAGCGCCCAGTGGGTGCTGCGCCTGGCCCTGGGCACGGACGAGTCCCGTGAGCGGATGATCCACGGCTTCAAGGTCATCTGGCCGTACGTGGACGAGCTGTTCCGCGACGACGAACTCACCGCCCGGCTCAGCGCGAGCGGCGCCGCCGTCGAACCGTCCAGCCTCCGCGCCGACTTCGACCGCCTCACCGGCGAGGTCCTCGCGGCAGCGGAACTGGACGTTCCCAAGGTCCAGCCCGCCCCGGGCGGCGGACGCCAGGGACTGCACTCCGAGCACCTCGGCTACATCCTCGCGGAAATGCAGGTGCTCGCCCGCGAGTACCCAGGAGCCAGCTGGTAACCACCATGGAAATGTACGTCAGCCACCCCACGGCCGCCGAGGGCAGGCCTGCAGAGCAGAAGACTCCCGAGCAGAAGGCCTGGGACCTCGCCGCCACGGTCTGCGACCCGGAAATTCCGGTGCTCACCATCGAGGACCTGGGGATCCTGCGCAACGTCCAGGTGACCAAGGAACCAAACGCGGACGACGGCGGGATGGTCCCCACAGTCAATATCACCATCACGCCCACCTACTCGGGATGCCCGGCCATGGACGCCATCCGTGACGACCTCACGGCGGCCTTCAAGCGCGAAGGCTACCCCAGCGTCAAGGTGGACATGGTCCTTTCCCCGGCCTGGACCACGGACTGGATGAGCGAGGCCGGCAAGGCCAAACTGCAGGAGTACGGCATCGCCCCGCCCTCCGGTCATTCCACGGCCGTGCGGCACGCCGGGCCGGTCCGCCTGTCTCTCGCCGTCAAATGCCCGCAGTGTTCATCGTTGAACACCAAGGAACTCACCCGCTTCGGCTCCACCTCCTGCAAGGCGCTGTACGTCTGCCAGGACTGCAAGGAACCGTTCGACTACTTCAAAGTTTTGTAAGGAACAGGTGCTCCTATGACTGTTGTCCGCCAGACCGCCGCTGAATCGGCTGCAGCCACCGGCCGCCGTCGCGCGTCCTTCCACCCGCTCACGGTCGATGAGGTCCGCCGGCTCACCGACGACGCCATCGAGGTGACCTTCGGCGTTCCGGCTGAGCTGGCCGGCCAGTTCGATTACCTCCCCGGCCAGTACGTCGCCCTGCGCACCACGCTGCCGGATGAATCGGGCGAGCCGAAGGAAATCCGGCGCAGCTACTCGATCTGCGCCGAGCCGCGGAGCTTCGCGGACGGCAGCAGCGAGATCCGCGTCGCGATCAAGAAGGACCTGGGCGGCCTGTTCTCCACCTGGGCGAACGCCGAGCTCAAGGCCGGCGACGTCCTGGACGTTATGAGTCCGATGGGCGCGTTCGTGTCCAAGCACGGCCGGGACGGCAAAGAGCAGAACCTCATGAACTCGATGAACCACCCGGACGAGATGGCAAACGCCCTGGCGGGGGAGCCCGGCTCCTTCGTGGCGATCGCCGCCGGTTCCGGCATCACCCCCGTGATCGCGATTGCCCGCACCTTGCTCGCGGCCCACCCGGACACCCGTTTCGACCTGGTTTATGCCAACAAAGCCGCCATGGACGTCATGTTCCTCGAGGAGCTCGCCGACCTGAAGGACAAGTACCCGTCCCGGCTCGCCCTGCACCACGTCCTGTCCCGTGAACAGCGGATCGCCCCGCTGCTGAGCGGCCGGATCGACGCGGAGAAGCTGCAGGCCCTGCTGGGGACCGCCATCCACGCCGACGACGTCGACGAGTGGTTCCTGTGCGGCCCGTTCGAGCTGGTCCAGCTGTGCCGGGACACCCTGGCCGAGCGCGGCGTCAACCCGGACCACATCCGCTTCGAACTGTTCAGCACCGGCAAGCCGGACCGTCCCGAGGGCAACGCCGGGCGTCCGGTGGTAGTGGACGAGTCCCAGGCCACGTACAAGATCACCTTCAAGCTGGACGGCCTCCAAGGCGAGGTGGCCAGCCCCACGCACGCGCGTGAATCGATCCTTAATGCCGCCCTGCGGGTCCGCCCGGACGTACCGTTCGCGTGTGCCGGCGGTGTCTGCGGAACCTGCCGCGCCAAGGTGGTCACCGGTGCCGTCACGATGGATGAGAACTACGCGCTCGAACAGGAGGAACTGGACAAGGGTTACGTCCTCACCTGCCAGTCCCACCCGACGACGCCGGAAGTCACCGTCGACTTCGACGTCTAAACCGTCCGCCGCGCCGACCCCACTCCAACGAGGAGCCCCATGATTTCCCTCTCCATCAACGACGGCATCGCCGAGATCGTCCTGGACGCCCCCTACAAGCTCAACTCCCTGGACGAGCAGGCGCTCAGGGATTTGTCCCGGGCGTACGACGACGCCGCTGCCGCCGCCTCGCGCGGTGAGGTGCGGGCGCTGCTGCTCAGGGGAGAGGGACGCGCTTTCTGCGCGGGACGGGACATCGCCGGTGTCACCCCGGAAACGGACGACGTCCAGGGCTACCTGGGTGGGCTCCTGCAGCCGCTGCTGAAGAAGATGACGGCCTTCCCCGCCCCCACGTTCGCGGCGGCACAGGGCGCCTGCCTGGGGGTTGGACTGGGCCTGCTGCTTGCCACCGACGTGGTCTACGTGGCGGACAACGCCAAGTTTGGGTCCCCCTTCGCCAACCTGGGTGCCACGCTGGATTCCGGCGGCCACTGGTACTTCACCGAGCGGCTCGGCATGCACCGGACGCTTGACCTGATCTACACGGCCGAGCTGATGAGCGGCGCGGAAGCGGTGGCCCAGGGGATGTTCAGCCGGGCCATGCCGGCTGCCGACCTGCTGGAGAACACCCGCGCGATCGTGGCCAAGGCAGCCACGGGCGCCACGAGCGCGTTCAACGCCAGCAAGGACCTGGTGGCCCACATCCGGGACCAGCGGCTGGGCCTCTGGGAGTCCATGGAAGAGGAGAACGCCGAACAGGCCCGCCTCTGCAAGACCGAGGACTACGCGGAGGGATTCCGCGCGTTCCAGGAGAAGCGCACGCCGGTGTTCAAGGGGTAGACGGCTCCGCTAGCGCGTGTCCAGGTCCTCGAAGACCAGGAACGTCTGCGTGTCCAGCACCCCGGGCATGGATTGCAGCTGGTCGAAGATCACCCGGCGCAGATCGACGTTGTCCACGGCGCGGACCAGCAGGATGACATCGAAGTCACCGCCCACCAGGGCGATGTGGTGCACCTCCGGAATGGCCCGCAGCAGTTCCCGGAGCTCCCGCCAGGAATGCTGCCGCACTTTCAGGGTCACGTAGGCGGAGGATTTCAGCCCGGCTTTGATCGGATCCACCAGCGCCGTGAACTTGGTCAGGACGCCCTCGCCGGTCAGCCGGGAGATGCGCGTGTAGGCATGGGCGCGGGAGATGTGGACATTCTCAGCGACCTGCGTGACGGACATCCGTCCGTCCCTGGTGAGCTCCGCAATGATGTTCCGGTCCACGTCGTCCAGCGGAACCGCCGCCTGCTCCGCCTCGGGCTCTGCCATTTGTCCACAACTCCCACTGGTAATCCAGCTCACACTTACGATTTGTCTTCCAGAATAGGCCAATTTTCTGGACTTCTCCACGATTTTCGCTGGAGCTGGATACGAAACATCGTCCGGCGGCATACTGGGAGCGAATAGTGGCTACAGAAGGACGGACCAATGACGATCTCCGCAGAAGCGCCGGAAGACGCCGCCAGCGAGGCGGTACGCAAGTTCGGCATCACTGTCGAGGACTACATGCTGCCGGCACGGCACCAGATCCAGATGGTGGGACCGGACGGCACGCTGAACCCGCACACCGAGCAGGGCACCCAGCCCGGCCACGAGTACGCCCTCCCCGGCGACGAGGAACTGCTGGCCGCCTACGAGCAGCTGGTGGTCGGACGCCGGGTCAATGACCAGAACTCCGCTCTGGTGCGGCAGGGCCGGATGGCCGTCTACCCGTCCAGCCACGGCCAGGAGGCCTGCCAGGTCGCCGCCGCCCTGTGCCTGTCCGACGGCGACTGGATGTTCCCCACCTACCGCGACTCCGTGGCTGTGATGGCCCGCGGCGTCGATCCCGTCCAGACCATGACGCTGTTCCGCGGCGACTGGCACGGCGGCTACGACCCCGCCAAGCATAAGGTCGGCATCCAGTGCACGCCGCTGACCACCCAGCTGCTGCACGGCGTCGGCGTAGCCCACGCGGCCAAGCTGCGCGGCGAGGACACCGTGGTCCTGGCCATGTGTGGTGACGGCGCCACGAGCGAAGGCGACTTCCACGAGGCACTGAACTTTGCGGCGGTCTTCCACCTGCCGGTGGTGTTCTTCGTGCAGAACAACCAGTACGCGATCTCCGTGCCGCTGGCGCACCAGTCCGTCGCGCCGTCGCTGGCCCACAAGGCTGTGGGCTACGGCATGGCCGGCGAACGCGTGGACGGCAACGACATGGTCGCCCTCCTCGCCGTGCTGGGCCGGGCCGTACGGCTCGCCCGTGAAGGCTCCGGCCCGCTGCTTGTGGAAGCCCACACCTACCGCATGCAGGCCCACACCAATGCCGACGACGCCACCCGGTACCGCCAGGACAGTGAGGTGGCGCAGTGGGTGGCCAAGGATCCGCTGAGCCGGATGGAGACCTACCTGACGGACCGCGGACTGCTCGACGACGAGCGGGCCGCCGGGATCGCCGAGAAGGCGGAAGCCGTCGCCACCCAGCTCCGCGAAGGCCTGAGCGAGGAAGTCCCGGTGGAACCGCAGGATCTCTTCAAGTACGTCTTCTCCACCCCCACGCCCCAGCTAAAGGAACAGTCCGCCTTGCTTGCCGACGAACTCTCCCGGGAAGAGGCCGCAAAATGAGCCCCACCATCACCACCTCGTCCGAGGCGAACGGTAACGTCAGCGCCGCCACAGCGCGCGCAGCCGCGAAGGCTGCGGTTGTGGCCGAACAGACCGGCCCGCAGCCCATCACCCTGGCCAAGGCCCTGAACACCGCCATGGCCGACGCCATGCACGCGGATCCCTCGGTCTTGGTCTTCGGGGAGGACGTCGGCATGCTCGGCGGCGTCTTCCGGATCACCGACGGACTCACCAAGACCTTCGGCAAAGACCGCTGCTTCGACACCCCGCTGGCCGAGTCCGGCATCGTCGGCATGGCCGTCGGCATGGCCATGAACGGCATGCGCCCGGTCATCGAAATGCAGTTCGACGCCTTCGCCTACCCGGCCTTCGAGCAGATCGTCAGCCACGTCGCCAAAATGCACAACCGCACCAAGGGCACCGTCAAACTGCCCATGGTCATCCGGGTCCCCTACGCCGGCGGCATTGGGGGAGTGGAGCACCACTGCGATTCCTCCGAGGCCTACTACGCCCACACCGCCGGGCTCAAGGTGTTCACCCCGGCCACCGTCGCGGACGGCTACCGGATGCTCCGCGAGGCCATCGACTCCGATGACCCCGTGATGTTTATGGAGCCCAAAAAGCTCTACTGGTCCAAGGACCAGGTTGACCTGGACGCGCTCCGCGCCGAACACGCCGAGAACACCGCCCGCGGCACGTCCTCCGAGGGCCGCGCCGCCGTCGCCCGCCCCGGCACCGACGCGACGCTGATCGCCTACGGTCCCTCCGTCCCGACGGCGCTCGCCGCCGCCGCGGCGGCCGCCGAGGAGGGTCGCTCGCTCGAGGTGATCGACGTCCGCTCGATCGTGCCCTTCGACGACGAGACGGTTTGCGCCTCGGTCCGCAAGACCGGCCGCGCCGTGGTCATCGCCGAGGCCCACGGCTTCGCGTCCGTGGCCTCCGAGATCGTCGCGCGGGTCCAGGAACGCTGTTTCCACCACCTGGCCGCGCCGATCCGCCGTGTCACGGGCTTCGACGTCCCGTACCCGGCGCCCAAGCTCGAGCACTACTACCTGCCCGGCGTGGACCGCATCCTCGACGCCGTTGACGACCTCCAGTGGGAAGACTGACCATGAGCGAACCGAAAGTATTCCTCCTCCCGGACCTCGGCGAAGGCCTCACCGAAGCCGAGCTCGTGAACTGGCTCGTGGCCGTGGGTGACGAAATCCGCGTGGACCAGCCGATCGCCGAGGTCGAGACGGCGAAGTCCATGGTCGAAGTGCCCTCCCCGTACGCCGGCACCGTCGCCGTGCTGCACGGCGAGCCCGGGCAGACGCTCGACGTCGGGAAGCCGTTGATCTCTGTGACTCCTGTTGGTGCTGCCTCTGGTGCGGCCCGGGGGGCCGGCGCGGATGATGCCGCCCCCGCCCCTTCGCCGGACAGCATTCGTCCTGCGGACGATGCTGCCGGCTCCGACAGGCCCGATGCCACTCCCGGGGCGGCATCATCCGCGCCGGCCGGGCCCGCTTCTGACTCGCCGGCCGCTGTTGCCGGCTCGCCTGCTGCCGCTGTTGCGGCTGAGGTCTATCGCGAGGAGGAGAAGGCCGGGTCCGGCAACGTGCTGATCGGGTATGGGACTCCTGGCGGGCATGGGGTTGCCCGGCGGACTCGGGCTCCCAAGCGGGCTGGCGGGACTGCCGTGGCTGAGCCGGTGTCCCAGGTGTCTGCTGCTGAGAAGGCTGCGGATGACCTGGTGCTGATGCGGACCCGGGTTCCCGGGAAGCTGGGGGCCGTTATTTCTCCGCTCGTCCGGCGGATGGCGCGGGACCATGGGGTTGATTTGGGGGAACTCCAAGGTTCGGGGGCCAGCGGGCTCATCATGCGGCGCGACGTCGAGGCTGTCATCAGGCCCGCGGTGGGTGAGCGCCAGGCGGCGGCGCCGGCCGAGGCGCCGGTGGCTCCTGCGGCGTCGGCTGCCGGGGACACCGATGCCCGCACCGGGCTGGGCATCACCGGGCGGACCGCCGTCCGCGGCGTGCGGAAGGCCGTGGCGGCGAACATGACGCGCAGCCGTTCTGAGATCCCGGAAGCCACGGTGTGGGTGGATGTTGACGCCACCGCGCTGGTGGACATGCGGGCCGCGCTCAAGAAGGCGGATCCGCACCACACCCCGGGCCTGCTGGCGTTCATCGCGCGGTTCGTTACCGCCGGGCTGAAGAAGTTCCCGGAGCTGAACACCCGGATCGTGACCACCGAGGACACCGCCGGCGGAGCGTCGCAGGAGATTGTGGCATTCGACGGCGTCAACCTCGGCTTCGCGGCCCAGACCGACCGCGGACTGATGGTCCCGTCGGTGCGCAACGCGGACAAACTCAGCGCCCGCGAACTGGACGCCGAGATCCGCCGGCTCACCGCCGTCGTGCGCGACGGCAAGGCGACCCCCGCGGAACTGGGCAGCGGCACGTTTACGCTGAACAACTACGGGGTCTTCGGGGTGGACGGTTCCGCAGCGATCATCAACCACCCCGAGGTGGGAATCCTCGGCGTGGGGCGCATTATCGACAAGCCGTGGGTGGTCAACGGCGAACTGGCCGTACGCAAGGTTACCGAGCTGACCCTCACGTTCGACCACCGTGTGTGCGACGGCGGAACCGCCGGCGGCTTCCTGCGCTACGTGGCCGACGCGATCGAGAACCCGGGGTCGGTGCTCGCGGACCTGTAGCGGGCGCCGACGGCGCGGGCGGATAGACCGCCCGCGCCGTCCGGGTTCCAGCTTCCGGCCAGCTCCGGTGGGTACAATCGAGGGCAGAAACATCGCACCAACGACGCCGGATAAACGCCGGAATACGGAGATTTAATGTCACGATGGCTCGAGGTTGGCCCGGACAACTACGTCCTGACCACCCAAGGTTCCCTGCTCAACACCGGCCTGGTTGTCGGCTCCGAACGCGCGCTGGTGATCGATACCGGCAGCGGACCCCGGCAGGGACGCGAGATCCTGGACGCCGTGCGGGAAAAGACGCAGCTGCCGCTGGTGGTTGTCAACACCCACGCCCACTACGACCACTTCTTCGGCAACGCGGTGTTCGCCGACGCCGGAGTGACCGAGTTCTGGGCGCATGAAAACTGCGCCGCCGAGATTGACGAAAACGGCGACAGCCAGCGCCCCGCCGTCGCGGGCTCTGAGCCGGAAATGGCGGCCGGCGAAGGAGAGAACACCGAACTGGTGGTCCCGAACGCGATCGTGAAAGACCAGCCGGTCCTCGTGGACCTCGGCGGCCAGACCGTCACCTTCTTCTACCTCGGCCACGGACACACCGACGGCGACCTCCTCGTGGGAACGGCCACCACGCTCTACGCAGGGGACCTGGTGGAGCAGGGCTCGCACCCGTCCTTTGAGGATTCCTATCCCGAGGAGTGGGCGGACGTCCTCCGGCACGTCTCCGCCTTGCGCCACCGCTACGAATTCCTGGTTCCGGGCCACGGGGAACCGTGCAGCGACCAGTTCGTGAAGACCATGGCCAACACCATGTCGACGGCGGTGCGGCAGGCCACCCAGGCCACCCGGGAAACCCCGGACGACGCCACCAAGGCCGTCCCGATCCTGCCCTATGGGCCGGAGCAGTCCCGCTGGTTCATCAAGCGCCTGCAGGAGACCCGCGCACACCACTGAGTCCGCCGCGTGGGGGCGCCGGTGATAAGGGTAAGCACCGCTGCCCCTAGAATTGCAGTTTGGACCAAATCAAACGAGCACCGCAGCCGCCTGCGCTGTGAGTCCCAGGGGGGACCAATATGCCCGATCCGGTGGACAACAACACAGCTAACGCTGCCGCAGAGGCAGAACAACCCGAACTCCGGCGCCGGCGTGACCGCCGCCGGGGCGAGGACTCCGACGCCCGGACAGGAACCATGCCGATCACACCCTCCGACGCCGTCAACACCCAGGCGTCGCGCCCGCCGCGCCGCAACTCCTGGGCAGAGGCCGCCGAAGCAGCCGACGAACGAAAGGCCGCCACCGGCGCCGTCCCGCTGATCCGGCAGGTCCCCGCGGCACCGCAGCCCCCGGCCGCCCCGCCGGCGTCGGCCACTCCGGGCTCCGGCCCGGCAGCCGACGTGGACGAGCCGACGTTCGACGAGGAGGCACCCGAGGACTTCGGGACCGAGTCACCCGCCGTCGAGATGGCCGCGCCCCTGTCGCGCCGTTCAGCAGTCCCGGCGGCGCCCGGTAGCGCCCCCGCCGTCCCTGCCCTGCCGGCGCGGGCCACCCGCTCCGCCAGCCGGGCCGCAGCCCTCACCGCCCCGGCCCCCGATTTCATCAGCTCACCCGGTCTCTTCGTCCGCGAGCAGAAGCCCCGGCCCGTCGGAGGCTTCCGGGGAGCCCTCTACTCCCTGACCGGCGGCGGACTGAACCTGGGCCCCAGCGCCCGGCAGCGCGAAGAGGACGAACTGGCGCGGCGCATCTCCCGTCAGCTCCAGGGAAGCTACAACACCGCCGTCCTGAGCCTCAAGGGCGGCATCGGCAAGACCTCCACGACGGTGGGCGTCGGCCTGACCCTGGCGGAGTTCCGCGGCGACCCGCCGTGCGCCATCGACGCGAACCCGGATTCCGGCGACCTCGTCGAGCGGGCCCTCGGCGAGGGCATCTACCAGCAGCAGAGTCCCCGCACCATCACCGACCTGCTCAAGAACATCGAATCCATCGATTCCCTCACCGCCCTGGCCAGGTACATGCACCACGCCGGACGCCTGCACCTGATCGCCGGCGAACAGGATCCCGAGGTCTCCGATTCGCTGACCGCCGAGGAATACCTGCGGATCCGCAAGCTCATCTCCGGCTACTATTCGGTTGCCCTGACCGACTGCGGCACCGGCGTCACGCACAACGCCATGAAGGGCATCCTGCAGTCCGCGGACAACCTGATCATCGCGGCGGGCTACGCGGTCAGCGGCGCCAAACGCGCCCGCAGCACCCTGCACTGGCTGGCCAGCCACGGGTACGAGGAACTCGCCCGGAACGCCGTTGTGGTCATCACGGACAAGGACGAGGTGTCCTCACGCGTGGACAAGGACGCGATCGAGGACCACCTGTCCGGCATCTGCCGTCAGCTGATCGCCGTGCCGCACGACCGCGGCGTGGCCGACGGCGACCTGGTCACCCTCGATGTCCTCCGCCCGGAAACCCGGCGCGCCTACCGCGAGATCGCCGCCGCGATCGTGGACGGCTACGTGTAGGCGCTGGGGTCGCGGGACTAGGGTTGCGGGCAGAACCGGTAACGCCGCGGGGTGAAGTTGTGCCGGGCGGGGGTCCGCCCTACATTTTAGGGATGACCAATAACGCCGGGGACGAAGCCGCCCTGCAACTGCAGGACCTCCTGATGGGAACGGAGAACGTCGAGGACTTCCTCGGCCGCCTCGCTGAGTTCTCCGCGGCCACACTCAGCCACGCCGCCGGCGCCGAGATCGAATGCGGCGTCACGCTGCAGCGCCGGAAAAAAACCATGACCGTGGCGGGGAGCAGCCCCCGCGCCGTCATTCTGGACCGCATCGAACAAAACCTCGGCGACGGCCCGTGCATCGTAGCCCTCCGGACACGATCCGTCGTCCTCCTCGCCGACGTCGACACCGACCCGCGCTGGCCGGAGTACCAGATGCAGCTGGCCGCCCAGGGCGTCCGCAGTACCCTCGGGGTGCCGCTGGAAATCGGCGAGGACGCCATCGCCGCCCTGAACTTCTTCGGCTCCGACACCGGCCTGTTCACCGAGGACATCATTGCCGAGGCCTCCGGCTTCGCCGACCTCGCCGGCCGTTCCCTCCGCCTGGCGGTCCGGATCGGCACCGCGCAGTCCCGCGCCGAGGACCTCCAGGCCGCCATGGAACACCGCACCTCGATCGATCTTGCCTGCGGGGTGGTGATGGCCCAGAACCGCTGCTCCCAGGAGGAAGCCATGGGCATCCTCACCCGGGTGTCCAGCAACCGGAACCAGAAGCTTCGGGACGTGGCGGCGGATGTCCTCAAGAACCTCACTGCTGAGGAAGTCCGCACGCACTTCGACGCCTGACCGTCCCGGCGCGCCGCCCGCCCCTAGGATAAAGGGGATGACCACCACCAGCCACGCCCCCTTCACCCTCCGCAGCATCGCCGTCCCCGCCTTCGGCCCGGCGCTGCTGTTCAGCATCGGCGAGGGCGCCATCCTGCCCGTGGTGGCACTGTCCGCCCGCGGCCTCGGCGCCTCGGTGGCCGTCGCCGCGCTGATCGTCACTCTCATTGGACTCGGCTCCTGGTTTTTCAACCTGCCCGCCTCACTCATCACCCTGAAGTTCGGCGAACGCTGGGCCATGGTGGGAGCCGCGGCTGCGAGCGCCGCAGCCCTCGCCGCCGCGGCGCTGTCCCCGCTGCTGCCCGGCGGGCTCTGGCTGCTCGCGGCGGCCATGGTGGTCGTCGGCATGGCCGCAAGCGTCTTCAGCCTGGCCCGGCAGAAATACCTGACCGAGGCGGTACCGGTGATCGTCAGGGCCCGGGCGCTGTCCACGCTCGGCGGCGTCAATCGGATCGGCATCTTTATCGGACCGTTCATCGGCGCCGCCGTGATGCAGTTCTCCGGAATCAGCGGCGCCTACTGGGTGGGCGTCGTCGCCATGGCCGCGGCCGCCGTCCTGTCGATCACCATCCCGGACTTCGTTGCCAAACCCGCGGCGGACGACGGCGTCCCCGTCCAGCAGGCGACGCTGCGCAGCGTCGCGGTCTCCCACGCCGGGGTCTTCCTGACGGTGGGCATGGGGGTGCTGCTGCTCAGCGCACTGCGTGCGTCCCGGCAGGTGGTCATCCCGCTGTGGGCCGAGCACCTCGGGATGGACGCGACGCAGGCGTCGCTGATCTACGGGCTGTCCGGCGCCATCGACATGCTGGTCTTCTATCCGGCCGGCAAGCTGATGGACCGCAAGGGCCGGCTGTGGGTGGCCATCCCGTCCACCCTCATCATGGGCACGGCCATGCTGCTGATCCCGCTCAGCACCGCCTTCGTGGGCCTGCTGCTCGCGGCGCTCCTGATCGGCTTCGGCAACGGCATCAGTTCAGGCCTGAACATGACGCTGGGAGCCGACTTCTCACCCGACAACGGCAGGGGCCAGTTCCTGGGCATCTGGCGGTTCATGGCGGACGCCGGGGCCACGGGCGGCCCGGTGCTGCTCTCCGCCGTGACCGCCGCGGCTTCGCTCGGAGCCGGAGTGGCCGCCACAGGTGTGCTCGGCTTCGCCGCGGCCGCGGTCTTCGCCGTCACGATCCCTAAGCTCAAGCACCGCCGCAACTACTGACGGAGGGTGCCGCTGGAATGCTGGATCGCCGCGGCGAAGACCGGCAGGGCGCGCTGGATCATGTCTTCCGAGGCGGTGAGCGAGATCCGGAAATAGCCCGGGGTCTCGAACAGGGTCCCCGGCAGCACAAAGACATCCTGGTCCGCGAGGGCGGTGGTGAACTGCTCGTCGTCGGCCGCCGGAGTGCGGACGAAGAGGTAGAACGCCCCCTCCGGCCGGGTGACCTGGTAGCCCATGCCGGTCAGCGCTTCGACCATCAGGTCGCGTTTGCGCTCCAGCTGCCCGACGTCGATCGAGAACTGTTCCAGCCGCGGCAGTGCGTGCTGCAGCAGGGCGTTCGGGTAGATCCAGCCCATCGCCATCTGCAGGGCGGTGAACGCTTCCCGGAGCGGGCCGCGGTCCGGCATGGTGGGCGGCAGGGCCAGGTAGCCGATCCGCTGCCCGGGCGCCAGGTGGGTCTTGCCGTAGGAGTAGGCCAGGAGTGTGTAGGGATAGTATTCGGCGGGGCTGTGGAACCGGGCGTCGTCGTAGACGATCCGGTTGTAGGGTTCGTCGGAGAGCAGGTAGACCCGCCGGCCGTTGCTCCGCGAAGCGCCCTCCAGCATGTCGGCCAGGTCCTTCAGGAGCGCGGGCGGGTAGATCCGGCCGGTCGGGTTGTTGGGCGTGTTGACGATTACCACCCGGGTGCGCGGCGTGATGGCCGCCCCCAGCGCCGCCAGGTCGATGTCGAAGGTCCCGGGGTCGCAGCGGATCTTCACGGGCACCAGCCCGGCCTCAATTGTGAGGGGTTCGTAGAAGAACCAGGGCGGCAGGGTGAAGATGACCTCGTCACCGGGGTCGGCCACGGCTTTCAGCGCCAGCGGAATCGCGGTGAAGCCGCCCGTGGTGAGGTGGATGTCCGCCGGTTCGAAGGGCATCCCCAGCAGCCGCTGCAGGGAGGCCGCCGCCGCGGCCTGCGCCTCCGGCTCGTTCGTCTTGTAGGCAAACCACCGCTCGTTCCGGGGCGTCAGCGCGTCCGCCAGGGCTTCGACATAGGCGGACGGCGGCATCTCGTGGGGATTGCCGAGGGCCAGGTCGCAGATCCCCGGCACGTGCTGGCGCCGGGCGTAGACGGAGTCGCGGAGGAACGTGTTGATTCGCTGCTGCGAGGGTACGGACGCGAGGGTGGTGGCGCGCCGGGAAACCGGAGAATCAGTGCTCATGGCAGGGCCTCGAGACGTGGCAGCTGACCGGGTGGACGGATCGGCCAACGCGCTGCCGACCCAGTGGCTGTGCGGGACTAATTCTGGCCCCCGGCGGGCCGGATGTAAACGGCCGGTCAGCGCCGGGGTGCGTTCCGCCGTCGTGCCGCATGGCCGAACAGCCATACGCCGGCGACCGTGGCGAAGTAGCCCGCCAGAACAATGAGCGAGGTCCCGGCCCAGAAATAGTGCGTGGTGCTGCCTTGGCCGGCCGTCGCACCCTGCAGGGCGAAGGCTGCGACGGCGACCGCCAAGACTCCTGCCAGCAGCGGCATTGCCTGCCACAAGCGGGAGGAGGCCCAGTGCCGTCCGTAGCCGTCCCAGACGTTCCAGCGAGGTCCCGTGCGGATGATCAGCCAGCCTGCCGGGAGCATAAAGACCGCCACCACGAGGAAGGCCGCGACGACGTCGGCGGGCCGGTGCCACTGGTTGATCAGGGTGGACAGGCCGGTGGCGACGGCGAAGCTGCCGCCCAGGAACCCGGCCAGCGGGCGCCAGCGCGGGGAAACCATCAGGAACACCGCGGCCGCGGCCGAAGCGGCGAGGGTGGTGTGGCCGGAGGGCAGCGAGTTCAGTTCCAGGGTTTCGATCCCGCGGTAGGGCCGGACGGGAACGAGGTCTTTCAGGATTTGGGTGGCCACGTTGGCGCCCACACAGGCTGCCACAGCGATCCCCGCCGCCGCCCAGCGCCGCTTCACGACGGTCACAAATAGGACCACCACCGTGGCGAGCAGCAGGGACAGCGCCGGCAGCGAGTCAAGGAGCTTGTTCGCGGCTTTTCCGGCGGTGCCGTGGATTTCGACTGCTTCCACCAGCGCGGATTCGTCAATGAACTGGCCCGTCGTGGTGCGGACAAAGAAGTAGTAGGTCGCGGCCAGCGCGGCGATGCTGACGAGGGTGGCCAACAGGAAGAGGAAGCCGGTGCCCCTGCCTTGCCGGCCGGCGTCGCTTGCAGGCGCCCCCGGGGCGCGCGGGGACGGCGGCTGCGGGTACTCCGACGCCGGCTGCATACTGGTGTGATCCTGCCGAAAGCTCATCCGTAACAGGTTCCCACAGAACTCTGCGAACTTTCTGAGGGCTCCTGCTATCCGTGCGCGGGTAGTGTTTTGGCCATGGACACCGCGGCGCAGCATCCTGACCCGTCCTTTCCCCACTTCCACCCAAGGCCCGCCAAAGGCTGGATCAACGGTCCGAACGGTCTGAGCTATACGGACGGCCGTTTTCATGTGTTCTTCCAGTACAACCCCCATTCGGCACGGCAGCAGCGCATTTGCTGGGGACACTTGAGCTCCCCGGACCTGGTCCGCTGGGACGAGGAACCGGTGGCGCTCCGGCCCCAACCCGGCGGACCTGACGCGCTGGGTTGCTGGTCGGGTGTGGTGGCCCACGACGACGGCGTCCCCACCGCCATGTACTCCGGCGTGGACACCGAGGGAAGCCTCGCGCGCGTGGTCCTGGCAAGGGCGGATGCTGAGCTCCGCTCCTGGACGCAGGAGGGCCACGTCGCGGCGGAGATACCGCCGGACCCGCAGGTCACCGCCGTCCGCGATCCCTTTATCTTCTACTTCCAGAGCCGCCGCTTCGCCCTCCAGGGCGCCGGCCTGTCGTCCGGCCACGCGGCCGTGCTGCTCTACAGTGCCGATGACCTCCGGCAGTGGACATACGAGGGGATCTGGTTCAGCACGGAGGACCACCTCGCCGCCCGGCATTTGCCCGCCGAGATCTGGGAGTGCCCGCAGTTGGTCCGGGTCCCGGATTCGTCCGGCGCGGAAACCTGGCTCCTGATGGCCTCGTTGTGGCTCGCGGCAGACCACAGCCACCCGAACGGCGTCGGCTACCTCCTCGGCTCGCTGGCACCGAACTCCGCCGGGCTGCCGGTGTTCACGCCCGCGGCGGGAGGCAAAGCGGATCTGGGACCGGCGTTCTACGCCCCGCAGATCCTCGCCCTCGAAGACCGGGCGCTGCTCTGGGGCTGGTCCGGTGAGCAGGAGGATCGCGAGGGGCACCCCGGGCGCAGCCCCGAAGAGATCGACGACGCCGGCTGGGCCGGGGTCCTGACGTTCCCCCGCCAGCTCTCGGTCCACGGCGGCGTCCTCGCCGTCGAACCCGCGCCCGAACTTCGGGCCTACCGCGGCGCCCGGCTGCACCGCGGGGCCGCCGGCACCCTGGCGGTGCCGGCTGAAGCGGAGATCCGGGTGAGCGGCGGAGAGGGCACGCTCCGGCTTGTCCTCAACTCCGCGGGGCAGCGGCGAACCGTCTTCGCCGACGCGGTGGCGGGCGGTGACGAGCTCCGGATTTTCCTTGATGCCTCTATCGTGGAGGTGTACCGCCACGGTTCGGTGCCCACTACACTGCGCGCCTACCGGGGCCCCGGCGAGGACTGGCAGCTGGAACTGCCGCAGGGCGCAGCGGCGGACGTCTGGGAACTCCGGCAGCCGGGGCGTACGGAGGGGCCACCGGTACAGTGAATCCCATGCCCACCCACTGGCCCCCGCCGTCGCCGGATGCTCCCGGAAACCATGCCCCGTTGTCCGCCGGATCGCTCCCCGACCTTGACGAGCTCCTCGCCGTCGCGCATGTGGTGAGCCTGCCCATGCGGGTGAAGTTCCGCGGCATCCTCCAACGCGAAGCCCTGCTGCTGGAAGGCCCGCTCGGCTGGGGCGAGTTCTGCCCCTTCCCGGAGTACGGCGACGTGGAGGCCTCCCGATGGCTGGCCGCTGCGGTGGAGGCCGGCTGGCACGGGTTTCCCCAGCCGCTGCGGACCAGCATCCCGGTCAACGCCACGGTCCCCGCCGTCCCCGCGGACAGGGTGCCGGACATCCTGGCCCGCTTCGGCCGGGTGGACGCCGTCAAAATCAAGGTGGCCGAGCCCGGGCAGAGCCTGGATGACGACGCTGCCCGGGTGGCCGCCGTCCGCGCCGCGCTGCCGGACGCCGCCATCCGGGTGGACGCGAACGGCGGCTGGGACGTCCCCACCGCCGTCGGGGCAATAACCCGGCTGTCCGACGTCGGGCTGGAATACGCCGAACAGCCGGTACCGGACATCGCCGGCCTCGCCGAGGTCCGGCGCCGACTGCGGGCTACCGGCGTCCCGGTGCTGATTGCCGCGGACGAAAGCGTGCGCAAGGAGGATGATCCGCTCAAGGTGGCCCGCGCCGGCGCCGCGGACCTGATTGTGGTCAAAGTGGCGCCGCTCGGGGGAGTGCGGCGCGCCCTGGACATCGTGGCGCAGGCAGGGCTTCCCGCCGTCGTCAGCTCGGCGCTGGACACGTCCGTGGGAATCCGCGCGGGGTTGGCGCTCGCCGCCGCGCTGCCTGAACTGCCGTACGCCTGCGGACTGGGGACAGTCTCCCTGCTCGCCGCCGATGTCACCCGGGATTCCCTGGTTCCCGACGACGGCGCCATCCGGCTCCGCGACGTCACCGCCGATCCGGGCTTGCTGGCGGAGTACGCCGCAGCGCCCGAGCGGCGGGGCTGGTGGCTGGACCGCCTGCGCCGCGTCCACGCGGTGTTCGCCGACCCCGCCCGCTGAGACGCTCCCTCACGTCCGGCGTGCCGGAGTGCAATGCGCCCTCATTTCTGGCTGGGAGTTCACCCGGATTTCATCCGGAAGACTCCTTCGCGTAGGCCCCGGCTGGAACGGTGGGGAGGCCCGCAACCACCCCGTGGAAGGTCTCTCCATGTCTGTCTCCTCCGGACGCAAGTTCTCCCTGCTCCCCATGCTCGGCCACACCAAAGGCAAGCGGAGCCCCGTCACCTGCGCACTCAAGTGCGATAACGCCTGCTCGGGCGAGGTCTGCAACACCAGCTCGAACAGCTACTTCCGGGACATCGCCTCGGCCACAATGTCCCGCCGCGCGGCCCTGGGCTTCGGCGCTGCCGGGGCGCTTGCCGTCGCGTTCGGCGGGGCCGTGACCTCAGCGGAGTCGGCAGTGGCCGACGGCGGCACCGGCCTTTCCGCGGCAGCCAAGAACGGCTATGGCGCGTCCAAGCTCCGGTTCACCGCCATCGCCCCGGTGGACGCCGCCGTCGACGCCTTCACTGTTCCGGAGGGCTTCACCTGGCAGCCCGTGATCCGCTGGGGCGACCCCATCTTCAACGATGCCCCGGACTTCGACCTCGGCAACCAGAGCGCTGCCGCGCAGGCCCGGCAGTTCGGCTACAACAACGATTACACCGACATCCTCGAAATCCCGGGCAGCAAGAGCCGGCGCGCGGTGCTGTTCGCCAACCACGAATACACCAACGAGACCATCATGTTCCCCGCCTCGCTGCCCGCCGCGGACGTCCGGGCGATCGGCGCCGCGGCCCACGGGCTTTCCGTGGTGGAGCTGGAACGCAAGAACAAGAACAAGCCGTGGAGCTATGTCAAGGGTGCCAAGCTCAACCGCCGCTACCTGAACAACACGGCCTATGAACTCACCGGCCCGGTGGCAGGCTCCCCGCTGGTCCGCACGAAGGCCGACCCGGCCGGCCGCACCATCCTCGGTACGCTGGGCAACTGCGCCGGCGGCACCACCCCCTGGGGGACCATCCTCTCCGGTGAGGAAAACTTCAACGGGTACTTCGTCGCGCCAGGCACCTCGGCTGAGGACAAGCGTTACGGGCTCACCAACAAGCCCACGGCGCGCCAGTGGGAACTCGACGATCCGCGGTTTGATACCCGCACCGCCGGCTACGAAAATGAGGCCAACCGCTTCGGCTGGATCGTGGAAGTCGATCCCTTTGATCCCACCTCGACGCCGAAGAAGCACTCCTCGCTGGGCCGTTTCAAGCACGAGGGCGCCAATGTGATCGTGGCCGAATCCGGGCATGTGGTGGCCTATTCGGGCGACGACGAGCGCTTTGACTACCTCTACAAGTTCGTCTCGAAGGACAAGTACCGCGAAGGCGACCGCAAGCACAACATGACGCTGCTCTCTGCCGGGGACCTGTACGTTGCCCGGTTCACCGGCAACTCCCCGGCGTCCGAGATCACCGGCACCGGCACGGTCCCGGCCGACGGCGGCTTCGACGGCACCGGCGAATGGCTGCCGCTGGTGGTCGGCGGGGTCTCGAAGGTGACCGGGATGTCCGTTGAGGAAGTGCTGGTGTACACCCGCGTGGCCGCCGACAAGGTGGGCCCCACCAAGATGGACCGTTGCGAGGACGTGGAACCCAACCTGCACACCGGCAAGGTCTACGTCGCCTGCACCAACAACTCGGACCGCGGCAAGGCCGGCAAGGAAGGGGCCAACGAGGTAAACCCCCGCAACGCCAACCGTGACGGCCACGTCGTGGAAATCACCGAGACCGGCGACCAGACCTCCACGGCGTTCACCTGGAACCTGCTGATGGTCTGCGGCGATCCCGCGCAGGGCGATGTCACTTACTTCTCCGGCTACCCGGTGGACAAGGTCTCGCCGATTTCCTGCCCGGACAACCTCGCGTTCGACTCGGTCGGCAACCTCTGGATCTCCACCGACGGCGCCCCGTCCGGGATCGGCAAGGCCGATGGGCTGTTCAAGGTCACCCTCGACGGCGCCGAACGGGGACGCGTCGAACAGTTCCTCGCCGTCCCGCGCGACGGGGAGACCTGCGGGCCCATCATCCACGACCAGGAACGCACCGTGTTCGTCTCCGTGCAGCACCCCGGCGAGGACGGCACGTTCGATGCGCAGCTGTCCTTCTTCCCGGACTACGTTCCGGCCGGGACGACGCCGGCCCGGGGCCAGGCGCGCGCCCCGCGCCCCTCGGTGGTCCAGGTCTTCCGCACCGACGACTAACCCCCGCCCACTCCAAAACAACGCGGGGTCAGACCCGGCTCATATTGGGACCCTTTATGGGCGTTATATGACCCCGCGTTGCTTCCTTGGCCGCCGCGCCGGGGCGTGCCATCTCGTGTTGCCTCAGGCGCTGCTTTCCCGCACGCAGAGGCTCGGTTCCAGCCTGACCGGCTCAACCATTTTGCCGTCCAGTACCCGTTTCAGGAGTTGCACCGCAGTCCGCCCGATGTCCAGCATGGGCGAGCGGACCGAGGACAGCGGAATGGGAAGCTCCGCGGCAAGTGACGTGTCATTGAAACCAACCACCGCCACGTCGACTCCGACAGTAAGGCCATGGGACCTCAACGCTCCCATGGCACCGATCGCCGCAAAGTCATTGACGGCGAAAAGTGCCGTCGGTTGGGGGTGGCAGTGAGTCAGGATATCTTCGGCCGCTTCGCGCCCGCCCGCGGTGTCGAATCGAGACCAGACCACGGCCTTCGGGGGGACTTTTCCGCCCAACGAACGCCAGCGGTCCACAAAGCCGTCCGTCCGGTCGATGGCGGTGCTGGCGTAGGGCTCGCCGGCGATCACAGCAACGTTCCGATGCCCCTTGCTCCACAGGTGGTCGGCGACAAGTTCGCCGCCCAGGACGTCGTCGCAGGTGGCGGAGGGGTAGCCCGGTACGCGGCGGTTCACGAGCACAAAAGGGACCTTCCGGGCCGTCAACTCCTGCAGCAGGCCACCGTCCAGGTGTGCGTCGCCAATGATCAGCCCATCGACACGCCGGGCCAGCATGGTGTCCGTCCTCCTCCGTTGTTCCTCGGGGTCGTCGCGGGAGTTCATGACGAAGGTGGAATAGCCGAGCGCCGCCGCGGCCTCGTCAATGCCCTCGTACATGGTGGCCAGGACGAGATCCGAAAGCCGGGGCACGATCACTCCCATGAGGCGGGTGCGCCGCGTCCGCAGGCCGGCGGCCTGGGGGTCGGGGGAGTAGCCCCGTTTCCGCGCCAGTTCCCGGACGCGTTCGGCCGTCGCTACGGAGGCCGCCCCGCGCGCCACTTCTGCGTCCGAGTGAAGGATTCTGGAAACAGTCGATGGGTGGATGCCGAGTTCGTCCGCCAGATCCTTCAGCGTGACCGTGCGGTCCCCGGCCGTGGTTCCTTCCATTAGTTCCCTGCCTCAGTTCAAAGTGATATCGCCACCAAGCCTGCCCGATAACGTGCGATTCACTGGTCCGGGAACCCCTTGACGTGCTGCACGTCACATTCTATAGTCAGTTCACCGCCTTACACAATCGATTGGGTAACCGGGATGCGGCACCTAACGGCGAAATGGTTACACCCTCGAAACATCCCCAGACGCCTGCAGGAAATGTCGCAACAATAACTTTTACCCCACGACCCAATCGATTGGGTAGGCGTCTACAGCAGATGCAGGACAAATGGAGTGGAAATGACCCTCACTGAATTGGCTGGCCCCTATGTGGTGCTCTTGGCGACGGGCGGAACTATTTCCTCCCGTGCGTCGGAGACCGGGGGTGCCGCGGTGGCGTCGGACTCGGGAAAGGAGGTGTTAGCCAGCCTGGGAGTGCCAGCTTCGTATCCGGTCCGGGTCGGTGACGTCTTCCGGAAGGGTTCGTACCTGCTGACGGTCGATGACATGATCGCGATCTGCGCCAGCATCAGGCACGCCCTGGCGGACCCGCAGGTTTTGGGGGTCGTGGTCACACACGGGACGGACACGATGGAGGAGACCGCCTATCTAGTTGATCTCACCCACGATGATCCTCGTCCGGTGGTGTTCACCGGAGCGCAGGAGGCGGCCGATTCCCCGACGCCTGACGGTCCCGGCAATCTGTCTCGGGCGATCGCCGTTGCGGGTTCCCCGCACGCCCGGGGAAAGGGTGTGCTGCTGGCGTTTGCCGGGAGCATCTTCCCGGCGGCTGGTGTTCGAAAGAGCCACACGACCCGTCACGATGCGTTTGCCAACCCGGATTTTGGGACGGCCGGGTCCGTGTCGGGCTCCGGCGAGGTCAGTGTGCATGCAGCACGGCACGGTCTTGCGCCGTTGCCATTGCCAGGCGTCGGCGCCGGTTCGCCGCGAGTGGACCTTATAGCTGCTTATCCCGGCGCGGATTCCGTGCTCCTGCGGGCTGCCCTGCAGGCCGGGGCGGCAGGCGTGGTGCTCCAGGGAACTGGAACGGGCAACGCCAACCGCGTGCTGTGCCGGGACGTTGCCGAGGCAACCGCTGCCGGCGTTGTGGTGGTGACCAGCACGCGGGTGGAAGCCGGCGCAGTGGTTCCCCGATACGGCGACGGCGGCGGTGCCGACTTACGGGCGGCGGGTGCCATACCCTCCGGACTGCTCAGGCCATCCCAGTCGCTGGTCCTTCTCAGCCTGCTGCTCAGACTTGATACCCCTCCGGCCCGCATTGCGGAATCCTTCGCGCGCCGGGGCACGCTCCCGGACTAGTTCCAGCCCAAACCAGAACCGCACCAACAAAACCTCAACAAAACGCAATGAAAGGTTGATCTCATGACTAAGGACATCCAAGTCGCATTCGGCGTGGACGTGGACGCCGTGGCTGGAATGCTCGGCTCCTATGGGGGCGAGGATTCCCCGTGCGATATCTCCCGCGGCCTGTTCAGCGGCGAGGTGGGCGGCCCCCGTCTCATCCGTCTCTTCGAGAAGTACGGCCTGCCCGCCACGTGGTTCGTGCCCGGCCACTCGATAGAGACTTTTCCGGACCTGACTCGGATGATCGTGGACGCGGGGCACGAAATCGGCGTCCACGGCTACTCGCATGAAAACCCCATCGCCATGACCCGCGAGCAGGAGACGGCCATCCTGGACCGGTCGATCGAACTCATCGAAAAGGTTTCCGGACGTCGCCCCACCGGTTATGTCGCTCCCTGGTGGGAATTTTCCCCGGTCACCAACGAGATCCTCCTCGAGCGCGGGATCAAGTACGACCACTCCCTGATGCATCGCGATTTCGAGCCCTACTACGTGCGTGTCGGTGACAGCTGGAAGAAGATCGACTACACCAAGGCCGCCGAGACCTGGATGGAGCCGCTCGTCCGCGGCAAGGAGACCGACCTCGTCGAGATCCCGGCCAACTGGTACCTGGACGACCTTCCTCCCATGATGTTCATCAAGGCGGCACCGAACTCCCACGGCTTCGTTAGCCCCCGGGACATCGAACAAATGTGGCGCGACCAGTTCGACTGGGTATACCGCGAAATGGACCAGGCCGTCTTCACCATGACGATCCACCCGGATGTCTCGGGCCGGCCCCAGGTCTTGCTCATGCTTGAACGCCTCATCGAACACATCAACTCCCACGAAGGCGTCAGCTGGCTCACGTTCGACCAGATCGCGGACTCATTCCTCGCACGCAGCCCCCGAAAGGAAAACCAGTAATGACCACCCAGCAACCCGGCGTCGACCTGACGCAGCCCGCCCCCGATGAGAAACGCCGTTTCCCGGTATTCTCCAAGCACCACACGACCACCGCCACCGTGCTTGCCCTGCTGGCCTGGACCGTCGCCGTGTTCGACTTCGGGCTTTTCGGCACCCTCCTGCCGGCCATGCAGGAAGAGTTTGGTTGGACCGAATCCGAAGCCTATGCGATCACTACCTGGATCGCCGTCGGCACCGCGATCGTCTGCTTCGGAATCGGCCCGGTCATTGACCGGCTCGGCCGCCGCAAGGGCATGATAACCACCGTCGGCGGAACCGCCATCGTCTCCGCCCTGACGGCCCTGATCCCGACCGGGATCCCGTTCCTCAGCAACGGCCTGCTGGTGCTGGTGCGTTCCTTCGGCGGTCTCGGCTTCTCTGAGCAGGCCGTCAACGCGACCTACATGAACGAGGTCTACCAGGTCACCGAAGTCGCCGATAAGCGCAAGCGCCCCGGCTTCCACTACTCCTTCATCCAGGGCGGCTGGCCGCTGGGCTTCCTGCTCGCCAGTGCCCTTGCCCTCGTTTTCCTTCCGTCCCTCGGCTGGCGCGCCCTCTATCTCATGGCTACTGTTCCGGCCGTGATCATCGTGTGGGCCATTGCCAAGAAGCTCAAGGAGACGCCGCAGTTCGAGCTGCACCACAAGCTGACCGAACTTGAGAAGAGCGGCAAGACCGAGGACGCCCACTCGCTGGCCCGCGCCTACGGCGTCGAACACTCTTCCGCTGCCCCGCTCAAGCGCATCTGGGAGCCGCACCTGCGCCGGAACACGATCGTGTTCTCGCTGGCCTGGATCTTCAACTTCTTCGGCATCCTGATCTTCAGCATTCTCGGCAGCTCCGTCCTGAAGAACGCCAAAGGTGTGGAACTCTCTGACGCCTTCTGGATGCTGATCGTCATCAACGGGCTGGCGTACTTCGGCTACGTTTTCCACGGGTGGCTCGGTGACAAGATCGGCCGGAAGCGGACGATCATCGGCGGCTGGATTCTCTCCGGCATTTCGTTCACCATCATGCTCAGCCCCTTCGCCACGAGCCCCGTCATGATCGTCGTGACCTACGGTGCCGGACTGTTCTTCCTGGTCGGACCCTACGCCGCGATTCAGTACTTCATGGCAGAGTGCTACCCCGTGAGCTGCCGAGCCACGGGCACCGCCTTCATCGGCGCGATGAGCCAGCCCGGCACCATTATCGGCGGTGCACTGTTCACGGCAGCGGCAGCGAGCGCGGGAACCGGCGCTGCAGCCCTCTGGGTCGGCGCCGCCGGAACGCTGTTCTCCGGCCTCCTGATGATCGCCGCCAAGCCGCCCGCCGAAGCCCTGCTCGAGGACCACCCGCACGAGGTCGAAGCATGACGCCGGAAACAAGGGTGGCCGTGATCACCGGAGCGGCCAGTGGCATTGGACGGGCCCTCGCGGTCCACTACGCCCACCGGGGCGTACATTCGGTGATCGGCACCTTTCCCGGTGACCCGCATGACCCGGAAGAGACCCTCCGCCTGGTGACGGACGCAGGCGGCCAGGGGGTTGTCCACGAAGTCGATGTCCGCAGCACACCGTCGGTTGATGCATTCGCCGAACGCGCCCTGGCGGAGTACGGCCGTCTGGACTATGCGGTGGCCAACGCAGGAATCCTGCGCAATTCGCCCTTGGGCGAGATGACCGATGAGCGCTGGGAGGACATGCTCGACGTCGACCTCACCGGCGTACTGCGGACCCTGCGCGCCGGGTCCGCGCGGATGACCGGCGGCGGGGCGATGGTTGCAGTGTCCTCAATTGCCGGAGGAGTCTACGGGTGGGAGGAGCATGCCCACTACGCGGCCGCCAAGGCCGGCGTGCTCGGGTTGATCCGCAGCGTAGCCGCCGAGCTGGGACCGCGCGGTATCCGCGCCAACGCCGTGATACCCGGACTCATCGAGACGCCCCAGTCCCTGGACCCGGTGAACTCGCTCGGTCCTGACGGCCTGCAACGCGCCGGGCTGGAAATCCCCTGGGGCCGGGTCGGGCGGCCCGAGGAGGTCGCCAGCGTGATCGGCTTCCTGACCTCCGAGGACGCCTCCTACGTCACCGGCCAGTCCCTGATAGTCGACGGCGGTCTCACCATCAAGATGCGCGCCTGAAAGCCCTGGAAGGACAAGAATGAACAATTCAGAAGCCTCTCGGTCCACAGAGGGCCGGGGCGTAGTAGTCACGGGGGGAGCCAGCGGCATAGGCAGGGCCATCGCCGAAGCCTTCACCGCCAACGGCGACAGAGTGGCTGTCCTGGACCGGTCGGGCGCGGCGGGAACAATCGCCGTCGACGTCTCCGACGAAGCGAGTGTGAGGGGCGCCTTCGCCGCCGCACGCGCCCAGCTCGGGAGCATCGATATTCTCGTAAACAGCGCGGGCCTGCTGACCGAATCTCGGCTGGAAGACATGACCCTGGCCATGTGGAACGAGACGGTTTCGGTTGACCTGACAGGTGTCTTCCTGTGCTGCCGGGAGGTGGTGGGGGAGATGCGGCGGCAGAAGTGGGGCCGCATCATAAACATCGCTTCCCAGTTGGCCATCAAAGGTGGAACCGGGCTCAGCCACTACAGTGCTGCCAAAGCCGGAGTCGTCGGACTCACAAAGGCTCTGGCCCTGGAAACCGCAGGCGACAACGTGTTGGTCAACAGCATTGCCCCGGGGCCTATCGAGACGCCCTTGGTTGAAGGAATTTCCGAGGACTGGAAAGCGGCGAAGCGTGCCGGACTGCCGCTGCTGCGCTTCGGCCTTCCGGCCGAAGTGGCACCGACGGCGCTGCTTCTCGCCAGCGATCCGGGAGGCAACCTGTACGTCGGCCAGACGCTGGGGCCAAATTCCGGCGACGTCATGCCCTAGGAAAGGACGCCTCACATGTGTGGTGCGTGCGGACGAAATGTTGTGAGCGACCAAATACTGGGGCCGAACCGAACGATGCGGCAGCACCTCATTGTCGCCCAGACGATCAATAGCGTCTGCCAAAAGTGGCCCGGCGGCCCGAAAGTGGCCGCCACGAGCGACGGCTGGATGGTTTCGGGGCCGACGGGAGCCACAGTGGCCGTAGCTACAGTGGAGGCTCTGTGGTCCGCTGTTCTCCCAAGCAACCCGGGTACGCGGTCCCCCGATCCGCATGATTTCGCGCACGAGCCCGGTGCTGCGGAAAATGCTGGCGCCGCGGCGCCCATCGGGGATGTGGATGAGCCGGTCCTGGCGGCATGGGACTTGCATCCGGAGGACTTGTCTCTGCGGGTTTTGGCTCTTGGCTACCAGATGGCGCGCACCGCGAACATGGTCACTTCACCGCAACGCGGGGTCAGACCCGGCCCATGTTGGGGCCCTTGACGGGCGTTAACTGCCCCGCGTTACTTGTGGGGTGAGGGAGCGCCGGGGTGCGGGGGAACTGATAATTTGAACAGTGTGAATAATCCGGCCGAAATGGTTGTCCCCAGAGTCCAGGCAGCAATTGCCAGCGCGTTCGGCGAAGAGTACCGCGGGACGGATCCGGTGGTCCGGCCCTCGCAGTTCGCGGACATCCAGATCAACGCAGCCATGGCACTCGCCAAGAAGGTCGGCCTGCCGCCGCGGGACGCCGCCGCGCGGATCGTCGAGGCCCTTGACCTGGACGGCATCTGCACCGGGGCCGAGATTTCCGGACCCGGGTTCATCAACCTCACCTTCGACGGGACGTGGATCGAAGAGCTGCTCAATGCGGAGTCTCCCGGCGTCCAGGCCGTTCCGGCGGCGGAAGCCCAGCGCGTCGTCGTCGACTATTCTTCCCCGAACGTCGCGAAGGAAATGCACGTCGGCCACCTGCGCACCACGGTGGTGGGGGACAGCCTCGTGAAGGTGTTCGAGGCGCTGGGGGACACGGTCATCCGGCAGAACCACATCGGCGACTGGGGCACCCCGTTCGGCATGCTGATCGAGCACTGGCTGGAGGTCGGCGAGGATTCCCCGGAAGCGGCACTGCTGGTTGATGACCCCAGCGCGTTCTACCAGGCCGCCCGCGCCAAGTTCGACGCCTCCGCCACCGACGAGGACGGCTTCGCCACGCGGGCAAGGCTCCGCGTGGTGGCGCTGCAGGGCGGCGACCAGGAGACCTTCGCCGTCTGGCAGCGGCTGGTGGCCCAGTCCAAGCGTTACTTCAACGCCATCTACTCCATGCTGGGGATCAGCCTCACGGATGACCACATCGCGGGCGAAAGTTCCTACGACGCACATCTGGCACAGCTGTGCCAGGAACTCGAGGACCGCGGCATCGCCCGGATCAGCGACGGCGCCCTGTGCACCTTCCCCGCCGGATTCACCGGCCGCGACGGCCTGCCGATGCCGCTCATCATCCGCAAGTCCGACGGCGGCTACGGTTACGGCACCACGGACCTCGCCACCATCCGCTACCGGGTCCGCGAGCTCGAAGCCAACCGCGTGCTCTACGTCGTGGGCGCCCCGCAGAACATGCACCTGCGTATGGTCATGGCCACAGCCCGCGACGCCGGCTGGCTGCCGGACACGGTGGAGGCCGTTCACGTGCAGATCGGCAACGTGCTGGGGGAGGACGGGAAGATCCTGAAGTCCCGTTCCGGTGCCCCGGTCAAACTGATGGCCCTGCTGGAAGAAGCCGTGGACCGCGCCCGCGCCGTCATCGACGCAAGCCGGCCCGAACTGACGGAGGAGGAACGCGCCGCGACCGCCCGCCAGGTGGGCATTGGCGCGGTCAAATACGCCGACCTGTCCACCGGCCACGACACCGAATACGTCTTTGACTTCGACCGGATGCTCGCCCTCAGCGGCAACACCGGCCCCTATGTGCAGTACGCCGCCGCGCGGATCCGGTCGATCCTGCGCAAGGCGGGGGTGCTGGAGCAGCACACGGCTGCAGCCGGTGCTGTGGGAAGCGGCGCTGCCGGGACCGAAGCTGCCGGAACCGAAGCTGCCGGAACCGACACTGACGGCGGCACGCCGGCGACGGTGATCGCCGTCGTCGAGCCCGCCGAACGCGCGCTGGCCCTGCACTTGCTCGAGTACGGCGCCACGCTGCACAAGGTGCGCGAGGTGCTGGAGCCGCACCGGCTGTGCACATACCTGTTCGAACTCGCGCAGCTCTTCACGTCCTTCTACGACCAGTGCCCGGTGCTCAAGTCCGAGGACTCGGTCCGGGAATCGCGGCTGGCCCTGTGCGCCCTGGTCCTGCGCCGGCTGTCCGAGGGACTGGACCTGCTCGGCATCGAGACGCCGGAGAACATGTGAGCGCTGGGGACCTGAACGCGGAGGAGCTGAGCGCGCTGGATGCCGCGCGGATCGCCGTCGCCGCCCTGCTGCTCGAAGGAGTGCGCTACGTGGTGGTGGCACCGGGGTCGCGCTCCGCACCGATGGCCTACGCCCTGGCCGAGGCGGACGCCGCCGGCCGGGTCGAACTGCTGGTCCGGATCGATGAACGGGACGCCGGCTTCACCGCCCTCGGGCTGGCCCTGGCCACCGGCGCGCCCGCAGCCGTCCTCACCACCTCCGGGACCGCCGTCGGGAATCTCCTGCCGGCTGTGATGGAAGCCAATCACGCCGCCGTCCCGCTCGTGGTGGTCTCCGCCGACCGCCCCGAGGAACTCCGGGGGACCGGCGCCAACCAGACCACGGTGCAACTTGACCTGTTCGGCGAACACGTCCGCTTCGCCGCCGATGTACCCGCTGGCAGCGACCCGCGGCGCGCCGTCGAGACCGCGCTCAGCGCCGCCACCGGGGCCTTCGAGGACACCCCGCCCGGTCCGGTTCAACTCAACCTGGCCTTCCGCGACCCCTTGGTTCCCGCCCCCGGCGACAGGCTGCCGCCCGAGTCCGGCCGCCGGGTGTACCGCGCCCCCCGCGGCCCGCTGGCCCTCGATTTCCCGCCGGCCTCTCCCGGCCTGCCGGAACGGCGCACCGTGGTGCTCGCAGGGCACGACGCCGGCCCCGTCGCCGAGGCCTTCGCCCGTGCCCACGGCCTGCCGCTGCTCGCCGAGCCGTCCTCCAACGCAAGGTTCGGGCCGAATGCGGTGGGACCCTACCGGATTCTGCTCGACGCGTTCGGTCCGGAGACCGCGCAGCCGATCGAACGCGTGGTCCTCTTCGGCCGGCCCACGCTCTCCCGGCCGGTGAGCGCCCTGCTGGCCCGCGCCGCTGTCCCCTCCGCCCTGTACCAGCCGGTACCCGTGGCCTGGTACGAGCCCGGTCGCCGCACCGAACTCCCGCTCGACAACCTGGGCGACCTCGCCGAGTTTGCCGGCCGGGGCTCTGCGGCGTGGCTGGATGCCTGGCTCCTGGCCGGGGCCGCCGCCCAGCACGCCGTTGACCAGGTCCTGTCCGGCTCCGCCGCTGCCACCGGGCCCGAAGTCGGCGCCCTCGTCTGGGAACATTCCCGCGGCCAGCTCGTGCTCGGCTCCTCCAACGGCATCCGCGACGTCGACCTCGCCGGCGCACCCACCCCGGAGCCGGGCGCCGTCGTCTTCGCCAACCGCGGCCTCTCCGGGATCGACGGGACCCTGGCCACCGCCACCGGCATCGCCCTGGGCGGCCGGCAGGAAACCACAGTGCTGCTGGGCGACGTCACGTTCCTGCACGACGCCGGCGGACTGCTGCTCGGCGCCGGCGAAGAGGAACCCGCGCTGCGGATCGTGGTCCTCAATGACGCCGGCGGGGCCATTTTCGGCCTGCTGGAACACGGCACCGTCGAGGCCGCGGGCCGTTACGGAACCGCCGTCGAACGCCTCTTCGGCACCCCGCACAGCGTGGACCTCGCGGCCCTCGCGGCGGCCTACGGCGTCGCGCACCGTGCGGTCAGCACGACGGCGGAGCTCGCCGCGGCGCTGGCGGAGCCGTGGCAGGGGCGCAGCATCATTGAGGTGCGGACGGAGCGGCACGGGCTGCGGGAGCTGCACCAGCGTGTCCGGGCCGCCGTGGGCGCTGCCGTGGCCGGAGTCCTCGCCGCGGAATAGGCCCTCGCCGGGAAACAGCTACGGAAACGGACAGCCGCTACGTGGATCCACGTAGCGGCTGTCCGAAACAGGCGGAAACCGCCGCACAGGGCAGGCGGGCGGGAAGCTACTCCGCGATGTCGATGTGCGTCGGGTCGAGTACCCGGCGGAGGAATTCCTTGGTGCGGTTATGCGTGGGGGCGCTGATGACCTGCTCGGCCACGCCTTCCTCCACGACCACGCCGCCGTCCATGAACACCACACGGTCGGCCACCTCGCGGGCGAAGCCCATCTCGTGGGTCACCACCAGCATGGTCATGCCCTCCTGGGCCAACTTCCTCATGACGGCCAGCACGTCGCCCACAGTCTCAGGGTCCAGGGCCGAGGTGGGCTCGTCGAACAGCATCAGCTCGGGGTCCATGCTGAGCGCTCGGGCAATGGCCACGCGCTGCTGCTGGCCGCCGGAGAGCTGGTCAGGGTAACGGTCGGCAAGGTGTCCGAGGCCCACCCGCTCCAGATTCCGCATCGCCACGGCGGAGGCGTCCGCCTGGCTGCGCTTGAGCACCTTGGTCTGCGCGATGGTGCAGTTGCCCAGGGCGCTGAGGTGCGGGAAGAGGTTGAACTGCTGGAAGACCATGCCCACCTTGCGGCGCATCTTGTCGATGTCCACATCCGGGTCGGTTGCCTCGAAGCCGCCCACGTGGACGCTGCCCACGTTGGGCTGCTCCAGCAGGTTGACGCAGCGGAGCAGGGTGGACTTGCCGGAGCCGGAGGGCCCGATCAGGCACACCACCTCGCCGGGCTTGACCTCGAGGCTGATGCCCTTAAGTACTTCGTTGGATCCGTAGGACTTACGGAGATCCGTGATGGCCACGCCGGCGGCCTTCACGGCCCCGCTGCGGTCATCGGCGTTCTGTACGACGTCGTTCATGACTGTCCTGCCTATCGCTTCGTCCGCGCGGAGCGGCTTTCGAACTTCCGGGCCAAGAGGCTCAGCGGGATGGTGATCACCAGATACAAGGCACCGGCCACGAGCAGCGGCGTGAGGCCCGCACCCAGGCTGGAGATGCCGTCGCGGCCGAACTTCGTCAGCTCGTACTGCGAGGCGGTGAGGCCCAGCACGTAGATGAGTGAGGAGTCCTTGGTCAGCAGGATGACTTCGTTGGTCAGCGGCGGCAGGACGATCCGGAACGCCTGCGGGATGACAATCGAGATCATGGCCCGCCACTGGGGCATGCCCAGCGAGCGGGCGGCTTCCATCTGGCCCTTGGGCACGGCCTGGAGTCCGGCGCGCAGGGTTTCGGCAATGTAGGCGGCTGCCACCATGCCCAGCGAGATCATGGCCACCACGGTCACGTTCCAGGAGACGCCAAAGGCCAGCGGGACGCCGTAGCCGAAGGCGATGAAGACCAGCAGGGCCGGGATGCCGCGGAAGAACTCGATGTAGCCCGTGGCCAGCCACCGGTACAGCGGGAAGGAGGAGAGCTTCATCAGAGCCAGCAGCAGGCCGCCGGACAGGCCCACCAGGAAGCCGAGGGCCGTGTAGATGAGGGTGTTCTTGAGGCCCACAAGGATGATGTCCGGGAACATCGGGCCGATCTTGCCGAAGTTGAAGACGCTGGTGCTGATGGTCTCCCAGTCCGTGGCCAGGATCAGGGCAACCACGGCCACCACAAAAATTCCGGCTTGGACGTACAGGCTGACTCTGGCTCGTTGACGTGCGGTCATTGCCATGGTGTTCTCACATTCGTTTCGCGCACGTGAGGCCCCGTACGGACTGTTCTACAGCGGTACGGGGCCTCAACTGCGTAGGTCTCAGGCCGGGGGCTGGCTACTTGGCGGCTTCGCCGAACCAAGTGGTCTCGAACTTCTTCAAGGTGCCGTCATCGGTCAGGCGCTTAAGCGTGCTGTTGACCTGGGTGGCCATCGCGGTGTTGCCCTTTTTGATGGAGATACCCAGCTGCTCGCCCGTTGTGTAGTTCTCCACGCGCTTGAACTTGGTGTCGTCCTTGATGGCGTAGGCGAGCACGGACTGGTTGCCCAGGGCGGCATCAATGGTGCCGGCCTGGAGGGCCTGGATCAGGAGGCCGGAGTCCTCGAACTGCTGGGCGTCGAGGCCCTTCTCGGCGGCGTACTTGGCGCCGGTGGTCGCCTGCTGGACGCCCACCTTCTTGCCCTTGGCGCTCTCCAGGTCCGTGATTCCGGAAGCCTCGCTGGCCACGAGGGTCAGGTCGTCGTCCATGTACGGGTCAGAGAAGTCCATGACCGACTTGCGGGTGTCCGTAATGGAGACGGAGGAGATGGAGACGTCGCACTGGGTCAGGGCGGTGCCGGTCTCGATGGCCTCGAAGGAGCTGTCCACAACGTTGAGTTCGGCCTTCAGGTCCTTGGCCACCTCGGCTGCGATGTCCATGTCGAAGCCGACGATCTTGCCGTCCTTCTGGAATTCGAACGGCTCGTAGGGAACGTCCGAGCAAACGGTCAGCTTGCCGGCGTTGATGAGCTGCACGCCGCCCTCGGAGGTGGCTGCGGGGGTGGAACTGCCACCACAGGCCGTGAGCGTGAGAGCGCCGGCGGCGAGGATTGCGGCTGCCTTAGCGGCCAACTTTGCCGAGGCGAGGGGCTTGAGCTGCATGGTTTCTTCCCTTTTGTTGCAGGTTGTTGCAGGAGCAGGCGTGACTTAGTCGGCTTATAGTGTATCGCCGAATACGAGATGTGCATCACAGGAAACTTAGTTTCACCATTGGATAACTATTGTCGAGACTAGCGCAAGGTGAAACGGCCGGAACATGTCTCCTATCCCGGACTCTAGCTGTTGATGCCGAGGGACTCCAGCATCGGCCGGAACTTCGCCCACGTCTCCGCGAGCTCAGCTTCCGGGACGGAGCCCTCGACGACGCCGCAGCCGGCATAGAGCCGCACGGTGGTCGGCGACTCGATGACGGCGCCGCGCAGCGCGATGCCCCATTCCCCGTTGCCGGCAGCGTCGAGCCAGCCGACCGGTCCGGCGTAGGGTCCGCGGTCCAGGTGCTCCAGTTTGCGGATCAGGGCGCCGGCCACCGAAGTGGGTGTGCCGCAGACCGCTGCCGTGGGATGGAGGGCGTTGATCAGCGCGAGGCACGTGGGGACATGGCCCTCCACCTCGGTCAGCTCGGCCTTCACGTCCGAGGCGAGGTGCCAGACGTTGGGCAGCTCCAGGATGAAGGGTTCGCTGTGCGCGTTCATCGCTTCCGAGAACGGCGCCAGCTGCGTGGTCAGGGACTGGATGGCGATGTCGTGTTCGTGCCGCTGCTTTTCGGACCCCGCCAGCACCCGCTCCGCGAACTCCAGCGGCGAGCCGGCCATGCCGTCGGCGTCGCGGCGGTCCAGCGTGCCGGCCAGCACGCGGGCCTGTGCCGTGCGGCCCTCCACCTGGATCAGCATTTCCGGCGTGGCGCCCACCAGTCCGTCGACGCCGTAGGTCCAGCATTCGCGGTACCGCGCGGACAGCTCGCGCAGCACCTGCGCAGCGTTGACGCCGGTGGGCAGGGTCGCCACGATGTCCCGCGCCAGCACCAGTTTCTCCAGCGCGCCGGTCCGGATCTCTTCGACCCCGGACGCGACGGCGGCCATCCAGCCGTCCTCGCTCAGCGAGCCGGTGTGCAGCGTAGCCCCGGCAGCCAGCGGCAGGGGGCGGACGACGGCGCGGCCCGCCTGGACGGTTGTCGTGCCGGCTGCACTGCCGGCTGCACTGACAGCGGGGCCATTCCCGGCCGGGTCGGCGCCCGTCCCGGAGCCCTCAATCAAGGTGCCGTCCGCCAGGGCGGCAGAGGCCCCGGCCCCGGTACCGGCGTCGTCAATCCAGCGGTCCAGCGCGGCGCGCGCGCCCGCTTCGGTGAGTTCGCCGCCGTCGAACGTCATCTGGGTGAGCCAGGCCTTCCCGTCGCGCAGTCCCACGACGATTTCGGGGACGATCAGCCGCGACTCGTGCGCGGAGGCTTTGGAGAAGGCGAAGG
Source organism: Arthrobacter sp. U41 (assembly GCF_007679325.1). Classification (GTDB taxonomy): domain Bacteria; phylum Actinomycetota; class Actinomycetes; order Actinomycetales; family Micrococcaceae; genus Arthrobacter. Next base: position 1,348,725 of record NZ_VEGI01000001.1, on the reverse strand, counting down.
AACCGAACGCGACCGGGCCGGTGCCGGGCCGTTCCACCGCGTCCGCAATCTCGGCCTCAAGGACCAGATGCCGCCACCAGATGTCCGCCTCGAGGAAACGCTCGGGTCCCGTGGCGGTAAACCGGGCCACTTCGCCGAAACCGACCAGGCCCGCTTCGCGGCGGGTCCAGCACAGCAGATCGTCACGGACCAGAAACGACGGCAGCCCCCCGGGGAATGATTCGGCATCGAGGGGCACTGTAAGTGTTTTGATAATTCTGGGACGGAACGCGCTGGTCATAGTGAGATAACACTACTCCCGCCCCCACCGGACTCCCTGCTCAGGGCATGGTTCGTGGGTGTGCCGAACATTTGAGACAATGTCAGGGTGAACCGAGCATCCTTGGATAAGCGTCCGGACGAAGTAGCCACCATGTTTGACGACGTCGCCCCCAAATACGACGTCGTCAACGATGTCCTGTCCATGGGGCAGACGCGGCGTTGGCGCAAGGTCGTGGTCGAAGCCATGGATGTGAAAGCGGGCCAGCGGGTCCTTGACCTGGCCGCCGGCACGGGTACCTCCAGCGAACCGTATGCCGACGCCGGCATCGACGTGGTCGCCTGCGACTTCTCGCTCGGCATGCTCAAGGTCGGCAAGCGGCGCCGGCCGGACATCGACTTCATCGCCGGTGACGCCACCCGCCTGCCGTTCGCGGACAACACCTTTGATGCCAGCACCATCTCCTTCGGCCTGCGCAACGTCAACGAGCCGAAGAAGGCCCTCGCCGAGATGCTGCGGGTCACCAAGCCGGGCGGCAAGCTGGTCATTGCCGAGTTCTCCCAGCCCGTGGTGCCGCTCTGGCGGACCATGTACACCGAGTACCTCATGCGTGCGCTGCCCGCGATCGCCGTCAAGGTCTCCTCCAACCCGGACGCCTACGTGTACCTCGCCGAGTCCATCCGCGCCTGGCCGGACCAGGACCACCTGGCGGCCTGGCTGCAGGAAGCCGGCTGGGACTCCGTCACGTACCGGAACCTCAGCGGCGGTATTGTTGCCGTGCACCGCGCCGTCAAGCCCGGCGCGGAGTCCGGCCCCGCCGCGGGCGCGAAGGCACTGGCAGCCCACACCGGACCGGTGGCGAAGCTGCGACGCAACATCACCCGGCCCGCGCGTTAGTCCACCGCCGCCGTGAAAGTACTGATCGTCGGAGCCGGTCCGGCCGGGTCCACTGCCGCTTACTACCTGGCCAACGCAGGCATCGATGTCACGGTGCTGGAAAAGACCAGCTTCCCGCGCGAAAAGGTCTGCGGCGACGGGCTCACCCCCCGCGCCGTCCGGGAGATCCAGAAGCTTGGGCTGCCCCACCCCGAAACGGAGGGCTGGCGCCGCAACAAGGGCCTGCGCCTGCTGGCCGGCGGCCGCAGCATCGAGCTGCCCTGGCCCGAGGTCTCCGACTTCCCGCAGTACGGGCTGATCCGGACCCGGCTCGGTTTCGATGAGGAACTGGCCCGGCACGCCCGGTCTGCGGGCGCCGTCGTGCTGGAACGGCACAGCGTCACCGAGGCGCTGCACTCCGAGGATGGCCGGGTGACGGGCGTCCGCGCCGCCCTGCTGGACGAGTCCGGCCGCAAGACCGGAGAAACCCGTGACTTCGCCGCCGACGTCGTGCTCGCCGCGGACGGAAACTCGACCCGCACCGCCGTCTCGCTGGGGATCCGCAAACGCGATGACCGGCCGCTCGGCGTCGCCGTCCGCACCTATTTCACCAGCCCGCGGCACGACGACGACTGGATGGAAGGCTGGCTGGAGCTCCCCGGCCGGGACGGCAAGCTGTTGCCCGGCTACGGCTGGGTTTTCGGCGTCGGCGACGGCACCTCCAATGTGGGCCTCGGCATCCTGAACTCGTCCAAGGAATTCGGCAAGCTGGACTACAAGCAGGTCCTGCGCGAATGGACTGCCGGCATGCCCTCCGAGTGGGGCTTCACCCCGGAGAACCAGGTCGGCGAGATCCGCGGCGCCGCGCTGCCCATGGGCTTCAACCGCACGCCGCACTATTCGCCGGGGCTGCTGCTGCTCGGCGACGCCGGCGGTATGGTCTCCCCGTTCAACGGCGAGGGCATCTCCTATGCCATGGAGTCCGCCCGCTTCGCCGCCGAATTCATCATCGACGGCGCCGCCCGCTCGGCGTCAGCCGGTTGGACCAGGGCCGACGCCGATGCACACCTCTCCCGGTACGCGGACTACGTGCGGGACCAGTGGGGCTCACACTTCACCCTGGGCCGCGCGTTCGCCGCACTGATCGGCAAGCCGGCCGTGATGAAACTGGCGCTCCGGACGGGCATGCCCATCCCTGTACTCATGCGGTTCGTGGTGCGGTTGCTGGCCAACCTGACCGACCCCGCGGCCAAGGGCTTCGAGGACCGCGTCATCCGGGTGCTGGAATCGCTGGTCCCGGCGACGTCCAACCAGGCCCTGCCCAAGACGGCCCCGTCCAATGCAGCTGTGCCCAGCCAAGCTGTGCCCACCCATGCTGCGTCCGACGCCGACGCGTCGTCGCAGTCCGGCGCCAACTCCGCGGTTTCCGCAACAAAAAGTTAGGGTTAACCCGTGACCAACTCCGCAGACCAAAGCTGGACGCACGCCGGACACGGCCTGCCGAGCTCTGAACCCGACCTGAACACCACCGCCATCGCCACCGGCCTGCAGTTGCCGGCCGGCTTCGCGGCGATCGCGGGGGATCCCGAACTGGGGCCCGCGATCACCACCAACCTGGCGCGGGTGGAGAAGAAGCTGCGCGAAGCCATCGCCAACTCGGATCCGCTGGCTGACGCGACGTCGCGCCACCTCGTGGAGGCCGGCGGCAAGCGCATCCGTCCTCTCCTGACACTGCTCTGCGCCCACCTGGGCGACGCCTCGCTGCCCGCCGTGGTGCAGGCCGCCGTCGTCGTCGAACTGACGCATCTGGCGACGCTCTATCACGACGACGTGATGGACTCCGCGCCGTTCCGCCGGGGCGCCCCCACAGCGCACGAGGTCTGGGGAAACTCCGTCGCCGTCCTGACAGGCGACCTGATCTTTGCCCGGGCCTCCATCCTGGTTTCGGAACTCGGTTCCCGTGCGCTCGGCATCCAGGCCCGCACCTTTGAGCGGCTGTGCCTGGGCCAGCTGCACGAAACCGTGGGGCCGCGCCCGGATGAGGACCCGGTGGAGCACTACCTGTCCGTCATCGCCGACAAGACGGGTTCGCTCGTCGCGGCGTCCGGACAGCTTGGCGCGATCTTCTCCGGCGCCGACGAAGCCTACGAGCCGATGCTGGTCGAGTACGGCGAAAAGGTGGGCGTCGCCTTCCAGCTTGCCGACGACGTCATCGACGTCACCGGCGTCAAGGTCAAGTCCGGCAAATCCCCGGGCACCGACCTGCGAGAGGGTGTGCCGACGCTGCCCGTGCTGCTGCTGCGCAAGAGGGCCGACGACGGCGACGCGTCCGCCGTCGAACTCCTGAAACTGATCGACGGGGATCTCAGCTCCGATGAGGCCCTTGCTGCCGCTGTCGCCGGTCTCCGCGAGCACCCCGTGACGGCGGAGTCCTGGGTGGTGGCACGCGCCTGGGCCGATGAGGCCATTGCCGCCCTCGCGCCGCTGCCCGAGGGCGTGGTGAAGGACTCTCTGACCAACTTCGCGCTGGCCGTGGTGGACCGCGCCAGCTGACTGCGGCGCGCTTTCCGGCGTCCGGTTCTCCTGAACAGGGTTCTCCAGTTCTGGGCGCTCCGGTTTAAGCGGAATGGCCCCGGTTCCTCACAACGTTTCGAGTCAACCGTTGTGCGGAACCGGGGCCATTTCTCCGTTCGCATCAGGTCCACCGGAGGCATTTGATGAACCCATGAATAAGCATATGACAGAAGTGTCACGCTGTCTAGGGTGTCTGTAAATTCACTGTCACACAATCTGTGCGGGCCGTTTGGTGATTGCTTGTGGGCTGCTTCGGCCGAGCGGGGGCACTTTGCGTGCCCCATTGCGGGATGCCGGGCCGGGCGGCGGCGTGTCCGTGTCGAAGTGCCCCTTGGCCGCGGCAGGAGTTGTCCACATGGCACAGTCTGCGTGGGTCCTCCCGTCGGCTGACGGGCCACATTGGCGGAATGAACATCTCCAATTTCCTGGGCTCGTGGGGTGGGCCGGCCAGCACGGCCGACCTCGGGCGGGCCGGATTCACCCGGTATCGGATTGGCCTGGCCGTCGCGGAGGGCGCCATCGTGAGGATCCGCCGCGGGCACTATGCGTTGCCCCGCGAAGCCTCGGTCCTGCGGGCTGCCCGCGAGGCTGGAGGGCTATTGACGTGTGTGTCCGCTGCGCCGAGCTACGGCCTGTGGACTCTGGTGCCGGCCTCGAAGTTGCACCTCTGCGTCGGGCACCGGTCGGCGCCGCCCGGCTCGGTGGCACATGGCCGTTGCCGGCATCCTCGGCACCCCTGGCTCCCTCTGGCCGGATTGGCCGACATCCTGATCCATGCGCTGCACTGCCTGCCAGAACTGGAGGCGCTCGTGATGATCCAGTGTGCTGTGGGCCGCGGTGACATCAGCTTGGCCTTCCTCCGCGGCAAACTCCCGGGCAACCGCAACGCGCGGGCCAGGTCGGTGCTGGACCTGGTCATTCCCCGGGCTGACTCGCTGCTGGAAGTTCTCGCCAACACTGTATTCCTCCGGGCTGGGCTGCAGGTGCGCAGGCACGTCCAGATCCCTGGGGTGGGGGAGGTGGATTTCCTTGTTGAGGACTGCCTCATCGTGGAGACCGATGGTGAATCGCATCTGGAGCCGCGGCAGGTAAAGAAGGACCGGGGGCGGAACAACGCGAGCATGGTCGGAGGCTATTTGGTGCTCAGGTTCGGCTATGACCTGGTGGTCCACCACCCCGAGCAGATGCTCGCCCAGGTCCTCGCGGTGCTGGAGCAGTGGCGCAGAGGCGCGTTCAAACCCTGAAGTGCGGACCGCATCGGCGGTCCGGGGCTACATTGAGGCCTTAGCCGGTGACTCCCGGGCCGGGAGGCGGCGTGTCCGTGTCAATGTGCCCCCGGACCGCCGATGGCCGAACCCGCGGGGAGCGGAACCCGCCCCGCCCTAGTCCTCGTCGTCGTTGAACGCCCACTCGAACATGTCGAAGACGAACTCGGAGAACGTCCCTTCTTCGCTCTTCCACTGGCCGCGGGCGTTGTTGCGGCGGTACACAATCGGGTCCGGAACGCTGAGGTCGCCCACCCGGAAACCCCAGGTGAACTGTTCTTCCTCGTCCTCAAGGAACATGAGGAAGCCCTCGTCATCAACTTCGAGCTCTTCGGGGTCCCAGAAGTAGTGGTACGCCTCCATGATGTCCTCGCAGCCGCCCACCGCGAGGTAGAACTCCCGCAATACCAGCGGCACCTGGAACTGGTGCTCGGCGAGGGCCGCATCCAGCTCGTCAGCCGGGAGGCCATCCTCTTCCTGCCATTCGTCTTCGAGATACTTCGGAACAAGCGCGCGGAACTTCTCGAGGAACATGTCAGTCATGGTTCTTATCCTAGCTAATCCTTAGCCCCGCCATCCCCAGTATCCAGGCCCAGGCGGTGCCAGCCGCGGACGGCCAGCGGAACGTACCATTTGCGCCGCCAGGCAGTGACCCGGAAGGCGAAAACGATGGCAGCCACAACGCCCGCGGTGACCGCATTGAAGGTGCCGGTGACGGACAGCACCACGGTCAGGGCAGCCCCGGAAAACGCCGGCAGGGCGTAGATATCCTTGGGGTCGAACAGCTGCGGCACCTCATTGGCGGTGATGTCGCGCAGCAGGCCGCCGCCCACCGCCGTCGTGACCCCGAGGAGCACCGCCGCAATGGGGTTCATGCCCGCCTCCAGCGCTTTGAGGGACCCGGTGATGCAGAACAGGGCCAGTCCGCCGGCGTCGAAGAGCACCAGCAGGGAGGTGAAGCGCTGGACGCTGGAGAACAGGAAGTACACCAGCACCGTGGCGAGCAGGGGAGGAGCCAGATAGGCCGGGTTGATGAAGGCCGTGGGCGGGCCCGCGTTGATGACGATGTCGCGGATGACGCCGCCGCCCAGGCTGACCACCGAGGCCAGCAGCAGGGAGCCGATGATGTCGAACTGTTTCCGCGCCGCGAGGAGGGACCCTGACACCGCGAAGAAGAAGACGCCGGCGAGGTCCAGCCAGATCAGGACGGCGCTGAAGGAAAAAGTCATGGAGCGTCCCGGTCGAATCTCGAGGGGCGGATGGGGCGGCTCCAAGGTTACGCTAACGGCTATGAATAGCCCCATCCTGATCGCCTGCGCCCACGGCACCTCGAGCACAGAGGGTGCTGCCGAAGTCAACGCCCTGCGCGACGGGATCGCCGCGCTCCGGCCGGGACTGGATGTCCGCGAGGCTTATGTCGACGTCCAGGACCCCGAGCTGCCGGCCGTCGTGGCGGGCCTCCCGGCGGGGGAGGCCGCCGTCGTCGTCCCGCTGCTGCTCAGCATCGGTTACCACGTCAAGGTGGACATCGCGCGGGCCGTGAAGAGCCGGCCGGACACCCTCGCCGCCGCCCCGCTGGGGCCCGATCCGCGGCTCGCGGCCCTGCTGGACCGGCGGCTCCGGGAAGCCGGAGTGACCGACAACGACGCCGTGATCCTCGCCGCTGCCGGTTCGTCCGACCCCACCGCAGCGCAGAATGTCGAGGAACTCGCAGACCAGCTCCGTGCCCTGCGTTCCAACCGCATCGTGGCCGCGTACGGCGCCTCCGCCAAGCCCTCCGTCCCCGACGCCGTGGCCATGCTCCGTGAGGAGGCGGCGGGCGGCGCCGGTGCGGGGGAGTCGGCCGGGGGAGTGGACCTGGGCGGCCGGGTGGTCATCGCCGCCTACTTGCTGGCCCCGGGGTTCTTCCACGACCAGCTCGCCAAGGCCGGCGCGGACCTCGTCACGGCGGCCCTGCTGCCGTCGCCGGTGCTCGCCGAAATCGCGCTGGAACGCTACGACGCCGCCCTCGCGGCGGGCCGCTGAACGGCACGGCACCATGCACAGCCACCCCGCCACTTCAAGGCCCGCCGACGCTTCGTGACGATTTATTGCCCTAGGTGACCCCGCGTTTCTGACCCTTTGAGACGGCATTACGGCCACCCCTACAGTCGATCCATGACTGATACAGCTCTAGCCGGAGCGTCCCCGGACCAGGCTGCCCCGGGTCGCAGCAAACGCCCCACCTCCCGGCCCGCCGCAAAGCCGCACGGGCAGTGGAAAGTGGACGGCACCACGCCGCTGAACGCCAACGAAACGTGGAAGCAGGAGGACAACGGCCTCAACGTCCGCGAGCGTATCGAGTCCGTCTACTCCAAGCACGGCTTCGACTCGATCGACGGAACGGATCTGCACGGCCGCTTCCGCTGGTGGGGGCTGTACACCCAGCGCAAACCCGGGATCGACGGCGGCAAGACCGCCACGCTCGAACCGCACGAGCTCGAGGACAAGTACTTTATGCTGCGCGTCAGGATCGACGGCGGCGCCCTCACCACCGAACAACTGCGCGTCATCGGCCAGATTTCGGTCGACTTCGCCCGCGACTCCGCCGACCTCACCGACCGCCAGAACATCCAGCTGCACTGGATCCGGGTCGAGGACGTCCCGGAGATCTGGCGCCGGCTTGAGTCCGTTGGCCTGTCCACCACCGAGGCCTGCGGCGACGTTCCCCGCGTCATCCTCGGCTCCCCGGTCGCCGGCATCGCCAAGGACGAGATCATCGACCCGACGCCGCTGATCCACGAGCTCGCCGAGCGTTTCATCGGCGACCCGGAGCTGGCCAACCTGCCGCGCAAATTCAAGACCGCCATCACCGGCCACCCCAGCCAGGACGTGGTCCACGAGATCAACGACGTCGCGCTGGTGGGCCTGGTCCACCCCGACCTTGGCATCGGCTACGACCTCTGGGTGGGCGGCGCGCTCTCCACGAACCCCATGCTGGGCAAGCGGCTCGGCGCCTTCGTCCGCCCGGACCAGGCTGCCGACGTCTGGCTCGGAGTCACCAGCATCTTCCGCGACTACGGCTACCGGCGCATGCGCACCAAGGCCCGGCTGAAGTTCCTGCTGGCCGACTGGGGCCCGGTGAAGTTCCGCCAGGTCCTCGAGGACGAATACCTCGGCTACAAGCTCGACGACGGCCCGGCCGCGCCCAAGCCCTCCACGCCGGGCGACCACATCGGCGTGCACGAGCAGAAAGATGGCAGGTTCTTCATCGGCGCCACGCCGCTCGCCGGGCGCCTCTCCGGCAGCCAGCTCGTGAAGCTCGCGGACACCCTGGAAGCCCGCGGCTCGCAGCGGCTGCGCACCACCCCGCACCAGAAGCTAGTGGTCCTGGACGTGCCCAGGGACGAGGTGGAACCGCTGGTCGCCGAACTCGATGCCCTGGGCCTCTCCGCCCGGCCCTCCGTGTTCCGCCGCGGCACCATCGCCTGCACCGGCATCGAATACTGCAAGCTCGCCATCGTCGAAACCAAGGTCACGGCCGCAACTGCGGTGGCCGAACTGGAACGCCGCCTCGCCGACCTGGTCGAGTCCAAGCAGCTTCCGCAGGTGTTGTCGCTGCACATCAACGGCTGCCCCAATTCCTGCGCCCGGATCCAGACCGCGGACATCGGCCTCAAGGGCATGATGCTTCCCACGCCCGACGGCGACCCCACCCCGGGTTTCCAGGTCCACCTCGGCGGCGGGCTGGCTTCCAGCAGCCGCGAAGAGGCCGGCCTGGGACGCACCGTCCGCGGCCTCAAGGTCACGGCCGGGGAGCTGCCCGACTACGTGGAGCGTGTGGTCCGGAAGTTCGTGGCCGACCACACCGAGGGACAGACCTTCGCCGAGTGGGCCTTCGCGGCCGATGAGGGTGATCTGCAGTGAGCAAGCACGCGCTGGGGGTGGACCCCGTCATCCGCACCAACGACGAGCTCAAGGTCATCGCCGAATCCGGCGCCGCCGAGCTCGGCTGGGACGCCCCGGCCCGCGAGGTGATCGCCTGGGTGGCACGCAACTTTGATCTCCCCGCCGTTGCCGTTGCCTGCTCCATGGCCGACGCCGTCCTCCCGGCGCTCGTCGCGGACCAGCTGCCCGGCGTCGACGTGCTCTTCCTGGAGACGGGCTACCACTTCCCGGAAACCTACGCGACGCGCAACGAGGTCGCCGCGAGCCTGCGCGTCAACGTGGTGGACGTGCTGCCGGAGAACACCGTGGAGCAGCAGGACCGGCTGCTCGGCAAAGACCTCTTCGCCCGCGACGCCGCCCAGTGCTGCGCGCTGCGCAAAGTGGCCCCGCTGCGCCGCACGCTGGCCGGCTACGAGCTCTGGTTCACCGGTGTCCGCCGCGACGAAGCCCCCACCCGCACCAACACGCCGCTGGTCACCTGGGACGAAACCAACGGCCTGGTCAAGGTCAACCCGGTGGCGGCCTGGAGTTTCGACCAGCTGGTGCAGTACTCCGATGACAACCTCCTCCCCGTCAACCCGCTGCTTTCACAGGGCTACCCGTCCATTGGCTGCCAGCCCTGCACGCGCAAGGTAGCGCCCGGCGACGACCCCCGCGCCGGACGCTGGGCAGGAACCGACAAGACAGAATGCGGACTACACGTATGAGCAACTTGAGCACGACGACGACGGTCACCACCGCCTTCGCAGCAGATGCCGCCCCCGCCCCTGCGCCGCGCGGCATCCGTCCTGCGGACGATGCGCGCGGCTCCGACAGGCCCGAGGCCACTCCCGGGGCGGCATCTGCTGCTCCGGCTCTGCGGTCAGGTCGCCTTGATTCTGGGGCTCCGCGCGCGGCCCGCCTTTCGTCCCTGGACACCCTGGAATCGGAGGCCATCCACATCATCCGCGAGGTTGTCGCTGAATTTGAGAGGCCGGCGCTGCTGTTTTCCGGCGGCAAGGATTCCGTGGTGATGCTGCACCTGGCCACCAAGGCGTTCTGGCCCGGCAAAGTGCCTTTCCCCGTGCTGCACGTGGACACCGGGCACAACTTCCCCGAGGTCATCGACTTCCGCGACCGGACCGTGGAGCGGCTGGGACTCAAGCTCGTCGTCGGCAGTGTGCAGGAGTTCATCGACTCCGGCGAGCTGGCCGAGCGTGCCGACGGCACCCGCAACCCGCTGCAGACCGTGCCGCTGCTGGACGCGATCCAGCGCAACAAGTTCGACGCCGTCTTCGGCGGCGGCCGCCGCGACGAGGACAAGGCCCGGGCCAAGGAACGCATCCTGAGCCTCCGCGACGAATTCGGCCAGTGGGATCCGCGCAACCAGCGGCCCGAGCTCTGGAATCTCTACAACGGCCGGCACACCGTGGGCCAGCACGTCCGCGCGTTCCCCATCAGCAACTGGACCGAGCTGGATGTGTGGCGCTACATCGAGCGCGAAAACATCGAGCTGCCGGGCCTCTACTACGCGCACGACCGCGAAGTCTTTGCCCGCGACGGCATGTGGCGCGCGGTCGGCGAGGTCTCGCAGCCCCGCGACAACGAACACGTCATCACCAAGACCGTCCGCTACCGGACCGTCGGCGACATGTCCTGCACCGGCGCCGTGGAATCACTCGCCGCCACCGTGCGCGACGTCGTGATCGAAGTTGCCGCCTCCACCATCACCGAACGTGGTGCCACCCGGGCCGATGACCGCATCTCCGAGGCAGCCATGGAAGACCGCAAGAAAGACGGCTATTTCTAATGAGCACCGACACTCTCCTGCCCGGCATCGCCGTGGACCCAGCCGTTCTGTCCACCACCCTGTTCCGCTTCGCCACCGCTGGTTCGGTCGACGACGGCAAGTCCACCTTGGTGGGCCGGCTCCTGCACGACTCCAAGGCGATCCTCGCGGACCAGCTCGACGCCGTCGCCCGCACGTCCGCGGACCGCGGCTTCGGCGGGGCCGGCGCAGCCGGAGGCCCCAACGGGAAACAGCGGATTGACCTCGCGCTGCTGACCGACGGCCTGCGCGCCGAGCGGGAACAGGGCATCACCATCGACGTCGCCTACCGCTACTTCGCCACGGACCGCCGCAGCTTCATCCTCGCGGACTGCCCCGGCCACGTGCAGTACACCAAGAACACGGTGACGGGCGCGTCCACCGCGGACGCCGTCGTCGTGCTTATTGACGCCCGCAAGGGTGTCCTGGAGCAGACCCGCCGGCACCTCTCCGTGCTGCAGCTGCTGCGCGTGGCGCACGTGGTTGTCGCCGTGAACAAGATCGACCTCGTGGATTTCAGCGAGGACGTGTTCCGCGGGATCGAGGCCGATGTGCAGAAAGTCGGCCGCGAGCTGGGGCTCGGCGCCGATGGCATCACCGACCTGCAGGTCATTCCGGTGTCCGCGCTCGACGGCGACAACGTGGTGGACCGCTCGGACCGCACACCGTGGTACGACGGCCCGGCCCTGCTCGAAGTCCTCGAGACGCTGCCGGCCGCGGACGAACTCGAAAGCCACCTGGAAAGCTTCCGCTTCCCGGTGCAGCTTGTCATCCGGCCGCAGGGTGCCCTGGCGCCCGACGCCGTCGCCGGGGGACTCGACGTCGAGGGCTACCGGGACTACCGCGCCTATGCGGGCCAGATCACCGAAGGCTCCGTGAAACTGGGGGACCAGGTCAGCATCCTTACCCCGGGCCAGGCTCCGCGCACCACCACGGTGACCGGCATCGACTTCGCGGGACGGCGGCTCACCGAGGCCGTGGCCCCGCAGTCCGTGGCGCTGCGCCTGGCGGACGAGTTCGACGTCGCCCGTGGGGACACGATCGCGGCAGCCGGCACAATCCGGGAAGCCTCGGCCGACCTCTACGCCGCCCTGTGCTGGCTCTCGCCGAAACCGCTCCGCGAGGGCGCCAAGGTGCTGGTCAAGCACGGCACCCGCACAGTCCAGGCCCTGGTGCGGAACGTGACCGGAAAGCTGGACCTCGCCAACTTCCAGCTGGAACCCACCTCCACCCTGGACCTCAACGACATCGGACATGCCCAGCTGCGGCTCGCCGCGCCGCTGCCGCTGGAGAACTACCTGCACCACCGCCGCACCGGGGCGTTCCTGGTGATCGATCCCTTGGACGGCAACACCCTCGCCGCAGGACTGGTCAAGGACCACCCCGGCGACCACGAGGACGAGCGCTACTCGATCTAGGTGGCCTTGCCAGCGGGCCTCCCGGACCACGATCATCGTTCTGGGAGGCGGTGTGGAAGTCATCAACAGCAGGCTCATCAGCTGGGCGTCGATCCTTGATGACCAGACCCGCGAGCAGGCGCTGACCACCGCCACGCTGCCCATCATCTATCCGCATCTGGCGCTGATGCCGGACGCCCATCTGGGCCTGGGCGCCACCGTGGGATCCGTCATCCCCACCCTGCACGCCGTCATACCGGCTGCCGTGGGGGTGGACATCGGCTGCGGCATGATCGCCGTCCGCACGCAGTATGCCGTGAAGGACCTGCCGACAGACCGGAAGCGGCTGCGGCAGGATATCGAGCACGCCGTTCCCCTGTCAGCCGGCCACTACAACCGCAGGTTCACCGCCACCGCCGTACCGAGGCTCGCCGAGCTGCGGCGGATGGCAGCCAACGCGCGGTTCGACCCTGGCCAGTACGCCGCGAACTGGGAGCTGCAGCTGGGATCGTTGGGCTCCGGCAACCATTTCATCGAGGTGTGCGCGGATGAGGCGGACACCGTGTGGCTGTTTCTCCATTCCGGCTCACGCGGCGTGGGCAACAAACTCGCGCAGCGGCACATCGCCGAGGCCCGCAGCGCGGTCCGGAGCCGGCACATCGTCCTGCCGCATCCGGACCTTGCCTACCTTGAGGAAGGCACCCCCGAATTCGACCGGTACATCAGGGAACTCCGCTGGGCCCAGCATTTCGCCCTGTTGAACCGCGAGGAAATGATGGACCGGGTCATCCAGCAGTTTGAATCCTGGACGGGTGGCCGTGTCCGGGAGGCCGAACGGATCAACTGCCACCACAACTTCACCGCGCAGGAACAGCACTACGGCAAGACGGTCTGGGTTTCGCGCAAGGGAGCGATCCGGGCACAGGCCGGGGATCCCGGGCTGATTCCCGGCTCCATGGGCACCGCCTCCTACGTCGTCGTGGGCCTGGGGAACCGAGAATCGCTGAATTCCTCGCCGCACGGCGCAGGGCGGGAGTACTCCCGGAACGCCGCAAAGAAGACCTTCACCCTCGCCGAGCTGAAAGCCGCCATGAAGGGCATCGAATTCCGGCCCAGCGAAGCATTCATCGACGAGATCCCGGCGGCGTACAAGCCGATCGACCAGGTGATGCGCGATTCCGCGGACCTTGTCAGGATCCGGCACAAGCTCCGGCAGCTCGTCAACGTCAAGGGCGATTGAACCGCCCCGGGCGCCGATAGACGGGCCCGCATATGACGTTGCATGAACCCGCGTGACCCCGGGTTTCCGGACCGTTGAACCGCGTTCACGGCAGTCCCTATGGTGAAGCAATGACAACTACGGAACGGCTCTCCAGCAGCGCCCGCGATGCGTTCCGGGGGCGATGTAGCCGGCACTGAACAACCGTCCGGCCACCCCGAAACCACCCCGAAAAGGACCCGTTCCATGTCAGCCACTCCTGAACCCCGGAAGTCCAGCACCGCGCCCGGAACCATCCGGATCGTCGCCGGTGAATCCGCCAGGCCCGCGCGCAAGCGCACCCTGGAGATCAGCCTGGCCGTCGGCCTCGTGCTGCTGATCGGAGCCGGCGCCGCCGTCGCGTCCACGGTCTCCCGCGCGAACGAACCCGCGGCACCCGCCGCCGTCGTCACTCCTGCTGCCGAACTGAAGCTCGGCTACTTCGGCAACATCACCCACGCCCCGGCCCTTGTCGGGGTAAGCCGGGGCTACGTCGCCAAGAACCTCGGCGGGACCAGGCTCAGCACCCAGGTCTTCAACGCCGGTCCCGCCGCCATCGAAGCCCTCAACGCCGGCGCCATCGACGCCACCTACATCGGCCCCAACCCGGCCATCAACTCCTACGTCAAGAGCAAGGGCGAATCCATCAGGATCATCGCCGGAGCCGCCGCGGGCGGAGCGCAGCTGGTGGTCAAACCCGAAATCACCACGGCGGCGGACCTCAAGGGCAACAAGCTCGCGACGCCGCAGCTGGGCGGGACCCAGGACGTGGCCCTCCGTGCGTGGCTGGGGAAGCAGGGCTACCGGACCACTACGGACGGCGGCGGCGACGTCGCCATTAACCCCACCGAAAATGCCCAGACCCTGAAGCTGTTCCAGGACGGAAAGCTCGACGGCGCGTGGCTGCCGGAACCGTGGGCCTCCCGGCTGGTGCTCCAGGCGGGCGCCAAAGTCCTCGTCGACGAAAAGGACCTGTGGGAGAAGGGCGAGTTCATCACCACTGTCCTGATCGTCAACAAGAAGTTCGCCGCCGAGCACCCGGACACGGTCAAGGCGCTGCTGAAGGGCCACGTCGAATCCGTGGAGTGGCTCAACGAGGCCTCCGACGCCGAGAAGTCCACGGTCCTCAACGCCGCCCTCAAGGAATCCGCCGGAGCCGCCCTGCCGGCAGACGTGATCGACCGGTCGCTGAAAAACATCGTCTACACCGTCGACCCGCTCGCCGGAACGTACCAGAAGCTGCTCCAGGACGGCGTCGACGCCGGCACCACCCAGCAGGCCGACATCAACGGCATCTTCGACCTCACGGCCCTGAACAGTGTCTTGGGCGAGAGCCCCGCCGGGACGACGATCTCCGCGCAGGGTCTGGGCAAAGAATAGCCGGGCCTCCAGCCCGCCAAGAGAAGTTAGGACGTGACCATGCCAGTCGTACTGGAAAACCTGGGCAAGCGCTTCGGCGACGGCGCCCCGGTGCTGGACGACGTCAATGCCACCATCGGGCAGGGCGAGTTCGTCGCCCTGCTCGGTGCGTCCGGCTGCGGCAAGTCCACCCTGCTGAACATCATGGCGGGACTGGAGGCGCCGACGTCGGGCGCCCTTGAAGTGCCGAGCGACGGCGCCGCCTTTATGTTCCAGGACGCGGCACTGTTCCCTTGGCTGACCGCGCGGGAGAACATCGAGCTGGCCTTGAAGCTGCGCGGCGCCGGCAAGGCCGAGCGGCGCGCGAAGGCGGGAGAATTGCTGGACCTCGTGCATCTGGGCGGGGCGGGGGACAAGCGCCCGCACGAGCTCTCCGGCGGGATGCGCCAGCGTGTGGCGCTGGCCCGTTCGCTGGCCCAGGACCGGCAGCTTCTCCTGATGGACGAACCCTTCGCGGCCCTGGACGCAATCACCCGCGACCTGCTCCACGACGAGCTGGAACGGATCTGGAAGGAAACCGGCCGCACCATCGTCTTTGTCACCCACAATGTCCGCGAGGCCGTCCGGCTGGGCCAGCGCGTGCTGCTGCTCTCCTCCCGGCCCGGCCGCGTGGTACGGGAGTGGCACGTCAGTGAAGAGCACCGCACCGACGCCGGACTGGCCGGCCAGCTGACCGGCGAAATCACCGCCCGGCTTCGCGAGGAGATCCGCCGCCATGCCAAATAAATCAACGTCGCTGGTTGAGCCCGGCGAGACCCGCCACGTCACCGCCGCCCTCACCCGGTCGTCCAACGGTTCGGCGGATCTTCGCGAACTGGAAGCCGGGCTGGATTCATTGCAGTCCGACGCCGTCCGCGCCTCACGTATCGACTGGAGCCGGATCCTGTTGCCGGTCGCCGCGCTGGCGGTGCTGGTCATCATCTGGCAGCTCTACGTCTCCCTAGGGTTCAAGCGGCAGGACCTGGTGCCCGGCCCGCTCGACGTGCTGGGCCAGTTCGGCAATCTTTGGGCCGACGGCACGCTGCAGGAAGCAGTGTGGACCTCGCTGCAGCGCGGGCTCGTCGGGTTCCTGATCAGCGTGGCCATCGCCACGCCGGTCGGACTCCTGCTGGCCCAGGTTGCCCCGCTGCGCCGCGCTTTCGGGCCGCTGATCTCCGGTCTGCAGGTGCTGCCGTCCGTGGCGTGGGTGCCCGCGGCCATCATCTGGTTCGGCCTGACCGACGCCACCGTGTACTTCGTGGTGTTTATGGGCGCCATCCCCTCGATCATCAACGGACTGATCTCCGGCGTGGACCAGATCCCGCCGCAGTACCGCAGCGTCGGGACCGTCCTGGGCGCGTCCCGGCTCCAGCTGGCGCTCCAGATCATCCTCCCGGCTGCCCTGCCCGGATACCTGGGCGGACTCAAACAGGGCTGGGCCTTCTCGTGGCGCTCGCTGATGGCCGCGGAGATCATCGCAGTCGGCGGCAGCATCGGGTTCGGCCTCGGCTCCATGCTGAACCAGGGCCGCGACCTGTCCGACATGACCATCGTGATGTCCGCGATCCTGCTGATCCTCGCCGTCGGCATCCTGATTGAACTGCTCGTGTTCGGCCCCATCGAAAAGCGGCTGCTCCGCCGTCGTGGCCTCCTCGCCGGCAGCACGCGGTAGGCACCAGCCGTTGCTGTTGTCTGGCGGCACCCGCAGGCCTACACTCACGGCTATAGACCGGCATACGGTCCATCCCGCCCGATTCTGAGGAGACAGCCGTGGCGCCAAAATATGGAGTGCTGGCACTGGTCGAGGCAAAACTGGGGAAAGAACAAGAGGTCTGGGACTTCCTCAACGGGGGCCGCGAGATAGTGCTCAACGAACCCGGAACACAGACCTGGTATGCCTTCCGGGTCAACGATTACACGTTCGGCATCTTCGACACCTTCGACACCGAGGAAGCCCGGCAGGCGCACCTCAACGGGGCCATCCCCGCGGCGCTCGGCGAACACGGCCCCACGCTGCTGTCCAAGGACCCTGACATCAAGCTGGTTGAACTCATCGCGGTGAAGTAGCCCGCGCTCCTGCGTCCCAGGCACCTCGCCCGCCGAACGGGGGGCACATTGACACGGAAGCACCGTCATTTGCGCCCCGATCCGGCCGCTGCGGTCGTCAAAGTGACCCCGGACGTCCACGCCCTATACAGCAGCAGGGCCCGACGGCGAGTCTCGCCGTCGGGCCCCGAATTTATGGTGATCTTTTTAGGGGCGCTTCAGAGTGCCGCAGCCGCTGACTTCGAAGCCCTTAGCTTCGCTTGGGATTGTCACGATGGTCAGGGCGGATCCGAAGTAGTTCTCGATAATGTCATCGAAGCTGCCGCTCAAACCGCTTAGGGTCGCCCAGTAACAGGTGTCTCCGGTGCCGTGTCCGTAGTAGGTGCCAGGCAGGATGTCTATCCCTACCCGGTAGGTGCCGTCGGCCGTGATGGTTGTGGCTCTGGCCCCAGTGGATGGAACGGGGGCTTGACCTTGGGCAGGAGCTGCAATCCGCGTCCACCCACCACAACGTTGCGAGCGGAACCCAACGTCACCGGGGAGTATCTCCACGTATGTGTTAGCAGGACCAATATCGTTGTCGTTTACGTCATCGAAGCTTCCGCTGAAACTGCCCAGGCGTGCCCAGTAACAGCTGTTGCCTGTGCCGGTTGCCTTATACATGCCGGGCAAGATGTCGACGCCCACCCTGTACGTTCCGTCTTTGGTAATCCGCGTTGCTTTAGCTCCCGTCGACGGGATAGTGGTCCAGCCGCCACAGCCGGAACTCTTGAAGCCAACATCTCCTGGGAAGATTTGCACGTAGGTGACTCCGGAAACGATGTCGTTCTCGTTTATGTCACCTAAGTTGCCCGAGAACCCGCTGAGTCTTGCCCAGTAACAGAAGGATCCGCCGGTGGACTTGTACAGTCCGGGCTTGATCTGGGTTCCGACGCGATACGTGCCGTCACCACGAAGTACCGTCACAGGCCAAACCGGCAGTTTTAGCGCCGGACTCATGGTCACCCGCGTATCTGAGTAGATCCGACTGGCGGACACGCGGACCGTGATGGAGCGGCCGTTATCCGCCGCCGCCAACCGGTATGTGCGGTAACGCGCGCCGGTGATCGCGGCGCCGTTACGGTACCACTGGTACGCGTAGGCTGACGGTGCCGGCGCGTAAGTGCCGACGTTGGCTGTCAGAGTCGAGCCCAAGGACGTGGCCCCGGTGATCCTTGGCGCCGTCTTAAGGGTGATAAGTGCCTTGCCTACCGTGATTGCCGGAGTAGTGGCCGAGCGGGTCGTGTACCCGGCCTTGGACACTGTGACCTTTACGTTTACCCGGGCGCCAATGTAGCCGCTGCCAAGGTAGAGGGCGTAACCGGTCCCGCCCCTGATCGCGACGCCGTTCCGGAACCACTGGTACCGGATGGTTGAACCGGCAGTCCAACCCTGAGAGACCTTCACTGTCCGTTCATAGCGGTGGGTTCCGCTGACCGTCAGCGGCTTGGTGGCCGCGATGGTTCCGGCAGAGATCGGGCGGGCGGCGGAGTAGCGGTCTAGCGTTATGTAGCCGGACTTGGCTGCACGCACCCTTGCCTTGAGTGTCTTCCCGTAGTCGAGTGCAGTGGTGGTGTAGGTGCGGCTGACTGCGCCGACGATGGCGGCCGTTCCGCGGTACCACTGGTAGGACAGCGTGGCACCGGTCGGCGCCCACGTGCCTGCATTGGCAGTCTGCAGCTGGCCCACCTTGGCGATACCGCTAACGGTTGGGACCGGCGCCGTCGCGAAACTTCCCCTCCCGGCGGTGACTTGGGCAGATGTCAATACCACTGAGGTGAACCCCGGCGCGGAGACCGTCACCTTGGCCCACAGCTTCTGAGCGTCATCGGCGGCAGCCACCGTGTAGCTGGGCCCGGTCGCCCCAGCGATGGGGCCAGCACCTCGGTACCACTGGAAGCGGGTTGCGGCACCCTGGACCGCAGTGTTGCTCCACATCGGTGCTCTCAGCGACAGCGCCTGCCCGACGACGGGTTTGCCGATCACGGCGTTGCTCCAGCTGACACCGACGAATGTTCCCTGACGAACCGCTACCGGCGTGGCAGTCAGCTCGGTGCCCGGCCCCTGCGCCTCCAGCGACGCCAGCACCGTTAGCTGAACCGACTTGTTTGCCATGGACGGTTCGATGTTAAGTACGTCAGCTTCGCCAAGCGCGTGGTCGGCCGCTTGAACTATGACACCGTCGACGATCCAGCTGTACTTGATCCAGCCGGCGCCGCTCCACTGGCCGCCCGTCGAGGTGAGAGTGCCACCCGCAACAGGGTCACCCTCAATAACCGGTGGGCTGACGTTTTTCGGAGCGGCGGGCGTTGCTTCCACCGGCAGTGCTCCGGCCTGCGCGTCGACCGATGCCGGCTGCTCTGCGACGGCGTCCGTTTCCATCGGCAGCGCCTGTGCTGCCGGAGCCATCAAAAAACCGGCGAGCAGTGCGATGCTCCCGGCTGTGGCTACTGCCCTGGTCATACGGCCGGGGCGCGTCCGAGTACGGACGCTTGCGTGTAGAGACAACTAAGTCCCCTTCCCCCATGTTGAGACTGACCGGCTAGCCCGGACGGAGCAATTGTATGGCTCATCACATCGGTTACGTGTCAGGCGTCTTGCCGGAACACAAAGTGCTAGACCGCGATGCTCTCCGTCGGGCTTTCCGCTACCGGCTGGCGGACCCTTGTTCCACCGAAACTGCAGGCCTACACTCACGGCTATAGGCCGGTATACGGCCCATCCCGCCCGATTCTGAGGAGACAGCCGTGGCGGCAAAATATGGAGTGCTGGCACTGGTCGAGGCAAAACTGGGGAAGGAACAAGAGGTCTGGGATTTCCTCAACGGGGGCCGCGAGATAGTGCTCAACGAACCCGGAACGCAGACCTGGTATGCCTTCCGGGTCAACGATTACACCTCCGGCATCTTCGACACCTTTGACACCGAGGAAGCCCGGCAGGCCCACCTCAACGGGGCCATCCCGGCCGCGCTCGGCGAGCGCGGCCCCACGCTGCTGTCAAAGGACCCTGACATCAAATTGGTTGAACTCATCGCGGTGAAGTAGCCCTCACCGCTGCCGAAGTGCCCCCGGACGGCGGAAACTATGTGACGTGCCATTACCCCGCGTGAACGGGTGTTTCCGAACCGTTGTTGCGCGATATGAGGCCGCCCTATCGTCGATGCATGGCAATTCAGGACATTTACCCCACGGCGCTGCGCCTCCTCGGACGCCCCGTGCTGGTGGTGGGAGGCGGCCCAGTGGCCGCACGCCGCGCCAAGGGACTGCTCGACGCCGGCGCCCGAGTCACGGTGATCGCGCCCCTGGCCAGCCAGGCACTGCACGAGCTGTCCGACGCCGGCCTCCTTGCCTGGGAGCCGCGCCCCTACCGCAGCGCCGACGTCGACGGCGCCTGGTTCGTCCAGACCGCAACGGGCGATGCCGCCGTGGACGCGCAGGTTGCGGCCGACGCCGAGGCGCAGCGCATCTGGTGCGTCAACGCCTCCGACCACGAAGCCTCCGCCGCCTGGACGCCCGCCGTCGCCGTTGTGGACGACGTCAAGATCGCCGTGAACGCCGGGGGAGACCCGCGCCGCGCCATGGCCCTGCGGGACGCCGTGGCCACCGCCCTGGAAACGGGGGACCTGCCGCTCCGCCGTCACCGTGGCTCCGGCACCGGGGAAACCGCCGGGTCCGTGGCGCTCGTTGGCGGCGGACCCGGCGACACCGGGCTCATCACCGTCCGCGGCCGGCGCCTTCTGGGCCAGGCCGACGTCGTGGTCGCGGACCGCCTCGGCCCGCGCGAACTCCTGGCCGAACTGGCCCCCGACGTCCGCGTCATCGAGGTCGGCAAGACCCCCGGCCACCATCCCGTCCCGCAGTCCGGGATCAACCGCATCCTCGTCGACGAAGCCCTGCAGGGCCACCGTGTGGTCCGGCTCAAGGGCGGCGACCCTTACGTCCTTGGCCGCGGCGGCGAGGAAGCCGAATTCTGCCGGCGGCACGGCGTCGAGGTTGAAGTGGTTCCCGGCGTCACCTCCGCCATCTCGGTCCCGGCCGCCGCGGGCATCCCGGTCACGCACCGCGGGCTGGCCAAGGGTTTCAGCGTGGTCACCGGGCATGAGGAGCTCTCCGAAGTCCCGGCCCGGCCCGACCACACCGTGATCCTGCTCATGGGCGTGGGCCAGTTGCGCGATTCCGCGGCCTCGCTGGGACGCGCCGGTTTGCCAGCGGAGACGCCTGTTGGCATCGTAGAGAATGGTTATCTGCCGAACCAGCGGGTGACCATCGGAACGCTCGGGACCATCGCGGACCAGGCGGAGGCCGCAGGCGTCGCGAACCCCGCCGTGATCGTGATCGGTGACGTGGTCCGCGTCAGCCCGTTCGCGCCGTCGCACTTCAAAACCGCGGACTACAGCACCACCACCCCGAACACTCCCCGCTCCACCAAGACCCGCGTACTGACCCCCTAAGACCCGTCGATTGCTCCGTAACCGCCGTTATCAGGCCTCAAAAGGGCGGCTGCGGAGCAACGGATGCAGAAAAACAAAGGAACACAGCCGTGTCAACGAACACCCCTGTAGGAACTGCTGCCCGCCCGCTGCGCATCGCCGTCGTCGGCTCCGGACCCGCCGGGGTGTACGCCGCGGACATCGTGACCAAGAGCGAGGCGGTCAAGAGCGGCGAGCTCACCGTGAGCATCGACCTCTTCGACCGCTACCCGGCGCCGTACGGCCTGATCCGCTACGGCGTGGCCCCGGACCACCCGCGGATCAAGGGCATCGTCAACGCGCTGCACAAGGTCCTGGACCGGGGGGACATCCGCTTCTTCGGCAATGTCGACTACGGCACGGACCTCTCGCTGGAGGACCTCCGCACCCACTACGACGCCGTCATCTTCGCCACCGGGGCCATCAAGGACGCGGACCTGAACATCCCGGGCATCGAACTTGACGGCTCCTACGGCGGCGCCGACTTCGTCTCCTGGTACGACGGCCACCCGGACGTTCCCCGCGACTGGCCGCTGGACGCAAAGGAAATCGCGGTGATCGGCAACGGCAACGTGGCCCTCGACGTGGCCCGGATGCTTTCCAAGCACGCCGATGACCTCCTGGTCTCCGAAATCCCGGACAACGTCTACCGCGCACTGAAGGATTCCCCGGTCACGGACGTGCACGTCTACGGCCGCCGCGGCCCGGCTCAGGTGAAGTTCACCCCGCTGGAGTTGCGCGAGCTGTCCCACTCCAAGGACGTGGACATCATCCTCTACGCCGAGGATTTCGAGTTCGACGCCGAATCGGACCGGCAGATCCAGAGCAACAACCAAACCAAGACCATGGTGGGCACACTTACCAACTGGATCGCCGAGCAGCCCGAGGACCTCTCCGAGCTCAGGGCCTCCCGCCGCCTGCACCTGCACTTCCTGCACAGCCCGGTCGAGATCTACGACAACGCCGACGCCCCCGGCCGCGTCGCCGGGATCAAGTTCGAGCGTACGGAACTGGACGGCACGGGGAACGCCCGCGGCACCGGCGAGTTCGTCGACTACCCGGTCCAGGCCGCCTACCGCGCGATCGGCTACTTCGGCTCGTCGCTGCCCGAGGTCGAGTTCGACCACAGCAAGGGAGTTGTTCCGAACGACGGCGGCCGCGTCCTGGACGCTTCCGGCGCCCCTGTGCCGGGCATTTACGCCACCGGCTGGATCAAGCGTGGCCCGGTGGGGCTGATCGGCCACACCAAGGGCGACGCCCTGGAAACCGTGACCTACCTGCTGGAGGACCGCGACAACCTGCCGCTGGCCGCAGCGCCCGCTCCGGAGACGATTGTCGAACTCCTGGAAAACCGCGGCGTGCAGTTCACCAGCTGGGAAGGCTGGCTGGCCCTGGACGCGCACGAGCGGTCCCTCGGCGAGAAGGCCAGCGCCGACGCCGGCGCGGACGGCATCCAGCGCGAGCGCATCAAGGTGGTCCCGCGTGAGGACATGGTGGAAATTTCCCGCGGCGGGGTGGCCGCGGAGGTCTGATCTGCCGACACCACACAGCAACGCGGGGTCATTCCGCCCGTCCCGGAGGGGATTATGGGCCGTGAGTGACCCCGCATTGTTCCGTAGTGGAGGAAAATCGGGGTTTGGTCAGTAGGCTTACCGTTATGGATGAGCAGCGCATACGAACCTCCGTCCCGGGACCCCCCGCGCCAGGAACCCCCGCGCCGGGAACCCGCGGATCCGGAACGGACCGATGAGGCTCCGGCACAGCAACGCGTCCGGCCGCGGCTACCGCCGGGTCGCTGCCGGGTCTGGCTTCAGCTACAAGGACCTGGACGGCTCCACCCTGCCGCCCGGGCCGGTGCGCGAGCGGCTGGAGAGCATCGGCATCCCGCCGGCGTGGACGGACGTCTGGATTGCGCCCTACGACAACGGGCACATCCAGGCCACCGGACTCGACGCCGTCGGCCGGCGCCAGTACATCTACCACCCGGGCTGGCGCGAAAAGAAGGACCGGCTGAAGTTCGACCGCTCCCTCCAGCTTGCGGAAACCCTTCCGGCCGCACGACGGCTCGTCACCATGGACCTGCGCTCCGAGGGCCTCGGCCGGGACCGCGTCCTGGCCGCCGCGTTCAGGATGCTGGACAGCGGATCGCTGCGGGTTGGCTCCGAGCGCTACACGAACGAAAACGGCAGCCACGGCCTCGCCACCCTGCTGTGCGCCCACGTGAGCGTGCGCAAGAACGAACTCCGGCTCAGTTTCCCGGCCAAGAGCGGCAAGAACTGGGAGTCGCGGATCGACGACGCCGACCTCGCCGCCGTCGTGCGCCAGCTCAAGCGCCGCGGCGGCAACGCCCGCCTGCTGGCCTACAAGGACGGCCGGAGCTGGCACCCTGTGACCAGCGCGGACATCAACGAATACGTCAAAGAGCGCACCGGTCAGGATTTCACGGCCAAGGACTTCCGCACCCTGCGCGGGACGGTGGCCGCCGCCGCCAGCCTGGCGAAGAGCGGCCCGCAGCCCAAGGTGTCCGCGCGGAAGCGGGCGGTCAGCCGCGCCATGCTGGATGCATCCGAGGTCCTCGGCAACACGCCGTCGATCGCCCGGAAGAGCTACGTCGACCCGCGGGTCCTGGACCACTTTGCGGCGGGGGAGACCATCGACCCGAAGCGGCTGGACTCCGCCGAATCCGAGGTCCGGGCCCTGCTCTACCAGGAAGGCGACGTGGTCCCGCTGCAGAAGGCCGCGGGATAGCCGCACACCCGCTGCACACCCGCTACATCCGCCCGAACCGGGCCCGTACCAGCGCGAACGCCCCGTAGGCGATGAAACCCGCACCGATGGCCAGGAGCAGCGGGGGGCCGAAGGTGTGGTCCTGTAATGCCTTGAGGCTGCCGTCCAGTCCGGTGGACGAGCCGGGATCGTTGGTGACCGCGGCGATCCCGAACAGCAGTCCCGTCAGGATCAATGCCACACCCTTGGCAATGTGGCCGGCCACACCCAGTCCACTGACCAGATGGCCCCGGCGCGTCCCCTCAAAATGGCCCAGCTCCTCCTTGAACTTCTTCCCTGCGCCCTTGACGACGAAGTACACCCCGATCCCGATGATGGTCAGACCCAAAGCGATCAGGGCCGGCACTCCGAACGGGCTCCGCACCAGGACCGTGCTGAAATCCCGCGTGGAGTCACCGGAATCGCCCCGGTTGCCCAGCGCGAACCCCGCGAAGCTCAGCCCCACACTCCCGTACGCGATGCTGAGGAAGCCGGAGGACACGAGCTTGCCGAACCGCTCCTTCCGCGGGAGGTGCCTCGCGCGGAGGGTCGCCTCGCTCAACTGCCACAGCGAGAGCCCCGCGCAGGCGATGAACCCCGCCCACATCACGGCCGGGCCCCACGGGTTGGCCGCGAGCTGTTCTATGGCTCCGGTGGGCTCGGCCTGGCCCGGCGCGCCGAGGACCAGTGCCACGGCGATCGCGCCGATGACGATGTGCAGCAGCGCCATCACCGCAAAACCGGTGCGGGCGACGACGTCGAGCGCCGCACTGTCCGACGCGGCTTCCACGGCGTCGGCGGCGTCGCCGGCGGCTGACTGGCCCTCCGGCATCCGCGATGTTTCCATGCTGCCGATTTTACTCACGGGGGTCTCCGTTCCTCGGAGTATCAAGAACTTCATAAGTGTGCTTACCATAGCCGGGTCGGCGCCGTTCGCTGGCGGCGACATTTCCGGATTCGAACACAGACGATAGGAAGCTCAACATGGCAGGTAATCTCGTTGCCCGATCCATCCACGACCTGACGGCAGGCGCCTGGTTCGGCGGCTCCCTTATGGGTGCCATTGGTCTGAACGGGGCGGCGGCCGAAGCCAAGGATCCGGCCGAACGGACCCGGCTCTCGAGCCTGGGCTGGAAGAAATGGGCTCCGTTCCAGACGGCTGCCTTCGGCGCGCACTTCCTCTCCGGCCTCGCGATCATGTGGGAGAACAAGGGCCGGATGGCCAAGCAGGACGGCGTCACCCGCCTCACCGTCTACAAGTCCGTGGTCACCCTTGCCGGTGCCGCCGTGAGCCTGTATGCCGGGCTTCAGGGCGCCAAGGTGGACAAGCTCGCCAGCGAAGGTGCTGAAGGCGCCACCGAGCCCAAGCCCGGCGCGTCCGAGGAACTCCGCTCCGCACAGCAGCAGCTGAAGGTCCTGCAGTGGGCCATCCCGGTGCTGTCCGGCCTGGTGATCGTCCTCGGAGCAAAGCACGGCGAAATGCAGCGCCCGAAGAACGTCTTCAAGGGCCTGGCGCGCTAACCGCGCCTGTACTTCCTCGTTTGAAGAGCTTCCGGGCCGGGGTGCTGACGTCCCGGCCCGGAAGCCCCGTTGCGCCGGTCCCGGTGCTGGGGAAGGAACCGGCCGCTGGATCGGGCCGTCAGAATTCAGCGCTGACGGACCCGGAGATGATGACCGGCCACCAGCTCACCTGGGGGACGGTCAGGCAACTCAATCGCGGAACCATCGCAGAGTTTCCGGAAGGTGCCGCTGAAGCTGAGCATCATCCTGCAACCTTGGGAAAAACCTGTGACCCGGCCGGCGGAGCCTGAGCCGGTGGGTGCCCTACTGCTGGATCCACTCCGCGCAGGAGTTCAGGTTCCGGTGCACGCTCTCGACGGCGGCCGTTTCGTCGTGCGCGGCAATGGCGTCCACAAGGTCGTCGTGGCCTTCGTGCGGGAGCCCGTTGAAGCCGCTGCGGCCCTGCTGCCGGAGAAGGTCGGCATGGAAAACGACGCCGAAACTGACGTACAGCTCGTGCAGGAGCGGATTGCCGGATGCCTGTGCCACAAGCACATGGAAGTCCCAGTCGGCGCGGGCCCAGGCGGTGTAGTCCTCGGCCAGCCACGCGACGCGGCGCGCCTCCAGCAGCCCGCGCAGGGCGTCGACGTCGTCCGCCGTGGCGTGGCGGGCGGCGAGCCGGGCCGCCTGGGTGTCGAGCCCCACCCGGACCTCCAAGATGTGCACCTGCGAGTGGTCGCGGTACATCCGTTGGGCGGCGCCGGAGATTTCGCTGGTGGCGCGGACGTACGTGCCGTCTCCGCGCCGGACCTCCAGCATGCCGCTGTGGGCAAGGGCCTTGACCGCCTCGCGCAGGGTGCCGCGCGAGACGCCGAGGACCGCCATGAGTTCGGGCTCGGCCGGAATCCGCTGCTGCAGCGGCCATTCGCCTGAATGGATCAGCTCCCGCAGCTTGGCGGTGACCTCCTCCACGAGGGGCGGCCGGTGGGACGTGCTGAGTGTCATGACTGCGCCTCTGCGGAAGATGTCAACGTGGACGCACCGGCGGACGCGCCGGCGCTCTGCGGTTCAGGGGGATGCGGTTCCGGGCGCCGCGGAACCTTGGGCAGGGATGTCAGGAGGTGCCCGACGGCGATCTGGCCCAGCGCCACGGCCAGCAGCAGGATCAGCGGCAGCGTCCAGGAGCCGGTGGCACTGTGCAGCAGCCCCATGCCGAAGGGGCCGAGGGTAGCCAGCAGGTAGCCGGCGGACTGCGCCACCGTGGACAGCGCGGTGGTTTCGGCAGTGGTGCGTCCGCTGCGGCTGATCATCACCATGACGAGCGGGAAAATGCCGAGCCCGAACCCCAGCAGCACCGCTGTCAGCGCCGCCCAGGAGACCGGCAGGACAAGCATGGACAGGACCCCGGCGGCCATGGTGACGGTGGCCAGGTAGAAGGCCGTCCTTTGCATCCGGGGGCGTGAGCCGATGGCGACCAGAGCCATGCCGGCCGGGACGGAGACCAGCTGCATCAGGCCGAACATCAGTCCGCCCTCGGAGGCCGTGAGGCCCAGTGTGACCAGCATGTAGGGGAACCAGCTCAGCACGGCGTAGGCCAGCAGTGCCTGGACGGTGAAGCCGAGGGTGATCAGCACGCCGGTGCGGGTCCGGAGCAGGGGCCAGGGGGACACCCTGCCGGCCTTGACCGCGGGCGCGTTGCGGTGGGCATGCACGGCGATCGGCAGGAAGCCGAGGCAGGCGCCCAACGCCAGGAAACCGATCGCGCCGACCCCGGCGGAGGGCGAGCCGAGCTGCTGCGCCACGGGGACGATCAGTACAGCAACCACGGTGGCGCCCGTTGTCATGGTCACCGTGTACAGCGCCGTCATCAGGGACGTCCGGTGCGCGAAATGGACCCGGATGAAGGACGGCATCGCCACGTTGCAGATCGCCAGGCCGGACATCCCGACGACGGTGCCCGCCAGCAGCATGCCGGTGGACGGGATGCCGCGGACCAGCAGCCCGGCCGCGAGCAGCACGAGGGAGAGCAGGATGGCCTTCTCCAGCCCCAGGACCCGGGTGAGCCACGACGTCGCGGCGCCGGCCACGGCGAAGCACAGCGTGGGGATGGAGGGAATGATGGCGGCGATCAGCGGCCCGTAGCCCAGGACCTGCTGCAGGTCGTGCAGGAGCGCGGCGGCGCCGGTGATACCGGCGCGCAGGTTGAGGCCGATCAGCACGATCGCGACGACGCCGGCGATGATCACACCGCGCGGAGCGCGCACGACGGCGGGAGGTGCTGTCTCGGAAACGGCGGACGCCGCCATGCTGCTTGCCATACCCAAAGGTTAGACGTTTGACGTTTGCGGCTTAACCTTTAGTGGCGAATATCTCGCCAAGTGACACTGCGCGGGCGGGAAGACCGGATGGGTGGGTGCGGTCAGGCGGGGACCGGGGACGCTGGAACCGTGGCCGTCATCTTCGGGCGACGGGCTCGGAGGATCAGCTTGAACAGCTCGCCGAGGATCAGCATCACAACAGCCGGAACCAGGCAGACCAGCCACTGCTCACCGGTGAGCGGGACAGTGCCGAAAAGGTCCTGCAGCACCCGGATCTGGGTGATCAGCATCGAGCCGACGATGGCCCAGGCGAACGCCCAGAGCAGCTTCGGGTTGGACACCGTGGACGGTCCGAAGGCGCTTTCCTCGGGGAAACGCAGGTTGAGGGCGACCGTGATGTTCATCAGCCCCAGCCCCACAATGGCCATGCTCTGACCGACGTCGAGGGAGTCGTAGCTGGTCTTGCCGATCTGCACGAGGACCAGAGTGGCGGCCGCCATAAACAGCCCCACGATGAACAGGCGCACCATCATCGACCGGACAATGATCGGCTGATTGAACGGCCGGGGTTTGCGGTCCATGATGCCCGGCGTCGCGAGGTCCAGGCCCATCACGGCGCCGATGGGGGCGACGATTGCCATGTGGATCCACAGCACCTGGGCCGGGCTGAGCAGCGCCGTGCCGGCGATCGCGAACGCGGACGATCCGATGAACGCCAGGATGAACATAAACAGGTTGGCCACCTGGATCCGGATGAACTTCTGCAGGTTGTCGTACACCAGCCGGCCCTCCTCCACCGCGGCCACGATGGTGGCGAAGTTGTCATCGGCCAGGATCATCTTGGCCGCTCCCTTGGCGACGTCGGTGCCGGTGATGCCCATCGCGATCCCGATGTCGGCAGCCGCGATGGCCGGCGCGTCGTTCACGCCGTCGCCGGTCATCGCGACGATGTTGCCTTTGCGCCTGAGCACCTCGACGAGCCTGACCTTGTGCTCGGGCGCCACCCGGGCGATCACGCCGATCCCGTCGATCTGGCTGTCGGCCTCGGCGTCGCTCATCGCCGCGAACTCGGCGCCCGTGACAGCGCGGCCCCTGATGCCCAGCTCGTCGGCGATCGCGGCCGCGGTGATGGCGTGGTCGCCGGTGATCATCCGGACCCGGATGCCAGCGTGTTTGGCCTTGGCGATCGCGGCCACCGCTTCGGCGCGCGGCGGGTCCACCTCGCCAATCAGCGCCGAAATCTCCAGGTCCTGCATCAGTGCCATCAGGTCGCCCGAGGGCTGGAACGTCGCGGGGTCGAACTCGCG
Source organism: Arthrobacter sp. U41 (assembly GCF_007679325.1). Lineage (GTDB taxonomy): Bacteria > Actinomycetota > Actinomycetes > Actinomycetales > Micrococcaceae > Arthrobacter. Next base: position 1,319,520 of record NZ_VEGI01000001.1, on the reverse strand, counting down.
CTGGGCCAGGGCGAGAACCCGCCGGCCCTGGCTGGCGATGCGCTCGTTCGCGGTCAGTACCTTCGCCCGCATCTCCTCGGTCAGGGTCTCGGCGCGGCCGCCCGGCATCCGCGCGGATGTGGACCTGTTGAGGACAACGTCGGGGGCCCCCTTCACGTAGGCCCGGATCACCGGCCGGCCGTCGGCGCCCGGCATCCGGTGGAACGTGGCCATGAACTTGTAGTCGGAGTCAAAGGGGACGGACGCCACGCGCGGGTTGTTGCGGCGGAACTCCGTGACGTCCACGCCGCCCTTCTGCGCGAGGACGTACAACGCCGCTTCGGTGGGGTCACCGATGACTTCGCCGTCCTGGATATCGGAGTCGTTGCACAGGGCGCACGGGAACATCACGTAGTCGAGGTCGCGTTCGGCGTCGCCGGTGGTCCGCTGGACCTGGCCGTCGAAGCTGTACCCCTCACCGCTGACCGTGTAGTGATGCTGAACGGTCACGATTTCCCGCACCGTCATCTGGTTCAGGGTCAGGGTGCCGGTTTTGTCCGAGTTGATGGCGGACGTGGAGCCCAGCGTCTCCACCGCCGGCAGGACCTTCATGATGGCATTCTTCTTGGCCATGTTGACCGAGCCGACGGACAGGATCGTTGTGACGACGGCGGGCAGCGCATCCGGTATGGAGCCCACCGCCAGCGCGACGCCGATCCCGAAGAGGACCGCGAAGGAGTCGCCCTGGGCCAGGCCCATCACCACAATCGCGACGAACGCGAAGAGGGCCGCGATGATGATGAAAATGGTGAGCCGGTCCACCTGCTTCGTGAGAGGGGACTTTTCCTCTTTTTGCCCTGACAGCATGTGGGCGATGTGGCCTACCTCCGAGCCCATGCCCGTGGTGGTCACAAGGATCTCGCCGTGTCCCCGCGTCACGTTGGTGTTCATGAACGCCATGTTCACGCGGTCTCCGATGCCGACGTCGTGCCGGCCGATGGACGCGGTGTCCTTTTCGACCGCGACGCTCTCCCCGGTGAGGGCCCCCTCTTCGATCTGGAGCGTCGCGGCAAGGATGACCCTGCCGTCGGCGGGGATGCGGTCGCCGGCATCGACCATCACGATGTCGCCGGGGACGATCTGCTCGGCGGGGAGCTCCGTCATCACGCCGTCGCGGCGCACCTTGGCCATCGCCTTCATCATCTGCCCCAGGGAGGCGGCGGCCTCTTCGGCCTTGCCTTCCTGGTGATATCCCAGCCATGCGTTGAACAGCGTCAGCAGCGCAAGTCCGATCGCCGTCCCGTATTCCGCGATCAACAGGCTGACCAGGGCGGCGACCACGAGCACGATCTGCATGTAATCCCGGTAGTGCTTGAAGAACCGCTTCCAGACCGGTTCCTGCTTCGCGGCGGCCAGGGCGTTAGGCCCGTATTCCTGAAGCCGCTGCTGCGCCTCGGCCGTACTGAGCCCGCTGGCCGGGTCCACCCTCAGTTCGGCCGCGACCTCGGCCGGCGCCAGGGCATACCAGGTGGCGTCCGGCTCGGTCGCAGCCACGGCTGCTGATCCGGGACTGTCGTTCATGACTTACTCCTCATCGCGGCGCTGCTCAGAACGGGGTGGGAACGCGCCGCACCGCGAGGTTCGGCTCGCGGTAGTTGCCGGACTTCTGGCGCTTCGGCAGCTCGACGTCGAGCCCCGGGTACGGCTCGTACGGCACCTGGCTCAGCAGATGGCTGATGATGTTGAGCCGGCCGCGCTTCTTCACATCGTTGTTCGCGACGAACCACGGGGCCCAGGCGGTGTCAGTCGCCGCGAACATGGCGTCCCTGGCCCGGGAGTAGTCATACCAGCGCTTGTAGGACTTCAGATCCATAGGGGAGAGCTTCCACGTTTTGCGCGGATCGTCCATCCGGCTCTTGAGCCGCCGCGTTTGCTCGTCCGCGCTCACCTCAAGCCAGTACTTCAGCAGGATGATGCCGGAGTCGACCATTGCTTTTTCCACGAGCGGAGCCATGTTGAGGAACCGCTGGGTCTGCTCCGGGGTGCAGAAGCCCATCACACGTTCCACGCCCGCCCGGTTGTACCAGCTGCGGTCGAAGATAACCACCTCGCCGGCCGCCGGGAAGTGCGCCATATACCGCTGGAGGTACATCTGGGACTTCTCCCGCTCCGTCGGGGTGGGCAGGGCCACCACCCTGAAAACCCGGGGGCTCACACGCTCGACAATGCGTTTGATCGTGCCGCCCTTGCCTGCCGTGTCGCGCCCCTCGAAAACGATGCAGATCTTGGCCCCGGTGGACTTCACCCACTCCTGCATGGCAACCAGCTCGCCTTGCAGGACGGCCATCTCCGCCTCATATTCCTTGCGCGGCATCTTGGTTCGGGGCTGCCCGTCCGGCTCCGTCGACTCGTTGGCGCTCTTTTTGGTGCTCTTCTTTTTGCCCACGTTCGGCCTCCTAGTCGGGTACTTCCTAGGGCGAATCAGGCAGCCGAGCTGCGGCACCGACGGGACCGGCCCATCCGTCCCGGCGGGGAAGGGAAGGGTGCAGGCACCGTATCCGGGCGCTCCTGTGCAGCGTACTGCCTCTCCCAGTCTTGCCACCGGCCGGAGTCCGGTCTACGGCACTAAGACCCTATTGAGGGCCGTTTCCCGCGTTGGTGTGGGAGATGGGGGTCAGCGCGGGTGCCGGGCGCTCAGCCGCTGAACGGCCAGCGCGAGCCACAGCTGCACCCGGTCCGAGGTCTGGGCGGGGTCGTAGCCGGTGAGTTCAGTGATCTGGGCGAGCCGGTAGCGGACCGTGTTCCGGTGCAGCGTCAGCTCCTCGGCGACGGCCGCCACCGAGCCGTTGTTGTTCAGGTAGCTTTCCAGCGTGGCCATCAGCTCGGCGCCATGGGTCGTATCGAAGCTCCGGAGCGGATTGAGCGACTCGTTCGCCATGTCAGCCAGCGGCACATCCTCGCTGGCCAGCAGCAGCGACGTCAGGCTCAGCCGCTCCGGTTCGTTCACGGGCAGGCCGTGGCTGGCCGCATCGCGGGCTTCAAAGTAGCTCCAGCGCAACCCGTTGGGCTTCGTATACGCTCCGCCGATCCCGATCGTGGCGTGGATCCCGGCCTCGGCCAGATGGTCACTGAGGCTCCGGGCCAGGGCGCTGGCACCGCTGCCGTCGTCGGGGACCACCGCCACCAGGTCCTTGCCGACGACGGCGCTCACCGATTTCTCCAGCGCGTGCGGCAGGGAGGACGTCCCCAGCTGTTTGAAGTGCGCAGCGGACTCGGCCAGCAGCACCACGTTCCTGCGGGTGCTGTTGACGCCGATGCCGGCGAGCCGCCGGGTGGCCTCACTGGGCTCGAGGGTCCCGTGGATCACGTCCTCCAGGACCTGTCCGGCCAGGGCACGCTGGGACTGGCGCTGCTTGACCATGTTGTTGAGTTCAACGCTGATCAGGTTCTGGGCGTAGCCCACAATGCCGGAATCCTCGAACGGCTGCTTCACCCACAGGGTGCACGCGTCGCGGCGGCCGGTGGGAATCGGGAAGGACGCCCAGCCCTCGGCAGTCGGCGCCGGACTGCCCGGCACGGTGCTGTAAAGCTGGGCGGTGAACTGGGTCAGCACGATCTCAGTCCGCAGCATGGACCCGAGGTGCTTGAGGAGTTCGGTCAGTCCGCCGCCGGTGAGCAGGGCGCGGGCAAGGATCTGGTGCCCGGCGATGAGCCGCTCCAGCTTGGTGAAGTGGTCCGCCGACTGGGCGTCGGCGACGAGCTTGCCGATCGCGATGAACGGCGTCTCATACGGCACCTCGACCACGGGCAACCCCCAGCGGTTGGCCTCGGCGATCAGGGCCGGAGGAACGGCGTCGTGCGTCAGGCCGATGCCGAACCCGATCCCCACCGCGCCGGCGCGCTGGACCTGGCGGACGAAGCGGCGCTGTTCCGGGGCGCTCTTGAGCCGCATGCCCGTAGTAAGGACCAGTTCGCCGCCGTTGAGGAACCGCTGCGGGTCCTCCTGCTCCGTGACGGCCACCCACACAATGTCCTGGTGCCAGGTGGTCTCCGCAAGGCCTGCCTTGGCGAGTTTGAGGGACGGAACCCCCAGCAGGGCAGCAAGTGAAATGGCCATAAATTCAGGATAGCCGGGGGCTGGTCAAGCGCACTAAAATATGGCGTCAACGGTGTGCAGGTGACTATTCCCCGGGGTTGACCGGCTGGCATAGGCTCGGAGCAGTCTCATTGGGTCCTTTTCAGCGTGAAAGAGGTTGTACACCGTGGTTCAAACCTTGCAGAACTTCATCAACGGCGAGTTTGTCACTCCCGCCGGAACCGGGGCGCTGGACATCGTCAACCCCACCAACGGCGAGGTCGTGGCCACCTCGCCGATCTCGGTCGCGGCCGACGTCGACGCCGCCATGACGGCCGCGCAGGACGCCTTCAAAACCTGGAAGCACACGACGCCGGGGCAGCGCCAGCTGATGCTGCTCAAGCTCGCCGACGCCGTTGAGGCCAACAGCGACGAACTGGTCGAGGCCCAGCACCGCAACACCGGCCAGGTCCGGTCCCTGATCGCCTCCGAGGAAGTCGCCGCCGGCGCTGACCAGCTGCGCTTCTTCGCCGGCGCCGCCCGGATCATGGAGGGCAAGTCCGCCGGAGAATACTTCGAGGGCCACACCTCCTACGTGCGTCGCGAACCGATCGGCGTCGTCGCCCAGGTGGCACCCTGGAACTACCCCTTCCTGATGGCCATCTGGAAGATCGGTCCCGCCTTGGCGGCGGGCAACACCGTGGTGCTCAAGCCCTCGGACACCACCCCGGAATCCACCCTCGTCCTGGCTCGCCTCGCCGGCGAGATCTTCCCGGCCGGTGTGCTCAACGTTGTTCTGGGCACCGGCGAGACAGGCGCCCTGATGGTGGAGCACAAGGTCCCCGGCCTCGTGTCCATCACCGGCTCCGTCCGGGCCGGCATCGCGGTTGCCTCCGGGGCCGCGAAAGGCCTCAAGCGTGCCCACCTGGAGCTCGGCGGCAAGGCCCCTGCCATCGTGTTCAAGGACGCGGACATCAAAAAGAGCGCCGCGGCCATCGCCGAATTCGCGTTCTTCAACGCCGGCCAGGACTGCACGGCGATCACCCGCGTCCTGGTCCAGGACGAAGTCCACGATGACGTCGTCGCAGCCATGGTGGAACACACCAGGACCCTGCACACCGGTTCGCAGAACGACGAGGACAACTACTTCGGCCCGCTCAACAACGTGAACCACTTCAATGCCGTGACGTCGGTCGTGGAGCACCTGCCGGCGAACTGCAGGATTGAAACCGGCGGCCACCGCGCCGGTGAAAAGGGCTTCTTCTTCGAGCCCACCATCATCACCGGTGCCAAGCAGAGCGACGACATCGTGCAGAAGGAAACCTTCGGACCCGTCATCACGGTGCAGAAGTTCAGCACCGAGGACGAGGCCGTGGAGATGGCCAACGACGTCGACTACGCCCTCGCCTCCAGCGTCTGGACCACGGACCACGGCACGGCCATGCGCGTCAGCCGCGACCTGGACTTCGGTGCTGTGTGGATCAACACCCACATCCTCCTCACCGCCGAGATGCCGCACGGCGGCTTCAAGCAGTCCGGCTACGGCAAGGACCTCTCCATGTACGGCGTCGAGGACTACACCCGCATCAAGCACGTCATGAGCGCGCTGGACGCCTGATCCCACCGGCGCCCACCTCGCTCCGCTTCGGCCAGGGAACCCTGCCGGCGTGGCCCCATTCAGTAAGAAAGGCTCTCCCATGACCACCACCGCCCATGACATCACGTACCGTCTTGAGCAGAAGCGCCGCGTCCAGGCCGACTTCCCGGGCCCCAAGTCGGTGGCCCTGACCGAACGCCGCAAGGCGGTCGTCGCCGCAGGCGTCGCGTCCAGCGTTCCCGTCTATGTCGCCGACGCCGACGGCGGCATCATCCACGACGTCGACGGCAACTCCTTCATCGACCTCGGCTCCGGCATTGCCGTGACCAGCGTCGGCGCCTCCGACCCCGCCGTCGTCGGCGCCGTCAAGGAAGCCGTGGAGCACTTCACCCACACGTGCTTTATGGTCACCCCCTACGAGGGCTACGTGGCCGTCGCCGAGCAGCTGAACCGGCTCACCCCGGGCGACCACGAGAAGCGCACCGTGCTGTTCAACTCCGGCGCCGAAGCCGTAGAGAACGCCGTCAAGGTGGCCCGCCTCGCCACCGGCCGGGACGCCGTCGTCGCCTTCGACCACGCGTACCACGGCCGCACCAACCTGACCATGGCGCTGACCGCGAAGGCCATGCCGTACAAGACCAATTTCGGCCCGTTCGCGCCCGAGGTCTACCGCATGCCGATGAGCTACCCCTACCGCGAGGAAAACCCGGAGATCACCGGTGCGGAGGCGGCCAAGCGCGCCATCACCATGATCGAGAAGCAGATCGGCGGCGAGCAGGTTGCCGCGATCATCATCGAGCCCATCCAGGGCGAAGGCGGCTTTATCGTCCCGGCCGAGGGTTTCCTGCCGGCGCTGGCGGCGTGGGCCAAGGACAAGGGCATCGTCTTCATCGCCGACGAGGTCCAGTCCGGCTTCTGCCGCACCGGCGAATGGTTCGCCGTGAACCACGAGGGCGTCGTCCCCGACATCATCACCATGGCCAAGGGCATCGCCGGCGGCATGCCGCTCTCCGCCATTACCGGCCGCGCCGACCTGCTCGACGCCGTCCACCCGGGCGGCCTCGGCGGCACCTACGGCGGCAACCCCGTGGCGTGCGCGGCGGCCCTGGCCTCCATCGGATCGATGGAGCAGTACGGCCTCAACGCCCGCGCCAAGCACATCGAGGAACTCGCCCTCGGCAAGCTGCGGGACCTGGCCACAGAGCTAGCCGACCGTTCCGTGATCGGCGACATCCGCGGCCGCGGCGCCATGCTGGCGATCGAACTGGTCCAGGCCGGATCGAAGGAACCGAACCCGGAACTGACGAAGGCCGTCGCCGCGGCCTGCCTCAAGGAAGGCGTCATCATCCTCACCTGCGGCACGTACGGCAACGTCATCCGGCTCCTGCCGCCGCTGGTCATCAGCGACGAACTCCTGCTGGACGGCCTCCAGGTCCTGGCCTCGGCCATCAAGGCGAACGCCTGACCCGTCCGGCCACCCGGAACCGGATACCCGGACAAAGCAGCAAAGCCGCGGACACCCGTCCGCGGCTTTGCTGCGTTACACCCGTGCTGCTTTTTCGAGATCTACTTCCAGGACGTGGCGTCGAGCTGGACCGCGACGACGTAGACGTGCTGGCCCCGCTCGATCTTCTCTACCTCCCAGACCCGCACCTTGGTCTCGGGCACCGGATCCGTCGGCCGGCCCACGCCGATCCCATAGCTGACGACGCCCTCGAAGTCCCCGGCCGCGGCGTAGCTGGTGAGCGCCGGGTAGCCGAGCGCCGGGCCAGGTTCGCGCGTGATGGTGCTGGCCGTGCCGTCCTCTGTGTGCGCCTGGGCGCCGCGGAAGACCACTTTGAGGATGGCGCCGGTGCCGGGCATGGAAATCGGCAGGCCGCTGCCGTCGGCGATCAGTTTGGGCACAAACTCGATGTCGTAGCTCGGGAACCCGCCGAGGAACCGGAAGCTCAGCTGGTCGTAGGGCGGAGTCTCCGCGGGGTGCGTCCCGGCTCCGATGGCGTACAGCGCGGGCAGGGGAGCGGCCGGTGGCGGAGCAATCGGTACCGGGTTCTCATGCGTTGCCCTGAACGGGCTGCCGGGGCCCGGCCAGGTCCAGTCGAGGGTGATCTTGGAGGAGATCACCCTGACGCCCGAATGAGGCGGAGCCGTTTCGTCAGTGTCGGCCGGGACGGTGGCGGACGCGGAAGGAGAGGCAGTGGACGTGGCAGGGGCCGACGCGGTGGCGGTCGACGTGGCAGCGGGCGGGGAAGTGGCAGCGGCCGGGCTGGTCCCGCCGGTTTGCGGTGTGGACGGCGTGCAGGCGGTTAGTGCCAGCAGCAGGCCCAACATCCCCAGCGCGGTGTTTCGTGTGGTGGCCTGGATCTTCCCGATGTCAATCGTACTCATTGTGAGTTCCCCTGTGAGTTCCCCTGTGAGTTCCCCGCGACCCTTCCAGTCTAGGGACGGACGAGTGCCCTGCTCAGGGCCGAAAGTCACGGACTATTCAGGACATTTCCGGGCCCCGCTGGGCTAGAGTCGTTCCTACCACTGCAGGAACGCAGACCGGCCGACGTCGCCCGGAACCCCCGGAGCAAAGCTGGCTTCTGCCACAGACCCATAAGGGGTTCATACATGCGATACGTAGTTGGCTATACCCCCAGCGACCGCGGCGCCGACGCCGTTGCGCTGGCCTCCGCCCTGGCCCGCGCCCAGGGGGCGCACCTTGACTTGGTCTACGTTGTGGACCGGCACACCCCCTACGTCGCGATGAACCCGGAGGGTAGCCGGGTCAGCGCCGCGGAGCAGAAGGTACTCAGCGCGGAACGGGAGGGCCTGGCGCTTGTCCCGAAGGACCTCGATGCCCGGTTCCATGTCCGCCAGGCCGACTCTCACGCTGCCGGCCTCATCGACGCCGCCGTGGAATACAAGGCCGGCCTGATCGTCGTGGGCGCCGCCAGTGCCGGGCTGTTCAAGCGCTACACCATCGGCAGCGCGGCCAACGCCCTCCTGCATGCCTCGCCCGTTCCGGTGGCGCTGGCACCCCGCGGGTACCGCCACACGGAGCCGATCACCCGGCTGACCCTCGCGGTAGGCCAGCGCACGGGCGCGGAGGCGGCGATCGACGTCGCGGTTGAAGCCGCCGAACGCCACGGTGTCCCGCTGCGGCTGGTCTCGCTGGTAGAACTTGACGTCGAAGGGAACAGCGGCGAAAACATCAACGCGGCACACGTCCACGCCAACACCGTGCTTACGGCGGCCGCCCACCGGCTGCCGGCCGGCCACCAGGTCACGGTGGAAGTCGCCCATGGGCGCACCATCGAGGAGGCGATCGATGACCTCGAATGGGACGACGGCGAGATCATGATCGTGGGTTCGTCCCGCCTGGCGGAGAAGAACAAACTGTTCATCGGCAGGACGGCCAACAAGGTGCTCCTTGCCCTGCCGGTGCCCATGATCGTGGTCCCGCGGGACTACGAGAGGTTTGATACCAGCCCCGAGGACTGACGGCGTCGGGCCGCTCCGCCGCTTGGACAGACTCAGGCGGCGGAACGGGCCAGCCTGCGGGTCACGGAGTTCTTCCGGGCAGCGAGCAGCATGTCCACGGTCAGGACCAGCAGCGCGAGCCAGACGACGCCGAAGCCGATCCAGCGGTCCGTCGTCATGGGCTCATTGAACACGGCCAGCGCCACGATGAACTGCAGCACCGGGGCGAAGTACTGCAGCAGGCCGATCGTCGTCATCGGCAGGCGCCGGGCCGAGGCGCCGAAGAACAGCAGCGGCACCGCGGTGATGATCCCCGACGCCGCGAGAAGCCAGAAGTGCGCGGCGCCGTAGGCAGTCAGGGTCGCGGATCCGCTGAGCGCCAGGATGGTCATCGCGGTGGCCGCGACCGGCGCCAGCACGATCGTCTCGACCGTGAGGCTGGTGATCGCATCAGCCCACGGGCCGACACGCTTCTTGACGAAGCCGTAGAGGCCAAAGCTCAGTGCCAGGGTCAAGGCAATCCACGGCAGTTTGCCGTAGGAAACGGTCAGGACGCCCACGGCGATGAACCCGATGCCGACGGCGGCCCACTGCAGCGGGCGAAGTTTCTCCTTCAGCACCACCACTCCCAGCAGGACCGAGACCAGCGGGTTGATGAAGTAGCCCAGCGAGGCTTCCACTGCCTGCCCGGTGGTCACACCGTAGACGTAGGTCAGCCAGTTCACTGCGATCAGGACCGCGGCAATGACCAGCGGGAAGATGACCGTGCGGTTGCGGAAGGCTGCGCCCAGGACCCGCCAGGAGCGGGTGATGGTGATCAGCAGGGCGCAGAACAGCAACGACCACAGCACGCGGTTGGCCACGATTTCGACAGCTCCTGCGGGTTGCAGCAGGAAGAAGTACAGGGGCATCAGTCCCCACAGGCCGTAGGCGCCGATCCCGAAGATGATTCCCGCCGTCGTGTCCGTGTCCACTGCCTTGAGGGCGGCCGGCGGACGCTTCGACGCGTTCGCGCCGGTGCCGGCAACGCCGGGCGGGGTCAGCGCGGCTGGGGCGGGGGAACGCTCGGGGGTAGGCACAAGATCCATAACACCACCCGCGGGGCGCCTATTCCTGCCTTTGGGCCCGATGTGCCGGGCGCCGGGGCCCGGATCCCTGCGACGTCAGTCACCCCGGAGCCCGTGCCGGGGTGCGGACATTTAGAATAAGGGGATTGTGCGCTGTGTGATCCGGCGCAGCCGCTAAGACTCAGAAGGGTTCCCGGTGTCCAACTCGGCCGAAACTTCGCCTCAAAGTACGTCCAAACGTCCGCTCCGCGTTGCGATTGTTGGCGCCGGTCCGGCCGGCGTCTACGCCGCGGATATCCTGACCAAGTCCAATGAAGTCAAGGACGGCGACTTCGAGGTCAGCATCGACCTTTTCGAGGCGTACCCGGCCCCGTACGGCCTGATCCGCTACGGCGTGGCCCCGGACCACCCTCGGATCAAGGGCATCGTCAACGCGCTGCACAAAGTCCTGGACCGTGGCGACATCCGGTTCCTGGGCAACGTGACCTACGGCCGCGACCTGACCCTGCACGATTTCCGTTCCTTCTACGACGCCGTGATCTTCTCCACGGGCGCCATCAACGACGCGGAACTGGACATCCCCGGCGTCGGGCTCCAAGGGTCCTTTGGCGGCGCTGACTTCGTCTCCTGGTACGACGGGCACCCCGACGTGCCGCGCGACTGGCCCCTGGAAGCGAAGGAGATCGCGGTGATCGGCAACGGCAACGTGGCCCTCGACGTGGCCCGGATGCTGGTCAAGCACGCCGACGAGCTGCTGGTGACGGAGATTCCGGACAACGTCTACCAGGCGCTCAAAAACTCCCCTGTCACGGACGTGCACGTGTTCGGCCGCCGCGGACCGGCGCAGGTGAAGTTCACCCCGCTGGAACTGCGCGAACTCTCCCACGCCCGCGACGTCGACATCGTCCTCTACCCGGAGGACTTCGAATTCGACGAGGCCTCCGACGAGGCCATCCGCAGCAACAACCAGATCCGCACCATGGTCAACACCCTGACGAACTGGCTCGTCGAGGAGCACGCCGAGGCCGAGGAACCGTCCTCCCGCCGGCTGCACCTGCACTTCCTGCACAGCCCCGTTGAAATACACGACGACGCCGACCACCCCGGAAAGGTCACCGGCATCAAGTTCGAGCGCATGCAGCTGGACGGCACCGGCAACGTCAAGGGCACGGGGGAGTTCCTCGACTACCCCGTTCAAGCCGTCTACCGGGCGATCGGCTACCACGGCTCGCCGCTGGACGAGCTCGAATACGATGCCCGCCGCGGCGTGATCCCCAACGAGGGCGGGCGGGTGCTCGACGCCGACGGCAATCCCGTCCCGGGCATCTATACAACGGGCTGGATCAAACGCGGCCCCGTGGGACTGATCGGCCACACCAAGGGCGACGCGCTGGAGACCATCGGTTTCCTGCTCGAGGACCGGCTCAGCCTCCCGCCGGCGCAAAACCCGGATCCGCAGGCGATCCTGGACCTCCTGGACCAGCGCGGGATCGAATACACCACCTGGGAAGGCTGGAACAAACTCGACGCCCGCGAGCTGGCCCTCGGCGCGGAGTGGTCCGCGTCCCCGGACGCCAACGGGATCGTGCGGGAACGCGTCAAGGTAGTTCCCCGCGAGGACATGGTGCGGATCTCCCGCGGCTAGCGAAGCGGAGCCGGTGCCCCCGCTCTGGCGGGTGGCCGGAACGCCCACTAGACTGGCCGGACTGGCTGCCACCGGCATGCCGTCGCGCGTGACGTGGGAGTTCAATGAGGAATTTGGTCCGTCCGGCTGGCCCGCTCCATCCGGAAACCGGGGTCACCGCTGAGCTGCGCCAGCACTTCGCCCATGCCGGGCACGAGCAGCTGGACTCGCGGGGCCGCGGACTGCCGGAGGACCTGCGGCTGCCGGGTCTCAGCAACCTCATCCAGGAGTCCTGGCGGCGGTCGGCCGAGCTGCAGGCCAATCCTGACAACCCCGAGGCCCCGCTGGCCATGGACCGCGAAGAACTCGAAGAATACCGGCGGCAGCACCCGCTGGCGGCCATCATGCCGGTGATTCACAAGCTGCTGGTCCTGCCCAGCCACGACAGCGGGATGCTGGTGGCCGTGGGGGACGAGGTGGGCCGGCTCCTCTGGGTTGAAGGCGACGCCGCCATGCAGCGCCGGGCTGAAGGCATGATGTTCGTTCCCGGGGCCGACTGGTCCGAAGCCACCGTGGGCACCAGCGCCCCCGGCACAGCACTGGCCCTGGGCCGGGGCATCCAGATCTCCGGCGCGGAACACTACAAGCGCTCCGTCCACCCGTGGAGCTGCACAGCCGTTCCCTTCCACGATCCGGATTCCGGCGCCCTCCTGGGGGTCGTTGACATCACCGGCACCGAGTCCGCCGTGGCCCCGCACACCCTGTCACTTGTCGAAGCCACCGTCGCCGCCGCCCAGGCCCACCTCCGTGTGGAGCGGCTGCAGCTCGCCGCCGCGCGCCAGACTTCGCCGGCCCGACGCCGGAACCCGGCCGCGCCGAAGACTGCGGACGCGCCCGCTGCCACGAGCCTGTACCGCAATAGCCTCCAGCTCCTTGGCCGGGATCAGGCACTGCTCAGCATCGACGGGCGCACCGTGGCGCTTTCGGCCCGGCACAGCGAGATCCTGACCCTGCTCAGCATGCATCCGGAAGGCCTCAACGCCGAGGAGCTCTGCAACCTGCTGTACCCGGGGGATGCTTCCACCATGACCCTGCGGGCCGAGATGGTGCGTCTGCGCAAGGTGCTCCAGCAGCTCAACCCGGGTGCAGTACCGCAGTCCCGTCCCTACCGGCTGCCGCTGGACCTGGTGCCGGACTCCGGGCAGGTCCTGAACTGCCTGCAGCGCGGAGCGCACCGGATCGCCCTGGAGATCTACCGCGGCGCCGTCCTGCCCCGTTCCGAAGCCCCCGGCATCGTCGAACTGCGGAACCGGGTCTCCTCCCTGCTCCGCGAAGCGGTGCTGACGGACGGCAGCGCCGAGTCGCTCCTGAGGTACGCCGAGCTGCCCGAGGCGAGGGACGACGTCGGGATCCGGATCGCGGCACTGAAGCTGCTGCCGCCGCGCTCGCCGAAACGCGCCGCCGTCGTCACTGATTTGGAACGGCTCGAGGCCGAACTCAGCGCCTGACCCGACGCCGTTCACGGGAAAGTGACCCGGGTCACTTCCGCTGCAACCTGACTGCAACCCCCTTGCTCCTAGGCTGAACGCAACGGCGGCGCCGACACCTGGCCGCCACCAATCGTGAACAGCAAAGGAGCTGCAATGACTGTCTACGCACAGCCCGGTACCGAGGGTTCGAAGGTCACTTTCAAGGACCGCTACGAGAACTGGATCGGCGGCGAGTGGGTTGCCCCGGTCAAGGGCCAGTACTTCGAGAACATCACCCCCGTCACCGGCAAGGTCTTCTGCGAGGTCGCCCGCGGCACCGCCGAGGACATCGAACTGGCCCTCGACGCCGCCCACAAGGTTGCACCGTCCTGGGGAAAGACCTCCGTCGCCGAGCGCGCCGCGATCCTGAACAAGATTGCCGACCGCATCGACGAGAACCTCGAGATGCTCGCCGTCGCCGAATCGTGGGACAACGGCAAGCCTATCCGCGAGACCCTCAACGCGGACATCCCGCTGGCCTCCGACCACTTCCGCTACTTCGCCTCCGCCGTCCGCGCCCAGGAGGGCCGGCTGTCCCAGCTCGACGACGACACCACCGCCTACCACTACCACGAGCCGCTCGGCGTCGTCGGCCAGATCATCCCCTGGAACTTCCCGATCCTGATGGCCGTCTGGAAGCTCGCGCCGGCCCTCGCTGCCGGCAACGCCGTCGTCCTGAAGCCGGCCGAGCAGACCCCGTCCTCGATCATGGTCCTCATGGAGCTCATCGGCGACCTGCTGCCTGCCGGTGTCCTCAACGTGGTCAACGGTTTCGGCGTCGAGGCCGGCAAGCCGCTGGCCTCCAGCCCCCGGATCCGCAAGATCGCGTTCACCGGCGAAACCTCCACCGGCCGGCTGATCAGCCAGTACGCCAGCCAGAACCTGATCCCGGTCACCCTGGAACTGGGCGGCAAGAGCCCCAACATCTTCTTCAACGACGTTGCCGACTCCAACGACGCGTTCTACGACAAGGCCCAGGAAGGCTTCACCCTCTTCGCCTTCAACCAGGGCGAAGTCTGCACCTGCCCGTCCCGCGCCCTGGTCCAGGAGGACATCTACGATTCCTTCATGGCCGACGCCGTGGCGCGGGTGGAGAAAATTATCCAGGGCAACCCGCTGGACACCGACACCCAGCTCGGCGCTCAGGCCTCCAACGACCAGCTGGAAAAGATCCTGTCCTACATCGACATCGGCAAGCAGGAGGGCGCCAAGGTGCTCACCGGCGGCGGCCGGGCCGAGCTGCCCGGAGACCTGGCCGGCGGCTACTACGTCCAGCCGACCATCTTCGAAGGCCACAACAAGATGCGGATTTTCCAGGAGGAAATCTTCGGCCCGGTGGTGTCCGTAACCCGCTTCAGCGACTACAACGACGCCATGGGCATCGCCAACGACACCCTCTACGGCCTCGGCGCCGGCGTCTGGTCCCGCAACGGCAACGTCGCCTACCGCGCCGGGCGGGAGATCCAGGCCGGCCGCGTGTGGGTCAACAACTACCACGCCTACCCGGCGGGCGCTGCGTTCGGCGGCTACAAGTCCTCAGGCATCGGCCGCGAGAACCACTCGATGATGCTGGACCACTACCAGCAGACCAAGAACCTCCTGGTCAGCTACAACGAGAACAAGCTCGGCTTCTTCTAAGCCGCAACAAACCCGGGCGGGGCGGATCACGATCGATCCGCCCCGCCCGCACCACTTGTGCACCGACGCGGAAGGACACCGGCCCACTGCACACGCCTTAGCTGCACCCACGCTTCATAACGCAAGGATTTCGCTATGACGACGACAACGACGACGACAATGCAAGCCGCAGTAGTAACCGAATTCGGCAAGGACCTGCAGATCCAGTCCCTCCCCGTTCCAGTGCCGGGCCGGGGCGAGGCGCTCGTCAAGGTACTGACCACCGGCGTCTGCCACACCGACCTCCACGCCGCGGAAGGCGATTGGCCGGTCAAACCGACCCCGCCGTTTATCCCCGGACACGAAGGCGTCGGCGAAGTGGTCGCCCTCGGTGAGGCGGTCACGGACCTGGCCGTCGGGGACCTCGTCGGCAACGCCTGGCTCTGGTCCGCCTGCGGCGATTGCCAGTACTGCCGCACTGGTTGGGAAACCCTGTGCGAAGCGCAGCAAAACGCCGGCTACAGCGTTGATGGCTCCTTTGGTGAATACATGTTGGTGGACACGCGCTTCGCGGCCAGGATCCCGGCCGGCTCGGATCCCGTCGAGGTAGCCCCGGTGCTTTGCGCCGGAGTGACCGTCTACAAGGGACTCAAGATGACCGAGGCCCGGCCCGGCCAGTGGGTCACCATCTCGGGCATCGGCGGACTCGGCCACATCGCCGTCCAGTACGCCGTGGCCATGGGCCTTCGTGTCGCCGCGGTGGACATAGCCGATGACAAGCTCGCCCTAGCCCAGAAGCACGGTGCGGAACTGACCGTCAACGCCCTGCATGAGGATCCCGCCGAAGTCATCCAGCGCGAAACCGGAGGTTGCCATGGAGTCCTGGTCACTGCTGTGCACCCGTCAGCATTCGGCCAGGCGATCGGGATGGCCCGCCGCGGCGGAACGATTGTGTTCAACGGCCTGCCGCCGGGTGACTTCCCGGCGCCGATCTTTGAGATTGTGCTCAAGGGCCTGACGGTCCGGGGCTCCATTGTCGGAACCCGGCAGGACCTGGAAGAAGCCCTGGAATTCTACGCTCAGGGCAAGATCCACCCGACGGTCTCCACCCGGGAACTCTCCGAAGTGAATGCCGTCCTCGACGAAATGAAACATGCCAAGATCGACGGCCGCGTGGTTATCAAGTACTGATGAAGAAAGGATTCTGATGCCTGACGCAAAGCTCCATGCTGCAGTCACACGCCCCGGCGAAGACTTCTCCCGGGTTGCGCTCACCCCGGAAGCGGTGGAGCTGCTGCGCAAGCTCTGGCTCCAGCACGGACCGCTGATGTTCCATCAGTCCGGCGGCTGCTGCGACGGTTCCTCGCCCATGTGTTATCCGGCTGGGGAGTTCATCACCGGGGACTCGGACGTGCAGCTGGGCCTGTTCGATATTTCCGACGGCGTGCAGCCGCAGCCGATCGACTTCTGGATGTCGAAGGAGCAGTTCAACTATTGGAGCCACACCCACCTGACCGTGGACGTGGTTCCGGGCCGGGGGAGCGGGTTCTCGGTGGAGGCGCCTGAGGGGAAACGGTTCCTGATCCGGTCCACGCTGATGGATTGGCCGGTCTGAGCGGTCTGAACCTAGGCTGGAACGGCGCGATCGGGCCGGGCGGGGAAACCTGCCGGGCCCGTTTCTGCGTCTCAACATGTGGGACAAATCGGGCCGTCCAGTGGATGGACACTACGCTAGATAGGTCTGTTTCCAACAAGTTACCGAGATTGTGGACTTTCCTATGAACTTATTCCGGACCAAATCGATCGAGCAGTCCATGTCGGACGCTGATGAACCCGGACGTAAGCTGAAGCGCTCGCTCAGCTCCTGGGACCTGATGATCATGGGTGTCGCCGTCGCCGTCGGCGCCGGGATCTTTTCGGTCGGCGCCAAGGCAGCAGCGAACTTCGCGGGCCCGGCTGTGACCCTCTCCTTCGCCATTGCCGCTGTCACATGTGCGCTGGCGATCATGTGCTACGCCGAGTTCGCCACCGCCATTCCGGTAGCCGGCTCCGCCTACGTCTTCACGTACGCGACCATGGGCGAACTGCTGGCCTGGA
Source organism: Arthrobacter sp. U41 (assembly GCF_007679325.1). Lineage (GTDB taxonomy): Bacteria > Actinomycetota > Actinomycetes > Actinomycetales > Micrococcaceae > Arthrobacter. The sequence continues at coordinate 1,302,470 of NZ_VEGI01000001.1, read as the reverse complement.
TCATCGGCTGGAACCTCATCCTCGAGCTGTTCACCGCGGGTGCTGTAATCGCCAAGTACTGGGGCATCTACCTCAGCAAGGTCTTCGCACTCATGGGTGTGGACATCCCGGCGTCGATCTCCCTCGGAGGTGTCGAACTGTACTGGGGCGCCTTCCTGATCGTCGCGGTATTCACAGTGCTGCTGGTGCTGGGGACAAAGCTGTCCGCCCGCGTCGGCAACATCTTCACGCTGATCAAGATCGGCGTCGTCCTCTTTGTGATCGTCGTGGGCTTCACCTACGTCAAGTTTGAAAACTACACTCCGTTCGTTCCGGCCTCCGAGCCCACGGGCGGGACCGGCGCCGCCGACGTCATGAAGCAGTCCTTCTTCGCCTTCCTCACCGGGGCTGCCCCGGCGCAGTACGGCACGCTGGGCATCTTCGCGGGAGCTGCCCTGGTCTTCTTCGCCTTCATCGGCTTCGACGTCGTCGCCACGTCCGCCGAGGAGGTCAAGGACCCGCAGAAGACGCTGCCGCGCGGCATCTTCGGCGGCCTCGCCATCGTCACGGTGCTTTACATCCTGGTGTCCCTCGCCCTGACCGGCATGGTGTCCTACACCCAGCTGGCCGAGGCCGAGAACCCGACCCTCACCACGGCGTTCGAGGCCGTCGGCAACACCGACGCCGCCAAGATCATCGCCTTCGGATCCCTCGTGGGCCTGACCACCGTGATCATGGTGCTGCTGATGGGCCTCTCCCGCGTGGTGCTGGCCATGAGCCGCGACGGCCTGCTGCCGCGCTCGCTGTCCAAGACCAGCACCATCCGCGCGACGCCGGTTCGCCTGCAGGTCATCTGCGGTGCTGCCGTGGCACTCGTCGCGGGACTGACCAACGTGGACCTGCTGGAAGAGATGATCAACATCGGCACGCTGTCCGCTTTCGTGACGGTGAGCATCGGCGTCCTGGTGCTGCGGAAGAAGCGCCCCGACCTGAAGCCGGCGTTCCGCGTGCCGTTCGGCAAGGTGCTCCCGATCGTGTCGGCCGCCCTGTGCCTCTACCTCATGACCAACCTGGCCGTGGAGACCTGGATCTTCTTCGCTATCTGGCTCGTGATCGGTGTGGCCATCTACTTCTCCTACGGCCAGCGGCACTCCCGGCTGAACGAGAAGTTTGCCGAAGCGAAAGCCTCTGTCAACGGCCCCGGAGGCGCAGCTGCCGATGCCGACGTCGATGCCGCGGAGAACCAGGTCCCGGCCGCCCGCCCCTGACGGCCCGCAGCCGGTCCTGATCGACACCGAGGTCGCCGGAGCCGTGGAACACGCTGGAAGCTTCCAGCAAGTTGCACGGCTCCGGCGACTTCGGCGTTTGGCCACCGGAGCGGTTGCGGCAGGCGCAGTCCGCTCGCGCTCCCTATGATGGATTTATGGCCCGCCCTGCACGACCTGAACGCAAGGCAGAGCTGTTGGCCGCCATTCTGGACTACCTCATGGACAAGACCCTCGCGGAGCTCACGTTCCGTGGCCTGGCCGAGGGGCTGGGGGTCAGCAGCTACGTGCTTGTGTACCACTTCGGCCACCGCGAGGAACTGGTCAACGAAATCATCCGCACCATCGAATCCCGGCTCGACAGCATCCGGGCCACGGACGTCCGGGACATTGACCGGGAAGCGTGGCGGGCGTTCCTGCTGGAGTCCTGGCGCTGGACCATGGCGCAGCGCAACCGTCACTTGGCCAGGCTCGAGTTTGAGGCGACGGCGCAGGACATTGTGGCGGAATCACCCCGGGGAACAGCGCAGGAACATTTCAGGATGCTCCACCACAAGGCCCGGGACTGGCTGATGCTTCAGGGCATCCGGGAGGAATTCGCCGACACGGATGCCCGATTGTTCGCGGCGGCCTTCTACGGGCTCCAGTTCGATTTCGTGGTGAACAACCAACCCGAGGAAGCCAGCAAAGCCTTTGACCTGATGATGCTGGTCTTCTTCAACAACCTCGACCGGCGCCTGGCCGCCGACGGCGAACACATCTGACGCGGCCTGTCTGATCCGGCCCGGCTGACCATCAGGCCCGTCTATCCCATCTGACCCGCCCGGCAGCGCATCCGGCCCCACCCGGCTGCCCCGCCTCAGGGTGCGGCGTAGCGGCCGATCCATTCGACCAGGGGCCGGAGCTGGTCCCAGCGCCTGGCTACCTCCCCGGCGGCGTCCGGCGTGGAGAGCCAGCCCGGACGTCCCACGTGCGTTCCGGCAGCGAGTGACTTGTGCTTTAGCAGCTCCGCTCGGGGATGGTCCCTGTCGAACCCCCGCGGGACCGTCTTCAGGGTCTCACCCTCCACAGTGAAGCCCAGGGCTCGGACCTCCGCGACAATCTGCTGCAGGACTTCCCCGCTGGAGGGAGCGTCCACGGCACTGCGAAAGCGGGCAAGCTGGGCGGGTGTGTGGGTATGGTAACCGCCTCCGATGAGCAGGCCCTCGGCGTCGAGCTGGACGTAGTAGCCCATGCCTTCGGCAACGGTGGCGACTGCGCCCTGGGCAGTCTTGTAGGGAGACTTGTCGAGGGAGAACCGGATATCCCGGTTGGGCCGGAAAAGTTTGGCCCCGCCGAACTCGGGTTCCAGCTCCGCCAGCAGCCCTGTCAGCGGTTCCTTGACCTCGGAGTCATACGTGGCCTTATGAGCAAGCCACCAGTCCCGGTTGTTGTTGTGTTCCAGCTCCGCATAGAACTCGAAGGCGGCGTCAGGGATGCCTGCAAATGGGGTCATGTATGCATCCTAGGGACGCGGCTCGCCTCACGGCGAGCAGCACTTCCCCCTATGTGGAAAAACGAAAAAGCGCCCCGCCACGCGGCCCGCGTGACGGGGTGCTGAAGGCCGGCCCCGTTCCCCGGCCGCGCAGCAGGCTACCCGCAGGCCGTGATCCGGTACAGGGTCCGGCCGTCGGCCGACGCGACTTTCTCAAATCCCTGCTCGGTGGGCACGTTGTAGAAACCCGGCCACTGTTTCAGGCTGATGCTGCCGTGGGACGCCCCAGGAGCGTCCTCATAGAAATGTGTGGCGCCAACCTTGAGGACCGCCTCGCAGATCGACTTGTCCGTCGTGATCCGATTGAACCCGCTGCGGAGCAGTTCCTTGGCAGGACTCCCGGCCGTCGGGGCACCCAGTTGGGTGTACACCACGCGCCTTCCGGTGAGGGCGTAGAAGTACGTTTCGCCGTTGAAGGGGTCACCGATCACCACTGCGTCGCGCGGCAGCATCGCGCCTGCCCGCTCGATGAATTCCTGTTCGCCCCTGGAGAGGGCGCCGGTTCCCGGGTTGGCGGATACCACGTAGTTGTGCGCAGCCACTGCCACCCGGTCCGCCGAGCGGAAGGCTCCCGATCCCCAGTAGGTTCCGTAGGCCAGGACGGCCACGGACAGGCCGACGACGATCTGGGAAAGGGGCCACCGGCCGCTGGTGCGGGCCGAGGGAAGCCGTGCCGACACTGCCCGATGCGCGGCCCCCGCCAGCACTGCGACGGCCAGGGCCGCCAGCAGGCTGCCCGTCATCGCGATGAACGGGGCGATCCGCTGCGTGTCTTTATACCAGAAGCCCGTCAGCCACCTCAGCGCGTTTTCGGGCCCGGCGGCAAGCACATAAAGGGCAATAAAGGCGAGCCAGGCGATGGCCAGCGGACGCGCCTCCCTGATGAAGACGGCCATGGCAGCGCCGACCATCACCAGCAGCCCAACCGCGAGGTTGAAATCGTCCGGGGCCGGCGGGGAAAGGGCCGGAAACCTCGGAAGGTCGAAGAACGCCAGATGCAGTGAATCCGGGACTTCGGCCCGCACCGCCCGCTTGTAGGCCATCACCCCGGTGAGGAGCCGGGAATTGGCCAGCGCGGCGGTGACGGCCACCGCGGCAGCCGCCACAGCTCCGGCCGCGGCGACCGCAAGCCAGGGGCGGCGGCGTGCCCCCCGCACCACGAGCGGCAGCAGGCCGGCTGCCACGAAGGGGAGGATGGCAACGGCGGTGGCAAAAACCGCACTCGGGTGCGCGGCAACACAGCCGCCGAGGACTGCGGCCAGAACAGCCGCCAGAAGGACGCGTTCCCGGGCCGGCGTTCCGGCCCGCTCCGTGGAAATTACGTGCCGCAGTAGCAGGACGCCGACGGCGAGCGTGGCCGGAACCAGGGCGGTGGCGAGTCCGTTGGGCCATTGGCCGCTGCGGAGCAGCTGGGAGAAAGGAAAGCTGACGAACGAAGCTGCGAACACCGGCGTCAGCGCCCATGCCACTGGGTGCCGCGGAAGGACCGCGGACGCCAGGAACATCAGGCCGACCGGCCAGATCATGCCGCCGATGACGATCGAGGACAGGTTGGCCGCTTCTGTTACACCGCCCGGGACAAGCGACACCGCGCTGTGCCAGCCGGCGGGGTAGTACGTGGACCGGCTGGCGCCGAATATCGGAGCCACGCCCCATGGCGAGGCGCTGCCGGATTCCTGGATCCACGTCAGCACGTTCAGATGGAAGATCGGATCCCAGCCCTGTGACGCTGTGGCAGGATCGCCGATTCCGCGGAGCAGCGCCAGGCAGGTCACCAAGGAACCGAATGCCACGCCCGCACCAACCGCCAGTTTCGCTGGCAAGCCGAGGTTGCCTGGCCACAGGGGTGTCCGGAAGCTGAACCGACGCCCTGCCAGCCAGGCGGCAAGGACGGGCGGAACGGCCGCCAGGGCGGCCGTGGCGGGATTCCACGGCACGCCTGCGGTGTCCGCCACGATGCTGCCGGCCAGGAAGATCAGCAGGGTGACGGCCGGGCTGAGGGCGATGGCTGCCGGCAGGCCCGTCCGGAGCGGCAGGAGCACAAGAAGCCCCGGGAGGAAAAATGCGGCTACAAGGAAAACAACGGTCGGCGCATGGGGAAGCAGCTCAAGAAGCCCATTCAGCATGGTCTTCTCAGCGCGCTCCGGCCCGGATCTTGTTTTTCAGCGGAGCGGCCACGGCTTTGCTGAAAAGCTTGGCGGCCCCGGCGGTCAGGGATCCGGTCTGGCCGTGCAGCGGCGGATAGATAGTGCCGGCCTCTGCACGCTTCCGTGCCGTGAGTGCGGGCAGGTCATCCCGCAGGGATCCGGGCTGCTGCGGCATTTCGGGAATGACGCTGTCCAGGGCCAGCGACCAGCCGCTCCCTAGCGCCGCCACGGACTCATGCTTGATGTCGTAGTAGCCCTTTTTCACACCGACGGCAATGCCGCGGGCACCCGCGGCTGCCGCCAGCAGATGGATGTGGAAGCGGCTGGTGACCCAGGTCTGCTGGGCAGACAGGGGAAGGCCGCGGGTCCAGACCTGGGAGAACGGTATGAACCGGGTCTCGGGGATGAGGTCTGCCATCCGCTCGTAGGCGGCATGGTCGACGCCGGGAATCGCCTCGACGTAGTAGGCCTTGATCCCTCGGCGGCGGGCGGCCTCGACTTCGGTCCGTGCAAGTTCGACGGCGGCCTGGAACCGTCCGGGATCCGCCATGTCGCTCTGGATGCAGACATACAGCCCGGCGGGGGCATCGTTGCGCCCGATTTCCCCGGTGATGCCCAGGAACGCGTCGTCGAGGCCCAGCTCCAGCCCGTGTGCGTCGGCGCTGGCCTGGTCCCGGACGTGGGCGTGCTCGAAACCCCGGAACAGGGGAGTTTCCGCGGGGGCCGGAGCAAGCGCCGGCATCAGGCCCTGTCCGGTGGCGTAAAGCTTGGCACCGGTCAGCTCACTGACGGCGCGCATCCCGACGACGAGGCCGGCGTGGTGCGGCCACGTGTCATTGACGTAGCCGCCGCCGATGAGATGCAGGGATCCGGCTTCGCGAAGCTTGAGGATGCCCAGATCGTAGGCCGGGGTGCCGAAACCGGCAATACGTTCGCGAATGTTCTTGGCCGCCACTTCGGCGGGGTGCTCGGCGTTGTCGTGCACCAGGCGCCACAGGGTGTTGGTGACCCGAAGCCGCGGGTGCATGCCCTCGAACAATACCTGTGCCATGCCGGGTTGCGGGCAGTCCAGCCAGACGTCAGCGTCGGGGCGGGCCACGGCAAGGTATTTCAGCCACGCAGCGGCAATGAACTCATCGCCGAAGTTGGGGTGGCCGGAGCTGCCGACCAGGTAAATGATTCGCGAATTCATTTACACGACTATAGCGGCGTGGCCACCGTGTGATACACAAGGGCACCCCGCCGCGCATCTTCGCGGCGGGGTGCCCTGTCCCAAACGGGGTGCTTCAGGCGCGGGTTACCCCGGCCGGGCCTGAGGATCAGACCTTGTTGGCTGCCTCGGCGTCGGACTCGACCTGGCCTGCGCCCAGGTTGGCGCGCAGCTTGGCGCCGAACTCGGCGTCGACGTTCGTCCAGTACTGGATGGCGCGTTCCTTGATCTCAGGGGTCTTGACGCCGCTGACGGCACCGGTGACGGTCTCCAACAGGCGCGCCTTCTCGCCGTCGTTGAACACTTCGCGGTACAGCGTGCCGGCCTGGCCGAAGTCGCCGTCCTCAGCGTGCAGAGAGTGCGCGGAGAGCGTCAGCTCGCCGTCGTTCTCCCAGCCGCCGCCGGCAACCGCAGGCTCCACGGCAGCCGGGCCGCCGACGGAGTTCGGTGCGTAGACCGGAACCGACGGGGCGTTGAAGTGGTAGCGCCCCTGCCCGTCCTGGCTGTAGTTGTTGACCTGGTTCTTGGGCAGGTTGACCGGCAGCTGGGCGTGGTTGGTGCCCACACGGTAGCGGTGTGCGTCCGCGTAGGAGAAGATGCGGGCCTGCAGCATCTTGTCCGGGGAGGCCGCGATGCCCGGCACGAAGTTCGACGGCGCGAAGGCGGCCTGCTCGATCTGCGCGAAGTAGTTCTCCGGGTTCCGGTTCAGTTCCATGGTGCCGACCTTGATCAGCGGGTAGTCCCCGTGCGGCCAGACCTTGGTGAGGTCGAACGGGTTGAAACGGTAGGTCTTGGCATGCTCGTACGGCATGACCTGGACGTGCAGGTCCCAGGAGGGGAAGTTGCCGGCGGCAATGTTCTCCTGGAGGTCGCGGATGTAGAAGTCGGCGTCGGCGCCGGCCATGGCCTCGGCCTCGTCGCCGGTCATGGACTTGACGCCCTGGTTGGACTTGAAGTGGTACTTGACCCAGAAGCGCTCGCCCTCGGCGTTGATCCACTGGTAGGTGTGCGAGCCGTAGCCCTGCATTTCACGCCAGGAGGCCGGGAGCCCGCGGTCGCCCATGAGCCAGGTGACCTGGTGCGCGGACTCGGGGGACAGGGTCCAGAAGTCCCACTGCATGTCGGCGTCGCGCAGGTGGGTGCCCGGGAGGCGCTTCTGCGAGTGGATGAAGTCCGGGAACTTGATGCCGTCGCGGATGAAGAACACCGGGGTGTTGTTGCCGACGAGGTCGTAGTTGCCCTCGGTGGTGTAGAACTTCACGGCGAAACCGCGGGGGTCGCGCCAGGTGTCGGGGGAGCCTGCCTCGCCGGCGACGGAGGAGAAACGGATAAGCATCTCGGTCTCGGTGCCCGGCTGGAACAGTGCGGCCTTGGTGTACTTCGAGACGTCCTCGGAGGTGGTGAAGGTGCCGAAGGCGCCGCCGCCCTTGGCGTGCACTACGCGCTCCGGCACACGTTCCCGGTTGAACTGCGCCAGCTTTTCGATCAGGTAGTGGTCGGTGAGGATGATCGCGCCGTCAGCGCCGACGGATTTCGAGTGGGCATCGGAAGTGACCGGGGCGCCGGACTGTGTCGTGGACACGGCGGGCGCAGAGATGTGCTGAGTCATCGTTCTCCTATTTCTTGTTTCTTCTTATTTACGTTCGGCGGGAAGTTGTTGGGTGCGCTGGCAGTCCTGGCAGATGCCCTGGTACAGCACGTCGGCGATCTGGATGGTCATCGGCTTGGAGCCCTCATCCCAGTGCGGCGTCAGGCAGGGGGCATGGCCGACGGCGCATTCGACATCCTCCACCTTGCCGCAGCTGATGCAGACGGCGTGGTGGTGGTTGTCGCCCACCCGTGTCTCATACAGGGCAGGGGAGTGCGGGGGCTCGAAGCGGCGCAGCATCTGCAGGTCGGTCAGATCCCCCAGCACCACGTAGACGGACTGCGCGGTCAGCTCGGGGAGTTCCAGGCGGGCGGCGGCGAGGATGTTCTCGGCGGGGGAATGCGGGTGATGTTCGACGGCGGTCAGGACTGCCAGCCGCTGTTTCGTCACCCGGCGGCCGTGGGCGCGCAGGGCGGCAGCCCATGCCTCGTGGGTGCCCGTCGGTTCCGTCATGCCCCCATTCAAGCACTTATTATGAGTCGATCATAATAAGGCGCGGCTTATTACTCCGCCGGGCCGGCTTCCGTCGCTTCGCGCGCGGCACGCTCCGGTTCACCGGGCTGCCCGCCCGGCGCCACTAGAGTGTCCGGGTGGGGAATCTTCTGGCGGACATCACGCCCTTGCGCGAGAGTCCGGCGTTCCGCCGCCTGTGGCTGGGATCCGCCGTCGCGGCCCTGGGCAGCCAGTTGACCCTGGTGGCCGTGAGCCTTGAGGTCTACCGGCTCACCCAGGACAGCCTGTACGTCGGGCTGCTGAGCATCTTCGCCCTCGTTCCGCTGGTTGTCGGCGGATTGCTGGGCGGCTCGATCGCCGACGCCCACGACCGCCGCAAGGTGGCGCTCATGGCCTCGTCGGTGCTGTGGCTGACCACCGCCTGCCTTGCCCTTCAGGCCTGGCTGCAGCTGGGGAATGTCTGGGTACTGTATGCCCTGGTCGCGGTGCAGAGCGGCGCGCAGGCCATCAACCAGCCGGCCCGCAGCGCCATTATCCCGCTGCTGGTCCGCAAGGAGCTCCTGCCGGCCGCCAACGCGCTGAGCATGATGAGCTTCGGCCTCACCTTCACGGCCGGGCCGCTTCTGGCCGGCCTGCTGGTGGCAACGGTGGGCTTCGCCTGGACCTATACGATCGACGTCGCCACTTTTGCCTTCGCCTTGTGGGCCCTGCTGAGGCTGCCGGCGATGCCGCCTGGGGACCAGGCGCGGCCCGCGGGGCTGCGGTCCGTCGTCGAGGGCTTCCGCTTCCTGGGCACCCGGCCCAACCTGCGGATGACCTTCATCGTTGACATCATCGCGATGATCTTTGCCCAGCCCCGGGCCCTGCTGCCCGCGATCGGTGCCGTGATGATCGGCGGCGGCGAAACGACCGTGGGCATCCTGCTGGCGTCCACCGCCGTCGGCGCGTTCCTGGCCGGCCTCTTCTCCGGGCCGCTGGGTGCGGTGCGTCGGCAGGGGGCAGCCGTTGTCTGGTCCGTGATGGGCTGGGGCGCCTCGATTACCGGCTTCGGCCTCGTCGTTGTGCTCGCCGGGAACTCCGGCGCCGACGGCGTGACCTGGTGGCTGCTGCCCGCCGCCCTGTGCTGCGGGCTGGCCGGGATCGCAGACTCCGTCAGTGCGGTCTTCCGCACGACGATCCTGCAGGCATCCACGCCGGACCACCTGCGCGGCCGGCTGCAGGGCGTGTTCATCGTGGTGGTTGCGGGCGGGCCCCGGGTGGGGGACATGCTTGCGGGCGGCGGGACTAAAATTCTTAGTGAAGGCTGGGTCCTGCTTCTGGGCGGCCTGTTGTGCATCGCGGTGGCCTGGGCCGTGGCGCACTGGCAGTCGGGCTTCCTGAGGTACGACGCGCGGAACCCCGTGCCGTAGCGGGACGTTTTTCCGGGTGTGGGTCCACCGTGGGACGTCTGCAGGAGGAACAGTGCATCAGCATCACAACGGACTGAAGACCGCAGCCCTTTTCGGTGTCCTGTGGGCGGTGCTCCTGGGTCTCGGCGCGCTGATGGCCTCCAGTATGGGCAGCTCCGCGCCGATCTGGATCATGGCCCTGGTTGGCGTCGCCACCACGGCCTACGGCTACTGGAACAGTGACAAGATCGCCATCCGGTCCATGCAGGCGTATCCCGTGACGGAGGCCGAGGCGCCCCAGCTCCACCAGATGGTCCGGGAACTCTCCGCCACGGCGCAGCAGCCGATGCCGCGGATCTACCTTTCACCCACGATGGCCCCGAATGCGTTCGCCACCGGCAGGAACCCGCAGAACGCCGCGGTGTGCTGCACCGAAGGCATCCTCCGGCTCCTCGATGCCCGGGAGCTCCGCGGCGTGCTCGGCCACGAGCTGATGCACGTCTACAACCGGGACATCCTGACCGCCTCGGTGGCCGCCGCCGTCGCCGGTGTGATCACGTCGGTGGCGCAGATGTTCCTGATCTTCGGCGGCGGCGGGGACCGGCGCAATGCCAACCCGATCGCCGCGATCGCCATGGCGCTGCTGGCGCCGTTTGCGGCGTCGCTGATCCAGATGGCCATCTCCCGCACCCGGGAGTTCGACGCCGACGAGGACGGTTCCAAACTCACGGGAGACCCGCTGGCGCTCGCCTCAGCCTTGCGCAAGATCGAGCACGGCGTGCAGCTGGCGCCGCTGCCGCAGGACCAGCGGCTGGTCAACGCCTCGCACCTGATGATCGCGAACCCCTTTCGCGCCGGCGGAGTGGCGAAAATGTTCTCGACCCACCCGCCGATGAGCGAGCGCATTGGCCGGCTGGAGCGGATGGCCGGCCAGCCGCTGGGCTGACGTGCCGGCAGACTTCGGTGTCCGACGCGCCTAACGTCCCGCGCACGCGCCCAATGTACCGCGCTGCGCGCCATGGCCCGCGACGCGCGAAAGGGCTGCCGACGCGGGAATACCCGGTGCGACAACCCTTTGGCGCGGCGTGCGGAAACTAGCGCCGCGGACAAGTGCCTAGCTTCGGAAGTTCACGAACTGCAGGTCGGCCTCGTCGAAGCCCTTCAGCAGGTTCATGGTCTCCTGGAGATCGTCGCGGGACTTGGAGGTCACGCGGAGCTCGTCGCCCTGGATCTGCGACTTGACGGATTTGGGGGCCTCGTCGCGGATGAGCTTGTTGATCTTCTTCGCGAGGTCCTGCGCGATGCCCTCCTTGATGGTGGCCTCGAGCCGGAATTCCTTGCCGGACGCGTAGGGTTCGCCTGTGTCGAGGGACTTCAGGGAGATGCCGCGGCGGATGAGCTTGGACTGCAGTACATCCAGGACGGCGAGCACGCGCTCCTCGGAGTTGGCCTTCATGAGGATCTTCTCGCCGCTGAAGTCCACCTCGGCGCCGACGCCCTTGAAGTCGTAACGCTGGGCCAGTTCCTTCTGGGCCTGGTTCAGCGCATTGGCGACCTCCTGCTTGTCGACTTTGCTGACGACGTCGAATGTGGATTCGCCTGCCATGACTGTCCTCCTGTTGGTTGGGGGGGGCCGGTGGGGGCCGTTGTGTCTGGAATCCAGCCTAGTACGGATGCCCCTTTTGTGAAGGTCGACGGCGGGTGGTCCCGTTTCACAGTCCGCTCAAAGCTGGGTCAGGGCGGGAACGAAGTTTCGCGCGGCAGAGTTGCAGGACTTGGAAGAATCGCTTGAAAGGTGCCAGCTCATGCAGAACAAGGCCGTCCACTATGTCATCCGGTCCACCGCGGCGGCCGCAGGCGGTTTCGCGACGGCCGCGACGTCGGTGGCGGCCGCAACGCTGGCGGCCTCGATCATCCTGAGCCCGGCCGCGGATGCCTCGTCGAGGCTGGACGGTGTTCACGCTGATCTGGCGCGCGCCGTGCAGCTGAACCAGATCACGGAGGAGCAGGCCGCGCGGTTTGAGTCCAAACTCGCCGGCCGCATCCTCGGAGATGCCTGATTTTCCGGGCTTTTTGGCCCGGCTTTGAACCGCTGGAACGCCGATTCGATTCTTCGGCGGAAGTTCTGTAAAGTTGTCTTGCCCGCGGTTGCTGGAAGCGGAACGAACTGGAAACGGTAGTTCTGAACACGGAAGCCGCGAGTGATCTTCTTTTGAAGTTCGGCAGATTACCCGAGCGGCCAAAGGGGGCTGACTGTAAATCAGCTGGCAACGCCTACGGGGGTTCGAATCCCTCATCTGCCACCCTTGGAGAAGCCTCCGGAACCACCAGGTTCCGGAGGCTTTTTCTTTGCCCTCCGGAGGGTTGCGTGTGCAGGTTTTCGGGCTCACCCGAAAGGGATGATGCGGGGCCGCATCGGAAGCGCTGTAGTGGTCTCAATAATCCCTTGGGCATCGAAGCGTAATTGCCGAAAGCCCGCCGTCGGAATCATCCGACGCGGGTGGTGACCCACCGGCAGACGACGCCCCACACTTAGACGAGCGTGCCGGACAGTGCGCTCGAAACAGAACGGAGGAATGCCAGTGACAACCACACCGGAGACCGAGGCCCACGGGCCGGTCGACTTTGTGCTCCTCGAGTTCCCCATGGCTGGACTGACGGGGCGGGCCAGTGAAGAACTGATACGGCTCGTTGAGCAGGGTGTGATCCGGCTCTTCGATCTCCTTGTCGTGATGAAGAACGAGGACGGCGACGTCGAAGTTCTTGAGCTCACTGATCCAGGCGGTCCCGCGGAGTCGTTCTCCTACTTTGACGGCGCGCAGAGCGGGCTTCTCGGCGAAGAGGAAATTGCCGAGGCAGCTGACGCAATTCTTCCCGGTAGCGTCGCCGCGCTGATTGTCTACGAAAACATCTGGGCGGCACCGTTCGTGGCGGCCGTACGCGACGGCGGGGGCGAGCTCGTCGCGAGCACTCGGATCCCTGCGCCGGACGTGATGGCAGCCCTCGAGGCCCTCGACGCCCCGCCCGTAGCCTGACACACATAGAACGCGATGCGAGAGGAGACCAATTATGGGATTGCTCAGGGGTATGGCACGGACCGCGGTGGTAGCCGGGACGGCGTCCGCCGTGAGCGGCCGCGTCCAGCGACGGCAGGCTAACAAGTTCGCCGAGAAGGACGCCGCGACGGCGGCCAAGCAGCAGGAGGCCTACGATGCGCAGATGGCCCAGCAAGAGCCCGCCTACCAGGAACCCGCGTACCAGCAGCCGCCGCCACCACCTGCCGCCGGCGGAATCTCGAACGAAGCAATCGAGCAGCTTAAAGAGCTCGCGGCGTTGAAAGAGCAGGGGATTCTCACGGAACAGGAGTTCGGCGTGCAGAAGGCGAAGATCCTGGGCGGGTAGTGCCGCCGGGCCTTTGACGCGGAAAACACCCCCGTACGTGCCGGCGAAGGCACCTGCGGGGGTGTTTTTGCGGATCTGGTGGTCGCGACGGAGCGGTTTCGGTCAGCGGACCTCGGACCCTGCCAGGATGGCGTCGATCTGATCGAGGGCCTGTTTCATGCCCTCTTCCATGCCCATGGCGAGAACCTTCTCCAGCGAATCTGCGGAATCGAAGGTGGACACAATGGTCATTCTGGTGCGGCTTCCGACGGCCTCAAGCCTCATCACGGCATGGCTGGTGCCCATCGCGGGGATCGGATCGCCGTTTTCGTCGGCGAAACCGTCGTCGAACTCCAGACGATGGGGAGCCTCGATGGCGGTGAACCGCCACCAGCCCCGGCTCTTCTCGCCCTCGGGCCCGGTCATGTAGTAGCTGGCCTTACCTCCGGACACGAAGTCGTGGCCATCGAAGGTCGCGGGCCAGGTGGGCGGGCCCCACCAGCGCTCAAGCTGGCGCGGGTCCTCCCAGACCTGCCAGACGCGCTCGACGCCGGCGTCGAACTCGGCGACGACGGTGAAGCTCAGTGTATCGGCGTTTTTCTGCGAACTGATAACGGTCATGACTGATCTCTCCCTATCCCTCTGCGAGAATGCCTGCGATCCGGTCAGCCCGCTGCCGCCAGATCGTTTCGTACTCATCGAGCAGCCGTCGAGCCCGCTGCAGGCCATCGTGGTGCGCCCGCACGATCTGCTCCCGTCCGCGTTTCTCCTTCGTCACGAGGGAAGCGCGCTCCAACACCGCCACGTGCTTCTGTACGGCGGCGAAACTCATGGCGTAGTGCTCCGCCAGCCTTGACACCGAATATTCGCCAGACGTCACCCGGGCGACGATGTCCCGGCGGGTGGCATCGGCGAACGCCTGGAACAGGCGGTCAAGATCGGCATCACTCATCACATCTACAACCATTTGGTTGTACGATAGATCGCCCGTGACGCGGTGTCAAGGGCTCGCGGGCGGCTACTTGGCCATGCCGGGGTGCACCGCGACGAACTCGATCTTGGTGGAAGGCTGGACCGTCTTTTTCGGTGCCCGTGAATATCCCTTGGCGTCCAGATGATTCTCTGCCCGGTAGACGGCCAGTGCTTCGTCGTAGATCGCGTTGAGCTGCTCCCCGGAGAACTCCTCCGAGGACCCGTCATTGAAGGTGACGGAAATGACCGTGCTGCCGGGGAAGTGCCTCTTCATGCGGATGAAGCCTTCGGCGTCCTGCTGGAGACTAATCATTGTGGTCCTGCCTTTGCGATCGGGGGACTTCCAGTCTCCCGTACGTCGGCCCGTACGCATCCCGCCGCGCGTCGATCCCTTGCCTCCTCTTCCGCTTTGGCAGGGGAACCGGTTTACTGAACCTTGACAGACACAATGGAGGGGGAACCATGAAGTCCAAAGGAACATGGCAAATCGCGGTGGGGAGCGTAGCCTTGGCCGCTACTCTTTTTGTCCTGCCAATGCCGCTGTTTCAGGTGGCATCCGGCAGTGCCGATGCCGGCGCGACCGGTCTTTTCATTCTCGGACTGGCGCTGCTGGCAGGCGGGCTGGGATTCCTCGGCTATGGGCTTTTTCGTCGTTCCCGCGAGCTGAACACGGCGCGGAGCTACACCACCAGGGAGCCGTCCTCCCTGGATGAGGACCGGCCCGTCAACCCGTATGAGCTTCCCAAATCGTATGGTGCCCTCCCTCCGGTGTAGCTGAGGTCCCGTGGTCGGGGGGGAGTGGCGGCACGTGACCCTGCACCGCGCCGCCATCGAAGCGGTGGCCCGGCAGGCTTCGACGGCGGGGGACCGGCAGGCTTCGACGGCGGGGGACCGGCAGGCTTCGACGGCGGGGGACCGGCCCTAGCCTGGCGTTTTACCGTCCGGCGGTGTCCACGACGCAGAAGCGGTTGCCCTCGGGATCGGCTAGGATGACGTAGTCCGCGTCCGCGGGACGTTTGCTCCATTCCACGCGGCTCGCGCCCAGCCGCAGGAGCCGTTCCACGTCGTGCGTCTGCTGCCCGGAATAGAGGTCGAGGTGGATGCGGGGCGGGACCTGGACCTTCGCCGGGACACGGTCCAGGGAGATGTTCGGGCCCGCCCCATCCCTCGGCTCGAGGACAACGAAGTCTTCTTCGGGAGGCCGCCGCGGCACATAGTCCAAAGCGGCCGTCCAGAAGTCCAGTTGGCGCTGGAGGTCATCGACACGGATGACGATGGAGCCAATCCTGATCATGCAGCCAAACTACACTGCGCAAGCTGCCCGAAACACCCGGTGGCCGGTGGCTGACATCGCCGGATTCCAGGGGGTGGGGCAGTAGGGTGGTGCAGTTCGCCGTCGAATATAAGGAGCCTTAGTGAAATCGTTTGCATGTGGTGATGTAGTGCCCGGTTGTGAAGCAAAGTGGGTGTGCAGCACGGAGGATGAAATCCTGGTCAACGTCGCCGCCCACGCCGCGTCCGCGCACGGCCTGGTGGATCTGCCGGCCGAAGTGGTCCAGTCGGTCCACAAAGCAATCGTTCCGGTTAGTTGAGCAGTCCCGCGGCAGGCGGTTCCGCCCAAGGCTCAAGTACGCCCGTGGGCCCGAACTGGGATGAGCTCCTGGTGGCCGCCTGCCGCGGTGAAGGCATATCCGCGGCCTACCAGCCGATCGTCGACACATCCCGTGGCACGGTGGTGGGCTACGAAGCGCTGGCCCGCTTTCCTGGATACTCCGAGAAGAACCCCGAGGTGTGGTTCTCCGAGGCCCGGAAGCACGGGAAATCCGCGGAGTTGGAATCGGCCGCCCTGCGGACCGCGCTTGCAGCCCGTTCCACCCTGCCCCCCAACTGCTTCCTGACCCTCAACGTCTCACCCGAGCTGCTGTCCACCGAGGAAATCCGCAGGGTCTGGCGGGACGAGGGGAACCTGGGCGGGATCGTCGTCGAACTCACCGAACAGACCCCCATCGATTCCTACGTCGGGCTGGAACCGGACCTGAACCAGTTGCGCGCCGCCGGCGCGCTGATCGCCGTCGACGACGCCGGGGCCGGCTATGCGGGATTGCGGCACTTGCTGGCGCTGCGGCCCTCCCTGATCAAGATCGACCGTGAACTGATCCAGGATGTGGACCGGGATGAAGCCAAACGCGCCCTGATCGAGATGCTCGGTACTTTTGCCGGCCGGGTGGATGCGTGGATCCTGGCCGAGGGTGTGGAGCGCGTGGAGGAATTGGACGCGCTGGTGTCCCTTGGCGTGCCGCTGGTGCAGGGCTACTACCTGGCCAGGCCCGCGCCGCCGTGGGCCGGCATTGACCTGGACCTGGCGCACCGTCTTGCGTCGAAACCACCGGTAACGCATAAGGCCGTGATCCGTGACGTCCTCGAATCCGCGACGACGGCCACCACCACCGCGCTCGCCGCGGAAGCCTTCGCTACAAGCCCCGCGCTTCAGTCGGTGGTGCTGATCGGAGACCACCTCCGCCCGGTCTGCGTGCTGGACCCGGTGGCCGCTGGCTTGGGTATGGTGAGCCCCGGAATGCGCGTGAACCTGGACACTCCGCTGAGCGAAGCGCTGGCCCGGTCCATGACGCGGGCCACCTCCAGCCGGTTTGAGCCCCTTTTGGTGACCGACAACGCAGGCCGCTACGCCGGGGTGGCCCGCATGGAGCGGATGATCACCGCGCTGGCGGTGCCGGGCGCGTAAGCCGTTCAGTCCTGCCCGGCGAGGAGCCGGTCAGTGGCGGCATCGGGCAGTCCGTCAAAGTATTTCGCCAGGACCGTGCGGAAGGCGGCCTGCTGCGGGTCTGCCCGGAGGAAAAGAGTCATCGAGGAGTGCAACTTCCGCTCGTCGATGCCACCGAAGATCTGCTCCGCGGTGCAGCCCTCGAGCCCGGCCACAACTTCGGCGCATTCGACCAGCCGCGGACCCAGCACCGGGTGCCGGAGATACGCGCGCGCTTCATCGAGGGACGTCACCGCATATCTCCGGGCCGTGGGGCTTTGCCCCAGCCCGGCGAGCTGCGGGAACACGAACCACATCCAGTGGCTGCGCTTGGCACCGCCGCGGAGTTCCTCAAGGGCGTGCCGGTACGTTCCGCCCGCGTCCTGGGCCAGGACGAACCGTTCCAGGTCGTAGGGATGTTCCATTGTGACCTTCCTCTTTTCTGTTTGCCGCCGCTTGCGTTCTTCCGCCCAGACGCTGGCCTGCCCCCGCGGTTTACTCCTCGAAGCGTGTAGTGAAGTCGGTATCGCCGGCGATGGAGGCCACGACTCCTGCCGCGACGTCGCGGATCTTCAGGTTCCGGTTGTTGGAGGTGTTCCGGAGGATCTTGAAGGCGGCGTCCCTGCCGCACCGGTTCTGGGCCATGATCGCCCCGATGGCCATGTCAATGATGGTCCTCGACTGCATTGCGGCGGACAGGTCCTGACGCGATTCCCGGAGCTGTGAGATCCGGAGCGCCAGGAGCAGTGCCCGCGAGGCGTCGGCGGCGAACCGGTGCGCTTCCGCGAGGTCTTTGCCCGAGAAAGCCCCGGCCCGCGGCGAATAGAGGTTGACGACGGCGGAGTCCTCACCGTCGAGCTCAAACGGAATCCGGACCCTGCTGACGGAGCCCTCTCCGCTGCTGCCCACAGCTGAGGAGGGCTGATTCCGACGGGTGATGGAGATCCCGCAGGAAACTTCGCGGTCCGGGCGGGACAGCCCTCCCGCCGTCAGGCTGGCCAGGTCGGCCAGGAAACCGGCGACGTCGGATCCTGTCTCGGTGCTGTCCAGCACCAGATCCAGAAAAGTGCTGACGGCGTCGCGGATGTTCTGCGACGTCGACGAAATGACGTTGTTCTCACTCATGGCGGCCCCCAAGTCCTCGCCGCCCCGCTTTGCCAGGCCGGCGGCGTTCTTCGATCCTATGGCGGGGGCTCCTCCGAAGGAAGAGAAACGGCTGGAGGGTATCGGCAGGCGGAAAAGTGTCCGACGACGGGTGGCGGCGGCCTTGCTAAAGTCAGCACTAGAGGCAGTGATCTCCGGCCGGGTGCCACAGATTGACCGGCCAAGGAAGGCGGGCGGCATGTTCTTCTTCACTGACACAAGTTTGGTGGAAGCCGGCCTTCTGTTCGCAACGTTCGTGCTGTGTTCCCTGATCGGCATCGAGCGGCAGGTCCGGCAGAAGAGCGCAGGATACCGGACGCATGTCCTGGTGGGACTCGGCTCGTGCGGCTTTACCCTGGTGTCCGCCTACGGCTTCGCGACCGTGATGGAGCCAGGGGCCGTGCTGGACCCGTCCCGCATCGCCGCCCAAATTGTCAGCGGGATCGGATTCCTGGGCGCCGGCGTCATTTTCAAGGGCCGGGACGTGGTCCGCGGGCTCACCACCGCCGCCACCATCTGGGTTTCCGCCGCGGTGGGCATGGCCTGCGGGGCGGGCATGGTGTCCCTTGGCGCGGTGCTGACCATCTTCCACCTCATTACGCTGTTCGTGATTGCCCCGGCCGTCCGCAAAATCCCCTCAGTGGACCGAAACCGGGTCATGCATATCGACTACGCCGACGGCCAGGGCGTGTTGCGGCAGATCCTCGAAATCGCCACCACCATGGGATTCAGTTCCTCGATTCTGCGTACCCGGAGGACGGGGGACGAGCAGAAACCGATGGTCTCGATGGAGGTGAGGTTCTTTGGCCGCCACCCGCTGCGCAACCTCGTGATGCCCCTGATGGACCTGCACGGCGTCGCGAGCGTCACCGTCCGGGGCACCGATTCGAGCGAGGATGACGACGACGACGATGATGACGACGACTAATCCTGAACCGCTTGCGGGGACTCCTGGATGACAGGCAAGAGCACTCCCTTGGCCGGCGGCGTCCGGATCCGGGTCCTCAGAGCCTCCGATCCGGAACTTATGTGTGCCGCCTACCTGCGAAACCGGGAACACCTGGCGCCCTGGGAGCCGCTGCGGGCCGAGGAGTTCTTCACCGTTGACGGTCAGATGGTGAGCGTTCAGTCCAAGCTCGCCCTGTTCATCGCCGGCTCCGATGTTCCGTGGGTCCTGACGGACGGCGAGGCGATTGTGGGGCTGATGACCCTCAGCGGCATCGTCCGGGGACCGTTCCTCAGCGCCCACCTCGGATACTGGGTGGACAAGGACTACACCGGGCGCGGGATTGGCTCGGCAGCGGTCGCGTTCGCCGTGGACGAGGCCCGGGACGAGCTGGGCCTGCACCGGCTGCAGGCCGCGGCCCTCCAGCACAACGCCGCCTCACAGAAGATCCTCACGCGCTCCGGTTTCACGGAGATCGGCACAGCCCCGGCCTACCTCAACATTGCCGGAGGCTGGCAGGACCACGTCCTGTTTCAGCGGATTTTGTACTGAGCGCCGGCCACCGGCCAAAACCTGTGTCATCGGCCGTGCGAGACTCTCTTGGTGACTGATGAATCCCTCGGTGCCCTGCACCACGTCGAGCTGTGGGTACCGGATCTTGGCCGCGCCAAGGATGAATGGGGCTGGCTGCTGGCCCGCCTGGGCTATCAGGACTACCAGGACTGGCCGGACGGGTGCAGCTGGCGGCGCGGGACCACCTACATCGTCGTCGAGGAATCCCCGGCCCTGAGCAGCCGGACGCATGACCGCACCGCGCCCGGGCTCAACCATCTGGCGTTCAACGCGGGGACCAGGCAGCAGGTGGACGCCCTGGCGGCAGCCGCCGTCGGGCACGGCTGGCGCGAACTCTTCCCGGAAAAGTACCCGCACGCCGGCGGCCCGAACCACTTCGCCGCCTACCTGGTGAATTCGGACGGCTTTGAAGCCGAACTGATCGCCGCGGACTGAGGCTGCGTCCGCGAGGCCGTGCGGACGGCTCAGCGCACCATCCGCAGGATCGGTACCGGCGTCCCGGCCAGGTCATGCGCCGCGGTGGCGCCGTCAGGGACAAAGCCGTTGCGCCGGTAGAACGCGAAGGCACGCGGATTCTCTTCCGCGATCCAGAGGTACGCGCCGCCGCGGCCCACGGCTGCGTCCAGCAGCAATTGCCCCGCCCCCGAACCGTACTCGCTGGCGAGCACATAGATCCCGTTCAGCTCCCTGGGCCGGGGCGGGTCCTCGTCACGCCCGGTGCCGGCGCTCGCCCAGCCGACGATGTCCGTCCCGCGGCAGGCAACCCAGACATCCGAGGCGGCGGCGGCAATGATTTTGCGCCATCTTTCCTCCCGCGGACCCTGCTCCAATCCGGCGAGGGAGGCCGCCGGCAGCAGGTGCGCATAGCTCTCACGCCAGGCCTGGATGTGCACCCGCGCAATGCCGGCGGCGTCGTCCAAGCGGGCGGGCCTGACGGTCAGGTCTGTGGTCATCCGGACAGCGTAGTACTCAATTCCACTCGCGAGGCCGCGTCGCGGGGCCGGCAGCTGTTGGCTGGTCCACGGAACCGGACACGAAACCGCGCTCTCCATCCTTGGCAGCGTTGTTACTCGCGGGTAACATGATCCCCATGCATCTGCTTCTCCGCACGCTCCTCCTGCTGTTCACGTCCTCGCGCCGTTCGCCGCTGAGCATCTGGGACACGGCGTCACTTCCGCTGAAGGTCCTGCCGACCGACATTGACATTGCGATGCATGTCAACAACGGCATGTATTTCTCGCTGATGGATCTGGGCCGGTTCGACCTGATGGCCCGCAGCGGAACCTGGAAGGCCATGCGCCGCCGGGGTTGGAGTCCGGTGGCTGCGGGGGAAACCATCGCTTTCCGGCGTTCACTGCAGTTGTGGCAGCGGTACACGATCGAAACGAAGATCATTGGCCTCGACGAGAAAGCCATCTACTTCGAGCAGCGCATGGTGGTGGACGGGGAAATCTACGCCCGCGCGTTCATCGCTACCCGTCTGGTCAGCAAGGGCAAGCCGGTCAGCCAGGAGGAGATCATCCGTGAGTTCGGGGCGCCTCCGGCGGACCTCGAACTGCCCGAATGGATCCACGAATGGCGGGAAACCAACGCCCTGCCCGGCGCCCGGCGCCCGGCGCCGCACGTCTGGGCCTGAGCCGGCCCGCGCCTAAGCCCGGCCTGAGCCTGAGCCCGCCTGCGTTTGCGACGGCCAGCCTACGTCCCGACGTCGCGCCTGCTCAGGGCCACCGCGCTGAGTGCCACGAGGGCGGCAGACATACCCCAGAGCCAGCCGGCGGCCGCCCAGTCCGCCCCGTTGGCCAGCGGGTTGTTGCCGTAGGCCCAGCTGTAGGGCGAGAGGTTCAGGAGCCAGTCGACCTCCTGGCTTTGCCTGCCGACGGCGTTGAACACGTAACCCAGGACGCCGACGCCGGCGCCGGCGGCCACACCGTACGTCTTCCGTCCCGTCACCGCCCCGACGAAAAGCGCAGTGGTGCCCGAAAGCAGTGTCAGCCCGGCAAACAGCAAGGAGGCGCCGAGGAGGTTTTCCGGTCTGATGTTCAGCTGCGCGGAATCGGTCAGCAGGAGGATCAGGACAAACACGAGGGAGACCAGCAGCAGCACGCGCGCCAGGATGGCCAGCGCCCGCTCCAGGACCACCTGGGTGCGGGTCACGCCGTGCGCCAGAGTAAGTTCGAGCTGCCCTGATTCCTCGTCCCCGCCGACTGCCGCCGCTCCCCACGCCACCGAAGCGATGGTCATCAGCATAAAGCCGATCAACCCGAACATGGTGGCCTGGGTGTAGCCGGGGCCCGAGGTGATCTGGTCGTAATTGAGGGCCTTGATCATCTCCGGTGGAAAGGCATCCATCATGCCCTGCATCTCGGGGCTTCCGCCGATCGAGGGATAAAGCGGCAGGTAGATGAAGATCGCGGCGGCGAGTCCCGCCGCCCACCCGAGCGTGGAACGCCAGGAGTCCACAAAGGCCCTCGTGAAGAGGGGCAGCGGCCGCTTCATGTGCCGTGTCCCCTCCGCCGGCGACGGCGTCCGTTCCCGTCGGCGTCGGTTTGGCCGGAGCCATTGCCGCGGATGGATCCGTAGAGCTCAAGCACCGATTCCTCGAGGTCCGGTTCTTCCAGCACCAGCTCGGTGAGCTCGAGGCCGGCCAGGACGCGGAGCAACGGCTGGATCGCTCCGCCCAGGGTGGCGGACAGCTCGACGCCGTCGCCCGCAGGAAGCACCTCAAGGTGTCCGATCCCGGGCACCCCTGCCAGCAGCGCACCGGCGTCGGCCGCCGTTATCCCGTTGGCGGTGAACCGCACGTGCCGCACCGCCCCTTGCCGCAGACTGTCCACGGTGGCGACCGTGACGATGCGGCCGTCACGGAGGATCGCGACCTCGTCGGCGGCCTGCTGGACCTCGCTGAGCACGTGGGAACTGAGGAAGACCGTCTGGCCGTTGGCCTGGGCCTCGCGGACCATGGCGAGGAATTCCTGCTGGACGAGGGGGTCCAGCCCGCTGGTCGGTTCATCCAGCACCAGCAGCTCGGGATCATGCATAAACGCCTGGACGAGCCCCAGCTTTTGTTTGTTTCCCTTCGAGAGCTTGCGGGTGTGGCGGTCCAGGTCCAGGCCCAGGCGTTCCGCCAGCGCATCGACGCGGCCCGGCCTGACGGGCCCGCTGATGTCCGCGTAATGGGACAGCAGCTTGCGCCCGGTGATCCGTCCCTCTAGGAACAGTTCGCCGGGCAGATAGCCGATCCGGCGGCGGAGCGACGGGCCCGCGGTCCGGGGGTCCTCGCCGAGCACCGTGGACGTGCCGGACGTGGGCCGGATGATGTCCAGCAGGCACCTCATGACGGTGGTCTTGCCTGCACCGTTGGGCCCGATCACACCAAAGACGGAGCCCTTCTCGATGCCGAAGCTAATGCCGTGGAGCACTTCACGGTGGCCGAACTTCTTGGTCAGCGAGCCCACCGTGATGGCCTGGCTGGTGGTGTTTCCCGGGGCTGGGGGCATGGCGCTGATGGTAGGCCGTGGGCCGCACGGCGGGCTAGGGTCCAAGGGCCCCGGGCCGGACGGCAGGGTGCACCCGGGGTTCTTGAGGGGCCGTCATATGGATGTGCCAACAGCGAAATGCAGGGGACAAGGCGGGGCTGCTCGCGTACCGTTGACCCATGGCTACCGTAGACATTACAGGTGAACAGTTCGCATCGACCGTCGAGGACAACGACATTGTCCTCGTTGATTTCTGGGCCGAATGGTGCGGCCCGTGCAAGCAGTTCGCACCCACATACGCCGCAGTTTCCGAGAAGCACCAGGACGTTGTCTTCTCGAAGGTGGACACCGAGGCCGAGCAGCAGCTCGCCGCCGAGGCCGGCATTACGTCCATCCCGACGCTGATGGCGTTCCGCGAAAAGGTGCTTGTCTTCTCCCAGCCGGGCGCCCTGAACGCCCAGCAGCTGGAGCAGGTGGTGGACGCCGTCAAGGCCCTGGACATGGAGGAAGTCCACGCGCACGTGGCCCGGTCCCAGGCCGAGGCCGCCGCGGCGGCCGGCAAGCAGGACGGCAGCCAGATTCCGGAGGCCTGAGCACGAAGCCCGACCTACAGCAACGCGGGGTCACTCCGCGCCCATGATCTTGCGATTGATGGGTGCGGAGCGGCCCCGCGTTGCTGCTGTTCCGGGACGTGGCCGGTGCCGTGCCTAGAGTTTGACGAGCTGGACCGGCTCGGCCAGCAGGGCACTGAGGGACTCGTTGAGGTCCTGGACCGCGGTGCCCTTCGAGTGCTTGTCCAGATCCTCCTGCGAGGCCCACCGTTCGGTCAGCACCAGCTTGTCCTCGCTGGCCTCGGTCAGTTCGTACCGGATGCAGCCGGGTTCGTTGACCACCTCGTCAATCGCGATCTCCAGCGCGAGCTTCACACGGAAGAACTCGCCGTCGTTGGGGATGAAGATGGCCTGCAGGTCAATGGGTGCGCTCATGGTTTTCACAATACCGGGCCGCGGCATTTTGTCCCGAAGATTTCGTAGGACATCCAAGCTTTGGTCTTCTTTTGGGGACAGAGTGTTGGTAGCGTCACACCATGCTTTCATACACAGCCGGGGACACTGACGTCCCGCTGCTCGAGGAAACCATCGGCGAGAATTTCGAACGGATCGTGGCCCGGTTCCCCTATCAGGACGCCCTGATCGAGGCCGCCGCGGTGCCGGGGGAAGAAGCCCGCCGCTGGAGCTACACCAAACTGAACGACGACGTCGACCGGGTGGCACGCGCGCTGCTGGCCCTGGGCGTGGCGAGGGGCGAACGGATCGGCATCTGGAGCCCGAACTGCGCCGAATGGACCATCCTGCAGTACGCGACGGCCAAGGTCGGGGCGATCCTGGTCAACGTCAATCCCGCCTACCGCAGCCATGAGCTGGAGTTCGTGGTGAAGCAGAACGGCATGCGGATGCTGGTTGCGGCCCCGGCGGACCGCAACAGCGACTACACCGCTATGGCCCGGCAGGCGCTGGCCGAATGCCCGGAGCTGCGCGAACTCGTGTTCCTGCCCGACGCGGGCCAGCCCGGCCTCACCGCCGGCGTCCCGGCACGGGAAGAGGAACGGACCTGGGCGGAGCTGCTCAAGCGGGCCGACGACGTCGCCCATTCCGCGTTGAAGGCACGGATGGCCGAACTGGACCCCCACGACGCGATCAACCTGCAGTACACCTCCGGCACCACGGGCTTCCCCAAAGGCGCCACCCTTACGCACCACAACATCCTGAACAACGGGTACTCGATCGGTGAGCTGCTGGAATACACGGAGCACGACCGGGTGGTGCTGCCGGTGCCGTTCTACCACTGCTTCGGCATGGTGATCGGCAACCTGGCCGCCCTGAGCCACGGCTCCGCCACCATCATTCCGGGCCGGGGATTCACGCCCGCCGCGGCGCTGGAAGCCGTCCAGGACTTCGGCGGGACATCACTGTACGGCGTCCCCACGATGTTCATCGCCGAACTCGCCCTGCCGGACTTCGCGTCCTACGATCTTTCCACCCTGCGCACAGGGGTGATGGCCGGCTCGCTGTGTCCCATCGAGGTGATGAACCGCGTCATCTCGGAGATGAACATGCGGGACGTGGCCATCTGCTACGGCATGACGGAGACCTCGCCGGTGTCCACCATGACCCGCAGCGTGGACACCATGGCCCAGCGCACCGAGAGCGTCGGCCGGACCATGCCGCGGCTGGAAAGCCAGGTGGTGGACCCGGTGACCGGCGAGGTGATGGAGCGCGGTGAGATCGGGGAGCTCTGCACCCGCGGATACTCCGTGATGAAGGGCTACTGGGACCAGCCGGTCAAGACCGCCGAAGCCATTGACGCCGACGGCTGGATGCATACCGGGGACCTGGCCCGGATGGACGAGGACGGATACATCGTGATCGAGGGCCGGATCAAGGACATGGTGATCCGCGGCGGCGAGAACGTCTATCCCCGCGAAATCGAGGAGTTCCTCTACACGCATCCGGATATCCAGGACGTGCAGGTGATCGGCGTGCCGGACGACAAGTACGGGGAGGAACTGATGGCCTGCATCATCCTCAAACCCGGTGCCGCACCGCTGGAAGCCGACAGCCTGGCCGAGTTCTGCCGCGGGAAGCTGGCGCACTACAAGATCCCGCGCTACGTGGACGTGCGCGAAAGCTTCCCCATGACCGTCTCCGGGAAAATCCGCAAGGTGGACATGCGGCAGGAAGCTGTGGCCCGGCTGGGGCTCTAATTCCAGCGCGGGGAACCGTCAATGGCCGCGGTGGTCCTGGATGGTCATCCGCGGACCGAAGGTCGGCTTGCGGAAGCCGCTGAGGCCGATCATCCGGACCACACGCTGCCGGTGCCCGGCCCACGGGGCCAGCAGCCGGAGCATGCCGGCGTCGTCCGTCCTGCGGCCGGTCAGTGCCGCCCCGACGTACGCCGCGAGGTGGTAGTCGCCCACCGCAATGGAGTCCGGGCAGCCGTGCGTGCGCTGCACCACCTCCGCCGCCGTCCAGACGCCGATGCCGGGAATGGTCTGCAGCTTCGCGGAGGCCTCCGCCGCCGGCAGCGCGGCGAGCCGTTCCAGCGCGGCGGCGGAGCGCAGCGCGCGCATGACGGTCGCCGACCGCTGCGGCCCCACCCCGGCCTTGTGCCATTCCCACGAGGGGATGCGCAGCCACTGCTCGGGCGTGGGCTGCACCAACAGATTCGCCGGCGCGACGGTTCCGGCTCCGGGGGCAGGCGTCCCGTACCGGTACATCAGGTAGCGGTAGCCGCGACGGGCCTCGATCACCGTGACCTTCTGCTCCAGGATGGTGGGCACCAACGAGTCCACCAGGCGGCCGGTGGCGGGCAGCCGCACGGCGAGGTTCCGGCGTCGGGCTTCAACGACCATCCGGGGCAGCGTGGCGTGGAACGCGGGTTCATCAAAGGCTGACCAGTCGTCGTCGCAGCCCATCATCCGCGGCGCGGAAGCCACGGCATCGGCGGCACCGGGCCCCCAGGCCCGGACCTCGACGGCGGGATCCGCCGGCGGGCAGTCCGGAGGATAGACAACTGCCAGCCGGAGCGTGGCGGGACCCGACGGCGTCGTGAACGCCATCCAGAGGCCGTCCGGCGCGGTGCGGATGGACGGGTCGCCGTGCCCGCGCAGGAGCGTGCCCAGGGTCCGGGACAAATCGAAAGGACCGCCCGGGTGCCACCGCAGCGAGGCGTCGGCCGCGGCGGCGATGCCGGCGGGGACGTCTGCAATGGTCATCTGACCATGATTCCACGAACGCCTGACAGCAGCCGTTACGGGGCCCTCCCACACAGTCGCCGGCGGGCCCTTAACTCCGGGTTTGGGCGGGACTAGACTGCGGCTGTGGCGTGGAGCCACCACGCCTGCCGTGAGGCCCGGATCCCTGTTCTTAGGAGAGTGTGATGGCTGGTGGAGTAGTACATTTCGAGATCCCCGCGGACGACGAGAGCCGCGCGCGGGAGTTCTACAGTTCGGCGTTCGGCTGGAGGATCAGCCCCATGCCGGAGATGAGTTACGCCATGCTCATGACGACGCCGTCGGATGACACGGGCATGCCCTCGGTGCCGGGGTCCATCAACGGCGGCATGTTCCGCCGCGAGGGACACCTCACCTCCCCGTTGGTCACGGTGGACGTTGAGGACATCGACGCGTCGCTGGAGAAGATCAACTCCCTGGGCGGCAGCACCGTCCAGCCGCGGCAGGAAGTGGGCAGCATGGGCTGGGCCGCCTACTTCCGGGACACCGAAGGCAATATTATCGGTCTCTGGCAGAACGCCGAGCCTGAAGACGGCGGAGCCACCGCAGGGGAAAACGGGGCGAACGACATCGGCGCCTGAACCCCGGTCAGGGCCCTGGGGAACCCTACGGCCGGCCCTCGAGGAACCTCGGCGGGTCAGGGCATGCCCGAGGCGAGCCACAGCGCCACAACCGCCAGCGGGACGGTGAGCACGACGGCGGCGATCCCGGCGACCGCGAACCCTCCCCACCGGATCTCGACGTTGAGCGAGCGAAGCCGTTCGTGCCAGAGCAGCGTGGCCAGCGATGCCCACGGCGTCACCAGCGGGCCAAGGTTCACGCCGATCAGCAGGGCCGCGAGCCGCACCGGCGAGTCGCCCACCGGCTCCAGGGCGAGGTAGGCCGGCAGGTTGTTCACCGCGTTCGCGGCACCGGCGCCCAGACCCGCGAGCTGCAGCAGGGCCGGCAGGTCCTCACCGGAACCGGCGACTCCGGACAGGAACTCTGTCAGGCCGTTCGCGTGCAGGGCCTCCACCACCATAAACAGCCCCGACGTGAGCATCAGCGGCCGCCACGGAACCATGGACCACCGCAGGGCCGAGCGGCGGCGCCAGAGGAACAGGCCCAGCAGAACCGCCGCGGCCGCGACCGCCGGGAACTGCACGGGCACGCCGGAGACGAGCGCGGGCAACAGCAGGACCATCACCCCCGATGCCGAATAGAGCAGCACCTTGTCGCGCGCCTTATGGACCGGCTGCGGCCCGTAGCGGCCGGACAGGTCCTTCCGGAACGCCAGCCACAGGAGCCCGATCGGGACCAGGATCCCCACCAGCGCCGGCGCCCAGACGAGTCCGGCGAAGGCCGCCGGACTGAGATTGAGCCGGTCCTGGGCCAGCAGGTTGGTCAGGTTCGAGACGGGCAGCAGCAGGGACGCGGTGTTGGCGAGCCAGATGGTGGTCAGGGCGAAGGGCAGCGGCGGGATCCGGGCGTGGACCGCCAGCAGCACGACGACGGGAGTCACCAGCACCGCCGTCGCATCCAGCGACAGGAACACGGTGGAGACGGTGGCCAGGCCGACCACCAGCAGCCACAGCAGGAACACCCGGCCCCGGCCCAGCGCGGCGAGGCGCTCCGTCACCACCCGGAACAGCCCGGCGTCGTCGAGCATTTCCGTCACGAGGGACATGGCCACGACGAACGCCAGTACGGGTACGGTGCGGGCCGCCAGCTCCTGGAACGCCGGCCAGGGCAGGAGCCCGGTGAGCAGCGCCGCGCACCCCGCGGCCAGCATGCCGGCCGGGAGCAGATAACTCTTCAGCCGCATCGGCCGGATCCACGCTTCACCGCATTATCTTCGCACCCGGCGCCGCCGGGGACCGCGCCGACGTGACTGAATCCGCCCCCGGCGGGTGGAGACGGTAACTTTGTACCTATGAAGTACGCCCAGTCCGTTCTGGACCTCATCGGCAATACGCCGCTCGTCAAGCTCCGCCACGTAACCGACGGCATCGGGGCCACGGTCCTGGTGAAGCTGGAATACCTGAACCCCGGGGGTTCCATCAAGGACCGCATCGCGGTGAAGATGATCGAGGAGGCCGAACGCACCGGCAAACTCCTGCCCGGCGGCACCATCGTGGAGCCCACCTCCGGCAACACCGGCGTCGGCCTTGCGCTGGTGGCCCAGCAGAAGGGCTACCGCTGCATCTTTGTGGTGCCGGACAAGGTGGGCGAGGACAAGCGCGCCGTGCTCCAGGCCTACGGCGCCGAGGTGGTGGTGACGCCCACCGCCGTCGCCCCCGACAGCCCGCAGAGCTACTACGGCGTCTCGGACCGCCTCGTCACCGAGATTCCGGGCGCCTACAAACCGGACCAGTTCTCCAACCCCGCCGCCCCCGCCAGCCACTACGAGTCCACCGGGCCGGAAATCTGGCGCGACACGGACGGCCGCGTCACACACTGCGTGATCGGCGCCGGAACCGGCGGCACCATCACCGGCACAGGCCGGTACCTCAAGGAAGCCTCCGCGCACCGTGCGGAGTCCGACGGCGGCATGGTCAAGATTATCGGCGCGGACCCGGCAGGGTCGGTCTACTCCGGCGGCACCGGCCGGCCCTACTTCGTGGAAGGCGTCGGCGAGGACATGTGGCCCGCCAACTACGACAAGTCGGTCCCGGACGACGTCATCGCCGTCAGCGACGCCGACTCCTTCGACATGACGCGCCGGCTCGCCCGCGAGGAAGGGCTGCTCGTGGGCGGCTCCTCCGGCATGGCCGTCGTCGCCGCCCTGCGGGTCGCCAAGGACCTGCCGGACGACGCCGTCGTCGTCGTGATCCTGCCGGACTCCGGCCGCGGCTACCTCGCCAAGATCTTCAACGACCAGTGGATGCGCTCCTACGGCTTCCTGGCCAGCGGCGACGAAGCGTCCGTGGGGGAGATCCTCAAAGCCAAGACCGGGGAACTGCCGGACCTGGTGCACATCCACCCCAATGAGAGCGTCCGTGACGTCATCAACATCATGAACGAATACGGTGTCTCGCACATCCCGGTGCTGTCCCAGGAGCCGCCCGTGGTCATGGGCGAGGTCCTCGGCGCCGTTGACGAACGCACGCTGACCGCGAAGCTTTTCCGCGGCGAGGCGAAACTGTCGGACAAGATCTCCGAACACATGGAGGCCCGGCTGCCGGTGATCGGCTCGCTTGAATCGATCTCGACGGCCCGTGAACTCCTCTCCGACGCGGACACGCTTATGGTGACCTTCGTCGGCGCCCCGGTGGGGATCCTGACCCGCCACGACCTGCTCGCCTACCTCAGCAACTGACCGCACACTGACCCGGATGCCGGACCGTCCTTCCCGGGGCGCCCGGCCGCCGGCCGAAAGGAACGCACATGTCTTTGCCAGAAAGCTCCGCCGCGAACACCCCCGGCTTCAACACCCGCGCCGTGCACGCCGGCCAGGCGTTCGAGCCGCGCACCGGCGCCGTCGTGCCGCCCGTGCACTTCTCCACCACCTATGCCCAGGAAGCGATCGGGGTGCTGCGCGCCGGCTACGAATACGGCCGCGGAACCAACCCCACCCGTGACTCCCTGCAGGAGCAGCTCGCGGCGCTGGAAGGCGGGACCGCCGCGTTTTCCTTCAGCTCCGGCCTCGCCGCGGAGGACTCGATGATCCGCGCCCTCACCCGGCCCGGTGACCACATCGTCCTCGGCAACGACGCCTACGGCGGTACCTACCGGCTGATCAGCCGGGTGCTGGGGGAATGGGGCATCGGCAACACCCCGGTGGACATGTCCAATCTTGACGCCGTCGCGGAGGCTGTCGCGGCCGGCGGATCGAACGGGGGCAAGACCCGTCTCGTGTGGGTCGAGACGCCGTCGAACCCGATGATGAAGATCACCGACATCGCGGCCCTCGCCAAGGTGGCGCACGACGCCGGCGCCCTCCTCGTGGTGGACAACACCTTCGCCTCGCCGTACCTGCAGACCCCGCTGGCCCTCGGCGCCGACGTGGTGGTGCACTCCACCACCAAGTACATCGGCGGGCACTCCGACGTTGTGGGCGGCGCGATCATCGTCAACGACGCGGAGCTGGCCGAGAAGGTCGGCTTTGTGCAGTTCGCCGTCGGTGCCATCTCCGGCCCGATGGACGCGTTCCTCACCACGCGCGGGCTCAAGACCCTGGGCGTCCGGATGGACCGGCACAGCGACAACGCCCAGGCAGTGGCCGAGTGGCTGCTGCAGCGGCCCGAGGTCGAGGCCGTGCTGTACCCGGGACTGCCCTCGCACCCCGGGCACGAGCTCGCCCGGAAGCAGATGAAGAAGTTCGGCGGAATGATCTCCGTGCAGTTCAAGGGCGGCGAGGCGGCGGCACGCAAGGTGGCCGAATCCACCTCCGTGTTCACCCTCGCGGAGTCCCTCGGCGGGATCGAATCCCTGATGAACTACCCCTCGGAAATGACGCACGCCTCCGTCAAGGGCACCGAGCTGGCCGTTCCCGTCAACCTGATCCGGCTCTCCTGCGGCATCGAGGACGTCGAGGACCTCATCGCCGACCTCGAGCAGGCGTTCTCCCAGATTGACTCCGCGGCCGGCGAGTCAGGCAGCTAACCACCCGTGACCACCACCACCAGGGCCACGGCCTCCACCACGCGCGGCAGGGTCGCGACGGCGGCCGGCGCGCTCGCCGTCGTCGCCGCCCTGGTGGTCCTGTACTCGGCCTACATCCCGCTGATGAACGATTTTGAGGTGTACTTCTACGGCGGCAGCCGGGTGCTGCAGACCGGGGAGGCCGGCGTCAACGAGCTCTACGCTCCGCGCGACGGACTGCCGTTCACCTACCCGCCGTTCGCCGCGCTGCTGTTCGCGGCCATGGCGAGCCTCGGCCAGAGCGGCGGCAGCCTCCTGTTCATCACGACGGCGTTGCTTGGCGCCGGGGTGGTGTCCGCCTGGCTCGCACGGCACTACTTCCGCCTCGGTACCTGGCGCAACGCGTTCGCCGACTGGCGCTTCCGCGCCGTTTCCCTGGCCGGGACCGCCGCGATCCTGCTGCTGGGGCCCTGGCGGGACACCTTCGACTTCGGCCAGATCAACATCATCCTGATGGGCCTGATCCTGGCCGACTTCGCCCTGTACGGGAAAGCCCGGTCAGGGGAGATCCGCTGGCCCGCCGGGCTGCTGATCGGCATCGCGGCCGGGATCAAACTGACCCCGCTGGCGTTCGGGCTGTACTTCCTGGTCCGCCGCGATTTCAAGGCCCTCGGCTGGATGGCCGCCGGGTTCTTCGGCTCCATCGCCCTGGCCTGGGCCATCCTGCCCACCGCCTCGGTCACGTTCTGGACCAGGATCCTGCCGGACACCGGACGGATCGGCGGTCCCGCGTACGTGGACAACCTCTCGGTCAAGGGCCTGCTGCTGCACCTGGGACTGCCGGATTCCGGACTCACCAGCATGCTTTGGCTGGGCATCTCCCTGGCGCTGGCCGTGCTGGCCGCCCTGGTCATCGCGTGGGCGGTGGCCGCCGACGAGAATTTCGTGGCGGTCTCCGCCACCGCCGTGCTCATGCTCCTGATCAGCCCGGTGTCCTGGTCCCACCACTGGGTGTGGATGGCCGTGGCGCTGCCCTGCATGGGCTTCGCGATCCACCGCGTGCCGTCCCGGAACGGCCGGATGCGCCTGGCCGGGTGGGTCATCGTCGCCTTCTCAGCCCTGGCCTTCTACCTGACACCCAAGTACCTGGCGGTCATGGCGGGCGCGGCCGAGTGGGGCAAGGACCCGCAGACCCAGTGGCCGCTCATTGTGGCGAGCCTCGGCGTCCTCTGCGGGATCGCCATGCTGGTCTTCTGGGCACTGGCCTACCGCCCCTCCCGCGCCGCGCTCCGCACGGGGGCGTAGCCAGGAAGAACGTCGCCGCCGTCGCAGCCCAGAGCTTCGGTAGGATGGGCAGCGAGGCCGGGCGCCCCCGCCGGCGCCCCGTACGAGCCTCGAAACAGCCATATTTTGGGGGATCCATGTCACTGCTCGACGCCGAAAACCGGCCCGTGCCGCCCGCCGCAGCACCGCCGCCCGGGCCGGTACGGCCGTCCCGGCTGGCGCAGGTCACCCGGCTGGCGCAGTGGCTTCCGGTGCCGCAGTTGCTGAGGCTCTCCACCATGCTGGCCCTTGCCGTGGTGCTGTTCCTGGTGTGGACCTGGCTCGGTGTCTGGGCGAAGCAGGGGCTTGACTTCAGTGTCTACTGGCATGGCGGCAAGATCCTCAACGAGGCCGGGGCAACGCCGTCGGACCTTTACCGCGGCAACATCGACTGGGCCGGCGGTCCCCAGCTCCCGTTCACGTACCCGCCCTTTGCCGCGATGCTCTTCAGCCTGCTGGCCCGGCTGCCCGAACCCGTGGCCCTCACCATGTTCAACGCGGCCGGCACGGTTGTGGCGGGGTGGCTGGCGCTGCTCGCCGTGCGGTACTGGCACGGCAGGACGGACTGGCGGCGCACCTTCAACCAGGCGCGCAACCGCTGGGGCGCCGCGGTGCTGGTCCTGGCGGTGCTGAACCTGGGTCCCTGGCGCGAAACCCTGGCGTTCGGGCAGATCAACATCCTGCTCATGGGCCTCATGGGGGCGGATCTCCTGTCCCGGAACCGGCGCTGGACCAGCGGTTTCCCCGGAAGCGGGTTCCTGGTGGGCGTCGCCGCAGGTATTAAGCTGACGCCGCTCGTCTTCGGGCTGTACTTCCTGATGCGCAAGGACTGGCGCGGCCTGCTGAACATGGCCGCGGGCTTCGCCGGCACAGTGCTGGTGGGCTGGCTGCTCCGCCCGGCGGAATCCCTGCAGTTCTGGCTGCAGATCCTCCCGGACACGTCCCGGATCGGCGGCGCGGGCTATGTGGACAACCTCTCCCTCAAGGGGGCGCTGCTGCACTTCGGTGTCCCCGAAGCGTCAGTCACCGTGCCGTGGCTCCTGCTGAGCCTGCTGGTGGTGGCAACGGCGGCCGCGGTCATCAGGCTGGCCAGCGCCCAGGGGTCGCGTGTGGTGGCCATCTCGGCGACGGCACTGGCCATGCTGCTGATCAGCCCGGTGTCCTGGTCACACCACTGGGTCTGGGTCGTGGCCGTGCTGCCCGCCTTCGCCTGGACGCTCCGCGAGACCCCGCTGCGCCACCGCGGGCTGCGCTGGCTCATGGGCGGAGTACTGGGGATCTCGGTCCTGGTGTTCCTGTTCTCGCCCAAGACCATTGGCACGGCCCTGGGCGCGGAGAACCTGGACATCCAGACGCCCGGCCTCTGGATCATGGCCTCCAGCGCCGGCGTGTTCTGCGCGCTCGCCCTCCTGGTCTGCTGGCTCGTGGTGCTCCGGCGAGGGGCGCTGGCGCCGGCGTTCGACGCCCACCGGGGCGTTGCGGCCGTCCAGGGCGAGGGTCAGGACCAGGGCGATGGCCAGGGCCGGAGCGATGACCGAAACCGGCAAGCGGCAGTCCGCGGCTAGGCTGGTCGGCATGGACGCCAACGCACCCGAGAATCCGCCGGTCCCGCCCGCAACGCCGCACCGGAAGACGGCCCTTGTCACCGGCGTCGGCCGGCTGGCCGGCATTGGAGCGGGCATCGCGCGCCGGCTGGCGGCCGACGGCTGGGACCTCGTGCTGACGTACTGGCAGGATTATGACGCCCGGATGCCCTGGGGCGTCCAGCCGGACGACGTCGAACGCCTCACCGCGGAACTCCAGGCCACAGGCGCCGCCGTCGTGGCGCTGCCGGCGGATTTCCAGGACCCGCAGGCCGTGGACCGGCTGATGGATGCCATCGCGGCGGAGGCCGGGCCGCTGCAGGGGCTGGTGCTGAGCCACGCTGAATCCGTGGACTCGGGCATCCTGGACACCACGTTGGAGAGCTTCGAGCGGCATTTCGCCGTTAACGCCCGCGCCAGCTGGCAGCTGATCGCAGGGTTTGCGCGGCAGGTCCCGGCCGGAGGCGGCGCTGTAGTGGCACTGACCAGCGACCACACCGCGTTCAACCTGCCCTATGGCGCGTCCAAGGGAGCGCTGGATCGGATCGTGATCGCGGCGGCCCGGGAACTCGGCCCGCAGGGGATCAGCGCCAACGTGCTCAACCCCGGTCCGGTGGACACCGGCTGGATGGACCAGGAACTGCGCGATCACCTGTCCCAGCGCCAGCCCGGCGGGCGGTTGGGAACGCCGGCGGACGTGGCCGGGACGGTGGCGTTCCTGCTCTCGCCCGAAGGTCGCTGGGTGTCGGGCCAGCTGGTCAAGGCCGACGGCGGGTTCTCCGCCTGATCCGCCTAACCCTTCATCGAGTGGGCATGTCGGGGCAGTGTTCGCGCTCATCCTGCCGCGACGTGGAAACCCGCGGAGGTGGCAGGGTCAGCGGAAGGCGGCCAGCCCGGTGAGGTGCTGGCCCAGGATCAGGGTGTGGACCTCGTCGGTGCCCTCGTAGGTGCGCACCGACTCAAGGTTGGCGGCGTGCCGCAGCGGCGAGTAGTCCAGGGTGATGCCGTTCCCGCCCAGGATGGTCCGGGCCTCGCGGGCGATCGCGATCGCCTCGCGCACGTTGTTCAGCTTGCCCAGCGAGATCTGCTCGGGCCGCAGCTTCCCGGCGTCCTTGAGTCGTCCCAGCTGCAGCGCCAGCAGCGTGCCCTTCTGGATTTCCACCAGCATGTTCACGAGCTTCTCCTGGGTCAACTGGTACCCGGCGAGCGGCCTGCCGAACTGCAACCGCTCCTGTGAGTACTTCAGCGCGGCCTCGTAGGAGTCCCGCGCCGCGCCCATGGCACCCCACGCGATCCCGTACCGCGCCTCGTTCAGGCAGCTGAACGGGCCGCGCAGGCCACGGGCGGCCGGCAGCAGGGCCTCGGGACCCAGCCGGACGCCGTCGAGCGCGACATCGCACTGAATGGAGGCGCGCATCGAGAGCTTTTGGCCGATCGGCGTCGCGGTGACCCCGGGAGTTCCGGCGGGGACCACGAAGCCACGGACACCGTCGTCCGTCATCGCCCACACCACCAGCACGCCGGCCACCGAGGCGAGCCCGATCCAGCGTTTGGCGCCGTCCAGGATCCAGCCGGCGCCGTCGCCCGTGCCGTCGCGGCGGGCGAACGTCTTCATCGCGGCGGGATCGGACCCGGCGGTGGGCTCGGTCAGCGCGAAGCTGCCGATGAGTTCACCGGCAGCCATCCGGGGGAGCCACTCCTGCTTCTGTTCCTCGGAGCCCCACTTGTGGATGGCCGTCATGGCCAGCGAACCCTGCACGGAGACGAAGGTGCGGATCCCGGAATCGCCGGCTTCCAGCTCCATGGCTGCCAGCCCGTATTCGACGGCGGAGCGGCCCGGGCAGCCGTAGCCGTCCAGGTGCATGCCGAGCACGCCGAGTTCTCCCAGTTCCGGCGCCAGCTCGAGCGGGAAGACCCCGGCGTCGTACCAGGCCGCGATACCCGGGCGGATCCGCTGTTCGGTGAAATCCCGGATCCGCTCACGTACAGCCAGTTCCCCGGCGCTCAGCAGCGAGTCGATCGCCAGGACGTCGGAAACGTCGGAAACGCCGGAGATGCCGGA
Source organism: Arthrobacter sp. U41 (assembly GCF_007679325.1). Lineage (GTDB taxonomy): Bacteria > Actinomycetota > Actinomycetes > Actinomycetales > Micrococcaceae > Arthrobacter. Next base: position 1,266,270 of record NZ_VEGI01000001.1, on the reverse strand, counting down.
AATATCGGAACCGTTGGGGCCAGCCTCGTTGCTCATTCCAGCATCCTACGGTCTTGGTGCTGCCGCTGGCCCGGCCTTCCTGCCCGGTTGCTTCCGGACCGGGCTGCGGATTCCGGGCGACCCGCCGGTGTCGCGGGGGAATGGAGGACCCGGCAGGAAAGCAACCGGGCAGGAGCGTTGCGGGGAGCCCAGGCGGCCCAGGCCTACACTGGTGCCATGGACACCGCATCCGTTCTTGCCGTCTGCCGCGTACACCAGTTGCTGGACGACCCGGGCAGTGTGGGCGTGACAGCGATCGACAAACGCCCCGTGGCTGGGCCGGTCAAAGTCCACAGACTCGGACTGCACGGTGACATCCAGGCCAGCCGCGTGCATCACGGCGGCGAGGACCAGGCGCTGTACGCCTACTCCCAGGACGACGCCGACTACTGGGCCGCGGAACTCGGCCGGGACCTCCCGCCGGGGATTTTCGGCGAGAACCTGCGCGTTGCCGGGATCAGCGCCACGGACGCCGTCATCGGCGAACGCTGGAAGATCGGACTGGACGTTGAAGTCGAAGTGACCTCGCCCCGCACCCCGTGCGCCACCTTCCAGCGCCGGATGCACGAGTCGCACTGGGTCAAGCGATTCGGCGAGGCGGGCCGCGTGGGAACGTATCTGCGCGTCGTGCGGGTCGGCAGCATCCAGGCAGGGGACCACATCCACCGGATCTTCGTCCCCACCCACGGGGTAACCATCGGCAACTGGTTCAGCGCTCCCACGGTTGAGGACATGGAGGCCCTGCGCGACGCCGACGCCGACGGCCAGATCCGCCTCCAGCCCGAATACCACGCGGAGTTTGAGAAGCTCCAGCGCCGCCTCGGCGTGTAGCAGGACCGCCCCGGGCGACGCGGGGCAGGCGGCCGTGTGCGCAAGCTCACCGCCGTCGCCGGCCCCTGAGTTACCTTTGCGCGGGTCGATGCCCTACAATTGAAATATCCCCCACTCCGGAAATCCCTTATTTCCTGCCCAATTCTTGAGGCAAGACTGGTAAGTGTTGGGGCCCGCGCGAATGAGATGCGGGCATTTTCATAGGGAGAGCCGGCTAAAGAAAACGCTGTACAGACTGCTGGGATAGCAGCCAAGAGATGCAGCGGGAAGTCCTGCCACGGGATTGCGAAAGCGCCGGGCTTCTATGTGACCGGCCGGTCAAAGTACGTCCGGCGATTCCGGTCACGCGTACTGCGGCTCCGCTCACCTCGGGTTGTGCCGCTTGGCCCCTATGGATGAGGATATTTCACCTATGCCCGAAAATCAGAACAACTCCGTCGACACCGAGCTCGCCACCGAGAACAGCCAGGCCGACGTCGAGACTTCTGAAACGGTTGCCCCCGCAGCCGGCTCCGCCCCGGTCTTCACCGAGGCCCCTGCGACCACCGACGCTCCGGCCGCCGCCGTAGCCGAGCCGCAGGCTGACACCCAGGCCGAGGCCTCTGCGAACACCGCAGCCCCGGCCAAGGCAGAAGACGCCGAAGAAGAAGGCGTCAAGTTCGTTGACCTCGGCATCGATGGCCGTGTCCTGGCTGCCCTGCAGGACGTCGGCTACGAGAAGCCGTCCCCGATCCAGGCAGCAACCATCCCGCTGCTGCTCGAAGGCCGCGATGTTGTGGGCCTGGCCCAGACGGGCACCGGTAAGACTGCAGCATTCGCAGTACCGGCGCTGTCCCGCCTGGCCGAGCTCCACGACCTCAACGGCCCGTCCCGCAAGACCCAGGCCCTGGTGCTCGCTCCGACCCGTGAGCTCGCCCTCCAGGTCGCCGAGGCCTTCACCTCCTACGCCAAGCACATCGACGACTTCACCGTCCTTCCGGTCTACGGCGGCTCGGCTTACGGCCCCCAGCTCGCCGGCCTGCGCCGCGGCGCCCAGGTTGTTGTCGGTACCCCCGGCCGCGTGATCGACCACATCGCCAAGGGTTCCCTGGACCTGTCCGAACTCCAGTACCTGGTGCTGGACGAGGCTGACGAGATGCTCCGCATGGGCTTCGCCGAAGACGTGGAGCAGATCTTCCAGCAGACCCCCGCGGGCCGCCAGGTCGCCCTGTTCTCCGCCACGATGCCGAGCCAGATCCGCCGGCTCTCCAAGCAGTACCTGAACAACCCGGCCGAGGTACAGGTCAAGTCCAAGACCACCACGGGCGCCAACACCCGCCAGCGCTACCTGCAGGTCATGGGCCCGCACAAGCTGGACGCGCTGACCCGCATCCTCGAGGTTGAAGAGTTCGAGGGCGTTATCGCCTTCGTCCGGACCAAGATGGCCACCGAGGACCTCGCCGACAAGCTGCGGTCCCGCGGTTTCCAGGCGGCTGCCATCAACGGTGACATCCCGCAGCAGCAGCGTGAGCGCACCGTCGAGGCCCTGCGCGACGGCAAGATCGACATCCTGGTCGCCACCGACGTCGCGGCCCGCGGCCTCGACGTCGAGCGCGTCAGCCACGTGGTCAACTACGACATCCCGCACGACACCGAGTCCTACGTGCACCGCATCGGCCGCACGGGCCGCGCCGGCCGTTCCGGCGACGCGATCCTCTTTATGACGCCGCGCGAGAAGTACCTGCTGCGTTCCATCGAGAAGGCGACCCGCCAGCCCGTGGAGCAGATGCACCTGCCCACTGCCGAGACGGTCAACACCCTGCGCCTGGGCAAGTTCGCGGAGAAGATCACCGAGACCCTGGCTTCCGAGGATGTTGCATCGTTCCGCGACCTCATCTCCTCCTACGAGGAAGAGCACAACGTTCCGGCTTCGGAAATCGCCGCTGCACTGGCCGTGATGGCCCAGGGCGGTCAGCCGCTCCTGGTCAAGGAACTGCCGGCCGCGCCTGAATTCCAGAAGCGTGAGCGCTCCAAGGACGGCTTCGGTTCACGCGGCCCCACCCGCACCCTGACCGAGGGCAACGCCACCTACCGGATCGCCGTCGGACGCCGCCAGCGCGTGATGCCGGGTTCCATCGTGGGCGCCATCGCCAACGAAGGCGGCATCTCCTCGGCCCAGATCGGCGGCATCGACATCCGTGCGGACCACTCCCTCGTGGAGCTCCCGGCGGACCTCAGCTCCGACCAGCTGAAGGCCCTGTCCCGGACCCGGATCGGCGGCGAGCTGATCCACCTCGAGCTGGACAACGGCCGGAAGCCCTCCGGCGACCGCGGCAGCTACCAGGGCGGCAGCCGCGGCGGGTACTCCGGCGGCGGCGACCGTGGCGGCAACTTCAAGGGCAACGGCGGCTTCAAGCGCGAATTCCGCAAGAACGACGGCGAGCGGTCCTCCGCTGACCGTGGCGGACGCTCCTTCAGCGACCGCAACGAGCGCGGCGTCGGCTCCGACGCGGCCCGCAAGCCGCGCACCGAAGGCGGCTTCAAGCCCCGCAACAAGTGGTGACGGTCAGCTGCTAAGCACTGATTCACCGTGAGAACGGGCCGGCTGAACAGCCGGCCCGTTCTTGTTTAAGTTCCCTTGGTCACACCTTTGCGTCCCGCGGTGCTGGAGACCAGTTCCCGGACTCTTCCCAAGCCCTGTGCGCCCCGGATTTTCGCTGTTTCTGGCGCATTCCCGACCTCCCCGGCGCCGATTTGTTGGGAGGGGAATCTTCCGGTAGAGTATTTACTCGTTGCCCCCCTAGCTCAGTGGTAGAGCGCGTTCTTGGTAAGAACGAGGTCACCGGATCGATTCCGGTGGGGGGCTCTGAATGAGGGCCTGTGTCAAGGCGGTTTTTGACCGGCTTAGCGCAGGTTTTCCTCATTTATGGCGGCGTAGCTCAGTTGGTTAGAGCGCACGACTCATAATCGTGAGGTCGGGAGATCGAGCCTCCCCGCCGCTACAGAAAGACCCTGCAGGCATCGCCCGCGGGGTCCTTTTGTTTAACCCCCGGTTGCGCTGTCACTTTGGGTGCCTAAAAGGGCCAAAATGGGCCTCTGAGCCGCGATAAGTGATAGGGCAACGGGTGCGGCGCGCGGTGCCGTGGGACAGAATGGGTCCATGACGCGAATTGCAATCATCGGCGGCCACGGCAAAGTGGCTTTGGAACTGTCCAGGATCCTCTCCGCGGAGGGACTCGACGTGACGTCGTTCATCCGCAACCCTGACCACCGGGAGGATGTCGCCGCAACGGGCGCCACCCCGGCTGTCCTGGATGTTGAAAATTCGACGACGGCGGAGATCGCCGAGGCGCTTCGGAACCACGACGCCGTGGTCTGGTCCGCCGGTGCCGGGGGAGGGAGCCCGGACCGCACCTACGCGGTAGATCGGGACGCCGCGATCCGGTCAATGGAAGCGGCAGCCCTGGCCGGCGTCGGGCGCTACATCATGGTGTCCTACTTTGGAGCCGGGCCCGATCACGGGGTGCCCGCCGACAACGGCTTCTTCGCCTACGCCGAAGCCAAGGCGGCCGCTGACGCCTACCTGCGCGGAACGGAGCTGGACTGGACCATCCTGGGGCCCGGAGCACTCACTGACGGCCCCGGCAACGGCATGATCGATGTCAACCCGGCGGATGCCTCCGGCGGTCAGGAAACGGCCCGTGCCAACGTTGCCCTCGTCGCGGCCGCGGTCCTGGGCCTGCCCTCGACCGCAAGGCGCACCATCGAGTTCCGTGACGGCACATTGCCCGTGGCGGCGGCCCTGGAACAGGTGAGCTAACCGCAGCCTCCGGCTGCCGAAACGCACAGGCCCCTACAAGCGAAACGCACGGGCCTCCACAACGCAGAGAGCCGCCGGCAGCGTCACTTCGCTGCCGGCGGCTCTCTGCGGGCTCAGACCATCGGAGACAGGTTTAGGGAAGGACTTCAGTTCCCCGGGCTGCCGTCCAGGTGATGGTGCCGCGCTGGAAGTCCTGGCTGCACGGTCCGGTGGCGGAGCTGCAGCTCTCGTTCGACGTCGGGTAGCCGAGTTTGCCTCGTTCGTAGCCCAGGCTGGCCCAGGTCGAGCGGATGGCGCCGGTGGTGGCGACAGCGCCGGTGGCGGGGGACCAGTGGACGCTGCCGCCCTTGAAGGACTGGTAGCAGCCGCCGTTGATCAGCCCGCAGGTTTCCTTGCCCGTGGGGTAGCCGAGTTTGCCGCGTTCGTAGCCCAGGCCGGCCCACGTGGAGCGGATGCCGCCCCAAGTGGGGAAGGCGCCGGTGCCGGGGGACCAGTGAATACTGCCGCCCTTGAAGGACTGGTAGCAGCCGCCGCCAACCAGGCCGCAGGTTTCCTTGCCCGTCGGGTAGCCGAGTTTGCCCCGTTCGTAGCCCGTACTGGCCCAGGCTGTGCGCATGCCGCCCCACGTGGCGAAGGCGCCGGTACCGGGAGACCAGTGGATGCTGCCGCCCTTGAAGGACTGGTAGCAGCCGCCGCCAACCAAGCCGCAGGTCTCCTTGCCCGTCGGGTAGCCGAGCTTGCCCTTTTCATAGCCCGTGCTGGCCCAGGCTGTGCGCATGCCGCCCCAGGTGGCGAAGGCGCCGGTGGTGGGGGACCAGTGGATGCTGCCGCCCTGGAAGCCCTGGGAGCAGCCGCCGTTGGTCAGGCCGCAGATTTCCTTGCCCGTCGGGTAGCCGAGCTTGCCCTTTTCGGATCCCAGTGATGCCCAAGTGGCACTGATCGGTCCCGCCGTGGCGAAAGTACCAGTGGCCGGTGCGTTGAGGATGGCGCCTCCCACAAAGTTCTGCGCGCAGCCGCCGTTGACCAGGCCGCAGGTTTCCTTGCTGGCCGGGTAGCCGAGCTTGCCCGTTTCGTATCCCAGGGTTCCCCAGACGGACCGGATCGATCCGACCGTGGCGTGGGCGCCCGTGCCGGGGGACCAGTGGATGCTGCCGCCCTGGAAGGCCTGGGAGCAGCCGCCGTTGACCAGCCCGCAGGTTTCCTTGCCTGACGGGTAGCCGAGTTTGCCCTTCTCGTAGCCCATGGCCGCCCAGGCGGAGCGCATGCCGCCCCACGTCGCGACAGCGCCGGTGGCGGGGGACCAGTGGATGCTGCCGCCCTTGAAGGTCTGGTAGCAGCCGCCGTTGACCAGACCGCAGGTTTCCTTGCCTGTGGGGTAGCCGAGCTTGCCCTTTTCGTAACCCGTGCTGGCCCAGGTGGCGCGCATACTGCCCCAGGTGGGGAAAGCGCCGGTGGTGGGGGACCAGTGAATGCTGCCGCCCTTGAAGGTCTGGTAGCAGCCGCCGCCAACCAGGCCGCAGGTTTCGTTCCCCGTCGGGTAGCCGAGTTTCCCCTTTTCGTATCCGACGCTGGCCCAGGCAGCGCGCATGCCGCCCCACGTGGCGAAGGCGCCGGTGGCGGAGGACCAGTGGATGCTGCCGCCCTGGAAAGTCTGGTAGCAGCCACCGTTGACCAGGCCGCACGTTTGGGGGCTGGTGGGGTAGCCGAGTTTGCCCTTTTCGTAGCCCAGGCTGGCCCAGGAGGCGCGGATCGGTCCCGTGGTGGCGACGGCGCCCGTGCGGGGGCTCCAGTGCACGGAGCCACCCTGGAAGTTCCTGTAGCAGCCGCCGTCGCGCAGCCCGCAGACGACAGCGGACGTTGCGGTCCCCAGGGACGGTGTCCGGGCGGCGGCGGCGTCGATCGCCTTGCCGGCGACGGAATCCAGCGTTTCGATGGTGATGCCGGCCGCCGCGGTGGAAATCCAGTCCACGCTCACCCGCGTTCCGGCATGGGTGGTGAAGACCTGGCCGGCCTGCCAGGTCTGGTTGTAGCTGTAGAAGCCGTTGAATGTGGTGGTGTTTGGCTGCAGCGCGATGGAACCAGCTCCCAAGCCCTGAACAACCTTGACTCCGCGGTTACCGCCCAGAGCCGTTGCCGCGTCGTTGCCCACCGGGAGGCGAAGCTCAACGTAGTAGACCTCACCGCTGACGGGATCCTTGAATTTAACGGCACGGTTGGCGTCCGCGCTTCCCCAGGCCCGCAGCTCATAGGACTTTTTGCCCATTGCCGTCCCCAGGTTTCTGACCTCGGTGCCGGCGCCGAATCCGCCAAATTCATAGATCGGGGAGCTGACCACCGGCTGGCTGACCTGGGAAACACCCATCAGGTCGAGGTTGTCCTTGTACTCCTGGATGCTGCACGAACTGTTGGCGAACGTGCCGTCGGCGTTGCTGGCCGTGTCCACGGCGCCGTTGGCGCACGTGAGCCTGTTGGCATGCATGAGCCCCAGGACGTGCCCGAATTCGTGGGTCAGCACGCTCTTGGTCAGGGTGGCCGGGAGCGGCATCAGCACACGCCCGCTGGTTCCGTTGTAACTCCAGCCCGCGCCGTACGCCCCGTCGGAGAGGGTGGGTGTGGAAACGAACACCACAAGGGCCGTGTACGAACTGGGGGTCCACCCGATTTCGTTGGAGATTGTGTTCATCATGGATGAATAGCTTTGGGTGGTGGTCGCCTTGCTGGACCGTTTTTCGACCGTGGCCACGCTCATGGACAGCCGGCCGTTCGACATGGCCTGCCAATACTGGCTGCTGGTAGCAATGGCGGCCCGGGCGTCGGCCTCCGGGATGGTCGCTTTCCGGTCGGCCAGCTGGACCAGGGCCAGCCTCACCTTGATGTTGCCGCTCCTGGCCAGGGAGTAGGCCTCCGTGGCGGCCCTCTGCTGTTCGGAGCCCTTGCTTCCGTGATCCTCAGTCCCGTGGCTGTGCGTGGACGTGGGGTTGCTGCCGCCAATGACCTCCGTGAACAACGGTTCCGGGGTGGTCATCGTCTGTGATTCGACGGTGGCCGGGGATACCGCTGCCGGCGTCGGCTCGGGCTTGGGCGCCGGCGCGGCAGTGGCCGTCGGGCCCGCCGTCGGAGCCGAAGTCGCGCCGGCCGTCGGGCCCGCCGTCGGAGCCGAAGTCGCCCCCGGCGTCGGGCCGGGCGTCGGTGTGGATGACACCGTCGACGTCGGTGCCGGCGTCGGATCGGCGAGGGCAGGCGTGAGCGTCACGGCGGTGAGCGAGGCAAAAGTGACGACCAACGCCGTCATGAGCGCTGTCGTCTTCCGTATTGAAATCAATTTGTGTCTTTCATGAGACCGCCGCACCACTGACTGTTCAGCGGCGCGGCCGGGAGACCGGGAAGTGAGGTCAGTCTACGGACGGCACGCCGCCAGACAAGGTAACTTGCACGAATCTTTCGTCTTAGGTAGCGAATCGTTGCCGAATCTTGAGCTAAGTCCCTGCGTTCCCTCAGGCCCGGCCGCCCCGGTTCCCGTGCGCTAGGGGCGGAGCGCGAGCCCCAGCGCGTTGGCTTCGACGTAATCCAGCGCGCGCCGGACGGCACCCACCGTAACTATCGAGTCGCCCAGCGGTGAGACCGTCACCCGCGGGGGCGTCGCCGTGAAGCGGGGGAGCAGCGCCGTGATGCCGGGCAGCAGCGCCGCCGCCGATTCCGCCACCGCACCGCCGATCACCACCTGCTCGGGGTTGATGAAACTCGCCACGGAGGCGATGACCCGTGCCATCCGCTCCGAAATCCTGTCCAGGATGGCCAGCGCCGCGGGATCCCCGGCGGCGGCGTCCTCAAAGACGCGCCGGGCACTCGCCTCACCGCCGGCGGCGGGGCCGCCCCCGGCCGCGGACCACTGCCGGGCCAGACTGGCGATGCCGTCGCTGGAGCCGACGCCCTCCACGAGGTCCAGGTAGCCCATTTCGCCGGCCGCGCCGCCCCGGCCGTGCAGCAGCCGCCCGGACTCCATCACCCCGGCCCCCAGCCGCTCACCGGCCAGGAGCACCACGAGGTCGTCGACGCCGGCGCCGGAACCCCGCCAGCGCTCGCCCAGGGCGGCAAGGTTCGCATCGTTTTCCAGCAACACCGTCCAGCCGTGCAGGTCCTGCAGCGCCGCGCGGAGCCCGACGTCGAACAGGCTCCAGAAATGCTGGCTGGCCAGCACCTTCCCGTCGCGGTCCACCGGCGCGGCGATGCCCGCACTGACGGCCAGGACCTTCTCCGGTCCGGTCCCGGCGGCTGCCAGTGCCCGGCGGCAGGCACGGTCGACGACGTCGATCCGTTCCGCCGCGGGGATGTCCGTGGCCCGGAAGCTCCCGCTGGCGCGTCCGATGACGGTGCCGCGGAGGTCCGCGACGGCCGCGGTGGTGGTGGCGGCCCCGATGTCGATGCCGAGGACAAAACCCGCCCGCGTGTTGAGCTCGAAGCGCCGGGCGGGACGGCCTTTGCGCGGGCCCGGGGGCTGGTCCTCGTCCCGCGCGTCCAGTTCGCGGATCCAGCCGCGCCGGATTAGGTCTTCGCAGACGGCAATGACCGACGCCCGGGTCAGCCCGGTCCGGGTCATCAGTTCCGTCCCGGTAGCCACGTCCGTGTCCCGGATGAAGCCGAGCACCGACTGGGCGTTCACCCGGCGCAGCAGCTGGGGTGTGGCGGCGGCTGCTGTCGGCTTCAAATCTTGACCTCCCCGTAAGTACGGACCCATAATTGATCCGGCAATATATTTAGCTTGTATCTAAATTATCAGAAGCACTGCTCCGAACCCGAAGGATCTCCCCTTGTCCAACACCGCCACGCTGGCAACCCTGTCCGGTTCCGATCTCGCAGCCGACCCCAACTGGTGGCGCCAGGCCTCCGTCTACCAGATTTACCCGCGCAGCTTCTCCGATTCGAACGGCGACGGCCTCGGCGACATCAAGGGCATCACGGCCAAGGTCCCTTACCTGAAGGAACTCGGGATTGACGCCGTCTGGCTCAGCCCGTTCTACCCCTCGGCCCTCGCGGACGGCGGCTACGACGTCGACGATTACCGTGACGTGGACCCCAAGCTCGGCACGCTGGAGGACTTCGACGAGATGTCCGCCGCGCTGCACGCGGCCGGCATCAAGCTGATCGCCGACATCGTCCCCAACCACTCCTCCAACCGGCACATCTGGTTCCAAGAGGCCCTGGCGTCCCCCCGCGGCTCCGACGCGCGTGAGCGCTACATCTTCCGGGACGGCAAGGGCGAGAACGGGGAGATCCCGCCGTCGGACTGGGAATCCGTCTTCGGCGGACCCGCCTGGGAACGCATCACCGAACCGGACGGCACTCCCGGCCAGTGGTACATGCACATCTTCGCCAAGGAACAGCCTGACCTGAACTGGTCCAACCGGGAAATCCGGGACGACTTCCTCAAGACCTTGCGCTTCTGGTCCGACCGCGGCGTGGACGGCTTCCGCGTCGACGTCGCCCATGCCCTCACCAAGGACCTCACCGAGCCGCTGCTGTCCAAGGTGGAGCTGAGCGAGGCGAACAGCGGCACTGACGGTTTCGACGACGGCTCGCACCCGTTCTGGGACCGCGACGAGGTCCACGAGGTCTACGTCGAATGGCGCGAGGTGTTCAACGAGTACAACCCGCCGCGCACCGCCGTCGCCGAGGCCTGGGTCCACGCCAGCCGCCGCGGCCGCTACGCCAGCCCCGAGGGCCTGGGCCAGGCGTTCAACTTCGACCTCCTGCAGGCCGACTTCGACGCCGACGAGTTCCGCGAGATCATCACCCGGAACCTCGCCGAAGCCACCGAGTCCGGCGCCTCCTCCACCTGGGTGTTCTCCAACCACGACGTCGTCCGGCACGCCACCCGCTACGGCCTGCCCAAGGGCGGCGGCAAGCACGCCAAGGGCCAGGACGGCAAGGGCTGGCTGCTGGCCGGCGCCCCCGCCGAGGAGCTCGACGTCGACCTCGGCCTGCGCCGGGCCCGTGCCGCCACCCAGCTGATGCTGGCGCTGCCGGGCTCCGCTTACCTGTACCAGGGCGAGGAGCTGGGCCTGCAGGAGGTTGCGGACATCCCCGATTCCGAGCGGCAGGACCCCACGTTCTTCCGCAACAAGGGCGTGGAGATCGGCCGGGACGGCTGCCGCGTTCCGCTGCCTTGGTCCGCCGAGGGCGGCTCCTTCGGCTTCGGCGACGGCGGGGCGCACCTGCCGCAGCCGGAGTGGTTCGGCCGCTACGCCGTCGCCGCCGAGGACGGTGTGGAGGGTTCCACGCTGGAGTTCTACCGCCAGGCGCTGAAGCTGCGCCGGGAACTGCAGACCTCGGAGGAGCTCGAATGGCACACCGCCGCCAGCCCCGACGTCCTGCACTTCAGCCGCCCCGGCGGCTGGCAGACCGTGACCAACTTCGGCGACATGCCGGTTGAACTTCCCGCCGGCAAGGTGCTGCTCAGCAGCGGACCCCTCGACGGGAACCTCCTGCCGGGCAGCACCACCGTCTGGTTGCGGTGACCCCCGCAACGCAGGAGCGGCCTGCCGGGCAGCTGAAACCTGCCCAGGGACTGAGACCGGTCCAGGAGCTGATCTATGGTTGCATGGGCCTTGGCGGCAACTGGTCGCCGGAGCCGTACTCGTCCGCCCAGGTGGACGAGGCGGCGGCCGCCGTCGACGCCGCCCTCGAAGCGGGCATCACCCTCTTCGACCATGCGGACATCTACCGCGGCGGCAAGTCCGAGGCGGTGTTCGGCGAGGTGTTGGCGAACACGCCCGGTCTGCGGGAACGCATCCGGCTGCAGACCAAGTGCGGCATCCGGCTCAACGAACACGGACTAGAGGGCTACTACGACCTCAGCCGGGACGCCATCCTGGCCCGCGTCAATGAAAGCCTCGCCCGGCTCCGCACGGACTACGTGGACGTGCTGATGCTCCACCGCCCCGACCCTTTGATGGACCCCGCGGAGGTCAGTGCCGCCGTCGGGCAGCTGATGGCCGAGGGTAAGGTCCGGGCGCTGGGTGTGTCCAACATGTCCGGGGCGCAGATCGAGGTCCTGCAGGACCGCCTCGAAACCCCGGTGGTTGCCAACCAGCTGGAGATGAGCCTGCTCAAACGCGCCTGGTTGGAGAGCACGGTGCTGGTCAACCATGCCGAGGGCACGGACTACAGCTTCCCGCACGGCACAGTGGAGCATAGCGTCCGGCAGGGGATCACCCTGCAGGCGTACGGCGCACTGGCCCGGGGCCTCTATACCGGGGCTCCGGCCCCGGCGCCGTCGGCTGCGGAGGAAGAGACCACCGCGCTCGTGGCGCAGCTGGCCGCGGAGAAGGAAACCACCGGGGAGGCGATCCTGCTGGGCTGGCTGATGAAGCACCCGGCCGGCATCGCCCCCGTGATCGGCACCGCCAATCCGGACCGCATCCGGGCCTGCGCGGACGCGGCCGAGGTGGCCGCGGCCATGACCCGGCCCGAGTGGTACCGGCTCTGGGTGACGGCGCGGGGCAGCAACATCCCGTAAGGGTTCCTCCCGCCCAACGGGCAGCAGGCAGCGGGCAGCAGAAGTCCTTTTGAACACTCAAAAGGGCTTCTGCTGCCGGTTCCCCGGGCCGGGCTGTGATATTGGTCGTATTGGACACCGCCCGGGGCCGGAATACTTCGCGGGAGACACCCCGGAACGGATAGCGTAGATACATGACCTCCACCACCACCACCGGGACCATCCGGCCTCAACGCAACATTCCAGCTGAAATCGCCCGCTCCTGGCTGCTGGTGAACGCAATGAAGACCGAACTTTTCGACCAGTCCGCCGACTCCCGGGCGGACGCCATCATCCTGGACATCGAAGACGCGGTGGACCCCTCGCAGAAAGACGCCGCCCGCGCCAACGTCGTGGACTGGCTGAGCGCCGGCGGCAACGCCTGGGTCCGGATTAACGACGCCACCAGCCCCTTCTGGGCCGATGACCTCGCCGGGTTGCGCGGCACCCCGGGCCTGCTCGGCGTGATGCTCGCCAAGACCGAGTCCGCGGACCAGGTCACCGAAAGCTTCCACCGGATGGACGGCAAGACGCCCGTCATCCCCCTCGTCGAGTCCGCCGTCGGCATTGAGGAGGCCAACAACATCGCTAAGGCCCAGGGCGCGTTCCGGCTCGCCTTCGGCTCCGGCGACTTCCGCCGCGACACCGGTATGGCAGCCACCCCGGAAGCCATGGCGTACCCGCGCGCCAAGCTGGTCGTGGCCAGCCGCGTGGGCAACCTGCCCGGCCCCATCGACGGACCCACGGTGGGCACCAACCACCCGATCCTCCGCGAGCAGACCGGCATCACCGTCATGATGGGCATGACCGGCAAGCTGTGCCTCGCGATCGACCAGACCCACGTCATCAACGAGGTCATCAGCCCGACGCCGTCCGACGTCGCCTGGGCCACTGACTTTATGGCCGACTTCGAAGCGAACGGCCGCGTGATCCGCGACGGGTCGGACCTGCCGCGCCTGGGCCGCGCCGAGAAGATCATGAAGCTCGCGGTAGCCTTTGGGGTGCAGCCGGCCCTGTAGCCCGCCCCCGACCCTAGGAGACCCCGTGACCGATACCCGCTATCTGGTCCACGGGGTCTTTTGGGATGCCGAACCGGGCGAAGCCGGCCCCTCCGACGACGGCGACGGCGGACGCCCGGTAATGCGCCTCCAGGACCCGGACGGCGGCTTCACTGAACTGCCGCTCGACGCCGGAACCCGGCTGGGCTTCAAGCTCGCCGCCGCGGGGAAGCACTGTTTGGGACACCACAAGGTGCACGGACCCGCGGCCCGGGACCACGTCCTGTGCCCGGCCCGGGCGCACGCCGTCAAGGGAAGCCAGTGCGAGCGGTGCTTTGTGGTGGATGATTCCCGGCTCATCCACGACTTCCACCGCGGCGGACGCGTGCCGCCCGGGCTGCGCGCCTACCTGCTGCAGCCGCACTGGCTGTACGTCGCCACCTTCGCCAACGGCGCCAGCAAAGTGGGCACCGCTGCGGGCCCGCGGAAATGGAAGCGGCTCGCCGAACAGGGCGCCGTCGTCGCCCGGTACGTCGCCCGCGCCGACGACGGCCGGGTGGTCAGGCTGCTCGAGGACCTGGTGACCCGCGACGCCGGCCTGCCGCAGCAGATCCGCTCCGCCGCCAAGGCAGCGGCCTTGACTGGCCCGGCCCCCGCCGTCGAACTGGACGCGCTGAACAGCAGGCAGGCCGGCGTCGTCCGCGAGCTGCTGGCCGGCGTCGGGGGAGGCGGGTTCGACGTCATGGACGAGCGCTGGCTCCGGCCGGGACTGTCGGACGGTGTCTGCGCGCCGGCTGCCCGGCACCCCTACCCGCACGAGCTCAGCACGGGAACCCACGGGTTCCGGATCCACCCCCTCAGCGGCAGCATCGCGCTGGCCAGGCTCGACGGCGCCGACCTTGAGTTCGTCGTCAACCTCGGGCAGCTGAAGGCGCGGATGATTGAACTCGGCGACCACTGCACCGACGTCCCGGCCGTGCAGGAGTCCCTGTTCTGACGCTGGAAGTGCCGGCGGCCCCAGTAGAATGGCACGGTGCTGAAAGAATTCTGGGACTCCGCCTCAACCGCCTACAAGGTGCTGGTTTTCAGCGCCATGGGAATGCTCGGGATCGGGATCGTCCTCAACCTGGTGGGGAACAGCACGGGTAACCAGGACCTCGCCGTTGCCTCCCTCGCCGTGATCGGAGCCGGCCTGATCCTCCACATCGCCGGGATTGTGGTCCGGGGCCAGACGATCCGCAAAACCCTCAAGCGTTAGCAGCGGCGTTCCGGCGGACGTGGCTGCGGGCATGTTCCACGGCCGAGGGCAGGGACGTGAAGAGGTGTTTGTGGTGCCGCAGCGACCGGATCACGCCGACGTTGGTCACTAGCTCGAGGTGTTGTGGCTGGACGCCCTTGAGGAGAACCGTCACACCGCGCAGCTCCAAGGCCGAAATGACCTCCACCAGCGTGTGGGCCCCGGTCGCATCGAGCATCCGCACCTGTGACAGCCGGATGATGGCCACCTGGATGTCCTTGACCTGGCTGATTTCCTGCAGGACGCGTTCCGCGGCGCCGAAGAACATGGCCCCGTCCAGCCGGAAGATCGCGATGTGTTCGTCCCCCGGTTCAGGTGTTCCGGGGATGTCCTCGCGTTTCACCCCGCTGAGCGAGGCGAACTTCCGCAACGTGAAGAGGGCCGCTGCGACCAGGCCGATCTCGATGGCCACGATCAGGTCGAAGGCCACGGTGATGAGGGCTGTGAGGACGAATACAAAGGCGTCGGCGCGGGTGGAGCGCAAGATGGCCGTCACCGTGTGCCTGGAAACCATCCGGCTTGCCGTGACCATCAGGATCCCGGCGAGGACCGCCAGCGGGATCTTCCCGACCAGGCCGGCCGCAAAGTAGATGATGGCCAGCAGAACCAGTGCGTGCACAATGGCGGAGAGCCGGGTGCGTGCCCCGGACCGGACGTTGACGGCGGTCCGGGCGATGGCACCCGTGGCCGGCATGCCGCCGAAGAACCCCGCCGCGACCGAGGCGAGGCCCTGTCCCGTAAGTTCCCGGTCCGGGCTGTAGGCCCCGGAGGGCCTCCCGTCAGGGCCCACCAGGCCGGCGGCCACCCGTGCGGACAGCAGGGACTCGATGGCCGCCAGCATGGCGATGGACACCGCGGGCATCAGCAACCCGCCCAGGGCTGCCGGATCCAGGGCGGGCATCGACGGTGCGGACAGGGACTGCGGCAGGGCCCCGATCCGGGGAATGTCCAGCTGGAGCGCCTCGGCGGCCGCGGTGGCCAGGACCACGGCGATCAGGCTGGCGGGCAGGGCTTTGTTCAACTTTGGAAGCAGCAGCATCACCGCCGCGACACCCGCGACGACGCCGAGGGTCAGCAGGACCGTGGGCAAGGTGGCCTGGGATGCGCTCTCGACGGCGGCCAGCAGGGTGTTGTGCCCCGGGATCCCCGCGGTGCCGGTGGCCATCGGGACCTGCTGGAGGAAGATGATCGCGGCGATACCGAGCGTGAAGCCTTCCACGACGGGCCACGGAATGAAAGCCACCGCCCGGCCCAATCCGCTGATGCCCAGGATGACCACCAGCAGGCCGGCCAGGAGGGAGACCAGGGCGATGCTGCCGGCGCCGTGGACCGCGACTACGGGGGCCAGCACCACCACCATGGCACCGGTGGGCCCGGAGACCTGGACGTGCGAGCCGCCCATGACCGCTGCCACCAGGCCGGCCACGACGGCGGTGATGAGTCCGGCTTCGGCGCCGACCCCGGAGCTCACGCCGAAGGCCAGCGCCAGCGGCAGGGCCACAATCCCCACGGTGATGCCCGCCAGCAGGTCCGTTTTCCAGGAGGAACGCAGCCCGTCGTAGTCGCGGCGGGAGGGAAGGAAGCGGCGGAAATGCCCGGGGGTGGCACTCACGAATCGGCGCCCTTGAGATGCTCGCTGGGCAGTCCCTGCGCGAGTTTGAGCTGTTCGTTGGAATCGGCCAGGCTGTCGAGAAGGAAGGTCCGGGCGATGGCCAGCAGTTCGGCGATCTTCGGATGCGCCAGCCGGTAGGTCACGGCGTTGGCGGACCGGGACGAGGTCACCACCCCGTGGCGGCGCAGCGTGGCGAGGTGCTGGGAGAGATGCGACGCTTCCAGTCCCGTCTCGGAGAGCAGGTAGCTGACGGGTGCCGAGTAGCCCGGCGCGGCAGAGAGCAGCTCAAGGACCCGGATCCGCGCCGGGTGCGCGAGGGCCTTGAACAGGTTGGCCTTGATTTCGTACAAGGGGGTCTGCGCTGGTGAGATCATTGCGGCCTGTGCTTTCTCATCGCCGCGACCCGCGGCGGTCATGAATTGATGAAATGATGTTTTCATCATACCGCATGTCATCCAACCGCTCACCCCCTGTCATCGGCGCGGGAGGCCCTGCGGCGTGGCGATAGGCTGGTTCCATGACTATCAATCCGGATCTGCAGGGCCGCAGCTACCCTGCCGCAGAGGTGTACGACGTCGGCCGCGAGAAGATCCGCGAGTTCGCCCGCGCGGTGAAGGCCACGCACCCCGCCCACTTCGACGTGGCGGCCGCCGCGGCGCTGGGGCACCGCGACCTCGTGGCGCCGCCGACCTTCGCGATTATCGTCGCCCAGCGGGCGGACGCCCAGCTGATCGAGGACCCGGACGCCGGCATCGACTTCTCCCGGGTGGTCCACGCGGACCAGCGCTTCGTCCACCACCGTCCGATCCTGGCCGGGGACCGGCTGGTCGCGGAACTTCATGTCGACGGTGTCCGCGCGATGGGCGGGGGTGCCATGATCACCACCCGCTCGGAGATCTTCGCACTTGCCGCAGGTGCAGACGCAGCCGACGCAGGCGACAATTCGCGTGAAGCCGTCGCCACCACCACCTCGTCCATCCTGGTCCGCGGAGAGGGACAGTAGCCATGACACCCACATTTTCAGAGCTCACCGTCGGCCAGGACATCGGTAGCCGCAGCGTCGACGTCACCCGCACGGACCTCGTCAAATACGCCGGCGCCTCCGGAGACTTCAACCCCATCCACTGGAACGAGGCCTTCGCCACCAGCGTGGGACTGCCCGGCGTGATCGCCCACGGTATGTTCACCATGGGCTCCGCCGTCCAGCTTGTTACCGACTGGGCAGGCGACCCCGCCGCCGTCGTCGATTTCCAGACCCGCTTCACCAAGCCCGTTCCGGTGGCCGACACCACGGGGACGCCGGACGCCGGCGCCGTCATCGAGATCTCCGGCGCCATCGGGGCGCTCGACGCCGGGGCAGGCACCGCCCGCGTTGACCTGACGGTCCTCGCGGCGGGGCAGAAGGTGCTGATGAAGGCCCAGGCCGTCGTCAGGCTGGCCTGACCGTATGGCGCTGCTGTGACCGTACGCACCGGCCAGTCCGCGGAGGTCGCGCACTGGCGTAACGCGGTGGTGACCGCCTACGCCGTCAGCGGCATCGCGTTCGCCAGCTGGGTGTCCCGCCTGCCCGCCATCCGCGACGGGCTGGACCTCACCCCCGGAAGCGTCGGGCTGCTGCTGCTGTGCATGACCCTGGGATCCTTCATCTCAGTCTCCGCATCCGGGCTGATCGTGCTGCGGTTCGGCTCGAAGCAAACCATACGGATCGGCAGCATCATGGTGGGCGCCGGACTGATCCTCGCCGGCCTGGGCACCTCCGTCCTGGTCAACCCGCTCGCCGTCGCCGCAGGGCTGGCCGTGATCGGACTCGGCACCGCCAGCTGGAACACCGCCTCCAACGTCGAGGGTGCCGCCGTGGAGCGCGCCGTGGGCCGGCACATCATGCCGCGGCTGCATGGCGCCTTCAGCCTCGGTACCGTCGCCGGCGCCGCGGCGGGCGCCTGGGCGGCCGGCGCCGGCGTCCCCGTTTTCTGGCACCTCGGTGCCGTGGGGTTGCTCGTCGCGGGCTCCGTCGCGACGGCCGCGTCGTGGTTCCGTGCCGACGTCACGCCGGTGGACGGCAGGCAGACGTTCAAGCCGGCCGAACTCGATACCTTCGAGGACCCCTCCACCGGGCCGATCCCGGTCATCCGCCCGGCCACGGGACAGCCCGATGAACCGCTGGACAACAAACGCCAGATCGCCCAGGCCTGGCGGGACCGGCGGACCCTCCTGCTGGGCGTCCTCGTGCTGGGACTCGCCCTCGCCGAAGGCGCAGCGGGGGACTGGGTGGCGCTCGCGCTCGCCGACGGCCACGGCCAGTCCGACGCCGCGGGAGCCGCCGGGTACGGGCTCTTCGTCACCTTCATGACGATCGGCCGGTTCACGGGCACCGTGGTCCTCGACCGCTTCGGCCGGGTCCCGGTGATGCGCTGGTGCGCCGCCCTGGCCGTGCTGGGGCTGGGCCTGTTCGTCTTCGCGCCGGAGCCCTGGGTGGCCTACGTCGCTCTCGCGGTGTGGGGACTCGGCGCCTCCCTGGGCTTCCCGGTGGGCATGTCCGCCGCGGCCGACGACCCCGTGAAGGCAGCCGCCCGGGTTTCCGTGGTGTCCACCATCGGCTACGGCGCTTTCCTCTGCGGCCCGCCCCTGCTGGGCCTGCTGGCGGAGCACGTCGGCATCCTGCACTCCCTGCTGGCCGTCATGGTGATGCTGGTGGTCAGCTTCCTGCTCTCCCCAGTGGCCCGGAAGGCCGGCTAGCGGAAAAGCCGGGCTTAGGGAAGGCCGCCGGAACCCCGCTAGGCTGGTCAGGTGACCCAGACTCTGCTTTCCGCCCTGACCACGGCCGCCGTCGGCGGCCCCGCCGGACGTTTTATCGAGGCCCGCACCGAGGCCGAAATCATCGAGGCCGTCCGGTCAGCGGACACCGCCGGCGAGCCGCTGCTGATCATCGGCGGCGGCTCCAACCTGCTGGTGTCCGACGACGGGTTCCCCGGCACCGTCCTGAAGATCGCCTCCGAGGGGTTCACCGTCAGCGCGAAGGATTCCTGCGGCGGCGTCGCCGTTGTGGTCCAGGCCGGCCACAACTGGGATGCCCTGGTGGAGGACGCCGTGCGGCACGCCTGGTCCGGCATCGAGGCGCTCTCCGGCATCCCCGGCGCCACGGGCGCCACTCCAGTCCAGAACGTCGGTGCGTACGGCTCGGACGTCTCGCAGACGATCGCCGCCGTGCGGACCTGGGACCGGCACCGCAACGCCGTGCAGACCTTCACGAACTCTGAGCTGAAGTTCGGCTACCGCGACTCGGTCCTCAAACAGACCACGGTCAACGGCTCCCCGCGCTACGTCGTCCTCACAGTCGAGTTCCAGCTGCCGCTGGGCCGCATGAGTGCCCCCGTCCGTTACGCCGAACTCGCCCGCGCCCTGGGCGTCGAGGCAGGCCAACGCGCCTACTCGAACGATGTCCGGCGCGAAGTGCTGCGGCTCCGGGGATCAAAAGGCATGGTGTGGGACGCGGCTGACCGGGACACCTACTCCACCGGTTCCTTCTTCACCAACCCCATCGTGCCGGCAGAGGTCGCCGCAGCGCTGCCGGAAGATGCGCCCCGGTACCCGGGCGGCGCCGACGGGCTGACCAAGCTCTCGGCGGCCTGGCTGATCGACCAGGCCGGCTACGCCAAAGGGTTCGGGCTGGAGCCGGACAGCGTCTCCGGCGGCCGGGCGTCACTGTCCACCAAACACACTCTCGCCATCACCAACCGGGGATCGGCCAGCGCGGCGGACCTGCTGGCGATCGCGCGCGAGGTGCGCCGCGGCGTCGTCGAACGCTTTGGGATTGAACTTCATCCGGAACCGCTGCTCATCGGCGTGGAGCTGTAGGCCGAGGGACCCGGTCAGTTCCTGCTGCGGCGCGGGGCGACTTTGCTGAAGAGCAGGAACGTGAAGCCGGAGGCGGCCGAGCCAAGGAAGAAGACCTGGCAGAAGGCGACGGACTGTGTGCTGGGCCCGCTGCGGAGCAGAAAGCCTGCGACCGCGAAGACCACCGCGCCGGCGAGCAGGGCCACGGAGCCCAGCAGGAGACTCTGCACCGTGTCCGGCAGGCCGTCGGAATCCAGGTCCTCCGGTGCAACCTCGTCCAGCGCACGCGGGCGCGACTGGACGGATGCTGCCGTGACGAAGCTGGCCACCGCCACCGCCGTGGACGCCATGGCCACCAGTTGCAGGGTGCTCATCATGGGGGAGAGGCGTGTTCCGCTGGCGATGGCAATGGCGAGACCGGCCGTCATGCCGGCTGCGCTGGAAGCCCAGCCCAGCAGGGCGAGGCTCCTGCTCAGGGGCCGCAGCAGCGGCCACATCTCACTCATGGTCATCCGTCAAGGGTAGGCAGTCCGGCTGGAAGGCTGCTGGGAACCGGCCGTCAGGAGTCCTAGCATGGGTGCATGAGAGCAACGGCGCGTGTCCGGCTCAGCCGGGGGATCCTGGGCCGGCTGCGGCTGGCTTCGCAGGGACTGGCGGGGTCCGGGTTCCGCAGTGTCGCGGCAGCGGTGCGCTGGATGACGGCCATGCAGGCCCAGGACCTGCAGGCGGCCCTCTGGGCCGTCGGCCAGCGGGTGCCGGGATCCCGGGTTACGGATATCCGGAGCGCCCTGGACCGGGGCGAGATCGTCCGGTCCTGGCCGATGCGCGGCACGCTGCACCTGCTGGCACCGGAGGACCTGAAGTGGATGCTGGCGATCACGTCCGACCGGCTGATCCGGAGTATGGCCGGGCGCCACCGGGAGCTCGGGATTGATGCCGCGGACGTCGGCGTCGCGGCGGATAGCGCGTTGCAGCTGGTCTCCGGCGGGGCGGCCGCCAGCCGGGCGGAGCTGTTCCAGGCCTTTGAGCGGGCCGGGCAGAGCTCGGCGGGCCAGCGCGGCATACACCTGTTGGGGGTCCTGTGCCAGCGCGGTTGGCTGGTGCAGGGGCCGCTGGTTGGGAACCAGCAATTAGTGGTGGCCTTCGACGACTGGATCACCGGGTCGCGGTCCCTGGACCGGGCGGAGGGTATCGCGGAGTGGCTGCTGCGCTATCTCCGCAGCCACGGGCCAGCCACGGAACGTGACTTTTCCTGGTGGTCCGGCATTCCCCTGAAAGAGGTCCGCACGGCCCTGGCCCGGGTGAAGAACCAGCTGGTGGAGTTGACCTTCGAGGGGACAACCTACTGGCTCTCCCCGGAAACGGCCGCCCTCCTCGATGAAGGCGTCCCCGCGGGGCGCCTGGTGCTGGCGCTGCCCGGATTCGACGAGTTCCTGCTCGGCTATACGGACCGGTCGCTCGTGCTGCCGCCGGAGCATGCCGACAGAATCGTGCCGGGCGGCAACGGCGTGTTCCGGAAGACGATTGTCGCCGGCGGCCAGGTCGTCGGCACCTGGGAGGTGTCCCGCACCGGAAAAGCCGCTTCGGTGGTGCCTGAACCCTTCGATGAGATCAACGGACTGCGGCCTGCCGCCCAAAGATCCTTTGAGCTGCAGGCCGCGAAGTACCGGAGATTCCTCGGCACCTGACCGGGGGGCGGGGGCGTCCCTAAAGGTTGCCGGTGGCGATGTTGAGCATACGGCGCAGCGGTTCGGCCGCACCCCACAACAGCTGGTCGCCCACGGTGAAGGCGCTGATGTACTGCGGCCCCATCTCCAGCTTGCGGATGCGGCCCACCGGAATGTCGAGGGTCCCGGAAGCGGATACGGGGGTGAGGTCTGCCATGGACGCTTCCTTGGTGTTGGGCACCACCCTGGCCCATTCGTTGTCCGCGTCCAGGAGCTTCTCGATCTCAGCAACGGAGAGGTCTTCGCGGAGCTTGAGCGTGAGTGCCTGGGAGTGCGAGCGCATGGCGCCGATCCGGATGCACAAGCCGTCCATGATGATGTGCTCGTCGCCGGAAGTGCCGAGGATCTTGTTGGTCTCCACCCCGGCTTTCCATTCCTCCTTGGACTGGCCGTTGCCGAGGTCCGCATCAATCCACGGAATGAGCGATCCGGCCAGCGGGACGCCGAACTGCGAGGCGTCGACGTCGGTGCGCTGGTGGGCCAGGACCTTCCGGTCAATGTCCAGGATGGCCGACGCCGGGTCGTCCAGTTCCGAGCTGACCTGGGCGTTGAGCGTGCCGAACTGGTTCAGCAGTTCGCGCATGTGCCGGGCGCCGCCGCCGGAGGCGGCCTGGTAGGTCATGGACGTGCCCCACTCGACGAGGCCGTTCTTGAACAGCCCGCCCAGACCCATGAGCATGCAGGAGACGGTGCAGTTGCCGCCGATGAAATCCTTGGTGCCGTTGGCCAGTCCCTTGTCGATGACGTCGCGGTTGATCGGGTCCAGCACGATGATCGAATCGTCGTTCATCCGCAGCGTGGAGGCGGCATCAATCCAGAGGCCCTCCCAGCCGCGGCTGCGCAGCTCGCCGTGGACCTGTTTGGTGTAGTCCCCGCCCTGCGCCGTCACGATGATCGGCAGTTTGGCGAGGGTCTCGACGTCGAACGCGTCCTCAAGCTTGCCGGCATCGCCGCCGGCAGCGCCAGCGAAGGAGGGGGCGGCACCTCCGGCGTTGGAGGTGGAGAAAAAGACCGGGTTGATGGTGGCGAAGTCGCCCTCATCCTGCATGCGCTGCATCAGGACGGAACCGACCATGCCACGCCAACCGACAAGTCCAACGGACGGAGTAGCTGCTGTAGTCATTCGCCCAGTTTAGACTTTCACGGCTCCGGGGCGCAGCCGGTTACGTCACCTCTCAGTTCAACTGGCGCGGACTGGGATCCGGGATGCCCCGCTCCGGATCGAGCGGATGCGGTCGGTACCATCGGCTACTACTCGCCGGGAAAAGGGCGGCTGCTGTCCGGGAAGTTCTCGCGGGTAACGGGAATTTCGGCGGGGTGCTCCTCGAACCACCAACGCGCCTGATCGTCGGTAACAGCGAAGCGCGGCTTGGGCAGGCCCTTCAGGCGCCGCAGTTTGCCGGCCGTGGACTCTTTTCTGAGTGCGCGCAGCCCCAGCAGCCATCCGCCGGTGAAAAGCGCCGTGCAGGCAAGGAACAGCAAGGCAATGCCAAGCTCCAGCCTGACGACTGCGACGACCAGCATCACGGGGGCCAGGAGCGCAGGGATGGTCATCAGGGCCGTCACGGTGACGAGCCCGGTGACTGTGTGGACCGAGTAGTTCCCGTAGGGCTGCGAGCCCCCGATGCCCCATTCATCCCGGGTGTAGGCATGGATCGTGCTGTCCATCCCCGTGCCGAAATACCACGGACGGGTCAGCGCGGAGCGGCGCCTTGACGACTCAACTATCACCGGAAACCGCCTGCGGTGCCGACGGGGCGGGCGACGATGCGCCCTTTCCGGGGCTACTCAACCGGCCGTGGCAGGTTGCGGGCACCGCGCAATTTCTCGGCTTTTCGTTCCCTGAAGTATCCGGACCAGCCAGCGAACAGCGGATAAAGGACCAGCAGGTACATCCACCAGATCTCGCCCAGGATTCCCCACTGGTCGGTCACGGCCATCTGAACGATTCCGTAGAGCATCAGCCCGAACAGGGCAGACATCAGGAGGGAGAGGAACAGCAGGCCACCCGAAGAGTTCACGGGTTTGATGATGCCGAG
The DNA here is from genome assembly GCF_007679325.1 of Arthrobacter sp. U41. Lineage (GTDB taxonomy): Bacteria > Actinomycetota > Actinomycetes > Actinomycetales > Micrococcaceae > Arthrobacter. The sequence goes on along the minus strand of NZ_VEGI01000001.1, from coordinate 1,242,560 downwards.
GCCGTCGTCTTTCCTAACCCCGTACTCTTCATCCGTATAGCTGACGATTTCGCCGTTCTCGGCCAGGCGGTGCTTCATCGGCGCCTCCGGGGGCGGGGGCGGTACGTAACCGGGCTCCTGCGGGACGTCCCTGCTACGCCGCGCCACGGGACTCCTCGATGGCGCTCAGCAGACCCGCATTATCCAGCGGACCGGTCTCCGTCACCTCGTCGGTGGCGAAGTCCGGCACACCGGTGGCCCAGGATTTCCCGTCGTGGCGGACGAGGAGGTGCTTCTCGTCGTCGAGGGTCCTGAAGACGAGATAGGCCGTGCCGCCTGGGTGCTCATCCACGTGCTGGCGAATGACCCGCAGCGTGGCCTCCGCGGAGCTGATCGTGGGATCCTGGGCGAAGGCGAACCAGGTGCCGAGGGCCCGGGGCTGCAGCATCAGGGACACCTCCGGAGCCTCGAGCAGCACCACGTTGTCCATACTGTCCTCGGTCAGCAGGGACATTTCGGTCCAGCGAGTCGACAGGCCCAGGGCAGTGGCTACGGCGGCGGCAACGCCCTTGACGCCAAGGTCGCCGTCGTCGTCGACCACGGCGAGGTCCCGTGCCAGGAGGGAAGAGGCGCCTGCCGTGTTTAATGTGACATCGTCGACGAGCTCCTCCGCCCTGAAGACACTCACGGAGCGATCCCGGGCGGGGCCCTCCAAGACGTTGAGGAGGTAGGCGAACTCGCCCACGCCGAAGCCGATCACGTCGACCCCGAGCCGCGGCTCCTGGTGGATCTCATCCTGGACAGTCATGTTGTTCTCCTAGTCCCCGAAGCCGAAGAAATTGGCCACGGACTTGCCTGCATCTGTCACAGTATCCGCGGCATCGCTGACGAATTTGCCCGGATCCTTAACGGCGTTGACGATGCCCTCCCCGACGTTCTTACCGACGCTTGTGATGGTGTCCCAGTTTTCGTAGACGGCGATCCCCACGCTGGCGACCTGGCAGACGGTTCCGGCCGGGGGCGGCAGGAAGCAGCCGACGCCGAGTAGGGCTTTGCCGCCACTCATGGCTCCGCCCTTGATATCGCCATCCGCAAAGCTCTTGACCGAATCGAAGGTGTTGAAACCGACGCCGGCCCAGCCGAGGCCGCGAGCAATGCCCGACTTGCCAAGCCACTCGTATTTGGTCCCTGCACCCAGCCAGGGCTTCTCGGCAATGAGGCCTCCCAGCTTGTCCAATGGCTTGATGAAGCTGTTGAGGTTCTTCAAGGAAGCGACGTCAGAGGCCTTGTCGATGGCGTTGAGCGTGCGGCTGCCCTTGGAAGATTCCCGGAGCAGTCCTTCCAAGGCCTTATTTCCGGCAGTGGTCTGCCAGAGGTTGCGGGTCTCGAAGGCCGGCCCGCCTAAGCGATGGCGGCCTTTAGTGAAAAGTTCTCGGGCCATTTCCGCGCGGTGGTTCTTGAGCACCCAGCCGTACTGGCCAATATGCTTGGCCAGCGTGAGAGGGGCCTTGACGTTTCTCTGGATCCCCATGAACTTCTTGAGGAATGCGGCGCTGCCGGTGAGGACTCCGCCTGCTACCCCCAGAGCGCCCGCCCCGGACCCGATAGGACCGAGCGGGCCGCCGCCGGACCCCGCCGCCGCGTTGCTGGCCTTCTCCTGCTGCTCGGCGTGGGTCATCAGCCGCTTGGACTCTTCCTTGAGCGCCAGCGCCGTCTTCTGGATCAGGGCGCGGTGGTTGCCGTTCCAGTCAGACTTGAACCGGGCGCCGTCGGCACCTTTCCACGCCGTGTTGCCATTGATGGCTGACGTCAGGGTGGTGGACTGCTGCAGTAGCGTCTCGGACGTTTTGCCGAACTGTTGCGCGAGTGTCCGCAACTGGGCGACGTCGGCGCCCCACAAATTTCCTGCCATCCTGGCATCCCCCTTTGACGTGCATCAGCCTAACGGGCTGGCATCAAGACCTGGTGCATTCCGCTGTGCGTATCTAACCGGCACCAATGTAGCCGGAACGGCGGCGCCCGGCGATGGGGTGATCTCCCCATCAACCGGACTGCGCCGGGTTCACTCGCCGGGGCGCTCCGTGAGCAGCGCATGCTTGCGCTTCCGGAGCGCGAAGAATGCTCCGAAGGCGAAGGCCTGGGTGATCACCACAAGCACAATTGCCCCGACGATCTTGTTGCCGCCCAGGATCATGGTCAGCCCCACGATCGCGGACAGCAGGGCCAGCAGCGGGAGCAGCATGTAGCCAAGGACAAAGAGGGTTTCGGGTTTCTGCAGCATTTCCTTAGCCTTCCGTCCGGCGCCACACGTTGATGCGGTAGCGGGTGCCGTTCTCGGCGCTCTGCCACCCGTCGGCCGGCAGGCTTGCGCCCATGGTCCAGTCGTAGCCCAGCTCCGGGGCGAAGGTGTCGCCTTCGGTTGTGGTGTCGATCGTGGTGATGACGGCCACGTTGGCCAGGTCCATGGACTGGGCGTAGATGTTGCCGCCGCCGATGATCCAGACCATGTCGTTTCCCGGCGCGAACTGGGACTCCAGGAGCGCGTCGTCCAGAGACTTGACCGCGATGGCGCCTTCCGCCGCGGGGGTCCCGCCCCAGTCTTCCTGGCGGGTGATGACAATGTTCGTCCGCCCGGGCAGCGGCCGGTACTTGTCGGGGAAGGACTCCCACGTCTTGCGGCCCATGATCACCGGGTGTCCGGTGGTGAGCCGGGTGAAGTGCTGCATGTCCTCGGGCAGGCGCCACGGCATGCCGCCGTCCTTGCCGATGACACCGGTGCTGGTCTGGGCCCAGACGACGCCGAGCCCGGTGAGGGAGGCCAGCGCGTCGGAAAAGTGGGCGGGCTGTCCGCCCTGCAGTTTGTCGTTGCTCATACGGCTATCGGGGCCTTAATCGTCGGGTGGTGCTGGTATCCGACCACCTCGAAGTCATCGAGGGTGTAGTCGAAGATGGAGTCCGGCTTGCGGGTGATCTTGAGCTGCGGGTACTCGTAGGGCGTGCGCGTGAGCTGTTTGAGGACCTGGTCCATGTGGTTGTCGTAAATGTGGACGTCGCCGCCGGTCCAGACGAATTCTCCGGGTTCCAGGCCGGTCTGCTGGGCAATCATGCAGGTCAGCAGGGCATAGGAGGCGATGTTGAACGGCACGCCCAGGAAGGTGTCGGCGGAGCGCTGGTAAAGCTGGCAGGAGAGCTTGCCGTCGGCCACGTAGAACTGGAAGAAGGCGTGGCAGGGCGGCAGGGCCATGTCCTTGAGCTCGGCGACGTTCCAGGCCGAGACGATGTGCCGGCGGGAATCCGGGTTGGTCTTGAGGTTCTCGATGAGTTCGGCGATCTGGTCGATGTGGCCGCCGTCGGGGGTCGGCCAGGAGCGCCACTGGACGCCGTAGACCGGGCCGAGTTCGCCGTCGGCGTCGGCCCATTCGTTCCAGATGGTGACGCCCTGGTCCTGCATCCACTTCACGTTGGTGTCCCCGCGGAGGAACCACAGCAGTTCGACGGCCACGGACTTGAAGTGCACGCGTTTGGTGGTGATCAGGGGGAAACTCTTGCTCAAATCGAAGCGCATCTGGCGGCCGAACACACTCAGGGTGCCCGTCCCGGTACGGTCCGATTTGTGCGTGCCGTGTTCCAGGACATCGCGCAGCAGGTCTTCATAGGGCGTTGGAATGCTCACCGTCCCAGTCTACTGAGAACTGGCTTCCCCTCCGTATCCGTCTTGCTGGCTGAGCTTCGTCTGCAGGATCGCCAGCAGGGCGGCGTCGTCGAATCCCGCGTTCCTGCCTTCTGCAATGTAGCGGTCGACGGCGGCGCTCACCGCTCCGGCGATGCTCTCCGGCGCCGGGACACCGGGCGGGTTCGCGGCCCCCGGCGTCCCCGCGACCACCGTGCCGTTGCGGCGCCTGGTCTCGATCAGCCCCGCCTGTTCGAGTTCCCGGTAGGCCCGCGCAACGGTCCCGGCCGCGATGCCGAGGTCCGCGGCGAGGCTCCGGACTGTGGGCAGCCGGGTGCCCGGCGCCAGTGCTCCGAGGGCGATCAAGGAGGCGACCTGCGCCCTGATCTGTTCGTACGGCGGTGTGGCCGAGCCCAGGTCCACGGAGATTCCTGCGGTCATGCGGAGATTTCCTGCCGCGGCAGGGGAGGAGCCGCGGCCGGCCGGGCGAGGGTTCGTACCGGGATGACAGCGATGACGGTGGCCGCGACCCCGAGGACGGCTCCGGCCGCGATCGCCGGCCACCAGGACGTCGCGGCGGGGTCTGTCTCTCCGAACGCAGACCGGCCCAGCACCTCCGCCCAGGCGTTGCTCCGGGTCAGCAGCAGGACGGCAGCCTGGGCGGTGAGGGTGGCCGCGAGGGTCCGCACCACACGGTGGACCGTGATGGCGCGCAGGGCTGCGTCCAGGCCGGCGGGGGCGCCGGGAATTCCCCGGCGCCGCCGCGCCGTGACGACCGCGGGCAGGGACACAGCGAAAATTCCGGCGGTGAGGAGCACGACGGGCACCCAGTCCGGGTCTTCACCGAGGCGGGCCTGCCCCGCCGCGGTGAGAACCAGGACCAGGAGGAAGGTGAGCAGCGCCAGGACAGCGGTTGTCAGCAAGGCGGGGCTGACCGGCTGGCGGGGCCAACTGTGCGGCGCGTCCGGGCTGCCGTAGTTGTGCTGCAGCAGCAGCTCGCCGGCGGCAATGACCAGCAGCACGGAAGCGGCCATCAACGCCACGAACCCCGCAAAGCCGTACGTGGCGACAGTCACGAGGGCCTGGCTGAGGAAAACGCCAGCCAGCAGCGGGACGGCGGCGGCCAGCCCCAGCAGCGCGCCGAGGGAGGACACCAGCCTGGCGGCCGGGTGCTGCCGGACGCCGGCGGTCCCTGGTTCCGGGCGGTTCCGGACACCCAGTCCGGCGGCTGCGAGCCGCGGCGGCCGCCACCACCACATCACGAGGAGGACCACAGTGGACGCCAGGCCGGCCGGATTCGCCCACGATGTCATTCCCTGGGCGGGATCGGGCCGCGCCGCGAAGTTCCCCGCGATGGCCGCCAACCCGGCAGCCACGGTGGAGACCGTTCGAAGCAGCCGGTTCATCGCGATGGTCCGCAGGACGGCGTTGTCCGCCGCGTCGAGGGTCTCCAGCTGGCGGCGGCTCGCGATCAGCCACAGCACCAGCCACGTCCCGCCGGCCAGCACCAGCAGGGCGCCGCCGAGCCAGCCGGCCACTTCCGGCCCGGGGATGCGTCCGTCGCCGCCGCCGTTGTAGTAGGTGGATTGGCCGTCGCTGACCTGGGTGGGCGCCACGGCTGCGAAGCCCGGGAGGGTGGCAGTCGCGGCGATACCTGCGGCGGCGGTGCCAAAGATGGCGGCCGTGGTCAACCCCAGCCTGCGGGGCAGGAAATCGCGGATCCGCCGGACGGACAGGACGGCGCGCCGCCGCATCCGCCGGGGGCCCGGGTAACTGATCTGGCCGAGGGCGTGCACCGTCAGGCAGCCCAGGGCCGGCCACATGAGCGCCGGCAGGATGGTCCCGGCGGTGGTCAGGGCAGCGCCGGTGGAAGGGTTGGCCGGAATGATGCCCACGTTCACCGCCCCCTGGAGGGAGCTCGCCAGCCAGCCGATGACGCCCACCCACAGCGCGTGCTCCGACACCGACGCCGGAGACGTCCCCGTGTGCGGCGCCCAGATCACCCAGCGCAACACCAGGTAGACAACGACGGCGGCGAGGAGCGGACCCAGCAACAGCAACGGCGGCAGGTCGGACTGGACCGGCATAAAATCCCCCAAAGATTCTGCGGCAATGTATCAAGTGTTTGATACAAACTACGGCCGGGGCAATGGAGGGTCAAGGACCTTAGTCGTCGAAGGGCCGGAACCGCTCCACCGCAACCACTTTGTCCTTGCTGTGGTGCGCCACGTGGCACACCACGATTTCGCCGGGAGCAAGGAACGGATCGGAGTCCGGCAGGAGGCCCCGCAACCGTGAGCCCATGTGCTTTGCGAGCTGCGCGAACACGGTGGGCAGGGCAGGGCGGTGCGTGCACAGCGCCACGGCCCGCTGCTTGTCGAAAAGGCCTTCGACGGCGGCGGCCGTCTTGTGCGGATGGCGGCCGTGCCGGTGCTCGGTGAGGGCTTCGTTCAGCTTCACTTTCGCATCGGTCGCCTTGGCGTACGGGGCGATGGTGGCCACACACCTCAGCCAGGGGCTGGACACAACGCGCATGGGCTTCCACGCCTGCAACAGCCGCCCCACCGCCTGCGCCTGCCGCAGGCCGGTGGCGGCCAGGGGCCGGTCCCCTTCGGCCTTGGACCATGACGAGCGCGGCTTGGCTTTCGCGTGGCGCACGATCACGAGCGGCCACGTTTTCAGTTCGCCGCGGGCATGGGCCGACGCCAAATGCTCCAGCGGGCCCACATCGCTGGGGTTGCTCAGCAGCCGGGCCGCTTTCTCCGGTGAGCACCACATGACGCTGTCCACTTCCTTGCCGTCCGGCAGCAGCGCCGCCCCGTCGACGTCGACCGCCCAGTAATGGACCACCTTCAGCCCGGCGGGAACGTGGTAGTGGATGGAGGGCAGCGGGATGCCCAGCGGGGCTTTCAACCCGATTTCCTCGTCGACCTCGCGCGCGGCACACTCGGGCAGCGTCTCGCCGGGGTCGATCTTGCCCTTGGGCCAGGACCAGTCGTCATACCGCGGACGGTGGATCAGGAGGACCTCAAGGTCCTTGCCGCCCGGCGTGACGCGCCAAGGAACGGCACCCGCAGCCACCACCGCAATTTCCTCGCCGGGATGGTCTGACTGGTCGGCCACCAGTGCATCGCTACTCAATGCCAGAGCCCCTACCGCAGCCCGGACGAGCGCTGCCGCGAACGGGAGTTGAGCAGCCAGGACTGGATGTCCGCGAGGCCCTGCCCGTCGTCGGAGAGGTGGTGGCGGGTCCATTCCCCGGAGTTGTCCAGGTGCCAGCTGGCGGTGCCCGGATCCATGTAGCGGCGGAGCAGGTCCATGACGTAGCTCGTATCGTCCCCGCTGGTGAGCTGGACGAGGGCCTCCACGCGGCGGTCAAGGTTGCGGTGCATCATGTCCGCCGAACCGATGTAGACCACGGGGTCCCCGCCGTTGGCGAAGGCGAAGACGCGCGAGTGCTCCAGGAAGCGGCCCAGCACGGAACGGACGGTGATGTTCTCGCTGAGGCCGGGCACGCCTGGACGCAGGGAGCAGATGCCGCGGACGATGATGTCCACGGGAACACCGGCCTGGGATGCCCGGTACAGGGAATCGATGATGGCTTCATCCACCATCGAGTTGACCTTGATCTGGACCCGGGCGGCGAGGCCGGCCCGGGCGTTCCGGATTTCGGTTTCGATCCGGTCGATGAGTCCGGAGCGGACCGATCGGGGGGCCACCAAGAGCCGCTTGAAGGTCGACTTCGGAGCGTAGCCGGAGAGCTGGTTGAAGAGCCGGGAGAGGTCCTCGCCCACCTGCTCATTTGCCGTGAGGAGGCCCAGGTCCTCGTAGTAGCGGGCCGTGCGCGGGTGGTAGTTGCCGGTGCCGATGTGGCAATAGCGGCGGAGGCCGTCCACTTCCTGGCGCACCACAAGGGAGAGCTTGCAGTGGGTCTTGAGGCCCACGATGCCGTAGACAACGTGGACGCCTGCCTGCTCCAGCTTCCGGGCCCAGGAGATGTTGGCCTGCTCGTCGAACCGGGCCTTGATCTCGACGAGGGCCAGGACCTGCTTGCCGGCTTCTGCGGCGTCGATCAGGGCGTCGACGATCGGTGAGTCGCCCGAGGTGCGGTACAGGGTCTGCTTGATGGCCTGGACTTTCGGGTCCGAGGCCGCCTGCTCCAGGAACGCCTGCACCGAGGTGGAGAACGAATCGTAGGGGTGGTGCAGCAGGATGTCCCGCCGCCGCATGGCCGCAAAGACGTTTGCCGCTTTGGACGTTTCCGATTCGTTGAGGTGGCGGGAGGTGTGCGGGACATGCTTGGGGTAATGCAGGTCCGACCGGTCGATTCCTGCGATGACCGAGAGTCCGCGGAGGTCCAGCGGGGCGGGGACCGAGTAGACCTCGGATTCCTCTACGCCGAGCTCGCGGATCAGCAGCGCCCGGATGTTCGGGTTGATGTCCGTCGTGACTTCGAGCCGGACCGGCGGGCCGAAGCGGCGGCGCAGCAGTTCCTTCTCGAGGGCCTGCAGCAGGTTCTCGGCGTCGTCCTCTTCGACCTCAACGTCTTCATTGCGGGTGACGCGGAAGGTGTGGTGCTCCAACACCTCCATCCCGGCGAAGAGCTGGTCCAGGTGGACGGCGATGACTTCCTCAAGGGCGATGAAGCGCGCCACCCGGCCGGGCACCGACCCGGCGCGCGGGCCGTCAATGGAGATCAGCCGGGGGAGCTGGTCCGGCACCTTGAGGCGGGCGAAAAGTTCCTTGTCGCTGACCGGGTTGCGGACCACGACGGCGAGGTTCAGTGAGAGCCCCGAAATGTAGGGGAAGGGGTGGGCCGGGTCCACGGCCAGCGGGGTCAGGATGGGGAAGACCTTCTCGGCGAACATGGCGCTGAGCTGGTCCTTGGCCTGGGAATCGAGTTCCTCCCAGTGCATGAGGTGGATGTGCTCGTAGGCCAGCGCCGGACGGATCTGCTCGGCGTAGACGCGGGCGTGGCGCTGCTGCAGGCGGTGGGCCTCCTCGCCGATCTGCTCGAGGACCTGCACCGGGCTGAGCCCGGCAGGGGAGGGGACGGCCAGGCCAGTGGCGATCCGGCGCTTGAGCCCGGCAACGCGGACCATAAAGAACTCGTCCAGGTTGGAGGCGAAGATGGAGAGGAAGCTGACGCGTTCCAGCAAGTGCAGGTCGGGGTCTTCGGCGAGTTCCAGCACCCGCGCGTTGAAGGCGAGCCAGCTCAGTTCGCGGTCCAGGAAGCGGTCCGGGCTGAAGTCGCCCTCCGGCTCCAGGTTGGGCGCGAATTCCGGAATGTCGATCCGGTCCTGGGTGGCGCGTGAGGCAGGCACTTCGGAGGAACCGAACTGGGCACGCGCGGGACGGACTTTTTTGTCCGTCGTGGTGGCCTCAGACGTGGCGGTCCGGGCAGATTCCCGTTGCATGGTCTCTCCTAATGCTGGCGCGATTTAGCTTCAACCTTACAAGCATTCAGACGGCGCACGGCTGTCGGAGGGCGCAGATTTCCCGCGGGGGCAACCAGATGTCTGCCGATTGGATTAACGCCCTTCCAATGGGGCATACATGACGTCGACGTCCCAGCGGGTGAAGCCCAGCCGCCGGTACAGCGAAACGGCCGGAATGTTGTCCGCGTCGACGTAGAGCATCACGGCGTGCAGGCCCTTGTGCTGGAGGTGCCGGATGCCGGCGACCGTCAGGGCCTTCCCCAGCCCGGTGCCCTGGGCAGCGGGGGTCACCCCCACCACGTACACCTCGCCGATCGCCGGGTGGTCGCCGTGCCGGGGGTGCACCTTCGTCCAATGGAAGCCGAGGATCCGGTCCGCGGAGTCGACGGCCAGCAGGAACCCGGCAGGATCGAACCACGGTTCGGCCATCCTGGCATCCAGGTCGGCACGCGTCATGTTCCCCTGCTCCGCATGGTGCGAAAAGGCGGCCCGGTTCGCGGCGAGCCACGCATCCTCGTCCCGGCCGGGCACGAAGGCGCGCAAGGTCGCCCCCTCCGGCAGCGGGACGTCCGGCAGTTCCGCCGTCGCGCTGGTGAGCCGCATCTTCCACAGCTCGCGGACGGGGCCGTAGCCGTAGCGCGCGGCGAGCTCGGCTGCGGCCTCGTGGTTGCCGTGGGACCAGGCCTTGAGGCCCGTGAAGCCGCGGGTCTTCTTGAGCTCGCCCACCAGCCGGTCCGCCACGCCCTGGTTGCGGTAACTGGGATGGACGGCGATTTCCAGCACGCCCGTGCCGTCCGGTTCCTCGATGACGACGGCGACCCCGGCCAGGTCCTGCGCCGTTGCCGGGTCGGATTTCTCGTCGGGGCTGTATAGGGCGAGCGTGAGCACCGTGTGGGCACCGGCGTCGGCGTCCGAGGCGCGCAGCGTCACGAGTGTCTGTTCGGAGAGGGGCGGGTTGCCATCGGACTCCTCCGCGGCGGCGGCGAGGGCCTTCACGTCCTTCAGGAGCTGCGGATCCGCAGCTCCTTTGGCGGCGAGCACGGGCCAGTTCTCAGGGTGCGCAGGACTCATGGTGTAAGGCTATACGCTGCCGCCGGTCCCGGGCCGGTTTTGAACTTTCCGGTCCAGTTACGTATAGTCTTTTCTCGTCCGGTTGTTCGGCGCGGAACCTTGGTTCCCGAACCGTCAGCCCGGATGCGAGGGGGATCCACCACTGGGGTGGCCTCGATACGTTCGACCCGTATGTCCTCCACTGAAGAACAGCGAAAGCCGCGGACCCAAGTCCGGGGCTTTCTGCATGTCAGCCCTGTTGCATGGCAGCTCTGTGACGCGCCCGCGTCTAGGCCTCGGTGAGTTCTTCTTCCGGATGCCGGACCAGGGTCAGGCGGTAGCCGACGTTGCGGACCGTGCTGATCAGGTTCTCGTGGTCGGCGCCGAGTTTGGCCCGCAGCCGCCGGACGTGGACGTCCACGGTGCGGGTGCCGCCGTAGTAGTCATAGCCCCAGACCTCGGTCAGCAGTTGCTGGCGGGTGAACACCCGGCCGGGGTGCTGCGCCAGGTACTTAAGCAGTTCAAATTCCTTGAAGGTCAGGTTCAGCGGCGAGCCATTGACCCGGGCGGTGTAGCTGGCTTCGTCGATGACAACGCCGGCGGCGCGGATTTCGGTCGGGGCATCGTCCTGATCCGGCACGGCCCGGGCGACGCCCAGGCGGATGCGGGCCTCCACCTCGGCCGGCCCGGCGGATTCGAGCAGGATGTCGTCCACGGCCCATGCCGAGGAAACGGCGGCCATGCCGCCTTCGGTCAGGATGAGCATCAGCGGGGCGCTCAGGCCGGTGGCCTTGAGCAGCTGGGTCAGGGAGCGTGCGCCGACGAGGTCTTTGCGGGCGTCCAGCAGGACGATGTCGCAGGGGTCGGTCTCCAGCAGCGCGGTCGGTTCCGCGGGGAGAATGTGGACCCGGTGGTTCAACAATTCCAGAGCAGGCAGGACGTCCACCGATGAGCCGGTGCTGTTCGTCAGTAGCAGGATGTGCGACATGTTTCCTCCAAGGGGTGTCCGCGCATCTTTGGGCGTCTGTAGCTGAGTCCGAGTATACCTAAACGACCCTTGCCGGCCATGGTTCCGTCACCTCCGGCCAGTCCTGTGGCGACACAAATCGGTCATATAGGGCAGGATTGATCCGTCGGGGACCGCAGCCCCCTGACGCAATCAGGTCGAATTGGGGTCCGCAGTGAGCGAAGGTACGACGATGACCGGAAGACGGATGACGGATAAACAGATGCCGGGTAAGAAGTGAGGTCTTGGTCCATCGGTGTCATTGGCCTGGCCGGACTCGCCGCGATTGTCGGTGCGTCGTACTCCTCGCCGGAGGCACTCCTGGCAGTGGGCGTGCTCACCGCCGTCGGCGTCGGGATCGGCTGGCCGCATTTCCTGGGCATTCCCGCCCGGAAAACCCTGGCCGTCCTGATCGGGCTGCCCGGGATTGGCTCCGCCATTACCGCCACGTACCTCCCCGCCCCGGGATTCCTGGACTGGACGCCGTCGTTCATGGCCGCGGGCGTGATGGCCGTCTTTGTGATGCAGCTGATCCGAGGAACGGGTCAGGCGCAGCGTCTGGAGTCCACGCTGGGGTCCTGCGCGGGCGTGATGTTGTCCTGCCTGGGAGCCGGCTGGATTGCATGCTTCCGCTTTAACGGTGTCCGCGAGATGCTCCTGGTCGCGGCGATCAGCGCAGCGATCGCCCTGCTGGCAGGACTGATCCGCTGGCCGGACCGGGTGGTGGCGCCGCTGGGTGTCATCGGTGCCGGGCTGGCCGGTCCGCTCGCGGGCCTCGTCTTCTCCGACATCGCCGTGCTGCCCGCCGTGATCGTCGGAGTGGTGGTGGGCGCCGTGCTGGTGAGCTTCCGCCGCCTGGTGATCCTTCGCGGTGAATCGCTAAGCTTTGCGGCGGCCCTCGGAATGGGTCTGGGTCCGGTCGCCGCCGTCGGCTCGCTGGCGTACTTCATAGACAAACTACTCATCTACTAACGCGTTAGGATGGCATCATGTCCGTACTTGCATTTGAAATCTTCTTCCTTGTTCTCCTCGGCGTTGCCAGCCTGGCCATGGCCTGGTTTGCCGGCTTCGTTGTGTACCGCCTCTTCAAAGGCCAGAAGTAACAACGAGAAGTAAACGCCCCGCAAAGTCCCGTCGTTTCCAGAGGTAGCTGCTGTGCCGATTGAGATTCCTACAGATCTGACACCCGAAATCGTTCCCCTGTCCTGGCTCATTGGTGAGTGGGAGGGCCGCGGCAGGCTGGGGGCCGGGGAAGAGGATTCCGAGCACTTCGTGCAGCACGTGTCCTTCACGCACAACGGCCTGCCGTACCTGCAGTACCGCGCGGAAAGCTGGCTGACCGACGACGAAGGAACCAGGCTGCGCCCGTTGACCGTCGAAACCGGTTTCTGGGCCCTGGAGCGCAAGCAGCGCGAGGAAGACGGCGGTCCCGGACTTATCCCGGCCGACATCGTTCCCGTGCTCAAGAGCGCCGACGAAGTCGAAGCCCTGCGCAATGAGGACGGCGGCTTCGACATCTCCGTGTCGATCTCCCACCCCGGCGGGATCTCCGAGCTTTACTACGGCCAGATCAAAGGGCCGCAGATCCAGCTCAGCACAGACATGGTGATGCGCGGCAGCCACTCCAAGGAGTACACAGCCGCCACCAGGATCTTCGGACTCGTGGACGGCAACCTGCTCTGGCGCTGGGACGTGGCAACCGGCAAGGGCCCTGCGGGCGGCAGCGGCTTGGAGGCCCACGCGTCGGCCATCCTCCACAAAGTCACCTGACCGGCCCGCGCGCGCAGCACATCGGTCGCGCGCACCTGGCCGGCTGAACGGCCGCCGCCATGCCGCCGGGGTTGAGGGTCTCACTGATTTTCCGTTGTCCATAGCGACCCGCAGGGAGTACCAAAGTGAATGCCACAGCTGCACCAACTGCCGATTTCAGCGACCTCAAGGCCGTGTTCTTCAATGGCACCCTCAAGAAGTCCCCGGAGACGTCCAACACGCAGGGCCTGATCGATGTCAGCCGCCGGATCATGGACAAGCACGGTGTCAGCACACAGGTCATCCGGACGGTGGATCACGACATCGCCAGCGGCGTGTACCCGGACATGCGCGAGCACGGCTGGGCCACCGATGAGTGGCCCGAGCTTTACCCGGCCGTCCGCGACGCCGACATCGTCGTTGTCGCCGGACCAATCTGGCTGGGCGACAACTCCTCGCAGACCAAGAAACTCATCGAACGCCTCTATGCGCACTCCGGCGAGCTCAATGACAAAGGCCAGTGGGCCTTCTATCCCAAAGTGGGCGGCTGCCTGATCACCGGCAACGAGGACGGCATCAAGCATTGCGCCATGAACGTCCTGTACAGCCTCCAGCACATCGGCTTCACCATCCCGCCGCAGGCCGACGCCGGCTGGATCGGCGCCGTGGGGCCGGGCCCCAGTTACCTCGATGAAGGCTCGGGCGGCCCGGAGAGCGACTTCACCAACCGCAACGCCACCTTCATGACGTGGAACCTGCTGCACCTGGCCCGGATGCTCAAGGACGCAGGCGGCATCCCCTCCTACGGAAACCTGCCCGAGGCATGGGAAGCCGGCACCAGGTTTGACTTCGAGAATCCGGAATACCGCTGACCCCTGAGGACTTCTACTACATATGACTATCAAGAGCCCTCTGCTGGCGCGCCCTGGCGCGGTCGAAGCCGGCGGTGCTGACGCCGGCGTCGCATCCCATTACGGCGAACCGCTGCGCGAACAGCGGACGCTGGCCGGCGGCACCGCCGTCGTGGACCTCTCCCACCGCGGCGTCGTCACCGTGACCGGACCGGACCGGCTGAGCTGGCTCAACACCTTGTCCTCCCAGCAGCTCACCAACCTGGCGCCCGGGCAGTCGAGCGAACTGCTGCTGCTGAGCGTCCAGGGCCGGATCGAGTTCGACGCGCGGGTGGTGGACGACGGCGCCACCACCTGGCTGATCGTCGAGGCGGCAGAGGCCGGGCCGCTGGCCGAATGGCTCAACAAGATGAAGTTCATGCTCCGCGTTGAGATCGCCGACGTGTCGGGGGAGTGGGCCGTACTGGGGACCACCCGCAGGGTACCGGAATGGTCCGCCCTGCTGGTCTGGGAAGACCCCTGGCCGCACGTCGGCGCCGGCGGCTACTCCTACGCCGTGGTGGGGGAAGACGCCCACCCCGGCCTCGAACGGCCCTGGTTCGAGTACCTCGTCCCGGCCTCGGCCCTGGAGGCCACGGTCGGCGACCGCCCGCTCGCCGGAGTGTGGGCAGCCGAAGCGCTGCGCATCGCGGCGTGGCGGCCGCGCTGGGGCGCCGAAACCGACGACAAGACCATCCCGCACGAACTGGACCTGCTCCGCACCGCCGTGCATCTGAACAAGGGCTGCTACAAGGGCCAGGAAACCGTCGCCCGGGTCCACAACCTGGGCCACCCGCCGCGCCGGCTGGTTTTCCTGCAGCTGGACGGCTCGCAGCACACCATGCCTGCCGTGGGCAGCGAGGTCCGTGCCGGTGACCGCAAGGTGGGCACAGTGACGTCCGTGGCGCAGCACTACGAAATGGGGCCGGTGGCCCTGGCCGTGGTCAAACGCTCGGTCGCACCCGAGGACGTCCTGACTGTTGTGGACGGCGAGGAGCCCTACACCGCCGCGCAGGAAGTCATCGTGGCGCCCGATGCAGGCCAGGTGGTGGGACGCCAGACCGGCTTCCTGCGGGGGACCCGATGACGGCGGACAACCCCGGTGCGCCGGACGCAGAAACCCTGGCTCTGGCCCATGCCCTCTTTGACGCGGCCCGGGAAGGCAACACCGCGCTGCTCGCCGGGTACCTGGCCGCCGGTGCGCCGGCGGCCATGACGAACGCTGCCGGTGACTCCCTGCTGATGCTCGCGGCCTATCACGGCCACGCGGAAACCGTCCGGCTGATCCTGGCGCACGGCGGAGACGCGAACACCGCCAACGACCGCGGCCAGACGCCGCTCGCCGGAGCCGTCTTCAAGGGCTACCCGGACGTGGTCCAGGCGCTGGTCGCGGCCGGCGCGGACCCCGACGCCGGCACGCCCTCCGCCCGGGCAGCAGCGCAGATGTTCCAACGGCAGGACATCCTTGCGCTGCTAGGCTGACCCGTCCGCCTGTCCACGGCAGCACCCTGACCCAAAGGAATCCCATGGAACTCGTCGCCAGGCCGTGGCCCGCACTCTGGTCCCTTGTGATCGGGTTCTTTATGATCCTGGTCGACACCACCATTGTCTCGGTGGCCAACCCCAGCATCATGGAGGGCCTCAACGCCGACATCAACTCGGTGATCTGGGTGACCAGCGCCTACTTGCTGGCCTACGCCGTGCCGCTGCTGATCACCGGCCGGCTGGGCGACCGCTTTGGCCCGAAGAGGCTGTACCTGTCCGGCCTCGTGGTCTTCACCGCCGCCTCGCTCTGGTGCGGACTCTCTGGCGACGTGAACACCCTGATCCTGGCAAGGGTGTTCCAGGGCTTCGGTGCCGCACTGATGACGCCCCAGACCATGGCCGTCATCACGAGGATCTTCCCGCCCGACCGGCGCGGGGCGGCGATGAGTATCTGGGGCGCCACCGCCGGCCTCGCCACGCTGGTGGGACCGATCCTCGGCGGTGTCCTCGTCGATGGCCTCGGCTGGGAGTGGATCTTCTTCATCAACCTCCCGGTAGGTGTCATCGGGTTCTTCCTGGCCCTGCGCTACGTCCCGGCCCTCAGCACCCACCCGCACAAGTTCGATATCCCCGGCGTGCTGCTCAGCGCCGTCGGGATGTTCCTGCTGGTGTTCGGAATCCAGGAGGGCGAGACTTACGACTGGGGCACCATCGCCGGGCCCATCACCGTGTGGGGGCTCATCATCTCCGGGATTGCCGTGCTGGTGGTGTTTGTGCTGTGGCAGAAGATGAACAAGGGCGAACCCCTGCTGCCGCTGTCCCTGTTCAAGGACCGCAATTTTTCCCTGGCGAACATCGGCATCACCACCGTCGGCTTCACGGTGACAGCCTTCACGCTGCCGCTGATCTTCTACTTCCAGCTGGTCCGGGGCCTGACACCCACCGAATCGGCGCTGATGATGGTGCCGATGGCGCTGATCTCCGGGGGCCTGGCCCCGGTGGTGGGCAGGATCATCGACCGGGTCAACCCGAAGTTCATCACCGTATCCGGCCTGCTCCTGATGTCCGTGGCGCTGGCGTGGAACGGCCTCCTGATGCACCCGGACACGCCAATCCTGCTGTTCCTGCTGCCGAGCGCCGTGCTGGGATTCGCCAACGCCGGTATCTGGGCGCCGCTGGGGACCACAGCCACCCGGAACCTGCCGCCGAGGCTCGCCGGCGCCGGCGCCGGCGTCTACAACACAACCCGCCAGATCGGGGCCGTGCTGGGCAGCGCCGCCATCGCGGTGCTGATCCAGGCCCGGCTCGCCGCGGAGCTCCCCGCGGTTCCGGGAGGATCCGGGGAGGCGGGGCCGACGTCGTTCGGCGGGCCCCTGCCGGAGTCGCTGCGCGAGGGATTCTCGACGGCGATGGCCCAGTCCATCCTCCTTCCCGCTGCCGTTATTCTCATCGGTGCGGCGGTGGCGCTGTTCTTTGCCAAGCCGCAGCCGCTGCAGGGCTGGGGAACACCCGGGGTGCTGCCGGCAACGTCGTCGGGCACCGAGGGGGCCGGGGCGCGGTCCCGCTGAGGCGCCACCAGTGCGGGCTGGGATCAGCCCAGCAGCACACTCGTCTGGATGCCACCGGGGGTGAAGCCCAGGCTCCGGGCAATGGCCAGGGAGCCCTTGTTGCTGACATCGGAGCGCCACTGGAGGGTCAGGCCCGAGGCAAGCGCCTCATGGGCCGCAATGGAGGCGGCCAGTGAACCCAGCCCCCGCCGGCGCCACTCCGGAGCAACCAGCACGCCCATCTGGGCGAGGATGCCTTCCCATTCGGTGTAGGCGCCGCAGGCCACCGGGGTCCGGCGGCCGTCGTCCAGATGCATGACGGTGAAGCGGTGCTCGAGGTCCGAGAGGCCCACTTCGTTGACGTCGTCCGGCGGGCAGGCGGCTTCCAGCTCGATCGCCTCGGGATTGCCGTGCGAGACGGTCAGTTCCTCGGAGGGCTGCTTGAGCGGGAGGTCGTCCGCGAAGAACAGCGCGGCGGCGCCGAGCCCGTGGCCGCCGTAGGCCCGGGTGATGGTCAACAGCGTGACGTGCTGCGCGAGTTCCTCGTCGGAGAGCCCGACGGCGGCGTCCAGGGCCCACTGGGGGCCGACGAGAACGGAGTTGCCGAACAAGCGGATGAATTGGACGGAACGGGCTGCCTCATCCGCACGGGTGATGCGGTCACCCGCGGCGGCGGCCAACGCGCCGTCGTCGAGCTCCAGCCGGCGGGCCCACGCGAGCTGGATGATGTCGACCGAACCGGGCTCAAGTGTCATGGCTCCACCCTACCCACCGGCGTGGCGGCTCCGGCGCCCGGCTCAGCCGAAGAGGACGGCGGCCTCGTCGTAGCGGTACTTCGGGACCGTCTTGAGATTGCCGAGCGCAGCGTCGAAGCCCACATGGACAATGTCGGTGCCGTTGAGGGACACCATGGTGCCCCAGCGCTCTTCGACCACCGAGTCGATAGCGGCCATGCCCAGGCGGGTCGCGAGCACGCGGTCGAACGCCGTGGGGACTCCGCCGCGCTGGATGTGCCCCAGGACAGTGGCGCGGGTTTCGATGCCGGTCATGGCTTCCAGCTCCGGCGCCAGCCGCTCGGAGATCCCGCCCAGCCGGGGGCGGCCAAACGTGTCCAGGCCCCGTTCGGAATGCGGTGTTTCCTGGCCGTCCGGGACGAAGCCCTCCGCGACGACGACGAGCGGCGCGCGGCCGCGGTCGCGGGCCGAGACCACCCATTCGGCGATCTGCTCCATCGAGGCCTTCTGCTCCGGGATCAGGATGGCGTGGGCACCCGCGGCCATACCGGCGTGCAGGGCGATCCACCCCACGTGGCGGCCCATGACCTCGGCGATCATGCAGCGGTGGTGGGATTCTCCCGTGGTGCGCAGGCGGTCGATCGCCTCGGTGGCAATCTCGACGGCGGTGTCGAAGCCGAAGGTGTAGTCCGTCGCGTCGAGGTCATTGTCGACCGTCTTGGGGACACCCACGATCTTCAGGCCGGCGTCGGTGAGCCGCTTGGCGGCTGCCAGCGTTCCCTCGCCGCCGATGGCGATGAGGGCGTCGATGCCCAGCCGGTCCATGTTGGCCTTGATGACCTCGGGTCCGCCGTTGTTTTCGAACGGGTTGGTGCGGGAGGTGCCCAGGATGGTCCCGCCCTGCTTGGCAATGCCGCGGACCATGGTGCGGGGGATGTCGATGGTGTCGGCCTCGACGACGCCGCGCCACCCGTCCAGGAATCCCACGAATTCGTGGCCGTGGACGGCGATGCCCTTCAGGACGGCGCCACGGATGACGGCGTTCAGTCCGGGGCAGTCTCCGCCGCTGGTGAGGATTCCAATTTTCATGTTTCGGCTCAAATCCTTGCTCGAAGGTTTACAGGCGTTTACAGGCAGAGCGCCACGCTGAGCTCACCTAGAGTCTAGTGGCGCATGTGTGGCAGGACACAAACCGTTACAACGAAGAAGTGCCCCTGCCGCGGGGGCAGGGGCACTTCCGGTTCCCGCTAACGGGTGCTCAGGGCCGGGCCGAGCGCTTCGCCAGGAACGTCTCAAGGGCGATGGCGTTCCGCTGGTCCGGCAGAAGCAGCCAGGCCGCGAGGTACAACACGAAGGCTGGTCCGGGGAGCAGCGCGAAGAGCAGGAACGCGATGCGGACGAACGCGACGTCCACGTTCAGCTTGGCGGCGATCCCGCCGCAGACACCGCCCAACCAGCGCTGCGGACCACGTTTCAGGCCGAGGCCCCTGACGGTGCTGAAGAACTTTTCCATGGTTCAAGACTTCCCTGTCGGTGCTTGTTTGTCACGTCCCCGGGCCGAAAGCAGCCCGCCGATCACGAGGGCTGCCCCGGCGCCGATCATGAGTCCGATCGCCACGTAGGTGCCGTTGAGGGCCACAATGCCGAGCTGGGAGACGATGATGAGCGCGGCGAGGGCCACCACGATCAGCCCCCAGACGATGGTGCCCACACGGGCCGGGGAATCGTCCTCAAACTCCGGGCCGTCGGGCCGGGGGGCAGTGGCCGGGCTATCGCTGTCCGGGCTGCCGGCCGGTGCGTCGTAGCTGCTCATGTCAGTTCCCTTCCTTGATGGTGACGTTGCTTAAAGTGCCATCGATCTCCACGATCAGCGTCGCTCCCGGCTCGCCCGTGTTGTAGGTGCTTTCCCGGGTGGTCATGCCGCCGTGGCTCTGGCTGCCCTCATTGAGGTTGCCCATGGTCATGTCGGCGCGGATCTCCACCGGAACGTTGTCCGGAATGATGACCGTGAGGTTGCTCGCCGTGGCCTCGATCGGGACCACCACATCGGTCCTGAGCGGCGGGTTGAGCGGGACCCCGGACAAGTCCACGGTCCCGGTGCCGGCCGTGATGTCGAACCCATCCCGGGCCTGCTGGATGCTCGCCGGTGACCAGTCGGCGTTCTGCGGGCGGAAACGGTCGCCGTTGGGGAGCACGTTGAAGATCCCACCAACGATCAGCGCCACCGCGGCGAAGAAGCCGAGGATGCCCGAGGTACGGCCCCTGAGTCCGGCGACGAGGATTCCGAGGCCCAGGACCACCGCGGCGCTGGCCCAGACGACGGCGTTGCTGGAGGTGCCGAGGTCAATCACGTTCGCGACGTCGAGGGCCTTGATGCTGCCGCCCACCAGCAGGGCGAGGCCGGTGGTGACCGCGACGGCGGGCGCGCCGGGGCCGAAACTCCGGGCTTTGGCCGGCGGGACGGGTCTGCCGCCGGGGACGGGACGGTAGCCGCCGCCGGGGGGAGGGACGGGACCCGAGGGCGGGGGAGCGCCCCAGGCCGGGCCCGGCACCGTTGACTCGCCGTAGCGGGGCAGCGCATCCGAGCCACCGTAGCCGGCGTACGGAGCCGCCGGCGTTGACGGCGTCGCTGATTTTGACTGCGTTGCGGACATTGCCGACGTCCCGGACATCGCCGAGGACGCCGGCGTTTCGGCGTTTGGCGGATACCAGGGGTCCGCCGGGCCGCCTGCCTGCGGACTCGAGGACATGGGAGTGACTCCGTTCAGGGACTTGTTGCGCTGTGTCAGGTAGTAGATGAGGTAAATGACGCCCCCCACCCAGAAGACCGTCCAGATGAACGCGCCAAAGCCGTAGCGGTCCCAGCCCCAGACTCCGACGCCCAGGCTGGGGAAGCCGATGACCGTGGTGACCAGGGCGCCGGTCATGCCGGACGACCACCGGCCCGCCGCCGCTTCCTGGACATGGATGCGGCCGTCGGGTTCGGGCAGCAGCGCCCACGCGATGCCGTAAAGCAGGACCCCGACGCCCGCGAAGACCGTCAGGACGATCAGGATGCCGCGGACAATCAGCGGGTCCACCCCGAAGCGATGGGCGATGCCGCTGGCGACACCGCCCACCCAGCGGTCGCGGCCCCGCTGTATGCCCTGGCTGCGGATCCAGTCGAAGAACGTCAGCGATTGGCTGCCGGGCTGCGGGGGCGTCGGGCCGTAGTACGGCGGCGGTGGCGGGGGCGGAAGCGCTCCACCGCCGGCGGACCCTGTCGGTCCGGTGCCCGCCGAAAGATCCAACGGGAGGGTGGCCGAGGTTCCCACCGGGGCGGTGGGCGTGGTCTCCACCGGGAGGGTGGCCGAGGTGTCGGCAGCGGGCCGCGAAGCGGCGCCAGCACGGGCGGCGGTTTCGTCGGCGGACTCTGCCGGGTGTCCTGTCAGGCGCTCTGTCTGCTGCTCTGCCGGCTGCGCTGGCTTTTGCCCTGCCGGCTGCCCGGCAGTGCTGCCGGAGGGGTCGCTGCCTTCAGCGGGATGGTCAGTGTGCGGGTTCATACTTCGATCCTTCCGCCTGAGACCCGTCCGCTCTACTGGGGAACACCCTGAAATGTCCCTGAGTGGCCCCCGGTTAGCGCTGGAAACGGGTCCGGGAAACCCTGATCCGTGCTTGGATTGAGTCATGACAACCGCCGTTTCCCGCCCGCCGCTGGTCCGCGGCGGCGATCGCGTGATCGCCGGGGTCTGCACCGGCCTCGCCCGCCACCTCGGCTGGCCGGTGCGGATGGTCCGGCTCGGCATGGCGGCCGCAGCGCTCGCCGGCGGTGCCGGCGTCGTCTTTTACGCCTGGCTCTGGATCATGGTTCCCACCGCGGACGAAAGCGCCAAGCGCAATGCCCGGCAGCCGGCGTCGCCCATAGCCCCCGCGGTGAGCGCACCCTTCGCGCCGCCCCCGACGGCGGCCACGTCCCCGGCGGCGCCGCCCCAGGCGGCATCCGAATCGGCGGGCGCCGTTCCTGCCGATTCGTGGCGGAACCGGGTCACCGGCATGCGCTACGGCAAGGAGATCCTGCTGGGCGCGGGATTGCTGCTGGCCGCCGGCATCCTGATCGCCCGCGTGCTCGGCGTTGATGTGCCCCTCGGGACGCTCATTCCGGTGGCGGCCATCCTGGGCGGCGCGGCCATCGCCTGGATGCAGCTGGACGAGACGCGCCGGGCGGGCCTCGTGGACAAGACCAAGGCGGACCAGGCCGGTGGCTGGGCCCGTCTCGCGGCCGGGCTGGCGCTCGTGGTGGCCGGTGTCCTGGTCATGGTGTCAGGCTCCGGGTCCTGGGAACAGACCTGGCTAGCCCTGCTGTCCTCGGTCGCGGTGCTGGGCGGTGTGGCCCTGGTCCTCCTGCCCTGGGGGCTGAAGTTCTGGCGCGATCTGGAGGCGGAGCGCGCCGGCCGGGTCCGCGCCACGGAACGGGCCGAGATCGCCGCCCACCTCCACGACTCGGTCCTGCAGACACTGGCCCTGATCCAGCGGCGCGCCGGCAACGAGACCGACGTCGTCCGTCTGGCCCGCGCCCAGGAACGCGAACTGAGGGGCTGGCTGTACCGGGATCCGGGCAAGGACGCCGGGCAGCTCTCCGAGGGCATCAACGCCGCGGCGGCTGAGGTGGAAGACTCCCTGGGCCACGCCGTCGAGGTGGTCACTGTGGGCGACTGCGCCATGTCCGAACGCCACGAGGCCCTCGTCCAGGCCGCCCGCGAGGCCATGCTGAACGCCGCCCGGCACGGCGGCGGCGCCGTGTCGGTCTACCTGGAAGTCACGGACGATGCTGCGGAGGTCTTCGTCAAGGACCGCGGCCCCGGCTTCGATCCCGACGCCGTCCCGGCCGACCGGCTGGGCGTACGCGAGTCGATTGTCGGCCGGATGAACCGCCACGGCGGCACCGCCACCATCACCAGCAGCACGGACGGCACCGAGGTCCGGCTCAGGCTTCCCCTGTCAGCGGTTGCGTCAGCGGCCGCCGCCAGTAACAGCAACGGAGAGGCAAGACTGTGACCAGTACCGAAGCGGGGCGCCCGGCGCCGGGGATCCGGGTGGTGATCGTGGATGACCATGCCATTTTCCGGTCCGGCCTGAAAGCCGACCTGGATCCGGACATCGTGGTGGCCGGCGAGGCCGGGACGGTGGAGGAGGCCACCGCCGTGATCGCGGCGGTGCGTCCCGACGTCGTGCTCCTCGATGTCCACCTGCCGGGCGGACTCGGCGGCGGCGGGCGCGACGTGCTGGCCGGTTCCGCGCCTTTGCTGGGCAGCACGCGGTTCCTGGCCCTGAGCGTCTCGGACGCGGCCGAGGACGTGGTCTCCGTGATCCGGGCCGGGGCCCGCGGCTATGTCACCAAGACCATTTCAGGAGCGGAAATTTCCGACGCCGTCCGCCGGGTCGCGGGCGGGGACGCCGTCTTCTCGCCGCGGCTGGCGGGCTTTGTGCTGGATGCCTTCGGTACGGCGCCTGCGGACATCGCGGATGACGAACTGGACCGGCTGTCCGCCCGCGAACTGGAAGTGATGCGGCTGATCGCGCGCGGCTACAGCTACAAGGAAGTGGCCAAGGAGCTGTTCATCTCGATCAAGACGGTGGAAACCCACGTCTCGGCGGTGCTGCGCAAGCTCCAGCTCTCCAGCCGGCACGAACTCACTCGCTGGGCCGCGGAACGCCGCCTCCTCTAACCAACGATGCGCTATCACTTAGGGTCCTTATCGCACGGGAATAAGGACCCTAAGTGATAGCGCAACGGGGGTTGGGGTGCTATTTCGCCTTGCCGAGGAAGTCCTGCAGCCGGGCGACGCCGGTGGCCAGGTCCTCGTCGCCAAGGGCGTAGGAGAGGCGCAGGTAGCCGGAGGGGCCGAAGGCCTCGCCCGGAACCACTGCCACCTCGACCTCGTCCAGGATCAGGGTGGCCAGCTCGGCCGACGTCGACGGCCGGACCGGACCGTTCGCGCTGGGGAACTCCTTGTCGAGCAGGGCGCGGACGTCGGCATAGACGTAGAAGGCGCCCTTCGGCGTCGGGCATTCCACGCCCTCGATGGCGTTCAGCCCGGCCACGATGGCCTTGCGACGGCGGTCGAAGGCGAGTTTCATCTCATCGACGGCGGTCAGCGGGCCGGACACTGCGGCGAGGGCTGCCATCTGCGGGATGTTGGAGACGTTGGAGGTGGCGTGCGACTGCAGATTGGTCGCGGCCTTGATGACATCGGCCGGGCCGATCATCCAGCCCACACGCCAGCCGGTCATGGCGTAGGTCTTCGCAACACCGTTGAGGATGACCACCTTGTCGCCCAGCTCCGGGGCGGCCGTGGCAATCGAGGTGAAGGGCACGCCGTCGTACGTCAGGTGCTCGTAGATCTCATCCGTGACCACCCAGAGGCCCTTGGCGGCGGCCCACTGGCCGATCTCCCTGACCTGTTCCGGGGAGTACACGGCGCCCGTGGGGTTGGACGGGGAGACGAAGAGCAGGATCTTGGTGCGGTCGGTGAGGGCAGACTCGAGCTGCTCCACCGTGACCAGATACTCCTGTTCCGGTCCGGCGAAGACCTCCACCGGGACGCCGCCCGCCAGCCGGATGGCTTCCGGGTAAGTGGTCCAGAACGGCGTCGGGACGATGACCTCGTCGCCCGGATCCAGCAGCGTGGCGAAGGTGTTATACACGGCCTGCTTGCCGCCGTTGGTGACCAGCACCTGGGACGCCTCGGCTTTGTAGCCGGAATCCCGGAAGGTCTTGTCCGCGATGGCCTGCTTCAGCTCCGGCAGCCCGCCGGCCGGAGAGTAGCGGTGGTACTTGGGCTGGCCGGCGGCTTCGATGGCTGCCTGCACGATGTACCCGGGGGTCGGGAAGTCAGGCTCCCCGGCGCCGAAGCCGATGACGGGGCGGCCGGCCGCCTTCAGTGCCTTCGCCTTGGCATCAACAGCCAACGTGGCGGATTCGGCTATGGCGGAGATTCGCTGGGAAATGCGGGCGGCAGGCATCGCGGGTCCATTCTTCGCTAGCAGCCTCAGGGGCTGTTTGTGGGATTCGACGAAATCTACTCTATGCTGATCTGCGGACGGTCCGGGGTGCCGGCCGGGAATTGTGACTGCGCACGCAGTGGCGACTTCGCGGCTTATTTTCCCGGTGACACGGAGCGTCCGGTGAGGCCGGTTCGACGTAGGCGCAGTTGTTGCGTAGACTGGTTCTCCGGTGTTGAAAACACGATGAATGGTCTGCGCCTCAGGAAAGTCTGGGGAAACGGGCCGGAACCGGATTTTCGATCCATAGGGTAGTGGCGCAATTGGTAGCGCAGCGGTCTCCAAAACCGCAGGTTGCAGGTTCGAGTCCTGTCTGCCCTGCGCAAGCTGTTCCGGTTTCTCCGGAACAAGCGCAGCAACCATGGTTCAGTTCAGAGCCGGGTATCCGACATTGCGAGGATGAGTGAGGACCAGGTGACCGAAACGGCTGCAAGCAGCTCCAGTGGCCGCCCCGCCAAGAACGCCCCCAAGGCGGGCTTCTTCGCTCGAATCGCGCTCTTCGTCCGCCAGGTCATCGGCGAACTGAAGAAGGTCGTCGCACCGACCCGCAAGGAACTGATCAACTACACCCTCGTGGTGCTGGTGTTCGTGGTCATCATGATGCTCATCGTCACCCTGCTGGATCTGGCCTTCGGGACCGCCGTGGGCTGGGTCTTCGGCGGCACGGGCCCCACGGACAGCTAAGGCGACCGGTCCGCAGACTGCGTGGATTACCACCGGGATTCCGGGGGATCCGCGGGGTGTGCGGAATTGAGTCATTTAAATAGGCATGTTAGGCAATGAGGAAGCAGGAGACCAAGTGTCAGAGCAGGAGCTCGAGGTAACTGAGACTGAGCTGGATAAGAGCCAGGATGCCGCGGTGGAAGCCGGGGAAGAGTCCGAGGCCGCGTCTGCTGCGCCCGAATCCGACGCCGCTGACGAGGCTGCTGATACGGCTGAATCCGCTGAGGCGGACGCCGACTCCGGCGAAGAGGCTGAAGGCGAGTCCGGCGACGCGCTGGCCGCTGCTGCCGCCGCCGCAGAGGTTGATCCGGCCGATGAATTCAAGGCCAAGCTGCGCCGCCAGGAAGGTGACTGGTACGTCATCCACTCCTACGCAGGTTATGAAAACCGCGTGAAGGCCAACCTTGAAACCCGCATCCAGACCCTGGACATGGAAGATTACATCTTCGAAATCCAGGTTCCGATGGAGGAAGTCGTTGAGATCAAGAACGCTCAGCGCAAGGTCATCAACCGCGTCCGTATCCCCGGCTACGTCCTGGTCCGCATGGACCTGACGGACGCCTCCTGGGGCGCCGTCCGTCACACCCCCGGAGTCACCGGCTTCGTGGGCAACGCCCACAACCCGGTCCCGCTGCGCCTTGACGAGGTCTTCTCCATGCTCGCCCCGGTCTTCGAAGAAGAGCAGGCCGAGAAGGGCAAGCCGGTCAAGCACGCCGCCGCGCAGGTCGACGTCGACTTCGAAGTTGGCGAGTCGGTCATCGTCAAGGAAGGCCCCTTCGAGACCCTTCCGGCCACGATCTCCGAAATCAAGGTGGACTCCCAGACCCTCGTGGTGCTGGTTTCCATCTTCGAACGCGAGACCCCGGTCACGCTGGCCTTCAACCAGGTCAGCAAGATCTAGTTACCCCCCCACAGAATTCGCCCCGGACTGCCCGCTTTAGCAGCCAGGGGCGGCCGGCCGCCTCGCCATGGCGGCCACCAACCTGAGGCACGCTCCTGTGTCCCAGGACGTAATTGAGAGAAGGACCCTACATTGGCTCCCAAGAAGAAGGTCACCGGCCTCATCAAGCTGCAGATCCAGGCAGGTGCCGCTAACCCGGCCCCGCCGATCGGTCCTGCGCTTGGCCAGCATGGTGTCAACATCATGGAATTCTGCAAGGCGTACAACGCTGCGACGGAAGCCCAGCGCGGCAACGTTATTCCGGTGGAAATCACGGTCTACGAAGACCGTTCATTCACGTTCATCACCAAGACCCCGCCGGCTGCAGAGCTCATCAAGAAGGCTGCAGGCGTCGCCAAGGGTTCGGCTACCCCGCACACCGTCAAGGTTGCCAAGCTGACCCAGGCCCAGGTCAACGAGATCGCCACCACCAAGATGGAAGACCTCAACGCCACCAGCCTGGAAGGCGCCGCGAAGATCATCGCCGGAACCGCCCGTTCCATGGGTATCACCGTCGAGGGTTAATTCCCTACCGCTGATGCGCCGGGGCCGGGAAACCGATCACGACGCCGGTCAGCACCGCCGGGCAACCGGCACCACCTAAACATTGAGATGTCGGAAATCCGGAAATACCATTCGGAGCCCCGACTGTGGCAGGGCCCAGCGCGGTCCGCAGACCACAACTGCACAAGGAGAAATAAGCAGCATGGCAAAGCGCAGCAAAGCATATGAGGCAGCCGCAGCCAAGATCGACGCGGAGAAGTTCTACGCGCCGTTCGAGGCAGTGACGCTGGCCAAGGACACCAACCCGTCCAAGTTCGACGCCACCGTTGAGGTCGCATTCCGCCTGGGTGTAGACCCGCGTAAGGCTGACCAGATGGTCCGCGGCACCGTCAACCTGCCGCACGGCACCGGTAAGGTGGCCCGCGTCCTCGTTTTCGCAACGGGCGACAAGGCTGAAGCAGCAATCGCTGCCGGCGCCGACTTCGTTGGTTCCGATGACCTGATCGAAAAGATCGCAGCCGGCTGGACCGACTTCGACGCCGCCGTTGCCACCCCTGACCTCATGGGCAAGGTTGGCCGCCTCGGTAAGGTCCTGGGCCCGCGTAACCTGATGCCGAACCCGAAGACCGGCACCGTGACCGCTGACGTCGCCAAGGCCGTCAACGACATCAAGGGCGGCAAGATCGACTTCCGCGTCGACAAGCACTCGAACCTGCACTTCATCATCGGCAAGGTTTCCTTCGACGCCGTGAAGCTGGCCGAGAACTACGCCGCCGCACTGGAAGAGGTTCTCCGCCTCAAGCCGTCCGCTTCCAAGGGCCGTTACATCCAGAAGGCCACCGTCGCCACGACGTTCGGCCCGGGCATCTCGGTTGACCCCAACGTCACCAAGGTCCTGACCGAGGTCTAAGCCTCACCCGGCTTGCCGTAGCAAGCAGCGAAAAGACCGTCCCGCTTCCGCGGGGCGGTCTTTTCTGCATTCGGAGCGGCGGTTAGGCTGTCCCGGTGAATGCAGCGCCCTACCTGATCGAACCCCTGATCCTGCCGGAATCCATCGATGCGCCGGACGCCGGTGACTTCCTGGACTTCAGCCGGCTCAGCGACGCCCTGGTGTTGGAGAGCTGGGGCAACCTCGACCGGGCAACACCGCCCGGCGCGCGGCTCCGGTACTGGAAAGACGACGCCTACACCCGCATGCGGCTTTTCTTCGTCCGGGTGGACGGCCGGATGGCCGCACGGTCCTGGATCCGCTGCGAGCTGCAGGAAAACCTCAGCAGCGCGTTCCTCCACGTGGACGTCTTGAACGGCTACAGCGGCCGCGGGATCGGCCGGGCGCTGCTGGAGCACGCCGAAGCGCTGGCCGCCGCGGACAACCGCAGCGTCCTGATGACCTTTACGGAACACCCGGCGGACTTCGACGCCGACGGCCCGGACGTGATTGTGCCGTTGACCGGCACCGGCGCCCTGCCGGCGGCGGCCCGGGGCGTCCGCTTCGCCACGGCGGCCGGCTACCGGTTGGAGCAGGTGGAGCGGTTCAGCAGCCTCGCCATGCCGCCGGCTCCGGCACTGCTGGATGCCCTGGAGCGCGAAGCGCTGGCCAGGGCGGGGGACTATGAGCTGGTTACCTGGACGGACCGGTGCCCGGATGAATACGTCAAGCAGCTTGCCGTGCTGATGTCCCGGATGAGCACCGACGCGCCAACGGGTGGCCTCAGCTATGAGGAAGAGGCCTGGGATGTTGCCCGGGTCCGGAACGTTGAGGACACCTGGATGCAGGCCGGGAACATCTCCCTCGTCGCCGCCGCGAGGCACCGCGAAACCGGCGAACTGGCCGCGTACTCCGTGCTGGAACTGGCGCCCAGCAAACCGTGGCTGGCCGACCAGGACGACACCCTCGTCGCGGCCGGCCACCGCGGGCACCGCCTGGGCATACTCGTCAAGGTCCGCAACCTCCGCCGCCTGCTGGCGGAGTACCCGGCGGTGGAACGCGTCATCACCTTCAACGCGGCGGAAAACGACCACATGCTCGCTATCAACGTCGCCCTTGGGTTCCGGCCGGCCGGCTGGGACGGCGAATGGCAGAAAGTGGTCACGGCGCAACCCATAGAACGGTGACCGAAACCGGCATATGCTGACGGGTGAAAGCC
Source organism: Arthrobacter sp. U41 (assembly GCF_007679325.1). GTDB lineage: Bacteria > Actinomycetota > Actinomycetes > Actinomycetales > Micrococcaceae > Arthrobacter. The sequence goes on along the minus strand of NZ_VEGI01000001.1, from coordinate 1,213,657 downwards.
CGGCCGATGCCGGGTTCCGGCACACGTGGTGGACGGCAGAACGGCTGGGATGATGCCCTCTATGGCAAACGACGTACGGATTGAACAGCTGTGGATCCCCGATTCGCTGGAGGGGAGGGACGCTGCAGACTTCATCGCCGCCGTAGAGGTGGGCCGCAAGGTGCGCATGCAGACCTGGGGGAGCGATGACCTCGCCTACGCACCGAAGGAAAAACTCCTGGAAATGGCGGACCCGTACGAGCGGCAGGTCATCCTGGTGGCCAAGGTCGACGGCGAGATCGTCGGGACCGTTGATATCGCACTGCCGCTCGCGGACAACCTCGATCTGGCGGAATTCGCCCTCGACATCCTGCCCGAGTTCCAGGGCCGGGGCGTGGGCCGGCAGCTGCTCGAGGCCGCGGAGCACTTCGCCCGGGACGAGGGCCGGCACACCATCCTCATCGATACGAACCATCCGAGGTCCTCGCTGGGAGACAACGTCGAGGGGCAGCTGGTGCCCGGCACGGGCCTGGGCTTCGTTCCAATGAACAGCCGCGAGGTGGAGTTCGCCCGCCTCAGCGGCTACACCCTGCAGCACATCGAACAATTCAGCGCCTGCGCGCTTCCCCTCGACAGCGCGCTGGTGGAGGAGCTGGAGACTGAGGCGGAGGAAGCCAACGGCGGCCGTTACCGGCTGCACCACTGGACGGACCGGTGTCCCGACGAGTGGCTTGAGGCGGTCGCCGCGCTGGAGAACAGCGCCGGCGAGGACGGCGTGCCCGGGGTTGATGACACGGCCATGGTGTTCGACGGCGGCATCCTCCGTGAGGCGGAGGACGTCGCCATAGCGCAGGGCCGCAGGACGGTGGTAACCGCCGTCGAGCATCTTGCCAGCGGACAGCTGGTCGGGTTGACCACCATCAGCGTCCTCGCGCTGCGCCCCGACGTCGTGTTCCAGGACGACACGGTGATCCTGCGGGAGCACCGGGGCAACAAGCTGAGCCTGCTGATCAAGGTGGCGAACATGGAGCGGCTCTCCGAGCAGTTCCCGGACGCCCGGGTCCTCTACACCTGGAATGCCCCCGAGAACCGGTATCTGCTCAAGGTCAACGTGCAGCTCGGGTTCACCACCGCCGGGGTGACGGGGATCTGGCAGAAAGAACTCCCGAACTTCGGCCCGAGCAACAGCTGACCGGCCTGCCGTTGCGCCGATTTGGACCGGGCGCCCCGTCTCGCGTAAGCTGGGAGGACCAAAGACCGTCGGTTGTTGGAAATCCACTCTCCCAAGCAAGGCTCACTTCTGCAGCCGCGCCGGGAGGGCCAGTGGATCTCCAGACGAAGGACCCTGAACAGAGGGCGGCCGGCGCAGGTGAACGAAGCAAAGCTCCGCAGTCATGGACTGCGTCGAGACAAGCCCCGTGCATCTGCGCGGGGCGTTTTTAGTTTTTAGCTCTTTTGAGCGGGGACCGGGAAACACCGGCACTATCCCCGGAAGGAGGGTTATGGCAACGCCTAGCAAGGTTTCAGCAGTAGCTGAGATCACTAACGATTTCAAGGAATCGAACGCCGCTGTCCTGACCGAATACCGTGGGCTCACCGTTGCACAGCTCAAGCAGCTGCGTGTCTCGCTCGGCCAGGACACCAAGTTCTCGGTCGTCAAGAACACCCTGACCGCCATTGCAGCCAAGGAAGCTGGTGTCGAAGCATTCGACGGTCAGCTCGCCGGCCCCACTGCAATCGCGTTCATCAAGGGTGACGCAGTTGCCGCTGCCAAGAGCCTGACGGATTTTGCCAAGACCAACAAGCAGCTGGTTATCAAGACCGGTTACTTCGAGGGCAAGGCACTGAACGCCAGCGAAGTCGCTGCCCTGGCAGCACTCGAGTCCCGCGAGCTGCAGCTCGCCAAGGTTGCAGGCATCCTCAAGGCTCCTGCTGCCGCCGCTGCACGCATCATCGACGCGCTGCGCCTCAAGCTTGAAGAAGAGAACGGTGCACCGGCCGAAGCCGAAGCACCCGCCGCTGAAGAAGCCCCGGCCGACGCTCCCGCTGACGCAGCTGCTGAGGCTCCGGCCGACGCCGCAGCCCCCGAAGAGAACTAACTCTCTAAACCAGACTCCGGTGTAAAGCGAGCCCCCCGGGCCGCCGCGCACCACTATAGGAAGGACGCCACACCATGGCGAAGCTCACCAACGAAGAGCTCATTGAAGCTTTCAAGGAACTGACCATCATCGAGCTCTCTGAGTTCGTCAAGCTCTTCGAAGAGACCTTCGAAGTTACCGCTGCTGCTGTTGCAGTTGCTGGCCCCGCTGCCGGCGCTGCTGCAGAAGAAGAGGAGAAGACGGCATTCGACGTCGTCCTCGAAGCTGCCGGCGACAAGAAGATCGCAGTGATCAAGGAAGTTCGCGCAATCACTTCCCTGGGCCTCAAGGAAGCCAAGGACCTGGTTGACAGCGCTCCGAAGGCTGTTCTCGAAGGCGTCACCAAGGAAGCTGCCGAGAAGGCTGTTGCACAGCTCGAAGAAGCCGGCGCACGCGTTACCCTCAAGTAACTCGCCGCTTCTGGAACCGGCCGGGAACCTCGTGTTCCCGTTCTGCTCCGGGAAACCCCGTCCACTCCCGTGGGCGGGGTTTCCTGCGTTCCGGGGGCCTGCGGTGCGCCGGTGCGCGCCCGCAAACAAGCAACGCGGGGTCACTTCCAGCCCGTCCCGGAGTGTGGGATGGACCGGGAGTGACCCCGCGTTGGTTGTTAACCCGGCCCGGTTAACCCGGCCGGGTTAGATCAGCCGGGTTAGATCGGGCGGCCGGTCAGTTAGGTTCAGAGATGTCCGCGACGACGGCATCGAGGGCGGCGGTCAAGGCGTCGGCGTCCACGAAGGCGCTGTAGCCATGTTCGCCGGCGCCCATGGAAATCCGGCGGCCGGTGATGCTTTGGTCCGCGTACACGGGCCAGGCCACCGTGCTCCCCAGCGGGGTGATGGTGCCCCGCTCGTAACCTGTGGCATCCAGGGCGACTTCCGCCGTCGGCAGCGAGAGCTTGTTGACTCCGAGCAGCGCCCGGAGTTTGGGCCAGGAGATCTGCCGGTCGCCCGGAATGAGGGCGAACAGGAAGCTGCCGTCCTTGTGCTTGACCACCAGTGACTTCACGATGTCCCCGGGCTGGATCCCCAGGATCCGTGCCGCGTCCTCGAGGCTGTTCGCGGCCAGCCGCTCGACCAGCCGGACGCTGAGGCCCCGCGCGGCGGCGTCGGCCAGGAAACGGTCCCGGCCGACGGGTCCGCCGTCGTCAGCACTTCCACCGTCACGGCCCTGTCCGGGCGCTGCGGGGTCCGTCACGGCGCTCAGTCGCGGTACAGCAGGAGGGCTTCGCCCTGGCCGCCGCCGCCGCACAGGGACACGGCGGCCTTGCCGGTGCCGCGGCGCTTCAGCTCGTGTGCGGCATGGAGGGCAAGCCGGGCGCCGGACGCTCCGATGGGGTGGCCCAAAGCGATGGCGCCGCCGTGGAGGTTGCACTTCTCCAGCGGGTAGTCGAGGTCCTTGAGCGACTGCACGGCGACGGAGCCGAAGGCCTCGTTGATCTCGATGAAGTCCAGGTCGGCGGCGGACCAGCCGGCCTTGTCCAGCGCGCTCTTGATCGCGTTGGAGGGCTGGGAGTGCAGCGAGTTGTCCGGCCCGGCCACCTGCCCGGGCTTGCCGACCACGGCGAGGTACTCCAGGCCGTTGTCTTCGGCGAACCGCCGCGAGGAGAGCACCAGGGCGGAGGCGCCGTCGGACAGGGGAGAGGAGTTGCCGGCGGTGATGGTGCCGTCCGTGACGAACGCCGCCCGCAGGCCGGCCAGGGAACCCGCGGTCGTGTCGGGCCGGATGCCTTCGTCCGCGGCCAGGGTGATCGGATCACCCTTGCGCTGCTTGACGCTGATCGGAGAGATTTCGACGTCGAACACCCCGTCCTTGGCGGCCCGGGCGGCACGCTGGTGGGACGCCGCGGCCACCTCGTCCTGGGAGGTGCGGTCGATCCCCAGCGTGAGGTTCCTGCTCTCCGTGGACAGCCCCATGGACTGGCCGTCGAAGGCGTCGGTCAGGCCGTCATGGGCTGCCGCGTCGAGGGCCTGGATGGAACCGTAGGTCCAGCCCTGCCGGGAACCGGGGAGCAGGTGCGGTGCGCGGGTCATGGACTCCTGGCCGCCGGCCACCACCACCGTCGCGTCGCCGCTGCGGATCAGCCGGGCGGCGTCGATCACGGCGGTCAGGCCGGACAGGCAGACCTTGTTGATGGTCACGGTGGGGACGTTCCAGCCGATGCCGGCGCCGACGGCGCTCTGGCGGGCGGGGTTCTGGCCGGCCCCGGCCTGCAGTACCTGGCCCATGATCACCGAGTCCACCTGCTCGGCCTTGACGCCGCTGGCGGCCAGAGCTGCCTTGATGGCGTGGGAGCCGAGCTGCACGGCGGTGAAGCTGGCGAGCTGGCCGTTCAGGCGGCCCTGGGGGGTGCGGGCGGCGGCGAGGATGACAACATCATTGTCGTCTGCAGAGTTGCTCATGGTTTTCTCTTCCGATCTTGGACGATATACAGCAAGGTTATCGTGACCCCCGTCACGGAGCCATTTGAGCGCCGGTTAAGCCCGCCGGGAGCCCGCCGGTGCGGGGCCCGCGCGCTGCGTCGCCAGACGCATCCCCTCCGTGCGCCGCATCCGGGGGCCGGGCCGATGTTTGCAATCCCGGGCGAAGTGGGGTAGACAAGTAGGTTGCTTTGCCGTATCGTAGATATTTGCGTCTTCCCTGTTTACCTTCAGCCTTCATATAGCGGTGGGCTTAGCCTGGCAGCTGCGCCATCAATGTGCCGTCAACAACGGCACCATCGTGGTCAGCACGGGTCCCGGGTCATATAGCGGAACCGGACTGGTAGCGCTGCGGAGTCATTCTGCAGAGTGCATAACGGGGGAGATCTGACAACGCCTGAAGGTCTGTGGAAGGATCCCTCTTGGTCGCCTCGAGCACCTCTAATGTAAACAACGCTACCGCTATCAATGCCGACAGCACCGACGGTGCAACCCGCCGGCTCTCATTCGCAAAGATTCACGAACCTCTTGATGTTCCGAATCTGCTCGCCCTGCAAACCGACAGCTTTGACTGGCTGGTCGGAAACGAACGCTGGCAGGCGCGCGTTGCGAAGGCCGTCGAAGAAGGCGACCTCAGCGTCGCCACCTCCTCGGGTCTGTCCGACATTTTCGAAGAGATCTCCCCGATCGAAGACTTCCAGGGCACCATGTCCCTGAGCTTCTCCGAGCCGGAGTTCGCTGATCCGAAGTACACGATGGCCGAGTGCAAGGACCGGGACGCAACGTACTCGGCTCCGCTGTACGTCAAGGCCGAATTCATGAACAACAACACGGGCGAAATCAAGCAGCAGACCGTGTTCATGGGTGACTTCCCGCTGATGACCGAGAAGGGCACCTTCGTTGTCAACGGCACCGAGCGTGTTGTTGTCTCCCAGCTGGTCCGTTCCCCGGGCGCCTACTTTGAGCGCACCGCCGACAAGACCAGTGACAAGGACATCTTCACTGCGAAGATCATCCCGTCCCGCGGCGCCTGGTTCGAACTTGAAATCGACAAGCGCGACCAGGTCGGCGTTCGCCTCGACCGCAAGCGCAAGCAGTCCGTCACGGTGCTGCTGAAGGCCCTCGGCTGGACCGAAGGCCAGATCCTCGAAGAGTTCGGCCAGTACGACTCCATGCGCGCAACGCTGGAGAAGGACGCCACCGAAACCCGCGAAGACGCCTTGCTGGACATCTACCGGAAGCTGCGACCGGGCGAGCCGCCCACGGTCGAGGCTGCCCAGTCCCTGCTGGACAACCTGTACTTCAACTCCAAGCGCTACGATCTGGCCAAGGTCGGCCGCTACAAGATCAACCGCAAGCTTGGCATCGACCGCTCCCTTGGTGACAAGGAAGCGTCTGTCCTGCATGTTGAAGACATCGTCGCCATGATCAAGTTCCTCGTCGCCCTGCACGCCGGTGAGAAGACCCTCATGGGCAAGCGCGACGGCCAGGACCACGAGCTGCGCGTTGAGATCGATGACATCGACCACTTCGGCAACCGCCGCATCCGCGCCGTCGGCGAGCTCATCGAGAACCAGGTCCGCACCGGCCTGTCCCGTATGGAGCGCGTTGTCCGCGAGCGTATGACAACTCAGGACGTCGAGGCCATCACGCCGCAGACGCTGATCAACATCCGCCCCGTCGTGGCAGCCATCAAGGAGTTCTTCGGAACTTCCCAGCTGTCCCAGTTCATGGACCAGAACAACCCGCTCTCGGGTCTGACCCACAAGCGCCGCCTGTCGGCACTTGGCCCGGGTGGTCTGTCCCGTGACCGTGCAGGCATGGAAGTCCGAGACGTTCACCCGTCGCACTACGGACGTATGTGCCCCATCGAAACCCCTGAAGGCCCGAACATTGGTCTGATCGGTTCGCTGGCTTCCTACGGACGCATCAACCCGTTCGGCTTCATCGAGACCCCGTACCGCCTCGTATCCGAGGGCGTCGTCTCCGATGAGGTCCAGTACCTCACGGCCGACGACGAGGCAGAGGTCCTGATTGCCCAGGCCAACGCCCCGCTCGACGCGAACAAGAAGTTCGCCGAAGAAACCGTCCTCGTCCGCGCCCGTGGTGGTGGAGGCGAGCCCGTGCTGGTCCCCGCCGCCGACGTCGAGTTCATGGACGTTTCCCCGCGCCAGATGGTATCCGTGGCTACCGCCCTGATCCCGTTCCTCGAGCACGACGATGCTAACCGCGCACTCATGGGTGCCAACATGCAGCGCCAGGCCGTGCCGCTGGTCCGTTCCGAGGCGCCGTTCGTCGGTACCGGTATGGAGCGCGCCGCTGCAGTCGACGCCGGTGACGTAGTCATCGCGAAGAAGGCAGGCGTGGTGACCGAGGTCTCCGCTGAGCTGGTCATCGTGCTCAACGACGACGGTACGGAAACCAACTACCGCATCAACAAGTTCGCCCGCTCCAACCAGGGCAACTGCTACAACCACCGCGTTCTGGTGAGCGAAGGCCAGCGCCTGGAAGTTGGCGGCATCATCGCCGACGGCCCGGCAACGGACCAGGGCGAACTGGCCCTTGGTAAGAACCTGCTCGTGGCATTCATGTCATGGGAAGGCCACAACTTCGAGGATGCCATCATCCTGTCCCAGCGCATCGTCGCTGAGGACGTTCTTTCCTCCATCCACATCGAGGAGCACGAGATCGATGCCCGCGACACCAAGCTTGGTGCCGAGGAAATCACCCGTGACATCCCGAACGTGTCGGAGGAAGTCCTGGCCGGCCTGGACGAGCGTGGCATCATCCACATCGGCGCCGAGGTTGAAGCCGGCGACATCCTGGTCGGAAAGGTCACGCCGAAGGGCGAGACCGAGCTGACCCCGGAAGAGCGCCTGCTGCGCGCCATCTTCGGTGAGAAGTCCCGCGAAGTGCGCGACACCTCCCTGAAGGTTCCGCACGGCGAGTCCGGCACCGTGATCGGTGTCCGCGTCTTCGACCGCGACAACGACGACGAGCTGCCCCCGGGCGTCAACCAGCTGGTCCGTGTCTACGTGGCCGCCAAGCGCAAGATCACCGACGGCGACAAGCTCGCCGGCCGTCACGGCAACAAGGGTGTTATCTCCAAGATCCTTCCGATCGAGGACATGCCCTTCCTTGCCGACGGTACCCCCGTTGATATCGTCCTGAACCCGCTGGGTGTCCCGGGCCGTATGAACGTCGGCCAGGTGCTGGAAACGCACCTCGGCTGGGTTGCCAAGACCGGCTGGAAGATCGAAGGCGAGCCCGAGTGGGTCAAGCAGCTGCCGAACCTGCCGCGCGAGAGTGGCCAGACCACTGTTGCAACGCCGGTCTTCGACGGTGCGCGTGAAGAGGAAATCACCGGTCTCCTCGACTCCACCAACGTCACCCGCGACGGCGACCGCCTGATCAACTCCTCAGGCAAGACCCGTCTGTTCGACGGCCGCTCCGGCGAGCCGTTCCCGGATCCGATCTCGGTCGGCTACATGTACATCCTGAAGCTCCACCACCTGGTGGACGACAAGATCCACGCGCGCTCCACCGGCCCGTACTCCATGATCACGCAGCAGCCGCTGGGTGGTAAGGCACAGTTCGGTGGCCAGCGCTTCGGTGAAATGGAAGTGTGGGCGCTCGAAGCTTACGGCGCCGCGTACACGCTCCAGGAGCTCCTCACGATCAAGTCGGATGACATCCATGGTCGTGTGAAGGTTTACGAAGCCATCGTCAAGGGCGAGAACATCCCCGAGCCGGGCGTTCCTGAGTCCTTCAAGGTCTTGATCAAGGAAATGCAGTCGCTGTGCCTGAACGTGGAAGTTCTTTCCACGGACGGAACCACAATTGAAATGCGTGACTCTGATGACGCAGTCTTCACGGCTGCGGAAGAACTGGGCATCGATCTGTCTCGTGCAGAGCCCAGTTCCGTAGAAGAGGTCTAGCAGAGCGTCCGACGGCGGGTGGTTACCCGCCGTCGGGACTCTCGGCCCCTTCCCGTAACCCAAGACTTCAGAATTTAGAGAACAAGAGAGAACAGGGACCATATGTCCAGCGAATCCTCCTTCGGCCTCATGCAGATCGGCCTCGCCACCGCGGAAGACATCCGTGGCTGGTCTTACGGCGAGGTTAAGAAGCCGGAAACCATCAACTACCGCACGCTCAAGCCCGAGAAGGATGGCCTCTTCTGCGAGAAGATCTTCGGCCCTTCCCGCGACTGGGAATGCTACTGCGGTAAGTACAAGCGCGTGCGCTTCAAGGGCATCATTTGCGAGCGGTGTGGCGTTGAGGTCACCCGTGCAAAGGTCCGCCGTGAGCGCATGGGCCACATCGAGCTGGCCGCCCCGGTCACGCACATCTGGTACTTCAAGGGTGTTCCGTCCCGCCTGGGCTACCTCCTTGACCTGGCACCGAAGGACCTCGAAAAGGTCATCTACTTCGCCGCCTACATGATCACGAGCGTCGACGCCGACAGCCGCCACGAAGAACTGCCCAACCTCCAGGTTGAGCACGACATCGAAAAGAAGCAGCTGATCGACAACCGCGACTCGGACATCGCCACGATCGCCCGCGACCTCGAGAACGAGCTTGCCCGTCTCGAAGGCGAAGGCGCCAAGGCTGCCGACAAGAAGAAGGCCCGCGACTCCGCTGACCGCCAGATGGCCAACGTCCGCAAGCGCGCGGATGCTGAAATCGAGCGCCTCGAGCAGGTCTGGGACCGCTTCAAGAACCTCAAGGTCGCTGACCTCGAAGGTGACGAAGGCCTGTACCGCGAACTGCGCGACCGCTACGGCATGTACTTCGAAGGCTCCATGGGTGCCGAGGCGATCAAGAAGCGTCTTGAGAACTTCGACATGCAGGCCGAGTCGGACATGCTCCGCGACGTCATCGCCAACGGCAAGGGCCAGCGCAAGACCCGCGCCCTGAAGCGGCTCAAGGTGGTCAACGCGTTCCTGACCACCAACAACAGCCCGCTCGGCATGGTGCTGGACGCCGTCCCGGTGATCCCGCCGGAACTGCGCCCCATGGTCCAGCTGGACGGTGGCCGCTTCGCGACCTCCGACCTCAACGACCTGTACCGCCGCGTGATCAACCGCAACAACCGCCTCAAGCGACTGCTTGATTTGGGCGCTCCGGAGATCATCGTCAACAACGAGAAGCGCATGCTTCAGGAAGCTGTTGACAGCCTCTTCGACAACGGCCGCCGCGGCCGCCCGGTCACCGGACCGGGCAACCGTCCGCTGAAGTCCCTGAGCGACATGCTCAAGGGCAAGCAGGGTCGTTTCCGCCAGAACCTCCTGGGTAAGCGCGTTGACTACTCCGGCCGCTCCGTGATCGTCGTCGGCCCGCAGCTGAAGCTGCACCAGTGTGGCCTGCCGAAGCAGATGGCGCTGGAGCTCTTCAAGCCGTTCGTGATGAAGCGCCTGGTTGACCTTAACCACGCGCAGAACATCAAGTCGGCCAAGCGGATGGTGGAGCGCTACCGCCCGCAGGTCTGGGATGTCCTCGAAGAGATCATCACCGAGCACCCCGTGCTGCTGAACCGTGCACCTACCCTGCACCGTCTTGGCATCCAGGCGTTCGAGCCGCAGCTTGTTGAAGGCAAGGCAATCCAGCTTCACCCGCTGGTTTGTGGCGCGTTCAACGCTGACTTCGACGGCGACCAGATGGCAGTCCACCTGCCGCTGAGCCCCGAAGCCCAGGCTGAAGCCCGCATCCTGATGCTGTCCTCGAACAACATCCTGAAGCCGTCTGACGGCCGCCCGGTGACGCTGCCCTCGCAGGATATGATCATCGGCCTCTACCACCTGACCACCAAGCGTGTCGGTTCAGCTGGCGAGGGCCGGATCTTCTCCTCCGTGTCGGAAGCCATCATGGCGTACGACCTGCACGAGCTGCACCTGAACTCCCAGGTCAAGATCCGGCTGGAGGGCTTCGTCCCTTACGCCGGCTGGGAAGCTCCGGAAGGCTGGGAGCCGGGTCAGACCGTGCTCGTCGAGACCTCCCTGGGCCAGGTCCTCTTCAACGAGACCCTGCCCGAGGACTACCCGTGGGTTGAGGATGTTGCCGACAAGGGCGAGCTGTCCCGGATCGTCAACGACCTCGCCGAGCGCTACCCGAAGGTGGTCACGGCGGCAACGCTGGACAACCTGAAGGATGCCGGTTTCTACTGGGCCACCCGGTCCGGCGTCACCGTCGCCATCTCGGACATCGAGGTTCCCAAGGACAAGCCGGTGATCCTTGCCGGCTACGAGACCATGGCTGCCAAGATCCAGGGCCAGTACGACAAGGGCCTGATCGACGACGACGAGCGTCGCCAGGAACTGATCGAAATCTGGAACAAGGCAACGAACGAAATCGCCCAGGCGATGCGTGACAGCCTGTCCCCGATGAACACCATCAACCGCATGGTGTCCTCCGGCGCACGTGGTAACTGGATGCAGGTCCGTCAGATCGCGGGTATCCGTGGCCTGGTAGCCAACCCTAAGGGTGAGATCATCCCGCGTCCGATCAAGTCCTCCTACCGCGAGGGCCTGTCGGTGCTGGAATACTTCATCGCCACGCACGGTGCCCGTAAGGGTCTGGCTGACACCGCGCTGCGTACCGCCAACTCGGGCTACCTGACCCGTCGTCTGGTGGACGTCTCGCAGGATGTCATCGTCCGTGAAGAGGACTGCGGCACCGAGCGCGGTCTCATGACGGCCATCGCGGTGGCTGACGCCAACGGCGAGCTGGTCCTGGACGAGAACGTCGAGAACAGCGCGTACGCCCGTACCCTGGCCGTGGATGTCGTTGACTCCAAGGGCAAGGTCCTGGCAGCGGGCGGCACTGACTGCGGCGACGTCGTCATTGCCGAACTGTTCGCCGCCGGCATCACCGAGGTCAAGGTCCGCTCCGTACTCACCTGTGAGTCCAGCGTCGGCACCTGCGCCCTGTGCTACGGCCGTTCGCTGGCCACGGGTAAGACCGTGGACATCGGTGAGGCAGTGGGCATCATCGCCGCACAGTCCATCGGTGAGCCGGGTACCCAGCTGACCATGCGTACGTTCCACACCGGTGGTGCTGTTTCCTCCAGCGGTGGCGACGACATCACCCAGGGTCTGCCCCGTATCCAGGAGCTCTTCGAAGCCCGTACTCCGAAGGGTGTCGCACCGATTGCTGAAGCAGCCGGCCGCATCGCCATCGAAGAGTCCGAGCGCCAGATGCGCCTGGTCATCACTCCGGATGACGGATCCGAAGAGATCGCTTACCCGGTGCTGCGCCGTTCACGTCTTCTCATCGAAGACGGCGATCACGTCAGCGTCGGCCAGAAGCTCATCAACGGTCCGGTCGACCCCAAGCAGGTTCTGCGCATCATGGGCCCCCGTGCCGCGCAGAAGTTCTTGGTGGACGAGGTCCAGGGCGTGTACCGCAGCCAGGGCATCGGTATCCACGACAAGCACGTCGAGGTTATCGTCCGCCAGATGCTGCGCCGCGTCACGGTCATTGAGTCCGGCGAATCGGATCTGCTGCCCGGCGAGCTCGCCGAGCGCAGCCGCTTCGAGGATGCCAACCGCCGCGTTGTGTCCGAGGGCAAGACGCCGGCTTCCGGCCGTCCCGAGCTCATGGGCATCACCAAGGCGTCCCTGGCGACCGAGTCTTGGCTGTCCGCAGCTTCCTTCCAGGAGACCACCCGCGTCCTTACGCAGGCGGCCATGGAAGGCAAGAGCGATCCGCTGCTCGGCCTCAAGGAAAACGTCATCATCGGTAAGCTCATCCCGGCCGGCACGGGTCTCCCGCGCTACACCGAGGTCACGGTGGAGCCCACTGAAGAAGCGAAGGCCAATCTGTTCACCGGCCCCAGCGCGTTCAGTGACTTCTCCTACGATTCCCTGGGCGGCGACGGGGCTCCTGAGTTCCACGCCATCCCGCTGGATGACTACGATCTGGGCAGCGACTTCCGCTAGCGGGCAGGGCGGGCCCTTTCGTGTCGCGTTCCGCGCCACGTAGGGACCCGGCCGCCCTGCCCTTGGCAGTTCATAGCCTGAACCACGGGATGGTCCCTCACTGCAAGGTGGGGGACCATCCCCGTTTAACCCTCGAGTTGCCGGCGGAGGAGCCCGGTTCCGCGCCGATTAAGGGCTGGGACCCGTCCGTGTTAGACTTGAGACTAATTGTTATTGTGGCAGTGGATGAGTGCGCCGGTTGTAGCTAGACAGCTTTGAGCTGAAAGGCTGAGCCAGGACGACGTTTCCGGTTTGCAGGGTTCTTGTGCAACGTATGCCACATTTTCGCATGCCTAGGGGCAATTCAGGATGGAAGTCCGTGGATCCCGGCGTGCGGTCCGACTATTAAGGCTTCGCCTCAGCTGCTCTGGAGAGAACTTCAAAGCTCGAGCGGCGGGGCGCAGCGACAAGAGAGCGGCTGCCAACGGCCGCTCCGGATAAAACGGAGAACACGAGAGTGCCTACGATTAACCAGCTGGTCCGCAAGGGCCGCACGCCTAAGGTCAAGAAGACCAAGGCTCCCGCGCTTAACGGCAGCCCGATGCGCCGCGGTGTTTGCACCCGCGTGTACACGACGACCCCGAAGAAGCCGAACTCGGCTCTGCGTAAGGTTGCACGTGTGCGCCTCAACGGCGGCGTTGAAGTCACCGCGTACATCCCCGGTGTAGGCCACAACCTGCAGGAGCACTCCATTGTGCTCGTCCGTGGCGGCCGTGTTAAGGACCTTCCGGGTGTCCGCTACAAGATCGTCCGTGGCGCCCTCGATACCCAGGGTGTCAAGAACCGTAAGCAGGCTCGTAGCCGCTACGGCGCAAAGATGGAGAAGAAGTAATATGCCTCGCAAGGGTCCGGCCCCCAAGCGGCCGCTAGTTCTAGATCCCGTTTACGGCTCCCCGCTGGTCACCCAGCTGATCAACAAGGTGCTCGTTGACGGCAAGAAGTCCACCGCAGAGCGCATCGTTTACGGTGCACTCGAAGGTGCTCGCGCCAAGTCCGGCGGCGACCCCGTTGCAGCCCTCAAGAAGGCCATGGAGAACGTCAAGCCTTCCCTCGAGGTCCGCTCCCGTCGTGTCGGTGGCGCCACCTACCAGGTTCCGGTTGAGGTCAAGCCGGGTCGCTCCACCGCCCTCGCCCTGCGCTGGCTGGTTGGCTACTCGAAGGCCCGCCGCGAGAAGACCATGACCGAGCGCCTCCAGAACGAGATTCTGGATGCCTCCAACGGTCTCGGTGCCGCTGTGAAGCGTCGCGAAGACACCCACAAGATGGCCGAGTCCAACAAGGCCTTCGCACACTACCGCTGGTAATACTTCCCGGACGCCGCCGGCTCAACCGAGCCGGCGGCGAACGTGCAGTCCATCCGAAAGGGAGACACCGTGGCACAGGACGTGCTTACCGACCTTAGCAAGGTCCGCAATATCGGCATCATGGCCCACATCGATGCCGGCAAGACCACTACTACCGAGCGCATCCTGTTCTACACGGGTGTGAACCACAAGATCGGCGAAACGCACGACGGCGCTTCGACGACTGACTGGATGGAACAGGAAAAGGAACGCGGCATCACCATCACGTCTGCCGCCGTGACCTGCTTCTGGGAAAACAACCAGATCAACATCATTGACACCCCCGGCCACGTGGACTTCACGGTTGAGGTTGAGCGCTCCCTGCGCGTCCTCGACGGTGCAGTTGCCGTGTTCGACGGCAAGGAAGGCGTGGAGCCGCAGTCTGAGACTGTTTGGCGCCAGGCCGACAAGTACAACGTCCCGCGTATCTGCTTCGTCAACAAGATGGACAAGCTCGGCGCTGACTTCTACTTCACCGTCGACACCATCATCAGCCGCCTCGGTGCCAAGCCGCTCGTCATGCAGCTGCCGATCGGCGCCGAGAACGACTTCATCGGCGTCGTCGACCTGCTCTACATGCGTGCCCTGGTCTGGCCCGGCGACTCCAAGGGTGACGTCACCATGGGTGCCAAGTACGAGATCCAGGAGATCCCGGCTGACCTCAAGGAAAAGGCTGAAGAGTACCGCGCAACGCTCGTTGAGACCGTTGCAGAGTCCTCCGAAGAGCTCATGGAGAAGTACCTCGAAGGCGAAGAAATCTCCGAGGACGAGCTCAAGGCCGGCATCCGCAAGATGACGATCAACTCCGAGCTCTACCCGGTCTTCTGTGGCTCCGCGTTCAAGAACCGCGGCGTCCAGCCGATGCTTGACGCCGTCGTGGACTACCTGCCGAACCCGCTCGACGTCCCCCCGATGATCGGTCACGATCCTCGCGACGAAGAGAAGGAACTGACCCGCAAGCCGTCCTCCGAGGAGCCGTTCTCGGCCCTGGCGTTCAAGATTGCTGCTCACCCCTTCTTCGGCCAGCTCACCTTCATCCGCGTGTACTCCGGTCACGTGGAAGCAGGCGCCCAGGTGGTCAACTCCACCAAGGGCAAGAAGGAGCGCATCGGCAAGCTGTTCCAGATGCACGCCAACAAGGAAATGCCGGTCGACGGCGCTACCGCAGGCCACATCTACGCAGCGATCGGCCTGAAGGACACCACCACGGGCGACACCCTGTGCGACTCCAGCAACCAGATCGTCCTCGAGTCCATGAGCTTCCCGGAGCCCGTGATCTCTGTTGCGATCGAGCCGAACACCAAGGGTGACCAGGAGAAGCTCTCCACGGCCATCCAGAAGCTCTCCGCTGAGGACCCGACCTTCCAGGTCTCCCTCAACGAAGACACCGGTCAGACCATCATCGCCGGCATGGGCGAGCTCCACCTGGACATCCTGGTGGACCGCATGCGCCGCGAGTTCAAGGTCGAGGCAAACGTGGGCAAGCCCCAGGTTGCTTACCGCGAAACCATCAAGCGTGCTGTAGAGCGTCACGACTACACGCACAAGAAGCAGACCGGTGGTTCGGGCCAGTTCGCAAAGATCCAGATCGCGATCGAGCCGCTGGACACGTCCGAAGGCGAGATGTACGAGTTCGAGAACAAGGTCACCGGTGGCCGCGTTCCGCGCGAATACATTCCGTCCGTGGACGCCGGTATCCAGGATGCGCTGAACGACGGCGTCCTGGCCGGCTACCCGGTGGTCGGCATCAAGGCCACGCTGGTTGACGGCGCATACCACGATGTTGACTCCTCGGAAATGGCGTTCAAGATCGCCGGCCGTATGGCTTTCAAGGAAGCCGCACGCAAGGCGAACCCTGTCCTGCTCGAACCGCTGATGGATGTCGAGGTCCGCACCCCTGAGGAATACATGGGTGAAGTAATCGGTGACCTCAACTCCCGCCGTGGCCAGATGCAGTCCATGGAAGATGCCCAGGGCGTCAAGGTCATCCGTGCGCACGTTCCGCTGTCCGGCATGTTCGGCTACATCGGTGACCTGCGTTCCAAGACCCAGGGCCGCGCTGTGTACTCCATGACGTTCAACAGCTACGCCGAGGTCCCGAAGGCAGTTGCCGACGAGATCATCCAGAAGAACCGCGGCGAATAGTCCCCGCGACTCTCGCAGCTACAAACTCGGGTGCGTCTCTAACTACGGAGATTCGCCTGGTGCAGATGGCCGGTCCCGGTCAGCCGCTTCCGGTCACGCCGGATCCGGCCATCTGCTCCGACAGACTCGTGGCACTAGTATTAGTTCCTGAATCTGCAATTTCATCAAACCAAAGCCCCCCAAGTAGACTTACTGGAGTTTCTGCCGCGACAAGCGCGGTCGAAGGGTAAGTCATTTGAAAACGTTCTAGGAGGAACCTGTGGCAAAGGCAAAGTTCGAGCGGACTAAGCCGCACGTTAACATCGGCACCATTGGTCACGTTGACCACGGTAAGACGACGTTGACGGCCGCGATTTCCAAGGTGCTGTACGACAAGTACCCGGCCCTCAACGAGCAGCGCGACTTCGCGTCGATTGACTCTGCTCCCGAAGAGCGCCAGCGCGGCATTACCATCAACATTTCCCACGTTGAGTACCAGACCGAGAAGCGCCACTACGCACACGTAGACGCTCCGGGTCACGCTGACTACATCAAGAACATGATCACCGGTGCTGCACAGATGGACGGTGCAATCCTCGTGGTTGCCGCCACTGACGGCCCGATGGCTCAGACCCGCGAGCACGTCCTGCTCGCCCGCCAGGTTGGTGTTCCCTACCTGCTGGTCGCGCTGAACAAGTCGGACATGGTTGAGGACGAAGAGCTCCTCGACCTCGTCGAAATGGAAGTTCGCGAGCTGCTTTCGGCTCAGGGCTTCGATGGCGATGAAGCTCCGGTTGTACGCGTTTCCGGCCTGAAGGCTCTCGAAGGCGACCCGGTGTGGGTCAAGTCCGTCGAGGACCTCATGGAAGCTGTCGACGAGTCCGTTCCGGACCCCGTACGTGACCGTGACAAGCCGTTCCTGATGCCGATCGAAGATGTCTTCACGATCACCGGCCGTGGCACCGTTGTTACGGGCCGCGCCGAGCGTGGAACCCTCGCCATCAACTCCGAGGTCGAGATCGTCGGCATCCGCCCGGTCCAGAAGACCACGGTTACCGGTATCGAGATGTTCCACAAGCAGCTCGACGAAGCATGGGCCGGCGAGAACTGTGGCCTCCTGCTCCGCGGTCTGAAGCGCGACGATGTCGAGCGTGGCCAGGTTGTCGTCAAGCCGGGTTCCATCACCCCGCACACCGACTTCGAGGCTAACGTCTACATCCTCTCCAAGGACGAAGGCGGACGTCACAACCCGTTCTACTCCAACTACCGCCCGCAGTTCTACTTCCGCACCACGGACGTAACCGGCGTTATCACCCTGCCGGAAGGCACGGAAATGGTTATGCCCGGCGACAACACTGAGATGACCGTTGCGCTCATCCAGCCCATCGCCATGGAAGAGGGCCTCGGCTTCGCTATCCGCGAAGGCGGCCGCACCGTTGGTTCGGGACGCGTTACCAAGATCCTCAAGTAATACTTGCTGATCTGTGTTTAGATCCCTGATCGGTTCAGCCGTCTGACGGCCTCCGTGAAGTAAAGAACAGCCCCGCTGCATTAGCAGCGGGGCTGTTCTTTTTTGTGCCGCCTCACTGCCGCAGGACCAACGCCCCTTTCGGCGCCCGGCGTCGGGGCCCACGATGGTGTGATGAACGTAGTGGTCAGGACTGCCAGTGGTGAGTTGCGCGGCAGCACCGCCGCGGGCGTGCACTCCTTTCTCGGGGTCCCCTACGCCGCGCCGCCTTTCGGCGCGAACCGGCTGCAGCCGCCGCAGCCGGCCGAGCCGTGGTCCGGCGTCCGGAACGCCACGATGCTGGGGCCGGAGCCCCCGCAGGTGGCGCCTCCGCCCACCGGCGGTACGGTCACCGGTGCCGCGGAAGACTGGGCGGACGTCAGCTCCGCCTTCGCCGCGGTGGATCGCGCCGCCCCGTCTGAGGACTGCCTGAACCTCAACGTCTGGACGCCCGATCCCGGCGCCGCGAAGCTCCCGGTGATGGTGTGGATCCAGGGCGGCATGTTCGAACTGAGCTCGACGGCGGCCTACGACGGCAGCCGCTTCGCCCGGGACGGGGTGGTCTGTGTTGTCATCAACTGGCGTCCCGGCGCGGAGGGATTCCTCTACCTCGACGACGGCATCGCCAACCTGGGCCTGCTCGACCAGGTCGCGGCGCTCCAGTGGGTCCAGGCGAACATCGCCGCCTTCGGCGGGGACCCCGGCAATGTCACGGTGTTCGGCGAGTCCGCCGGGGCGATGAGCATCGGCATGCTGCTGGCGATGCCCCTGGCCGAGGGGCTGTTCACCCGGGCCATCCTGCAGAGCGGCGCAGCCCACCAGGTCACGCCGGCCGGGGACGCGTTGCGCATCGCCGGGTACCTGGCCGGCAGGCTCGGGGTGCCCGCCACCCGTGAGGCGATCGCCGCCGTCGGAGTCCAACGGCTCCTCGAGGCGCAGACGGCGCTCAAGACCGTGTTGCTCGCCGACCCGGACCCGGAACGGTGGGGTCAGGCCGTCGTGGCGAGCACCATGCCGTGGCAGCCGGTCATCGACGGCGACATCCTGCCGGGCCCGCCGATCGAGCGCATCACGGCGGGAACCGGGGGAGAGGTGGACGTCATCATCGGCACCAATACCGATGACTGGCGGCTGTGGCTGGTGGCCAGCGGTGCGATGGCCCGTATTACCATCGACATCCTGTCCGGTCCGGTCCGTGCCTACGGCTATCAGTCCCTGGCGGCCTACGGGCTGCAGGCCGAACAGGCCCTGTCCGCCTACCGGATGCGATACCCCGAAGCGACGCCCGGTGATCTGCTGGCCGCTGTCCAGACGGACTGGTGGATGCGGATCCCCGCCATACGGCTTGCTGACGCCCACGCCGCCGCCCATGCGGGCGGGGGCACGTACATGTACGAGTTCGACTGGGCGGCGCCGGGCCTCGGCGCGGTCCACGCCGTCGAAGTTCCCTTTGTCTTCGACACAGCTGCCCCGGACGCCCCGCTCTTCGGGCCGTTGCTGGGAAACGATCCGCCGCAGGACCTCGCGCGCAGCATGCACGCCGCGTGGGTTTCCTTCGCAGGCACCGGGGACCCTGGCTGGCCACGGTATGACCTTCGACGGCGGGCCACCATGCGGTTCGGCGCTGTCTCCCGGGTTGTGGAGGATCCCCGGCCGTGGGAGCGCGCCCTGTGGGAAGGCATCCGCTGACACAGGTCCGGTGATCGCTGCAGAGGCCGCCCGGCACCGGGCAGCGAGCCGGGGGCCATGGTTGACCAGGGCCGGGCGCTGATATCGTTGCTTCCAAACGAAGGGAGCTCACAATGGGCTGGTTTATTTTCCTGTTGGTGGTCGTTGCCGTCGTCGCCGGCGTCTTCTGGGCCAAGAAGCACTTCCGCCACGAGATTGAGCGGGCCAAGCGCATCAACCGGGCCAACAAGAACCAGTAGCCCGCAGGCTCAGGCCCTGCGTGCCCGGCTGAGGGCCTGGTACCAGTAATAGGAATCCTTGGGCGTGCGTTCCTGGGTGTCGAAATCCACATGGACCAGGCCGAACCGCTGCGAGTACCCGGCGGCCCATTCGAAGTTGTCCATGAGGGTCCAGACGTAGTAGCCCAGCAGTTCAACGTCCTCAGCGATCCCGCCGGGAGCCGTGGCGTCCAGGGCATGACCCAGATGGGACGCGATGTAGTTGATCCGGTCGGCATCGGCAAGGGGACCGGACACATGGTCCGGCTCGGGGAAGCTGGCCCCGCTTTCCGTGATGTACAGCGGTGGCAGCGCAGCCCCGTACCTGTCTTTCAGCTCCCGGAGCAACGGGCCCAGATGGTCCGGCGCCACGGGCCAGCCAAAACCCGTGGTGGTGTATTCCGGGAACGCAGCCATATGGAACGGCATCTTGAGCATCGCCTCGGCACTGCCCACGGGGCTGTCGCCCGAACCGCGTCCGGTGGCGACTTTGACGGGGTAGTAGTAGTTCAGCCCGTAGAAGTCCAGGGGCTGGTGGATGGTCCGCAGATCGGCGTCGGAGATTTTCCCCAGCGACCGGAACCACGGCCTGGCGACGAGCGGAACCGTGGGGTACCGGCCCAGGAGGATCGGGTCCGCGTAGACGCGGTTCAGGGTCAGGTCGAAAATGCCGGCCAGGAATTTGTCCGACATGGAGCGGGTTGCGGGCCGTACCGGGGAATGCAGGTTGGTGACGCCCACGGCCCCCGTGACCGCCTCCGCACGCAACGCCTGCACTGCGAGGCCGTGGGCGAGGAGCTGGTGATGAACGGCCGGCAGGGCGTCGAAGAGCAGGTCATGGCCCGGGGCGTGGACGCCGAGGGCGTAGCCGTTGAGGGTGACCGACACCGGTTCGTTGAGGGTGACCCACTGGGCCACGCGGTCGCCGAAGCGCCGGCCGGCCGCCGCGCTGTACTCGGCGAAGCGTTCCGCCGTGGAACGGTTCAGCCAGCCGCCGCGGTGTTCCAGCGGCAGGGGGGTGTCCCAATGGTAGAGGGTGGCCATCGGGGAGATGCCGGCCCCGAGCAGCTGGTCGATGAGCCGGTCGTAGAAATCCAGTCCCTGGTTGTTGAACGGTCCGGTGCCGTCGGGCTGGATCCGCGGCCAGGAGATGGAGAAGCGGTAGGAGTCGATGCCGAGGGTGCGCATCAGCTCGACGTCCTCCGTGGTGCGGTTGTAGTGGTCGCAGGCCACCGCGGGGGAGTGGCCGTCCTGGATGCTGCCGGGTTTTTCGACAAAGGCGTCCCAGCCGGAAGGCCCGCGGCCGCCGGCGGCGAGGGACCCTTCAATCTGGAATGCGGCGGAGGCCACGCCCAGCTGGAAATCCGGGCGCAGGCGCGCGGCCAGGGCCTGAACTGCTACGGAATCCTGCACAGACATGACCCCATCATCCCCACGCTGTCCGCGGAAGGCAATGATCGGAACGCCGGTTCCGCCGTCGTCCGGGCCCCGGCGTGCACTCCGTACGGGTGCCGGGACCACCCGCGACCGGCCGCTGATTGGCTTATGCCCGTTAATTCCGGCATACTAGATGAGTTGTTCAAGCGCTCTTTCGCGTCCCGATCCGGATAATGCCGGGTGTCAGGGTCCAGGTAGGAGCCCAAACATAACCCACTCCCCATGGAACTGCGGTCGAGTACGCGTGCACAGCGCGACACGCCCGACCGCGGGGGTCGGTTACGCCGGCAGGTTGAGGAACCCGGATTCATCCGGATTCAGCTTGTGCGGCGGGTGGTAGTTAAGACTTCAAATGCTTCGGCAGCCACACAACGCGTAAGTAAACAGGGCAGCCCCAAACAGGGGAAGCACAGACTGAAAGAGAGTCAGGCGACATGGCGGGACAAAAAATCCGCATCCGGCTGAAGTCATATGACCACGAGGTCATTGACGTTTCAGCACGGAAGATCGTTGAGACGGTCACGCGCGCAGGCGCCACGGTAGTAGGCCCTGTGCCGCTGCCGACGGAGAAGAACATCTACTGCGTCATCCGCTCTCCGCACAAGTACAAGGACAGTCGTGAGCACTTCGAAATGCGTACTCACAAGCGTCTGATCGACATCATCGACCCCACGCCCAAGGCTGTTGATTCGCTGATGCGTCTCGACCTGCCGGCCGACGTGAACATCGAAATCAAGCTGTAGGGAGGTGCTGAGAGACTATGACCGCAACCCGTAACGTAAAGGGCCTGCTGGGCACGAAGCTCGGCATGACCCAGGTCTGGGACGAGAACAACAAGCTCATCCCCGTCACTGTGGTCCAGGCTGACTCGAACGTCATCACGCAGCTGCGCAATGCAGACACTGATGGCTATGTCGCCGTTCAGATCGGCTACGGCCAGATCGATCCCCGCAAGGTCACCAAGCCGCTGGCTGGTCACTTTGAAAAGGCAGGCGTCACGCCTCGCCGCCACGTCGTAGAACTGCGCACTGCAGATGCTGACTCTTACGAGCTGGGCCAGGAGCTCTCCGTAGAGCTCTTCGAAGCCGGCCAGAAGATCGACGTCGTTGGCACCACCAAGGGTAAGGGCTTCGCCGGTGTTATGAAGCGTCACGGCTTCCACGGCGTTGGAGCTTCCCACGGTGCCCACAAGAACCACCGTAAGCCCGGTTCAATCGGTGGCGCATCCACCCCGAGCCGCGTCTTCAAGGGCATGAAAATGGCCGGCCGCATGGGCGCCGTTCGTCACACCACGCTGAACCTCACGGTCCACGCGGTTGACGTCGAGAAGTCGCTGCTCCTGATCAAGGGCGCCGTCCCCGGCGCCCGCGGCCAGGTCGTACTCGTACGCACCGCCGTGAAGGGAGCCTAGTTCAATGACTAGCACTGTCAAGGTTGACCTGCCTGCAGAGATCTTCGACGTACAGACCAACGTGCCGCTGCTGCACCAGGTCGTCGTTGCACAGCTCGCTGCTGCTCGCCAGGGTACCCACAAGACCAAGACCCGCGCCGAAGTTTCCGGTGCAGGTCGCAAGCCGTTCAAGCAGAAGGGCACCGGCCGCGCCCGTCAGGGTTCAATCCGTGCTCCTCACATGACCGGTGGTGGCGTTGTCCACGGCCCCACGCCGCGTGACTACAGCCAGCGCACCCCCAAGAAGATGATTGCTGCTGCACTGCGCGGCGCTCTCTCTGACCGCGCCCGTAACGGCCGCATCCACGTTGTCGCTGAACTGGTAGCCGGCACCAAGCCGTCCTCCAGCGCCGCACTGGCAACTCTGCGAGGTGTCTCCGAGCGCAAGAACCTGCTCGTCGTCATCGAGCGCGCCAACGATGTTGCTGCACTCTCCGTGCGCAACCTCACGGATGTTCACGTTCTGTACGCAGACCAGCTGAACACCTACGACGTTCTCGTTTCCGATGACGTTGTCTTCACCAAGGCTGCCTACGAAGCATTCGTTGCTGACCGGGCAGTGGCAAAGAACCAGGAGGATGCCAAGTGAGTGCAGCCACCCTCAAGGATCCGCGCGACGTCGTGCTTGCACCCGTCGTCTCGGAAAAGAGCTACGGCCTGATCGACGAGGGCAAGTACACCTTCCTGGTGGACCCCCGCTCGAACAAGACCGAGATCAAGCTGGCCGTGGAGAAAATCTTCTCCGTCAAGGTCGACTCGATCAACACCATCAACCGTGCCGGTAAGCGCAAGCGCACCAAATTCGGATGGGGTACCCGCAAGAACACCAAGCGTGCAATTGTGAGCCTCAAAGAAGGCACTATCGACATCTTCGGCGGTCCGCTCTCGTAGCGGAGACCACTTTAACGAGGAAATAAATTATGGGAATCCGTAAATATAAGCCGACTACCCCGGGCCGTCGCGGCTCGAGCGTAGCGGACTTCACTGAAATCACGCGGTCGACGCCGGAAAAGTCGTTGGTACGTCCCCTCCCGAAAAAGGGTGGCCGTAACAACACCGGTAAGATCACGACCCGTCACAAGGGTGGTGGCCACAAGCGCCAGTACCGTCTGATCGACTTCCGTCGTCACGACAAGGACGGCGTCAACGCCCGCGTTGCCGAAATCGAGTACGATCCGAACCGCACGGCTCGCATCGCCCTCCTGCACTACGTTGATGGCACCAAGCGTTACATCATCGCCCCGAACAAGCTGGCCCAGGGTGACACGGTAGAGGCAGGTGCCGACGCTGACATCAAGCCCGGCAACAACCTTCCGCTGCGCAACATCCCGGTCGGTACCGTAATCCACGCAGTTGAACTGCGTCCGGGTGGCGGCGCCAAGATGGGCCGCTCCGCCGGCGCATCGATCCAGCTCGTTGCCAAGGAAGGCCGTTTCGCCCAGCTGCGTCTGCCCTCCGGTGAAATCCGCAACGTTGACGTGCGCTGCCGCGCAACCGTCGGCGAGGTCGGCAACGCCGAGCAGTCGAACATCAACTGGGGCAAGGCCGGCCGTATGCGGTGGAAGGGCGTTCGCCCGACCGTCCGTGGTGTCGCCATGAACCCGGTGGACCACCCCCACGGTGGTGGCGAGGGCAAGACGTCCGGTGGACGTCACCCCGTCAACCCGAACGGTAAGCGCGAAGGCCGCACCCGCCGTCCCAACAAAGAGAGCGACAAGCTTATTGTTCGTCGCCGTCGTACTGGCAAGAACAAGCGATAGGAGCCTGGACACATGCCACGCAGCCTGAAAAAAGGTCCTTTCGTTGACCAGCACCTCTTTGTGAAGGTAGCCAGGGAAAACGAAAAGGGCACCAAGAACGTCATCAAGACCTGGTCCCGCCGTTCGATGATCGTCCCCGACATGCTCGGCCACACGATCGCCGTACACGACGGACGCAAGCACATCCCCGTGTTTGTCACTGAGTCGATGGTCGGGCACAAGCTCGGCGAATTCGCTCCCACGCGGACATTCCGCGGCCATGTCAAGGACGACCGTAAGGGCAAGCGCCGCTAGGCGCCTGCACTTACGTCAAAGACGAGAGAAGGAAAGCAATGGAAGCCAAGGCAATTGCGCGTCACATCCGCGTAACGCCTATGAAGGCCCGGCGCGTCGTCAACCTTGTTCGTGGTAAGCAAGCGAATGAGGCTCTGGCAATTCTGAAGTTTGCCCCGCAGGCAGCTTCGGAGCCGGTTTTCAAGGTAGTTCAGTCGGCAATCTCCAACGCCCGGGTCCTCGCGGACCGCGACGGCGTGGCGTTTGACGAAGGTGACCTCATCATCAGCGAAGCGTTTGTTGATGAAGGCCCGACCATGAAGCGGTTCCAGCCGCGTGCCCAGGGTCGTGCATTTCAGATCAAGAAGCGCACGAGCCACATCACCGTGGTAGTCGCTACCCCGGAGAAAGAGGAGGCTCGCTAAGTGGGACAGAAAGTTAACCCGCACGGGTTCCGACTCGGCATCACCACCGATCACGTATCGCACTGGTTTGCTGACAGCACCAAGGCCGGCCAGCGGTACAAGGACTTCGTTCGCGAAGACATCCGCATCCGCCAGCTCATGTCCACGGGCATGGAGCGCGCCGGCATCGCCAAGGTTGAAATCGAGCGCACCCGCGACCGCGTCCGTGTGGATATCCACACGGCACGTCCGGGCATCGTCATCGGCCGCCGCGGCGCAGAAGCAGACCGCATCCGCGGCGAGCTCGAAAAGCTCACCGGCAAGCAGGTTCAGCTGAACATCCTCGAGGTCAAGAACCCCGAGATGGAAGCACAGCTTGTTGCCCAGGGCGTTGCTGAGCAGCTGACTTCCCGCGTGGCGTTCCGCCGTGCGATGAAGAAGGCCATGCAGTCCGCACAGCGTGCAGGTGCCAAGGGCATCCGTATCGCTTGCTCGGGTCGACTGGGCGGCGCAGAAATGTCCCGCTCGGAGTTCTACCGCGAAGGCCGTGTGCCCCTGCACACCCTCCGCGCGAACATCGACTACGGCTTCTACGAAGCCAAGACCACCTTCGGCCGCATCGGCGTGAAGGTCTGGATCTACAAGGGTGACGTCACCGCCAAGGAACTGGCTCAGCAGGCAGCTGCTGCTCCGTCCCGCGGCCGTGGTGCCAGCGACCGCCCGGGCCGCCCGGGTGGCGCTGACCGTGGTGACCGCCGTCGTCGTAACGACCGCCCGGCAGCCGACGCAGCACCTGCTGCTGAAGCACCGGCAGCTGAGGCAGCTGCTGCCGCTCCGGCACAGGCTGTAGAAGGAGGACAGGCTTAAATGCTTATCCCACGTCGAGTCAAGCACCGTAAGCAGCACCACCCGGGTCGTTCCGGCGCTGCCACGGGCGGCACCCAGGTCTCCTTCGGTGAATGGGGTATCCAGGCTCTGAGCCCGGCATACGTCACGAACCGTCAGATCGAATCTGCCCGTATCGCGATGACCCGCCACATCAAGCGTGGCGGCAAGGTCTGGATCAACATCTACCCGGACCGTCCGCTGACGAAGAAGCCTGCCGAAACCCGCATGGGTTCCGGTAAGGGTTCTCCGGAATGGTGGGTCTCAAACGTCAAGCCGGGCCGGGTTCTCTTCGAACTCTCCGGTGTCAGTGAAGAGGTAGCTCGCGAGGCCCTGCGCCTGGCAATCCACAAGCTGCCGTTGAAGGCACGCATTGTGCGTCGCGAAGGTGGTGAGTAGAAATGGCAGTAGGATCCAAGGAACTTGCATCCGCACAGCTGGACGGTTTCGACAACGAGCGTCTCGTTGAAGAACTCCGCAAGGCCAAGGAAGAGCTGTTCAACCTGCGTTTCCAGTCCGCCACCGGTCAGCTGGAGAACCACGGTCGTCTGCGCGCGGTAAAGAAGGACATCGCCCGCATCTACACCGTTCTCCGTGAGCGCGAACTGGGCATTCGTGCCGAGGTTGCCGCACCGGTTGTGGAAGCCAAGGAAGAGAAGAAGTCCAAGAAGGCTGCAACCAAGAAGGCCGAAAAGGCTGAGACGGTTGACACCGAGGAGGATGCCAAGTGAGTGAAAAGGACGAGAACGTGACGGAAACTGTTTCCGACGCAGCCAAGGCTGACGAGCGCGGTTACCGTAAGACGAAGCGCGGCTACGTCGTCTCGGACAAGATGGAAAAGACCATCGTTGTCCAGGTCGAAGACCGCGTGAAGCACGCCCTCTACGGCAAGGTCATCCGCCGCAACACGAAGATCAAGGCTCACGACGAAGAGAACAGCGCCGGCATCGGCGACCTCGTTCTCCTCGCCGAGACCCGCCCGCTCTCCGCTACCAAGCGGTGGCGCCTGGTGGAGATCCTCGAGAAGGCCAAGTAACACCTGCAGCCTCCCCGCCAGGGGACCTGCGCCGAAACCCCCGTTCCCTCCTGGGAGCGGGGGTTTCTCCGTTCCCGGGGTATGGGCCAGCTGTGATATGGGGATATGCCCAAAACGTGCTAAGATTTTGAGTTTGTATGGCGCTATCTGTGCGCTGTCATCAAACCTCGTAAACAATCGTGCCACGGCATAGTGCCCCCTTGCGCCCCGACTCGTCGGGATCCGGTTGGGAAGCAAATGTTTTTGGCACGGGAGTTTAGGCCTGGTCTGGCAAAATCCAGGCAGGTCAAGAGACACCCCGATCAACCGTTCCGCAAGGCTCATTCCGTAGGAAGAATTTCGGTCTGAGAACCAGCGCGACGCAAGGAGTAAATAGTGATTCAGCAGGAGTCGCGACTCAAGGTCGCCGACAACACGGGTGCTAAGGAAATCCTTACCATTCGCGTTCTCGGTGGATCTGGCCGTCGCTACGCAGGCATTGGCGACGTCATCGTCGCTACCGTCAAGGACGCAATTCCGGGCGGCAACGTAAAGAAGGGCGACGTCGTCAAGGCTGTCATCGTCCGTACCAAGAAGGAACGCCGCCGTGCGGATGGTTCCTACATCAAGTTTGACGAGAACGCAGCTGTGATCCTGAAGAACGACGGTGACCCCCGCGGTACCCGTATCTTCGGACCGGTTGGTCGTGAACTTCGCGATAAGAAGTTCATGAAGATCGTTTCTCTGGCTCCGGAGGTGCTTTAGTCCATGGCTAAGATCAAAAAGGGTGACCTCGTTCAGGTCATCACTGGCGCCAAGGCTGAACGCGGCGGCGACAAGGGCAAGCAGGGCAAGGTTCTGCGCGTATTCCCCGAGACCAACCGCGTGCTGGTCGAAGGTATCAACCGCGTAACCAAGCACACCAAGGTCGGTCAGTCGCAGCGCGGCACCAAGACCGGTGGCATCGAAGTCGTCGAGGCTACGATCCACATCTCCAACGTGGCTCTGGTTGACCCGTCCACCAAGAAGCCCACCCGCGTCGGTTTCCGCACCGAGACCGTTGAGCGCGATGGCGTGAAGCGCGAAGTGCGCGTCCGCGTGGCCAAGAGCTCAGGGAAGGACATCTAATGACTGAGACTCTCGAGACTCCGGCAAGCAAGATCGTTCCTCGTCTGAAGACCAAGTACGCGGATTCCATCAAGAGCTCGCTCGTTGAGGAATTCAAGTACGAGAACGTCAACCAGGTTCCCCGTCTGGTCAAGGTCGTTGTGAACATGGGTGTTGGAGATGCCGCCAAGGACTCCAAGCTGATCGACGGCGCTGTCCGCGATCTGACCCTGATCACCGGCCAGAAGCCGCAGGTAACCAAGGCCCGCAAGTCGATCGCACAGTTCAAGCTGCGCGAAGGCATGCCGATCGGTGCACACGCAACTCTGCGTGGGGACCGCATGTGGGAATTCCTGGACCGTCTGGTCACGCTGGCTCTGCCGCGTATCCGCGACTTCCGGGGCCTCAGCGGCAAGCAGTTCGACGGCAACGGCAACTACACCTTCGGTCTGACCGAGCAGGTTATGTTCCACGAGATCGACCAGGATTCCATCGACCGCGTTCGCGGCATGGACATCACCGTCGTGACCACTGCCAAGACCGACGACGAAGGCCGCGCGCTGCTCAAGGCGCTTGGCTTCCCGTTCAAGACCGAAGATTAATCTAGCTACGTAAAAGGTCCGCCCGCGCTGGTTCCGAGCTTTGCTCGGGAGAGCAGCACGGCGGAAACCGTTATGAGGAAGGGCAAGAGCCCACCATGACAATGACAGATCCCGTCGCAGACATGCTTACGCGTCTGCGCAACGCAAACTCGGCATACCACGATTCCGTGTCTATGCCGTACAGCAAGCTCAAGGCACGCGTTGCCGACATCCTGAAGGCCGAAGGTTACATCGCCTCCTGGAAAGAAGAAGACGCTGAGGTTGGCAAGAAGCTGACCCTCGAGCTCAAGTTCGGTCCGAACCGCGAGCGTTCCATCGCTGGCGTTCGTCGTATTTCCAAGCCGGGACTGCGCGTTTACGCAAAGTCCACCAACCTGCCGCACGTGCTCGGTGGCCTGGGTGTCGCAATCCTGTCCACCTCTTCCGGCCTCTTGACTGACAAGCAGGCCGGCAAGAAGGGCGTGGGCGGCGAAGTCCTCGCTTACGTCTGGTAACGGGAAAGGAAGAGAATAATGTCACGTATTGGACGTCTCCCCATCACCGTTCCTGCCGGCGTTGAGGTCAAGGTTGACGGCTCTGTCGTCAGCGTCAAGGGTTCCAAAGGCGAGCTGAGCCACACTGTGGCCAGCCCGATCGAGGTTTCCCTGGAAGATGGCACCCTGACTGTCGCCCGCCCGAACGACGAGCGCGCCTCACGTTCGCTGCACGGCCTGACCCGCACCCTGATCGCCAACATGATCCAGGGTGTCACCGCAGGCTACGAGAAGAAGCTTGAAATTGTCGGTACCGGTTACCGCGTTCAGGCCAAGGGTGCTGACCTGGAGTTCGCTCTGGGCTACAGCCACCCGGTCAACATCACGGCACCGAACGGCATCACCTTTGCAGTAGAGACCCCGACCAAGCTCTCTGTTTCAGGTATCTCCAAGCAGCAGGTCGGCGAGGTTGCTGCCAACATTCGCAAGCTGCGGAAGCCGGACCCCTACAAGGGCAAGGGCATCCGTTACGCAGGCGAAGTCATCCGCCGCAAGGTCGGAAAGGCTGGTAAGTAACCATGGCGATCGCAATTAACAAGAAGCGTACGAACAAGAGCAAGTCTGCCCAGCGCAGCCGCCGTCAGCTTCGTATCCGCAAGCGCATCTCCGGCACGGCTGTACGTCCTCGTCTGGTCGTCAACCGTTCCGCACGCCACGTATTCGTCCAGGTTGTCGATGACACCAAGGGCCTGACCGTGGCAAGCGCCTCCACTTTGGAAGCCGACCTTCGTGCATTCGACGGTGACAAGACTGCCAAGGCCAAGCGCGTTGGCGAACTCGTCGCCGAGCGTGCCAAGGCTGCCGGTATCGAAGCAGTTGTCTTCGACCGCGGTGGTAACAAGTACCACGGCCGGATCGCCGCCGTCGCTGACGGCGCACGTGAAGGTGGGCTGGCACTGTGACCGAAAATAACGAAAAGGACATTCAGGTGACTGAAGCTGTAGCTGCTCCGGCAACTGAGACCGCTGCGCCTGCTACCACTGACGACCGCCGTGGTGGCGCTCGTCGTGGCGAGCGTGGCGACCGCGGCCAGGGCCGTGGCGACCGTGGTGGCCGTGGTGGCCGCGACGGTGGCCGCGAAGCCGAAAAGAGCCAGTTCGTAGAGCGCGTCGTAACCATCAACCGCGTTTCCAAGGTCGTCAAGGGTGGTCGTCGCTTCAGCTTCACCGCCCTCGTCGTCGTCGGTGACGGCAACGGTATGGTCGGCGTCGGCTACGGCAAGGCTAAGGAAGTTCCTGCTGCCATCGCGAAGGGCGTTGAAGAGGCCAAGAAGTCCTTCTTCCGCGTTCCCCGCATCGGCAGCACCATCCCTCACCGCGTTCAGGGTGAAGCCGCCGCAGGCGTTGTTATGCTGCGTCCGGCTTCCGCCGGTACCGGTGTTATCGCCGGCGGTCCGGTCCGTGCAGTACTGGAGTGCGTGGGTATCCACGACATCCTCTCCAAGTCGCTCGGTTCCTCGAACGCCATCAACATCGTTCACGCGACCGTTGATGCGCTGAAGCGCCTCGAAGAGCCGGCAGCAGTGGCAGCACGCCGCGGCCTGCCGCTCGACGAGATCGCCCCG
This sequence comes from Arthrobacter sp. U41, assembly GCF_007679325.1. Classification (GTDB taxonomy): domain Bacteria; phylum Actinomycetota; class Actinomycetes; order Actinomycetales; family Micrococcaceae; genus Arthrobacter. Next base: position 1,183,194 of record NZ_VEGI01000001.1, on the reverse strand, counting down.
CCGGCAATGGTGAAGGCTCTCTTGAACCAGAAGGCAGGTGTCTGAGTCATGGCTAAGAACGTGCTTGTCTCCGACGCAAAGTTGGAGATCACTCAGCTCAAGTCCGCCATTGGCGGCAAGCAGAACCAGCGCGACACCCTGCGGTCCCTCGGCCTGAAGCGGGTCGGACACACCGTTGTCCGCACCGCCGACGCCGTGACCGTTGGAATGCTCAACACGGTTCCGCACCTGGTAAAGGTAGAGGAGGCGAAGTAAATGGCAGAGAAGAAAACCGCCGAAAAGGCACAGGGCGCCACTGCTGAGAAGCAGAACGCACTGAAGGTTCACCACCTGCGTCCCGCCCCGGGTGCCAAGACCGCCAAGACCCGTGTTGGTCGTGGTGAAGGTTCCAAGGGTAAGACCGCCGGTCGCGGTACCAAGGGTACGAAGGCCCGCTACCAGATCAAGGCTGGCTTTGCCGGCGGCCAGCTGCCGCTGCACATGCGCCTGCCGAAGCTGCGCGGCTTCAAGAACCCGTTCCGGGTTGAGTTCCAGGTTGTAAACCTGGACAAGCTCAACGAGCTGTTCCCGGAAGGTGGCGCAGTCACCGTGGAGAACCTGGTCGAAAAGGGTGCCGTTCGCAAGAACCAGCCCGTCAAGGTGCTGGGCACCGGCGACATCACCGTCAAGGTTGACGTCACCGCCCACGCATTCTCGGCCAGCGCCGCAGAAAAGATTGCTGCAGCAGGCGGAAGCACCACCGCCCTCTAAGGAGGCGGCGGGGCAGATGCCCGTTGTGAAACTCCCGGTAACCGGGGCTTCGGCCCCGGTTACCGGGAGTTTTTCTGTTTTTCCGGCCCTGCGATTGTTCGCAGGGCGCGTCCACCCGTTAGACTCGGTTGTTGGGTTTATTTGACCTATCTCACACGACTTTACTTAATACTCAGGAGGACGCTTGCTTAGCGCATTTGGCCGGGCCTTTCGCACGCCTGATCTGCGACGCAAGTTGTTGTTCACGCTGGGAATCATCACAATCTTCCGCTTGGGTGCTTTCATCCCCTCGCCTGGTGTGAGCTACCAGAATGTCCAGCAATGCTTGCAGACCGGTGAGACCTCGGGCGGTATCTACCAGCTCGTCAACCTGTTCAGCGGCGGTGCTTTGCTGCAGGTGTCCGTTTTCGCCCTGGGCATCATGCCGTACATCACGGCCAGCATCATCGTGCAGCTGCTCCGGGTGGTCATTCCCCGGTTCCAGCAGCTCTACGAGGAGGGCGCTGCGGGCCAGTCGAAGCTGACGCAGTACACCCGTTACCTCACGATCGCCCTAGGCCTGCTGAACGCCACAACCCTGGTTTCGCTGGCGCGCTCCGGCCAGCTGCTGCCGAACTGCCAGCTGCCGATCATCCCGGACGACAGCATCGTCACCACGATCCTCATCATCATCACGCTGACCGCCGGCACCGGCCTCATCATGTGGATGGGTGAGCTCGTGACCGAAAAGGGTGTCGGCAACGGTATGTCGCTGCTCATCTTCACGTCGATCGTTTCCAGCTTCCCCGGCTCGCTCGGTGCCATCTGGACCTCGCAGGGCCCGGGCACCTTCTTTATGGTCCTCGTCATCGGCCTGCTGACCGTGGCCGCGGTGGTCTTCGTGGAGCAGTCCCAGCGCCGCATCCCGGTCCAGTACGCCAAGCGCATGATCGGCCGCCGCACCGTGGGCGGCACCAGCACGTACATCCCGATCAAGGTGAACATGGCCGGCGTCGTGCCCGTCATCTTCGCGTCGTCGATGCTGTACCTGCCGGGCCTCATCTCGCAGTTCAACCAGCCCCAGCCCGGCGAGCCGATTGCACCCTGGGTGGAGTGGATCAACAACAACCTGGTCCGCGGCGACCAGCCGATCTACATGGTGCTCTACTTCGCCATGATTGTGTTCTTCACGTACTTCTATGTTGCGATCACTTTCAACCCTGAAGAAGTTTCTGACAACATGAAGAAGTACGGCGGCTTCATTCCGGGTATCCGTGCCGGCAAGCCGACCGCGGACTACCTGCAGTATGTGCTCTCCCGGATCACGCTCCCCGGCGCCATTTACCTGGCATTTGTGGCACTGATCCCGCTGGTCGCCCTGGTCCTGATCAACGCCAACCAGAACTTCCCGTTCGGTGGCACCTCGATCCTGATCATGGTCGGCGTAGGTTTGGAGACCGTCAAGCAGATTGATGCGCAGCTACAGCAGCGTCACTACGAAGGGCTTTTGCGATGACGAGAATGTTGATTATCGGACCTCCCGGATCCGGCAAGGGAACGCAGGCGGAGCGCATTTCTGAGCGCCTCGGCGTCGTTGCGATCTCCACGGGGGATATCTTCCGCGCCAACGTCAAAGGTGAGACGCCGCTTGGCCTCGAAGCCAAGAAGTACATGGATGCGGGCGACTTCGTCCCAGACAGCGTGACCAACAAGATGGTCCGCGACCGCCTCAGCGAGGACGACGTCGAGAACGGCTTCCTGCTGGACGGTTACCCGCGCACCACCGCGCAGGTGGACTACCTCGACGGGATCCTCGCCGACGGCGACCAGAAGCTCGACGTCGTCCTGCAGCTCACGGCCGACGACGAGGAACTGGTGGCCCGCCTGCTGGGCCGGGCCAAGGAAACCGGGCGCACTGACGACAACGAAGCCGTCATCCGGCACCGCCTTGACCTGTACCACGGCCAGACGGAAGCCGTGGTGGCCAAGTACGCCGACCGTGGCATCCTGACCCGGGTGGACGGCATCGGCGGCATCGACGAGGTCACCGACCGCGTCATGCAGGCCATCAAAGAGGCCCAGTCGGCCTGACCGGCCCGCGAACTTCGAGGCTCCTCCCGGAACACCGGGAGGAGCCTCAGCCGTTTGGCCGTCCGTCTCCCACGGCGGCACAGCCCCATTGAAAGGAAGTTGCGGATGGCATTCGGCCAGCCACGCATCGAATATAAAACGAACGCCCAGATGCGCTCCATGCATGAGGCCGGGCTCGTCCTCAGCCGCGCCCTTGACGCCGCCGTTGCGGCCGCCGCGCCGGGGAAGACCACCAAGGACCTCGACGCCGTTTTCGCCGCCGTGCTCAAGGACGCCGGCGCCACGTCCAATTTCCTCGGCTACCACGGTTTCCCCGCCACCATCTGCACCTCGGTCAACGAGGAAGTGGTGCACGGGATCCCCGGCAGCCGCGTCCTGCAGGACGGTGACATCCTCTCCATCGACGGCGGCGCCATCCTGGACGGCTGGCACTCCGACTCTGCCCGCACCGTGATCGTGGGCACCGCGGACCCTGAAGACCAGCGGCTCTCCGACGTCACCGAGGCGGCCATGTGGCACGGGATCGCCGCCCTGGCGACCGGGAAGTTCGTCGGCGACATCGGCAACGCCGTGGACGACTACGTCTCCTCCGTGCCCGGAAAGGCCCTGGGCATCCTCGAGGACTACGTGGGCCACGGGATCGGCTCCGAGATGCACATGGCCCCGGATGTGCCGAACTACCGCACCAACCACCGCGGTCCCAAGATCCGGCCCGGGCTCTGCCTGGCCATCGAACCGATGCTGGTCCGCGGGAGCATCGAAACAGCCGTGCTGGACGACGACTGGACCGTTGTGACCACGGACAGCAAACGGTCCTGCCAGTGGGAGCACTCCGTCGCGGTCCACGAGAAGGGCATCTGGGTGCTGTCCGCCCCGGACGGGGGAGCGGCGAAACTGGCCCCGCTCGGCGTCGTGCCCGTCCCGATTCCCTAAGGCCCCAACGCGGCGCACCCACCGCGGCGCGACAGCCGAGGTTCCGGAAGGCGCACAATGGACCCATGACTGCAATTACGGACGTTCCGGGACTGAGGGTGGGCCATGCCGGCCGGGCCGGCGACGGCTGGCTGACCGGGGTGACCGTGGTGCTGCCTCCAGCCGGGACGGTGGGGTCCGTAGATGTCCGGGGCGGCGGTCCGGGGACGCACGAGACCGACGCCCTTGATCCGACCACCCTGACCCATACCGTGGACGCCGTGGTGCTCACCGGGGGAAGCGCCTTCGGCCTCGCCGCCGCCCACGGCGCCCAGCAGTGGTGCGAGGAAAACGGCCGGGGCTTCGCCGTTGCCGGCGGAGTGGTCCCGATCGTTCCGGCCGCGGCGATCTTCGACCTCGGCCGCGGCGGCGACTTCGCCGCCCGCCCCGACGCGGCCATGGGCTACGCGGCCACGGCGGACGCCGCCGCCCGCAAGATCCAGCACGACGTCGAACGCGGCAACGTAGGCGCCGGTACCGGAGCCCTCATCGGCCGAGGAAAATACAAAGGGGGAGTAGGCACAGCCTCCATCACCCTGGAAAACATCTCCGGCGAGGGCTCTGTTGTTGTAGGAGCGCTAGCAGTAGTCAACGCGCTGGGACTGCCCTTCGGCACATCGAGCAAGCGGACGGAACCCGGCAGCGTGCGTCTAAGCGACGAAGGAGCGAGCACGCAGAGGGTTGCGGCTGCTGGCTCGGGAGGCGAGGCTAAAGTCGCAGACGACGGCGCCGGCGCTACGGCGCCGCCCGCGCTCAACACGACCCTCGTCGTCGTCGCCACGAACGCCATCCTGGACAAGGCCGAATGTAAACGCACGGCATCGGCCGCCCACGCAGGCCTGGCCCGGGCGCTGGATCCCAGCCACACCCTGGCGGACGGGGACACCGTCTTCTGCCTCGCCACCGGAGCGCTTGCGCTGGACCGCAGCAGCGAGGCCGCCCGGCAGGTGAGTCTCATCACCCTGCAGAGCGCGGCAGCCGACGTCGTGCGCCTCGCCATCCTTGACGGGATCGGCTGCGCGGAGTCCGTGAGCACGCCGGCGGGCGAATTTGGTGCATACGGCCGCTGAGTGCGCTACGATTGCTGGATTTAACATTCGGCCCGTAATGGCGTAGTGTTGTCTGTTGGTTGTCTGCCCTGTTGTGCCCTTTTGTGGCCGGGAGGCTTCAGCCAATCAATCAAAAAACGTCCGCGGTCATTTTCGGTGCAAGCCGGAGGGCTGCGGCAAACGACAGTTAGCGGAGGGTATGGCCAAGAAGGACGGGGTCATTGAGATCGAGGGCGTTGTGACTGAGGCGCTGCCCAATGCGATGTTTCGCGTTGAGCTCACCAACAAGCACATCGTTCTGGCACACATCTCTGGAAAGATGCGCCAGCACTACATCAGGATTCTCCCTGAGGACCGGGTAGTGGTGGAGCTGAGCCCGTACGACCTGACACGTGGTCGTATCGTCTACCGCTACAAATAAGCACTGGGCGGCCAGAGCAACAGCCGAAGGCCGGTCCAGCTGACCAACTGCAACACGCAAAGGAATGCCATGAAGGTCAAGCCGAGCGTCAAGCAGATCTGCGAAAAGTGCAAAGTGATCCGCCGTAATGGCCGGGTCATGGTGATCTGCGAGAACCCGCGCCACAAGCAGCGCCAGGGCTAATTTCCCTTTCGGGAAATCCTGGGTTGCTAACCCACGCAAGTAAATAAAGGCAGCACAAGCTGATCTGGGACATTGAGCACTAACGAGTCCGGACAGCTAACCCCCGGTCGGAGGCTGGGGCCGTACGGAACGTGCGGGTGTACTGCCTACGACCTCCGGTTTATTCAAGGAGCACTGCCACTATGGCTCGTCTCGCTGGCGTAGACATTCCCCGCGAAAAGCGGCTGGAAATTGCGCTTACTTACATCTACGGCGTGGGCAAGACCCGTGCACACGAAACCCTGGCTGCCACCGGCATCAGCGCGGACGTTCGGGTCAAGGACCTGTCCGACGCCGAGCTCGTCCAGCTGCGTGACTACATTGAAGGCAACTACAAGGTTGAGGGTGACCTTCGCCGCGAAGTAGCAGCAGATATCCGCCGCAAGGTTGAAATCGGCAGCTACGAAGGTATTCGCCACCGTAAGGGCCTGCCCGTACGCGGTCAGCGCACGAAGACCAACGCGCGTACCCGCAAGGGCCCCAAGCGCACCGTCGCAGGCAAGAAGAAGACGCGCTAGTCCCTGAGGGACTAACTCGGCTTCCCCCGATAACTTTCTGTAGGAGAAAAAATGCCCCCGAAGACTCGTGGCGCGGTTCGCAAGCCGCGTAAGAAGGACAAGAAGAATATCGCGCTGGGCCAGGCGCACATCAAGAGCACCTTTAACAACACCATCGTTTCCATCACGGACCCGAACGGTGCTGTCATCTCCTGGGCTTCGTCCGGTGAGGTTGGTTTCAAGGGCTCACGTAAGTCCACCCCGTTCGCAGCCCAGATGGCCGCCGAAGCCGCCGCAAAGCGTGCACAGGAGCACGGCATGCGCAAGGTTGACGTGTTCGTCAAGGGACCGGGTTCCGGACGCGAAACGGCTATCCGTTCGCTGCAGGCCGCTGGCCTCGAGGTTGGGTCCATCCAGGATGTCACCCCCAGCGCCCACAACGGCTGCCGTCCGCCGAAGCGCCGCCGCGTCTAAGGCTTTCCAACGCACCGGTGCTTGCCCGGACCCTTACCGGTCCGGGCAAGCCCGGCCGCGTTAAGTCTTCAGACCGATCTTTCCACCACCTGTGTTGCGTCATATAGCGGATGCTCGCCGAAAGGAAACCTAAGTGCTCATTGCACAGCGCCCCACCCTCTCCGAAGAGGTCGTCTCCGACAACCGCTCCCGTTTCATTATTGAACCGCTGGAGCCCGGTTTCGGTTACACCCTCGGAAACTCCCTCCGCCGTACCCTGCTCTCCTCCATCCCCGGTGCCTCTGTCACGAGCATCCGGATCGATGGCGTGCTGCACGAGTTCACCACGGTTCCGGGTGTCAAGGAAGATGTCACTGAGATCATCCTGAACATCAAGAACCTGTCGGTTTCCTCCGAGCACGATGAGCCGGTTGTTGCTTACCTGCGCAAGCAGGGCCCGGGAGTCGTCACCGCCGCGGACATCGCTCCGCCGGCCGGCGTCGAATTCCACAACCCGGATCTGCACATTGCCACGCTGAACTCGAAGGGCAAGTTCGAACTCGAACTGACCATCGAGCGCGGCCGCGGCTACGTTTCGGCAGCTCAGAACAAGTCCGGCGACTCCGAGATCGGCCGCATTCCGGTCGACTCGATCTACTCGCCGGTCCTGAAGGTTACTTTCCGCGTGGAAGCTACCCGTGTTGAGCAGCGCACCGACTTCGACAAGCTCATTGTCGACGTCGAGACCAAGCAGGCCATCGCCCCGCGCGATGCCGTTGCTTCGGCAGGTACCACCCTGGTGGAACTGTTCGGTCTGGCCCGCGAGCTGAACACCGCAGCTGAAGGTATCGAGATTGGCCCGTCGCCGACGGACGCTGCCCTGGCAGCGGACATGGCCCTGCCGATCGAGGATCTGGACCTCACCGTCCGGTCCTACAACTGCCTCAAGCGTGAGGGCATCCACACCGTGGGTGAACTCGTGGCCCGCTCCGAGGCCGACCTCATGGACATCCGTAACTTCGGTGCGAAGTCCATCGATGAGGTCAAGGCAAAGCTGGTTGAACTGGGCCTGTCCCTCAAGGACTCGCCTCCCGGTTTTGACCTCGCAGCACGCGCCGCAGCAATTGAAGAGGACGACGCCGCTTTCAGCGACGACGAGCTCTAACAAACAGATCTTGGCCAGCGGGCTGATGCACCACGGTGTGCGCAGCCCAACGGCTTCCATATGAGGAGAAACTATTATGCCTACCCCCGCTAAGGGTCCGCGCCTCGGAGGCGGAGCGGCTCACGAGCGTCTTATGCTCGCGAACCTGTCCGCCGCACTGTTCGAGCACAAGCGGATCACCACCACGGTGACCAAGGCCAAGCGACTGAAGCCGTACGCCGAGCGTCTGGTGACTTTCGCCAAGCGTGGCGACCTGGCTTCCCGCCGTCGTGTGCTCGGCCTGATCAGCAACAAGGGCGTCGTCCACGAGCTGTTCACCGACATTGCCCAGGCAGTGGAGAACCGCAACGGCGGCTACACCCGTATCACCAAGATCGGCAACCGCAAGGGCGACAACGCCCCCATGGCTGTCATCGAACTGGTCCTTGAGCCGGTTTCCGCCAAGCAGGCAGTTGTAGCCGAGGCTACCTCCGCTGCCAAGCGCGATGCTGACAAGAAGGACGCCGAGAAGGCAGAAGCCGCTCCGGTTGAGACCGAAGCCGCTGAAACCGAAGAGGCTCCGGCGGCTGAAGCTGCCGAGACCGAGAACGAAGCAGCAGCTACCGAAGAGGCCCCGGCCGCCGAGGAAGCAGACGCCAAGTCCGAGAAGGACGCGAAGTAATTCGCTGATTTCTTCGCATAGACTTAAGTCTATGAACCACCAGAAACCCGCGGTCCCCGTTACAGGGGGCGGCGGGTTTCTGCGTATCCGGCTGGATCTTGCCTACGACGGCGGACCTTTCAACGGGTGGGCCGTCCAGCCCGGCCGGCGTACCGTCCAGGGCACGTTGGAAGAGGCTTTGGCGCTGCTTATCCGCCGGCCCGTCAGGGTCACCGTGGCCGGACGGACCGACGCCGGTGTGCACGCCCGCGGGCAGGTGGTCCACGTGGACCTCACCGAGGCGGAGTGGCTGGGACTGAACCGCGGCGTGGAGCTGGATCCTTCGGTGGCGCTGCTGCGGCGTCTCCGCGGCGCGCTCAGCCGGGGGCTCGGAGACCTCACCGGGGCCATTGAAGTCCACCGCGTCGCCATCGCACCTGTTGGCTTCGATGCCCGGTTCTCCGCGCTCTGGCGCCGCTACAGCTACCGGATCGCGGACGGCCAGGCCCGCTGGGACCCGCTGGGCCGCACCTCAACGCTGTGGCACAAGGACCAGCTGGACGTCGGGCTCCTCAACGAGGGCGCGTCGCAGCTGCTGGGACTCCAGGATTTCCGCTCCTACTGCAAGCCGCGGGAAGGCGCCACCACCATCCGGGAGCTGCAGCGCTTCGAGTTTGCCCGCGGCGCCGACGGCGTCCTGGTGGCCACGGTCCAAGCCGATGCGTTCTGCCACAACATGGTCCGCTCCCTGGTCGGATCGGCGCTGTACGTCGGTGCCGGCGTCGAGAAACCCGGCTGGCTGCACGAACGGCTGCTCGCCCGGCAACGGGACGCCCGGTCCGTGCTGGCCGCCCCGCACCCGCTGGTGCTGGAGGAGGTGGCCTACCCGTCGGCCAGCGGGCTGCTGGCCAGGGCCGAGCTGACGCGCGCGCGGCGCGAGTAACCCGGGCGCCGGTAACCCGGGTGCGAGTAGCGCCGTCCGGGCCGGAGGCCTAGAACGACGGCGGCCCCGCCTCCGCGGGCAGCTCCACGGTGAAAGTACTTCCCCGGCCCGGACGCGAACTGCAGGAAATCGACCCGCCATGCCGTTCCACGATCGCCTTGGTGATGGACAGGCCCAGCCCGGCCCCGGGAATTGAGCCCTCACGGACCGCCGGGCTGCGGAAGAACCGGGTGAAGACCCGTGCGGCGTCGGCCGCCGTCATCCCCATGCCGTCATCCGCCACGTGCAGCAGCACCCGTTCGCCGGCCGTGCTGGCGGAGACACGCACGGTGCCGCCGACGGGGGAATACTTGATGGCGTTGGAGACGAGGTTGTCGAGGGCCTGGCCGATCCGCAGGGGATCAACGTGCGCCCAGAGCGGGGCGGGAAGGTCCATGGAGAGCGCAACCCGGGAGGCCTGGGCGTGCGCCTGCGCCGAGCCCAGGGTGGCTTCGACCAGGCTGGACAGGTCGGTCCGGCGCGGATGGACGTGCACCGTTGAGTTGGCGGACATCAACAGGTCTGAGACGAGGGCCAGCAGCCGCTCAGCGTTGCGCTGAGCCACCTCGATCCGGCGCACCGTGGTGGTGGAGAGCTCCGCAGGGTCGCTGAGAGCCAGGTCCAGGTTGCCGATGATCGAGGTCAACGGGGTCCGGAACTCGTGGGAGACGGTGGACACGACGTCGTCCTTGACCGCCAGGGCATCGACCAGACCGGTGACCTCGTTGAAGACAACCACGGCGCCCCGGAAGCCGCCGGCGTCGTCCCGCAGCGGCCGCGCGCCCGTCGACACCACGCGGCTCCCAGGCGCCTCGCCGAAGCGCACGAGGTAGTCCGCGAAGGACTCGCCGGACGCGGCCCGCCGGATGGGACGCCGGTCGAGGGGGAGCGGGGTGGCCTGATCCTGCCCGGTCAGCAGGAGCCGGGCCTCTCCGGCCTCGTGCGCGGCGCCGGCGGGGGCCGCAGACTCTTCGAGGGCCGACTGCCAGCTGTTGGTCAGCAGGCGCCGGCCGGCGGCGTCGACCGCAACAATTCCGACGTCGACAGTGTCCAGGATGGTGTTGAGCAGACGTTCGCGTTCCCGGCTGTCCGCGAGCAGCGCCTGCAGCTCCGCTTCCTTGGCACCGGTCCGGCGCTGTTCCTCGCACAGCCGTGCCCTGGCACGGATCAGCGCGAAACAAACGGAAAGGGTGATGCCCGCCGCGAGCACCACGGCGGCGGTCAGGCCCGGGGCATCGAGAAGGCCCGTCCAGCTGGCAGCCGCCAGCCCGGCTGCAGCTGCCATCCCTGCGCCCGCCAGCAGCAGCGGGAGGTGGCGCACCACCCACGCGCGCGGACCCAGGGCGTTGCCGAAACCGTCCGCACTCCGGACCAGCCGCTGTTCACTCACTGAAGCCGCGCTCCCTTCCTGCTTCAGTTTTACACGTGTTGTCACACAAACTTGACACAAAGTTGAGTATTCTGGCTTCTGTTACTGCGCCGTAACCGGGTTTTATCCCCGGCCTAGGTATTCTGACAATGCCGGGTGGGGGCCGGGCGATGATCCCTGCCGGCGCATCCGCGTTGGGAGTGGAGCAGGACCAGATGTGAGGGGGGCCATGACCGATCTTGGAGTCGCCGTCGTCGTTGAAGACGATGTGGACGTTCGCAACCTTGTCGAAGCCGTGCTGAGCCAGGCGGGATTCGAAGTCCATTCGGCCGGGGAAGGCCGCGAAGGGGTGGACACAGTCCGGCGCCTGGAGGCCAACGTGGTCACCCTGGACGTGGGGCTCCCTGACATCGACGGCTTCGAAGTCCTCCGCCGAATCCGCCAGTTCAGCGATGCCTATGTGGTGATGTTGACAGCACGCACTGACGAACTGGACACGCTCACGGCGCTGCACACCGGGGCCGATGATTTTATGACGAAGCCGTTCCGTCCCCGCGAGCTGCGCGCCCGGGTGGCTGCCATGATGCGGCGCCCCCGCCAGGACGCCATCAGCGGAGTTGCGCAGCCGGGGGCTGCCGCGGAGTCCGCTGCCCCGCCGCGGGACGCCGTGCTCCGCCACAACGGTCTGGCCTTGGACCCGGACAGCCGCACCGTGGCGGTGGACGGTGCGCCTGTCAGCCTGACCCGCAGCGAGTTCGACCTGCTGCATGCCCTGCTCAAGGGCGCCGGAGCGGTCCGGTCCAAGTCGGACCTGGTCCGCGTGGTGCGGGGCGAGTACTACCGGGCGGATGCTTACATCGGCGAATCCGACGAACGTGCCGTGGAAGTGCATATCGGAAACCTGCGGCGGAAGCTGCGCGAGGATCCCCTGCAGCCCCGCTGGCTGCAGACCATCCGCGGTGTGGGATACCGGCTCGCCCCGGAGCGGGACTAGCTCTCCCAGAGAATGTAGCTGTATTGCAGCTCGTCCACCGTTTCGCTGCCGCTCTCGGCCACCTCGCCCAGGAGGGTGCCGGCCCGGTCCATGTCGCCGCCGCGGACTGCCGCCTCCAGCTCCCCGGCAAGCCGGGCGAGTTGCACGCCGCCCACCATGGCGGAGGACGTTTTGAGGCTCAGCACGGCCTCGAGGGAGCCTGCCTGGTCCCGGCGGTCCAGCGCCGACGCCAGCGCGTTGTAGCGCTGGTCCCACATCCTGGCGTAGTCCCGGGCGAACCCCCTGGCCACCGACGGGCTTTCCAGCTGCACGCCCAGGTCCTGCAGCGCCGCGGGGTCCACAAGCGGCGCTGCCTCAGGGACGGCAAGCCCTGATCCGCCGGCGGCTGCGGGGGCGAAAGTGATGTTGGCGTCGCCGCCGTCTGGGGCACTGAGAAAGGACATGCGACCACGGTACTTCCTGCTTCGGCCCAGACCCCGCACTCCGGGTGATCCTGCGGAAAACTTGTGGCATTCCGGCGACGGCGGCGCTACGGGCCGCTGAAGGTCTCGATCGCGTTGATCACGGCGGGGCCCAGGATGGCGATGAAGAGCACCGGGAAGATGAAGAAAAGCAACGGGAACAGGATGGTGACAGGCAGCTTCATGGCCTTTTCCTCGGCCCGCTGCCGGCGCTTAACCCGCATGACTTTCGCCTGGATCCGGAGTACCCGGCTGATGGCGATGCCGTAGGTGTCCGCCTGGACCACCGCCTGGACGAAGCTGCGCAGCTCCGGGATGTTGGTCCGCTCGGACAACGCCAGGTACGACTCGCGGCGGCTCCGGCCCACCTGCATGTCCTGCAGCGTCCGCACGAGTTCCTCGGCGAGGGGGCCTTTGCCGTTCTCGCCCGCGCGGGCCATGGCTCCTTCGAAACCCAGGCCCGCCTCCACGGAGATGAGCATCTGGTCGAGGGTGTTGGCGAGTTCCAGCTGCATGGTTTTCTGCCGTTCCTGGCCCTTGCTGTACAAGAGCAGGTCCGGGATGAAATAGCCCAGGAGTACTACAAAAACGCCCACCAGCTTGATGATCGGCGTTGGGCCGCTGGAACTGATGTAGAAGCCGAGCAAGGCGCCCAGCAGCCCCAGCAGCGGCTTGGCCGCGAGCACCCGTCCCAGCGGGAGGGAGACGGGACGTCCTGCGAGGGACAGCAGCTTGTCGAGCCTGCGCACGTACCCGGCGGGCGTCAGCCGGTAGCCGATCCGCTCCAGCAGCCTGCTCTGGTTCTGCTCCGTATGCCCGGCGGTGTCCGCGCCGAGCGCCAGCATGGTGCGGATGGCCCGCTGGGAGGGACGGTCGACGGACAGCAGCGACCACACCAGGTATCCCAGCGGAACGGAGACCAGCAGCACGGAAAGCAGGACAAGGGAGTTCACGGCCGCCTCAGAACTTCAGGTCGATGATCTTGCGCATCCACAAGCCGCCGATCGTCATCAGGATGACGGACGCCACCATCATGCCCCAGCCCAGCGGGTGGGTGAACATCACGTTCATGTAGCCGGGGTTGACCAGCATCAGCATGACCACGATCCCGATGGGCATGGCCATGAGGATGTAGGCGGAGAACTTGCCCTCCGCGGCGAGGGACTTGATGTGGCCCTTGATTTCGCTACGCTCGCGGATGGTTTCGTTCACCTGGTCCAGCACCTCGGCCAGGTTTCCGCCCACTTCGCGGTTGATCTGGATGGCCTGGGCAATCCAGACGAAGTCCTCGTTCCGCATCCGCTCCGCCGTGTCGTTGAGGGAGGACTGCAGGTCCCGGCCCAGGCTGGTTTCCGTGACCACGCGGCGCATCTCTTCCGACGTCGGGCTCAGCGATTCGGTGGCGGCGGCGTCGATGGCCCGCAGGATGCTATGCCCGGCGCGCAGGCCGCCGGCCAGTAGCTGGAGGGTATCGCCGAGCTGCTGGTCAAAGGTGTTCCGGCGTTTGCCGGCCAGGAAGCCGAGCACCAGGTGCCCCGCCAACGGGGACAGTAGCACGAAGAGAACCGCCAGCAGCGGGCCGGCCACCACCAGGCCGGCCAGCGCTCCCACCAGGGCGCCGGCCAGCACCAGGACGAAAAAATCGGCCTGGCTCATCCGCAGCCCGGCGTTTTCCAGGGTTTCCCGGTTGAAGAGCCGGACTTTGCGTTGGGAGAAGAAGCCGTCCACCAGGTTCACGGCGGAGCCGGCGAACCGGGTCAGCTGGGAGTCGGGCTGGTCCTGGACTGGCCTGCGCCGGTCCAGCGGCACGCCGGTTCCGCCCGCGGCCAGCAGGGCGTAGCCCAGCAACAGCACCGCCATGAACAGCAGCCCGACTCCGAGAGGCAACAGGGTCATCCGGCGCTCACACCCGTCCGGCGGCGGTCAGCGGGGCGGCAAACACGGCGGGGGAGACGTAAATGCCCAGATCCTCGAAGCGGTCAATGAATCGGGGGCGGATGCCGGTGGGAACCGGTTTGCCCAGGAATCGGCCGTGGGGGTCGACGCCGGCCGAGTAGTCGAAGACGAACGCGTCCTGGAGCGTCACGATGTCCCCTTCCATGCCCTGGACCTCCGTTACGTGGGTGATCCGGCGGGTGCCGTCGCGGAGCCGGGAAATCTGGACGATCAGGTTCACGGCAGAGGCGATCTGTTCCCGGATGGCCCGCAGCGGCAGGTCCATGCCGGCCATCAGCACCAGGGTTTCCAGGCGGGCGACGGCGTCGCGGGGCGAGTTCGAGTGGACCGTCGAGAGGGACCCGTCGTGGCCGGTGTTCATGGCCTGGAGCATGTCCAGGGATTCGCCGCCGCGGACCTCGCCCACCACGATCCGGTCGGGGCGCATACGCAAGGAGTTGCGGAGCAGTTCCCGGATGGTCACTTCGCCCTTGCCCTCGGTGTTGGGCGGGCGGCTCTCGAGCCGGACCACGTGGCGCTGCTGGATCTGCAGTTCCACGGCGTCCTCGATGGTCACGATCCGCTCGTCGTCGGGCAGGAAGGAGGAAAGCACGTTGAGCAGGGTGGTCTTGCCGGTGCCGGTGCCGCCGGAAACGATGATGTTCAGCTTCGCCTTCACGCAGGCGTTCAGCAGTTCGGCCATCTCCGGTGTGAGGGTGCCGAATTCGATGAGGTTCCGCACGGTCAGCGGCACCTTGCTGAACTTCCTGATGGTCAGCGAGGACCCGCCCACGGCGAGCGGGGGGATGACGGCGTTGACGCGGGAACCGTCCTCGAGGCGCGCGTCGACCAGCGGGGAGGACTCGTCAATCCGGCGGCCCACTTTGGAAACAATCCGCTCGATCACCTTGCGCAGGTGGTCTTCGGAGCTGAAGCGCGATTCGGTCAGCGTCAGCTTGCCGTGCCGCTCCACGTAGATCTGGTCCATGCAGTTGACCATGATTTCCGTGACGGCGGGATCGTCCAGGAGGCGCTGCAGGGGGCCGTAGCCCAGCACGTCGTCGGCGACATCCTGGACGAGGCGGGAACGTTCCTCGGCGGAGAGCGGCACCTGTTCGGCGTCGATGATCCGGATCAGTTCCTCCCTCGCGGAGGTGCGCAGCTCGTCCTCCTTGACGGCGGAATCGTTGAACCGGGTGCCCATCCGCTCGAACAGCGCGGTCGCGGCGCGCTCCTTGAGCGCTGCGAACACGTCCACCGGCTGCTGGGCCCTGGACCGGTACCCCTCAGCCGGTTCGCTCACTGCGGCAGCAGCTGTGGCGGGCTTCCGGAGTTCGACGACGGCGGCGGGTGGCGCCGTCGTCTCCGCCCGGGAGGGTGGCTGGGTCCGCTCGGACTGCGGCATGGACGCGGCGGCCGGGGGCTGGGTGCCCTCGGCCGTGCGGAGCCGTTCGGAGAGCTTCACTTAGACCACCACCCTGCGGTGCAGCTTCTTTTGCGCCGTGGCGCGCCAGGCAGGATCGAACCGTGACACCAGCTGCTTGAGTCCCTTGACGGCAGGGTCCTTGCGTCCGTCCTGCAGGACCGGGATGCCGCGGTTGGTGGAGAACGCGACCGCTTTGGAGCGGGGGATGCTGACGTCCACGGGTGCGCCGATGGTGGCCTCCACGTCCTGGACGCTGAGGCCGGACTTGGCGTCGGCCATGTTCAGGACCACATGCCGGGTCTCCGGGAGCAGGTCCAGCCGGCGGAGGATGCCCAGGCCCGAGCGCAGCCCGCGGATACTCGGGACGTCCATGGCGGTGACCCAGACGACGTCGGTGCACCGTTCCATGGCGGCCAGCCCCACCTCGGGCAGGCCGGGGGCGGTGTCCACTACGACGTACTGGAACTGTTCCGCGAGTTGTTCCAGGAGGCGGGAGACCTGCTGCGGAGTGATGTCGTCGGCCTCCTCCGGGCTGCGCGGCGCGCAGAGGGCGTAAATGTTGCTGGGGTGCACGGTCAGGAACGCCTTGAGGACCAGGGAGTCGTGGCTGGCGGCGGCCGAGACCGCGTCCGTCACGGTGTGCTCGGGATTGAGGTACAGACCCGACGCCACATCACCGAACTGCAGATCCAGGTCGACGATGACCACCCCCATCGGCGCCACCTTGCCCAGCCCGATGGCGATGTTGGTGGCGATGGTGGTTTTGCCCACCCCGCCCTTGGGGGAGAAGACCCCCACCACCAGTCCCTTGGACCCCTCGGCGTGGGGGACGGCGGTGGTCCGGTTCCGGCTCGCATACGACTGGCAGGCCCGCTCCAGCAGCATCCGGATCTGGGCCGGATCCGACTCCGGGCTGAGGATGTCCCGGATGCCCGCGCGCATGGCGAGCAGGACAAAGTCGGGGTCCGGGTCGCCCACCAGGACCACACTGAGCTCCGGCAGCTGCACATCGAAGACCACGGCGAGCCGCAGGGCGTCCTCCACCGGGATGTCCGGTCCCAGGATGAGCACCTCGGGGCGCTCCTGGTTGAGGTTCGCGAACAGCTCGCCGGGGTCCGCCGGATTGACGAACGCAAAGGTCTGCAGCCCGCCCGGAAGCCCGCCGGCCAGGGCCTGCCGGACGCGGGAGTCGAAGTCGGTGTTCGGGGTGATCAGCACAAAGCGGCTCACTTGTAGACCTCCGGTTTCGTCATGATTCCTGGCCGGCCGCTGTCCGTCGCGTTGAGCGGTTCCTTGCTCAGCCAGAGGCTTGCGAATTCTGCGGCGTAGATGATCTTGGTGGCATCCACGTCGTTGACCGCCACCGTCAGCATGAGGGACCCGGTGGGGAGGGACATGTCCTCAGCCGGAGGCGCTGAGCCGTTCGCTGACGGCTGCGGTGTCGGTGAGGGTGATGGAGCCCGCTGCACGGCGGTCACGAGGACTTTGTGGATGGAAAGCTGGGTTGTCTGTTTTTCAGGCTTGGCCTCGAGGCCCCCGTCCTTCAAGTTAATGAAGATTCCGACGCGGTCGCCCGGAGCTATCCTGCCGCCGACCACGCGCTGGGGTTCGAGCTGGAAAGAAACCTCCTGCAGCCCCTTGGGTACCTCCACGGCGCCGCTGGCTTTGAGCTCTTCCGGGGCGATCAGCCGCTCGGCGACGAGCTGCTCGCCCGGGAGCAGTTCGACGGCG
The DNA here is from genome assembly GCF_007679325.1 of Arthrobacter sp. U41. Taxonomy (GTDB): domain Bacteria; phylum Actinomycetota; class Actinomycetes; order Actinomycetales; family Micrococcaceae; genus Arthrobacter. The sequence goes on along the minus strand of NZ_VEGI01000001.1, from coordinate 1,166,057 downwards.
GTGACCTTGCCGGCGGAGTCGTCGAGGTTTTTCAGCGCTGATTTGGTGACAGCTTTGCCGGGAAGCTCTTCACTGGCCACAAACGTTTTCAGCGCCTCCACCGGGGTGCCCGCAGGCACGGCTTTCTTCACCACGAGGACGGCGACCGGGTCCAGTCCCTGCACGGCCCTCGTGTCGGCACCCTGTGCGTAGCTGACCACAAGGAGGGCTCCGACGATGGCGAGCACCAAGGCCGCGATTCCTGCCAATAAGCGTGACTTCAAAAAACTGCTCCTGAACCGGTGGGGGTGGACTGCTGGCTGAAACGTGTCACTTGGTAAGGCGGACGATGGTGGCACCGTTTTCGTCAACCGGCCCCAGGGAGAACCCATCAGCCAGGGACACGTATTTGATGAAGCTCCCGATAAATCCGCGGCAGTTCCCGTCGCAGGCCACCGAGGCGGGGACGTGGGCGGTGGTGTTTTGGAACGAGTTCGGCAATTTGTTGTCGCCGCTGAAACTCCAGCCCTTGACCTTGAACGCGGCGAAGGAGATGAGGCCGTAGATGGCTCCGGCCCCGGTGCCGGTCACCCTGTCGAAGACCGGCAGGAAGACAACAACATCGCGGCCGGCCGTAATTTCCGCGGCCCAGTTGCTTAGGGTTGTTTGGCATGAGCCCGGGGCGCTGTTGCCGGGATCGCTGCCGCCTTCCGCGACGGCAAGATCAATCAGGGCCCCGCAGATTCCGGGATCGCTGGTCAGCCAGCCGAAGCCGCCTTCAACCGCGGCGCCGGAAGGTCCGTACATGCAGTCCGCGTTGGCGTTGCTGCCGTGGTTCTGCAGGCGCTGGAGGGTGCCGTCGACGTGGCTTTTTACCTGGCAGATCGAGAAGGCAACAGGAAATGCCGTCGGGCCCGACTTCGGGCTGCCCCACGTGACCGTGGATGCGGCGGTGACCTCAGCGGTATTGACGCCCAGTGCGCGCGCGAAGAAGAGCGAAACCTGGTTGGGTTCTTTGCCGGCCTCCTGGGCGCCGGCGGTGACTGTGACTGTGCGGGCTGTCTTGTCCAGTGCGAGGGAGGAGATGTTGCTGATGCCGTCGCCGGCGTTGCTGCTGGCCAGGCCGCGCGCCAGCGTGGACGAAGCGGAACAGTCGGCGTCGTTCACGTCCTTGGCGCACTTCTGCGCGACGGCGATGGCCGCGGCGTCGGAGCCGTTGCGCAGCTGCGTCCGCTCGGCATAGAGCATTCCGACGTCCACCGCGATGGCGGCGAAGCCCAGCAGCGCCACCATGAGGATGGCCACGAGGACGCTGATGCCGCCGCGCTCGCCGTCCTGCCGGGCGGGCGACTTTCTCAACCGCCGCACAGCATCACCCCCCGGCCTTCCATGGCAAACGGCCCGGCGATTCCGGTCATGGTGGACAGGTTGTAGGTGATTCTGAGGGTCATCTGGGCGCCGGCGGTGCAGTTGGTGGGGCTAAGAATGATGCTGGCATCTGTCAGCGCGGGGTTGAGCCCGCTGGCCGCGGTTTTCACTGCGGTGCGGGCGGCGGTGGCGTTGTTGTTGATTGCCATGACGCGGACGCCTTCGCGGGCCGCGCTGGAGAGTGTGACCTGGGCGTTGTAGGCCCGGCCGAACTCCATGATGCCCAGCAGCAGCATCACCAAGACCGGTGCCAGAAGGGCGAACTCCACGGCGACGGCGCCCCGTTCCGTTGTTTTGGACATGGGGACCGCCTTCCATGAGGTTGCTGGTTGCTGGCACCGAAGCAGTCAGGGCTGGGAAAGGCCGGAGCCAATCCCCACCCTGACTTTCGAATGGTCGGCTAGCGCTAAACGCAGCCACCCTTGCCGTCGGCGCCGCCGGTGGCCGAGAAGGTCTTGCCACCCTGCACTGAACACGCCACGTCCTGAAAGGTCTTGTTGATGTTGGAGCCGAGCAGCGTTACGGCGACGATGATCACGACGGCGATGAGCGAGACCATGATGCCGTATTCGACGGCGGTGGCGCCGCGCTGGTCGCGGCGAAGGCGGGTTGCGAGGTTGGAGAAAAAGGAACGCATGGGTGACTCCTGAGCGAGTTGGGAGGCTGGCCCTGCACCAGCACTGAGAGGAACTTAGCAACGGGCGACACGCCGAGGAATCGACCTTGACGCATCCTGTGCCAAGGCTTCCCAAACTGCACGTTTCCTGTACATTCCCTGCGCAGATTCTGCGCTCGGCCCCGCAACGGACTGCCCGCGACGCGGACGGCAACCTGCCGCGGACGCAGGAGGACCCCCTCGGCTCTGGGGTCCAAGGGGGTCCGGTCTGGAGGGCAGTCCCTGAGCACGGACTGCGGGCTACTTGCTGGCGAAGACTTCCATGATGCTCAGTACCGACGGTCCGAGGACCACGATGAAGAGTGTGGGAAGAATGAAGAAGATGAGCGGGAACAACATCTTCACGGGCATTTTCATGGCGTGCTCCTCGGCCCGCTGGCGACGCTTGACGCGCATATCTCTCGCTTGTGACTCCAGTACCTTGGCGATGGCGATGCCATAGGCGTCGGCTTGGACCACCGCCCGGACGAAGGACCTCAGATCGGGCACATCAACCCGCTGGGCCATAGCCACATATGCTTCCTTGCGGGAGCGCCCCACCTGGATGTCCTGCAGGGTTCTGATCAGCTCATCCGCGAGCGGCCCCCTGCCGTTCTGGCCCGCTCGTGCCATGGCTGACTCAAAGCCGAGACCTGCCTGCACGGAAATCAACATCTGGTCCAGGGCATTGGGGAGTTCGAGCTTGATGGCCTGGCGGCGCTTCTGTGCATAGTTCCGGACAAGTATGTCGGGCAGGAAGTAGGCCAGCGCCGTTACGCACACCATCAGCAGCACCTTGGGGGGCGTGGGCCCTGAGGCGACAATCAAGATACCCATCACGGCTCCGGCGAAGGCCAGCAGGGGTTTCACCATCACCACCCGGGCCAATGGCCAATCCTTGGGACGGCCGGCACCGGCGAGCTGCCTGTCCAGCCAAACCGCATAGCCCTGGGGCATCGCCTTCCTGGACAATGCTGCGAGCTGCTCATTGGCCGTGAGGGTGGACTCGCCGCCGCCGGGACGTCTACCCAGGTTCGACTGGACGTTCCTCAGCCCCGCACGATCTCCCGTGAACGCGAGCCACGTCATGACCGAGACGGGAAGGATGACCGCCAGAATGGCAGCGTAGGCAATAGTTTGCACGGTTCTCTCCTTCTCAGAATTTCGGCTTGATGATGCGAGTGAGCCAGAATCCGCCACCGGTGAGGAGCACCAAAGCGGCCGCGATCATCAGATAGCCCGGGAGCGTGGCGAGGAAGACCTGCTGATAGAGCGGGTTGAAGAGGGCGAGGCCGGTAAACATCACGAGGGGAAGGGCCATGAGCACGATCGCAGACATCTTCCCCTCCGCACTGAGCGCCCGGATCTGGCCGCGGATCTGGTTTCGATCCCTAATGGTTTCGCCCACATGGTCGAGCACCTGGGCCAGGTCACCGCCCACTTCCCGGTGAATATCAATAGCGCGCGCAATGGCGCCGAAGTCCTCGTTGCCTGTCCGGCGGGCGACGTCGCTCAACGCATCGCCGAGGTCCCGCCCGATCCGGGTCTCATTGACCACCCGGTTCAGCTCCTCTGCCATCGGCGCCTCATTTTCCTGGGCCGCCGCATCGACCGAACGCAGCAGACTGTGACCGGCCCGAAGGCCGCCTGCGACCATCTGCAGGGTATCGGGGACCTGTTCATCGAATTTCTTCCGCCGCCGCGCGACCAACAAATTCAGGAACACGATGAGGCCAACGGGAGTGAGGACCACGGCGACGACGGCCAAGCCCGGGCCGCCCAGGAGGAACCCCAAGACGGCGGCGACGAAGGTCACGGCCCCGGCCATGAGCAGATAGTCACCCGGCTGCTTCTTGAGGCCGGCCTCCTCAAGCTTCTCCCGGCTGAGGGGGCCGGAGCCCTTGCGACGGATCCCCTTGTTCAGGGTCTGCACGGCCTGGTCCGTGAGCTTCGTCAGGTTCGACGAGTGGATCTCCGCGACGTCAGGACGACGGCGGGAGAGCTCCACCTGCCGGGATCTGAAAACGATGGCGACAGTAATGGCCAATGCTGCGTAGACCAGCAGCAGTCCGGCCACGAAAGCCAGGGGTGAAAGTTCCGGAAGCACCGCTACCGCCCCCTGACGGGCTGTGCGGCGCCGAACACAGCCGGGGAAATGGCGATCCCAAGTGCGGCAAAACGATCCGTGAACCGCGGGCGGACGCCGGTGGGTACAGGTTTGCCGAGAAAGCGTCCGTTCTCGTCGACTCCTGCCGAATAGTCGAAGACGAAGGCGTCCTGCAGCGTGACGATGTCTCCTTCCATGCCCTGGACCTCCGTGATGTGGGTGACGCGTCGAGTGCCGTCACGGAGCCGGGAAATGTGGACAATGACGTTCACTGCGGAGGCGACCTGCTCGCGGACGGCCCGGAGCGGAAGGTCCATGCCTGCCATCAGCACCAGCGTTTCGAGCCGGGCAATGGCATCGCGCGGCGAGTTGGCATGCACCGTGGAGATGGATCCGTCGTGGCCGGTGTTCATGGCCTGCAGCATGTCCAGACACTCGCCGCCGCGGACCTCGCCGACGACGATCCGGTCCGGCCGCATGCGCAGCGAGTTGCGTACCAGATCACGGATGGAGACTTCGCCCTTGCCTTCGATGTTCTGTGGACGGCTCTCCAGCCGGACCACGTGGTCCTGCTGGAGCTGGAGCTCCACGGCATCCTCGATGGTGACAATCCGGTCCGTGGCGGGGATGAAGGAGGAGAGCACGTTCAAGAGGGTTGTCTTGCCCGTGCCGGTTCCGCCGGAAACGATGATGTTCATCCTTGCCAGTACGCAGGCTTGAAGCAGTTCGGCCATCTCGGGGGAGAGGCTGCCCATGCTGATCAGATTTTGGACTGTTAGTGGATCCCGGCCGAATTTTCGGATCGTTAACGCGGGACCATTCACCGCGAGGGGCGGAATGATGGCGTTAACGCGTGAACCGTCGGCCAGGCGGGCGTCCACGAGGGGCGAGGACTCATCGATGCGACGTCCTATGCGTGACACGATCCGTTCGATGACCCGGCGCAGCGCTTCGTCCGAGGTGAACTTCGTATCCGTCCGGTGGAGTTGCCCGGCACGCTCAACATAAATCTGGTCGAAGCGGTTGACCATGACCTCCGTGACGGCCGGATCATCCAGGAACCGCTGAATCGGCCCGTGCCCCAGGACGTCATCCGTGATTTCGCGGATCAGGCGTTGTCTCTCCAGCGCCGTGAGGGGGATTTGTTCCTCCTCAAGGACCATCTTGAGCTCGTCCTTGACCGACTGATGGAGTTCTGCCTCCTCGATCGAGGAGTCAGTGATCCGGCCGCCAAGCCGCTCGAAGAGTGCTTGACTGGCGCGTTCCTTGAGGGCGTTGAGCGCTTCGCTGGCAACAGACGCTGTCTGCTGGACCTCGACGGCGTCAGTCTGCAGTTCAGCTGCCTCCTTGGCCTCCAGGATCCGGCCAAGGGTTGCCGGCGCTGGCTGGAGCTGGGAAGCGTCTGGCTCGGCCGGTGCCTTGTCCATGGATGGGGCGGGCCCGGCCCCTCCGCGCAATTGCTGGAGTCGGTCTGTGAGGCTCACTGGAATACCGCCCTTCTGTGCAGCTGCTTGTGAGGTCTGGCTTCCCACTCGGGTTTGAACCGGTCGACCAGGCGGCGAAGACCCTTTGCAGCAGAGTCCCGGGTGCCCTCCTGGAGCACGGGAACGCCCTTGTTCGTGGAAAACGGGAGGCTCTTGGAGCGTGGCAACACCACATCCACGGGCGCCCCGATGGTGGCTTCCACGTCCTTCAAGCTCAGTCCGGCGCGCCGGTCGGCCATGTTCAGGACGATGTGGCGCTGCTCCGGAACCAGCGCGAGCTCCTCCAGGATCTGGAGGCCTGCCCGCAGCCCCCTGATGCTGGGGACGTCCATGCCGCAGATCCACACCGCGTCCGTGGCCTGTTCCAGCGTGGCCAGGACGTGCTCGCCGAGACCGGGGGCGGTGTCCACCACGATGTAGCGGAACTCTCGCCGGAGCTGCTCCAAAAGGTGCGAAACCTGCGCGGCCGTGATCCGGTCCATCTCCACGGGGGAGCGCGGGGCGCACAAGGCGTAGATGCCGGCCGGGTGGACCGTCAAATAGGTCTTGAGGACCATCGAGTCCTGGCTGGCGGCGCCGAGTACCGCGTCGGTGAGGGTGAACTCCGGTTCCAGCAGCAGGCCACTGGCAACGTCGCCGAACTGGAGGTCGAGATCGACGATGACAACACTCATAGGGGCTGCCTTACCCAGTCCGACAGCGAGGTTGGTGGCTACCGTCGTCTTGCCGACGCCCCCCTTGGGCGACATCACTGCGATGATCCGGCCACCCCCGCCGTTGTCCACATGCTCCGAGGCCTGGGGTGCCAGACCTCTCCTGCGACCTGCAGCCGCGAGGCTGGCCCGTTCCAGCATGACGCGGATGGTGTCCGGGTCGGCGCCCGGGTCCAAGAGGTCGCGGACGCCGGCCCGCATCGCCTGGAGTACGGTTTCCGGGGTGGACGGCGCGGCAAGGATGACGCTTATCTCGGGGTACTGAAGGTCCACCACCGAGGCGAGTTTCAGCGAACCGTCGACGGAGATGCCGGGACCAAGGATCAGGACCTCGGGCGGTTCGCCCACCATTTGGCGGAGGACGTCCCCGGGGCCGTCAGGAAGACGGTCGCTGTGGAACACCTGCAGTGAGCCGTGCATGCCGGCTGTGGCGAGTCGGACCAGCCGTTCAAAATCCGCATTGGGCGTGATGAGTACGTAGCGGCTCATCGGAACAACCTTGTGGTGTCTACGTAGGATGCCCCGGCTTCCACTGCGTCACCGGGCTCCTTGGAAAGGTAGACCCTGCCGAACTCCGCGGCGAAGACAATCCGTTCGGCGTCGGCCGAGTTCCTGGCGATGGTGATGAGGTAGGTTTCGTCGGTTTGGGCCTTGGAAGCCGTCGTGGACGATACTTGGCTGGTTCCCGACGCCGTGGCGGAGTCGCCGGTCTGCGCTGCAGTACCGTTGCTGAACTGTGCCGCTGTCACCAGTACCTTGTGGAAACTCAGCTGCGTCTTGCTCGACTTCGCACCGGTCTTGCCGTCGGTGGCCTCTTCCAAGGACAGGAAGACGCCCACAGTGTCGCCGGCGTTCACTTTGCCTCCGGCCACGCGTTCAATTGGCAACTTCAGTGTGAGCTCCTGCAGCCCGGCGGGAACCTGGACACGTGACGGGCCGAGGAATGACTTCTCTTCGACCATCCGGGTGGATAGCAGTTGTTCGCCCGGCACCAGCGCTACCGCTGCAACTTTGGACCCCAGGGTCGCCAGGTCCGTGACGTTGTTCTCGGCCAGCGCCACCTTTGGGACGGACTTCTTGATGACCGAGGACGCGATCTCTTCAGCCGGAGCTCCAGCCGGTATGGCTTTCTGCACCACGTAAATTGTTTCTGTTTCCGTGCCGGCCATTGCGCGCTTATCCGCGTTCTGAACGTATGAGACGAGTAACACGGTTCCGATAATTGCCACAAGTAATGCGGCGATGCCTCCCAGCAGGCGTGTTTTCATTTCCTTACCCCTTTGAAATTACCTATTTGATAAGCCGAATATTTACGGATCCCAGGTCCGCTCCGGTCCCCCCGGTCCCACCGGCGGAATCAATGGATTCAAATTTCACAAACTGACCGATGATGCCCCGGCAACTTCCGGTGCATGCGTTGGCGGGATCTCCCACCCAGGGCATCGTTTCCCGGAAGACCTCCGGCGATCCGCCGCCCGAAAACGCCCAGCCGATGAGCCGGAAGGTGGCATAGCCCCGGATGTGGAACCAGCCGCCATGGCCCGTTCCCCCGGCGTCGTCGTAGACCGGGAAGGTGGCCTCCACTGTGCCGCCGGCCGCGATCGTGTCCTTCCATGCCGTGACCGTCGCGTCGCAGGCACCGGGGTAGTTCGCGCCGGTGTCGGTTGGAACAGTGTCATCGGCGTCGGTCGCGGCCAGGCAGGGACCGCCCGTGTGGTCAAGCCAGCCGAAGCCGCCGGGGATGACATGGCCCGCGGTGGAGGTGCACGTGCCGCTGCCTGGCTTGTACTTGATCAACTGGATATCGCCGGTGACTTCGGCCCCCGAGAGGTCGTACTGGCAGTCCGAGATGGCCAGCGGGAAAGCGGTGGCACCGCCAATCGGCTCGATCACCGCGGTGGCACGTGCACCCACCGTCACCGGTGGGGCATTCAGCGCGCTGGCGAATATCTTGGTAAGGAAACCTGCGCCGCTGGTTCCATTGAGGGTGGACGTCACCACGGTCACCTCGTTGGGGACGGACAAATCCACCGAATCGACGGTCGTGGCGCCGTCGTTGGAATTTCCGCCGGTCATGTCCTGGGCCCAGAGGATGGCCTTCGCCGAGCACTCGGTGGGTGTGCTGTGGCACTGCTGTGCGGCTGCCATTGCTCCGGCGTCGGCTGCGTTCTGCAACTGCGCGCGTTCGGCGTAAATCTGGCCAACGTCAACAGCCATCGCGCCGGTGCCAAGCAGGACCAACATCATCGCGGCGACCAGGACGCCAGTTGCGCCGCGTTCTTTGTCGATGCCGTGCTTCAGCCGCCGCATCGCATTGCCCCTTCGCCCTCGAGGTTCAGGCTCGCGCCGAACAAGCCGGTCAGGGCGTCGGCTGTGTACGTAACGGTGACGGCAGCGTTGCCGGGAGCTCCGCCGCAGACACCGGTGAAATTGAAACCGAAGGATGCGGCATCGAGTCCTGGCGCCCCCGCAACGCCGGCGGCGATGGCCGCGCCCTGGTCATGCTCTACCGCCATGGTTCGCGCCGCCTCCCGGGCGGCTTGGGTGACCGAAATCTGAAGGTTATACAGGTGCGAGAATTCGACGATCCCGCCGACCAGGAGCAGCAGGATGGGAGCCACGAGACCAAATTCGACGGCAGCGGCCCCCCGCTCGCGCCCTTCAACGCCCGCGCGGGGCGCCCTTGATTTGCTGCGCTTCATTGGATCCCCCCAGGGATAGATGCAGCTGATGATTAAGCAATGTGCCGCGCCCGCGAGATACGGACGCGGCACATTTGGTGTTGCAGAGACCTGTTGCGTGAGCTGCTGCGGCTAGTTGCGCCAAGCGCGGACGTTGTCGCCCAGTTCTGCAAACCAAGCGCTCAGCTGGTTGCCAAAGATCGTCGCGCCGCCGATAACAGCGAAGGCGATGAAAGCAACCAGCAGCGAGTATTCCGTCGCGGTGGCGCCCTTTTCGGACGCGAGCTTGTCCTTGACGCCGGCAACAAATGCGAGCATTGAAACCATGAGACCAGTCATGTGAATTTGTCCTTTTCCAGAGTATTGAATGTGAAACGAAATTCCAGCAATTCCCCTTTGCTTATTCGCTGGAGTTCCGTTGGCACAACAGTGGCACGGCAATTAACGGCACAGCAATGCATCGGGTTACTCGAGTTTCAGGCAGCAAATTGAGGGCATTACCTAGGCCCATTTCAATGTGTACTCAGTTGGATGCGGCGGCGCAGCGGCAACTACTTGTTTTGATACGCACGCTTACTAATGCGGCCAGAGGTGCAGTAGTGACTGGAGTTACGGAAGTAGCAGGATGATGGCGAGTCCGGCTGCCAGCATCGAGGGCCCGTAGGCCACCTCGTGGGGCTTGTTTCCGCGGTTTTTCACAATCAGGACGGTGGAGGCGATGCCGCCCGCCACGAACGCCAGGGCACCGCCATAGAACAGCTGCGACCAGCCTAGGTAGCCTAAGTACAGTCCAAGTGGTGCCGCGAGCTTCACGTCACCCATTCCGAGGCCGTTTCTGCTGGTCAAGGCCAAAACCAGGTAAAAAAAGAACAATATTACGGACCCGGCGGCTCCGCGCAGCATGTCGCCGGCAGCTCCCGCGGTCAGCGCGGCGAAGCCCAGGAGGGCCAAGCCCGCCCCGAACAAGGGTCCAACAAGCCGGTTCGGCAGTAAATGGTGCACCATGTCGATGCGCGCCAAGGGAACAGCGAGTATGCCCAGTAATACGTAGGCGGGGAGTTCCGCAGTCGCGCCGAAGCGCCACGCCAGCAGGGCCGAGAGGATAAAGGTGGCCGCCGCCGTCGTGATCCCCGAGCGCCAGGAGGCGCCGCCGGCCAGCCGCGGAAGGGCCCGCCGGACGAGGGAATCGGCGATGAGCCCCAGGCACATGCCGGCCAGTCCGATCCCGGCAATAAACAACGGCGAGGCGGAACCTGCGGCGGCTGTGTCGAACACGGTTCCTCCAAGGATGCGGCGGGCCGGGGCGGGCTGGATGCATCCGGACACCCCATTTTGACCCAGTGACACGTCTTCCGCTATTCTTGGTAGTCGTTGTGCGTGTCCTTCTCGATGATGCGTGCCCGCTTGGGAATCCGGTTGCAGGATAACTACCCAACGTGCACATTCGAGACTTCAGGATGACTGGTTACATAGAGCCCTCACCTCTGTTCCGGTAGCGCATAGATAGTAGGTGCACCTTCGTGTGACGCCTAAAACAAGAACGCCAGAACAAGAACGAGGCAAACACCGTGCGTACGTACACCCCGAAGCCCGGCGATATCAACCGCCAGTGGCACGTCATTGACGCCACCGACGTTGTCCTTGGTCGTCTTGCCAGCCAGACCGCAATCCTGCTGCGCGGCAAGCACAAGGCCACCTTTGCGTCCCACATGGACATGGGCGACTTCGTCATCATCATCAACGCTGAAAAGGTTGCCCTCACCGGCGCCAAGCTGGAGCAGAAGCGCGCATACCGCCACTCCGGCTACCCGGGCGGCCTGACCTCCGTCAACTACGCGGAGCTGCTGGAATCCAACCCGGTCCGCGCCGTGGAGAAGGCCATCAAGGGCATGCTCCCGAAGAACTCCCTCGCTGCACAGCAGCTGGGCAAGCTCAAGGTTTACAAGGGTGCAGAGCACCCCCACGCCGCCCAGCAGCCCAAGACTTTCGAAATCACCCAGGTCGCCCAGTAGTCCTGGCCACCAACCAACTTTTAATCAAGGAGAATCGTGGCTCAGAACGAAGAACTGACCACCGAAGCCGTTGAGGCTGAGGAAAACCTGACCAGCTACACCTCGGAAAGCGGTGCTGCAGAAGCAGCTGCGCCGAAGAAGGAACGCCCGGCACTGACCGTCGCCGGCGCTGCAGTTGGCCGTCGTAAGGAAGCTGTTGCACGCGTTCGCGTTGTACCGGGCTCCGGCAAGTGGACCATCAATGGCCGCGAACTGGCCAACTACTTCCCGAACAAGCTGCACCAGCAGGACGTCAACGAGCCCTTCAAGATCCTTGATCTCGAAGGCGCCTACGACGTTATCGCCCGTATCCACGGTGGCGGCATCTCCGGCCAGGCCGGCGCTCTGCGCCTCGGCATCGCCCGTTCGCTGAACGAGATCGACGTCGACAACAACCGCGCCACCCTGAAGAAGGCCGGTTACCTGCGCCGCGACGCACGCGTCATCGAGCGTAAGAAGGCTGGTCTCAAGAAGGCCCGCAAGGCTCAGCAGTACTCCAAGCGCTAACAGCGCTTACCAAGCGCTAATCCCGCTTTCGAAAGCCCGTTCCGCCCTTTGTGGCGGGGCGGGCTTTCGCCGTTTAACCAGCGGCGACGCCGGCATGCGGGCGTCGCAGCGGGCGGTCCGGCGGATTCGAGACCGGATACGGCCGCTCGATCGTCTAAACTTGGTCCGATGTCTAGATTATTTGGAACAGATGGTGTCCGGGGCCTGGCAAACGGCCTGCTGACGGCAGAGCTGGCGTTGCAGTTGGCTCAGGCCGCCGCCGTCGTGCTTGGCCATGAGCGCAATACCAACGGAACGCGGCCGCGTGCCGTTGTTGCGCGCGACCCGCGCGCCAGCGGTGAGTTCATCGCTGCTGCCGTGGAGGCGGGGCTCTCAAGCTCCGGGATCGACGTCTATGACGCCGGCGTGCTCCCGACCCCGGCAGCCGCCTACCTGGTGGCGGATCTGGATGCCGACTTCGGCGTGATGATCTCCGCATCGCACAACCCCGCCCCGGACAACGGCATCAAGTTCTTTGCCCGTGGCGGCCAGAAACTCCCGGACGCTGTGGAAGACGCCATCGAGGAGCAGCTCAGCAAGGAGCCCTTCCGCCCGGTCGGGGGAGATGTGGGCCGGATCCAGCGCTTCTCCGACGCCGAGGACCGCTACATCGTCCATCTGCTCGGCACCCTCCCGCACCGCCTGGACGGAATCAAGGTGGTGCTGGACTGCGCCCACGGCGCGGCGAGCGGCTGTTCCCCTCGGGTCTTCAAGGACGCTGGCGCTGAAGTGATTCTCATCGGAGCGGAACCCGACGGCTTGAACATCAACGACGGCGTGGGGTCCACCCATCTGGGGCCGCTGAAGCAGGCGGTCCTGGAGCACGGGGCCGATCTGGGGATTGCGCACGACGGCGACGCGGACCGCTGCCTGGCAGTGGACCACGAGGGCCGCGAAGTGGACGGCGACGAGATCATGGCCATCCTTGCCGTGGCGCTCAAGGCGTCAGGCAAGCTCAACGACGACGTCCTCGTCGCTACGGTCATGAGTAACCTTGGACTCAAGATCGCACTCCGCGAGGCCGGCATCAGCCTGCGGGAAACCGGCGTCGGTGACCGGTACGTCCTGGAGGGGATGCGCGAAGGCGGCTTCAACCTCGGCGGCGAGCAGTCCGGACACGTGATCTTCGCAGACCACGCCACAACGGGCGACGGCGTCCTCACCGGCCTGCAGCTTGCCGCTCAGGTGGCGCTCACCGGCCGCCCGCTGAAGGACCTGGCCACGGTGATGACGAAGCTCCCGCAGGTCCTGATCAACGTCAAGGGCGTGGACCGCACCCGCGTTAAGGGCGACGAGACCGTTGCGGCGGCCGTAGCCGCCGCCGAGGCAGAACTCGGCGACACCGGCCGCGTGCTCCTGCGCCCCTCCGGTACAGAACCGGTGGTTCGCGTCATGGTGGAAGCAGCGTCCCAGGAGACCGCCCAGAACGTAGCCGAACGCCTGGCGCAGGTGGTCCGGACCGAGTTGGCACTGGAGCTTGTGGCCGACTGAGCCGGCCTACAGACAAAAACAGCAATGGCGCGTCCCGACGGGGCGCGCCATTGCTGTTGCCGGTTCAGGGCACTACCGGTACGCCGGAGCCGCCTCAAGGCCGAAGTATTGCTCGAGGGTTGCGATTCCCCGCGTCTTCATCTCACCCGCCGCCTCCACGCCGACATAGCGCAGGTGCCAGGGCTCGTAAAAGTAACCCGTGATGTCGTGAAGCATCCACGGGTAGCGCACCACGAAGCCGAACCGGTGGCCATTGGCCTTCGCCCAGACCGCCGCGGGTTGATCGGCGAAGCAGGGCTGGAAGCTGCAGGCCCCTCCGCCGTCGCCGATGTCGAACGACCAGCCGGTCTGGTGCTCTGAGTAGCCCGGCCGGGCTGACGCCGTATCGGCTGCCGCCTGTCCGCGGGAGTTCACATAGCCGTTGTACGTGGAGGTCTGGGTAGCGAAGGACCGGTAACCGCTGGCCAGCGTCATGGTGACGCCGGCTCCGGCTGCGGCCGCGAACATCTTCTCCGCCGCGGCCGCCGTCGTGCTGTTGAGCAGCGCAGCCTCACCGGACGTGGCCACGCGTACGCGTGGCCGGACGAGGTTGGCCGGTACGTAGGCGGCAGGGCTCAACGGACGGTGTTTGTTCACCACCACCCATGGGCTCGCGGGGTCGGTCAGTGAGTGCCGGGGTTTGGCTGTGGAGCGTGCCGGCGGTGTTGCCCCGGGAGCGGGGGCCGAGGGGCTGGCCGACGGGGACCCAGCCGGCGTTGCGGTGGCAGTGGCCGCGTCAGTGGCCGTGGCGGACGGCGTTGCGGTGACGGGCGTCGCCGTCGCGGCCGGTGAGGCTGCCGCAGCCGCGGACGGGGTGGGCCGGGCGGCTTCCGGGGCGCAGGCGCTCAGCGCGGCGAGGCCCGACCCTGCCAGCAGCAGGCGGCTGAAGGCCCGCCTGCTGGCGGTGGGATTGACCGGCTCCGGTGCCTCCGGATGCTCCGCTGACCCGTCGTGGCACACGTGTGCTAGACCTTGCGCAGCAGCATGCGGCGGATGGAGTGATCGGCGTCCTTCGTGAGGACCAGCTGCGCCCGGCCGCGGGTGGGAAGCACGTTCTCCTCGAGGTTGGGTTCGTTGATGCGTTTCCAGATCTCGCGGGCCGTCTCTTCCGCCTCGGCGTCCGAGAGCGTGGCATAGCGGTGGAAATAGGACTCCGGCTGGGCGAACGCCGTGGTGCGGAGCTTGCGGAAGCGGTCCACGTACCACTCCTCGATGTAGGACGTTTTGGCATCAACATAGATGGAAAAATCGAAGAAGTCACTCAATGCCAGGCCCTGCCGGCCGTCATGCCGCGGGCGGGCCGGCGCCAGGACGTTCAGCCCCTCGACGATCAGCACGTCGGGGCGGCGCACCACCACTTCCTTGCCCGGGACGATGTCATAGGTCACGTGGGAGTACCAGGGCGCCCGGACTTCCTCGGCGCCGCCTTTGATTTCGCTCACAAAACGCAGCAGCGAGCGGCGGTCGTAGGACTCGGGGAATCCCTTGCGCTCCAGCAGCTGCCGCCGCTTGAGCTCCGCCAGCGGGTACAGGAAACCGTCCGTGGTGATGAGCTCAACATTCGGCGTCCCGGGCCACCGGCGGAGCATCTCGCGGAGCACGCGGGCGATGGTGGACTTGCCCACGGCCACCGAGCCGGCGACGCCGATCACAAACGGTGTGCGCTGGGTCTGCTCGCCCAGGAAGGTGGTGGTTGCCGCATGGAGCTGGCCTGCCGCCTCGACATACAGGTGCAGCAACCGGGACAGGGGCAGGTAGACCTCGCGGATTTCCTTCATATCAAGGGGATCGCCGAGGCCGCGGAGACGGAGTACGTCCTCCTGGTTGAGGGGCTGCTCCATCTGGGCAGCGAGCCGGGACCAGGTCTGCCGGTCCAGCTCCACGAACGGGGAGCCGCCGTCGCCGTTCGCTTCATTGCGTTGCAAAGTCACCCTAGAGATTCTGCCCTCCGCCGGGCCGAGAGCGAAATGGGGGTGCCCCGCCCTGCCCCCGTTGGTGCGGGGGACGGCGCGTTATGAACGCGGATTCGACGTCGGCAGCCGGGGAAACCCGCTACGCTTGTGTCCATGTGTGGAATCGTTGGATATGTGGGCCACTCCGCTGGCCGGGTAAATACTGGACACAATGCCCTGGACGTTGTCCTTGAAGGACTGCGGCGACTGGAGTACCGGGGCTACGACTCTGCGGGTATCGCAGTGGTTGCCGACGGAACCATTTCGTCCCGCAAGAAGTCGGGCAAACTGAGCAACCTGATTGCCGAGCTCGAGGCCCACCCCCTGCCGGAAGCGCTGACCGGCATCGGCCACACCCGCTGGGCCACCCACGGCGGCCCGACGGACCAGAACGCCCACCCGCATCTCGCCGATGAGGGCAAGCTGGCCGTCATCCACAACGGCATCATCGAAAACTTCGCCGAGCTCAAACTGGAACTCACCCGCAAGGGCGTGACCTTCCTGTCCGAAACCGACACCGAGGTCGCCGCCGCGCTGCTGGCCGACATCTACCGCAACCAGCTCGGGGGCGACTCCGCCAACGGCGGCCTCACCAAGGCCATGCAGCTCGCCTGCCAGCGCCTCGAAGGCGCCTTCACCCTCCTCGCCGTGCACGCGGACCAGCCCGACGTCGTCGTGGCCGCCCGCCGCAACTCCCCGCTGGTCGTCGGCCTCGGTGACGGCGAGAACTTCCTCGGCTCCGACGTCTCCGGCTTCATCGACTACACCCGCCGCGCGGTCGAACTCGGCCAGGACCAGATCGTGACGATCACCGCCGACACCGTGGAGATCACGGACTTCTACGGCGCCCCGGCCGAAGGCAAGGAATACCACGTCAACTGGGACCCCGCCTCCGCGGAAAAGGGCGGCTTCCCGTCCTTTATGGAAAAGGAAATCCACGACCAGCCCGACGCCGTCCTGCAGACGCTGCTGGGCCGCTCGGACATCAACGGCCGCCTGACCCTCGACGAGCTCCGGATTGATCCGGAACTGCTCAAGAGCGTCACCAAGATCATCGTCCTCGCCTGCGGAACCTCCGCCTACGCCGGACAGGTCGCCAAGTACGCGATCGAGCGCTGGTGCCGGATCCCCACCGAGGTGGAGCTCTCCCACGAATTCCGCTACCGCGACCCGATCGTGGACGAGAACACCCTGATCGTCTCGATCTCCCAGTCCGGCGAGACCATGGACACCCTGATGGCCGTCCGGTACGCCAAGGAACAGGGCGCCAAGACGGTCTCCATCTGCAACACCAACGGCTCCACCATCCCGCGCGAATCCGATGCGGTGCTCTACACCCACGCCGGCCCGGAAATCGCCGTCGCCTCCACCAAGGCCTTCCTGGCGCAGATCACCGCCGCCTACCTCCTGGGCCTCTACCTGGCGCAGCTGCGCGGCAACAAGTTCCAGGGCGAGATCAAGGACATCCTCGCGGACCTCAACAAGATCCCCGCCAAGATCCAGCAGGTTCTCGACAACGAAGAGCAGATCAAGGAACTCGGCCGGTCCATGGCCGACGCCAAGTCCGTACTGTTCCTGGGCCGCCACGTCGGCTTCCCGGTGGCCATGGAGGGCGCGCTCAAGCTCAAGGAGCTTGCCTACATCCACGCCGAGGGCTTCGCCGCCGGTGAACTCAAGCACGGCCCGATTGCCCTGATCGAGGAGGGCCAGCCCGTCTTCGTGGTGGTTCCCTCACCCCGTGGCCGCGACTCGCTGCACGCCAAGGTTGTCTCCAACATCCAGGAAGTCCGGGCGCGCGGCGCCCGGACGATCGTCATCGCGGAGGAGGGGGACGAAGCCGTCAAGGCCTACGCCGAGCACGTCTTCTACATCCCCGAGACCCCGACGCTGCTGGCTCCGCTGCTCAGCACGGTCCCGCTGCAGATCTTTGCCCTCGCCCTGGCGTCCGCCAAGGGCTACGACGTGGACCAGCCTCGCAACCTGGCCAAGAGCGTGACCGTAGAATAACGCCATGATCGTTGGCATTGGCGTAGACGTCGTAGACATTGACCGGTTCGGCCGGCAGCTGGAGCGCACCCCCGGGCTGCGCGACCGGCTGTTCGTCCCCGCGGAACGCGAACTGAACACGCGCTCCCTGGCTGCCCGGTTCGCCGCCAAGGAGGCCGTTGCGAAAGTCCTCGGCGCCCCGGCGGGCATGAACTGGCAGGACTGCTGGATCGGTCTTGACGAAAACGGGCCCACCGTCCAAGTCAAAGGCACGGTGCTGGCCGTGGCGGAGTCGAAGGGCGTCAAGCGCTGGCACCTGTCGATGAGCCACGACGGCGGCATCGCCACCGCGACGGTCATCGCCGAGGGCTGAACGCCCCTGCCTGACCAGAACCGGACATCCCGCAGCGACTGCACCGCGAATGGACTGAAACCATGATCAGCGCCTACACCGGAACCCAGATACGAGAGGCTGAAAAGCCTTTTCTGGACACTGGTATGGGCGCTGTTCTCATGCAGCGGGCAGCTTACGGGCTGGCCAACGCCGTGGTCCGCGAACTGCGGGCCCGCGGGGTGGGTCTCTACGGCGCCAGCGTCACGGTCCTCGCCGGCAAGGGCAACAACGGCGGGGACGGGCTTTTCGCGGCCGCCATGCTGGCCCGCCGCGGCATGCGGACGACGGCGGTCCTCACCGCGGGGGAGGCCCACCCTGACGGTCTCGCGGCCCTGTCAAAGGCCGGTGGACGGGTGATCCGCCTGACGCCGAACACCGTGGCCGCCACGGCGGCGGCCGCCGCGCAGGCCAGTGTCGTCATTGACGCGGTGCTGGGTACGGGCGCGCAGGGCGGCCTGCGGGGCCCCGCGGCGGAGCTGATCGAGGCGCTGGAACGCTCCCGGCCCGGATTCGTGGTGGCCTGCGACGTTCCCAGCGGCGTGGACTCCGACACCGGAGAAGCGCATTCCCCTGTCCTCCGCGCGGACCTGACTGTGACGTTCGGGGCGGCCAAGGCGGGCCAGCTGGCCGACCCGGGCGCGGACTTCGCCGGCCGCGTCCATGTCATTCCGATCGGCATCAAGGCCGCCCTCCCGGAGCCGGCCCTGCGCCGCTACGAGGCGGCGGATCTGCCGTTGCTGCTCCCGCGCCCCGGACGGCGCTCCCACAAATACTCCCGCGGCGTCCTGGGCGTGGTGGCCGGCTCACAGCGGTACCCCGGCGCGGCGGTCCTCGCCTGCCGCGGCGCGCTGGCGGCCGGCGTGGGCATGGTGCGCTACCTTGGCCCCCCGGACGTCGCCGACCTGGTCCGTCAGTCCTGCCCCGAAGTCGTGTGCGGCACCGGCAGTCCCGCGGACACCCACGTCCAGGCCTGGCTCCTCGGCCCGGGGATTGATGAAGAGGCCCACGAGCAGCTGGAGCGCGTCCGCGGCGCCGCAGCCACCGGGCTGCCGGTGGCCGCCGACGCCGGGGCGCTCCCCGCCCTGCCCCGCGCCCTCGCCCCGCAGTTCGTGCTCACCCCGCACGCCGGCGAACTCGCTGCGTTGCTGGCACGGTACGGCGCGGATCCCGGCCGCGACGGCGTGGAAAACGCCACGCTCGCTGCCGCCCGGCAGGCCAGCGGGCTGACCGGAGCCACCGTCCTGCTCAAGGGCGCCACCACGCTTGTGGCCTCTCCCTCGGGGGCGGTCTTCAGCCAGGCCGAGGCCACCCCCTGGCTGGCCACGGCCGGCAGCGGGGACGTCCTGGCCGGGATCCTGGGAGCTCTGCTCGCGCAGCTGGCCGGGAGCCCCGAAACCCAAGCGTCGTCCCTCGGCGTCGGCGGTGCTGACCGCTGGGCCGGCATCGCGGCGCTGGCCGCCAGCGTCCATGGCCGGGCCGGAAGCCTCGCCTCGGGCGGCGGGCCGATATCGGCGTCGGACGTGGCAAAATCCGTGCGGGAGGTTATGACGACGCTGTAACAAATCCAGGCGTTTAGTGCGCCGAATCAATTAGTAACCCTACTTACAAGTAGTCTGTCTAGAGAATTTTCGCCACGCACGAGGAGTACACATGGAAGTCTGGCCCGGAACGGCTTACCCGCTGGGAGCCACTTTTGACGGCACCGGCACCAATTTTGCGCTGTTCAGCGAGCGTGCCGAGCGCGTGGAGCTGTGCCTCCTCGCCGATGACATGAGCGAAACGCGGATCGAGCTGACCGAAGTGGACGGCTACGTGTGGCACTGCTACCTGCCGCAGGTCCAGCCCGGCCAGAAGTACGGCTACCGGGTCCACGGCCCGTACGAGCCGGAGAACGGCAACCGCTTCAACCCGAACAAGCTGCTGATGGACCCCTACGCCAAGGCCGTCCAGGGCCAGATCGACTGGGACCCGGCGCTGTTCACCTATGAATTCGGCGACCCCGACTCCCGGAACGACGCCGACTCGGCGCCCCACACCATGCACGGCGTGGTGATCAACCCCTTCTTCGAGTGGGACGGCGACCGCCAGCTGCGGATCCCCTACCACCAGTCCGTCATCTACGAGGCCCACGTCAAGGGCCTGACCGAGCTGCACCCGGAGGTCCCCGAAGAGCAGCGCGGCACGTATGCCGGCGTCGCGCACCCGGCCGTGATCGAGCACATGAAGAAGCTTGGCGTCACGGCGATCGAGCTCATGCCGGTCCACCAGTTCGTCAACGACGGCACGCTCCAGGAGAAGGGCCTCAACAACTACTGGGGCTACAACACCATCGGTTTCTTCGCCCCGCAGAACACCTACAGCTCCTCCGGCGACGTGGGACACCAGGTCCAGGAGTTCAAGGCGATGGTCCGCGACCTGCACCGGGCCGGCATCGAAGTGATCCTGGACGTGGTCTACAACCACACCGCCGAAGGCAACCACCTTGGGCCCACCCTGTCCTTCAAGGGCATCGACAACCAGGCGTACTACCGGCTGGTCGACGACGACATGAAGCACTACATGGACTACACCGGCACCGGAAACTCCCTCAACGTCCGGCACCCGCACTCCCTCCAGCTGCTGATGGACTCCTTGCGGTACTGGGTCACGGAGATGCACGTCGACGGCTTCCGCTTCGACCTCGCCTCCACACTGGCCCGCGAGTTCTACGACGTGGACAAGCTCTCCACCTTCTTCGAACTCATCCAGCAGGACCCGATCGTCTCCCAGGTCAAGCTGATTGCCGAGCCATGGGACATCGGCCCGGGCGGCTACCAGGTGGGCAACTTCCCGCCGCAGTGGACCGAGTGGAACGGCAAGTACCGCGACACGGTCCGCGACTTCTGGCGCGGCGAGCCCTCCACCCTGGGCGAATTCGCCTCCCGCCTGACCGGCTCCGCGGACCTGTACGAAAGCTCCGCGCGCCGCCCGGTGGCCTCGATCAACTTCGTCACCGCCCACGACGGCTTCACCATGCGCGACCTGGTCTCGTACAACGAGAAGCACAACGACGCCAATGGTGAGGGCAACAACGACGGCGAATCGCACAACCGGTCGTGGAACTGCGGTGAGGAGGGGGACACGGACAACGACCAGGTCCTGACCCTCCGCGCCCGCCAGCAGCGCAATTTCATCGCCACCCTGCTGCTCTCGCAGGGCGTCCCGATGCTGCTGCACGGTGACGAACTGGGCCGCACCCAGCAGGGCAACAACAATACCTACTGCCAGGACTCCGAACTGAGCTGGATCCACTGGGAGGCAATGGACCAGCCGCTGGTGGAGTTCACCGCATTCGTCAACAAGATCCGCCGCGACCACCCCATTTTCCGGCGCAGCCGCTTCTTCGACGGACGCCCCGTGCGCCGCGGTGAGGGCGAGAAGCTGCCGGACATTGTCTGGCTGAAAACGGACGGCACCGAAATGCTGCCGGAGGACTGGGGCAGCGGCTTCGGGCGCACTATCGGCGTGTTCTACAACGGCCACGGCATCCAGGAGCAGGACTCCCGCGGCCGCCGGATCACCGACGACAGCTTCGTGCTCGCCTTCAACGCCCACGACGACGACGTGGACTTCGCCCTGCCGGCCGAGGAGTACTCAAAGTTCTGGGACGTCCTGGTGGACACCGCGGACCAGGCTAACACCGAGGAACCGCTGAAGGCCGGATCAGTGCTGAAACTGGCCGCCAAGTCCATGGTGGTGCTCCGGACCCACTCCGGCCCCGAGGTGGAAGTGGACTACTCCGCTGCCGCATCACTGGCCTCCATGGCCGAGCACGAGGACGCAGTCGAGGAAATGGTGGAGGCCCAGGACGAGGCCGCCGAAGCCGTCTCGAAGGCTGCCGCCAAATGAGGACCCCGGTCTCCACTTACCGGCTGCAGATCCGGCCCGGCTTCACCCTCCAGGATGCTGCCGAGACCGTGCCCTACCTGAAGTCGCTCGGCGTGGACTGGATCTACCTCTCCCCGATCCTCACCGCGGAGGAGGGCTCGGACCACGGCTATGACGTGACCGACCCCTCCGCGATCGACCCGGACCGCGGCGGCCCCGAGGGCCTGGCCGCCGCGTCCCGGGCAGCCCGGGAAGCCGGTATGGGCGTGCTCGTCGACATCGTGCCCAACCATGTCGGCGTCGCCACCCCCGTCCAGAACCCGTGGTGGTGGTCGCTGCTCAAGGAAGGGCAGCAGTCCCGCTATGCCCAGGCGTTCGACGTCGACTGGGACTTCGGCGGCGGCCGGATCCGGATCCCCGTGCTGGGATCCGACTCCGACGTCGACGCGCTGGAAATCAAGGACGGAGAGCTGCGGTACTACGACCACCGCTTCCCGCTGGCCGAGGGAACCTATACCGCAGGTGAGCCCACTGCGGACGACCCCCGTGCGGTCCACGACCGGCAGCACTACGAGCTGGTGGGCTGGCGCCGGGCCGACAACGAGCTGAACTACCGCCGGTTCTTCGCCGTCAACAGCCTGGCCGGCATCCGGGTGGAGCTCCCCGAGGTCTTCGACGAAGCCCACGCCGAGATTGTCCGCTGGTTCCGCGAAGGCCTGGTGGACGGACTCCGGATCGACCACCCGGACGGCCTGGCGGACCCGGAGGGTTACCTGCGCCGGCTCCGCGAGGTCACGGGCGGCAGCTACCTGCTGATCGAAAAGATCCTCGAACCCGGTGAGGTCCTGCCGGAGAGCTTCGACTGCGAAGGCACCACCGGCTACGACGCCCTCGCGGACGTGGACCGGCTCTTCGTCGACCCTTCCGGGCAGGAAGCCTTGGACGCCCTCGACGCCGAGTTGCGCGGCGGCCAGGCGGCGGACTACGAGGACATGATCCGCGGCACCAAACGCCGGATCACCGACGGGATCCTCCACTCCGAGATGCTCCGGCTGGCGCGGCTGGTGCCGTCCGGCACGGGACTCGCGGTGGAGGCGTCCGCCGATGCCCTCTCCGAGATCATCGCTGCCTTCCCGGTATACCGCAGCTACCTGCCCGAGGGTGCGGACGTGCTGAAGGAAGCGTGCGAACTAGCCGTCCGGCGCCGTCCGGAGCTGTCCGACGCCGTCGGGCTGTTGCTGCCGCTGCTCCTCGACGCCGGCCCGGAGCCGGGCGCCGAGCTGGGGCGCCGCTTCCAGCAGACCTCCGGCATGGTCATGGCCAAGGGTGTGGAGGACACCGCGTTCTTCCGCTACACCAGGCTGGGCACCCTGACCGAGGTCGGGGCCGACCCCACCGAGTTCTCCGTGTCGCCGGAGGAATTCCACCACCGGATGACGCGCCGCCAGGCCGAGATCCCGCTGTCCATGACCACGCTGAGCACCCACGACACCAAACGCAGCGAGGACACCCGCGCCCGGATCTCCGTCCTCGCGGAGGCGGAGGGGGAGTGGAAGGCCTCCCTGGCCCGGCTGCAGGAGCTGGCGCCGCTGCCCGACGGGCCGCTCGCCAACCTGCTGTGGCAGGCCATCGCCGGCGCCTGGCCGGCGGACCGTGACCGGCTGCAGTCGTATGCGCAGAAGGCCGCCCGCGAGGCCGGCAACTCCACCGACTGGCTGGACCCGGACGCCGCCTTCGAGGAGAAGCTGGCCGCCGCCGTCGACGCGGCCTTCGACAACGCTGAGGTCCGCGCGGAACTGGAGTCCCTTGTGGAACTCCTGGCGCCGTATGGTGCCGTCAATTCGCTCGGGGCCAAACTGGTGCAGCTGACCATGCCGGGAGTCCCGGATGTCTACCAGGGCACAGAGTTTTGGGACCGCTCGCTGACCGATCCGGACAACCGGCGGCCGTTCGACTTCGGTGCCCGGCGCACGGCCCTGGCCGCGCTCGACGCCGGCGACCGCCCGGCGTCGTACACCGACGAGGCGGCGAAGCTCCTGGTCACCTCGCGGGCCCTGCGCCTGCGCCGCGACCGCCCGGAGCTGTTCGCGGGCTACCGGCCCGTCCCGGCAACCGGCGCGGCTGCCGGGCACCTCGTCGGCTTTGACCGCGAGAGTGCCGCCGGCCCGGGTGCCGTCACGCTCGCCACCCGGCTGCCCCGCGGACTGGAGCAGCAGGGCGGCTGGCGGGACACCGCCGTCGAACTGCCCGTGAACATGACGGACCAGCTGACGGGGACCACCTTCGACGCCGGAACGGTCCGGGTTGCCGACATCCTGCGCGACTATCCGGTGGCGCTGCTGGTGCCCACCTCCTGACCGCACCGACTGACGTACCGACACATTCGGGGAACGGAAGAATGCCATGACCTTGCCTGCACACGGATCCGAACGCTTCGACGTCTGGGCGCCGGACGCCCGGGCCGTCACCCTGCTCGCCGACGGCCGGGAGTACCCGATGCACCAGGCTGACGGTCCGGCGCGGCCGGACGGCACAACACGTCCGGACGGCGCCGGCTGGTGGACCGCCGCGGACGCCCCCGCCGCCGGGGACGTCGACTACGGCTACCTGATCGACGGGGACACCACACCGCTGCCGGACCCCCGGTCCCGGCGGCAGCCGGCGGGAGTCCACTCGCTGTCGCGGACGTTCGACGCCGGCAGCCACGAGTGGTCGGACGGTCAGTGGCAGGGCCGCGGGCTGCAGGGAGCGGTGATCTACGAGCTGCACGTGGGGACGTTCACCCCCGAGGGGACGCTTGACGCGGCCGCCGGGAAGCTGGACTACCTGGTGGACCTCGGCGTCGATTTCGTGGAGCTGCTGCCGGTGAACGGCTTCAACGGCACCCACAACTGGGGCTACGACGGTGTCCTCTGGTACGCCGTACACGAAGGCTACGGCGGACCCGCCGCCTACCAGCGCTTCGTGGACGCGGCCCATGCCGCCGGGCTGGGCGTCATCCAGGACGTGGTCTACAACCACCTTGGACCCAGCGGGAACTACCTTCCGCGCTTCGGGCCGTACCTGAAATCGGGGGAGGGCAACACCTGGGGTGACTCGGTGAACCTCGATGGCCCCGGCTCAGACGTCGTGCGCGCCTACATCCTCGAGAACGCCGCCATGTGGCTGCGGGACTACCACGTGGACGGGCTCCGGCTCGACGCCGTGCATGCCTTCAAGGACGAGCGGGCCGTGCACCTGCTGGAGGAGTTCGGTGCGCTCGCGGACGGAATCTCCGCCGAAACCGGCCGCCCCGCCACGATGATCGCCGAATCGGACCTCAACGACCCGCGGCTGCTCTACCCGCGGGACGTCAACGGCTACGGGCTGGCGGGGCAGTGGAGCGACGACTTCCACCACGCGGTCCACGTCAACGTCAGCGGCGAGGCCACGGGCTACTACGCCGACTTCGAATCTCTCGAGGCCCTGGCCAAGGTCCTGGTTGACGGGTTCTTCCATGACGGCAGCTACTCCAGCTTCCGCGGCCGGCACCACGGCCGGCCCATCAACACGGCCGCGGTCCACCCGGCGGCGCTGGTGGTGTGCAGCCAGAACCATGACCAGATCGGCAACCGGGCCACCGGCGACCGGCTGTCCCAGTCGCTGGGGTACGGGCAGCTGGCGCTCGCCGCCGTCGCCACCCTGACCTCGCCGTTCACGCCGATGCTGTTCATGGGCGAGGAATACGGCGCCACCACGCCGTGGCAGTTCTTCACCTCGCATCCGGAGCCGGAACTCGGCAAGGCCACCGCGGAGGGCCGGATCAAGGAGTTCGAACGGATGGGCTGGGACCCCGCCGTCGTGCCGGACCCGCAGGACCCGGAAACCTTCGTCCGCTCCCGGCTCAACTGGGCCGAAGCCGCCGACGGCGACCACGCCCGCCTGCTGGAGCTGTACCGCCGGCTGATCGCGCTGCGCCGTACGACGCCTGAGCTGTCCGGCCTGGGCTTCGAGGACACCGCCGTGGCGTTCAGCGAGGCCGACCGCTGGCTCCGCCTGCGCCGCGGCAGCGTGGAGGTCGCGATGAACTTCTCCGCCGAACCGCGTGTGCTGGCCGTGGCCGGTGCCTCGATCGCGCTTGCCACCGACGACGCCGTGCGCCTGGACAGCGGCCGACTGGACCTGCCTGGCCACAGTGCCGCCATCATCTCGAAGTAAAGACAGGACGTTACGAAATGACTTATGTTGCAGCAGATACCCGCTATGACTCCATGCCCTACCGCCGCGTCGGACGCAGCGGGCTGAAGCTCCCCGCCATTTCGCTGGGCCTCTGGCACAACTTCGGCGACGACAAGCCCTTCGAAACCCAGCGCGCCATCCTGCGCCGCGCCTTCGACCTGGGCGTCAACCACTTCGACCTGGCCAACAACTACGGGCCGCTTGCCGGTTCCGCTGAGACCAACTTCGGCCGGCACCTCCGCGACGACTTCGCCCCCTACCGCGGCGAACTCATCATCTCCACCAAGGCCGGCTACAACATGTGGCCGGGCCCGTTCGGCGAATGGGGCTCCAGGAAGTACCTGCTGGCCAGCCTGGACCAGTCACTGAACCGGATGGGCCTGGACTACGTGGACATCTTCTACAGCCACCGCCCGGACCCGGAAACGCCGATGGAAGAGACCATGGGTGCCCTGGACCAGGCCGTCCGCTCCGGGAAGGCCCTGTACGCCGGGATCTCCTCCTACACGCCGGAGCAGACCCTAGAGGCCGCCCGGATCCTCAAGGAACTCGGCACCCCGCTGCTGATCCACCAGCCCAGCTACTCCATGCTGAACCGCTGGACCGAAAACGGCAGCCCCAACCTCTACGAGGTGCTGGAACAGGTGGGAGCGGGCTCCATCGCGTTCTCGCCGCTGGCGCAGGGCATGCTGACCGACCGCTACCTGGACGGGATCCCGGCCGATTCCCGCGCCGCGCAGGAGAAATCCCTGGACGGGGACAGCCTCACCGAGGACAAGCTGGACCGCGTGCGGGGCCTGCACCGGATCGCCGAAAGCCGGGGGCAGTCCCTAGCGCAGATGGCCATCGCGTGGATCCTGCGGGAGCAGGGCAAGGGCAGCTCCGTGACCTCCGCTCTGGTGGGCGCATCCAGCGTCGGCCAGCTCGAGGACACGCTGTCCGCGATCGACAACCTCCACTTCACCGCCGAGGAGCTGACAGCGATCGACGAGTTCGCCGTCGAGTCCGACATCAACCTGTGGGCCCAGAAGTAGCCGGCCCCGCCTCCCGGTAATACAGGCGGCGCGGCGGTCCGGGAACAACCCGGGCCCCCGCGCCGTTGACTAGAATGCTAATGGCGCCGTACGGCGCCGTGCCCGCTGCCGCCGTCGTGCATCAGAGCTCTTCCGCGCCGGGCATCAGAAGTTGTCCCCAAAGGAGTTCCGTGTCTTCACATCCGATTCGTGTTGCAATCGTCGGCGTAGGTAACTGTGCCACTTCGCTGGTCCAGGGCGTTGAGTACTACCGGGACGCCGATCCCCAGGCCACGATCCCGGGCCTGATGCACGTGGAGTTCGGCCAGTACCACGTCAACGACGTCCAGTTCGTTGCCGCATTCGACGTCGACGCCAAGAAGGTGGGCCAGGACCTGTCCGCCGCCATCCTGGCCAGCGAAAACAACACCATCAAGATCGCAGACGTCCCGCCGACCGGTGTGACCGTCCAGCGCGGCCCCACCCTCGACGGGCTCGGCAAGTACTACCTCGAGACCATCGAGCAGGCCCCGGAGGAGCCGGTCGACGTCGTCCAGGCCCTCAAGGACGCCAAGGTTGACGTGATGGTCTGCTACCTGCCGGTCGGCTCGCAGGAAGCTGCGGAGTACTACGCCCAGTGCGCCATCGACGCCGGCGTGGGCTTCGTCAACGCGCTCCCGGTCTTCATCGCCGGCACCAAGGCGTGGGCGGACAAGTTCACCGCCGCCGGTGTCCCGATCGTGGGCGATGACATCAAGAGCCAGATCGGCGCCACCATCACGCACCGCGTTATGGCCAAACTGTTCGAGGACCGCGGCGTGACCCTGGACCGCACGTACCAGCTGAACGTCGGCGGCAACATGGACTTCAAGAACATGCTGGAACGCGACCGCCTTGAGTCCAAGAAGATCTCCAAGACCCAGGCCGTGACGTCCAACGTGGAGGCCCATCTGGCCGCCAAGGACGTCCACATCGGCCCGTCGGACTACGTCCAGTGGCTTGACGACCGCAAGTGGGCGTTCGTCCGCCTCGAAGGCCGCAACTTCGGCGACGCCCCGGTGTCGCTGGAATACAAGCTGGAAGTTTGGGACTCGCCCAACTCAGCCGGTGTGATCATCGACGCCATCCGCGCCGCCAAGATCGGCCTGGACCGCGGCATCGGCGGCCCGCTGCTCTCCGCCTCGAGCTACTTCATGAAGTCCCCGCCGGAGCAGTTCAACGACGACCTCGCCCGCGAAAAGGTCGAGGCCTTCATCCGCGGAGACCTGGAGCGCTAAACCCGCCCTCCCCCCGGTTGCCCTATCACTTACGGTCCCCAAACCCCCGGTTTGACCGCCGTAAGTGATAGGGCAACCGGCGTTTAACGGGTGCGGAGGGCCGCCCGGACCCGTTGGACCGCGCCGCGGAAGTCATCTGCCAGATCGTCGGCATTGAACTTAAGTAGCGCCAGCCCGCAGCATTGAAGGTCTCGTCGCGGCGGTTGTCGCGAGACTGCTGTTCGCGCGTCAGGTGGTGGCCGCCGTTGTACTGGATCGCGATCCGCTGGCTGCGGTAGCCGAGGTCGGCTGCGGGGGAGTGCGGGTCGCCCGGCACCATCCGGAGTTGCAGCTCGGGCTCCGGCAGCCCGGCTGCGATCAGCGCGAGGCGCAGGAGCCGGGACCCGCCCAGCGTCGCGGCCCGCGCCTCATAGACGGTGAACGGGGCTGAGGTGAGATGGGGCGGCAGCGCTGCTGGGGGTCGCATGCGGGCCATTCTTATCCGAACGCCGGATCCCCGCTCCCGTTATCCACAGGCGCCCGTTGCGCTATCACTTTTGGTGCCCATCGGCCGGGAATGGCAACCAAAAGTGATAGCGCAACGGGTCTAGAAGAGGCCGATGGGGTTGCCCTCGGCGTCGACGTCCATACGCATCGCGGCCGGGACCTTCGGGAGCCCCGGCATGGTCATGACCGCGCCGGTGAGGGCCACGATGAAGCCGGCGCCGGTCTTGGGAATGAGGTCGCGGACGTGCACCGTGAACCCCTTCGGGGCGCCGAGCTTGGTTGCGTCGTCGCTGAAGGAATACTGGGTCTTCGCCATGCAGACCGGGAACCCGGACCAGCCGTTCTTCACGATCTCCGCGAGCCGTTTGAGCGCCGGGACGGAGAAATCGACGCCGTCGGCGCCGTAGATCTCCTGCACAATCGTCCGGACCTTGTCCTCCACCGACATCTCCAGCGGGTAGAGGTGCCGGAAGGTGTGCGGCGCGTCGATGGCCGCGGCGACCTTCGCCGCGAGGTCATCGCCGCCGTCGCCGCCGCCCCCGCGGCCCCAGACGTCGGCCACGGCAGCCTGGACGCCCTCGGCGGCGCACCAGTCCAGCAGCCAGTCGAGCTCCTCCTGGGTGTCCGTGGCGAACTTGTTGACGGCCACCACCGGTGTGATGCCAAACTTCTCCACGTTGCGGACATGGCGCTGAAGATTGACGACGCCGGCGGCCAGCGCATCCAGGTTGGGTTCCTTAAGCTGGTCCTTGGCGACGCCGCCGTGCATCTTCAAGGCCCGGATGGTCGCCACAACGACGACGGCGGACGGAGCCACGTCGGCGACGCGGGACTTGATGTCCATGTACTTTTCCGCACCCAGGTCGGCGCCGAAGCCGGCCTCCGTGACGACGATGTCCGCCAGGCTGCGGGCCGTCTGGGTGGCGATCAGGGAGTTGCAGCCGTGCGCGATGTTGGCGAACGGCCCGCCGTGGACCAGGGCCGGCGTCCCGGCAATGGTCTGCACCAGGTTCGGTTTGACGGCGTCCTTGAGCAGCATGGTCAGCGCGCCCTGGACACCCAGCTGGGCGACTGTGACGGGCTTCCGGTCGTAGGTGTAGCCGAACGTGATCCGGCCCAGCCGGTCCCGCAGGTCAGCGAGGTCCGTGGCGAGGCAAAACACCGCCATGATCTCCGAGGCCACGGTGATGTCGAAGCCGTCCTGCCGCGGGATGCCCTGGGTCGGCCCGCCCAGGCCGATCACCACTTCCCGCAGGGACCGGTCGTTCATGTCCAGCACCCGTTTGAAGGTCATCCGCCGCGGATCGATGTTCAGCTCGTTGCCCTGGTAGATGTGGTTGTCCACGAGGGCCATCAGGGCGTTGTTCGCCGAGGTGACGGCGTGGAAATCCCCGGTGAAATGCAGGTTGATCTCGTCCATCGGCAGCACCTGGGAATAGCCGCCGCCCGTGGCGCCGCCCTTCATGCCCAGGATCGGACCCAGCGACGGTTCACGCAGCGCGATCATGACCTTGTGACCGGCGCGGGCCAAGGAGTCCGCCAGCCCCACTGTTGTGGTGGACTTGCCTTCGCCGGCGGGCGTGGGCGACATCGCCGAGACCAGAACCACCTTACCGGGGGCACGCGGCGGGCCGCCCGCCGTGGTGCCTGTGAGCTTTGCCGGATCGATTTTCGCCTTGTACCGGCCGTGGAAATCCAGGGCCTCGGCATTGATCCCGGCCGCGGCGGCAATCTCCTCGATCGGCCGCATGGTGGCCCGCTGCGCGATCTCCAGGTCGCTCAGCGGAGCTGTCCCGGGGCCCGGGGATGTGGCGGTTCCAGGGATCGTGGTTTCAGACATCGTTGTCCTTTGGCTCGTGGCGTCGGTGGGTGTTCCGGCCGGTGGGTGCAGGCGGTGGTTACCGGCCTACGGTTCCGGGCTGGGGCGTGTGGCCCACCGGAATGGTCAGGTTTCCAAAATACTGGCTTAAGGCGGTGTGGTAGCTCTCCAGCGTGATCGCGGCGGTGCGTTGCCAGCCGAACTCCTGCGCGTGCAGGGAGGCGGCGCGGCCCATGTCCTCACGGGTTGCCGGGTCGTCGTAGAGGGCCTCGAGCGCGTCGGCCCAGTCGGCCGCCTTGTGGCCCTCCACGAGCAGGCCGGTCCGGCCGTCGTAGATGGCACGGGACAGCCCGCCCACCTTGGTGGCCACCACCGGCGTTCCGCAGGCCTGGGCTTCCAGCGCCACGAGTCCGAAGGATTCGCTGAAGGACGGCATCACCACGACGTCGGCCGAACGGTACCAGCCGGCCAGTTCCGGTGCGCTGACCGGCGGATGGTGCGTGACGACGTCGTCCAGTCCGGCGGCGCTGATCAGCGACTTCAGGTCAAAGTCCTTGGATCCGCTGATCGCGCCGACGATGGTGAGCTGCAGGTCGATGTCCGGGCGCCGGGCCCGCAGCAGGGCGGCGGCCTTGACCAGGATCTGCGGTCCCTTGAGGCGCTGGATCCGGCCGGCGAACAACAGATGGAAGCGGCCCGGCGGGACCCCGTGGGCGGCCCGGGCCCGGCTGCGGAACGCCGGCGTGAAGATGTCCAGGTCCACGCCCGGCGGGGCGACGTCAATCTTGTCGTTGTCCGCGTTGTAGTGCG
The DNA here is from genome assembly GCF_007679325.1 of Arthrobacter sp. U41. Lineage (GTDB taxonomy): Bacteria > Actinomycetota > Actinomycetes > Actinomycetales > Micrococcaceae > Arthrobacter. Next base: position 1,135,061 of record NZ_VEGI01000001.1, on the reverse strand, counting down.
AGACCAATTCCGCCGCCTCGGTGCCCGTGTTGGCGATCAGCCGGGTGGCGCCGTCGACAATCCGATGTTCACCGTCCTCGCGGCGCCGCGGTTCCGGCTGCTCACCGGAGACCAGCAGCAGGTTCTTCACCTTGGCCATGGTGTGCATCGTGTGGACGAGCGGCAGGCCCCACAGTCCGGCGAGCTCCAGCCCGGCCACGCCGGAAACCCAGTAGTGCGAATGGATCACGTCGTAGCGCCCGTGCGGCTGGAGCTGCCGGATCCGGTCGATCTCGGCCACCATGCTGTGCAGCAGTTCCGGCAGTTCCTCCTTGGGCAGCTTCCGGGGCGGTCCGGCCAGGACGTTGTGCACGCAGACCCCGGGGGCGGGATGTTCGACGGCGGCCTGCGCGGCGGACGTGGACCGGGTGAAGATCTCCACTTCGACGCCGGTCTGGGCCAGGGCCGCGGCGAGGGCACGGATGTAGACGTTCATGCCGCCGGCGTCCCCGGAACCGGGCTGCTCCATGGGCGAGGTGTGCAGGGAGAGGAAGGCGACGCGGCGGATCAGCGACATTCTTCTCCTCCTCCCTGGAACCGGCCCTGCCAAGGCACGTCCGGATGAACACTGCCGGAACTGCATTTCGGTAAAACACTACTCCTGAAGTTCCCGCGGGTTCACCGGCCGGCGGGCGGCGCCGGTCACAGGGCCGGGCATACTGCTAACGTGACGGCTGTGAGCACCAGCGACAAGACAGCATCCGCGGCCCCGGGCTGGGTCATCCGGCCGGCCACCGGCACGGACTGGCCGGCAATCTGGGAGATCCTGGAGCCCGTCGTCCGGGCAGGGGAGACCTTCACCTGGGACCGGGACACCACCGAGCAGCAGGCCCGCGAACGGTGGTTCAAGCAGCCCCCGGGCCAGACGTTCGTAGCGGCAGGCCGGGGGGAACTCGAAGGAGTCATCCTGGGCACCGGCGAGCTGCACGCGAACCAGGGCGGCGGCGGAAGCCACGTCGCCAATGCCGGGTACATGGTCCACCCGGCGCACGGAGGCAAGGGCGTGGCCCGCGCGCTCTGTGCCTATTCACTCGACGCTGCACGGGCGGCCGGATTCCGGGCCATGCAGTTCAACGCCGTGGTGGAAAGCAACGTCCGGGCCGTCGCGGCCTGGCAGTCCATGGGCTTCGAGGTGCTCGCCACCATCCCTGAGGCATTCCTGCACCCGCGCCTGGGCTACGTGGGTCTGCACGTGATGCACCGCGAGCTGTAGGAGAGCGTGCCGACCCTCAGTGGACGTAGGGTCGGTCCGGTTCGGTGGTGGGAGTGATGGTGGCAGCCGTCATGAGCACCGAACCGGCATCAGCGTCGTCCGGGTTAGGCCCGAATCCGCCGGTCACGGTGACCCAGTTCCCTGGCTTGTGGTCTGCCTGCCAGCCGGGCTGGCGGACGGGAACGCCCACCGGCTGGGCATCAACCGTGCAGCAGTTGACCACAAAGCGCGTCACATAGAAGACGTTGGCCGGGTCCTTCTGATCCGCGGTGATGAACCCGGTGACCGTGGCGGTCTTTCCAGCGAAATAGTCCTCCCCGGGACTGTAGCGGAGCAGCGACGCCCAGTCCCTGACGTTGAACCCGCTGGGCTCCTCCTTGAGAAGCTGGCTGGTCTGGTACTTCCCCAGCGTGCCCGAGACGTTCAGGTCGCGCTTCTTGGCGGCGTCGGCAGTCAGCGTTGAGGGCGGCAGGAGCAGCAGTCCGACGACGGCGGCGATCACCGTGAGGAGGCTGCCGGCGGCCCGCAGCCGGCCCGGCGTCGGCATATGCGAGCCCGGATGCGGGTCCGGATGCCCGCTGTGCTCCGCGGGCTTCAGGACAAAGCCCACCACCGAGACCACGGCTGCGATGACCGTCATTGTGACGGTGAACGGAACGTAGCGCGGGTGGATGTACAGCTCCAGCTTGCCGGTGACTGTCAGCCAGAGTGTGGCGGCTATTCCGATGAGGCTCAGCATCACACCGTGCCGCCCCGTGAACCCCCTAAGCAGCAGCAAGGTTAACCCCCCACCCGAGGACGGCAGCGCAGAGCGCGATGATGGCGGTCAATTGCACCAGGGTTCGGCCCGTGAAGGTGGTTCGCAGCAGGGCGAGCATCTTCACATCGATCATCGGCCCCAGCACCAGAAACGCGACGATCGCGCCGGGCAGGAAGGTGGCTCCAAAGGAGAGAATGAAAAAGGCGTCCACGGTGGAGCAGATTGAGACCACGAAGGCCAGCAGCATCAGGGCAAGCACCGACCACCAGGGGTCGCTGCCCAAGGTGACCAGAACGTTCCGCGGTACACCCACCTGGATGATCCCGGCCAGGCCCGCGCCAATGAACAGTGCAGGCATCATCGTGTTTGTTTCGCGCTGGAACAGGTCGACGCTTTGCCGCAGCTTCCCGTGCGGCCGGTGGTGGGAACCGTCGCGGTGCAGGCTGCCTCGAACCGGGCGGTGAGCAGGCGGTGCGGTTCGCGGTGGCGGCTGTAGATCCAGCCGATGAGGTTCGCGATCAGAAATCCGCCCGCGATCCGCCAGAAGAGAATGCCGTTGTCCCACCCGAACGCCTGCTGGGTGGTGATGATGGTGACGGGGTTCAGAATGGGCGCTGCGAACAGGAAGGTCATGGATTCACCTACGCTCAGCCCTTTGAGCATCAGTCCCCGGGCCATGGGCACGTTTCCGCATTCGCAGACCGGCATCAGCATTCCCAGCAGCGACAGAACCATCCGGCGCAGGACCGGGCGGGCAGGGAGCCAGCGAAACAGGACATCCGGCGGCAACCAGACCTGCACGAGGATCGAGACCAGGATCCCCAGGAACACAAAGGGCAGAGACTCGATCACCACGCTGATGGACAGCGTAAAGAAATCCTGGACGGCGCCCTCGATCCCCGCCGTCGACCACGGGACAAGCGTTCGGGAGAAAAACACGACGACGGCGACCAGGCAAAGCACCAGTAGCAAGGAAAGCCGGCGGTACACGGCCTCCGAGCGGCGTGCCCTCCCGATTGCCTGCAGTTCTGTGTCGGGCTCAGACGCAACAGGTGACGGTGTGCTCTCCGGACCCGGCTGCCCCATGCAGCGAGGCTAACGGCAGGACAGGTATCAGGGCAAGGAACCTCTCTCCCTGTGCACGCGCCCCTTGCGACGGCGGGTGAGCGGAGCAACTGGTTGTCAATTTACCCAAGACATTTTCTTCCGTGGCGAATAGGCTGAGCCCTTGGGGGCCGAGCGAGGGAGACTTGGATGCCCGGGAGCAGTCATCCGCCTGTGCCGCACGACATGCGGCGGCCATCACGGCGGCCTGCAATCCGGCGCCGGGTGCCCGGTTGGCTCTTGGCCGTGCTGCTGCTGGTTCCGTTGCTGGTCATTGGCGGGTGCACTCTGACCCGGGGCAGCGGCGAGCCTTCATCAGCGGAGCAACCGCCGTCGGAGTTCGTCACCGCCGCCGGCCGAGGCCTCGTCCTCGAGGGCCAGACGACGAGGCTGAAAGCGGTGAACTTCTCGAACCAATACCACCGGGACCAGGACGGCGCCGAGCTTCTTAGTTCTCAGCACCATTCGGAGACGGACTTCGAGCGCGCGAAAGCAATCGGATTCAACAGCATCCGGTTTGCCTTTGACGGGGACTGGTACGTCGACTCCCCGGACGTTTTCTTCGAGTGGATGGACCAGAACGTGGCGTGGGCCCGGCAGCACGATCTGCGCCTGATCCTGGATTTACATACCCCGATCGGCGGCTTCTGGCTGGACCGCACCAGCGACGCGGTCAGTTTCGACCTTTGGTCCGATCCCCGGCTGCAGCAGCAGAACGCAGACCTGTGGCGCGACATCGCCGCCCGGTACAAAGATGAACCGGCCATCGCGGCCTACGACCTGCTCAATGAGCCGGTGACCACAGACGCGACAGGGGAACAGTGGCAGCAGCTGGCGCGGCAGCTGGTGGCCGCGGTGCGGTCCGAGGACCGGAACCACCTTTTGGTGGTTGGCGGGATCTACGGGGTCAACGGGCGTTACGGTACAGCGGGAATCGATCAGCACTTTCTTGTTGACGACAACAACGTGGTCTACGACTTCCACTTTTACGAGCCGAACGAGTACACGCACCAATACGCGTCCTGGATCGAAGGCCCGGTTAAGGACGGCGGCCGCTATCCCGATCCCAACGAGATCCTTTCGACCGGCGAGCGGGTTCTGCTGCCGCAAAGCCGCATTGCAACAACGTTTCTGCCGACCGGCACGTCAGGCTGGGCAGCGTATGACAGCGGCATCATAGAGATCGAGGACAGTAGCGCGGTAGCAGCGGTCCCCCTGCTCACCGCCCAGGGCGGGATGCGCGGAACGGCCGGGTTCGATGCGATCACGGTGACGGAATACGGTCCCGACGGCACCGAAATCCGGCAGATCATCAACGACCAGCTGGACAGCAATGCGACGCTGGACTGGCATCAATGGCAGTCCGGCGGGGACCCGGCGGCTTTGCCGGAGTTCGCGCGGGAGACGGCCGGGTATCAGGACGGCGGCAGCCTGTCCATCAGCGATGCCGCTGACGCCGAGACGATCGCCGGGTGGAGCAACGACGGCCACCTGTTTAAGGTGGTGCCCGGAAACAAGTACCGCATCCAGGGTTACATGCGGGGTGAGGACATTGCCCCCTCAACCGGTGAGGCCCCGCGGATCGGTCTCCAGCTGGACGTGTACGCCGAGTCTCCCGGAGCAGCCGGAAACGGGTTCCTCGAACGCGACAAAGACTATTTGGCCCACAAGATGGCGGAACAACTGCAGTTCGGCATCGACAATAACGTACCGATGTCGGTCATGGAGTTCGGCCTTGTCCGGCAGGCATTTGAAATGGAGGGCAAGGGCGGAGACCAGTGGGTCACCGACGTGCTCGACCTCCTGGATGAGAACGGCCTGAGCTTCGCGTACTGGGAATACCACGGCACCCAGATGGGGCTGTACCTCAGCGGCACAGGCTTGCCGGGCGAACCCAATATAACGCTCCAGGAGACGCTCGCCCGCGGCCTGCGCTGAGCTGCCACCGGGAGTGTTAGGAATTGGCTGAGGTTGTGTCGCTGTCGCTGCGCCAGAGATGCAGGAGTTCCGGGAAGGCGGCCTCGTAGCCTGCGAGGAGCTTCGCCGCGAGCACGTCCGAATCGACCAGGGGGTGACGGGCGAAGGCGGCGAGGGCCGCCTCGCGCCGCCGCGACCCGGCCGCCGGCCCGGTGGCCTGACCTGTGGCCTGAACGACCAGGCGTTCAACGTCCTTGACCCGCTGCATCAAGGCCAGCTGTCCGGGGGCCGGGCGGTCCTGCGGCAGCGGCGCCACGCCGTCGGGCGTCACCTTGGAGGGGACCTCGACGACGGCGTCCGCCGGCAGCCCCGGGATGGCCGGGGCGCCGTCGGCTGTGATGTTGGGGGTGTTCAGGATCAGCTCCGCCGGGCCACCCCCGGAGAGGGCGCGCATGACTGCGAGGGCGACGCGCTCATAGCCGCCCCCGGCCAGGTCCGCCTCATCCCGGCGCTCGCCGGCGGGGCGCGCCTCCGCGAGGTAGCCCTCTTCACGCGAGCGGCGTGCCGCGTCCCAGAGCGGATAGGCTTGCCGCCCCGCCGCGGCGAGCCGCGGATAGAGCTCGGTCTGCTGCCGGTCGATGGACTCGCCGCGGGTGGTGGGGGAAGACCGGATGCCAGCCAGGGCATGCGCAGTCTCGTAGTAGTAATAGAGGTACTCGTTGGGCAGGCAGCCCAGGCCCGCCACGAAGGACTGCGGAAACAGCCGGCCCTCCTCGAAGCCGGACAATGCGTCCGAGTCCGCCAGCAGCCCGGGGAGCATGTCCCGGCCGCCGGACTCCAGGCGGTACAGCCAGCCGAGATGGTTTAGCCCGTAGTAGCCCACGCCGTCGAGCCGGCCCACAGGCAGCACGACGCCGGCAGCGTGCGCCGCCCGGTACACCAGCCCGCCGGCGGAATCGCAAATGCCCACCACCTGGCGGCCGAGCACCGGGACCAGGGCTTCGGTGACCATTCCGGCCGGGTTCGTGAAGTTCAGCAGCCAGGCGTCCGGGCAGTGGCGCCGCATTTGGGTGGCCAGGTCCAGCATGCGGGGGATGGACCGCAACGCGTAGGAGATGCCGCCGGCACCTGTTGTTTCCTGGCCCAGGAGCCCCAGGTCCAGGGCCACCCGCTCATCGGCGGTGCGGCCGGCTGTCCCGCCGGGGCGGATCGCGGCAAATACCACGTCCGTCCCGGTCAGCGCTTCGGCCAGGGATGTGGTGGCCCGGACCGCGGGCGCGGCGGCGCCGGGCGGTTGCAACGCCGCGAACGAGCCCAGGACGGCCTCGATCGCGGCGAGGCGGCCGGGATCGACGTCGTACAGCACCAGTTCCCGGACCAGCCCGGCGTAGGGGCCCGCACAGAGCGCCCGGTAGACCAGCGGTACCCGGAATCCGCCGCCTCCGGCAATCATCAGCCGCATGCAGACAGTCTATTCACAGTGCCCTGTTCCGGCCCGTTTAACGCCTTTCCTGCGGTACCGGGACGGCGTAGTGTGCCATACATGGACGCGATACCGACGCGGCGTTTTGATCCGCTTTCCGCCGTCCGGACTCCGGCGGCCGGGGGCTTCGATTTGCTGCTGACGGGCACCGTTTTCCAGGACATCATCTTCACCGGCCTGCCGCACGCCCCGGTCGCGGGCACCGAGATCTGGAGCGACGGGATGGGCAGCTGCCCGGGAGGGGTGGCCAACCAGGCCATCGCGGCGGCACGGCTCGGGCTGCACACCGGGCTGGCGGCCGCGTTCGGCGATGACGGCTACGGCGACTACAACTGGAAGATCCTCTCCGCGCAGGAACACGTGGACCTGTCCCTGTCCCGGCGGGTGCCGGGCTGGCACTCGCCGGTCACCGTGTCCCTGAGCGTGGAGCACGACCGGTCCATGGTGACGCACGGCCACCCGGCCCCGGTGAGCTCCAGTGAACTGATCGGCTGTCCTCCTCCGGCGCTCGCCGCCGTCGCCGAGCTCGGCGAGGAACTGGAACCGTGGGCGCTCGACGCGTATAAGGCAGGGGTGCGGCTGTTCGGCGACGTCGGGTGGGATCCCACCGGTGTATGGTCCTCCACCCGGCTGGACAACCTGCAGTACTTCCACGCCTTTATGCCGAACCAGCACGAAGCCATGGCCTTCACCGGGAACGACAACCCCTGGGCTGCCCTCTACGCCCTGGCGGACAGGGTGCCGGTTGCCGTCGTGACCCTCGGGTCGCAGGGGGCCATGGCCGTGGACTCTGAATCGGGCGAAGAGGAGTGGGTGCCGTCGCTGCCGGTGTCCGCCTTCGATCCCACCGGCGCGGGGGACTGCTTCGGCGCCGCGTTCATCGTCGGCTGCCTGGCGGGTTGGCCGCTGGGCGACCGGCTGCGGTTCGCGAACCTCTGCGCGGCGCTGGCCGTGCAGGAAGTCGGCGGCTCGCTGGCCGCGCCCGGCTGGGGGGACATCGCGGACTGGTGGCAGCGGGCCAACGCCCGCAAGGAACGGCAGAGCAGCCAGTGGCTCCGGCGTTACAGCTTCCTGGAGGACATCATCCGTGATGTGCCGCAGGAGGCGCAGCGGCGGGCGACGGCGACCATCGCGCACCTGTCGGATGCGTAAGTAGGCGGGGCTCCCGCGCTGGACATGTCCTCCGTGCGGGGCAGGGAATGGACATAGTGGCGTTGTGCTCAGTCGTGGGCGCGACCACTGAGCATGTCCCTCTGCGGAGTGGCGCGACCACTGAGCATGTCCCCCGGGAGCAGGCCGGAGCCGCCGCGGTGGCCCGAATTAAGCCGCATGCGCCGCCACCCCTAGAATCGTTAAGTGACTTACCCAGCAGCAACAGGTGACTTCCGGCCCGCTCCGGACGCGCCGTCAGCGTACGCCGAGGAACGCTCGGCAGTGATCGACCTCGAAGCCATCCGGCACAATGTCCGACGGCTGGCGGCCGTGGCATCACCGGCCCAGGTGATGGCGGTGGTCAAGGCCGACGCCTACGGCCACGGTGCCGTTCCCGTAGCGCGCGCGGCACTCAGCGCCGGCGCCAACTGGCTGGGCACCGCCCACATCACCGAGGCCCTGGCCCTGCGCGCCGCCGGCATTGAAGCGCCCCTTCTGGCCTGGCTGCACACCCCGGAGAGCAACTTCGCCGCCGCCGTGGCTGCAGGCATCGACATCGGCTGCTCGGGCTGGGAACTGGAACGCATCGTTGCGGCCGCCCGTGAGCAGGAACGCCCGGCCCGAGTTCACCTCAAAGTGGACACCGGACTGGGCCGCAACGGCGCCACCCTGGACGCCTGGGACGGCCTCGTCGGCGAAGCCATGGAATACCAGGACCAGGGGCTGCTGCGGGTGGTGGGCGTCTTCTCCCACCTGGCCGTCGCCGACGAACCCGAGCGCCCGGAAACCGACGAGCAGCTGGACGCCTTCCGCGAAGCCCTCGCCATCGCCCAGGACGCCGGGGTGGATCCCGAGGTGCGGCACCTCGCCAACACGCCGGCCACCCTGTCCCGGCCCGACACCCACTTCGACCTGGTCCGCGTGGGGCTGGGACTCTACGGCCTGTCGCCGTTCGAGGGGCAGAGCTCGGCGGAGCTGGGCCTGCAACCCGCCATGACGGTCCGCACCGTCGTTTCGCACTGCAAGGATGTCCCTGCCGGCCAGGGCGTCTCCTACGGGCTGAACTACCGCACAGGCAACACGAGCACGCTGGGGCTGATCCCGCTGGGCTACGCCGACGGCGTGCCGCGGATCGCCACCGGAGGACCGGTCCGTGTGGCGGGCGTCAACTACCCCGTGGTGGGTCGCATCGCCATGGACCAGATGGTGATCGACCTCGGCCGGCTCAACGTTTCGGCCGGCGGGCCCAGTGTCCTCGGCGCGGAGGCCATTCTGTTTGGCAACGGCGACGACGGCGGGCCCACCGCAGAGGACTGGGCCCGGGCAGCCGGCACCAACAACTATGAGATCGTGACCAGGATCAGCCCGCGGGTGCCGCGCCGCTACATCAACGAAGTGCCCGCCAGCGACGGGTCCCGGCCGTGAGCCAGGCGGCCTGGGAGCGGACCCTGGATGTCCGGACCGCGGACGAGACCCACGCCCTGGCGGCCGGTCTGGGCGCCCAGCTGCAGGCCGGGGACCTGCTGGTCCTCACCGGTGAGCTGGGAGCGGGGAAGACCACTTTCGTCCAGGGCCTCGGGGAGGGCCTGGGTGTCCGGGCCGGCATCATCTCGCCGACCTTTGTGCTGGTCCGCATCCACCCGAACCTGCCCGAAGGTCCCCGGCCCGGCGGCCCGGACCTGGTGCACGTGGATGCCTACCGGCTGGGTTCGGCCTCGGAAATCGATGACATCGACCTGGAAAACACCATGGACAGCGCCGTGACCGTGGTGGAGTGGGGCCGCGGACGCGTGGAGCACCTGAGCGAGAGCCGGCTGGAGGTGGACCTGCTCCGCAGCCTGGGTGGCAGCACCCCCGATCCGGAAGCCGCGGCTTCGGGCACCGCGGCCCATGAAGCCGCCGCTCCTGGGGCGGCCCGCCCGGAAAACAGCGTGGACACCCCGGCGGCACCGACTCCCGAGGTGCTAAATTTCGACACCGACGACGACGACGAGCCCCGCACGATCGTGATCCGCGGCTTCGGTCCCCGCTGGGTGGACCCGCCCGTCCTTCCTGCGCCCGCGCCGCCGTCGCCCGCTGTGCCCGCGCCGCCGTCGTCCGCCGCGTCCGCTGCGCCCGTGCCCGCCGCGTCAGATGAAACCGCGCCGCCCCTGCCCCGCTCCCTGGAAGGGAACTGATGCTGATCCTTGCCATCGACACCTCGGCCGTGGCCAGCGCCGCGCTGGTCTCCGATGACACCATGGAATCCCTCGTGGGCAGCTTCTCCACCGAGGACACCCGGAGCCACGCGGAGGTCCTGGCACCGGGAATCGAGGCGCTCCTCGCAGACTCCGGCCTGACCGGGGCCGACGTCGACGCTGTGGTCACCGGGGTGGGGCCCGGCCCGTTCACCGGGCTGCGCTCGGGCATCGTCACCGCCCGCACGCTCGCCTTCGTCTGGGGCAAGCCCCTCTACGGACTCATGAGCCTGGACGCCATCGCCCTGGAAGTGGCGGAGTCCACCGACGCGGCGCCGGAGTTCATCGTCGCCACGGACGCGCGGCGCAAAGAGGTCTACTGGGCCCGGTATGCCCTCAGCGCCGGCCAGCTGCCGCGGCTGCTGGACGGCCCGCACGTGGGCTTCGCCGCGGACCTCCCCGAACTTCCGGTCTACGGCGCCGGCGCCGGGCTCTACGCCGACGTCGTTAACGCCGTCCCGGGTTTCAGTTCCCGCCAGCCGGAGGCACTCTCGCTGGGCCAGTTCGCCCTCGCCCGGCTCGACACGGGGGAGCAGCTGCTCGACTCCACTCCGCTGTACCTGCGGGAGTCCGACGCCCAGGTGCCCGGCCCGCGGAAGAGGGCGCTGTGAACGCCGGGTCCGCAGGACGGCACGCAGGACAGAACGAAGGACAAAGCCCAGGACAAAATGCCGGACAGGACACCGGCCCGGCACAGTTGCCCGGCGGGGTGACCCTGCGGGACATGACTGCCGCGGATATCCCCGCCGTGCATGACCTGGAGCGCAGGCTGTTCCCGGTGGACGCCTGGCCGCTGCACATGTTCTCCGCCGAACTGGCGCAGGCCGCGACGCGGCACTACGTCGTGGCCGAACTGGCCGGACGGATCGTGGGCTACGCAGGGCTGATGTGCATCCGGCCCATCGCGGACGTCCAGACCATAGCCGTCGTCCCGGAACAGGAAGGCAAGGGGATCGGCTCGGCGCTGCTCACCGAACTCATCCGGGAAAGCCAGCTGCGCCGGGCCGACGACGTGCTCCTGGAAGTCCGCGCCGACAATCCCCGCGCCCAGCAGCTTTACCGCCGCTACGGGTTCGAACAGATCCACGTCCGGCCCCGGTACTACCGCGACGGCGTCGACGCGCTGATCATGCGGCTCCGGCTCGGCGCTCCCGAACCAGACACGACGCCCACGGAAGCAGGCCGCCCATGAACAGCCCACAGCACGACGGGCCGCTGGTCCTCGGCATCGAATCCTCGTGTGACGAGACCGGCGTCGGCATTGTCCGCGGAACGCAGCTGCTGACCAACACCGTGTCCTCCTCCATGGACGAACACGTCCGGTTCGGCGGCGTGATTCCCGAGATCGCCTCCCGGGCACACCTGGACGCCTTTGTCCCCACCCTCCGCGAAGCCCTGGCCGAGGCCGGTGTGACGCTGGAGGACGTTGACGCCATCGCCGTCACGTCGGGGCCGGGACTCGCCGGAGCCCTGATGGTTGGGGTGTGCGCGGCCAAGGCGCTCGCCGTCGCCACGGGCAAACCGCTCTACGCCATCAACCACCTCGTCGCGCACGTCGGCGTCGGGCTGCTTCAGACGGACGACGGCGGCCCGCAGGCCTTTGCGGCGAACGCGAACGCTTTGCCGGAAAACCTGGGCGCCCTGCTGGTCTCCGGCGGGCACACCGAAATCCTGCGGATCCGGAACATCACCGCGGACGTGGAGCTGCTCGGGTCCACGATCGACGACGCCGCCGGCGAAGCCTACGACAAGGTGGCGCGGCTCCTGGGCCTGGGCTACCCGGGCGGGCCCGCCATCGACAAGCTGGCACGCACCGGAAACGCCGAGGCCATCCGCTTCCCGCGCGGCCTGAGCCAGCCCAAATACATGGGGACCGTGGAGCAGCCCGGCCCGCACCGCTACGACTGGTCCTTCAGCGGACTCAAGACCGCCGTCGCCCGCTGCGTGGAGCAGTTCGAGGCCCGCGGCGAGGCGGTGCCGGTGGCGGACATCGCCGCGGCGTTCCAGGAAGCCGTGGTGGACATCATTACGTCCAAAGCGGTGCTGGCCTGCCGGGAGAACGGCATCACCGAACTCCTGCTGGGCGGCGGCGTGGCGGCGAATTCACGGCTGCGCCAGCTCACGGAACAGCGCTGCAGCGCCGCCGGCATCCGGCTGACCGTCCCGCCGCTGGCCCTGTGCACCGACAACGGCGCCATGGTGGCGGCCCTCGGCGCCCAGCTGGTGATGGCCGGGATCGCGCCGAGCGGCATCGGCTTCGCGCCGGACTCCTCGATGCCGGTCACCACCGTCTCGGCCTGAGGCCTTGCGAAGCGACGGCCGGGACTAGGACTAGGCTTCGGGGCCCTTGCGCATCTGCTTGACCAGGTCCAGTACGACGGCGCGCAGGTCGCCGCCGTGCTCGGCCGCCACTCGCCGCTGCCGCTGGTATCCGGCGCCGCGCTCGACGATCTTCAGGACGTCGGCCAGCTCCGCGGTGCAGCCCAGTTTCACGGCGACGGGTTCAAGACGGGCCACGGTCTCACGGATGTGGTCGGTAACCAGCTGCTCGTTGCCCGCGGCGTCGAGGATGATGATGGCGTCCAGGCCGTAGCGGGCCGCGCGCCATTTATTCTCCTGGACATGCCAGGGCGGCATGGTGGGGATGGTGCCGCCGTTGTCCAGGGTGGTGGAAAACTCGTCGACGAGGCACTGCGTCAGGGCGGCGATGGCGCCGACTTCCTCGAGCGTGGCCAAGCCGTCGCAGATGCGCATCTCGATGGTGCCGAAGTGCGGGACCGGCCGGATGTCCCAGCGGATCTCCGAGAGCGAATCGATCACACCGGTGGTGAACATGTCCTGGGCGTACGCCTCGAAGTCCTCCCAGCTGGAGAACTGGAAGGGCAGCCCGGCGGTGGGCAGCTGCTGGAACATCAGCGCCCGCTGGGAGGCGTACCCGGTGTCCTCGCCGCCCCAGAACGGGCTGGAAGCGGAGAGCGCCTGGAACTGCGGGAAGTAGTTCACCAGCCCGTCCAGCACGGGGAGGACCTTGTCGCGGCTGTCCAGGCCGACGTGCACGTGGACGCCGTAAATCACCATCTGGCGGCCCCACCACTGCGTGCGGTCAATGAGTTTGGCGTAGCGTTCCTTGTCGGTCACCGGCTGCAGCTGCGGCGGGCTGAACGGGTGGCTGCCGGCGCAGAAGATTTCGACGCCCATGGGATCAGTGACGTCCCGCACGGCGGCGAGGGAACTGCTCAGGTCCGCTTTGGCCTCGGCCACGGTGTTGCAGATGCCGGTGACCAGTTCCACCGTGTTCAGCAGCAGCTCCTGCTTGATGTGCGGGTGCTCGTCGTCCTCGTTCAGCTCGGGATGCTTCGCGGCGACACCGCGGAGAACCTCCTTGGCCACAGACGCCAGCTCCCCTGTTTCGGCGTCCACCAGGGCGAGTTCCCATTCCACACCAAGAGTTGATTGCCTGGATGAAGCGAAATCAATCTTCATGTGGTCCCTTCATTGTTTAGCTGTCCTTTTGCCTGCCCCGACCTGCAACGTCACGGGCGGAGTCGCCGGACAGTTGGCGAGGCAACAGTGGTCCAAGTCTAGTGCAGGGGTAACATCGAGCTGGTGGCCAGATTGCAGAGAACACGTGAAAGTGTTCACAAAAGTATTCGGACCGCAGCGGTACTGACGGTAATTCTGGGGCTTGTCCCCGGCATCGCCTCCTGCTCCGGGCCTCCGACGCCGGACCCCTCGGGAAGTTCCGCGGCTCCCACCCAGACCGGACCCGCCCGGCAGCCGGCGAACCCGCCGGCGCCGTCCGCCCGCGGAACCGCCACCCCGGGCGCCACGCCGGGCGCCTCATCCTCCGCCGCAACCCGGCCGCTTGGCTGGGGGCCCCAGCAGCGGGACGCGGACGCCGCGGCCAAAGCTGTCGCCGCGATGACCCCCGAGGAACGGGCGGGGCAGGTGCTGTTGCCGTTCTACACCGGACTCGACCACAACGCCCACGCCGCGGTCATCGAACGCCTGCACCTGGCCGGTTCCATCATCATGGGCGACAACGTCCCGGGCACGCCGGATGGCAAAGTGGACACCGCGGCCATGGACAGCGTGACCGGCCGGCTCCAGGCCGCGGCCCGCGCCGGCGGCCGCACCTGGCCGGGCCTGATCGGCGTGGACCAGGAAGGCGGAGTGGTGGCCCGGCTGCGGGCGCCGCTGACCGAATGGCCCGCCCCCATGAGTTACGGCGCGGCAGGCAGCGGACCGCTGGCCGCCGACGCCGGCCGGGCCATGGCCTCTGAACTGGCCGCCCTCGGCTTCAACACCAACTTCGCCCCGACCACCGACGTCACCATGGGCCCGGCCGACCCGACCATCGGCGCCCGGTCCATGTCCGGGAACGCCAAGCAGGCGTCCGGCTTCGGCGTTGCCTTCTCCCAGGGGATGCTGGCCGCCGGGCTGCTGCCGGCCGCGAAGCACTTTCCGGGCCACGGCTCGGTGACTGTGGATTCCCATGCGAGGCTGCCCGTCCAGGGCGCCAGCCTCGCCCAGCTCCGCGCGAAGGACCTGCTGCCCTTCCAGGCCGCGATCGACGCCGGACTGCCGATGGTCATGGCCGGCCACATCGCCGTGCCGGCACTCGAACCGGGCGTCCCGGCGTCGGTGTCCAAGCCGGCCTACGCGGAACTGCGCAGGATGGGGTTCGACGGCGTGGCCGTCACCGACGCTCTCAACATGGGCGCGATCCAGAAACAGTATCCCCACGACTCCGCCGCGCCGCTGGCCCTCGCCGCGGGGGCCGACCTGCTGCTGATGCCTTCGAACGTGGAGTCGGCCCACGCCGCCATCATCCGCGCCCTGAACAGCGGCGACCTGCCGCCCGAACGGCTCGCCGAAGCGGCGCAGCGCGTCGTCACCATGATGATCTGGCGGGGCCGCGCCGGCGTAAAACCTGGAACGGACCCCGGCAGCGGCGCCGAAATGTCGCATAAGGTCTCCAAAGCGGCCATTACCGTCCTGTCCGGGCCCTGCGACGGGCCGATCGTGCCGGCCAGCGTCCGCGTGACGGGCGGCTCCGCCCAGGACCGCTCACGCTTCGCCGCCGCAGCCCGGAACGCCGGGATCGGCATCGGTGAGGGCCCGCTCGTGTCCCTGATCGGCGCCGGCGGCGCACCGGCCAAGCCGGCGACGGCGGATGTCGCGGTGGCCCTGGACGCCCCGTGGCAGCTGGCAAGCTCCCTGGCCCCCGCCAAAATCGCCGTCTACGGCCGCAGCCCCGGCGCATTCGACGCGCTGGCCGCCGTCCTTGCCGGGCACGCCAAGGCGCCCGGAAAGCTGCCGGTCGCGGTCGGGTCACAGCCGCCGGGGACCGGCTGCGGCTAATCGCGGCGGGCGGTGCTGGGTGTCACGCGGGACTGGTATGTAGCGGCCCTGGCGTTTAATGGAGGGGTGCCCATCCTGAATAAAGACATGACCCTCTGCATCTCGCTCTCGGCCCGGCCGAGCAACAACGGGACGCGCTTCCACAACCACCTGTATGAACAGCTCGGCCTGAACTGGATCTACAAGGCCTTCGCCCCCACTGACCTCGCGCAGGCGATCGCGGGCGTGCGCGGCCTCGGAATCCGCGGCTGCGCCGTGTCGATGCCGTACAAGGAAGACGTCATCGCCCTCGTGGATGTGATGGACCCGTCCGCGAAAGCCATCGATTCGGTCAACACGATCGTCAACGACGGCGGCACGCTCACCGCGTACAACACCGACTACACGGCGATCGAGCAGCTGCTGCAGCGCAACGCCGTGCCCTCCACCCACTCGGTGCTGCTGAGGGGCGCCGGCGGCATGGCGAAGGCCACGGCCGCCGCCCTGCGCGACGCCGGCTTCCGGGACGTCACGGTCATCGCCCGCAACGAGGAAGCCGGACGGGCGCTGGCCGGTCTCTACGGATTCGCCTGGCGCGCCGACGTCGATCCGTCCAGCGCCGCGGACATGATCATCAACGTGACGCCTATCGGTATGGCAGGGGGTATGGCCGGGGGAGCGGAGGCCGAAGCACTGTCCTTCCCGCAGGCCGTCATCGACGCCGCGAAGGTGGTGTTCGACGTCGTGGCGCTGCCGGCCGAGACGCCCCTCATCATAGCTGGCCGGGCGGCCGGCAAGACCGTGATCACCGGCGCGGAGGTGGCGACCATCCAGGCCCTGGAGCAGTTCGTCCTGTACACCGGGATCCGGCCCAGCGATGAGCAGGTCCGGGCGGCCGAGGACTTCATGCGGGCCCAGTAGCCCTGCGGGAACCCCCGGCTCCCGCAGCCCGGACCTCTGGTGTTCGGAGAGTGGCCTAAACCGGCTCCACCGAAATGGCCACCCGCTCCTCGCCGATCCTGGTGAGGACCAGGGTGGCCGTTTTCTTGCCCTTGCCCTTCCCACCGGGGAGCAACTGCTTGCGGAGCTCCTCCGGGGTCACAGACGTGCCGCGCTTCTTGATGTCCAGCACCCCGATGCCCTGGTCCTTGACCCAGGCCTTGAGCGCCTTGACGTTGTACGGCATCACGTCCAGGACCCTGTACGCCCGGGCGAAGGGGGTGTCCCGCAGCTCCGGGGCGCAGATGTAGGCGATGTGCTCGTCCACCAGGTGCCCGCCCAGCTGGAGAGCGACGTCGGCCACCAGGCCGGCGCGGATGACGGCGCCGTCGGGCTCGTAGAGGTACCCCTCAACCGGCCCCACCGGGGCGGCCGGGCCGCCGTCGAAGTCCTCGGCGCTGGTCAGCTCCGCGGCGCCGCCGGGGCCGAGCAGCAGGGCAGCCCGCCGGATCCCCGGACGCCTCACCGCGTTGAACCACAACGCCACTTCGGTGACGTCCCCGCCCACCGACACCCACTGGGCTTCGCAGTCCTTGGGCACCGAATCGTGGGGCATGCCCGGGCCCATCTTCACGCCCACAGCCAGGCCGGCGGCAGCCAGCGACTCTACGAAGGACAGCGGCGGGGAGAAATCCTCCGGATCCCAGAGCCGCTTTGTGCCCGAGGTGGAGGTGGTCCGGCGCGCCGGGTCCAGCCAGACCCCGTCCACGCCGTCGAGCGCCACCGTCGTCGCGTCGGAATGGACCACGGTGGCGTTCCGGAACGGGATGAGGTTCATCATGGCGCACGCCGCGGTGGTCTCGTCCTTTTCCACGGCCGTGACCGTGATGTCCAGGGAAGCGAGCGCCATGGCGTCGGCGCCGAGGCCGCAGCCCAGATCCGCCACATGCCGCACGCCGGCTTCGGCGAAACGCTGGGCGTGCCGGGCCGCCACGGTGAGCCGGGTGGCCTGCTCCAAACCCGCCTGGGTGAAGATCATCTGCCGGGCGAACTCGCCGAACTTGGCCTCGGCCTTGGTCCGCAGCCGCGACTGGGTGAGGACGGCGGAGACCAGCTCGGGGGAGTGTCCGGCCTTCCGGAGGGACGCATTGAGCCTAAACGCCTCGTCCTCGCGGTAGGGGCCCAGTGACGCCAGCAGCTCCCAGCCTTCGGGGTTCAGAAGCGGGGCGATCTGGTCCTGCGGTGCGTCAGCCATGGGAACAAGCCTAGTTCAGCGCACGGTGGCGGCTGCGCGCCCGATAGGGTTGACGGCATGGAATACAGCGGCACGGCAAACAGCGGCACGGACGAAAACTACCCGGAGGGCGGCGTCGCGCAGCAGGACAGCGACGGGGAACGTCCCGCCCGGCGGGGACTCGCCCGCTACGCCCGGCCGGCGCTGGTTGCGGGCGCCGTCATCGCCGTCGTCTGTGCCGCACTCCTGGTCATCATCTTCTTCCTCGACTCCTTCAATGCCACCGTTTATTCCGTCGGCGGCAAGGACGTCACGGACGCCACGGACGAGGCGAGGGCCATCCGCGACAGCTACGCGGCCGCCCGCATCGGCGGCATCATTTTCCTGATCACGGGGATCGTGCTGGCCGCCGCCGGAGGCCTGCTGGTGTACCGGCACCGGAACGAGTCCGGCTCCGGCGACGAGGACAACGGCGAGGACGTGGACTTCGCGGACCTCGGCGGGCGGTAACAAGCCGCCGCCGCGGCCCTTCACCGGCGGACATGCCCAGTGCCCGGCGCAGCGGGTGAGCACATTACCGAAATGTCCATTGGCCGCGGCAAAGGATGAGCATGTCCCCCCGGTGCACCCCCGCAACCGGTGGACATGTTCAGTGCGTGGGGCTGCGGGTGAGCACATCTCCTTGGCCCCCGAGTCCACCGGGAGCGAATTTCTGGCACTCGCCTTGACCGAGTGCTAACTCCTTACATAGAGTCGTCATTAGCACTCTCCCTAGGAGGGTGCTAACACCTGAAGCTTCACAGCCAGGCGGCTGCCGGCACCGCGACGACGGTCTGTACGCCTTGGCACCACAGCTTTAAAGTCCACGAATTTGCTGACGAAAAGGAGAGGTCCTTGTCGGTCTCTATTAAGCCTCTTGAGGATCGTATTGTTGTCCGCCCGCTCGAAGCCGAGCAGACCACGGCTTCCGGCCTGGTTATCCCGGACTCCGCGCAGGAAAAGCCGCAGGAAGGCGAAGTTGTCGCCGTAGGCCCCGGCCGCTTTGACGACAACGGCAACCGCGTTCCGATCGACGTCACCGTTGGCGACGTCGTCATCTACTCCAAGTACGGCGGAACTGAAGTCAAGACCGGCGGCACCGAGTACCTCGTGCTGTCCGCCCGCGACGTCCTGGCGATCGTCGTAAAGTAACTCTCTTGGACCCCGCGCCGCCGATCCTTCTTTGACGGGTCAGTTGCGCGGGGTTCTGTCTTGAAAGGACAAAACCATGGCAAAGCAGCTTGCGTTTAACGACGCTGCCCGCCGGTCGCTTGAAGCCGGCATCGATAAGCTCGCCAACACGGTCAAGGTGACGCTTGGCCCGCGCGGCCGCAACGTCGTGCTGGACAAGAAGTGGGGCGCACCCACGATCACCAACGACGGCGTCACCATCGCCCGTGAAGTCGAACTGGACGACCCGTACGAGAACCTTGGTGCGCAGCTTGCCAAGGAGGTCGCCACCAAGACCAACGATGTTGCCGGGGACGGCACCACCACCGCCACCGTGCTGGCACAGGCCCTGGTCAAGGAAGGCCTCCGCAACGTTGCGGCCGGCGCCGCCCCGGGACAGATCAAGCGCGGCATCGAGGTCTCTGTCGAGGCCGTCGCCGCCCGCCTGCTCGACAACGCCCGCCCGGTCGAAGGCACCCAGGTCGCCAACGTCGCCTCCATCTCCGCCCAGAGCGACGAGGTAGGCGAACTCCTGGCCGAGGCATTCGGCAAGGTCGGCAAGGATGGTGTGATCACCATCGAGGAGTCCTCCACCACGCAGACCGAACTGGTCCTCACCGAGGGCATGCAGTTCGACAAGGGCTACCTGTCCCCGTACTTCGTCACCGACGCAGAACGCCAGGAAGCAGTCCTCGAGGACGCACTGATCCTCATCAACCAGGGCAAGATCTCCTCCGTCCAGGACTTCCTGCCGCTGCTGGAAAAGGCGCTGCAGAGCTCCAAGCCGCTCTTCATCATCGCCGAGGACGTCGACGGCGAGGCACTCTCCACGCTGATCGTCAACCGTATCCGCGGCACCCTGAACGTCGTTGCCGTCAAGGCCCCGGGCTTCGGCGACCGCCGCAAGGCCATGCTGCAGGACATCGCGACCCTCACGGGCGCACAGGTTGTCTCCCCGGAACTGGGCCTCAGCCTGGACACGGTGGGCCTGGAGGTGCTGGGCACCGCCCGGCGCATCACGGTCACCAAGGACAACACCACCATCGTTGACGGCGCCGGATCGGCAGAGGACGTCGCAGCCCGGGTTTCCCAGCTGCGCGCCGAGCTGACCCGCACCGACTCCGACTGGGACAAGGAAAAGCTGCAGGAACGCCTGGCCAAGCTGGCCGGCGGCATCGGCGTGATCAAGGTTGGCGCAGCCACCGAGGTCGAGCTGAAGGAAAAGAAGCACCGCATCGAAGATGCCGTGTCCTCCACCCGCGCCGCCCTCGAAGAAGGCATCGTGGCCGGCGGCGGCTCCGCCCTCATCCACGCCCTCAAGGCGCTCGACGAGGACCCCGCCGTCCAGGCACTCGAAGGTGACGCGGCCGCGGCTGTCGGCATCGTCCGCCGGGCACTGACCCAGCCGCTGCGCTGGATCGCCCAGAACGCCGGGTTCGACGGCTACGTCGTCGTGGCGAAGGTGGCCGAGTCGGCGCTCAACCAGGGCTTCAACGCCAAGACCGGCGAATACGAAGACCTGATCGCTGCCGGCGTTATTGACCCGGTGAAGGTGACGCGTGCGGCCCTCCGCAACGCGGCGTCCATCGCGGCACTGGTTCTCACCACGGAAACCCTCGTGGTCGAGAAGCCGGCTGAGGAAGACGAGCACGCGGGGCACCAGCACTAAGGACTCCACGTAATGAAAGGACCGGATCAGCGTCAGCTGGTCCGGTCCTTTTATTGCCGGGGCCGGCCAGACGTGGGCTGGACGGCGATGGGTCCGGTCCCGCTGTCCGCTGCATGGACAAAATTCCCGGGCTGTATAGTTGCTTCCGCTGTCTTGCGTTGTTTAAGGGGTTTGTATGTCTGGAGCGGGAACGCTCGTCTCGCCGCGCGAAACGGGCGCGCGGCACCGTTCCCGCCGGGCCACCAAGTTCAGGCCGGAAATCCAGGGCCTGCGATCACTCGCCGTGCTGATGGTGGTCACGTACCATATCTGGTTTGGCCGGGTCTCGGGCGGGGTCGATGTTTTTCTCCTGATCTCGGCGTTCCTGATGACTCTGCAGTTCATGGGCCGCTACGAGAGCGGCTCGCAGATGGCACTGATCAAACACTGGCTCCACCTCTTCCGGCGGCTCCTGCCGGCGGCGGCCCTCGTCATTCTCAGCGCACTGGCCGCCAGCTATCTGCTGCTGCCACGGACCAGTTTTCCGGACGTGGTCTCCCAAAGCTGGGCGTCGCTGTTTTACGTGGAAAACCGTGTGCTGCAGGCTGACGCCGTCGACTACTACGCGGCAGACCACGCAACGGCCAGTCCTCTGCAGCATTTCTGGTCTTTGTCCATCCAAGGGCAGGTCTTCATCCTGTGGCCGCTCATCTTCGCCGGCGCCGCCTTCCTGGCCCGCAGGTACAGGCTCCGCTACCGGGCACTTCTCAGCTATATTTTCGCCGGCATCTTCCTGGCCTCGCTGGCGTTTTCTGTCTTTTTCACGGCCACGAGCCAAACTCAGGCCTACTTTGACACCGGCTCGCGTCTCTGGGAGTTTGCGCTGGGCACGCTCCTGGCGCTGTTCCTGCCGGGCCTGGCCTTTCTGTCCCGGCCGGTGCGCGTGTTCCTCGGTTGGGCCGGCGTGCTGGCCATGCTCAGCTGCGGCTTCATCCTGGACGTGGAGGGGGCCTTCCCCGGCTTCGCGGCGCTTTGGCCCACGCTGGCCGCCGGCTGTGTCATCCTGGCCGGTCAGACGCAGAGCCGCTGGGGAGTGGACCGTCTTCTGAGCGCCGGTCCGCTGGTGAAACTGGGGGACAACTCCTATGCCCTGTACCTGTGGCACTGGCCGGTGCTGGTGCTGGCCCTGGCCTGGAGCGGCAAAGAGCAGGCGGGTTGGCTTTCGGGCAGCGTCATCATTGCCGTGTCATTGGGGCTTGCCTTCCTCACCACCCGTTTCGTCGAGAGACCGTGGCGGTCATGGGCTTGGCCGGAAGCCCGACGGCGGCGCGCGGCACTCGCCGTCGCCCTCTGCATCGCCGTGGTTGCCGCGCCCCTGACGGCGATTCAGCTGCGCCAGCACTCCCAGGCCCAGGCCGTCCTGGCGCAGGCGGAACGGAACAACCCGGGCGCTTTGGCGCTGCTGCCCGGTTTCGTCAGCCGGGCCGACAGCGACACCGCGCTGTTGCCCATCCCCGCGCTGCTGCCCAACGACTGGGCCACCCTGGGCGGGCCGTGCAGCGACGACCTGGAGCCGGTGAATGTGACGCTGCGCAGGAGCTGCGGCCAGAACGAGGCGCCCGCGGACGCCGCCAAAACGGTCCTCGTGCTGGGTGATTCACATGCCCAGCAATGGCTCGCTGCCGTTGATGCCGTGGGCAAGCAGAACGGCTGGCGGGTGTATTCGCTCCTCAAGGGCGGCTGCCGGTTCAGTGTCCAGGCGGAAAGCACCGGCTCCGACTGCCAACGGTTCAACGCGGCCGTCCGGGACGAGGTGACGGCCAATCCGCCTGATGCCATCATCACGGTGGGCACCGTGGCCGCGCCCTCCTCTCCTGCCGAACGGCTCACCCCGGGCCTTGAAGCCACCGCAGCGTACTGGAACGAGCGCGCTGTTGACGTGGTGGCCATCCGGGACAACCCGCGATTCAACTTCAACATTGCCGAATGCGTCGTGGACAAAGGTCCGGGGAGCCCGGACTGTCTTCGCGCCCAGCGCGACCTGCTCGCCGCGAAGAGCCCCCTAGCCGCCCTGGAGGGCCGGGTGCAGGGGCTGGCGGCCGTGGACATGACGGATCTGATCTGCGACGGGAAAACCTGCCCCGGGGTGGTGGGCAACACCTACGTCTACAAGGACAACAACCACCTGAGCCGAAGCTACGTCGCCTCGATGTCCTCCATATTTGGCCAGCGGCTCTTTGAGTCGACGGGCTGGAAATAGCGGGCTGGCTCAGCGCTGGGTCCGCAGCGCCATTCGCTTCAAGCGCGACGCCGCGGCATCCGGCAGCCGTTTGGTGATGAGGCGGTAGAAGATCAGGACCGAAACCGCCGCGGCCACGATGCCCAGCAGGTTCAGGGCCAGTTGGAGGGCGGAACCGGCCGCTTTCTCAAATTCTCCCAGCACCAGCGCCACAGCCACGAAACCGGCCGCGGGCACCGTGGTCACGGAGATAAAGACGCCGGTCAAGGCGGCGGACCGCCGGCTGATGACGGACAGCATTCCGGCGATGCCGGCAAGTACAGCGACAATCAGCGAGTACGGGCCCGGGTGGTAGATGAAATCCGCGGCAGAGCCCCGGTCCAGGACATCGGCAGGGAACAGGCCCAGCGGCACGGAGAGCCACGCCGTGAAGGCCGCCGCCAGCATCGCCACCGGGAATCCGACGCCGAGGGCCAGCGCCGCGCGGCGTCCCAGCTTCCATTGCTGCTGCACCAGAGCCACGGCCAGCGCAGCCAGCGGGCCGAACTCCGGGCCGACAGCCATCGCGCCGACGATCAGGATCGTGGAGTCGGTGACGATGCCGATCGCCACGAGCTGCGTTGCCAGGACCAGGAACGCCAGGAAGCTCCAGGTCAGCCGGGAGTCTTCGCCGGTCTGCCGGGACACTTCATCCCAGATCACGGCGTCGGCACCTTCGCCGGGCGCCTCCGCGGTGGCCTTGTCCGCCCGGTCGGAGAGCACAAGGTCGGGCATCGTGACCGAAATCGAGCCCTGTTCCTGGACATCGAGGGCGTGGAGCTTCTCCACCAGGGGCTCCACCGACTCCCGCGCCAGCAGGACGTGGATGACGTCCCCCGGCGGAACAACGGACGCACCCTGCTGGCGGGAAACTTCCGCAACGCCAAGCTCGCCGGTGGAACATTCCATCACGGCGTCGGACAACGTTTCCGGAACACAAATGCGCAGCTGTGCGATCACGATGCGGCCTCCTCAGACTCGTTACAGGGTAGCCTCCGGAGCTCTTGATCCAGGCCGGCGAAGCCGTCCCGGCGCCGCCGTGATTGGCCAGGCAAGTCACAGATCGGTAACATTAAGACTTTGGAATCCGGCCTGAAGGGGCTTCTTGTGTCGAACGTGCGAACCATAGCCAGTCCGCGGGCAGCGGACGCGGGTTCCCAGGCGCGCGCGAAATCAAGCTACCGTCCCGAGGTCCAGGGCCTGCGCGCCCTCGCGGTCCTGATGGTGGTGACCTACCATGTGTGGCTCGGCCGGGTCTCCGGCGGCGTCGACATCTTCCTGCTCATCTCCGCGTTCCTCATGACGCTCAGCTTCGCCCGCAAGGTGGAGGCCGGCAAACCCCTGCGCCTGGCCAGCCACTGGCTCCACCTGCTCAAGCGGCTGCTTCCCGCCGTCGTGGTGGTGATCCTCGGTGTCCTTGCCGGCACCCGGCTGATCCTGCCCCAAAGCCGCTGGCCGGACGTGCTGGACCAGGCCTGGGCCTCGCTGCTGTACCGGCAGAACTGGCTCCTGGCGGACACCGCCGTCGACTATTACGCGCAGGACCATTCAGGCGCCAGCCCGCTGCAGCACTTCTGGTCGCTGTCCATCCAGGGCCAGGTCTTCCTGCTCTGGCCGCTGGTGTTTGCCGGCGCGGCCCTGCTGAAGCGCGTCCTGCGCCGCTGGACCGCGGTGGACGAGCACGTCAGCTACGCCGCCCTGCTGGCCGCGGCGTTCGGCGCGATCTTCGTGGCCTCCTTGGTTTTCTCCATCGAGCAGACCGCCACCAACCAGGCCTACGCCTACTTCGACACCCGTACCCGGCTCTGGGAATTCGCTCTCGGGTCGCTGCTGGCGCTCGCGCTGCCGCACCTCAACCCCGGAAAAACCTTGCGGGTCATCCTCGGCTGGACCGGCCTCGCCGCGATGCTCTCCTGCGGCCTGCTGCTCACCGTGGACCGGTCCTTCCCCGGCTTCATCGCCCTCTGGCCGACGCTGGCCGCGGCTGCCATCATCGTGGCCGGGCAAAGCGGCAGCCGCTTCGGAGTGGACCGGTTCCTGACCTGGAAGCCGCTCGTGGCGCTCGGGGACAACTCCTACGCCCTGTACCTCTGGCACTGGCCGCTGCTGGTGCTGGCCCTCGCCGCGACGGGCATCACGGCCCCGAACCTGATCCAGGGTCTGGCGATTGTCGCTGCCTCGATCGTGCTGGCCGTGCTGACCACCCGCTTCGTGGAGAAGCCGCTGCGCGAATGGCACTGGCCCCAGGGCCGCGCCTGGCGCACCGCCGTCGTCATCGCGGCGTGCGGCGCACTCCTGGCCGGGCCGGTGTCCGTGTGGCAGAGCAAGATGATGGCGGACGAGGCAGCCGCCGCCGCGCAGCCGAGGGAACTGACCCCCGGCGCCGCCGCCCTGAAGCCCGAAAACGCCGGCAAGCCGACGCCGGAGGCCAAGATCATCCCGGCTCCGCTGGCCATGAAGAACGAATGGGCCGACATTGACGGGCTGTGCACGGACGGCAACGTCCCCAGCGACCCCCTTCTGGCGGGCTGCCTGCAGAACAGCCGCCCCGACAAGGTCACCAAGCGCATCGTGGTGCTCGGCGACTCCCACGCCCAGCAGTACATGGCGGCGCTTGGCCCGATCGCCCGCAGCCACGGCTGGGAAGTGGTGGCCCTCCTGAAGGGCAACTGCCGCTTCGGCGGGGAGTCCCCGGACCGCGACGCCGAGTGCAACGCCTTCAACAAGGCCAGCGCCCAGTACGTCCTGGACCACAAACCCGACGCGGTCTTCACTGTCGCCTCGCTGACGCACAAAGAGGCGCCGTTCGAAACCGAGGTGCCCCAGTACCTCGAGGGCATCAAGCCGTTCACCGATGCGGGCATGGAAGTGGTGGGCATCCGCGACAATCCGCGTTTCCACCTGAACATGCCCGAGTGCGTCCAGAAGCACGGGCCCGACGCCGCGGAGTGCAACGTGCCGCTGCAGGAGTCACTCGCCGGGTCCTCGCCCCTGGACGCCTACCGGGGGAAGGTGCCCGGGCTGCACCTGATGGACCTGAGCGACTTCATCTGCGCCGACGGGATCTGCCCGGCCGTCGTCGGGAATGTCTACGTCTACAAGGACGACAACCATCTGACGAAGACGTATGTCCAGACCATGATTCCCATGTTCGAAAAGCGGCTGCTCAAGGCCACCGGCTGGAAGTGACGCGAAGGCGTCCCCGGCCGGTGCCGTTGCTCACATTACCGCCCCGGAATATGGGGATCGCCGCCAAGGTTCTAGTATTTATTCAACACTTCTGCACAGGCCATGCCCGTAATGACGGGCTGGTCATCTGTTGCAATCCCTACCCGTGACCCCGTAACCAAGGTAAGAGGCGCACTCATGACCCAGCCCGAACACAACCCCTTCGGCTTCATCGGACTGACGTATGACGACGTCCTGCTGTTGCCCGGCCACACGGATGTCATTCCCTCCGAGGCCGACACCTCCTCCCGGATCTCCAAGCGCATTTCGGTCCAGACGCCGCTGCTGTCCGCGGCGATGGACACCGTTACCGAGTCGCGGATGGCGATTGCCATGGCACGCCAGGGCGGCCTCGGCGTGGTGCACCGGAACCTCTCCATCGCCGACCAGGCGGACCAGGTGGACCGGGTCAAGCGCAGCGAATCCGGCATGATCACCAACCCGCTGACCATCGGCCCCGAGGCCACACTGGCGGAGCTGGACGAAATCTGCTCGCACTACCGGGTTTCCGGCCTGCCGGTGGTGGACGAGGGCATGCGGCTGCTGGGCATCGTCACCAACCGCGACACCCGCTTCGTCCCCGAAGCGGACTTCCCGCTCCGCCTGGTCAGCGACGTTATGACCAAGATGCCCCTCGTCACGGGCCACGTCGGCATCAGCCGCGAGGAGGCCTCGCACAAGCTGGCCACCAACAAGATCGAGAAGCTCCCGCTCGTTGATGAGCAGGGCCGGCTCAAGGGCCTCATCACCACCAAGGACTTCACCAAGGCCGAGCAGTACCCGCTGGCCACCAAGGACGACGAGGGCCGGTTGCGGGTGGGCGCGGCCATCGGCTTCTTCGGCGACGGCTGGGAGCGGGCCATGGCCCTGATCGATGCCGGCGTGGATGCCCTCTTCGTCGACACCGCCAACGGCCACTCCCAGGGCGTCCTCGACATGATCCGCCGGCTGAAGTCCGATCCCGTGGCAGCGCACGTGGACATCATCGGCGGCCAGGCGGCAACCCGCGAAGGCGCCCAGGCGCTGATCGACGCCGGTGCCGACGGCATCAAGGTGGGCGTGGGTCCCGGCTCGATCTGCACCACCCGCGTGGTCGCCGGCGTCGGCGTCCCGCAGATCACCGCGATCTACGAATCCGCCAAGGCCGCCATTCCCGCCGGCGTGCCGCTGATTGCCGACGGCGGACTGCAGTACTCGGGGGACATCGGTAAGGCCCTGGTCGCCGGGGCGGACACCGTAATGCTCGGCTCTCTGCTGGCCGGCTGCGACGAGTCCCCGGGCGATCTGATCTTCGTCAACGGCAAGCAGTTCAAGCTGTACCGCGGGATGGGGTCCCTCGGCGCCATGCAGACCCGTGGCAAGAACACCTCCTACTCCAAGGACCGCTACTTCCAGGCCGACGTCTCCGGCGACGACAAGCTCATCCCGGAGGGCATCGAGGGCCGGGTGGCGTACCGGGGCCCGCTGGCCTCGGTGGCGTACCAGCTGGTTGGCGGCCTCCGCCAGACCATGTTCTACACCGGCGCCCCGACCGTGCCGGAGCTCAAGGCCCGCGGCAAGTTCGTCCGGATCACGCCGGCCGGGCTGAAGGAGTCCCACCCGCACGACATCCAGATGACGGTGGAGGCACCGAACTACGGTTCGCGCTAACCCGCGTTGATATGCGACACGCAGGCCATGGGGAGCTCTCCCCATGGCCTGCTCGTTTCTGTGCACGGTAGCGTCGGGTGAGAACGGCGGTCCAGGGATTTCCTGGTCCGCCGACCATTCACTCCAGGAGATTCATGCGCGGTGGGAGACAGCGGTTCGCCCGTCCCTTGGTTTGGTGTGTGCCCCTTGCTGTCAGCCTGTGCTTTGGCTTGTCAGGCTGCGGCGCCGGATCCGGAACACCCGGGGGTGAAACGATAACGTTGGATACCGCCAAATCCAAGGTCTTGGCTGTGCAGCACAGGATCATCGAAATGGTGCCGGCCGAATCGGTCGTCTCGGTGTTCGAAAACGACACGTCCAGCCTGATGCCCTGCCGGGGCGAGCAAAAGAAGTGGGTGGGGGCCGGCGAGGTCGAGCTGCGGCCGGGACTCGACCGAACGGAGTTCCTGGACGACGTCCGAGACTCCGTCGGCGGCCGCGAACGCTGGTCCGCGACGGATGGAACGGACAAGGACGGGGATCGTCGGGTGGTTCTTCTCCATGAAGACGGCACCCAGTTGCTGGTGTCCCTATGGGACGGTCCGGAGAGCCTGCGGATCGGTAGCTTCAGCGCCTGCTTCGACTTCCCGGAATACCAGTACGGAGAGAAGTACTAGCGGCCGGGGAGACAGCAAACCTGTATGCCCGCTGGCGGCCCCCGCAATTAGGCTGGAGGCATGTCTGAACTCCTGCCCGCGCGTGAGCCGAAGCGCAAACTGGCTCTGAGGCCTTACGCCCGGGCCGTGGCACAGGTGCTGCGCGTCAGCTTCCGGGCCTCGCCCGCCGCCGTCGTGATGAAGGTCCTGGGGTCGCTGATCTCGGCGCTGCTCCCGCTGGTCACCACGTACTTCGCCGCCCTCACGACGACGGCCCTCGCCGCCGCTTATGCGGGTGACGCCGCGGCGGGGCAGCAGGCGATTGTCTACGTCATCATCACCGCGGCGCTGGGTTTGTTCTGGGGCGCGTTCAGCAGTGTGGACCGGTACATCCAGCAGCTCATGAGCTTCAAGGTGGGCGCGATCGTGGGCGACCTGATGTACGAGCGGTTCCTGGCCCTCGAATTCTGGCGCTACGACGACAAAGAGACGGTGGACCTGTACGACAGGGCCAAGCGCTTCTCCGATTCCTACGCCCGCGTCCTGGACCGGATCGCCGCCATCTTCACCCAGCTGGTTTCGGTCATCCTCGCGGTCGGCGCCCTCATGCTGGTCAGCTGGTGGATCGCGGTGATCGTCCTCGTGGCGATTGTGCCCAGCGTGTACCTGCAGTTCAAGCTCTCCCGCGAGCAGATCGCGCACTGGAACACCCAGATCGATTCGCGCAGGCAGCGGCGGATGATCGAAACCAACCTCCTGCGGCCCCAGCACATCGCCGAGATGCGCCTCTACGGAATCGTCGGATACCTGATGGGGCTGCGGTCACGGCTGCGCGACGCGGACGAACGGAGGCGGCTCGATTTCCAGAAGCGTTACATTCCCAAACAGCTCGCCGCGGACGCCCTGCAGTACGGCGCGGAGGTGGTGTCACTGATCTGGGTGGTGGGGCAGATCATCGCCCGGGCGCAGCCCGTGGGGCAGTTCCTCTACGTCCAGCAGATCGTCAGCCGCGCCCTGTCCACCGCCAACAGCCTCGTCTCCTCACTGAGCTCCATCGACGAGGACCTCGCGAACCTCAAGGACTACGAGCTCTTTATGGCGATGCCCGTGCACTCCGACAACGCACCGCCCCTGCTGCAGGCACCCACCACGGTGGAGCTGCGCGACATCCGGTTCACCTACACCGGCAGCGAACTGGAGGTCATCAAGGGCATCTCCCTGACCATCCGCGAAGGCCAGCACATTGCGATCGTGGGGGAGAACGGCGCCGGCAAGTCCACCCTGATCCGGATCCTCGCGGGGCTCTACCGGCCGGACTCCGGACAGGTGCTGCTCGACGGCGTCGACCTCGCCGCCGTCGACGTCAAGTCCTGGCACCGCCATCTGGCGGTGCTCAGCCAGGAGTTCCTGAAGTATGAGTTCGCCACCGCCGCGGAGAATATTCTCTTCGGCGACGTCGAATCACCGCGCGACGACGAGCGCATCCGCCGCGCGGCGGCTGACGCGGAGGCCCTGGAGTTCATCAACAAACTGCCCAACGGCCTGGACAACCACGTCAGCAACTGGATGGAAGACCCCCGCGGGCGGAAGGGGAGCGGGTTGTCCGGCGGGCAGTGGCAGCGGCTCGCGATGGCACGGAACTTCTACCGGAACGCCTCCTTTATGGTCATGGACGAGCCCACCTCGGCCATCGACGCCCTCGCGGAACACCGGATCTTCACCCGCCTCTTCGCCGACCGCAGCAGCACCATCATCGCGATCAGCCACCGCCTCGCCACCATCGAGAAGGCCGATATCGTCTACATGCTCGAGGACGGCCGGATCGTGGAACAGGGCACCCACAAGGAGCTGGTGGCCCTGCGGGGCCGCTACTTTCGGATGTTCGAATCCCAGCTCACCGTGGACGAGACCGAAGGCCTCTGACGGGCACGAAGAATGGGCATGCCCTCCGCCGGCGACGTCCGGTGGACATAGTTGCCCTATGCCCACTCCGGGGCACAAAGAATGGGCATGCCCTCCCGGCGGGGAGGACATGCCCATTGTTGGCGGCGCCCGGTGGTACTACGAGGTGGTCACCGAGGTGTCGTCCACGAAGAAGTAGGTCTTGAGCGAGGAATCCTCCACGCCAAGGAAGCGCAGCGTGACGGACTTTCCTTTGAAGGAGGACAGGTCCAGGGTCTTCAGCACATAGCCGGTGGACTTGTTCAGATTGGAGTAGGTGGCCAGGGTGGTGGTGACGCCGCTGCTGATGGCCTGGATCTTCAGCGTGTCATAGGCGGTTCCGGTGGTGGTCTCGTCGGTCAGGGTCTTCAGGTAGAAGGACAAGGTGGAACCGGTGACGGAGGACGGGATGGAGATAGCTTGGTCGAGCGTGTACGACGTCGACGACCCCCAGCCGTTCAGGCCGGCGAAACCGCTGCCGGTGCGGGCGTTCGTTCCGGTCTCAAACGTGTCCGTCCGGTTCGAGGTCCAGGACGCCGGGCCGCTCTCGAAGCCGGGGTTCAGCAGCAGGTTTCCCGACGGCGGCGCAGTGGTGCCGCCGAGCAAACCCATGGTGGCCGTGGCATCGGAGAGGCCGGCGCCGCAACCCTTGGTGCAGCCGCCCGGCATGGCCCGGGTGCCCTGCCGGAGGGTGGACTCGACCTGGGCCGGAGTGAGGGCGGGGGACTTGGATTTCATCAGGGCCACGAGGCCGGCGACGTGCGGGGTCGCCATCGAGGTGCCCTGGTAGCCGGCGTAACCGGCGCCGCCCGGCGTCGTGGTACCTGTGTTGATCGTGGAGAGGATGCCGCCGCCGCTGACCCCGGTGTCGCCGCCGGGAGCCGTGAGGTCCACCGTGGCGCCGTAGTTGGAGTAGTAGGACAGCGCGCCGCTCGGGTTGCTGGCCGCGACGGTCACCACCGAGGCGCAGTTGGACGGGCGGAAGCCGGACGCATCCTGGTTGCTGTTGCCGGCCGCCACCACCACGGTGGTTCCCCGGGACACGGCGGCGTTGATGGCGGCCTGGTAGGTGGTGCCGCAGGCGCCGGAGCCGCCCAGGCTCATGTTGATGACCTTCGCCGGGTTGGCGTTGGCGGGGACGCCGGAGACGGTGCCGCCGGAGGCCCAGATGATGGCGTCGGCAATGTCGGACAGGGACCCGCCGCACTTGGCCAGGACCCGGACGGGGACCACCTTGGCGTTGGGCGCCACGCCGGCCACGCCGGTGGCGTTGCCCGTCACGGCGGCAACGGTGCCGGCCACGTGGGTGCCGTGCCAGGAGGAGTTGGAGGCCGCGGACTGACCGCATTCGCCGGCGGCGTACCAGTCGCCCTGATCCTGGGCGTTGGCGTCCCGGCCGTTCCCGTCGCGGGCCGCTGTGGCGTCCGAGACGAAGTCGTAGCCCGGCAGCACGTTGCTGTCCAGGTCCGGGTGCGCCGTGATGCCGGTGTCGATCACGGCGACGGTGGACCCGGAGCCGGTGGAGACATCCCAGGCGCCGGGAATGCGCATGCCGTTCGCCGCGGTGAAGTCCCACTGCTCGGCATAGCGCGTGTCGTTGGGCGTCAGCACCGCCGTCATGCGGGCATCGGGCTCGACGGCGTTGACCTGTCCGGACGCGGCGATCCCGTTCATGAAGTCCCTGGCGGCCTGGTCGGAGAGGGCCTCGTCGGAGGCGATCAGGGTTCCTCCGGTGGCCAGGGCGCGCAGCTCCTTCACGCTGACCCCCTGTTCCCGGGCCGCCTTGCCCCAGGCGTTCGCGCGACCGGTGGGGGTGGCGTTCCCCGGGGTCTTCTTGAAGCTCACGATGAACTGTGTGTACGCCTCGCCCGCGTTGACGTCCGGAGCCGGGACGGTCTCCGAGGCGACCGGTCCGGTGCCGGGGGCGGCGAGCACCGGGCTGACGGCGAGGGTCATCGTGCCAACGACGGCGGCCAGCGACAGGGCCAGGACTCGGGACTTCCTGAGTGATGCACTTCCCATGGGTTCTGCTTTCTTTAACCGGGCACTGAGGAACGCCCGGAACCGGTGTGGAGGCCGGCGGGCGAGATCCCCGGCGGGCCGAAAGTAAACGTAAAGGCATTTTCACAATTTGTAAACCATTGACAAGAAGTGTCAAGTCAGTGTGAACTATCGATTACTTTGGTCGCGCCGGTGGCCCTCCGGCCGCGTTAGCGGCGTTCAAGCCACTGCGCGTACAGTATGGGACTTTTGATCATGAGCTGGCGCGTGTAGGCAAGGCCCGCGGCCAGGCCCAAAGGCCAGGTCGCCAGCATCCCCAAGAGCGGCAGAGATCCGGGTGAGCCGCCCTTGGGCGTGAAGAACACCAGTGCACCAACACCCAGCGCGCTGGCGATCAGGATGGTCCGGATCATGACGGGGGTGGTCCGGATTCCCTGTTTCACCCGGCGGATATCCGATGGGGGTTTGGGAGGTGTGCGGGTGAACCGCTGCCCGGCCGTGAGGGCCCAGCCCAGGGCCGCGGAGACCGCACCCAGAATGGCTAGGAAAATGCCCGTTTCCGCGCTCTGGCCGACGGCTAGAGCGAGTCCGGCCTGGACCGCGCCGGATACAGACAGGACAGCGGGGTACCACCAGGCGGAGAAGACCCAGGACCTGCGCTGGGCCAAACCGAATGCCGTGCCGTCGCGGTCCACCGCTGTGTCCGTTCCCGTGATGTCCGGCGTCATGTTTTCCCCCAATGTTGTTCCGGCGCTCCGCCGGACTCCGAACCCAAATTAGCCCATCCCTGTCAGCCCTGAGATGGGTACTTCTTCCCATCGGCTCCGGCCTGAAGCACGGTGGTCCGGACGCGCGCAAGACTGGGCTCCGGGGGCACACTGCTGAAACCGAACGTGACAGCGGGCCGGATGGCGGCCAGGGCCCCGGCGTCTCCGCCGTCCCAGCCGACGCTCGCCGAGTCGATGCGGTGCAGGTCGGTGACGCCGTAGTACTCCTGCCGCCCTCCCTTCGCCGCGCCCGCGGTGCGGACCCCGTCGCTGAGCCGGGCTGCGAGCGGGCTGACGGCCCGCAGCCACCGCGGATGCACGGCCACCGGCCGGGGGACCAGCCTGGCAAAGGCGCCCAGGCTTGTCCGGGCCCCGACGGCGGCACGGATCCGCAGCGGACCGGCGTCGACTCTGAGCATGTGCCCGCTGCGGGATGCCGCGACGTCGACCACCCGGGTTTCGTCGAAGTTGTAGACCTCAGCAATGAAGTCGCCCACTTCGGCGGTCGGGGCGAGCAGGATCCGGTGGCCGGAGGGCAACGCCACCATGGCGTCGGCAAAGGCCCCGAAGGGGGACTGCTGCCAGAGGCCCACCACCACGCGCAGGCCGGACTCCGTCCCGATCCCGGCGATATGGCCGTCGAAGACCCAGCGTTTCGTCATCCGGTCAGAGTACCGCCGGCCGCGGCGCAGCCGTCACGCCGGGCCGCAGCGGAACGGCCGTCGGCCTCGCGCGCGCTCACCGGCATAACCCGCTCACAGGGATAACGCGCTCACTGGGATAGCCTAGAGCAGTGACTTACGAGATTGAGATTGGCCGAGGCAAGCGTGGGCGTCGTGCCTACTCCCTGGATGACATTGCGATCGTCCCCAACCGACGTACGCGTGACCCCAAGGATGTGTCCGTCGCCTGGCAGATCGACGCCTACAAGTTCGACATGCCGGTCATCGCCGCGCCCATGGATTCGGCCATGTCGCCGGAGACTGTCATCGCGCTGGGCCGCCTCGGCGGGCTCGGCGTCCTGGACCTCGAGGGCCTCTGGACCCGCTACGAGGATCCGCAGGCCGTGCTGGACCAGATCGGCGCGCTCCAGGACGAGACCAACAGCCCGGCCGTCACCCGCCGGATGCAGGAGCTCTACCAGGCCCCGATCCAGCCGGAGCTGATCACGTCCAGGCTCGCCGAGATCCGCGCCGCCGGTATCACCGTGGCCGGCTCCCTCACCCCGCAGCGGACCCAGGAACACTACAAGACCGTCGTGGCCGCCGGCGTCGACATCTTCGTGATCCGCGGCACCACCGTCTCGGCCGAGCACGTCTCGAAAGACCACGAGCCGCTGAACCTCAAGCAGTTCATCTACGAACTCGACGTTCCCGTGATTGTCGGCGGGGCCGCCGGCTACACCCCGGCGCTGCACCTCATGCGCACCGGCGCCGCCGGCGTGCTGGTCGGCTTCGGCGGCGGCGCCACCAGCACCACCCGCCGCGCCCTCGGCATCCACTCGCCCATGGCGTCCGCCATCTCCGACGTCGCCGCCGCCCGGCGCGACTACATGGATGAGTCCGGCGGCCGCTACGTCCACGTGATCGCCGACGGCGGCATGGGATCCTCCGGTGACATCGTCAAGGCCATCGCCATGGGGGCCGACGCCGTGATGCTGGGCAGCGCCCTCGCCCGCGCCGAGGAAGCCCCGGGCAAGGGCTGGCACTGGGGCCAGGAGGCGCACCACCTTGAGCTTCCCCGCGGCGACAGGGTCAACGTCGGCACCGTCGGGCCGCTCGAAGAGGTCCTGTTCGGGCCGGGTCACCACACCAACGGAACCTCCAATCTGATCGGTGCGCTGCGCCGTTCGATGGCGACCACCGGCTATTCGGACCTCAAGGAATTCCAGCGCGTCGACGTCGTGGTGTCGCCCTACTCCGGCAACTGATACCCCCCTGCCCATCCGGGGAAGTTGGAAGTAGTGTGGTGCACTACGAGCTTTGATCCCGATGGAGGCGTAAAATGAACAGTTTTCCCGGCGGTTCTCCCAAGACCGGTGGTGCCTTGGGGCCTGCGGAACGCGAAGCTTCACTCGCGGTACTCAGGGGCACCACGGAACCGGGCAAGGAGCTCGACATCCTGATCGTCGGTGGCGGAATCGTGGGGACAGGTGCCGCCCTGGACGCCGTCACGCGCGGCCTCAGCGTCGGGATTGTCGAGGCCAACGACTGGGCCGCGGGCACATCCTCCCGCTCGTCGAAGCTCATCCACGGCGGCCTCCGCTACCTGGAAATGCTCGACTTCGCCCTCGTCAAGGAGGCACTTCACGAACGCGGACTGATTCTCTCCGCGCTGGCC
Organism: Arthrobacter sp. U41; assembly: GCF_007679325.1. Lineage (GTDB taxonomy): Bacteria > Actinomycetota > Actinomycetes > Actinomycetales > Micrococcaceae > Arthrobacter. Next base: position 1,099,943 of record NZ_VEGI01000001.1, on the reverse strand, counting down.
CCGCACCTCGCCCGCCCCGTCCCGTTCCTGTACCCGCTCACCAAACCCTTCCTGGAACGTCCCTACGTGGGAGCCGGCATCGCCCTCTACGACGCCATGTCCATCTCCACCGGCCAGCGCCGCGGCGTGCCGTTCCACAAGCACCTGAGCCGGCGGGGGACCCTGCGGGCGGCGCCGAGCCTCAAAGACGATGCGTTCGTCGGGTCCATCCGGTACTACGACGGACAGGTTGATGACGCCAAGTACTGCGCCAACCTGGTCCGGACCGCGGCCTACTACGGCGCCCACGCGGTGAACCAGATGTCCGTCGTCGATTTTCTCCGGGAAGGCGAACGGGTGGTGGGCGCCAAAGTGGTCAACCATGAAGACGGCTCCACCTTCAACATCAAGGCCAAGCAGGTCATCAATGCCACCGGCGTGTGGACGGACGAGACCCAGGCCATGGTCACTGACCGCGGCCAGCTCAAGGTGCGCGCCTCCAAAGGCATCCACCTTGTAGTGCCGCGGGACCGCTTCCAGTCGACAGTGGGTCTGATCCTGCGGACCGAGAAATCCGTCCTCTTCGTTATCCCCTGGGGCCGGCACTGGATCATCGGAACCACGGACACTGACTGGCACCTCGACAAGGCCCACCCTGCCGCGTCGAGCAAGGACATCGACTACATCCTTGAGCATGTGAACCAGGTCCTGAAACGCCCGCTCACCCGCGAGGACGTCGAAGGCGTCTACGCCGGGCTCCGCCCGCTGCTGGCCGGCGAAAACGACTCCACGGCCAAACTCTCCCGCGAACACGTCGTGGCACACCCGGTGCCCGGCCTCGTTGTGGTGGCCGGGGGCAAATGGACCACCTACCGGGTCATGGCCAAGGACGCCGTGGACGAGGCCACGCGCAGTATGGACGAACGCGTCCCGCCCAGCTGCACGGAATCCATTCCGCTGCTCGGCGCCAGCGGCTTCAAGGCCGCGTGGAACCGCCGGAACCGGATGGCCGAGGAGACCGGCGTCCATGTGGCGCGGATCGAGCACCTGCTCAACCGCTACGGGGCAATGGCCCCCGAGGTGCTGGCCCTCATCGCGGGGAACCCGGAGCTGGCCGAGCCGCTGCCCGGCGCCGACGACTACCTGGCGGCCGAAGCCGTTTACGCCGCCACCCATGAAGGCGCCCGCCACGTGCAGGACGTCCTGACCCGCCGGACCCGGATATCCATCGAGGCCTGGGACCGCGGTGTGTCCGCCGCACCGGTAGTCGCTAAACTGATGGGAGAAGTCCTCGGCTGGAGCGATGCCCAGCGCGAGAGCGAGATCAAGCATTACCTGGCCAGGGTCGACGCCGAACGGCTCAGCCAGGAGCAGCCGGACGACGAATCCGCCGACGCCGCACGAATGGGCGTCGAGGACATCGTTCCGCTGCGTTGACCGGCAGCGTCCGCCGGCAGCCTCCACCGGAGACTGCCGGCGGACTGACGCCACTTCGAAGGGATACCTGTTGGCGGAACCACTGGACCGGTATGACGCCGGGCTCACCACCCCCGAAATGGTGATCCTCGAGATGGACGCCACCGACAAGATTGATGCAGCCGCCCAGCTGGCGGAACGGATGCATGCCGCCGGACGCATTTCCGATCTTGACGGCTTTCTTCAGCACGTCAATGCCCGTGAACACCAACTGGCAACGGGTCTGCCAGGCGGCATCGGCCTGCCCCACGCCCGCAGCGAATTCGTCACCCGGACCTCCATCGCCGTCGGGATCACGAAATACGGCAAGGCGCTGGACTTCGGCGCCGCGGACGGCCCAGCGACGGTGGTCCTCTTGATCGGCACGCCGGCCAGTTCCTTCTCCGACCACCTCGAAGTGCTCGCCACCCTGGCCCGGTCGTTGTCCAAGGAGTCGTTCCGCGAGTCGCTCCGCCGCGCCTACGACCCCGAAGTGATCGCGGAACTCATCAATTCCAGCCTGGTCTTCTTCGACCACTAAGCTCACTCCGGCCCTGGCGCTGCAGGCCCGTTTCGCTGTTCTACACGCGGACGAAGTACGGTTAAGGGGTGCTGAAAACTGCCCTCAAACCCCGCTGGATCGCCGGACTGGTGTTCGCGATCGTCGTTTCCGGGGTGTTTGTGCTGCTCAGCCAGTGGCAGTTCGGCCGTTCCACCCAGCCGGAAGTGACGGTCGCCGCCACCACCGAAGAACCCAAACCGCTGACCACGGTGCTCCGGCCCGGGGACTTCTTCCCTGGCTCAGTCGCTGACCAGATGGTCACGGCCACCGGGACGTACGATCCGCAGAAGCAGGTCCTGGTCCCGGGACGCTTGAACGGCGGCGCCACGGGCTACTGGATCGTCTCGGCCCTGGCCGTGCAAGACGCCCCCGTCCTGACCGGAGCCGGCGCCTCGCCGCAGACCTGGATCCCGGTTGCCCGCGGCTGGGTTGCCGAGCCCGCGGACGCCGCGGCGCCGCCGTCGGGAGTCATTGAACTGACCGGACGGCTGCTGCCCTCCGAGGCCCCGCTGCCGGGGACCGACGCCGGACCCGGGCGGGCCAGCGCCGTCTCCGTTGCGGAGCTCATCAACATCTGGGACGTCAGCAGCTACCCGGGCTTCGTCACCGCGAATGCGGAGCTGTCCGGCGGCACCGACGTCAGTACCGCCGCGTCCGGCGGAGAGGTGAAGCCGCTGAACATCGGCCCGCAGCCGCCGGCGGAAAAGATCAACTGGCTCAACCTCTTCTACGCCGCCGAATGGGTGGTGTTTGCCGGCTTCGCGCTGTTCATCTGGTGGCGGCTGGTGAAGGACGACTACCGCCGCGACCTTGAGGACGCCCTCGACGAAGAGCAGGACGCCGCGGAACAGCCCGGCCCCGACCCCCTCGAACCGCACCCCACCGACCCGAAAGTGCAATCATGATCGAGCCCCAGCCGGCCATCCAGCCGCAGCAGCCCAACGCAACGGGAAACGCCCCCGGCAAAAAGCGCCGCTTCGGCGGAACCGAGGCCCAGATCCGTTCGGCGCTGAAGTTCTACAAGGTGCTCGCCTACATGACCGGCACCATGCTGCTCCTGCTCTGCGCCGAGCTGATTGCCCGGTACGCCTTCGGCCAGTACCTCTTTCTGGGCGGAACCAACGCCGTTACCGGTGAGCCCTTCGGCTTCGGGTTCGCCGACGCCGAGCCGCCCGGCGTCATCGGTGGCGTGAATCTCTCCGTTGCGGTGCTGATCGTGCACGGCTGGATGTACGTTGTGTACCTCATGTCCACCTTCCGCCTGTGGTCGCTGATGCGCTGGCCGTTCCTGAAGATGATCGTCCTGGCGCTCGGCGGCGTCGTGCCGTTCCTGTCCTTCGTGGTGGAGAAGAAGTTCCACGCCGAGGTGGAGGCCGAGCTGGCCGCGAACCCGCAGGCCCCGCAGCGCTACTGAGCCGCCGCCGGAGTGTGGCTGCCCCGCCGGTTCCGGCCGCCGTCGGGCTCCCGTGTGAGTTCGCTTACCCGGCGGCCGTTTGCGGGCCCGGACCGGCTTCTCAATGTGCAGGCGGACGGCGCCGCAAAGTAGGCTAGTGGGGTGACTACTCCCACTGCATCCCAGACGTCCCACAAGCCCGTGCTGGTTGTTGACTACGGTGCCCAGTACGCGCAGCTGATCGCCCGCCGCGTCCGGGAAGCGAACGTGTATTCGGAAGTGGTTCCGCATACCTACAGCACCGAGCAGCTCCTGGCCAAGAACCCTGCCGCCATCATCCTCTCCGGCGGACCCGCCAGCGTCTACGCCGAGGGCGCGCCCAGCGTCGGCGCGGACCTCTTCGAGGCCGGGATCCCGGTCTTCGGCATCTGCTACGGCTTCCAGGCCATGGCCAACGCCCTCGGCGGCAAGGTGGCCCAGACCGGACTGCGTGAGTACGGCGCCACCGAGACCACCACAATCGGTGAAGGCCGCTCCATCCTGGACGGCATGCCCCAGCACCAGAGCACGTGGATGAGCCACGGCGACTCCGTGCACGAAGCGCCCGAGGGCTTTGAGGTCCTCGCCACCACGGCAGGCGCCGACGTCGCCGCCTTCGCCAACGAGGAGAAGAGCCTCTACGGAGTGCAGTGGCACCCCGAGGTCAAGCACTCGGCCTACGGCCAGCAGGTCCTGGAAAACTTCCTGTTCAAGGGCGCCAAGCTGGAACCGAACTGGACCACCGGCAACATTCTCGAGGAGCAGGTGGAGCGGATCCGCCAGCAGATCGGCGATGCCCGGGTTATTTGCGGCCTGTCCGGCGGTGTTGACTCCGCCGTCGCCGCCGCCCTGGTCCAGCGCGCTGTCGGCGAGCAGCTGACGTGTGTGTTCGTGGACCACGGACTGCTGCGCGAAGGCGAAGCCGAACAGGTGGAACGCGACTTCGTGGCCGCCACCGGCGTCAAGCTCTACGTTGCCAATGAGCAGGAGCGTTTCCAGTCGGCCCTTGCCGGAGTCAGCGACCCCGAGACCAAGCGGAAGATCATCGGCCGCGAATTCATCCGCGCCTTTGAGGAAGCCGAGCTGGCCATCATCGCCGAGGCGGCCGCCCACGGCGAGAAGATCAAGTTCCTCGTGCAGGGCACGCTGTACCCCGACGTCGTCGAATCCGGCGGCGGCGAGGGCGCCGCGAACATCAAGAGCCACCACAACGTGGGCGGACTGCCGGAGGACCTGCAGTTCGAACTTGTTGAGCCGCTGCGCGCACTGTTCAAGGACGAGGTCCGCGCCGTCGGCGCCCAGCTGGGCCTGCCGCAGGAAATCGTGGGACGCCAGCCGTTCCCCGGACCGGGCCTCGGCATCCGGATCGTCGGCGAAGTCACCAAGGAGCGGCTGGACCTGCTGCGCAAGGCCGACGCCATTGCGCGGGCCGAACTGACCGCCGCCGGACTCGACAACGAGGTCTGGCAGATGCCGGTTGTGCTGCTGGCGGATGTCCGCAGTGTGGGCGTGCAGGGCGACGGCCGCACCTACGGGCATCCGATCGTGCTGCGCCCGGTCTCCTCCGAAGACGCCATGACGGCTGACTGGTCGCGGCTGCCCTACGATCTGCTGGCCAGGATCTCCAACCGCATCACCAATGAGGTGGACGGCGTGAACCGCGTGGTGCTGGACGTGACCAGCAAGCCGCCGGGAACCATCGAGTGGGAATAGTCCGCTAAGGGCGAGTGAAGTGGCCGGTCTCCTGGGGAGGCCGGCCACTTTACGTCTGTCCGGACGCCGGGCGGGACCGCGCCCGGCCGCTTTGGGCAGCGGATGTCGATCCTGCAAATTCCGGTCGAATTTGCGTCCCGCCAGTGTTGCGGAGCCGCACCGGCACCGGTTTCGGGCTACCCTCGAAAGCATGCCGGTATGGTCCAGGACGTCCCGCGCGAGCACGGTATCCGTGAGCACAGTAAACGCGAGCACAGAAAAGAAGGCTGTAGTGTCAGTTGGTCAAGGCCACCCCGAGGGCTCCGAGGAGCTCAGGAAATGGCTGGCGGGGCTCAAGCCCGTCACCGGAGCAGACACCATGCTGCGCTTCACCAAGACGCCTGAGGGCTCGATCGACCTGACCCACGCCCATCCGTCCGGGCTGGCGCAGCTGATGGCCGGCCGGCGCACCCGGCTCTCCACCCTGATCCGCGACCACCAGCAGTACATCATCGCCGCGCGGGCCTCCCGCAACCTGCGGTCCAAGATCTTCGAACTCTCCAACGACCGCGGCATCGACGCCGGCTACTTCTCAGCCGGCACAGTCGTGTGGACGTCCGCCGTCGGAGGCAAGCCCCAGCGCGTCTCCGCCCCGGTCATGCTGGCAGCTATCTCCCTCACGGCCCGGCCGGGCGAGGACGACTACGAACTGCAGCTCACCGAACAGGCCAAGATCAACCCCGCGCTGATCCGCCACCTCAAGTCCATCCACGGCATCGTCTTCGACGTCAACGCCATCACCCGCATGGCCTACAGCACCGCCCGCTTCGACCCGCAGCCGGTCCTCGAACGCCTGGGCACGCTCATCCAGCCGATCCACGGCGCCGAGGTGGAGCACAACCTGCTGGTCTCCACCTTCGCCGACTTGTCCGGGAGCCTCGAGGACCCGTGGATCAACGCTAACCATCCCCTCGTGACGGCGCTGGGCCGCGCCGCAGCCGGCGTGCCGGTGGAGGTCCCCGAACTCAAAACAGGGCGTTTCCCGAGCACTGACGAGCGGGATCCCGCCGATGAACTGCTGCTGCTCGACGCCGACACGGACCAGCAGTACGTCGTCGACGCCGTCCGCGCCGGAGACTCCCTCGTGGTCAGCAGCCCGCCGGGCACCGGCCAGACGCAGACAGCCATCAATACCATCGGCGCCCTCATCGATCAGGGCAAAACCGTCCTGGTGGTGGGGGACCGGCGCGCCAGCCTGGGCGAGATCTCCGCCGAGCTGGACACCCTCGGGTTGGACTCCACTCTCTTCCAACTGGCCGGCAACACAACTCCACTGCAGCTCAAAGGCCAGCTGGTCCGGGCCATTGTGCGCAACGAGAAGTCCCTGGAACCGCAGCTCAGCAACCTGCACACCACCCTCACCGAACACCGTCACGCCCTGCGGGACCATGTCGCTTCGCTGCACAACGTTCGTCAGCGATGGGGCTGCTCACCCTACGAGGCCATGCAGTCCCTGGCCGAGCTCACCGCCATCCAGCCCGCGCCGGCCACCACCGTCCGGCTCAAGCGCAGCGTGCTCGACAGCATCCGGGACCGCGAGGAACTGGCCGGGCGGCTGCACAGGGCGGCCGAACTGGGGAGTTTCAGCCGCGCGTCCACGACGAGCCCCTGGCATGGCGCCCGCCTCCTCACCCGCAAGGAAACCCAGGAAGCCCAGCAAGTGGCCACCTCCGTGGCCGGTAAGCTTCCGGAACTGCGCGCCCTGATGAACGGCGTCGCCGAGCACGCCGAGATCCGGCTTGGCCGCACGTTTGCCGAGTGGGGCGACCAAGTTGAGCTTCTTCTCGCCGTTCGTGGAAGCCTCGACAAATTCACCGCCGACATCTTCGACCGCCCCGTCCACGACCTCATCTCAGCCACGGCGACCTCCTCCTGGCGCCGCGAACGGAACATCGAGATGCCGTCCATGCAGCGCTCCCGCCTGCGCCGCGTGGCGAAGGAATACGTCCGCCCGGGCGTCCACATCGCCGACCTGCACAGCTCTCTCGTCCTGGTCCAGGAGCAGCGGGCCGCATGGTCGGATTACGCCACGACGCAGCGCCACCCGGCGGTCCCGTCCGGCCTGGCCGAAATCATTGCCCTGTACCGCGAGCTGGAAGCGGAACTGACCGAACTGGGCCAGGCCGTCCGGCACACCGCGGACGGCGGCGAGCTGCACACCACACCCTACGAGGAACTCAAGGAGCGGCTGGAGCGGCTGGTTGCCGACACCGCGACACTCGAGACCCTGCCGGAGCGTACCCTCTTGGTGGAGAACATGCGCGAGCACGGCCTCGGCGAACTTCTGGCCGACCTTGCCGAGCGCGAAGTGCCGGCCGGTTCCGTGGCCGCGGAGCTCGAGCTCGCCTGGTGGCAGTCCGCCCTGGAAGCCATGATCAGCGGGGACGACTACCTGGCCATGTCCGACGGCGACGCCCTGCGACAGCTCGAAGCCGAATACCGTCTCGCGGACAACGCCCACATCGCCAGCGGCGCGGCCCGCCTGCGCTGGAATCTCGCCGAACGCTGGCGGGCCGCCATCGCCGAGCACCCCCGGCAGGCGGAGCTGCTGCGCAGCCTGCTCAAGGACGGCCGGGTCACCCTGCCGGCCCTGACCGGGCAGGCCCCGGAACTGCTGCCCATGCTGGTACCGGTGTGGTCCGTCAGCCCCTATCTCCTGACGGCGGTCCTGCCGGTGGAGCAGCGGTTCGATGCGGTGGTCATCCTCGATGCCGAGGCGACGTCGCTGCAGGCAGTCCTGCCTGCCGTCGCCCGCGCCACACAAGTCATTGCCTTTGGCGACGACAGGATTGCCAGCCCGCGGACCTTCACCGTCAGTGTGGAGCGGCTTGCCGCCGGCGAGAGCTCGCACCAGGGTGTCGAGAGCGCGTACAAAGCCCTGTCCACGGTGCTGCCCGTATGGAATCTGCGGACTGTCTACCGCGCTGTCGACGAAGACCTCGTTCGGCAATTGAGCAAGGGGTTCTACGACGGCGGGCTCCGCCGGTTGCCGGAAGGCCAGTCCGCCACGGGCCTGGACCGCGCCCTGACCGTCGAATATTTGCCGGACGGCACGGGACTGCCCAGCGCCGACCACGACGGCGTCGAATCCGTGGTGGCCGAGGTGAACCGGGCGGTGGAGCTTGTCTTCGAACACGCCCGGTTGCGGCCCCGGACATCGCTGGCCGTCGTCACCGGAAGCCTCCGCCACGCGGCCCGGATCGGTGAATCCATCCGGCTGCAGCTGCCCAACCATCCGATGCTGGCCAGCTTCTTCACGGCCGGCGAGGAATCCTTCCGGGTGGTGGACCTGGACCGCGCGCAGGGCCTGGTCCGCGATCATGTGATCTTCTCCCCGGGTTACGGCCGCACCCCGCACGGGCGTGCGCTCCACAGCCTGGGCCCGCTGTCCGCGGATGGCGGACGGGCCAAGTTCGCCCTTGCCATGACGCGGGCGCGCCGGTCGCTGCACGTGCTGAGCTGCTTCCGCCCCGAAGATCTGGACGTGACCCGGCTAAGCAACGGCGCGGTGGACTTCTATGAGCTCCTGGACCGGGAAATCGCGGGCAACTCCGATCTCGGCAGCCCGGCTTCGCGGGCGGCCGCCAGCGAACAGGCACTCGGCGCGGACCCCCTGGTGGCGGACCTCGGAGACCGGCTCCGTGCCCGGGGCGCCCGGGTCTGGCACCAGTACGACGGGGCGCTGAACATGGTTGCCGCGGCCGACCCGCTGAGCACCCTGGGACAGGACGACGCCGAAATTCCCCGGCCCGTTGCGATCGAGTCCGACGGCACCGAGCACTACCGCCGGATGACCGTCCGTGAACGCAGCCGGCTCCGTCCTCAGCTTCTGGAGCGACTCGGCTGGCGTTACATGCCACTATGGACCATAGAGGTTTTCACCGATCCTTCGGCCTGCGCCGACCGGATTGGCGGCTACCTGGGCTTGGAAAAGCCGGCCGTGACGCACCGGAAGCAGGCCTCGCCGGGATTCTTCGACGACGATGTTGAGAACCTGGCCGTCAACGAAGCGCAGGCCTCCGACGGGCGGGCCCGGTCCGTATGGTCGGAGCGCGCGTTCGAGTACAGGACAGATCAGGGCAGTAAGGAGGCCGGCGGCATGAGTGCAGACGGCGGCACGCGAAACAGCGAAGACATCCACGATAACGGGAACGGCCAGAACAACGGGACCGGCCGGGATAACGAGTCGAAGCCGGCCGCGCCGGTGTCAGTCCCGGCCGGGCTGCTGCCGAACAAGGCCGCTGAAGACGATCCGCGCCGCTGGGGCGACGAGCCCGGCGGCTACGACCACGACTCCTGGCTTCAGGAACAGAAGCCGCCGCACTGGGGCTAGGGACCTCACGGGCCCGCGCCGCGGCGGAGCGGGCTTCCGCCGACAAGGACTGCCGGTAGCTCCGGACGGACCCGTCACCCGGGCGCCCTGTTATCCGGGGCCGGCCCGCACCAGGACGAAGAACAGCTTCCCTTGGGTGGATGCGCCGGCGAGGCGGCGCGTCTGATCGGCGTCGGCCGCCACGACCATCAGGCCCTCCGCTTCCCCGGAGGCCAACCATTGGCCGGCATCGCCGCCGTTCCCGGAAGTCCACAACACGGGCACCGCGGCCGCCAGCAGGCGGGACGCCGCGGGCTGGTCGAAATCGTCGCCGGTCGTCATGACCACATCGACGAGCTGTCCGGGCGAGAGCAGCCGGATGGAAGCAGGATCGGCCATCCGGAGCGGCACGGCCGCAGATCCCGGCGGGCTCCCCGCCAGAAGACCGGGTCCAAGAAGCTGGGCATCGGCAATCAACTGACCCTTGCGGAGCGCCACTGCAAGCTGCCGTCCTCGCGGGGGATCGTTGCCGCCAAAGCTGCCCGCCGGCACGAGGCCCCGCGGGATGTCCAGCATCGTCAGGTCGTCCGGGCCGAGGGTCTTCCCGGCCGGCAGGTCCCTTGCTGCAGCGAAGGCGGAGACCGTGTGAGCCGGGGCCGGCGTCAACTGCTGCACCGTGATACCGGCCGCGATGCACAGCAGCAGCGCCACCGTCAGGCGGCGGTTGCGGTCAAGCCAGCGGACCAGCCGCCGGGAAGGCCCGCCGTCGGGTAGTCGCCCCCGCGGTGAAGTGCCGGAGCCCGGTCGGCCGGGCCCACGCCCTTGGGACCGGCCGATCCTGAGCGCCGACGAGGGGCGGAGGGCGCTGCGGACCAGAACGCCACGCAGTGAGACACCGAGCGGTAAGACACTGAGCAGTGAGACACCGAGCGGTGATACACCGCGCGGTAAGAGATCACTCGGTAAGCCAAGCGGGATGTCCGGCCGGAGAATGAGCGGCGGGACGTAACGCGCAAAGGTGGTCATGGCGCGACACTACGCACCATCACTAGAGCCGCGCAGGGGCCGTCTGGGCTATGTGGAAAAGGCCTGTTGCTGCGGCGGACGGGCAGCCATCCGCTGCGGAGCCGCAACCCTGCGGAGCCGCAGCCTGGCGGAAAGTCCTAGCTGGCGGAGGCGGCGGCGGGCGCCGGAGTCGCTGCCGGGGCGGGAGCGGGGGCCGGGGAGACGGTGCTGCCCTTGGCATCACGGGAGTCGGTCCGGTAGAAGCCGGAACCCTTGAAGACGACACCAACGCTGTTGAACTTCTTGCGCAGTGTCCCCTGGCACTCGGGGCAGGACGTGAGGGAGCTGTCGGTGAACGACTGCACGATCTCGAAGGCGTGGCTGCAGTCCTTGCAGGCGTATGCATACGTGGGCACTGGAAATCCTCCTCTGGGACAAACGAGCAGGTCCCGTGCTGTCCGGTCGGGATAATCGCCGCAATGGTTCTCGGCGGAATCCGTCCCTTAGCAGTCGCAGGGCCTGAGTGCCAATTCTATCACCCCCGCCGTGCGGACCCCATGCGCTATCCCTCCAGCCGCAGCAGGCCGCTTGGGGTCAGGGCGGCCGCGACCTTCCGGTCGAAGGACTCGGCCGGGATGCTGCCGGCAGGCAGCACCTCGGCGTCATACACGACGGCGGCCGTCGGCACCGGGGGCAATAGCCCGCCGTCGGACGCCAGGGGCCGGGAGGGCAGGAGGGCGGCCAGCGCCGCCAGGAACTTGTCGTAATATCCGCCGCCCTGACCGATCCGGTTGCCGGAGAAGTCGACGGCGGTGGCCGGCAGGAAGATGCCGGTGGCGGACCGCATGACGGTTGTGTCGTGGCGTTCCCCTGCGGGCTCCTGGATCGGTGCGTACCGGCTCCGGACGGATGCTGAGGCCGGCGTCCAGTACACCCAGCTCAGCGCCAGATCGGGTTCGCAGACCGGAAGGAGGACGCGGTGCCCGGCGGCATGCAGCGCTGTCAGCAACGGCAACGTGGGCGGCTCGACGCCGACGCCGAGATAGGCGGCGAAGGTGCCGGGTTTGCCGCCGGACAGGTCGGCTGCCCAAGCGAGTCCATGCCGCGCGATGGCCTCACCGGCGCCCTCCAGCCCGGCGCGGTTCTGTGTGGCACGACCGGCCCGGTGCCCGGCCCGGATTTCCGCTTTCGTCAGCATGCTCCCTGGTTCCTCCGCCTCTTCTCGCTCCGCCGGGCGCAGCCCGGGAAAACAGACCTTTGTCGGCGGCTGAATGATTACCGAATGTTTGGTCTCTCCGTTAGATTAGTCCAGTGACTACACTCAACTCTCCCGTCCGCAAGGCCGTCATTCCCGCAGCCGGCCTCGGCACCAGGTTCCTTCCCGCCACCAAGGCCATGCCGAAGGAAATGCTTCCGGTTGTGGACAAGCCCGCCATCCAGTACGTCGTGGAGGAAGCCGTCAACGTCGGCCTCAACGACATCCTGATGATCACCGGACGCAACAAGCGCGCGCTGGAAGACCACTTCGACCGCGTTCCCGCGCTGGAAGCAACTCTTGAGGACAAGGGAGACACCGCCAAGCTGGAGTCCATCCAGGCGGCGAGCAACCTGGGGGACATCCACTACGTTCGCCAGGGCGATCCCATGGGCCTGGGCCACGCCGTACTCCGGGCCAAGCAGCACGTTGGCTACGAGCCGTTCGCCGTCCTGCTGGGCGATGACCTGATCGACGCCCGTGACGAACTGCTCAGCACCATGATCGACGTCCAGGCCAAGACCGGCGGTTCGGTGGTTGCCCTGATCGAGGTGGACCCCTCCCAGATCAGCGCCTACGGCTGCGCCGACATCCAGGCAGTCAACGGCGAAGATTACGTGCGCATCAACCACCTCGTTGAGAAGCCCGACGTCGCCGACGCCCCGTCCAACCTCGCCGTCATCGGCCGCTACGTCCTCCACCCGGCGGTCTTCGAGGTCCTGGAACACACCGCACCCGGCCGCGGCGGCGAAATCCAGCTGACGGACGCCCTCCAGGAACTGGCCGCCGGCGAAGGCGAAGGCTACGGCGTGTACGGCGTTGTGTTCCGCGGCCGCCGCTACGACACCGGCGACAAGCTCAGCTACCTCAAGGCCTGCGTGCAGCTCGCCTGCGACAGCGAGGATCTGGGTCCCGGCCTGCGGGAATGGCTGCCCGAGTTCGCCGCCAGCCTCGCACCCAGCCTGACCAAGTAAATCCCGTGGGGGGCAGCTTCAACTGGCCGGCGACTCTTGAATGCGGCGACCTTGTGCTGCGCCCCATCCGTTACCGGGACCGCAAGGAATGGACCGAGGTCCGCTCCCGCAACAGCGAGTGGCTGGCCCCCTGGGAAGCGTCCAACCCCGCCCCCGGGGGCGGCCTGCCCGATTACCGCCAGATGGTGCGCTCCCTCAAGGCCCAGGCGGCCCAGGGAACGGCGCTGCCGTTTCTGATCACTGCCTGGACCCCCGGTTTCCGGGAGCCTGTGATCGTGGGCCAGCTGACGGTGTCCTCCATCGTGTGGGGATCGGCCATGATGGCCACCCTCGGTTACTGGGTGGATAAGGACCGGGCAGGGCAGGGCATTGCCCCGACGGCGGTGGCGCTGGCCACGGACTACTGCTTCCAGACCCTTGGCCTGCACCGGATGGAAATCAACATCCGCCCGGAAAACGGGCCCAGCCTGCGGGTGGTCGAGAAACTCGGCTTCCGCGACGAGGGCTACCGGCCGCGGTTCCTGCACATCAATGGCCAGTGGGCAGATCACCGGAGCTTCGCCCTGACGTCCGAAGAAGTGCCGGAGGGGCTCCTGGCAAGGTGGCAACGGAACCGCCACGCCTGAGCGGTCAGACCCCGTCCTGACCAGCACAGATGTTATGAATACAGTCAATTGACACTTGTCCCGCGACACACCGGGGACAATGCGGCCCGGCGCCCTGCATTGCTCATACGGTTTTGATGTGGACTTCCCTCTTAGCAGCTCTGTGATCCTTGTCATTGCTGTTGCGCTCTGGATTGTGTGGGTTGCTCCCTACATTCTCCGGAACGGGCGCCACCAGCTGCAGCCCGCAGGTGATTTTGTGGCGGACCTCATTGATCCAGAAACAGCCCCGCAAGCCGGACACGTCATGAAGATGGCGGCCCAGCAGGAGAAACCCATGACCCCTACCCAGTCCACCGTGTCCGGCCCGGGAGTGTCCGGGTTCGGCCGTGGCAGTCAGCCCGCATCCACCGCTCCGGCTTTCAAAATCCGTTATGGCCGGTTGACGCTGGCGTTGGCGGGGCTCCTCTCGCTGCTGACGGGCCTCGTGTCCGCAGTCCTGCGGATCTTCGGCCCCGGTCCTCTGTGGCTGCCCGTTGTCGCTTTTCTCGGCGCCGCGTTCGCCGTCGTCCTGCTCCGCCGGCTCGCGGTCCGGGACCGCCGCCGCAAAATGAACGCCGCGTTTCGAGCGGCCATGAGCGCACCGGCACGCCCGGCCCGGTCCGTGCCGGAGCGCACGCCTCGTCTGGACCCGGCAGGGGAGCCCCGCGAACGCGCCGACAGCCCGCTCTTTGACGCCCAGGCTGACGCCGCAGAGCGCACTCCGGCACCCAAGCCCCTGACCGCCCAGGAACTGCGCCAGGCAGCCCTGGCTGAAGCCGTGGCCTCGGGAGACACCTCCGTCCGCCCCGCCGCAGATTTCCCGGCCGCCGAAGAATCCAGCTGGGAGCCGGTGGAGGTCCCCAAGCCCACCTATGTGGAGGCGCCGAAGGCCGAACGGGCCGCCCCTGAGCCGCTCGACCTGCCCGAAGCCCCGAAGGCCGTCGGGAAGCCGTCGCTCAAGCAGGGACTCCCGCAGGCTCCGGCAGGCACCACCGGGCCGGACAGCGAGCAGAAGCCCCTGGGCAAGGCGCAGAGCGCCCTGAGCAACCTGGACGACGTCCTGCAGCGGCGCCGGGCCTAAGTTTTCCGTCGGGCCCCGGGCAGCCAGACATGGCCGCCCGGGGCTTTGCTGTGTCCGGGGCGCCGCTGTCCTTCAGGTCAGTACGGGCCCCTTAGTACCGGCCCATGAGAATCCGGCTCGCTCGGGGAGACCCGGAACCGGGCGAACCCGGTAGCCTCGGGGCATGACAAGAATCTGCGTTGCCGGCGGAACCGGCCAGGTGGGCCGCGAAGTGGTGCGAAGGGCGGTCGCAGGCGGGCACAGTGTGGCAGCCCTCTGCCGGCATCCGCCGCCCGCCGGTGCCCCGGCCAGGGTCGACGGCGCGGACTACTTCCCTGCCGATGTCACCACCGGCGAAGGGCTCGCTCCGGCACTGGCGGGAGCCGACGTCGTGATCGATTGCCTGGAAGGGCGCTCCGGGAAGGATCGAAAGAACTTCGCCGACGGCGGTGCACGGCTTCTCGCCGCCGCCCAGGACGCGGACGTGTCCCGCGCGGTGATGCTGTCCATCGTCAATTGCGACCGGAGCAGCTTCGGCTACTACGCCTCGAAGGCGGCCAAAGAACACGTCTTCGAACGGTCCGGCCCGGACACTGTGGTGATCCGGGCGACGCAGTTCCACTCCCTCCTGGCGGCCATGTTCGGGGCCGGCGCGAAACTGCGGATCATTCCGACGGTCAAGGGTGCCCGGTTCCAGCCGATCGCGCCCGACGACGTCGCCGCGGCACTGCTAGAGGCCGCGCTGGAGCCGCCGGCGGGCATGCGGCACAGCGTCCGGACCATCGGCGGGCCCGAGATCCAGGACATGGAGGAGTTTGCCCGGCAGTGGAAAGCCGTCACTGGTTCCCGCGGCCGCCTGGTGCGGCTGCCGCTGCCGGGGGCCATGGGAAAGTACCTGCGCGCCGGGCTGAACCTGGTACCGGAGGAACGCCACGCCGGTGAGACATTCAGCGGCTGGCTGGCAAAGAACGCGGATAGTTTGTAGCCTAGGGACACCGGCAACGCCGTTCCTTCGGGAACGGCGTTGCTTCGGGGCTATAGCTCAGTTGGTAGAGCGCTTCGTTCGCATCGAAGAGGTCAGGAGTTCGAATCTCCTTAGCTCCACAAATTTCCAGGGTTTCAGGACCCTCGGCCCCGTGGAATTGACCAGGAACTTGTCCGGACTGATCCACGAAATGCCCGCCCGGCACGGCGCGACACCCGGTGCTATCTTCCCGCACCGCCGGTAGGTTACGATTTCCGCAACCGGGCAATGCCGGCAAAATATTGGGGGAAAATTGTACGCGAAAGTTCTTGGGGCCGTGCTCGGCCTCGGCATCATCAGCGGCGCCATCGTGGCCGCCGCACCGGCCCAGGCTGCCACTGTCGGCGGCGTGTCCGTTCCCGCTCCCGCACAGTCGCCGCCGCTTGGTATGACCACAGCCATCAGCCGGGTCGCCGTCCAGTACAACCTCGGCTCGCCCCTGGGTCCGACAGTTACCGGGATGAAGGACGGGGGCGCGTACCGGCAGTTCCAGCGCGGCTTCGTCGTCTACTCGCCGGCGACGGGCGCGCAGGTCTCCCGCGGCGCGATCCGGACCGCCTACGCCAAGCTCGGCTACGAGAAAGGCCGGATGGGCTATCCGACGTCCGGTGAGCTGCTCAGTGCCAACAAGACCATCACCTACCAGCGCTATCAGCACGGCACCATCGTTTGGAACGCCAAGGCCGGCGCCCACGCCATTTTCGGGGCCATCGGCACCAAATGGGTGGCCGCGGGCGGCGCCAACGGAAGCCTGGGGTACCCGACATCCGACGAAACCGGCCTCAATGGCCGCGGAGCGTCGCAGTCCTTCCAGGGCGGCACCGTCGTGTGGTCGTCCTTTACCGGCGCCCACATCATGAAAGGAGCCATCCGTACCGTGTGGATCAAGAACGGCGCGCAGGCCGGACAGCCGGGCTACCCCGTCACCGACGAGCAGGCTCTTCCTCTCGGAGGCGTCATCCAGTTCTTCGAAGGCGGGGCATCCATCACCTGGACCGCCAAGGGTGGAGCCGTCGTCAACCCCGGGGTGCCGCACTCGAATATCTGACAAACCGGGCACAGCATCAGGCCTAGCGGCACTCGGGAATCCCCGCAGACATCAGTATCTGCGGGGATTTCCCACGCCCGGGTAGATATGCTCCAGCGCCAAGGCACACCGGCCCCGTGGAATGCACCCACGGCTACCCAGAACCGCCGCCAGATCGCCACGGACAAAAATGTCGGCGTCTGTATGCTGTGCCCATGACGTCACCACAGATCTATGTCAGTTTTCCCGGCACGGCCCGTGAAGCACTTGGCTTCTACGCGGACGTTTTCGGCGGGGAGCTCTCTTTGTACACGTACGAGGAGTTCAGCCGCAGTGACGGCCCGCCGGATGCCATTGCTCACGGAGTGCTCAACGGCGTGGTTGCCTTGGCGGGATCGGATGCGGCAGCAGGCCAGACAACTGTCCGGTTCGAAGGCCTCATGCATTCGTTGCTGGGCACCGCCGAACCGGCAGTTCTCCACGAGTGGTTCGACAGACTCGCCGTTGGCGGCCGGGTGATCGACCCCCTGGCCGCGAAACCCTGGGGCGCCTCGGACGGTCAAGTCATGGACCGGCACGGACTTCACTGGCTCATCGGATACGAACCTGAGCCCTGAGCTATAGACGAGGGCCCGCGTCCGGGGTGGGCTTAGGCTGAGCACATGACGCCGGCACCCTCCCCGACTCCCGTCCCCGTCGAGGTCTTCGTCCACTCCGGCCCGGCCGAGTGGTGGCAGATCCTCGCCGCGCTGGGTCCCCTGGCCGTTCTGGTTGGCGCCGTCATCGCCGGATTCATCGGCTGGTCCACCCTGCAGCAGCGGGCGGTCGCGGACAACCGTGCCGAGTGGTGGAAACGGACGCAGTGGGCGCTGGACGCCGTCTATTCGGGAGACACGAAGCGGGGCACGGTGGGGCTGAAGGTCCTCTGGGTGCTTGGTGACAGCGAGCTCGCCGGCAGCGGAGAGCTCGCGGTCCTTGAAGCAGCCTGGGAGGAGCCCCTCAACGCCGCCGAAAGGCAGCTCGCCGTCGAAGGCGTGACGGCGCGCGCCCCCGGGGCCGTCGACAAGGACGAACGAACGATGGAGATCGCCGCCGCGCGGCTGCGAACACTCACCGACCGCCGCCTCGGCAAGCAAACCCCCGAATGGGTCACGGCGCTGGCAGGGGAGTAGCCCCGGATATCCTGTCCTATGACACGAGGAGAATCATGACCACCCTGAAAGAACGCCTGCACGCCGACGTCGTCAGCCACATGAAGGACCGCAACAAGATCGCCCTCACTACGGTGCGCAATGTTCTGGGCGAAATAGAAACGCGGGAGAAATCCGGCAAGACTCCGATCGTGCTGGACGACGCCCAAGTGACGGCCCTCCTCCAGAAGGAAGCAGCCAAGCGCCGCGACACCGCCCGCATCTACACCGAGGCGGGGGAGTCGGAGCGGGCCGCTGCCGAAATCGCCGAAGCCGAAATCATCGAAGCCTACCTGCCGCAGCCACTGACGGCGGCGGAAGTGGAGGCGATCGTCGACGAGGTCATCAGCTCCGTCACGGCCGACGGAACCGAACTGACCATGCGTCAACTGGGTGCGGTGATGAAGCCTGTGACCGCCAAGGTCGCCGGCCGCTTCGACGGCAAGGCCGTCAGCGAGATCGTCCGCAGCCGCATCACGCCCTAGGGACGCGGATCCGGACCGTAGCGGATATGCGCCGGCACCCGCCTGTATCCTGAGTAGGTACGCCGGTGGCAGCATCCGGCGCCGCGGAATTCCGCTGTAACCGTCAGTCTCCGATCAGCCTCCCTCGGACTCTGGGATTGGAACCCTCTTATCGCTACCGCCGTGCCGGGCCCCGCAAACATCCCTGCGCCCGCCTCCAAGCCCCCGCAGGCAGCCGCGGCCGGTGAAGTGGCCGTCGTCAGGTGGGCCGACGCCGGCCACAGCAGGACGGCTCGATGGCGGTCGGCGAACGGACGGCCCGTGCCCTCACGGATCGAAGCGGTCACCGACTCCCTGACGGCCGATGAAGCACACCGGATGGCGTCCCAGGGCATCGCGATGCTCTGGCAGGGTGACTTCCACAATGCCCGGCAGATCCTCAACGCCATGGACCGGCGGCTGGGTACCGGGAAGAAAAAGGCCGCGGACAGCCCGGCCGATGAGTTCTACCGGCACCGCCAGGCCCGCTCGCACCGCGCGCGCATGCTCGGCCTGCTGCTGATCCCGCTTGATCCGGGCCCGGTGGTGCCCCTGCGGCGTTCCCCGGACATCCAGCAGGCCGCCGAGGAAGCCTATGGGGACATCGGGGAACCTTCGGTTGTCTCCCTCCACGAGCTTGTCGGGGCAATCGGCGCCCACCAGTGGCGAAAGAACGGCGTCTACGTCGAGGCCCTGCAGGGCCGCATCCATCCGCACTACGGCACCTTCTTCCCCACCCGCAGCGAGTATGTCGACCTGGTGGCCGCCGCTCCGCTGCCTTCCGACACACTGGCGTTCGACGTCGGGACCGGCACCGGCGTGCTCGCCGCCGTTCTGGCCCGCCGTGGCGTCAAACGCGTGGTGGCCACCGACAATGAACCCCGCGCGATCGCCTGCGCCACAGAGAACTTCCGGCATCTGGGCGTTGAAGACCGGGCGGAGGCTGTCCTGGCCGACATGTTCCCGGCGGGCCGTGCGCCGCTCATCGTGTGCAACCCTCCGTGGATTCCGGCCACACCGCACTCCTCGCTGGACAACGCGGTGTACGACCCCGGCAGCCGGATGCTGTTCCGGTTCCTGAACGAGCTCTCCGGCCACCTGGAGCCACGAGGCGAGGGCTGGCTGGTCCTCTCGGATCTTGCCGAGCACCTGGGCCTGCGGACCCGTGACCAGCTGCTGGGTGCCATCGATTCCGCCGGGCTGAAAGTGCTGGAACGGCTCGACACCCGGCCAACCCACCCCAAGGCATCCGACCGGAACGATCCCTTGTTCGCGGCCCGGGCGGCCGAGGTCACCTCGCTGTGGCGGCTCGCCGTCCGCTAGCGTCCCGCTCCGCCGCCCGCATCATTGCCCTTCCCAACCCGACTTGAGAGATTCAAACTCATGAGCCTGATCCGCCTGCAAGACGTCAGCGTGCGCTTCGACAACACCCAGATCCTCCGGGAAGCGTTCTTCCGCCTCGAAGCGGGGGACCGGGTTGGCCTGATCGGCAAGAACGGATCCGGCAAAACCACCATCCTCAAGCTGGTCCTCGATCAGGTGGCACCGGACACGGGCACCGTCACCCTGGAACCGGGGACCAAGGTGGGTTACTTCTCGCAGTTCTCCGAACTCGACGGGGACGCCACGATTCTTGAAGTCCTGGACGGGCTGTTTTCGGAGATCAAGGCCGTCGAAGCCGAACTGGCCGCCATCGACGCGGCCATCGCGGCCGATCCGTCGGACGCCGAACTCGACCGGCTCATCGGCCGGCAGGCTGAGCTGTTCGCGGAGATGGAGCGGCTCGACGGCTGGGACTACCCGCGCCGCATCGACACGGTCCTCACCACCCTGGGCTTTGATGAGGCCCACCGCACGTGCGCGATCGACGCACTGTCGGGCGGCTGGCGCAACCGTGCGGCCCTCGCCAAGATCCTCCTCGAGGTCCCCGACGTGCTGCTGCTGGACGAGCCCACCAACTTCCTGGACGTGGCCGGCGTCGAATGGCTCGAAAGCTGGTTCCGGGACTTCAAGGGCGCCGCGGTCATCGTCTCGCACGACCGGAAGTTCCTCGACGCCGTCGTCACCCGGATCATCGAGGTGGAGAACTTCCACCTGCATGAGTACCCGGGCAACTTCGGCGAATACGTCGTCCAGAAGCAGTTCCGGCTCAAAACCCTGGAGCAGCAGTTCTTGCACGAATCCGAGCTCCTGGCCTTCGAAGCCGAAGGGATCGCCGATCGCCGCGAAGCGGCCAAGGCGGCCAGCCGCGGGCTGGGCAACCAGCTGGCGAAGATTAAGAAGTCCCGCACGCCCCGCCCCGTCGACCAGATCGTTACCGAGATCTACGGCGGCCTGCACGTCAAGGACGTCCTCTGCCGGGTCGAGGGACTCGGCAAGTCCTACGGCGACAAGGTGCTGTTCGACGATCTGAGCTTCGAGATCCGCCGCGGCAACCGGATCGTGGTCCTCGGCTCCAACGGCAGCGGCAAGTCCACCCTCCTGAAGGTGCTGACGGGAGAAGAGCAGGCCGACACCGGCGACGTGGCCTGGGCCAAGGGGCCCGGCTTCGTCTCCTACAACCAGATGCTGGCGGACCTCGACGACGCCGACACCGTGTCCCACGCGGTCAACGCGCTGCCCGACAGTCTGGCGTTCAGCGCCACCAGGAAGTCCGTCAACCGGTTCCTCGCGATGTTCCAGTTCTCCGAGGCGGACCTCAAGCAGAAAATCGGCAACCTGTCCGGCGGACAGAAGGCACGCGTCGCCATGGCGCAGTGCCTCCTGTCCGGCGCCTCGGTCCTGTTGCTGGATGAGCCCACCAACCACCTGGACATGTCCAGCACCCAGGTCATGGAACGCGCACTGGTGCACTTCCCGGGCGCGGTGGTGGTGGTCAGCCACGACCGGTTCTTCAGCGAAAAAATAGCCAACCGCCACCTGGTGTTTGGGGCTGACGGCGCGGCCCCCGGGGAAATCGACGTCCGGGCCGCCTAAGGGCGGTCAGCCCGGGCCTGCAGCGGACTCAAATCGACGACGGCGTCGTCCGGAGAATGCGACCGCAGCCCCTCAGCGCGCCGTCCGCGCGGGATAATGGAAGCATGACCGAACAGGACCAGGACCGCGATCCGTGGGATGAGTTCGACAGCCGCAAGCCCGCGGGACCGGACCGCGTGGAGGGCTACCCCGGGGGCGAACCCCTGGGCTTCGGCTTCCGCACCGGAGTCCGCAGCGCCAAGGTGGCCATCGGCTTCGCCATCTACGCCCTGGCGCTGGGAACCACCCTGGTGGTGATCGGATCCGTCGTCTTCATCGGCGCAGGCCAATGGCTGCTGCTGGGGCTGATGGTCCTGGCCGAGGCGGTCTTTGTGCTGGCCTTCAGCCGCCTGGTCGCGCAGGCCCGGCAGCGCCGCTGACTGCGCTCACGACGCCGGGACTCCGCCCCGCCCAGCCGACGCGGCGGGCCCGGTCGCGGGGCCTTTGCTAGAGCCAGCCCTTGTTTTTGAAGATGCCGTACATCAGGGCCGCCGTGGCGATCATCAGCCCGATTGCCATCGGGTAGCCGAAACTCCACTGCAGTTCGGGCATCGCGTCAAAGTTCATGCCGTAGATGCCGGCAACGAATGACGGCGCAAAGAGGATGGCGGCCCACGACGAGATCTTCTTGACCTGCTCGTTCTGCTCGGCGCTGGCCTCGTTCTGGCGGTTGGCCGTGAGCGTGCCGTCAAGCGTGAGGGCGTTCTGCAGGAGGTCCCGGAAGGAATCGGCCCGGGAGATAAGCCGCTCCACGTGGTCCTCGACGTCGCGGAGGTTGTGCTGGAGCTCGGAATTGACCTGGTACTTCTCGAAGCCGCGCCGCAGCAGCTCGATCATGGCCGGGAGCGGATGGATGGCGCGCTGGAACTGGATGACCTCGCGGGCCAGTTCGTAGATCCGGCGGGACACGGTGGAGTCGCCGCTGAAGAGCTGGTCCTCGATCTCGTCGATGTCGTTCTCCAGCCCCGCCACCACGGGCACGTAGTCGTCCACCACCTGGTCCATCAGCGCGTAGAGCACAGCCTCCGGGCCGTGGCACAGGAGGTCGGGGCGGCGCTCCAGCTTCCGCCGCACCTGGGCCACCCCGCCGGTCTCGGCGTGCCGGACCGTGACGACGAAGTTTTTGCCGGTGAACACGTGAAGCTCGCCGAACTCCACGGTTTCCGTCTCATCCAGGTACCGTGCCGGGCGCAGCACGGTGAAGAGATTGTCGTCGTAGCGTTCGAGCTTGGGGCGCTGGTGGGCCGAAATCGCGTCTTCCACGGCGAGCCGGTGCAGCCCGAACTCTTCTGCGACGGCGGCCATTTCGTCCTCCGTGGGCCGGTAGAGGCCGATCCACGCCATCCCGCCGTGCCGGTTCAGGGTCTCGAAGGTCTGCTCGAGGCTCTGCGGCTCGGCGGTGCGGACGCCATCCACGTAGACGGCGTTATCGATGATAGTCACGGGCTCATTATCCCGTCTTCCGCGGCCGCCGCCGCGCGGGCACCGTTGGCCACGGCCGGCGGCTGGCCCGGGAGATCACTTTGACCGGGCGGGGGTCAGGGAGCTGCCCTGGGCCAACCGGCTGATCAGGGGTTCGGTGCGGTACTGGATGTGCGTGTGGAGGGCCAGGACCGTCTCGGTGCGGATGACGCCCTTGATCCGGAGGATGGAGCGCAAGGCGGCCTGCAGGTTGTGTGTGTCGGTGGCCACCACCCGGCACCACACATCCCCGCGTCCGGAGATCTCGTGGACTTCCAGGACCTGTGCGATCAGGCGCAGGGCGCCCACTACGCCGTCGAGTTCCCGGTGGTTGACCTCGATCGTGACGAAGGCGACGACGTCGTACCCCACCGCTTCAAGGTCGATCTCGCGGCCGCCGTCGTGCAGCAAACCGGAACGCTGCATGCGCCGCACGCGGGACTGCGCGGTGTTGCGGGCAATGCCCAGGGTGTCGCTGAGTTCACCGATCTGGATCCGCGGATCCCGGATCAATTCCAACAGGATTTTCAGGTCGGTAGGGTCCAGGCTGTTCAAATCATCACTCCGGCTCACTCTGACAGTCATCGATTTACTGTTTTGATCAATTTTGCCACGCATTTCCGCCGCGACGATCAGCAGTGCCTCATTGTGGACGTATCGAATCTTCACGGGCTGGCGATTCCCCCACCACAGGGAACACGCGGCCCGCTTCCACGCAAGGGCACGGACATGACAGTCTTCAGCGAACTCCGCATGCGCCCGGCCACGGCAGAGCGCTGGGGCTGGGACGCTTCCACCACCGCACGGCTGGTGATGGCCGGCGTCGTGATTTTCACACTCCTGGTCGGCGCGAATCTCGCCACCCCGCTGTACCCGCTGCTGCAGGCCAAGCTCGGGATCACCGCGCTGGATGTCACCGTGGCCTTCTCGGCCTACGTCCTGGCGCTGGTGGGCACCCTGATCCTGGCCGGCCACTGGTCTGACCACATCGGCCGCCGCGCGGCCCTGGTGCTCGCCGTGCTGGTTGGCCTCGCGGGCGGCTCCGTCTTTGCCACTGCGGACAGCCTGCTCGCGCTGTGCGCCGGCCGGGCCCTGCAGGGCATTGCGGTGGCCCTCGCCACCGGCGCCAGTTCGGCGGCCCTGCGGGAGCTGCTGCCCAGCCGGCCCGAGTGGGCCTCGAGGTTCACCCTGCTGGCGTCCGCCGGCGGCGTGGCGGCCGGTCCTGCCATCGGGGGAGTGCTCTCGCTGCTGCCCGGTCCCACGTCCACGCCGTATTTCCTGCATTCCGTGGTCCTCGCTGCGCTGCTGGTCCCGCTGTACCTGCTCAAGGCCCGGCCGGCGATCACCTCGAACGCCGGTCCGCAGCCGCTGCGCGTATTGGCGCCGCGCCGGCCGTCGGTGTCCAGCGAAGCCCGGGGCGCCTTCTGGCTGGCGGCCTCGGTGGGGTTCCTCAGCTTCGCCGTCTTCGGCTTCTGCCTCTCCCTTGCCCCGGGCTATTTCGCCCAGATTGTCCAGGCGGATTCGCGGCCGCTGATCGGCCTGCTGGCAGGGCTGACCCTCGGGTCCTCCGCGCTCAGCCAGCTGCTCGCCGTGCGGGGACGCTTCGTGGTGCCGGTCGGACTTGCCGTGCTGGCCGCGTCGGTGCTGCTGATCGCGGCGGCTGCCCCCTGGAACAGTCCATGGCTGCTGATGATCGCGAGCATCACCGCCGGCATCGGCCAGGGCGTGTCCTTCCGGACCGTCTTCAACGATGTGGCCGGAAAGGTGGAGGCCTCGCGTCACGCGCAGATCATCAGCACCGTCTACGTCATTACGTACCTGGGCAGCGCCTTTCCCGTCATCGGGCTGGGGCTCGCCGCCGGCGTCGTCGGCCTGCAGGCTGCGGTTGCCGGGTTCGTCGTCGTGTGTGCGGTCGCGGCGGCGATCCTCGCCGGCATCACGCTGCGCGCGGCACTGCGCCGCGGCTGACGGGCCCCGGGCGTTTCTAGTCGGGCAGCGGGCCCTGGTTGCCCTGGATGTGGTCGAACACGAGGGTGGTTTCGGTGTGGCCCACCACCGGATCGGTGGCCAGATTATCCAGCACCCAGTCGCGCAGGTCCTCGGTGGTGGCCACGGCGATGTGCAGCAGATAGTCCACCGAACCTGAGGTGTGGAAGGTCGAGAGAACGGCCGGAAGTTTGGGCACCCGGGACGTAAAACGGTCAATCTGCTCGCGGTCATGGGCGCGGAGCCTGACGGCGATGAGGGCCTGCACGGAGCGGCCGATCGCGGACAGACTCAGCTTCGCCTCGAAGCCCTGGATGATCCCGCGGTCCGAGAGGGCGCGGGTGCGCATCAGGGCCGTGGACGGGGCAATCCCCACGAGTTCAGCCAGCTGCTTATTGGAGATGCGGGCATCGGCGACGAGTGCCGCGAGCAGGCGCTCGTCGATAGCGTCCAGCGGCTCGCCGGCTCCCGCTCCCGGCCGAAGATTCTTCGCACTGCTACTCACGGATCCTCCTTGAAGTGTTGTCAGTTCATCATAAACGGCACATTCCACCACTTCCATTCACGGCCCCTACAAATCTCCGAATTATTGCCAGATACTTGCGGCATTCAATGGTGAATATTCATAAGGAGCAACGTGCTTTCTCAAGATTCGCTGGCCGTCCACGCCGGCCGGACCGGCCTCACTGAACTGGGCGTGCACGCAGTGCCGATCGAACTTTCCACCACTGCGCCGCTTCCCTCCGTGCACGACGGCGGCCTCGCCTATGAGCACATGGCCACCGGCGGCACGCACATGGAGGGGCAGAGCACCGTCTACCAGCGGCTCTGGAATCCCACCGTGGCACGGTTCGAAGAAGGCGTGGCCGTCCTCGAAGACACCCCGGAGTCGGTGGCATTCGCAACCGGCATGGCGGCGCTCAGCGCGGTCCTGCTTGCCGTCGTCGCCACCGGAAAGAAGCACGTGGTCGCCGTGCGGCCGCTGTACGGCGGAAGCGACCACCTGCTGGCCTCAGGCGTGCTCGGCAACGACATGACGTTCACTGACCCGGACGGCGTCCATTCCGCGCTCCGGCCCGACACAGGCCTGGTGATCCTTGAGACGCCAGCCAACCCGAGCCTAGAACTCGTCGACATTGCCCGCGTGGCCGCCGCGGCAGACGGCGTCCCGCTGCTGGTCGACAACACCTTCGCCAGCCCGATCCTCCAGCGGCCCTTCCGCCACGGCGCGGCCATGGTCCTGCACAGCGCCACCAAATTCCTCGGCGGCCACGGGGATGCCATGGGCGGTGTGGTGGCCGCGGCACCGGAATGGACCACGAGGCTGCGCCAGATCCGGGCCGTCACCGGCGGCATCCTCACCCCCTGGCCGGCCTACCTGCTCCACCGCGGGCTGGCCACGCTCCCCGTCCGGGTGCGCGCCCAGCAGGCCGGCGCGCAGAAGGTCGCGGCGGCCCTGGCCGAACACGGGCTGGTCCGGCGCGTCTTCTACCCGGGGCTGCCCGAGTGCGATCCGCAGGGTCTGATCGGGACGCAGATGTCCGGCCCCGGTTCGCTGATCGCCTTTGAAGTGGGCACTGCCGGGCACGCGGAACGGATTCCCGGTGCGGTCAGCATGATCACGCACGCGGTCTCGCTCGGCGGCATCGACACCCTGATCCAGCACCCCGCCGGACTGACCCACCGGCCGGTGGCCGCCGAGGCCAAACCGCACGCCAGCCTGCTGCGCGTGTCGGTCGGACTGGAGGACCCGGCCGATGTGGTGGCCGACCTTGTGCAGGCCATCGAGGCTACGCGCTAGCACGGCTCGCTTTAGCCGGGTGCTCCGGCCGCAGACGCCTGAGCCGCAGCCGCCTCACCTGCGGGCGCCGGGCGGGCGGGATGCACGACGGCGGTGATCACCGCCGTCGTGCAGGCCAGTCCGATGACGGTCAACGCCAGCGCCGTCCAGCCAAGCGACTGGAACACCAGCCCGCCGGCCCAGCCGATGACGCTGGATCCGAGGTAGTAGGCGAGGTTGTAGAGGGACGCCGCCTGGGCCCGGCCGGTTGTGGCGATCACGCCGGTCCAGCCGGCGCCGATGCTGTGCGCCGCGAAGAAGCCTCCGGTGAACAGCAGCAGGCCGGCCATGATGAGTGCCAGCAGCTGGGTCAGCGTGAGTGCCAGGCCCGCCACCATCAGGACCGTTCCTGAGATCAGCACCGTGCGCCGCCCGAACCGCGCCGCCAGGCCCCCGGCCCAGCGGGAGGAGACTGTCCCGGAGAGGTAGGCCAGGAAGATCAGGCTGATGATGGTGGCCGGCAGGCCGAAGGGCTCCCCGGAGAGCCGGAAGCCCAGGTAGTTGTAGACGGCCACAAAGCCGCCCATCAGCAGGAACGCCTGGACGTAGAGGGCCAGCAGGCGCGGGTTCCGGCCGTGGCCCGCCAGCGTCCGGACTGCCCCGCGGAAGCCGCTGGCCGCCGCGGCCGTGAAGCCCCGCGCCTGCGGGACCAGGAGCAGGAACAGGGCCGCCGCGACGCCTGCCAGGACCGAGACGGCCAGGGCCGCGGCCCGCCATCCCCACAGTTCACCGACCACACCGGCCAGCAGCCGGCCGGCGAGTCCGCCCAGTGTGGTCCCCGCAACGTACGTTCCGGCCGCCAGCGCGGCGTGGGCCTTGTTTACCTCCTCGTTGAGGTAGGCGATCGCTATGGCCGGGATGCCGCCCAGGGCCATGCCTTCGAGCATCCGCAGGCCCAGGAGCATCGGGAAGCTGGTGGCGAGCGGGACCAGCAAACCCAGGACCGTGGCGGCGGAGATGCCCCACATCATGGCGCGGACGCGCCCGATCCGGTCGGCCAGGAAGGACCACGGAAGCACCGTCACGGCCAGCCCCACGGTAGCCAGCGAAATCGTCAGTGCCGCATCGGCCGCCGTGACCTGCAGATCGGCCGCCATCATGGGCAGCACCGCCTGGGTGGAATACAGCTGGGCAAAGGTGGCCACGCCGGCGAACGCCAGCCCCGCGAGAATTTTCCGGTAGGCGGCGGATCCCTTGGGATGTCCCGGCCAGACGGGAAGCCCGGCGTCGGACACCGTGCCGGTGGGCGTCATGCCGGAGCCGGGGCGGGCCGCGGTGCAGGTGCCGGCCCCGGTCCCGGCGGTGTCCGGCGGGACCGGGGCGGGGGCAGCGGGGCGGCGGGGGAGCGGAGGTCGTGGCATGTCCCCAGACTAGGCTTCCGCCGAAGATGCCTCCAATGCATGATTCTCATAGAATTCATAGCAAATGTGGAACGAATTGGAGGGCGGACCATGGACGTTGAACACAGACAGCTGGTGCAACTGCTGCCGCTGCTGCCTCTCCTGGCCGAGCTCGGGCGCACGCAGCACGTCACCGCGGCCGCCGACCTGCTCGGTGTGCCGCAGTCGACGGTGAGCCGCGGCATCGCCCGGGCCAGCAGCATCATCGGGACAGAACTGCTGATCCGTGACGGCCGCGGCGTTCGGCTGACCCCCGCCGCCAAGGCGCTCCTGCCGCACATCGAGGCCGCGCTGGGCGAGTTCCAAGCCGGGCTGGACCTCGTCCGGCACGAGTCGGAGGTGGTGCGCGGCCGGATTGCCGTCTCCTTCCAGCACACCTTTGGCGAGGCGATGCTGCCGCTGCTGATCAGCGCCTTCCGCAGCCGGCATCCCCAGCCGGCCTTCGAGCTCAGCCAGGGCGCCCGGGACGGTTGCCTGGCCGAACTCGCCGCCGGCGACGCGGACCTGGCGCTGACCGCCCCCGTGGCGGCGCCGAGCCGGCTGATCTCCTCGGCAGCGCTGTACCGGGAGCCGCTGCGGCTCGTCGTCCACCACCGGCACCCCCTGGCCAAGCGCCGCCGCGCCCGCCTTGATGAGATCCGGCAGGACCCGTTCGTGGCCATGGGCCCCGGCTACGGCATGCGCTCGCTGACCGACGCGCTGTTCCGGGAGGCGGGGTTCCGGCCCCGGATCGCCTTCGAAAGCCAGGACTCCCACACGGCCCGCGGACTCGTCTCGGCAGGACTCGGCGTGAGCATCCTCCCGCCCGGGGAGCTGGCCCCCGGGCGCCATACCCCGGCCCCATCCGGCGATCTCGGCTGGGTGGAGCTCGCCCTGGATTCGGGCCTGGCCTTCCGGGAGATCGGCCTGGCCTGGCGGGAACGCCGCGGGACAGCCGACGCCGAGCCGGACCCGGTACGGCTCTTCCGGGAGCTGGTGCTCAGCGAGGGCCCCGCACTGCTCGCCGGCTTCGTCCGCGGACGCGCGGGCACCTGAGCCAGCCCGTGCCGCGGGTTCGCCGGAAGCATGACACACAGGGACGTTCCGGCGAACCGGCAATGCTCCGGCGAATTCGGCGACCTCGGGGTGGTCGGCGGCGCGAAGGGGCAGGGCGGTGGCCGGAGGCCTCGGCGAATTCGTCAGCCCAGCAAATCCGCCATGACCTCCGCCACGGAACCGGCCCGCGCCTGCCGCCAGCCCGTCCCGGCCCAGAGGTTCAGCCGCTCCGCGTCCCCGGCGGCCGCCGCAGCCGCGCGCAGCGGAGCGGTGAGGTGGTGCACGGCGGGGTAGGCCTCGGGCGCGTCGGGATGATCCCGGACAAACTCGTTAACCAGGGCCCGGGCCCACCGCCCTGTGAAGGCCCTCGTCAGCCGGGTCTCCGTGAAACGCGGGCTGGCGAGGGCGTCTTTGTGCAGCTGCCGGGCGCCGCTCTGCTCGGTGCGCAGGAATGCGGTGCCCACCTGGGCCGCCTCGGCCCCCGCCGCGAGGACCGCGTCCAGCCCGGCCCGGTCCATCACGCCGCCGGCAGCGACCAGCGGGAGTCCGACGGCGGACCGCACCCGGGTGACCAGCTCCGCCGTCGTGCCCGGACGGAAAGCATCGTGCCGGTCGGCGTATGGCTGGAAGGCCGCGCTGTGGCCGCCGGCGCTCGCATGCTGCACCACCAGCGCATCGACGCCCTGCCCGGCGGCCTCGAGCGCCTCGGCAACAGTGGTCACAGTGGCGAGCACGGTGGAACCTGCCCGCTGCAGGGCACGCACGACGCCGGTCCCGGGCAGCCCGAACGCGAAACTGACCAGTTCCACCGGGTTCTCCCGCAGGGCGTCGATCTTCCCGTGCCAGTGGTCGTCGTCGTCGAGCCGCAGCGGCGGGACCTCCACGCCGTACCGCCGGGCGTCCGGCTGCAACCGGGCGCGGTATTCCTCAAGCTGCGCCAGCACAGCCCGGGAAGGAACCTGCTGGGCGGGATCGGGAACGAAGACATTCATGCCGAAACGTGCCCCGGCGGCGCGGGCACTGCTGATGTCCGCCTGCATGGCTGCCACGGTCTTGTAGCCCGCGGCCAGGAAACCCAGTCCGCCGGCCCCATATACGGCTGTGACGAAGTCCGGGGTGGAGGTCCCGCCCGCCATCGGCGCCGCAAAGACCCTGGTACCAAAGATGCCGTGCGACATTGCTCACTCCTGTGCGTGATTCAGTAGGCTGTTCCGGTGACCCATTCTGACATCCCCCCTGCGGCGGACACCGTCCCCTCCGTTCCTACCGGCGCCGTGATCGGCCTCGACATCGGCGGAACCAAGACCCGCGGTGTCCGGTTCGAGGACGGTGCCGTTGTGGCCGACGAGTCGGTAGGCAGCTCCAATGTCCAGAACGTCAGCCGCGAAGTGGCGGCACTCAATCTCGCCGAGCTCTTCGCCCGGATCGGCGGCGGGACCGTCTCCCGGGTCTATGCGGGAGCCGGCGGCATCGATACCGACGCCGACGCCGAGGCCCTCGCCGCCCTGATCGCGCCGCATGTGCCGGGTGCCCGGATCACCGTGGTCCATGACTCCCGGCTCCTGCTGGCCGCCGGGGGAGCAAGTACCGGCGTGGCCGTCATCGGCGGCACCGGCTCGGCCGCCTGGGGCCGGAACAGCCTCGGCGAGGAGGCCCGCGCCGGCGGCTGGGGCTATCTGCTGGGGGACGAGGGCAGCGGGTACTGGCTGGGCCGCGAGGCCGTCCGGCACAGCCTCCGCCGGATGAACCAAGGGCTGGAGCCGGACGAACTGACCACCGCCCTGCTGGCCTCCTGCGGCGTGGATGACCCCAACAAGCTGATCGCACTCTTTCACTCACCTGAGACCGGACGCCGGTACTGGGCCGAGCGGGCCCGGCTCGTGGTGGACGCCGCCGACGCCGGCCACGCCGCCAGCCGTGACCTCGTGGACCAGGCCGGCCGCGACCTCGCCGGGCTCGCGGAGCAGACGGTCCGGCAACTGCGCATCGACGGCCCGGTGATCCTCGGCAGCGGACTGGGCATGAACGTCCCGCGCCTGCAGGAGTCCTTCCGCGCCGCCCTGGCCGCCGCTGGAATCACGGACGTACGAATCCTGACGCAGGATCCCGTCTTTGGCGTCCTTCAGCTGGTGGCCGAGCAGGGCTGAACCGGCCTCCGGGCTCCGACGCCGTCCGGCCACTACGCTGGAGGGATGAGCCTGAACTTCGACACCCGTCCCGCTGCCTACGCGGTCATCATCCGCGACGGCGCCATCCTTCTGGCGTACTGGAAGCAGGGCGGCAAAGAAGGCTGGACCCTGCCGGGCGGCGGGCTGGACCTGGGCGAGCACCCGGTGGACGGCTGCCGCCGCGAAATCCATGAGGAAACCGGATACCGCGCCGAGGTCGGCACCATGCTGGGGATCGACGTCGGGCACTGGCCCGCCGAAATCCGGATCGATGGCGGAGAACGCGACTTCCAGTCCCTGAGACTGATCTACGAGGCAACCATCACCGGCGGGGAGCTGCGGCACGAGGTGGACGGCAGCACAACGCATGCGGCCTGGATCCCGCTGGGCGACGTCGCGGGGCTCAACAAGGTCTCGCTCGTCGACGTCGCGCTCCGGCTCCACCGCGAGCGGCCCCTGGACGGCAAACTTTCCTGACGGATTCCCTAGCCAGCCCGGGCGGGCGGGGCTATTCTAAAAAAGCCGCGGGGAGACTTCTGCGGAGCCGGCACAGCACACGACGGCGGAACGGGGAGGTGGAGACGATGACTGCAACAGTCCTGGGCGCAACGCGCGCCAACATCAGCCACGTCATTATTCCTGCCCCGGCACTCAGCACCAACTAGCCGCAACCGCTGCCAGGTTCCACCCGCAGCGCGGCACGTTCACCGGGGCCCATCAAAGGGTTTTCGTTGACTACTTCACTTGAACGTCCGGGCGCCAACGGCGCCACCGTCACCAGCGCCACCGTCACCAGCACCAACTTTCCCGAAGGTCCGGCCGGCTACGGCTTCACCACCGAGGTCGCCGCACGCTTCACCGCCAATCCCGTGCCGGGCGGCACCGGCGCCGGGCGGGTCGTCCGCGTGGACCGAAACCTGGTCCTCGTCGCCACCCGTGGCGCGACACTCCACCTGCCTTACCCCAACGGCGGGGAACTTCCCGCCACAGGGGACTGGGTCTGGCTGGGCGCCAACGCCGCGGGGGAGCCTGCCATAACGGGGATCCTGCCGCGCCATTCGGAACTGAGCCGCAAACGTGCCTTCGATGCCTCGTCTGAGGCGCAGGTCCTCGGCGCAAACATGGACATAGTCGGCGTCGTGGTGCCGGTGGACCGTCCGCTCACCCACAACCGGCTCGAGCGCACCCTCGTCGCGGCCTGGGACTCCGGAGCCACCCCGCTGGTCATCATCACCAAGGCAGACCTCGCGGACATAGCGGATGACGTCGTCGGCAAAGTGATCCTCCAGGCCGCCGGCGTCGAGGTGGTGACCACGTCCGCGGAGCAGGGCGACGGCCTCGATGAACTGCTGGGGCATCTCCCGCCGGGCGGCACCCTCGTGTTGCTGGGCCCCTCGGGGGCCGGAAAGTCCACCCTCATCAACGCCCTTGTCGGCACCGAGGTCCAGGGCACCGGTGCGGTCCGGGCCAGCGACGGAAGAGGCAAACACACCACCACGTCCCGCGAGCTGGTGCCCCTGCCGGGCGGCGCCGTGCTGATGGACACCCCGGGCGTGCGCGGTTTCGGATTGTTCGACGCCGACGGCGGGATGGAGGAGATGTTCGGCGATCTGGAGGAACTTGTGGGGCAGTGCCGGTTCTCCGACTGCGCGCACGGCAGCGAGCCCGGCTGCGCCGTGCAGGCCGCGATCGCGGACGGCAGGCTGGATGACCGCCGCTGGGCGAGCTACCTGAAACTCCAGCGCGAACTCGCGGCCTTGGCCCGGCGGCACGATGCGGCCGCCCGCCGCGCCTATGCGCGGGAGTGGCACCAGAAAATATCGGCCGGGGGCAAGAGCCAGCGGTCGGCCGAGCGGGACAGGTACGAGGACGCCGAAAGACAGCGCGCCAAGCGGGGCGCCAAAGGCCGGGGCGGGGCAGCCGGGGCCGGCCGGAAGGACCGCTGACCCGGCACGGCGGCAAAGGCAACGCGGGGTCGTTTGTGGTCCATCCCGAACGCTGGAATGGGCGCGAAGTGACCCCGCGTTGCCTCAGCACCCATCCACCTGAGGAGTGGCAACGAATAGGAGTGTCAGCCACAGCGCAATTGATAAGGTCCCTGACTTTGTCGGCTGCGCTGGCTAGGCTGAGTTCTACGTGCTTTACAGCAAAAAATCGGCGAGTCTATGATCAATTGGCTGGTCCGATGTTGCCTCCAACAGTTAGGTAAGCCCGGAATGGCTGAAGCCATGATCGAGTTCCAGAGCGTCACCAAGCAGTACCAGAGCGGGCAGCCTGCCGTGGATGAGCTGACCATGTCCATCGACAAAGGCGCCATTACGGTCTTTGTCGGGCCTTCGGGCTGCGGCAAGACCACGTCCCTGCGAATGATCAACCGCATGGTGGAGCCGACGTCGGGCACCATCACCGTGGGCGGCGAGGACGTCACCAGTGTGCCCGCGGCGAAGCTGCGCCGGTCCATGGGCTACGTCATGCAGTCCTCCGGGCTGATGCCGCACCGTTCCGTGCTGGACAACATCGCCACCGTCCCCCGGCTCAACGGCGTGGGCAAGGCCGAGGCGCGGAAGCGCGCGCAGGAACTGCTCGACGTCGTCGGGCTGGCCTCCGCACTGGGCAAGCGGTACCCCTCCCAGCTCTCCGGCGGCCAGCAGCAGCGCGTCGGAGTGGCCCGGGCGCTCGCCGCCGACCCGCCCGTGCTGCTGATGGATGAACCCTTCAGTGCCGTGGACCCCGTAGTCCGCGATGAACTGCAGCAGGAACTCCTCCGGCTCCAGCGGGACCTGGCCAAGACCATCGTCTTCGTCACCCACGACATTGACGAGGCCACCGTCCTCGGCGACAAGGTGGCAGTGTTCGGCCTCGGCGGCAAACTCGCCCAATACGCTACGCCGGAGGAAATCCTGCGCGCCCCGGCCAACGACTTTGTGGCGTCCTTCGTGGGCCGGGACCGCGGCTTCCGCCACCTCGCCTTCAGCCCGTCCGACGGCGTCACCGTCCACCCCGTCCAGACGATCACCCCTGCAGAACTTGAGCGTGCCGGCAATGCCTCCGGCGAGTGGCAACTGGTGGTCGACGAAACACTGCGGCCCGTCGGCTGGTCGGGCCCGGGCAAGGGGGCCGCGACTATTCCCGGCGGATCACTCTTCCGCAAGGGCGACACTCTCCGCCGCGCCCTCGACGCTGCACTGTCATCACCTTCCGGCCTCGGTGTCGCAGTGGACACGGACGGCCGCGTGGCCGGCGTCATCACCGCCGAAGAAGTGCTTGCCGTGATCGAGTCGGACCGCCATGTCCGCCAGGGCGCGATCTGATGGAATGGTTCCTGGCCAACAGCACGCAGGTCTTCAGCCTCGCGGCCCAGCACCTGGTCCTGGCCATCCTGCCGATGGTGTTCGGGGTCCTCATCGCCGTGCCGCTGGCCCAGGTCGCCCGGCAGAACCGGGGTCTCCGGTCTGTGGTCCTGACGGCGTCCTCGCTGCTGTACACCATCCCGTCCCTGGCGCTTTTTATCATCCTGCCCACCGTCCTCGGAACCCGGATCCTGGACCCGGTCAACGTGGTGGTGGCCCTTACCATCTACGCCGTGGCCCTGTTGGTCCGGGCCACCCTGGACGCGTTTGACTCGGTGGACGAGGACCTCCGGCAGGCTGCCGTGGCCATGGGGTTCAAGCCCTTCGCCCGCTTCCTGCAGATCGACCTGCCGCTGTCCCTGCCGGTGCTTTTCGCCGGGCTGCGGGTGGTCTCTGTCAGTAACATCTCGCTGGTCAGCGTCGCGGCGCTGCTGGGCATCGGCAACCTGGGCATGCTCTTCACCTCGGGCCTGCAGCGTGATTTCGTCACCGAGGTGGTGGTGGGCATCATCGCCATCCTCATCCTCGCGCTACTGATGGACGCCGTGCTGGTCCTGCTTGAGCGGCTGCTGACCCCCTGGACCCGCGCCGCCGCGTCAACCGGCGGCGCCGATTCGACTGCGGGCCAGGACAAGCCCGGCAAGGACAACGCCGGCACAGGCAAATCCGGCACCGCTGCCGCGGCGTTGCGGCTTTCCGACGCGCAGACCGCGGGCGGTGCCTCATGAGCGACGTCGTCACGGAAACCATTGCCTGGCTCACCGATCCTGCGAACTGGACCGGCAGCGCCGGAATCCCGACCCGGCTGGCCGAGCACCTGCTCTACACGGGCCTGGTGATGGCGATCGCCACGGCCATCGCTGTCCCGATCGGACTGTACGTGGGGCACACCGGCCGCGGGCGGGTGGCCGCGGTGGCCGTCGCCGGCGCCCTCCGGGCCCTGCCGACCCTGGGCCTGCTCACGCTTTTTGTCCTGCTGGCCGGCATCGGGCTGATGCCCCCTATCTGGGCCCTCGTCATCCTGACCGTTCCGCCGCTGCTGGCCGGCACCTACGCCGGCATCGCCAGCGTGGACCGGAACGTCGTCGACGCCGCACGGGCCATGGGCATGACGGAGCTGCAGGTGCTGTTCCGCGCGGAGTTCCCCAACGCGCTGCCCGTGATGTACGGCGGGTTCCGGACCGGCGTGCTCCAGGCCATCGCCACCGTCTCGGTCGTGGCCTACATCAACCTCGGCGGCCTCGGCCGGTATCTCTTCGACGGACTGGTCCTGTCCGATTTTCCCCAGATGCTGGGCGGGTCGCTGCTCATCGCCGGACTGGCCATCGCCGTCGACCTTGTCCTCGCCCTTATTCAGAGGTTGTTCCTGTCCCAGGGCGCCTCTTCACAGCCAGACCGGAGCCAGCAGGCTGCGGTTGATCTCACAGACCCCGTACCCGCGGGGACTGTTGTCCAAGGAGGTACGTCATGAAGGAAACCCGCCAACGAGCACTCGGCAGGCGCGCATTCGGCGGCCTGGCCGCCGGCGTAGGCCTGGCCATGGCACTGTCCGCCTGCGGAGGTTCATCCGATCCGCTGTCCACGGCACCGGCGACGGGCGGGGCCACCTCCGGTTCGGGCTCGGCGCTGGTGATCGGTTCCGCAGACTTCCCGGAGAGCCAGATCATCGCCGAGGTCTATGCCGGGGCACTCAACGGCGCCGGCGTCACCGCGAGCACCAAGCCGAACATCGGTTCCCGCGAGGTCTACTTCAAGGCCGTCCAGGACGGATCGGTGGACGTCATCCCGGACTACAGCGGAAACCTGCTGCTGCACGTCAGCCCGGACGCCGCCGAGGTCTCGGCAGAGGACATCTACAACGCGCTCTCAGGCAAGCTGCCCGAGGGACTGGCCGTGCTGGAGGCCTCCAAGGCCGAGAACAAGGATGCCATGGTGGTCACCAAGGCCACCGCCGAGAAACACCAGCTGAAGTCGATCGAGGACATGGCCAAGGTCTGCGGCGAATTCGTGGTGGGCGCACCGGCCACCTTCGCCGAACGCGCGTACGGCCTGCCGGGCCTCGAGAAGAACTACAACTGCGTGCCGAAGAAGCTGGAACCGTTCAGCGACGGCGGCGGGTCCGTCACGCTCAAGGCCCTGCTCTCCGACCAGGTCCAGGTGGCGGACATCTACACCACCACGCCGTCCATCGCGGACAACGACCTGGTGGTGCTGGAGGACCCGAAGAACAACTTCATCGCCCAGCAGGTCCTCCCGCTGTACAACACCGCCAAGATGACGGACAAGGCGAAGGAAGCCCTGAACGCCGTGTCCAAGGTGCTGACCACTGAGGACCTGATCAACCTCAACCGCGCCGTCAGCGGCAGCCAGAAGCAGAACCCCAAGGATGCTGCGGCCGCCTGGCTCAAGGAAAGGGGCCTGGTGCAGTAACAGCGCCACTACTGACCTTCTGACGTTCGACGGCGGCTGCCGGACTCCCCGGGTTCCCGGGGGTGCTCCGGCAGCCGCCGTCGTGCGTTTCCCGCCCGTGACGGGCGGACCCCGCTGTGAGACACATCTCAGCGGAAGTACATCCGCCATATGGCATATTTGATGGATGGCAGAATTCAAGCAGTCCACCAAGCTTCATAATGTCCTTTACGACATCCGTGGACCGATCCTTCAGGCCGCCCAGCAGATGGAGGCAGAGGGTCACCGCATCCTCAAACTGAACATCGGGAACCCCGCCCCTTTTGGGTTTGAAGCGCCGGACGCGATTCTGGTGGACATGATCCGCCACCTGCCGCATGCCCAGGGCTACAGCGATTCCCGCGGGATTTTCTCCGCCCGGACGGCAGTCTCGCAGTATTACCAGACCCGCGGCATCCAGAACATCCACGTTGATGACATTTACCTGGGCAACGGCGTCAGCGAGCTGATCACGATGTCCCTCATGGCGCTGCTGGACGACGGCGACGAGGTCCTGATCCCCACCCCCGACTACCCGCTGTGGACGGCCTCCGTGGCCCTGGCCGGCGGCCGGCCCGTGCACTACCTCTGCGACGAGGATTCCGGCTGGCAGCCTGACCTCGAGGACATGGAAGCCAAGATCACCCCGCGCACCAAGGGCATTGTGGTGATCAACCCGAACAACCCCACCGGTGCGGTGTACCCGGAGGACACGCTCAAGAAGATCGTTGCCCTGGCCGAGAAGCACGGCCTGGTCCTCTTCGCCGACGAGATCTACGAGAAGATCCTCTACGAGGACGCCGTCCATGTGAACATGGCCGCCCTGACCGGCGACGACGTCCTGTGCTTGACGTTCAGCGGCCTGTCCAAGGCCTACCGCGTGTGCGGCTACCGGGCCGGGTGGATGGCCATTTCGGGGCCGAAAAAGGACGCTGCGGACTACCTCGAGGGCATCAGCCTGCTCGCGAACATGCGCCTGTGCGCCAACGTCCCGGCCCAGCACGCGATCCAGACGGCACTTGGCGGGTACCAGAGCATCAACGACCTGATCCTGCCCGGCGGACGCCTGCTGGAGCAGCGGAACAAGGCCTACGACATGCTCAACGCCATTCCCGGGGTCAGCACCCAGCAGGCACGCGGCGCCATGTACCTCTTCCCCAAGCTCGATCCCGAGGTCTTCCACATCCGCGACGACGAGAAATTCGTCCTGGACCTGCTGCGCGAACAGAAGATCCTCGTCTCGCATGGCCGCGCCTTCAACTGGGTGCGCCCGGACCACTTCCGGATGGTCACCCTGCCCCTGGTCAAGGACCTCGAAGAGGCAATCAACCGCATGGCGGACTTCCTGAGCCGGTACAAGGGGAACTAGCCTAGGGCTCAGCAGCGCGGCACGGGCGATGGCCCGGTGGCGGAAGGGCTGCCTGAACGGGAAAGAGGCTTGTCATGGCAGACATCGTGGGATTCAAGGAGCCACCCGCCGACACCTTGAAGGTGGGCAAAGACTTTAAACTCAAGGACGCGGATGCGGACGCCACCCCCGGCTACGACGGAGACAAGGACGACGGCGAGGCGCTGCTGGCCGATCTTGATGACAACCTCACCGAGCTCCAGGAGCAGCTCTTCGCCGAGTCCCGCTTCGGGGGCACCAAGCGCGTGCTGCTCATCCTGCAGGCAATGGACACCGCCGGCAAAGGCGGGATCGTGACCCATGTCATGGGTGCCATGAACCCGCAGGGTGTCCAAATGAAGTCCTTCAAAGCGCCGACACCCGAGGAGAAGTCCTACGATTTCCTCTGGCGGATCGAGAAGGAAGTGCCGGCGGCGGGAATGGTGGGTGTTTTTGACCGGTCCCACTACGAGGACGTGCTGATCCACCGGGTCCACCGATGGGCGAGCCCCGAGGAACTGGAACGCCGGTATATCGCCATCAACGAGTTCGAGGCCCGGCAGGCGGCCGCCGGAACCAAGATCGTCAAGGTCATGTTGAACATCAGCCGGGACGAGCAGAAGGAACGGCTGCTGGCCCGCCTCGACGAGCCGGCCAAGCTCTGGAAGTACAGCAGCAACGATCTGAAGGAACGCGCGTTCTGGAGCGACTACATGGACGCTTACCAGAAGGCCTTCGAGAAGACGGCCACCGAGGCCGCCCCGTGGTACGTCGTCCCGGCGAACAAGAAGTGGTACGCCCGGATCGCTGTTCAGCAGCTGTTGCTGGACGCGCTGGAAGGCCTGAAGCTGAAGTGGCCGGTCCCGGACCTCGACGTTGCCATGGAACGGGAACTGGTGGAGCGTTCCTGACCGGGCTCCGGCTGCCTGCGGCCGGCGGGTGGCCTGCTAGCCGTCCTGCGCGGGCTGGTCCCGCGCCGCGGCCAGCCGCTTGCGGGCACCCTCGAGCCACTCCTCGCAGCGTTTGGCCAGCGCCTCGCCGCGTTCCCAGAGCGCCAGCGACTCTTCGAGGCTCGCCCCGCCGGCTTCGAGCCTGCTGACAACGCCGACGAGCTGCTCGCGGGCGTCCTCGTAGCTCAAACCCTCGATGTCGGCATTGGGCGTTGTTTCTACTGCCATGGCGTGGTGCTCCTTGCTGTGCGTCCCGCGGGACGGATCGATCGGGTGGAGTTCAGTCTTCTGCCGGTTCCTGGCCGCCGGTTGACTCCGCGGTGAACCGGCCCCCGGCCACGCGGACCGTCAGCGGGGTTCCCGACGGCGCCTGGTCGGGGTGCCGCACGACGTCCCGGCGGACCCCGGGCGCCGAGCCGGCGTCGGCGAGCTGGACCACGGCGTATCCGCGGTCCAGGGTCTTCTGCGGCGACAGGGCCCGGACCTGGGCCTTCAGGTGGACCAGCTGGTCGGCGGCCCGGACGACAGCGGCGGTGACTGCCGCCTGGGAGCGGCCCTTGAGCCGTTCGACGTCGTCGTGCCGGTGGCTGACCATAACCTCCGGGGCGGCCAGGACTGGGCGGGAGCGCAGCGACGCCAGGCGGTCAGTCTCACGCTCCACCAGCCGGGTGGCGCCGCGGCGCAGATGGTCCCGGGCCTGCCGGACTCGGACCAGTTCTTCCGCAACGTCCGGGACGATCCGCTTGGCGGCATCTGTGGGTGTGGAGGCGCGCAGGTCCGCGACATCGTCCAGGATGGGCCGGTCTGCCTCGTGGCCGATCGCACTCACCACCGGAGTCGAGGCGGCGGACACGGCCCGGATGAGCTCTTCATTGCTGAACGGCAGCAGATCCTCCAGGGCACCGCCGCCGCGGGCAATGACAATCACATCCACGTGGGGGTCCGCATCCAGCTCGCGCAGGGCAGCGATCACCTGCGCGACGGCGGTGTTGCCCTGGACTGCCACCTCGCGGACGTCGAATTCGACGGCGGGCCAGCGAAGGGCGGCGTTCCGCAGCACGTCCTTCTTGGCATCCGAATCGCGGCCGGTGATCAGGCCGATCCGGTGGGGGAGCAGGGGCAGGCGTTTTTTGCGGGCGTCGGAGAACAGCCCTTCGGCGGCGAGGGCGTGGCGCAGCCGCTCGATCCTGGCGAGCAGATCCCCCAGGCCCACCGCCCGGATGTCTTTCACGGACATGTTCAGCCGGCCAGTCTTGAGCCAGAATTCTGCCTTGATCAGGGCCACCACCCGGGAGCCGCGTTCCAGCGGGATTTCCTGCCGGTCAAGGACCTTGGTCCAGGCGGACGCCGGGAGGGAAATCTCCGCGTCGATGTCCCGCAGCGTCAGGTAGGCGTTGGTGCCCCGCCGGTTCATTTCGATGACCTGGCCCTCGACCCACGCGGACGGGGCGCGGTCGATGTGCATCTTGAGTTTTTGGGACAGCAGCTGCAGCGGCCACGGGTTGTCCGGGCTGGTTTCCGCCGCTGTGGCCGGTACGGTGGTGGCTGCCGCGACGTCCTCAGACATGCCGGGACTCCGGTGCGGAGGTGGCCTTGTGCATATGGGTGGTTGTCCTTTGCCGGGGCGGGGCTGTCAGCAGGTACACCCCTCAGCGATTGCGCGTCCAGGAGGGCCACCGGCAGACAGCTCGAACTTGTCTGTTTCAACTCTATCCATAGCTCTATCATCGGGCTCCGACTTTATTGATCCGCAGGCCGCCCCCGTAGGATGGCACTACCCAACAACCTCCTAGGAATTCTTGTGCGCACTTTTGTCTCGGCCGTAGCGGTACTCATCGGGCTTGTCCTGGCAGCTGTTGCCGTTCCGGCCATGTGGGTGGACAGGAATCTCGTCCAGGAGGATGGTTTTGTGGCGTTCACCGCGCCGCTGGGCAAGGACCCGGTATTCCAGCAGCGGCTGGCCGGAGCCGCCGTCGGCAGTCTCGGTGCGGAGCAAATCCCCGCAGCGCTTTCGGGGCTGGTGACGCCCGTCCTGGAAAGCGCGGCCCGCTCCCTGACCACCATGCCCGGCTACCCCGAAGCCTGGACCGAAACACTGCGCAAAAGCCACCGGCTGAACTTCGCGGACCCTGCGTCCCTGCCTGCCGAAGCCGACGGCGTCACCTCACTGACCTTGGACCTCGCGCCCCTCGTCGGCCTGGTGGCCAAGCAGGTGGCGGATGCCACGACACTGCCGCTGGAGGCCCCGGACCAGTTGCTGATCACCATCGGGCAGCCCGAACACCGGCAGGCCCTCGACCGGGTGGCCGCCTTCGCGCCGATGGGCTACGCCGTGGCCGTCGGTGCCCTGATCGCGTTCGCCCTGGCCTTTGTGGCCGCACGTCGGCGCTGGACGGTCCTGGCCGGCATCGGGCTGGGAACGATCGTGCTGGCCGGGGCCTGGAAGCTGGCCGCCGACGCGGTCGCGGCCGCGGTGACCGGAACGTCCAGCGGCAACGAAGTCGCAGAGATCTTCAAGAGTGAGTTTGTCGCCGCGGCCGGTTCGAGTTTCGGGCAGTGGATCCTGGCGGCGGCCATGGTGGGAGGTGTCCTGCTGGCAGCCGGACTCGTCCTGCGCGTCGTCGCCCTGCGCCGCCGCGCCTGAGGCCCCCACACCGGCGCCCCGCTCAACACCGGTAGCATTGGGGCATGACCTCCACTGCTGTTTCCATTCCGATGCCAACCGTTCCGCGCCGGCGGCGTACGCCGGAGGAAGTCCTGGCCGCAGCCCCCGTCGACGGCCCGAAGAGGGTCCTGCTCGCAGCCCCGCGCGGCTACTGCGCCGGCGTTGACCGGGCGGTCATTGCAGTGGAAAAGGCGCTGGAGCACTACGGCCCGCCGGTCTACGTCCGCAAGCAGATTGTCCACAACGTTCATGTGGTGAGTTCCCTTGAGGAAAAGGGCGCCATCTTCGTCGACGAGACGGACGAGGTCCCCGAGGGCGCCCTGGTGATCTTTTCCGCCCACGGTGTGTCGCCGGCCGTGGTCCAGTCCGCCGAGGACCGGGGGCTGCGGACCATTGACGCCACGTGCCCCCTCGTGACCAAGGTGCACAAAGAGGCGGTGCGCTTCGCGAAGGACGACTTCGACATCCTGCTGATCGGCCACGACGGCCACGAAGAAGTCGAAGGAACCGCGGGGGAGGCTCCCGAACACATCCAGATCATCAACGGCCCGCACGAGGTCGACAAGGTGACCGTCCGGGATCCGGAGAAGGTGATCTGGCTTTCCCAGACCACCCTCAGCGTGGACGAAACCATGGAAACGGTCCGCCTGCTCAAGGAACGGTTCCCCACCCTGCAGGACCCGCCCAGCGATGACATCTGCTACGCCACCACCAACCGCCAGGTGGCCATCAAGAAGATCTCACCGCAGGCCGACCTCGTGATTGTGGTCGGATCGGCCAACTCGTCGAACTCGGTCCGCCTCGTGGAGGTGGCGCTGGAATACGGTGCCAAGGCCTCCTACCGCGTGGACTTCGCCAACGAAGTGGACGAATCCTGGTTTGAGGGCGCGGCCACCGTGGGCGTGACCTCTGGCGCCTCGGTACCGGAAGTCCTGGTCAAGGACGTCCTGCGCCTGCTCGCCGACTACGGCTACGGCTCGGTCGAGGAAGTTGTCACGGCCGAGGAAGACCTGCTGTTCTCGCTGCCGAAGGAGCTTCGCGCCACGCTGAAGCAGGCCGGCGACGTGACCCGCGCCCTTGGCGGCCGCGGGACACGGCCCTCGCAGACTTCCTAGGAGTCCCCTCCGCGGCTGTTTCCTAGGCTGCGGACTCCCGGTCGGCGTCGTCGAGTGCATCATTCAGCGACTCCTTCGTCGCCCGGCCGCCGGCGCCGGCCTCCGGACCGCTTCCGGGCTGGAGTTCCGGGGCCGCTACGGACCGCGGCGTGACCTCCACGGCTGCGGGCGTCGTCAGCCCGGCCGCGTCCAGGGCGTTGAGCTTCCGGGCCGTCGGCAGCACCCGGGCTTCCAGCGTGCCCACCATGGAGTTGTAGCGGTCCACGGACGTTTTGAGGGAGGCGCCGAGCTTGGTGACGTTCTCGCCGAGTGTCCCCATCCGCTCATAGAGCTGGTGGGCGAGTTCGAAGAGTTCCCGCGCGCTGTCCGTCAGGACGTCCTGGCGCCAGGTGAAAGCGACGGACTTCAGGACCGCGAGCAGGGTGGAGGGGGACGCCAGCACGACATTCCTGGATAGGGAGTAGTCCAGCAGCGCCGGGTCCGCAGACAGTGCGGCGGCCAGGATCGACTCGGCCGGCAGGAAGCACACCACAAGTTCGGGGGAGTTGCCCGGAATGTCCCAGTATTTCTTGCTGCTCAGCGCGTCCACATGGGCCTTCAGGGCCTTGGCGTGGGCCAGCAGGTGGGTCTGCTGGCCGCCCAGCTGCGCGTGCTGCTGCCCGCCGGCGGACGCCCCCAGTTCCTGGGCCGCGAGGTAGGACGTGAGCGGAACCTTGGCATCGACCACCAGCTGCTTCCCTCCGGGCAGCTGCACGACGAGGTCGGGCCGGACATTCGTCTCCGCCGCCGAGTTGTGCTGCTGCCCGCTGTGGACCTGTTCATGGAAATCGACATGCCGCAGCATCCCGGCCGCCTC
Organism: Arthrobacter sp. U41; assembly: GCF_007679325.1. Taxonomy (GTDB): domain Bacteria; phylum Actinomycetota; class Actinomycetes; order Actinomycetales; family Micrococcaceae; genus Arthrobacter. The sequence goes on along the minus strand of NZ_VEGI01000001.1, from coordinate 1,056,090 downwards.
GACCACGCGGCGCAACTGGACTTCCCCCCACTGGCCCCGGGCGCTGTTGGACCGCAGGGCTGATTCCAGCGCATGCGTGGAGCGCAGGAGCTGTTCGTCGGACAGCCGGGCTTCCTGCAGCTGCTGGGCGAGCTGGCCGTACTGCTCCAAGCGGTCGCGTTCCAGCAGGGACACCTGCTGCTGGACCGCGGTGAGTTTCTCCGCCACCGGCGCCAGCGCCCGCAGGACACTGCCGTCCTGGTTCCGGGATTCGCCCAGGTCGCGGTTCTGCGCAGCCAGCAGGCGCCGCTCGGCGTCGGCTGCGGCGAACTGGGCACTGACCTCGGAGAGCCGGGCGGAGACGGCGTCGAAGTCCTGCTCTACGGCGAGAGAACGGCGGCGGAGCAACACGTAGACCACTGCGGCGCCGGCGACGGCGCCGACGAGCAGCATGAGCAGGGCAAGAATCAATGCAAAAGCTTCCATGCCTTCACTTTGGCACGCCCCGGTGACAGTTTCCGGCCGGCGCCCTGCGGACGGCGGGCCGGGCCGTCACAGGGTCCCCGGCAGCAGCGGGTAGAATTAGTACTCGTGGCTCTTACTATTGGCATCGTCGGACTGCCCAACGTCGGCAAATCAACTCTTTTCAACGCACTGACCCGCAACCAGGTGCTCGCAGCGAACTACCCGTTCGCCACGATCGAGCCCAACGTCGGTGTGGTCAACCTGCCGGACCCGCGGCTCGCCAAGCTGGCCGCCGTCTTCGGCTCCCAGCGGCTGCTGCCCGCGCCGGTGTCCTTCGTGGACATCGCCGGGATCGTGAAGGGCGCGTCGGTGGGTGAAGGCCTGGGCAACAAGTTCCTCGCCAACATCCGCGAGGCCGAGGCCATCGCCCAGGTTGTCCGCGTGTTCGATGATCCCGACGTCATCCACGTCGACGGCAAAGTGGATCCCGGCTCCGACATGGAGACCATCAACACCGAGCTGATCCTGGCCGATCTCCAGACGATCGAAAACGCCATTCCCCGGATCGAAAAAGAAGTCAAGATCAAGAAGCGGGAAGCCGCCGAGCTGGCCGCCATCAAGGCGGCCCAGGCCGTGCTTGAACGCGGCGACACCATCTTCTCCTCGATCAAGAGCGACAAGCTGGAGATGGAGCACCTCAAGGAGCTCGGTCTTCTGACCGCCAAGCCGTTCATCTACGTCTTCAACGCGGACGAAGGCATCCTCGGAAGCCCGGAGAAGCAGGCGGAGCTGCGGGCCATGGTGGCCCCGGCCGACGCGATCTTCCTCGACGCCAAGCTCGAATCCGACCTCGTCGAGCTGGACGAGGAAGAGGCCCGCGAAATGCTGGAGATGAACGGACAGGACGAATCCGGCCTCGACCAGCTGGCCCGCGTCGGGTTCCACACCCTCGGACTGCAGACCTACCTCACGGCGGGGCCCAAGGAAACCCGGGCCTGGACCATCCACCAGGGTGACACCGCACCGCAGGCCGCCGGCGTCATCCACTCCGACTTCCAGCGCGGCTTCATCAAGGCCGAAGTGGTCTCCTTCGACGACCTCATCGAGGCCGGATCCATGGCCGAGGCGAAGTCCCGCGGCAAGGTCCGCATTGAAGGCAAGGAATACGTCATGGCCGACGGCGACGTGGTCGAATTTAGGTTCAATGTGTAGGTCCTGACCTCCCAGGAACCTTTTGCGATAGCCGCCAAGAACACGTGTTCTTGGCGGCTATCGCATTCTGTCACCGGTTGCGACGTCAAAGTGAGTACGCATCTTGTCGCGCAAGGAACGACTGGCCAGTGTTCGAGGCCAGAACCGTGTGACGCTCGCTTGTCCCTTGCCGGCGACCATTGTCCCTCCCAGAGCCGACCACGGTTCGTTCCAGCTGGTCCGACAGGCCTTAATGGACTCGGGATAGGGGATCACCGTGACGTCTGACTTTGCATCACAGAAATTTGGGTCAGCAAGAGGTGACCTCCCCGAACGCGTCCGGCTGGGTGATCCCTACTCGGAAGCAAAGCGCCCGTTAGGCCACCGGCTTGCGGGCTGCTGCCCACTACCACGTTCGCGTTGGAGGAGACACCTTCGGTTAGGCAGCAGGCGCTGACTTCCCTTGAAGATGCGTTCGGTATCGGTTTTACTGTTGGCAACAGCGGCGGGAGGCACGTACTGATGGCGATTTCCGGCGCTCAGACTCAACCATAGGTGAGGCTCGGAACATGGACATGCTGAATGGCGAGGAGATCGCTGAGGCGCGGCTGGCCGACTGGCGCAAGTTGGCCCAGGGACTTCATGCCCGCTATCTGGTGGACGACTTCGGCGCCGGTGCACGGTTCGTTACTGCGGTAGGCGAGGCGGGCGATGCGCTCGGGCACCACCCGAGTGTGTCGATCGGCAAAGGCTATGTCGATCTCAAGATGGTCAGCGCCGACGCCATCTACCGCGACGACGAGGGCACCGAGCGCGTCGTCGAGTGGGTAACCCAGCAAGATATCGACCTCGCGCGACGGATCACCGAGATCGCCGCTGACCACGACATCGACGCCGACCCGGCCTCGGTCAGCGTCATCGAGCTCGGTCTCGATACGGCCCACTCCGCGACCATCGCCCCGGTGTGGGCCGCCCTGTTGACCGGGAACGCCGAGGCCCAGGGTCACGGGTCGCCCAGCGACGAGATAAGGGATGCCACAGGGCGTGTGCCAAACCTGTGGTTTGGGGACGCCGGTGAGCACGGGACCCCGAGTCAGCGGTTTCACGTCGAGATCTATGTGGCGCCCGAAGTGGCCGAGCAACGAATCGCCGCTGCCGTCGCCGCGGGCGGGACTGTCGTCGATGACAGCATCGCGCCGTCGCTCACCGTAATCGCCGACCAGGACGGTAACACCGGAGTCCTATGCGTCGCCGAGTCCCCGATGAGATCTACCTCCTGACTCTCTTCGGCTCGTTCCCGAGACAAACCTGAGGCGGAGGGCGTCGCGCACGCCGCGCTCGTCTAGGCTGAACGGCGTGGACCGCACAGACATGGATGACGCTGCAACGCTAGTGACCCTGCTGCATTATGGGAAGCGCTCCTCGTCGCTCAGAGCGCTGCTGCCGGGGTGGGACATGCTGGAGGCCGACGTCCCTTCCCGGGAACGGCTAGAGACGGCGATAGCGATCCTGGTCGGTTCCCGCCTTGCCGAGGTCGACTCTTCTTGGGGGATGCGGCTCACGGAACAGGGCGTGCAGCTCAAGCAGTCCGTGAAAGGTGCTCGGGGGATGCGGGAGATACCGGCAGCAATCAGCGATCTGCTGGTAGGACGCCAGTTGAGTCGCGCAACGCTGAGATTGCCTCACGAGGTCTTTGATGCGGCGCGCGAGGACTATCTGGACGCGGCCCAACGCAGGGCTGAGCGCCGATCGCGACATCGCTGGTGGTGGCCCGACCCATCCAGAAACCGTCCAAAAAAGCCGTCGGGCTAGGATCGTCGCGCCGCCGAGCATGCGGACGTCGTCGCGGACGAGCTGTGCCAGCTGGGTCACCCGAACACATCCGAGACGTTCACCCGCCTGGCCGACCACCTGCGCAGCGGTGTGACTAGGGCCGCGCAGGGAATTCAAAGCAGACGCGTGTTCTATGCTGCGGACAGATTGCACACCCGCGGTTGCCAAGGCGGCCTGAATCCACAGGTCCTCGACCAAGCACCGCTTGTGGCGGAGACGAAGCCTGCCTCCTTGCATAGGGAATACCGCAGCCGTGCAACCTCAGAAAACCGGCGCTAGCTGGGCTGCCTGCCGCACGTGATTTAGGATCTATCAATGACGACTCTTCAGGGCGCGGTGGTTCTGGTAGTCGGCGCCACCGGCGGGCTCGGCGCGCGCATCGCCGCTCAGTTGGAGAGTAACGGCGCCATCGTTGTCCGGTCGTCAAAGTCTGCTGGGCACGATTTGCGCGCACCCTCTGTGATCCGGGAGGTGCTGGAGGACACCAATTTGCAGCACGGACGTCTCGACGGACTAGTGGTCGCGTCCGGGGTCGTCGCCTTCGGCGCCGCATCAGACCTTGAACCCGCCACGGTGGACGAACTTTTCGCTGTGAACACGACCAGTGCGATCCAGCTCATCACCCAGAGCCAGCCCTACCTCGCGGCCTCGGCACATGACGGCCGGGAGCCATTCGTCGTGACACTGAGCGGCGTTGTCGCTGAGACACCAGCCGCCGGTCTGGCAGCATACTCGGCGTCGAAAGCCGGGCTCGCGGCCTTCGTTGTCGCAGCAGCGCGCGAGTATCGTCGCGCGGGCATCCGCATCGTGGACGCCCGCCCGGGCCACACTGGCACCGCGCTGTCCGAGCATCCGATCGCCGGGTCAGCGCCGCGGTTCGGAGCGGCGCTGGACCCGGACCTGGTTGCCGCGCGGATTATCGCCGCGATCGTCGATGGCGAGAAGGATTTGCCCAGCACTGCCTTCTAGGCTCAGCACGGGAGGCATCGAAGCCCGATGCCTCCCGATTCCGCCGGCACGGGAGTCCGCGGCGCGGCACAAATACCACGGCATGGGTTCCGCGGACGCGGCTACGTGTTCTATCAGTTGTTAGAGGATTCCGTCGCAATTATCTGAGCAAGGTCGGATGGGCGGCTCCACATAGGCCAGTGGCCGGTCGGAAGGTCGACGTACTCAACGCTCTTGAGATTGGCGGCCTCGGCGAACATGGGATGGCCAGCCTTGACCAGTTCCATTACCTGCGAACTCGGGATTGAACAGCAAACGAAGGTGGTGGGTACGTCGAAGCGTGCGTCATTTTTGAGTTGCACAACCTGTCGTAGGACAGTTCCGGGCTCGGACACTGCGCGTTCCCGGAACCGCTCAAGTACATTGCTGCTCAGGCCCTCAAGGCTGGCCTGCTCACCGAGCATCTCGAAGGGTGGCAGCGGAAGTCCCTCCATATCCTCTGGGAGGTCGGGGGCAAAGGCGACCCCGGACGTTGCTGGGCCGCTGTCAACCCAGATCACACGGCTGACCAGTTCGGGGTGCCGATCGATCACAAGGCTCACCGGAGCGTTGGCTCCGCTATGCGCCACGATGACCACTGGCCCGGAGCTGCCAGTGGCGGCCTGTTCGATTGCCGCCACCTGCTCGTCCAGTGTTCTGGTCACCCGCTCGGTATCTGTTGTGTCGAGGCCGGGCAGGGTCAGCGGGACCGCCCGGTGGCCCAGGGATGTCAGGTGCTCCAGGACGTCGTCCCATGCCCATGCTCCCAGCCAGTGGCCGGGAATCAGAAGGATCGTCTGCTTGCTTGTGTCTGTTGTCATGCCACAATCCTCGCGCGCCTCGTGAACAACGGTATGGCACTATTTATGGCATGGTTCAGGGTGGGTGGGAGACATAAAGCGGGTGGAGCGCCTCCACGCATTGTCGGAGATGCTGCGACGCAGCGGGTCTCGGGGATGCACGGCAGACCGGTTGGCCAACGAGTTCGGCGTGTCTGTGCGCACGATCAAGAGAGACATTGATGCGCTTGAGAACAGTGGGGCTCCAATCTGGTCCCGTCCCGGACCAAGCGGTGGATATGGTCTGGCCACCCAAGCTAACCTCCCGCCTGTGAGCCTCACCCCCGCTCAGGCGGTGGCTCTCCTCGCCGCGGTTTCAGCTGCCCCTGATGCGCCTTACGCTGATCTTGCCTCGGTCGCCATCAGGAAGATCATGGACGTACTAGATCCTCGTACCCGCGTAAAGGTCGATGAACTAGCACGCCGCATCTGGGTTAACACGGATCAGCCCGGAACACGGGCCGTCAGATCGGCCCTTGAGGAAGCGATGTCTGAGCAGCACGTGGTTCGCATCCGCTACGCCGCACAGGATGGCAATAAGACCACCAGGGACGTTGAACCAGTAATTTTCGCCTCAACGAACGGCCACTGGTACCTGATTGGTTGGTGCCAGCTACGCAACGGAATGCGCTGGTTTCGCATGAGCCGCATCGAGCACGCCACGGTAACAAGGGCGCGCTGCGGCACCCATGACGTTGAGGAGATCGGTATCCCACCAGCAACATCCAGATCAGTACACGTTGAAGATTGATCCATGACTCAAGCGGCAGCCTCGGCGAAGGACGCGCAACGCTTTAGCCGCCTCCGCTGTCATTCGGCCGGATGTCGTCAAGTAATTAACGATTAACTCGAGAAGCCCCGATTTCCTCATCAGGGCTCCTTCTGTGTCCGGGGGAGATTAGCGCGGAGGTCCCGCCCCGTCAATACCCCCGACGGAATTCTGCGCCCGGATCACGGCCGAATGTTGCAGCTCTGTAACGAACTTTACAGTTGGTCAACTTTCGTCGCTTCGCGCTGATTTTGAGGTTTACGCTACATCCCATGTGAGACGCACCACACTGCCGCTGGGGGAGTGTGGACGTCTGCCCGGTGCCTACGGCCTCGGTCTCAACCACACCACAGAAACAAGGAGGCGGAATGCGCTTCGGTCGTATTTCCAAAGCAGTGGGCGTGGCAGCAGCAGCTGCCCTCGCCCTCAGCGCCTGCGCTGGCACCAGCGGCGGGTCATCCCCGTCGACTGCTGCGGCAGCAAGCAAATCAGGCGGATCTGCAACAGTCGTGGAGGTGAACGCGTTCAACACGTTCAACCCCAACACGGCGGACGGCAACACCGACATCAACTCGAAGATCAGCTACGCCACCCACTCGGGGTTCTTCTACATCGACAACAAGCTTAACGTTGTACGCAACGAAAAGTTCGGCAAGATGGAAAAGGTCTCGGACAACCCGTTGACGGTCAAGTACACCATCAACGAAGGCGTGAAGTGGTCGGACGGCACTCCCGTTACCGCAGCCGACCTGGTGCTGCAGTGGGCCGCATTCTCCGGGTACTACGACGACGCGAACGCAGAGGCCAAGACCGGAACGTCCTACTTCTCCTACGCCGGCGACCCCACGGGCATCGCCCTGACGGACTTCCCGGAGCTCGGCGAAGACGGCCGCTCCATGACGTTGAAGTACTCCAAGCCGTTCGCCGACTGGGAAATCGCCATTGGCGGACCCGGAATCGACATCCCGGCCCACGTCCTGGCCAAGAAGGCCGGACTGGCGGATGCCAAGGCGTTCGTCGACCTCGTCAAGGGCATGCCCCGCGGCGATGCCAAGGCACCCAAGCCTGCCAACGCGCAGCTGAAGGCCATGGCGGACATGTGGAACACCGGCTTCGATACCAAGACCCTGCCGGCCGATCCCAACCTGTACCTCTCCAACGGCCCCTACATCGTCAAGGGTGTCAACCAGGACCAGTCCCTGACCATGGTCAAGAACAAGGACTACAACTGGGGTCCGGAAGCCAACTTGGACGAGATCACGGTCCGCTACATCGGTTCCGCTCCCGCCCAGGTTCAGGCGCTTAAGAACGGCGAAGCCGACATCATCGCACCGCAGGCTTCCGCTGACACGGTGGAGCAGCTCAAGGCCCTCGAAAGCCAGGGCGTTACGGTCGAGGTCGGAAACCAGCTCTCCTACGACCACATCGACCTCAACTACACCGGCGTATTCGCCGAGAAGAATGTCCGCGAAGCGTTCATGAAGAGCGTCCCGCGCAAGGACATCGTTGACAAGATCGTCAAGAAGCTGGACCCGGAGGCCAAGCCGCTCGACTCCCAGCTGTTCGTGCCGGACCAGGCACTGTACGCCGACTCCGTCAAGGAGAACGGCTCCTCGGCCTACCAGGATGTCGACATCGAAGGTGCAAAGAAGCTCCTCAACGGTGCCACGCCTGAAGTCCGCATCATGTACAACAAGGACAACCCCAACCGTGCCGACGCGTTCGCACTGATCAGCGAGTCCGCCACCAAGGCCGGCTTCAAGATCGTCGACGGCGGCCTGGGCAAGTCTGACTGGGGTAAGGCCCTCGGTGACGGCTCCTACGATGCCACCATCTTCGGCTGGATCAACTCGGGTGTCGGCGTCTCCGGCGTTCCGCAGATCTTCAAGTCGGGCAACGACTCCAACTTCAACCTGTTCAGCGATCCGGAAGCCGACAAGCTCATGGATGAACTGATTGTCACCACCGACAAGACCAAGCAGGATGAGCTCATCAAGCAGATCGACCAGAAGATCTGGGCTTCCGCTTACGGCCTTCCGCTGTTCCAGGCAGTCGGCGTGGACGCTTACAGCGACCGCATCACCGGCGTGAAGTACATGCCGAACCAGACCGGTGTCTGGTGGAACTTCTGGGAATGGGCACAGAAGTAGCCGACGACCGCAAGTGACACTTAGCTAGCTCAAGGCGTCGGGACCGGGCAATTTGGTCCCGACGCCTTTCTAGCGACACCCCCTCATGATGGCGGGCCCGCCCCGCCATCGCGGGAAAACGGCCAAACTCTGCGACCGGTCCGGGCAACCCCTGGCCCCGAATACCGAGGTTCTATTCCAATGGTGACCTACATAGTCCGGCGGCTTATCACCGCCGCCCTCATACTTCTTGGTGCATCCTTCCTGGTGTATCTCCTGACAGCGGCGTCAGGCGACCCCCTCGAGGAATTCCGCGCCAGCAGCGCCCCCAACAAACAGCAACTGATGGACGCCCGCACCGAGTTGCTGCAGCTGGACACCCCGGCACCCATCCGGTACTTCCACTGGCTCGGCGGTGCCGCGCAGTGCCTCATCCCGTTCGCCAATTCGTGCGACCTGGGCAAGAACATTGCGGGCCAGCCCATTACCGATGCCCTCGGGCACGCACTGATCCAGACCCTGACCCTGGTCACCGGAGCCACCGTGCTGGCCATCCTGATCGGCATCACGCTCGGCATCATCACGGCGCTGCGCCAGTACAGCACCCTGGACTACGGCGTGACCTTCATGGCCTTCCTGTTCTTCTCCCTCCCGATCTTCTGGGTTGCGGTCCTCCTGAAGGAGTTCGGCGCCATCGGGTTCAACAACTTCCTCAGGAATCCTGAGATACCCATAGCGGCAGCCCTCGCCATCGGTGCCGTCTTCGGTGTGCTGGCGGCCGTGACAGTCGGCGGCGAGATGAAACGCAGGCTGCTCCTCGGCGGCGTTGTGTTCATGTTTGCCGCGGCCGTGCTGATGTACTTCTCCGCCACCGAGTGGTTCAAGAACCCCGGGCTGGGACCGCTGGTCATCGCGATCGCCGGCGTCGGTATTGCGTTCGCCGTGACCCTGCTCTCGGCAGGCCTCAAGAACCGCAAGGCGCTGCAGTCGGCGCTGATCGCCGTCGGCGTCGGGCTGGTTGTGTACTTCGTCATCCAGCCGCTGCTCGATCAAGCGACATTCCTGATGATCGTGCTCCTCGCGATCGCCGCGGTCCTTGTAGGGATGGGCATCGGCTACCTGATGGGCGGCTACGACCGCGGCCAGTCCATGCGGGCTGCCGCGATCACCTCGTTCCTGGTCGGATTCCTGATCCTGCTGGACCGTTTTATGCAGGCATGGCCCGCGTACTTCAACAACAGCCGGGTCCGCGGCCGCCCCATCGCCACCATTGGCGCCAGCACCCCGAACATCGAGGGCGACTTCTGGACCCTGAGCCTGGACTCCTTCACGCACCTGATCCTTCCGACCATTGCACTCATCCTGATTTCGCTGGCGGGATACACCCGATTCACCCGCGCCTCGATGCTGGAAATCATGAACATGGATTACATCCGGACCGCCCGGGCCAAGGGACTGTCGGAACGGACCGTGGTGATGCGCCATGCCTTCCGCAACGCGCTGATCCCGATCGCCACGATCGTTGCCTTCGACATCGGCGCGCTGATCGGCGGCGCCGTTATCACCGAAACCGTCTTCTCCGTCCGCGGGATGGGTTTCCTGTTCCTCGACGGCATCATGCACGTCGATCCCAACCCCGTGATGGGCGTCTTCCTCTGTGTGGCCATCACGGCCATGGGTTTCAACCTCATTGCGGACCTTGCGTACTCCGCACTTGATCCACGCGTAAGGGTAAAAGCATGAGCCAGCCAAGTCAGCAGGACGAGATCATGGCAGAAGACGCGGGGCTGCCGCAGTCCGCGGCCGGCATCGAGCCGGTCCTCGACGCCAAGGGCCTGAGCCAGGGGCAGATTGTCCGGAAACGGTTCCTGGGCCACACCGGGGCCATCATCGGACTCGTCGCCTTCTCCATCATCTTTGTTATGGCATTCACCTCCGTGGGCTACTGGGGCATCCCGGGCTGGTGGAAATACAGCCACGACGAGGTCACCCCGCTGGTCAACGACGGCGTGCCCACCGCCTCGCTGTGGCCGCTGGCCTGGGGCGAGCACCCCTTCGGCCAGGACCGCATCGGCCGCGACCTCTTCGCCATGACCATGCGCGGCGCCCAGCAGTCCATCACCGTCATGGTGGTGATCGGGCTCATTGCCGGCTTTATCGGCGTCGTGGTCGGGGCCCTGTCCGGGTACTTCCGCGGCTGGACCGAAGCGGTGCTGATGCGCCTCACCGACGTCATCATCATCATCCCGGGCCTGCTGCTCGCCGCCGTGATGGCACAGATGGCCGGCCGGCGTGACTCCGGCGGCTGGTTTTCCTCCTTTGCCAGCAACAACGGCGTCCTCGCGCTGGGCATCTTCCTCGGCCTGATCACGTGGGTGGGACTCGCCCGGCTGATGCGCGGGGAGTTCCTCTCACTGCGTGAACGCGAATTCGTGGACGCGGCCCGGATCTCGGGCGCCAGCAACGCCAGGATCATCTTCAAGCACATCCTGCCCAACGCCGTCGGTGTGCTGATTGTCAACATCACGCTGACCATGTCCGCCGCAATCCTCACCGAGACGGCCCTGAGCTACCTCGGCGTCGGCGTGAAGGCTCCGGACACCTCACTGGGGTTGCTCATTTCGCAGAATCAGGAGGCCTTTGCCACGCGGCCGTGGCTGTTCTGGTACCCGGGCCTGTTCATCGTCCTGATCTGCCTGAGCATCAACTTCATCGGTGACGGCCTGCGGGACGCCTTCGATCCGCGGCAGAAGAAGTTCAACGCCAAGAAGGCCAAGGACGCCGGGCATCCGCTTGAGCCGACGCCTGTCACCGCGTTCGACGGAACCAAGGACCACTAGGTGCCCACGTCCCGCAGCGACTGCACGGCCGAGCTACCGGGCGGCCACCGTCCAGTAGCTGGCCGCCAGCAACAGTACGACGGCGGCAGCCGCCGCCCAGCGGTACGTCACCTTCACCGCGGCGGCGGCGTCACCGGCGGCAAGCTCTCCGCTTTCCACCAGGTCCTGCCAGCGGGACCGTACGATCCGCGCTGCCTGGCCGGAATCGGTGGTCTTGAGATCCCCGGGCCGCACGGACTGGCCGGGACCGTAGGTTGTTGCGGGAAGGCCCCTGAGGTCCTCCGGCTGGGCGTTGCGCCCGCCCCAGATGCCGGGCGCGGGCGCTGCCCAGGCCGCGTAGCTCTTATCGGCCGTGACCAGGGTGAGGGCAAAGCGGGTGTCGACATGCACCAGCGCTTCCCAGGGCACCACGACGGTGCGGAACGGGTTCTCCAGCGTGACCCCGCGCTGGTGGACCACGACGGCGGGCATCCAGAACAGCTGCCAGCCAAGGAACGCGATCAGCAGCAGCGGCGCCGTTCCGGCCAGGGCCTCGAGGCCGGCAGTCATGACCGTGACCACGATGCCCAGCGCGGCAACCGACCAGGACAGCCAGGCGAACCAGAAATTCGTTCGGGCCTTGAAGATTTCAACGGTACCGGCATGCGGCGTAGAGCTCATGCCCCTAATAATTCAGTATTCCGAGCCGCAGCACTAATCCCCGGTGAACCGGCGGCCCGGGTGGAAGGAAAGCCCCATCATGACTGACTTCATCACCCTCGATCCCGTTGTTGCCCCTGCTCCGGGCAGGAACGAACCCGTACTTGAGGTCCGCGGGTTGAGCGTCGACTTCGGCGTGGACAAGAAATGGGTGCCGGCAGCGATCGGTCTGAACTACGAGGTGCGTGCCGGTGAAGTTCTCGCGATCGTGGGGGAGTCCGGATCCGGCAAGAGTGCCAGTTCGATGGCCCTGCTGGGCCTGCTGCCGAGCAACAGCCGGGTGACCGGAAGCGTCAAGCTCGTCGGGCAGGAACTGCTGGGGACGAACGAGGCGAACATCCGGGCCGTCCGGGGCAAGGAAGTTGCCGTGATCTTCCAGGAGCCCATGACGGCCCTGAACCCGGTCTACACGGTGGGCGCCCAGATCGTGGAGACGGTTCGGCTGCACAGCGAAGTGTCTCCCGACGAAGCCCGGCTCCGCGCCCTGCGTATGCTCGAGCTCGTGGAGCTGCCCGACCCGGAGAAGGCCTTCCGCTCCTATCCCCACCAGCTCTCCGGCGGCCAGCGGCAGCGCGCCATGATTGCCCAGTCCCTGTCCTGTGATCCCAAGCTGCTCATCGCGGATGAGCCCACCACGGCACTCGATGTGACCGTCCAGGCGGAAATCCTGGACCTCATGCGGAACCTGCGCAACAAGCTGGACAGCGCCATCGTCCTGATCACACACGACATGGGCGTCGTGGCTGACCTGGCGGACCGGATCGCGGTGATGCGCCGCGGCGTGATCGTTGAAACCGGCACGGCCGCCCAGATCTTCCACAACCCGCAGCACGAATACACCAAGGCCCTGCTGGCGGCCGTTCCGCACCTCGGCCAGGGAGGCTCGGACACCAGCGGGGAAGTGGACGTCACCGCGGCCCTCGCTGCCGCCGCCCACGCCGAACTCACCTCCATTCCGGAGGAGCAACTCCTCCGGCGCGAACGCGAGAACGCAGCTGCCCTCGCCGCTGCAGCCGCTGCGAAGCCGCAGGGCGAGCCGGTGCTGGAGCTGACCGATGTGGCCATCGAGTACCCCAAGCAGGGCCGGGTCCCCGCGTTCCGCGCCGTGGAGGGGGCCAACCTGGTGATCTATCCAGGGCAGGTTGTCGGGCTGGTGGGGGAGTCCGGTTCGGGCAAGACCACGATCGGCCGCGCCGCCGTCGGCCTGCTGCCCGTGGCGGCCGGCACTATGAAGGTGGTCGGCCAGGACATTTCCGCGGCGAAGCGGAACGGCCGGCAGCTTCACGAGATGCGACGCCACGTCGGCATGGTCTTCCAGGACCCGTCGTCGTCGCTGAACCCGCGGCTTCCCATCGGCGAGAGCATTGGCGAGCCGATGTTCCTGGCCGGCGTGGCGAAGGGCGTCGAGCTGCAGAAGCGGATCGAAGCGCTGCTGGATCAGGTGGAGCTCCCGCGCAACTACCGCAACCGCTACCCGCATGAGCTCTCCGGCGGCCAGAAGCAGCGCGTTGGCATCGCCCGGGCGCTCTCCCTCAAGCCGAAACTGATGGTCGCCGACGAGCCCACCTCTGCGCTGGACGTGTCCGTGCAGGCAAAGGTGCTCGATCTGTTCCAGAACCTGCAGAAGGAGCTCGGCTTTGCCTGCCTCTTCGTGACCCACGACCTCGCCGTCGTCGATGTGCTGGCGGACAGGATCTGCGTGATGCAGCGCGGCCGCATCGTCGAGCAGGGCACCCGCGACCAGATCCTGCGCAACCCGCAGGAACCCTACACCCAGCGTCTCCTGGCCGCCGTGCCGCTGCCGGATCCCGAAAAACAGCGGGAACGACGCGAGTTGCGGGCGCAGTTGATGGCGGCAGATCCGAGTTAACTGGCCCTAACCGGGATCGCCGGGCGGCGAATACTACCAGCCAGTAGCGTGTGACTTGAAATACATTGCGCTTGACGCTAGCGGTCACGCTTTTGTCGGGTCACGGTTTGGCAACAGAGTTCCAACATCCGGACAGTCTGGGGTTAGGCTACTCGTGTATGTAGGCCACGTCACAGGGGATACCCCTGTGCCTGCCTGCGGGGAAACATAAGTTTTTCCCTCACGAACTCCCCCAAACTCATAGGAGGCGGAATGCGTTTTTCGCGCACTTCCAAAGCACTGGGCATGGTGGCCATCGCCGCTCTCGCCCTGACCGGATGCGGTGCCGGAGGCGGCACCTCAAACGGTGCCGACCAGGCTGCCGGCGACCCCAACAAGGTCATCACGGCTTACAGCAACGAACCGCAGAACCCCCTGATGCCCGCCAACACCGGCGAAGTCTACGGCGGCCGCGTCGTTGAGCTGCTCTTCGAGGGCCTCACCAGCTACGACCCCAGCGGCAAGTCGGTCAACGCCCTGGCCGAGTCCATCGAATCCCCGGACGGCCAGAACTACACCATCAAGGTCAAGACGGGCACCAAGTTCACCAACGGCGAGGAAGTCACCGCCAAGAGCTTCGTGGACGCCTGGAACTTTGCCGCGTTGAGCACCAACGCGCAGGGCAACAGCAGCTTCTTCGAGTCCATCGAGGGCTACGACGCCGTCAGCGCCACCAAGACGCAGAAGGGAGCGGACGGCAAAGAGACCGACGTCCCCGCCCCCACCGCCCAGACCCTCTCCGGCCTGGTCCTGAAGGACGACACCACCATTGAGGTCAAGCTGGCCCAGCCGGAAGCCGACTGGCCGCTGCGCCTGGGCTACTCGGCGTTTATGCCGCTGCCCGCCGAGGCCATCAAGGATCCGAAGAAGTACGGCGAGAACCCGGTCGGCAACGGCCCGTACAAGATGGAGAAGGAAGGCGCCTGGCAGCACGACAGCCAGATCGCCCTGGTCAAGAACCCGGACTACAAGGGTGCCCGCGAAGCCAAGAACGGCGGCGTGACCTTCAAGTTCTACACCGATCCGGCCCCGGCCTACACGGACGTCCAGGGCAACAACCTGGATGTCACGGACGTTCTGCCCACGAACGCCCTGACGACGTTCACCTCGGATTTCCCGGAGAACAACCTGAACAAGCCGTACGCCGGCAACTCCACCCTGAACATCCCGGGCTACCTGCCCGAGTTCACGGGCGAAGCAGGCCAGCTGCGCCGCCAGGCACTCTCCATGGCGATCAACCGCGACGAGATCACCAAGGTCATCTTCTCCGGTACGCGCATCCCGGCCAAGGACTTCACCTCCCCGGCCATTGACGGCTACAACGAAAACGTGGCCGGTTCCGAGGTCCTGAAGTTCGATGCCGCCAAGGCAAAGGAACTCTGGGCCAAGGCTGACGCCATCACCCCGTGGCCCGCAGACAAGACCCTGCAGCTCGCGTACAACACTGACGGCGGCAACAAGGAATGGATCGACGCCGTTGCCAACAACTTCAAGAACAACCTGGGAATCAAGGCCGAAGGCCAGCCCTTCGCCAAGTTCGCTGAAATCCTGGAGCTGCGCAGCTCGAAGGAACTGCCGGGTCTGACCCGCGCCGGCTGGCAGGCCGACTACCCGTCGCTCTACAACTTCCTGGGCCCGCTCCTGAAGACCGGCGCCAGCGCCAACTACGAGGGCTACTCGAACCCCGAGTTCGACAAGCTCCTCAACGAAGGCCTGGGCGCTCAGTCCACCGAGGACGCCAACAAGAAGTTCACCCAGGCGCAGGAGATCCTGTTCAAGGACCTCCCCAACCTGCCGCTGTGGTACAACGCACGCCAGGCTGTCTGGAGCCAGAACGTCAGCAACGTTGACTCCGGCTGGAACGGCGTTCTGCAGTACTGGGCCATCACGGCCAAGTAACTTCCTGAGTTCCTGGAACTCATTCACACATCACTAAAGCTTGGGGGTCCGGCCTTGCCGGACCCCCATATGCTTGAAACCGGCAGGAAGCTGTCCCCCATGATCTCCCTTCGTTCCACCCTCTCACCGGAGGAGCTGCTGTGATCCAGTTCATCCTCCGGCGCCTGCTGCAGGTCATTCCGGTATTCCTCGGAACCACCCTGCTCGTCTACTTCATGGTCTTCGCCCTTCCCGGCGACCCCATCCGCGCGCTCTTCGGAGACCGCCCGCCTAGCGAGGCCGTCATCGCGCAGCTGCGCCAGCAGTACAACCTGGACGAGCCGTTCTGGGTCCAGTACGGCCTGTTCCTCAAGAACCTCTTCACCTTCAACCTCGGCGTCGACTTCACCGGCCAGCCGATTGCCGACACCCTGGCCCGCGTCTTCCCGGTCACGGCCATGCTCGCGATTGAAGCCCTCATCATCCAGGGCGTGTTCGGCATCGCCTTCGGCCTGGTCGCCGGCCTGCGCAAGGGCGGCATCTTCGACAGCTCGGTCCTCGTGCTGTCCCTCGTTGTGATCGCCATTCCCACCTTCGTGCTCGGCTTCGCACTGCAGCTGCTGATCGGTGTGCAACTGGGGTGGGCCAAACCAACGGTCGGCTCGAACGTCACGTGGGGGAGCCTGATCCTTCCCGCGGTGGTCCTCGGCATGGTGTCCTTCGCCTACGTGCTGCGCCTGACGCGTGCCTCCGTTATCGAGAACATGAACGCCGACTACGTCCGCACCGCCACGGCCAAGGGCCTGGCCCGCCGCCAGGTGGTGACCACGCACGTCCTGCGCAACTCGCTGATCCCGGTGATCACATACCTCGGCGCCAGCCTGGGTGCGCTGATGGGCGGCGCGATCGTGACCGAAGCCATCTTCAACGTCCCCGGCGTTGGCCAGAAGCTCTACCAGGCCATTCTCCGAAGCGAAGGCCCCACCGTGGTCGCCATTGTGAGCGTCCTGGTGCTGGTCTTCGTGCTCGCCAACCTGTTGGTCGACCTGCTGTACGCCTGGCTTGACCCGAGGATCCGCTATGAAAACTAACCGCAAAGCCGAACACTTCGTTGCCCCGGTCGAGGAGACCCCGCTGCTGGCAACGGACGCAGTCAAAACCGACGAGGCGCCGCTGAGCCTCTGGGCAGACGCCTGGCGCAAGCTCCGCCGTCGTCCGCTTTTTATCATTTCCGCGGTCATGATCGCGCTGATTGTCATCGTTGCCGTCTTCCCGGGCCTCTTCACCCAGGTTGAGCCGGACAACGGCTGTGTGCTGGCGAACTCCAACGGCGCCCCCACCGAAGGGCACCCCCTGGGCTTCACCTTCCAGGGCTGCGACATCTATTCGCGCATCATCCACGGCACCCAGGCGTCGCTGATGGTGGGCGTATTCTCCGTGATCTCCGTGTTGATCATCGGCGTAACCCTCGGTGCGCTGGCCGGCTTCTTCGGCGGCTGGGTGGATACCGTGATCGCCCGTCTCGGCGACATCTTCTTCGCCCTGCCGATCATCCTCGGCGCCCTCGTCATCACCCAGCTTCCGCTCCTGCGCGAAAACCGCGGAGTCGGAACAGTGGTCCTGGTCCTGGTGGTGCTGGGCTGGCCGCAAATGGCCCGCATCACCCGCGGCGCCGTGATCGAGGTGCGCAACGCCGATTTCGTCACGGCCGCCCGATCACTGGGTGTCTCCCGGGTGGGATCCCTGGTCAGCCACGTGCTGCCCAACGCGCTGGCGCCGATCATTGTGCTCGCCACCATGGAGCTCGGCGTCTTCATCGTCGCCGAGGCCACGCTCTCGTTCCTCGGAATCGGCATGCCCGGCTCCGTGATGTCCTGGGGCAATGACATTTCCGCGGCGCAGGCATCCATCCGCACCAACCCGGCTGTTCTGCTCTACCCGGCAGCTGCCCTGTCCATCACCGTGTTGAGCTTCATCATGCTGGGCGATGCCCTCCGTGATGCACTCGATCCCAAGAGCCGTCAGCGATGAAGGAGGCAATCATGGCAACTTCCGACGTCACGATCCACGAGACCGGAACCACGGCCGACCGGCCACTCCTGGAAATCCGCGATCTCGCGATCTCCTTCACCACCGGCAGCGGCGAGGTCCAGGCTGTGCGCAACGCACACCTGACCATCATGCCGGGCGAGACAGTCGCCATTGTGGGCGAGTCCGGTTCCGGCAAGTCCACGACGGCGTTGGCCGCAATCGGCCTGTTGCCCGGCAACGGCCGGGTTGCCGGCGGGCAGATCCTGCTCGACGGCGAAGACATCTCGCACGCTTCCGAGAAGCGCATGATCGAACTGCGCGGCAACATCATCGGCATGGTCCCGCAGGACCCGATGTCCAACCTGAACCCGGTCTGGAAGATCGGCGACCAGGTCAAGGAGACGCTGAAGGCCAACGGCCGCCCCAGCGGTCCGGACGACGTCGCCAAGGTCCTCGCACAGGCCGGCCTGCCGGACGCCGCCCGGCGGGCGAAGCAGTACCCGCACGAGTTCTCCGGCGGCATGCGCCAGCGCGCGCTGATCGCCATCGGCCTGTCCTGCCAGCCGCGCCTGCTCATCGCCGATGAGCCGACGTCGGCCCTGGACGTGACCGTGCAGCGCCAGATCCTGGACCACCTCGAAAAGATGACCTCGGAACTGGGCACTTCCGTGCTGCTCATCACCCACGACCTCGGACTGGCTGCCGAGCGTGCCGACAAGGTTGTGGTCATGTACCGCGGCAACGTCGTCGAGGCCGGCCCGTCCCTGGAACTGCTACAGAACCCGCAGCACCCCTACACCCAGCGGCTGGTGGCCTCGGCGCCGTCGCTGGCGTCACGGCGGATCCAGGTGGCCAAGGAGCACGGTGTCGCGTCCAACGAACTGCTGGTCCCCGGTGAGGGCGTTGCGGCCAAACCGGTCATGACCGAAGACGTGCTGCAGATCCAGAACCTGAGCAAGGTCTTCAAACTGCGCGCGGGATTCGGCAAGTCCACCGACTTCACCGCCGTCGACGACGTTTCCTTCAACGTCAAGCGCGGCACGACGACGGCGATCGTGGGCGAGTCGGGTTCCGGCAAGTCCACCGTGGCGCAGATGGTCCTGAACCTGCTGGAGCCGACGTCCGGCAAGATCATCTTCGACGGCGTCGACACCTCCGCGCTGAAGCCGAAGGAGATCTTCGCTTTCCGCCGGCGGGTGCAGCCGATCTTCCAGGACCCCTACGGTTCGCTCGATCCGATGTACAACATCTACCGGACCATCGAGGAACCGCTGCGGGTCCACAAGATCGGGGACAAGGCCAGCCGGGAGAAAAAGGTCCGCGAACTGCTGGACCAGGTGTCGCTGCCGCAGTCCACCATGCAGCGGTACCCGAACGAGCTCTCGGGCGGACAGCGCCAGCGCGTGGCGATCGCACGTGCCCTGGCACTGGATCCCGAGGTCATCATCTGTGACGAGGCTGTCTCCGCCCTGGACGTCCTGGTGCAGGCGCAGGTGCTGAACCTGCTCGCCGAACTGCAGTCCAGGCTGGGCCTGACCTACCTGTTCATCACCCACGACCTTGCGGTGGTGCGGCAGATCGCCGACCACGTGTGTGTCATGGAAAAGGGCAAGCTGGTGGAAACCGGTTCCACGGATGAGGTCTTCGAAGCTCCGCAGAAGGACTACACGAAGGCACTGCTCAACGCGATCCCGGGTGCACGCCTGATGCTGCCGCCGGAAGTTGCCTGAGCCTCTGAACGGCATTGCCTGAACGGTTTTGCCTGACGGCACTGCCTGGACAGGAGCCGGTGTCCGCCCCCAGGGGCGGACACCGGCTCCTGTCAGTTAAGCAACCGGTCCGCCTGTCACCGGCGGCTCAACATCCTCGCGGCCTCAGCGGAGTGCCGCGGACTCCGCCAGCTCCGAAGCCGGGGACCGGAATCCGAGATCGTCCAGCCGGCTGGCCAGCAGCATACCCAGCACCGCATGTCCGTTGGGGTTCATGTGGACCCTATCGGCCATCGAACCGGTGAGGTCATGGCGGGTCAGCCAGTCCCCAACGCCCACAAAGGGAATGGAATGGGCGGCCGCCACCGTGCCCAGCAGGGCGTCGACCTCGGTGCGGCGGCCCCCGCCGTCGGCCGCGCCGCGGGCGAGGGTCCCCACCATCGCCAGCCGCGCCTCGGGGTAACGCTGCCGGACGCTGGCGATCAGCCGTTCGGCGTTTCTTGAGATCTGCTCGTCCGTCGCGCCGCGGGAAGCGTCGTTGCCACCGCCCTCGATGACGACGAGGGGCGGCGAGCCGTAGGGGAGCAGCCAGTCGCCGCGTTGGAGCGCGTCGATGTAGTTGCCGGTCCTGCCGCTGGACGCGACGAAGCCGGTACCGCCCCGGCCGCAGAAGTAGACGGAGTACCCCAGGTTGGCCAGTGCCCTCCGGGGCCAGGAGAACACCGGTTCGGACTGCGAGTCGCCGATCAGCACTGCTGTGGTGGCGATGTCCTCCACCACCACCTCGTCGCGGTCATTGGCAGGATTCCGGTAGATCGTGCCCGCGGGCAGGTTTTCCGGGGCGGCCGACTGGTCAAGCTTGCCGCGGGCGTTCGTGCCCGCCGCCATCGGTTCACCGGGTTCGCCGGCGGACACGGGGGCGCTCTGGCCGTAACGGCCGCTGACAGGGTCCGCGCCGGGGTTGGCCGTCCGGGGTGAGGGGGTCTGTCCGCAGCCGCCAACAAGAATGCCAACGGCAATCAATGGTGCGACCAAGCGGGACAGGGCCGAGGCTTTGCGCATTGATATCTCCGGGCTGGCTGCTGCTGTCCAAGCAATGATGGGGCATAAGGGTATGAAAATCCAGTGACTTTACTCACACGTTATGTACCGATCTGCCGCGCCTGCCGCCCCGGCGCTCCGCCGCCGTCGACGGATTTTAGGCCAACAAATGCCCTAGCGTTTAGAATGGATGAAGGTGCCCTGTGCCAAAGGGGCGTATCCGTCGTGCGTTCCGGTTGGAAATGTCGCGATACCACAGCTGACTTCACCACTGAATCGAGCAATAACGCATGTCTGAAACCACCACCAACACCGCGGTAGCCACTGCATCGCGCAGTGACCTGCGCAACGTCGCGATCGTGGCCCACGTTGACCACGGCAAGACCACCCTGGTCGACGCCATGCTCAAGCAGACCAATTCCTTTGCCGAGCACAACCACCTCGAAGACCGGGTCATGGACTCCGGCGACCTCGAGCGTGAAAAGGGCATCACCATCCTGGCCAAGAACACCACCGTGGCCTACAACGGACCGTCATCCAAGGGCGAGACCATCACCATCAACGTCATCGACACCCCCGGCCACGCCGACTTCGGTGGCGAGGTGGAGCGCGGCCTGTCCATGGTCGACGGCGTTGTCCTCCTCGTTGACGCCTCCGAGGGCCCGCTGCCCCAGACCCGCTTCGTCCTCCGCAAGGCACTCGCCGCCCACCTGCCGGTGATCCTCCTGGTTAACAAGACCGACCGCCCCGATGCGCGGATCGAAGAGGTTGTCCACGAGTCCATGGACCTGCTCCTGGGCCTGGCCTCCGACCTCGCCGACGAAGTTCCGGACCTCGACCTGGACAAGATCCTCAACGTCCCCGTCGTCTACGCCGCCGCCAAGGTTGGCCGCGCGTCCCTCGAACAGCCCGCAGACGGCACCGCCCCGGAGAACGAGGACCTGGAGCCGCTCTTCCAGGCCATCATCGAGCACATCCCGGCCCCCACGTACAACCCGAACGGTGTCCTCCAGGCGCACGTCACCAACCTGGACGCCTCCCCGTTCCTCGGCCGCCTGGCGCTGCTGCGTATCTACAACGGCACCCTCCGCAAGGGCCAGACTGTTGCCTGGGCCCGCGCCAACGGTGAACTGAAGAACGTCAAGATCACAGAACTGCTGGCCACCAAGGCGCTGGACCGCGTCCCGGCCGAATCCGCCGGCCCCGGCGAGATTGTCGCCGTCGCCGGTATCGAGGAAATCACCATCGGTGAGACCCTGACCGACGCCGAAAACCCGCAGCCGCTGCCGCTGATCACCGTTGACGATCCGGCCATCTCCATGACCATCGGTATCAACACCTCGCCGCTGGCCGGCAAGGTCAAGGGTGCCAAGGTCACGGCCCGCCAGGTCAAGGACCGCCTGGACAAGGAACTGATCGGTAACGTCTCCATCAAGGTGCTCCCCACCGAGCGCCCCGACGCCTGGGAAGTCCAGGGCCGCGGCGAGCTCGCCCTGGCCATCCTGGTCGAGCAGATGCGCCGCGAAGGCTTCGAACTGACCGTCGGCAAGCCGCAGGTTGTCACCCGGACCGTTGACGGCAAGATCCACGAGCCGATGGAACACATGACCATCGACGTGCCGGAAGAGTACCTCGGCGCCGTCACGCAGCTTATGGCCGCCCGCAAGGGCCGCATGACCAACATGGCCAACCACGGCACCGGCTGGTGCCGCATGGAGTTCATCGTTCCGGCCCGTGGCCTGATCGGTTTCCGCACCAAGTTCCTCACGGACACCCGTGGCGCCGGCATCGCAGCCTCGATCTCCGAGGGCTACGAGCCGTGGGCCGGCCCGATCGAATACCGTACCAACGGTTCGATGATCGCCGACCGCGCCGGTGTTGTGACGCCGTTCGCCATGATCAACCTGCAGGAACGCGGCTCCTTCTTCGTGAAGCCGACCTCCGAGGTGTACGAGGGCATGATCGTCGGCGAGAACTCCCGCGCCGACGACATGGACGTCAACATCACCAAGGAAAAGAAGCTCACCAACATGCGTGCCGCTTCCTCCGACACCTTCGAGAACCTGACGCCCCCGCGCGACCTGACCCTCGAAGAGTCGCTCGAATTCGCCCGCGAGGACGAGTGCGTCGAGGTCACGCCGGACGCCATCCGTATCCGCAAGGTCATCCTGGACACGAACGAGCGCGCCAAGGCCAACCGCGCCCGCGCGAAGGTCTAGGTTCCGCGTTTCGCGCTGAAGCAACGGATCCTTTGTGAATAGAAGAGCTGCCGGTACGGCAGGCGGTATTGCCGCCGCCGTGCCGGCAGCTCTTTTTGCTGCCCTCGCAGGCACCATGCTGCACGGGCAGGACATCTCGGTGGCCGGTGTCGAGGTGCCATGGGGCGCTGCCGCCGCGCTGGTGCTGCTGGGCGCCGTCGAGCTGTGGCTCGGCGCCGCGTTCCGTTCGGTACTCCCGACGGCGGCCTGCGGCGTCCTCTGCTACGCCCTGGCGGGCTGGTGGTCTACCCTCGGGGAGGGCAAGCGACTGATCATCGGTGACCTGGCCGGGAATCTCTGGATCTACGGCATCGGCGTGGTCACGCTGGTGATGCTGGCCTGGTGCCGGCGCTACCGGCCGGCCGGAGCCTAGCCGCACGGACCTCACACCCCGCCTGCGGGACATGCCCAGTCTTCGCGCTCCGCCCGGTTGGACATGCCCAGTCTTCGCGCTCCGCCCCGTTGGACATGCCCAGTTCTTGCGGCCGCGGACGGACATATTGGAACTATGTCCATCCGCTGCGCCCGCCACCGGACATGCTCGGTCCCTTCGCGGCCGCCGCCGCGGGACATGCGCACTGTCCGCATCCCGCCGGGGGACATGCCCATTGCTGGTCCGGTACCTTCGCTCCCCGGAGCGCGGAACATGTCCGACGGCGGCACTGCGCGCCGGGCATGCGCTTATGCACATAGCGCGGCCCGGCTCTGTTCCGATCGCCAGCCCCGGCGTCACGATGTCCGCATGGTCAATATCAACGCAGTGCTTTCAACCTACGACGGCGTCGCGCGCGCCAAACACCTTGCTGCCGCTGGCGTCTCGGACTTCCAACTCAAATCGGCTCTGGCCCGCGGTGCAGTCACCCGCGTGGCACGCGGCGTGTACGCAGTGCCCGACGCCGACGCCCGGCTCGTTGCGATCCGCTCGCTTCCGGCGGAGCCCGCCTGTGCCACAGCGGCGGAGTTCCACGGTCTCTGGGTGCTCGAGCCGCCCCCGCAGCCGCATATCGCGGTCACCCACAGCCGCCGCTATCCTGGATTCGTCTGTCACCGCTCCGCAGCGACGCCCACCCTGCTGGACACCGTGGTGCAAAGCCTGCGATGCCTTCCGGACCTCGATGGCCTCGTTATTGCCGAATCAGCGGTCGTGCTGAAAGGCCTGCCGCTCGCGGCCCTGCGCCAGCGGCTGGCCGGCCGCCATGACGCGAGGGAGCGGCGGATGGTGAACAGTATCGTCCCGCAATCGCAGTCCATTATTGAGTGCATGGCCCGGTATTGGCTGCGGAGGGCCGGGTTCCATGTGGAGTCACAGGTCAATATCCCCGGGATGGGGCACCTGGATCTTATGGTCGATGGCCGGCTGGGCATTGAGACGGACGGGGCGGGCTTTCATATGGACCGGACAAGCTTCGAGGAGGACCGGCGTCGGTGGAACGTCACAACCCGCCTCGGCATCCCGACGATTGTGGTCAGCTACGCGCTACTCCTGAACCGGCCCGAAGAGTTCATCGCCATGGTCCGGGACGCACTGAACAGCCTCCCCGCCGCTGCCTAGCATTGGACATGCCCTCCGGGAAGACCGGTCGCCGAAGGGTATGTCCAGTCTTCACAGTCCCTGTTGGACATGTCCACCCGCGCCCCGTCGCGACCACCGGGCATGTCCCGCGGTTGCGGCGGCGGATGGACAGAATGGCAATATGTCCGTCGGTCACCCCCAGGGGAGGGCATGCCCCATTGGGGAAGGGCGGGGCGGGACCGCTCACGGGAGGGCAGGTCCGCCGGGCTGCGCCCGCGGGGCCCTGCGCGGCGGAGGCGGCGGCACGGCCTTGGCGGCCACCACCAGTGCCAGGGGAATGACCACGTCGGACCTCCGGGTCCGTACGGTGCACTCACTGTCGGAGCGGGCCGCCAGCTCACCGAGGGCATCGGTCATCCCGCCCTCGATCCGGTACCGGACCACCACCCGGGTACCCAGGTGGGCAGCAGCCAGGAACGCTTGGGGCGGCGGCATCGGGGAACTCACCCGTTCATCCTAGGCGGGCCGGATTCAATAGTGCGGACCCGTGTGACGCCCGGCTAGGTTCGCGGGAACGGGCTGGGAGATAATAGGCTCAGAAGTCAGCAGCCGGCGCTCAGGCCGGGAGCAGTTATCCGGCGGTCGCCGGAACCAACATGGAGAGGCCAGGGACGTGACGTACGTAATCGCGCAGCCGTGTGTAGATGTCAAGGACAAGGCATGTATTGAAGAGTGCCCCGTCGATTGCATCTACGAAGGTGAGCGTTCCCTGTACATCCACCCGGACGAGTGCGTGGACTGCGGTGCCTGTGAGCCGGTCTGCCCGGTCGAAGCCATCTACTACGAGGATGACACCCCCGAGGAGTGGGCTGACTACTACAAGGCCAACGTTGAATTCTTCGACGTCCTGGGCTCTCCGGGCGGGGCGGCGAAGGTGGGCAACACGCACACGGACCACCCGATGATTGCGGCCCTCCCGCCGCAGAACCAAGAGAGCTAAGGCGGCCGCCGGTGACGTCTGCGCTGCGCAGCTTCGGCCTCAGCCTGCCCGACTACCCGTGGGAAGCCTTGGCGCCGTACCTCGCCAGGGCAGCCGAACACCCCGGAGGAGCAGCAAACCTGTCCATCGGAACTCCGGTGGACGGCACCCCCGAAGTGGTGCAGGCGGCCCTGCGCGCAGCGGCCAACGCCCCCGGGTACCCCACGGTCCACGGGACGGCCGGGCTCCGGGAGGCCATCGCGGCGTGGTTTGACCGCCGCCGCGGCGTTCCCGGGCTGGATCCGCAGGACATCATGCCCACGGTGGGCTCCAAGGAACTGGTGGCCTGGCTCCCGTTCCTGTTGGGCCTCAAGGCGGGCGACGTCGTTGTCCGCCCCACGGTCGCGTACCCCACCTATGACATCGGCGCGACGTTCGCGGGTGCGGAACACATCGCCGCGGACGACCTCGACGAGCTCGACGCCGCCACCCGCGCCCGCGTGCGCCTGGTCTGGGTCAACTCCCCGGCCAACCCCACCGGAAGCGTCCGCGACGCCGAATCGCTCCGCCGGATCGTCCGGCAGGCCCGGGAACTCGGCGCCGTGGTGGCCTCGGACGAATGCTACGCCGAACTGGGCTGGGGTGAATGGGACGTCCAGCGCGGCGGCACTCCGGTGCCCAGCATCCTGGACCCCCTGGTTGCCGAGGGCTCCCATGAGGGCCTCCTGGCCGTGTACTCGCTGAGCAAGCAGTCCAACCTGGCGGGCTACCGGGCGGCCTTCGTGGCCGGTGACGGCGCCATCATGGCGAACCTCGTCAACAGCCGCAAACACGCGGGCATGATCGTCCCTTACCCGGTCCAGGAAGCGATGCGGGTTGCCCTGGGCGACGACGCCCACGTCCAGGCGCAGAAGGACCTCTACCGCGGCCGCCGGGAACGGATCGTGCCGGCGCTGGAGCGCTTCGGCCTGACCATCCACGAATCCCGGGCCGGACTCTACCTCTGGGCCACCGCGGGCGAAGCCACGTGGGACACGGTGGGCCGGCTCGCGGACCGCGGGATCGTCGTCGGACCCGGGGTGTTCTACGGTGATGCCGGCAATGGATTCATCCGGGTCGCGCTGACGGCCACTGACGAACGGATTGACGCGGCTGCCTCCCGCCTGGCCACAGGGCCGTAACAATGCTGTGACGCGCGCCACAACGGGCGCGTTTTGGGTGGTTCCGGAGCGCCTTGGATTAGTACCACCCGGAATCTGCCGGTAGTTTTTAACTGACTATCAATGGTGGCTTTCCACAAGAAGGCAGCGCGGCCGTTGGAATCCGTCTCTAAAACAGGTTCCGTGGGCGGCTTCACCAGAAGTTGGACCAGCTTTCTACAGAGGCCCCGACGCCTCAGAGGAGACTCCATGACTGAGACCACCAGCGCAACCCTGCGCCATGCCGGCGGCGAGCTCGAACTCCCGCGCATCCAGGTTGTAGAAGGAAACGAAGGCTACGACGTTTCCAAGCTGCTGAAGCAGACCGGTGCCGTTGCCTTTGACCCCGGCTTTATGAACACCGCAGCGACCACGTCCGCCATCACGTACATCGACGGCGACGCCGGTGTCCTGCGGTACCGCGGCTATCCGATCGAGCAGCTCGCCCAGCACTCGAGCTTCCTGGAAGTTTCCTACCTGCTGATCTACGGCAACCTGCCGACGCCCACCGAGCTGGAAGCCTTTGACCAGCGGATCCGCCACCACACCCTGCTGCACGAAGAGCTGAAGGGCTTCTTCAGCGGCTTCCCGCGCGACGCCCACCCGATGCCGGTCCTGTCCTCGGCCGTGTCCGCGCTCTCCACCTTCTACCAGGACTCGCTGGATCCCTTCAACGCCGAGCAGGTTGAGGTCTCCACGTACCGGCTGCTGGCGAAGATGCCCGTGATCGCCGCCTACGCCCTGAAGAAGAGCATCGGCCAGCCCATGCTCTACCCGGACAACTCCCACAACCTCGTGGAGAACTTCCTCCGCCTGAGCTTCGGCCTGCCGGCCGAGCAGTACGAGGTGGACCCGGTGGTTGCCAAGGCGCTGGACCTGCTCCTCATCCTCCACGCCGACCACGAGCAGAACTGCTCGACCTCCACGGTCCGGCTGGTCGGTTCCTCCAACGCCAACCTCTTCGCCTCCGTGTCCGCCGGCATCAACGCCCTCTTCGGTCCCGCCCACGGCGGCGCCAACGAAGCCGTGCTGAAGATGCTGCGCCAGATCCAGGCCGACGGCACCAAGCCCGAGGACTACATGGAGAAGGTCAAGAACAAGGAAGACGGCGTCCGCCTCATGGGCTTCGGGCACCGCGTCTACAAGAACTACGACCCGCGCGCCAAGATCGTCAAGGCCACGGCCCACGAGATCCTCAGCAAGCTGGGCGGCAACGACGAACTCCTGGACATCGCCCTGCGCCTCGAAGAGAAGGCCCTGAATGATGACTACTTCATCCAGCGCAAGCTCTACCCGAACGTGGACTTCTACACCGGACTGATCTACAAGGCCATGGGCTTCCCGGAGAAGATGTTCACCGTGCTCTTCGCGATCGGCCGGCTTCCGGGCTGGATCGCCCAGTGGCGCGAAATGATCAGCGACCCCAACACCAAGATCGGCCGCCCGCGGCAGCTCTACATCGGTGAGCCGGAGCGCAACTACCCCTCTGTATAGTTCGGAAGCCCGGTAGTTCGGTATTCCTCAAGAGACAGTACGACGGACGATGTGACTATCGACGCAGGTGGGAGCGCTGCAGGCCGGTGTGGCCCCGCGCCGTTCGGGCACATCCGTGCTAAAAAAGACTAATGCCCAAATTTGTCGACGCCGCAGTGCGGCGCCAGGAAGTGGTCGAAGCGGTCTTCCGGATCGTCGCAGCAGACGGACTTGAAAGGGCCTCCCTCCGCGAGGTCGCGGACGAGGCGGAACTGGCCGTCGGATCGGTCCGGCACTACTTTGCCAGCAGTGACGAGCTCCTGACCCATTCCTTCGGGGTCGTCGTGGACCGGATCGTGGACCGGCTGGCAGCAGCGGATGACCGCCTGGCGGAGGCGCAACCCGGCACCCCGGAACACCGGCAGGGCGTGTTAACCCTGCTGGGCGAATTCCTTCCCCTGGACGAGGAACGCGCGGTGGACGCCTGCGTCTGGATGGCGTTCAAGAATGCCGCAAGGACCAAGCCCTTCCTGGCCGCGGAAGCTGACCGGAGCCACCGCGCCGTGGCCGCAATCGTCGGGCGCCTCGTGATGGACCTGTCGTCCACCGAGGGCACCGGCGCGACCATGGACCAGCAGCGGCTGGTCACCGAGGCCGAACGGCTGCTGGCCACCTTGGACGGGCTCACCATGCACGCCCTGCTGCAGCCCGAATGGATGACCGCACAGATGTGTAACGACGTGTTGGAGTCCCATCTCGCCGGGCTGGGCAGCTACGCTGGCAGCCATTAACGTGCGTTAACTTCAGGAATAGACTGGGAACGTACGTCGTGCCAAGGGAGGCAATTGGATGCACCACACAGGCGGCCCGGGCTGGCGGATCACCATGGACACCTCGGGTCCCATGCTCATTGCCCTGTACGTCCGCGACGCCGCCGGGCTGGACAGCGCCGGGCACCCGGCACTCTGCCACGCGGCACCGAAAATCCGGTCTGCGGACCACACGCACCTTGTTGCGGAGGTGGGCGGACTCGGTGCTCTCAAGACTGAATGGGAAGCCTGGTGGGAGCAGCTCCTGAAAGCGCATCCCGAGATGTCCCCGGAACTGGGTCCGCCCGGTTTCCGGAGCTTCAGCAATTCCCCCGCCCTGCGGCGGGTGCTGCAGGCGCATTTTGGCGCCGCCCTGTCCTGGGCCCGGGAACGCCGGGGCGAGTACCTGGCCCTGGAAGCGGAACGCGAAGCCGCTGGCGGCGTCCAATTGCTGCAGGACATGGTGGATGACCGTCTGCTGGAAGTGGGCCGGGCCGCCAATGCGTTCACGCTGACCATCATCGAACTGCCCCTGGCAGAGCCGCGGGCCTGGTACCTGGAGCCCGACAAAATCATCATGAGCTCGGATCTCATGTCCCAGCCGGAGCTGTTCCGCAGCTACGTGCAGCCCGTGGTGGACCTGCTGGTCTGAGCCCGCAGGACCAGGGGGCGCTCGTCCGGCCTCCCGCGTCCGCCTGGAGCAGCGTGACGCGGCTACCGGGCCGGCGCGTCGGCGACGGTGACGCGGACCTGGCCGGCCGGCACCTCGGAGGGCTGCCAGCCGTCGCGGTCCTGCCGGGACCAGGTACGGCCGTCGGCCTGGACTTCCGTGATGGACAGTGCCTTGGCGTTGGCCACGGCCCACTGGGCCACCGCCCAGGCCCGCGTTCCCTCGGCTTGCAGGACTAGCGTGCTGCCGTCCGTGGAGGCCGGAACCTCGCCGAAGGCGGCGGACAGCCGTTCCTGGACGGCAGCAGGGTCGCCGGCCTCATCGGGGGCGCGCAGCGAGCAGTCCAGGCCCGCGGCGGTCTGCCCGGTCAGGGACGAGGCGAAGGCGCGGGCCATGACCTCATGCTGGGCGTACGCGTCAGGGTACGCGGAGCGCTGGACCCGCTGAGCGGCGTCGGTAATTTCCAGCGATTGGTAGCCGGGGACTTTCGCGAGGGCATCGTAGAAGGCGTTGCTCGCGTGATACGGGTCCATCACCTGCTCCGTGGTGCCCCAGCCCTGCGAGGGACGCTGCTGGAAGAGCCCGCGGGAGTCCGGGCCGGCCTGGTCGCCATGGCCGATGTTCCGGATCTTTGACTCCTGCATGGCCGTGGCCAGTGCGATGCTGGCGGCGCGGGCGGGGAGCCCCCGGCGGACGGCGACCGCGGTAATGAGGCCGGCGTTGGCCGCCTGGTCCGTGGCGAGCTCGGCGCCGCCCCCGCCGACGGCCGTGCAGCGTTCGGTGATCAGGACTTCCGAGCGCTGCACGAACGAAACCGCCGTGTAGACCCCGCCCACCACCATGGCCAGGGTCAGCAGCAGCACAAGTCGACGGCGCAAGCTGCCTCTGCGTGCCACGTAACTACTCCCTCAGGCCCGTCAGGGCCGGTCCATGCTGTTGACGGTTGATGTCCCGCGGCCAAGATTAGTTGGCGTGCAGGGCCTCGTTGAGTTCGACGGTCTGCCCCTTCCGGGGGAGGACCTCGACTTCACCGGTGGAGGAGTTGCGGCGGAAGAGCAGGTTGGGGACACCGGAAAGCTCCACGGCCTTAACGATCTGGCTGGTGTCCTCGCCGTCGGCGTCCTTGGCGCCGACCACGCGGACCCGCGTGCCGGCCGTGACGTAGAGGCCGGCTTCGACGACGGAGTCGTCGCCGATGCTGATGCCCACGCCGGAGTTGGCGCCCAGCAGCACCCGCTCGCCGAGGGAAATCTTTTCCTTGCCGCCGCCGGACAGGGTCCCCATGATGGAGGCGCCGCCGCCGACGTCTGACCCGTCACCGGCGACGACGCCGGCAGAGATGCGGCCTTCCACCATGGACGTGCCCAGGGTTCCCGCGTTGAAGTTGACGAAGCCTTCGTGCATCACCGTGGTGCCCTCGGCGAGGTGCGCGCCGAGGCGGACCCGGTCGGCGTCGGCAATGCGGACGCCGGAGGGGATGACGTAGTCCACCATGCGGGGGAACTTGTCCACCCCGTAGACGGTGACGGCGCCGCGCTTGCGCAGCCGCGCGCGGGTCAGTTCAAAGCCCTCGACGGCGGCGGGGCCGAAGTTGGTCCACACGACGTTGGGCAGTTTGCCGAAGATGCCGTCCAGGTTGATGCTGTTGGGCTGCACCAGGCGGTGCGAGAGCAGGTGCAGGCGCAGGTAGGCGTCGGCAGTGTCGGCGGGCGCCTCGTCGAGGTGGATCTGGGCGAACACGACCTTCTGCTCGGTACCCCGGTCGGCGTCCGCGCCGGTGGCGGCAATCTCCAGCAGGGACTGGTCCGCGTTTGCCACGTCGCGGAGGTTCTGCGCCGCCGTTCCGAGGGCCGGTGCCGGGAACCAGACGTCCAGGACCGTGGCCTCACCGTTGCCGGTAGCGATGGTAGCGACGCCGTAGCCGTAGGCGGAGCGGGAGTCTGCGGGCACAGCGGAAGAAGCAGTTTCAGTCATGCCACAAGTCTATAGACGGCGCACTCGCTCCCCGAAACCGGTGACGGCCCAGCCGGCCCGCAGCAGGAGCCGTTTCTGCGTCTCCAATGGCCGCAGCCGTCGGTCCGCTGGGGCAAGCCGGCGGGCATATACAGTGGAACGGTGACTGAGCATACTGCCCCCGCCCGCCTGGACCTGCACCAGGACGTAGCCCTGCTGACCGCGGACATCATCGACATATTCAGTGTGTCGGGTGAGGAGCGCCGGCTGGCCGACGCCGTGGAGCATGCCCTCCGCTCCGTGCCGCAGCTGGAAGTGGTCCGCGACGGCGATTCGATCATTGCCCGCACCAACCTGGGCCGCACCGAGCGCGTCATCCTCGCCGGGCACCTGGACACCGTGCCGTTGCCGACCACCGAGGGCTCCCTGGGGACCGTTCCGTCCTACTGGCCGTCGGGGGCTCCCGGGGAGGGAATCCTCTACGGCCGCGGCGCCACCGACATGAAGGGCGGCGTCGCCGTCAAGCTGGCCCTGGCCGCGGGCCTGTTCGACGGCGGGGCGGAACCGGACAAGGACATCACCTTCGTCTTCTATGACCACGAGGAAGTCGAGGCCGTTAAGAGTGGACTCGGCCGGCTCGTCCGGAACCACGGCGGCCTCCTGGGCGGGGACTTCGCGATCCTGCTGGAACCTACCAACGGGACAGTGGAGGGCGGCTGCAACGGCACGATCCGCTTCGAAGCGACAACCACCGGCGAAGCCGCGCACTCCGCCCGCGCCTGGATGGGGAGCAACGCCATCCATGCCGCCGCCCCGATCCTGGCCCGGCTGGCCGCCTATGAGCCCCGGACCATCAACGTGGACGGCCTGGACTACCGGGAAAGCCTCAACGCCGTGAAGGTCAACGGCGGGACCGCCGGAAACGTCATCCCGGACCGTTGCATCGTGGAAATCAACTACCGGTTCGCCCCGGACAAGACTCCGGATGACGCCGAGCGGCACGTGCGGGAACTGCTGGAAGGCTTCGACGTCGTCCGGACCGACGCCGCCGCCGGCGCCCGGCCGGGACTCAACCACCCCGCCGCGGCGTCCTTCGTCGCCGCCGTTGGTGCCGCGCCGAAGCCGAAATACGGCTGGACCGACGTCGCGCGGTTCAGCGAACTGGGCATTCCGGCGGTGAACTTTGGGCCCGGTGACGCACTGCTGGCGCACAAGGACAATGAACACGTCGACGCCGACGCGATCCGCGACTGCCTGCGGGCGCTGCGGAGCTGGCTTACGGAGTAACCACGGAGTAGCCGCGGACTAACGCGGCACGCGAAAAAGGTCCGGAAGCCCTTGCGGGATTCCGGACCTTTTTGGCGTATTGAGCGTTTTGCGTTTTGCGGACCGCGTCGCGGGAAACTACTTGGCGGGGATCCCCGCCACCGGGACGTGCACCACGCCGCCGGCGGCCTTCTTGGAGCCGCGCTTCTCGATCCAGATCGCGAGCCGGGAGACGGAGAAGTTGATGGCGATGTAGATGGCCGCCGCCACGAAGAACACCGGGAACAGGTAGTCCGGGCCCAGGAAGTCGGCCATGATCTGCACTTTGCGGAGCAGTTCCTCGTAGGACACGATGTAGCCCAGCGAGGTGTCCTTCAGGAGCACCACAAGCTGCGCCACAAGGGAGGGCAGCATACGCCGGATCGCCTGCGGCAGTTCGATGCTCCGCCGGGACGCGAAGCTGGTCAGGCCGATCGCGAGACCCGCTTCACGCTGGCCCTTGGGCAGGGACTGGATGCCGGCGCGGATGATCTCGGCGAAGATCGCCGAGTTGTACAGCACCAGGCCGGCGACCACGGCGACGAAGGAACCGGTCGCGAACACCAGCAGCACGAAGAACATCATCAGGACCACGGGCATGCCGCGCAGGAATTCCAGCACGATCCGGGTGGGTATGCGGATCCACGCGACGTCCGAGATCCGCATGAGGCACAGCACCAGGCCCAGCGGGAACGCGATGACCGCGGCAACCGCGGCGGCGGTGAGCGTGGCGAGGATGCCGTTGCCGATCAGTACCCAGACATCGGGGATCTGGAAGACGGCCCAGCGTTCGGGTTCGAAGATGCCTTGCTGGGCAAGGATGGAGATGGCCCACCAGAGCAGGCCGGCAATCGCGACGACGCCGACGATGGAGCCGATCAGGGAGACACGGCGGGCCTTGGGGCCGGGGACGTCGTAAAGGACCGAGCTCATCGGGCGATCGCCACCTTTCGTTCAACCAGGTTGGCGAAGTAGCCAAGCGGGACGGTTATCAGCAGGTAGAAGAACGCGACGCCGACGAGGACCCACAGCACGGCGTCGCCGTTGGCGTTGGCGAGCTGACGGCCGGTGCCGAAGAGCTCCAGGACGTAGAAGGCGCCGGCCACCGAGGAGTTCTTCACCAGGGCGATGAGGATGTTGATCATGGGCGGGATCACCGTGCGCAGCGCCTGCGGGAGGATGATGAGGCTGAGGACCTGGCTGAATTTCATGCCGATGCTGCGGGCGGCCTCGGCCTGGCCGACCGGCACGCTGTTGACGCCGGAGCGCACCGCTTCGGCGATGAAGGCCGAGGTGTAGGCGCTCAGGGCGATGATGGCGGCGACCTCGAACTGCTGGAACGTCACCCCAAGCCGGGGAAGGACCACGGCGGCGAAGAAGAACGCGATGGTCAGCGGGGTGTTCCGGACGATCTCCACGTACGTCATGCTGAAGCCACGCAGGGCGGCGATGGGCGAGACACGGGCTGCTGCGAGCAGGGTGCCGAAAATCAGT
Organism: Arthrobacter sp. U41; assembly: GCF_007679325.1. Taxonomy (GTDB): domain Bacteria; phylum Actinomycetota; class Actinomycetes; order Actinomycetales; family Micrococcaceae; genus Arthrobacter. The sequence goes on along the minus strand of NZ_VEGI01000001.1, from coordinate 1,022,138 downwards.
GCGAAGATCCCCGAGACCACGGACAGGAAGAGGGTTCTGAGAAAACCGTCCACATAAGCGGGAAGGTTTTCAATGATGACGTCCATAGGTTCCTTAGGCTGCCTTGAGGGAAGTGGAGCGGGAGACGGGAATGGCGGTTACCGGAGGCGCGTCGGGCGCGCCCCGGCAACCGCCACACCTGACTAGTAGCGGTCGATCGCGGGAAGGGCGGGAGCGGTCTTGATGACCTCTCCGGCGGTGTCTTCCCAGGCCTTCTTGTAGGAACCGTCCTCGTCGAAAGCCTCCAACTGGTCGTTGATCCACATGCGGAACTCCGTGTCGTCCTTCTTCAGGCCGATGCCGTAGGGCTCCTTCGTGAAGGTCTCATCCGATGCCAGCTTGAACGCATCCGGCTCCTTGGCCACAAAACCGGCCAGGATGACGTTGTCAGTGGTGATCGCTTCAACCTGCTTGTTGCGCAGCGGCTCAAGGCAGGCGGAGTAGGTCGCGGCCGGAACCAAGATCGCTCCGTACTTCTCCACAATCGTCTCGGCCGGGGTGGAACCGGTCACGGAGCAGACGTTCTTGCCCTTGACGTCCTCGGGCTTGGTGATGGACGAGTTGTCCTTGTTCACCATCAGGGCTTGGCCGGCCTCGTAGTACGGTCCGGCGAAGTCGACTTCGGTCTTGCGCTTGTCGTTGATCGTGTAGGTGGCGACGATCATGTCCACCTTGCCCTGCTTGATGAACTGCTCGCGGTTGGCGGAGACCGTCTCCACCCACTCGATCTTGTCCGCGGGGATGCCCAGCTTGGCGGCGATCAGCTTGCCCATTTCGACGTCGAACCCGACCGGCTTGCCGTCCAGGCCCTTCTGGCCGAAGAGCGGCTGGTCGAACTTGGTGCCGATGACGATCTTTCCGGCGGATGAAAGCTTGGCCATGGTGGAGTCGGCAGCGAAGCTCGGCTTCTCGGCGACAGGCGGGTTGGACGTGGTGCTGCTGCCGCCGCAGGCGCTCAGGCTGAGTGCCAGAGCTGCGGATGCGGCAACCAGAAGGGATTTCCTTCGGGTCAAAAATGCCTTCATGACATTCCTTTCGTTGGACGGCCGCCTTGCGGCGGCCGGGGTGCGAACTCGGAGAGAACTCGTCAGGGAAATCAGTGGGTCAGCAGCTTGGAGAGGAAGTCCTTGGCGCGGCTGCTCTTGGGGTTGGTGAAGAACTCTTCGGGGGTGTCGTCCTCGACGATCTGGCCGCCGTCCATAAAGACCACACGGTCCGCGGCTTTGCGGGCGAAGCCCATCTCGTGGGTGACCACGATCATGGTCATGCCTTCCTTGGCCAGCTGGATCATGACGTCGAGGACTTCGTTGATCATCTCCGGGTCCAGGGCGGACGTGGGCTCATCGAAAAGCATGACCTTCGGCTTCATGGCCAGGGCGCGGGCGATCGCCACACGCTGCTGCTGTCCGCCGGAGAGCTGGGCGGGCAGCTTGGGGGCCTGGTGCCCGACGCCGACGCGCTCCAGCAGGGCCATCGCGTCCTTGTCGGCCTCGGTCTTCGAGATTCCCTTGACCTTGATGGGCCCCAGGGTGACGTTCTCGAGGATCGTTTTGTGGGCGAAGAGGTTAAACGACTGGAAGACCATGCCGACGTCGGCGCGCAGCTTGGCGAGTTCCTTGCCCTCTTCGGGCAGTTCCTTGCCGTCGATCTTGATGACGCCGTCGTCGATCGTCTCCAGACGGTTGATGGCCCGGCAAAGTGTTGACTTGCCGGAACCCGACGGTCCGATGACGACAACAACCTCGCCCTTGCGGACGTTCAGGTTGATGTCCTTCAGGACGTGCAACTGGCCGTAATGCTTATTGACGGCGTTCAGGGAGACGAGCGCGTCGCCGGGCACTTGAGTAGTCATAAGAAGAATCTAGCGAACATTGCGGCTATATGACCGCAATCACTCCGACTTCCTATAGATCGTGATTCAAGAGATACATGCAGGTCAGAGTGCCTGATGTGGCGTTTGGTAACCTGCGTTACCCGCCGGAGGTTCTGCCGGGGGCTTCCGGGCAGCGGGACCGCGCCGGACGGGCGCCGCCGGATTTCCGCGCTAACCTGTGGGCATGAGTACCGATCCGCAGCCCGCGCCAGCCGGAGAACCAGCCGCCAACACCGCCGCGAAGGCAGCCGGACAGCCCGCCGGCAAGCCCTCCGGCGAACCCCGAGACACGCCGCCCCCTGCGGGGATCCGGCACAAGGGGCCCCTTGAGCTGCGGCGCAAGGCGGCCAAGGTCACGATGTCGGACCGGACGCTGCTGGACACCAAGGGCCCGGGCCAGTTTGTCCACACGGACCCCTGGCGGGTCCTGAGGATCCAGAGCGAGTTTGTTGAAGGGTTCGGGGCGCTGGCCGACCTGGGCCCGGCGGTGAGCGTCTTCGGCTCCGCACGGACCCAACCCGGCAGCCTGAACTATGAACTCGCCGTCGAAGTGGGGCGGCAGCTCGCCGAAGCCGGGCTCGCCGTCATCACCGGCGGAGGTCCCGGCTCCATGGAGGCCGCCAACAAGGGCGCGGTGCAGGGCAACGGGGTGTCGGTGGGCCTCGGCATCGAACTGCCCTTCGAGCAGGGGATGAACCAGTGGGTGGACCTGGGGATCAACTTCCGGTACTTCTTCGCCCGCAAGACGATGTTTGTGAAGTACGCCCAGGGGTTCATCGTGCTGCCGGGCGGCCTGGGAACCTTGGATGAACTCTTCGAAGCGATGGTCCTGGTCCAGACCCGGAAGGTGACCTCCTTCCCGATCGTCCTGCTCGGGACGGCGTTCTGGAGCCCGATGGTGGAATGGATCCAGAACACGTTGGTGTCCGAGGGCATGATGTCCGAGGAGGACCTGGACCTGCTGCAGGTGGTGGACGATCCCGCGCTCGCCGTGGAGCTGGTGGTCGAAGGCGCCGCGCGGCACCGGAACCCCAACGGCAACGGCAACGGGTCCGGCGGCACGCGGGGCTGAGCGTCCACCGGCCGGAAGCGGCGTCGTCTGGCACGATGGGGGAGTGAGCTTCTTCCTGGTTTTCCTTGCGATTGCGCTGGTCGCCGTCGCCTTTTTCCTTGGTGCCGGCCGGCCGGCGAAAGCCGACCGCGGCCGCGGCGCGGCGGACGACGGCGGCCAGCGCGCCTTCGATGACGGCTTTGACCAGCCGGTCGCGAACCTCCCGCCGGTGCTGCTGCCGGCCGAGGCGGAGCCGTCCGACGTCGACCGTCTCCGTTTCGCCGTGGGCCTGCGGGGCTACCGGATGGACCAGGTGGACCAGGTGCTGGATGAGTTGCGGGACCAGCTCGCGGCCAAAGACCGGCGGATTGCGGAGCTGGGTGCCGCCCGTGTGCGCGCCCGGCACAACCCCGGGCACGCTCCGTGAGCGGTGACCACGTCCGTCCGGGGGCGCCGGAGGCGGAGCCGCGGCACACCAGCGATCCGGCAGCGCGCCGTGCCCGCGGGGACGGGGGAGCGGACCCGACCGCAGCAGCGTGGAGTGTTATCGCAGCGGCGGGCGCCCGCGCGGCGCGATGGCCGTGGTGGGTCCAGGTGGCCGCACTCTATGTTGCGGCCCGGTTCGTCAGTGCCTGCATTTTTATGGCCGCAGCCCTGCACCAGGGCGTCAACCCCTGGTTCCCGGCCAAGCCGGACTATTGGTCGTTCGTCAATATCTGGGACGCACGCTGGTACGGGGAAGCGCTGCAGAACGGCTACCCGGCGGTCCTCCCCACCGACGAGGCCGGCAACGTGCAGGAGAACGCCTGGGCCTTTTATGCGCTCTTCCCCATGCTGGGCCGGGTGGTCTCGGGGCTGACCGGGATGCCGCCGGCGGCCGCCCTGACGGGCATCGCCCTGGTGGCAGGGCTGGGTGCGGCCCTGGCCATTTACAGCCTCTTCCGGCGCAAGGCATCGCACCGCACTGCGCTCTGGGCGACGGTGTTCGTCGCTACTTTTCCGGTCTCCCCGGTGCTGCAGGTGCCGTACGCCGAGTCGCTGAACCTGCTCCTGCTGGCGTCCGCCCTGCTGCTGGTGGTGGAACGCCGGTACCTGCTGGCAATGCCCGTCGTTATCCTGATGTGCCTGTCCCGGCCCACCGGAGTCCCTTTCGCGGCGATGGTGGGGCTGCTGTTCCTCGACCGGGCGTGGCAGTCCTACTCGGCGGCCCGCGGCCCGTCAGTCGCAGCGGGAATCGGCGGTCGGGGCATCGGCGGCCACAGGACCGTGCAGTCCGGGACCGTGCCGCACAGTGCCGTGCAGTCCGGTGCCGTGCCGCACAGCGGGCCGCAGCTCTGGTCGCTGGCCGGGCTGACCGCAGTCAGCGGAATCGGCGCCCTCACGTGGCCGGCCATCGCCTGGGCCGTGACCGGTGATATCCAGGCCTACACCAAAACGGAAACCGTCTGGCGCGGCCACGACCTGGTGCCGTTCAAACCCTGGTTCGATACCGGCGTCCTGCTCTTTGGCCCGGTGCTGGGGCTGCTGGCGCCCTTCGTCTTCGTGGCACTGTTCACCTTGTTCATGTTGTGCCGCCCGGTGCGGGCGCTGGGCACGGAGCTGCGGCTGTGGTGTGCCTGCTACATGGGCTACCTGCTGCTGTTCCTGCACCCGCAGACAAGCACCTTCCGGATGCTGCTCCCGCTCTTCCCGCTGGCCCTCAGCGCGGCACTCGTCTCCCGGTCCCGCGCGTACCGCGGCACAGTGGTCCTCATGTTCCTGATGCTGCAGATCGTCTGGATTGTCTGGCTGTGGGCCTGGGCTCCACTGCCCGGCGGAGGGGACTATCCGCCGTGACGCACGGCACCTTTCGCGGCCCCCGGAGCAGCATCAGCGGGAGCAGGACGCGGCGCGACGGAAAGTCCAACGATTAGCTACAGCCGCGTTGTTACGCGATAATAGATGGTAAGCAAGGACAAGAAGCAAACTGAGTATATGGCCCTGATGGCTTCCATCACGGCCGCCGGGCGGCTTGATTGACTAAGCGGACGCAGCCCGGCCGGGCTGGTATGTCACTGGACTAATGGAGGGGATATTCCTTATGGCGGCTATGAAACCACGCACCGGCGACGGCCCGATGGAAGTTACTAAAGAGGGGCGCAGCCTGATCATGCGTGTCCCGCTCGAAGGCGGCGGGCGGCTCGTGGTCGAACTGAACTCTGCCGAAGCCACCAACTTGAAGGAATGCCTCGTCGGCGTTACCGAGTAACTGCACGGCACTCTTAGACAGAAGGGCGGGGTCCGCGACCGGATGGTTGCGGACCCCGCCCTCTTTTGTTTGTTCGGGCCCCGCCTGCCCTGCCCGTGAAAGTGCTGCCCGTGAAGGCGGTGCCGGTGGGCCATCAGGCCATGAAGGCTGCTGCTGACGGCTACTTCTTGACGGCGACCAGCAGGCCGTTTCCGGTGGGCAGCATGGCCGAGGCGAGGCGGTCGTCATCGCGGATAGATTTGCCCACCTGGCGCAGGATCACGGTGGTGGCCTCGCGTGCTGCCGGGTTGGCCACCCGGTCCTGGTCCAGGGCGTCGTTGACGATCAGCAGGCCGCCGGACTTGAGCAGGCGGACCGCCTGCTCCACGTAGCCGGGGTAATTCGGTTTGTCCGCGTCAATGAAGACCAGGTCATAGGCGCCGTCCGTCAGCCGGGGGAGCACGTCGCGGGCGCGGCCGGAAATGGTCCGCGTGCGGTTCGCCGGGCTGCCGGCCTCCTGGAACGCCTCGCGTGCGGCTTTCAGGTGCTCGACGTCGACGTCGATGGTGGTCAGTACAGCGTGAGGACCCAGGCCGCGCAGGATGCAGACGCCGGAGACGCCCGCGCCGGTGCCGATTTCGACCGCCGTTTGGGCCTTGGCCGACGCCGCGAGGACGGTCAGGACGGCCCCGACGCCCGGGCCGACGGGCGTGACGCCCAGTTCGAAGGACCGTTCGCGCGCGTGCAACAGGACCTCATCCTCGGCAGGCAGATCTTCTGCGTAGGACCAGCTCGTGGACTTATCGGCGCTCATGGAATTCGCTTTCTGGGCGGCAGGGGATTGTTTAGTCCAGCGTACTGTGTCAGGGGGTGACCGGCCGGGAGGCGCCCCCGCTGCAGCCGGGATGGCGGGCACTGCGGGACGGGGCCGGACCGCGGCTGTCCCTGGCTGCCGGGGGCGTGTGCCTGCGGCGCTGCCGGCGTCCGGTTCCGCCGTGGGCGGAAGGAGGCCGGGCGTCAGGAAATTCCCAGCTTGTGTTGAAATGATGGAGATCCGCTCATCCGCGTGGTGATCGGCGTCGAATCAAGGATGTAGGAGCTTGCACCCGCAAGCACCGTCCACGGCGTAAGCACCATCCATGAGGGGAGCGGACAATGTCGGTAGTGGCAGCTGTCCCTGCAACTGAAGAGTCCCGCCCTGCGGCGGAAGCCGAATGGGTCCGGCCCACCTGGGAGGAAGTGGTGACCAACCACTCCGCGAAGGTGTACCGGCTCGCGCACCGGCTCACGGGCAACAAGTACGATGCCGAGGACCTCACCCAGGAAGTGTTCGTCAGGGTGTTCCGCTCGCTGGAGAACTTCAAGCCCGGCACCCTGGACGGCTGGCTGCACCGGATCACCACCAACCTCTTCCTGGACCAGGCCCGGCGCAAGAGCCGGATCCGCTTCGACGCGCTGGCGGAGGACGCCGAGTCCCGCCTGCCCGGACGCGAGCCCGGCCCGGAACAGAGCTTCGAATTCAACAACCTGGACGTTGATGTGCAGGCCGCCCTGGAGGAGCTTCCCCCGGACTTCCGAGCCGCCGTCGTACTTTGTGACCTCGAGGGGCTGTCCTACGACGAGGTGGCCGTCGCCCTTGACATCAAGCTCGGGACCGTCCGCTCCAGGATCCACCGCGGACGGACCATGCTGCGGGAGAAGCTGGCGCACCGCGACCCGCGGCCGCAGCAGCCCGCCAAGACCTCGCTGAAGCCGCGGCTCAAGATGCCGCGTATCGCCGGTCTCCTCTGAACTTCGATTCTCTGAAACACGCGATGCGCCTGCTGAAACGACTGCTGCGCCGCGGCCATGACCGGCGGCGCCAGCACGTGGAGTCGTGCACGGAGTGCCGGCAGCAGCTGCGCCGGGAGCGCCAGTACCTGGAGCGCCTGCGGGGCGCTGAAGTCCCTATGGCCAGCGGTGACCTGACGGCACGCCTGCTGGCCCGCACCGAGGAACTGGCCCGGAGCGGAGAGCCCGCACCCTACACTTTGTCCGCCGCTGTGCCGGAGGCCCGTGGCTTTCGCCCGGCAATCCGGGCCACCGTGCTGGCTGCCGGGGGTACCGTGGCAGCCGCGGCCATGCTCGGCGCATCCGCCTACCTGATGGGCGGGGAGCCCGCCCCGCTGGCCGGCGGCACGCCAGCGTCAGTCTTCCTGCAGCGGGACCTTTCAGCCTCTGCCCCGGCCGCCGACGATGCAGCAGCGGGCCCGCCCGCCGGCTGGAGCCTCACCGGCGAACCGGACTTCACCCCGGACGGAGCCCTCACTGCGGCGCAGCTCGCCACCCTGCGCTCCGAAGGCTGGACATGTCCCGAGCTCCGTGAACTCGGCTACCACCTGGTCTGGGCCCGGGGCGGGGTGCTGGCCGGCATTAACATCGTGGAACTGCGCCTCACCGACGGCAGGCACTTCGCCACCATCCTCGAACAGCACGGCAGCCAGCCCCGTCCGTCCCAGCCGTCAGGTGCACCGGGCGACGCGTCGCAGGCGTCCCCGCCGGCGCCGGTCAATGTGCTCACGGGCCGTTCCGCGGCGTCGGATGGTTTTACCACCGAGGCGGTTCCGGCCGGCGGGGTCCTGTGGGTCAACCATGCCTCCCCCTTCGCTGCCATCTACCAGTCCGGCGACACCACGTTCACCTACGTCTCGGACCAGGCAGCGGAGCAGGCCGACGACGGCGTCGCCGCGTTGGTGCGCGCCGGCACCCTGCCGCCGGGCGCCGCAGGGGACGCGCCGGGCAGCGGCGCCGGGCACAGTGTCACGGCACGGCTGGAGCGCGGCATGGGCAGGATTCTGGAGCTGTTGGCCCCGTGACCGGCGGTTCCGCCGGGGCCGTGCATCGTGAGTCACGGCCGAATCGTCCCAGCTCCGGTTGAGAGGGTAATCTTCCTACAGTGCTTGGAATCAATGGACCGGAGTTCTTACTTCTGCTGATCATCGGACTTCTGGTGATCGGTCCCAGCAGGCTGCCCGAATACACGCAGAAACTTGCCAATATCGTCAAGGAAGTCCGCCGGATGGCGTCCGGGGCGCGGGAGCAGATCAAGGATGAAGTCGGCATCGATATCGATGATGTCGACTGGAAGAAGTACGATCCCCGGCAGTACGACCCGCGCAGAATCATCAAGGAAGCGCTGCTGGACGATGACACCAAGCCGGTCAGCGCCGGCGCCCCTGCCGCCGCAGCCACCGTGGCTGCAGCCACGGTGGCTGCGGACCGCCGGCCGGCCCGCGTGATGGAGCGCCTCGGGGACGGCGAACCCGCACCCTTCGATTCGGAAGCTACCTAATAGCTGCTTAGCGGGGCTGCAGGCCCAGGGGCAGGCCGCTCAGCCCGCGCGGGACCGCGGAGAGCTTCCCGGCGATGTCCAGCAGCGCCACGGCGGAAGGCGTCTCGGGACGGCCCAGCACCAGGGGAACCCCGGCGTCGCCGCCCTCCCGCAGCAGGATGTCCAGCGGGATCTGTCCCAGCAGCGGAACGTCGGTTCCCACTGTGGCGGACAGGCGTTCGGCCAGCACAGCGCCGCCGCCGCTGCCGAACAGCTCCATCCGGCCGCCGTCGGGCATTTCCAGGTAGGACATGTTTTCCACGACGCCGGCGACGCTCTGGCCGGTCTGGGTGGCGATTGCTCCTGCCCGTTCGGCCACATCCGCGGCGGCAGCCTGAGGGGTGGTCACCACCAGGATCTGCGCTTTCGGCAGGAGCTGGGCCACGGAGATGGCGATATCCCCGGTTCCGGGCGGAAGGTCCAGGAAGAGGGCGTCGAGGTCGCCGAAGTAGACATCGGTGAGGAACTGTTCCAGGGCGCGGTGCAGCATGGGCCCGCGCCAGGCGACCGGCTGGTTGCCGGTGACGAACATGCCGATGGAGATGACTTTGACGCCGTAGGCCACTGGCGGCAGGATCATGTCATCCACCCGGGTGGGGGCCTGGGTGATGCCCATCAGTGCCGGGACGGAGAAACCGTAGACGTCCGCGTCCACAATCCCCACACGCAGTCCCTGGGCGGCCAGCGCGCAGGCGAGGTTCACCGTCACGGAGGACTTGCCCACCCCGCCCTTGCCGCTCGCGACGGCATACACCTTGGTTAGCGAGCCGGGGTCGTTGAACGGTATCCCGCGCTGCCCGCCCGGACCGCGGAGCTGTTCCTTGAGGGCGTCGCGCTGCTCCTGCGTCATGACCTTCAGTTCGACGTCGACGCCGGTCACGCCGGGGACGGCGCCCAGCGCGGCCTCGCAGTCCGCGGTGATGGTGCCGCGTAGGGGGCAGCCGGCAATCGTCAGGAGCACCGCGATCCGCACCCGGCCGCCGTCGGAGATCTCCACCGTGTCCACCATGCCCAGCTCGGTGATGGGACGGCGGAGCTCGGGGTCGATCACGGTGGCCAGTGCGGTGTGGACTGCCTGCTCCAGGGCAGTAGCCGGGGAGGTGCCCTGGAGGCCGTGGTCCTGGGTGGGGTTCATGCGATGAATGCTCAGTTCTCGGGGGTTGCAGGGTGTGCCGGGGCCCCGGCGGTGTCCGGGGACGCTCCTCGACGCGTGTCCGGCGTCGTGGTGGCCCGCTTGCTGGTCTTGGGCTCGTTCCTGCCGTCGGCCTTGACCCGGGGAATCTGCTGGGTGCGGGGGTTGCGCTGCTTGTCGCGCCGTTCCTTCAGTTTTTCCTTGACCTTGTCCCGCGGCGACTCGTGCGCGCCGGCCGTGGGGTCATGGGTGCGCAGTTCCTCCTGCGCCTCCAGCATGTCCTCCAGCAGGCTGCGCAGTTCGGCCCGGACGTAGTCGCGGGTGGCGACTTCCCGCAGGGCGATCCGGAGCGAAGCGAGTTCCCGGGTGAGGTACTCGGTGTCGGAGAGGTTCCGCTCGGCACGCTGGCGGTCCTGCTCCAGGGAGACACGGTCACGGTCGTCCTGCCGGTTCTGGGCAAGGAGCAACAGGGGCGCCGCGTAGGAGGCCTGCAGCGAGAGCATCAGCGTCAGCAGGGTGAAACCGAGGGCCCGCGAATCGAACTGCCACGCCTCCGGGGCAAACGTGTTCCAGGCCAGCCAGAGCACGACGAACACCGTCATGTAGACCAGGAACTGCGGCGTGCCCATAAAACGGGCAAAGCCTTCCGTGGTCTGGCCGAACGCGTCCGGGTTGGGGGAGAACTTCGGCAGTATCCGCTGCCGGCCGCTCAGTGGGGTGTCGAGGCTTCCCTTGGACGATTTGCTGCCCGTCCGGACGTGGGGGTTCCGTGGTGCGCTGTTATCAGCCAATGCGGCCTCCAAGCTTCCTTATCGGGACATCGTCCTCGTGGGCGCGCCAGTCATCGGGCAGCAGATGATCCAGCACATCGTCAACAGTCACCGCCCCCACAAGCCGACCGTCGCTGTTGACGACGGGGAGCGAGTTGAGGTTGTAGGTGGCCAGCGTGCGGGCCACCTCGCTGATGTGGGCCTGGTCCGACACTGGTTCCAGTGTCTTGTCCACGAGGTTGCCCAGCGGTTCGGGCGGCGGGAAGCGCAGCAGCTGCTGGATGTGGACAACGCCGAGGAAACGGCCCGTGGGGGTCTCCAGCGGGGGCCGGGCAATGAAGATCGACGAGGCCAGGGCGGGAGAGAGCTCCTCGCGGCGGACATGGGCGAGGGCTTCGGCCACGGTGGCCTCCGGGGGCAGGATGACCGGAACCGGCGTCATCAGCCCGCCCGCGGTGTCCTCGTCGTATTCGAGCAGCCGGCGGACGTCCTCGGCGCCTTCTGGTTCCATCAGCTGGAGCAGTTCTTCGGCCTGGGCGCTGGGGAGCTCGGCGAGGAGGTCGGCGGCGTCGTCCGGGTCCATCTCCTCGAGCACGTCCGCGGCGCGGTTCACGTCGAGGGCGGAGAGGATCTCCACCTGGTCGCCTTCGGGCATCTCCTGGAGGACGTCGGCCAGCCGTTCGTCCTGGAGTTCGCTGGCCACCTCGAAGCGGCGCTTGTCGCTCATCTCTTGCAGGGCCTCGGCGAAGTCGGCAGGCTTCAGGTCCTCGTGGGTCGCGACAAACTGCGTGGCCGCCTGGGGCTCGGTGCGGGCGCCCTGCTGCGCGTCGGCCCAGTCAATAATCAGGGTCTCGTTGCGGCGCAGCCGGCTCAGCGGTGAGAGGGAATGGCCGCGGCGGACGAAGAGCTTGCTGACAAACCAGTCGCCGGAGCGGTGCTTGTCCATCGCGATGTCCTCGATCGTGGCGTCCCCGCTGCCGTCGGCCAGGGTGACGCGGCGGTCGAACATTTCGGCCACCACCAGGGTTTCGGCGCCGCGCTGTTCGAAGCGCCGCAGATTCACCAGCCCGGTGCAGATGACCTGCGTCTGATCGATCGAAGTGATCCGGGTCATCGGGACGAAGACCCGCTTCTTCCCGGGAACTTCGACGACGATGCCCACCACGTGCGGGGCACCGCGGGTGCCGCGGGAGAGCACAACGACATCGCGCAGCCGGCCCAGACGGTCGCCCAGTGGGTCGAAGACGTCGAGTCCGAGGAGGCGCGCAACAAACACCCGCGTAAGATTTGTGCTCACCTGTACAGGCTACCGAGTCCGCTCTCTTTTAGCTGAATTTCAGCCAGTGCCCAGCCGGATAGGTAAGAATAGGCGTATGTCAAACATTTTTGGAGCTCCCAGGGCTGGCGCCCCCAATGGCCCGGACGAGGCGCGCAGTGTCCCGAAGGGCGACACTGTTGGCTCCTACAATTCCTACCTGGATGCCCAGAAGGCGGTGGACTACCTCGCGGACCAGCAGTTCCCGGTGCAGATGGTCTCGATCGTCGGTAACGAACTGAAGATGGTGGAGCGGGTCACCGGCAGGCTCTCCTACCCCCGGGTGGCGCTCTCCGGGGCGCTGAGCGGCATGTGGTTCGGCCTGTTCGTCGGCGTGATGCTGTCCTTCTTCTCGGAGACCGGCGGGTACTTCTCGATTGTGACCTCGGTGCTGATGGGTGCGGCGTTCTTTATGCTGTTCGGCATTGTCACCTACGCCATGCAGCGGGGGAAGCGGGACTTCACCTCCACCAGCCAGGTGGTGGCGACCAACTACGACGTCGTGGTTTCCTTTGAAGCGGCCAACGAGGCGCGCAGGCTGCTCCACCAGCTGCCAATGACGCAGCATGACGCGTCGGCGTCCGCGGGGACTCCCGGCTATTCCCAGCGCGACTACCAGCATCAGCCGTACCAGCCCGGTCCCGAGCAGGGTCCCCGGCAGCCCGGCCCGGAGGGCCATGCCCCGCAGCGCCCCGCGGGCTGGAACGACCCCTACGGCCAGCGGACCCCCGAGTCCGGCGGACAGCCGGCCGGCGGATGGCAGCCCGGCAACCAGCAGCCCGGCAACCAGCCGGCGGATCCCTCCGTCCGCCCGGCCGGGTCTGCCGATGCAGATCAGGCCGTTGAAGAGCCGGCCAAGCCCAGCGGGTTCGCCTACCCGGACCTGCCCGACGGCCGCCCGCAGTACGGGGTGCGCGTCACCGATGCACCCAATGAGCCGGGCCAGGACGGCTCGCGGCACTAGCCTGCAACGCAGAAGGCCTCCGCCCGGAGTGATCCGGGCGGAGGCCTTTTTCTGTCAGCAAGCTTGTGTCAGCGGCTCGTGTCAGCAGCCGCGGTGGGGCGCGGCGCTACGGCGTCTGGCCGTCCACTTCCTGGTAGATTCCCGCCATCCAAGACTCGACGTCGTCGGCCTTGCGGGGCAGTGCCGCGCTGAGGTTGACCGGGCCGTCGGCTGTCATCAGGATGTCGTCCTCGATGCGCACGCCGATTCCGCGGTATTCCGCGGGGATGGCGAGGTCCTCGTCCTTGAAGTACAGCCCGGGTTCGATCGTGAAGACCATGCCGGGGGTGAGGACGCCGTCGAGGTACAGTTCGCGCTTGGCCTGGGCGCAGTCGTGCACGTCGAGGCCCAGGTGGTGGCTGGTGCCGTGCGGCATCCAGCGGCGGTGCTGCTGGCCCTCGGCGCTGATGGCTTCCTCCACGGAGACCGGCAGCAGGCCCCAGTCGGCCAGCCGTTCCGCCAGCACCGTGGTCGCGGCCGTGTGGATGTCGCGGAACCGGGTGCCCGGCTGCGCGGCGGCGAAACCGGCGTCGGCGGCGTCCAGCACGGCCTCGTAAACCTTGCGCTGGATGTCGGTGAACGTGCCGGTGGCCGGCAGGGTGCGGGTGATGTCCGCGGTGTAGAGCGAATCCGCCTCAACCCCGGCGTCGAGGAGCAGCAGCTCGCCGGCGTTGATTTTGCCGGTGTTCCGGGTCCAGTGCAGCACGGTGGCGTTGTTGCCGGAGGCCGCGATGGTGTCGTAGCCGAGCTCGTTGCCTTCCTCCCGGGCACGTGCGAAGAACGCGCCCTCGACGACGCGCTCGCCGCGCTGGTGGGTGAGCGCCCGCGGCAGGACCTTGACCACTTCGGTGAACCCCTGCACGGTGGCGGCGACGGCAGTTTTCATCTGCTCGATTTCCCACTCGTCCTTGAGCAGGCGCAATTCGGACAGTGCCTCGGAGAGCTTTTCGTCGAGGGCATCCAGGATGCCCAGGTCCAGGTTCTCCGGGTCCTTGGCGGTGTTGTAGCGTGCGGTGTCCACGAGGGCGTCGATGTTCTCGTCCACCTTCCGCACCAGCCGGATGGAGATCCCGCCGATTTCGGGAGCGCCGACGTTCTTGGTGATCCCGAGTTCCAGTTCGCTGATGTGCGCGGTCTCCAGGCCGAGGCGGGCCTTGAACTCGGCCAGGGTGGGACGGGCGCCGATCCAGAATTCGCCGGAGCGGGAGTCGGCGTAGAACTGTTCGGTGTCGCGGCCGGCCAGCGGACGGAAGTACAGGGTCGCGCGGTGGTGCCCGCCGTCGTCGCCCTTGCCTTCCTCGACGGGTTCCAGGATGAGCACGGCGTCGGGCTCGTGGTCCAGGCCCAGTCCGGTCAGGTGCGCGAAGCCGGAGTGCGGGCGGAAGCGGTAATCGCAGTCGTTCGAGCGGACCTTCAGCGGACCAGCGGGAATGACCAGGCGTTCGCCTTTGAACTGCTCTGAAATGGCGCGACGGCGGGTGGCGGCGTGGCCGGCCACTGCGTCGCGTTCCGGCAGCTGTTCGCTGGACGGGGCCCAGTTGCTGGCCATAAACGCCTTGAAAGCGTCGGAACTGGGCCGCTGGGAGCGGTTGTTGACGCGCTCATCGAGGGGCTGGGAAGCGGAGACTTGGGTGTTATCTGCATCGTTCACCGTCCCATAGTCTCACCAGCCGAGCGGCTTAGGCCAACAGGCCGGGGAGCTGAACCCGGGGCGCCGCCGCATCGATCTACTAGGCTGGGGAGGTGAGGATCGACCTGCATGCCCACTCGAACGTTTCCGACGGCACCCAAGCACCCGGTGCGGTGATGGCTTCGGCGGCGGAGGCGGGGCTCGACGTCGTCGCCCTGACCGACCACGACTCCACCGACGGCTGGGCCGAGGCCTCCCTGGCCGCACGCGAATACGGTGTGGCGCTGGTGCCCGGGATGGAGGTTTCCTGCCGGACGACGGAGGGGATCAGCGTGCATCTCCTGTCCTACCTGCACGACCCCGCGCACCCCGGGCTGCTGGAGGAAATCACCAAAGCCAAGGACGCGCGCTTCACCCGGGCCGAGCGGATGGTCAGCCTGCTCGCGGAGGACTACCCGCTGAGCTGGGATGATGTCATCCATCATGTGGCGCCCGGCGCCACCCTGGGCCGGCCGCACATCGCCGACGCGCTGGTCGCCGCCGGCGTGGTCGCGGACCGCACCGAGGCGTTCGAATCCATCCTGACCTCGCGGTCACGCTACTTTGTGCAGCACTACGCGCCGGACCCTGCGTCCGCCGTCGAACTGGTCCGCGCGGCCGGCGGTGTGCCGGTGTTCGCGCATCCGGTGGCGTCCGCCCGCGGGCGGATCGTGGGGGAGCGGACGTACCGGGACATGATCGACGCCGGGCTGGCCGGGCTGGAAATCTACCACCGGGACAATCCCGAGGAGGGCCGGGCGTTCCTGCGCAAGCTCGCGGACCGGCACGGCCTGCTGGTCACGGGGTCCTCCGACTACCACGGCGCGGGGAAACCAAACGTGCTGGGCGAGAACCTGACCTCACCCGAGGTGTTCGCCCGCATTGAGGAACAGGGCACCGGAACCCCCGTGGTGCGCTGACCCGCCCCGCCCCCAGTTGGGATGCGTTAGGTGGCCGGGAAAACGGTGAAGGCGGCGTGCGGGGCGAGGCGCTTGGCCATGACATCGATCGCGGGCTGGTTCTGGTCCACGCAGACGAACTTCCGGTCCAGTTTCGCGGCGACCGCGCCGAGCGTTCCCGAGCCGGCGAAGAAGTCCAGGCACCAGTCGCCGGGCCGGCTGGAGGCGGCCACGACGCGGCGGATCAGCCCCTCGGGCTTCTGCGTGGGGTAGCCGGTCTTTTCCTTGCCGGTGGGGGAGACGATGGTGTGCCACCAGACGTCGGTGGGCAGTTTGCCAAGCTCGCGTTTGGCCGGGGTTACCAGTCCGGGGGCCATGTATGGTTCACGGTCCACCTCGGCGCTGTCGAAGTGGTACTTCGTGGGGTTCTTGACGTACACGAGGATGTTGTCGTGTTTGGTGGGCCAGCGGAACTTGGCGCGGGCACCGTAGTCGTAGGCCCAGATGATCTCGTTCAGGAAGCACTCGCGGCCGAAGATGGCATCGAGCATGACCTTGGCGTAGTGCACCTCGCGGTAGTCCAGGTGGAGGTACAGGGTGCCGTCGTCCGCG
The DNA here is from genome assembly GCF_007679325.1 of Arthrobacter sp. U41. Lineage (GTDB taxonomy): Bacteria > Actinomycetota > Actinomycetes > Actinomycetales > Micrococcaceae > Arthrobacter. The sequence continues at coordinate 1,006,178 of NZ_VEGI01000001.1, read as the reverse complement.
AGCAGCCGCCACGCCTCGACGAGCCGGGGCTCCAGGAAGGTCCAATAGTCACTGAACGCGTCGTCGTACTTGTGCAGCGCGCCTTTGATCGTGTCGTAGGAGCGGCCTTTGAACCCGACCCGGTCGCCCACCCCGCCGGCGTTGAGCACCATTTTGGTTTCCTGGCGCTTCTGGACCCGGCCCGTGTTGAAGGGCGGGTCCACATAAATCAGTGTGAAGGCGCCGTCCGGCAGCGTCGGGAGGTACTCCGCGTTGTCCGCGTGTACCACCAGACTGCTGCCGTCCGGCGCCCAGACGGTGTCAGTCATGGAGGGGGTTAGGCCTCGGTGCTGCGGGCCGGAGCCCCGGCCTGCGGTTCGCCTGCGACCACTTCGCCGTTGCGGCGGCGCGTCCGGGTGCGGCGGCGGGCCCGGGTGGCGCGGTCAACCTCGGTCGGCGCGCTTGTGGCCGCCTTGGCCGGAGCCTCGGCAGCGGGCCCGGTGCCGGCGTCGGCCTCTGCGGGACGACGGCGGCGGTCGCCCGAGCGGCCGCTGTCCTTTCCGCCGCCGGTGCTGCCGCTGCGGCGGGTGTCGCGGCCACTGTCACGTGAGCCACCGTCCCGTGAGCCGCTTCGGCTTCCGTCGCGTCCGCCCGTGCTGCCGCCGCTGCGGGCACTGTCGCGTCCGCCGCTGCGCGCGCTGTCACGGCCGCTGTCCTGTCCGCTGGCGCGGGTGTTTTTCTTGCCGGTCTCGCCCAGGTCCTCGAGGACTTCGGCGTCGACGCCGGCCAGCACGCGCTTGTCGCGGGGCAGGCGGCCCTTGGTGCCCTCGGGGATGTCGAGTTCCTCGTAGAGGTGCGGCGAGGAGGAATACGTCTCCACCGGCTCCGGGACGCTCAGGCCCAGGGCCTTGTTGATCAGGCCCCAGCGGGGCATGTCGTCCCAGTCGACGAAGGTCACGGCCGTGCCCTTGTTGCCGGCGCGGCCGGTGCGGCCCACACGGTGCAGGTAGATCTTTTCGTCTTCGACGCACTGGTAGTTGATGACGTGCGTGACATCGTCGACGTCGATGCCGCGGGCGGCGACGTCGGTGGCGACGAGGACGTCCACCTTGTTGTTGCGGAAGGCACGGAGTGCCTGCTCGCGGGCGCCCTGGCCGAGGTCGCCGTGGATGGCTGCGGCGGCGAAGCCGCGGTCCACGAGTTCCTCCGCAACCTTGGCGGCGGTCCGCTTGGTCTTGGTGAAGATGATGGTGCGGCCGCGGCCGCGGGCCTGCAGGATGCGGGCCACAACCTCGATCTTGTCCATGCTGTGGGCACGGTAGATCAGCTGGCGGATGTCGCGCTTGGTGAGGCCTTCGTCGTCCGGGTCGGCGGCGCGGATGTGGGTCGGCTGTGTCATGTAGCGGCGGGCCATCGCGATGACCGGGCCGGGCATCGTGGCGGAGAACAGCAGCGTCTGGCGGACGGGCGGCGTGCCGGCGATGAGGGTCTCGACGTCGGGCAGGAAGCCGAGGTCCAGCATTTCGTCGGCCTCGTCCAGGATGACCATCTTGACGTTCTTCAGGACGAGGTGCTTCTGCTTGTACAGGTCGATGAGGCGGCCGGGCGTGCCGACAACAACTTCGACGCCCTTCTGAAGGGCCTCGACCTGCGGCTCGTAGGCGCGGCCGCCGTAGATCGTGGTGATGCGGGCGTTGCGCTTGCGGGCGGCGTTCTGCAGGTCGCTGGCCACCTGGACGGCCAGTTCGCGGGTGGGGACGATCACGAGGGCCTGCGGGGCGCCGGGGGCCGGGAGCTTGTCAAAGCCGGCGTCGTCCGGTCCGATGACGCGCTGCAGCGCCGGGATACCGAAGCCGAGGGTCTTGCCCGTGCCGGTCTTGGCCTGGCCGATGATGTCATGTCCGCTCAGCGCGACCGGCAGGGTCATGGCCTGGATCGGGAAGGGGTGGGTAATGCCGGCGTCGGCAAGGGACTCCACGATGTCGGCGCGGACGTTGTAGTCGGCGAAGGTCTTTTCGGCGATCTCGTGCGGCTTTTCGTCCGAGATGATGGTCTCTTCCGGCTCGATCGTTTCCGTGCCGGAATCGTCAGTCAGAAGCTGGTGCGTGTGCAATTCACTCACTAGGGGAGTTTCCTTATTCATTTTGGGCTGCGCTGCTTGCTCAACGGGGCCGGCCGGGTGGCCGTTCCGGAGCACGCTCAGGCGCGCAGGCAATTCCAGTGGAAGCCGATCGCGGGCTATCTAAATGCTGGCACTGGGGACCAGCGGGTCTATCTCAAGATCGCGTAGGGGCGGGCTTGTTGAATTCGAAAATCAAGGAAATCAACGACCGGGCATCCATATCTACCCTTCCAGTCTAGCTGTACCCGGCCCTCATTCTCGACGGACCGCGCTGACCCGCAAAAGATGCGCGGGCGGGAACGCGGCGATTATGCCTGTTCCACCAGCTCCAGCCGGACCTCGCGGGTGGCAATGTCGGAGGACAAAATCCGCACCCGGACTTGGGTGCCGGGTTCCAGTTCGCCGGGGCAGCGGGCTGTGACCGCAGGCTCGGCGATCTGCACGATCCCGGAAGGACCATTGCCGTTGCCATTGCCGGGCTTGGTGCCGCTGTTCCCGTTTTTCCCGTTCCTGTTCTTGCCGTTCCCGTTCTTGCCGTTGCCGGCGGGCTTGGAGCCGGAGATCACCACCGCGTCAAACTCCTGGCCGATGTGGTTGACCAGCAGGGCCGCCTCGACCGTGTCGAGCGAGAGGCGCTCCAGCTTGGCGGCCAGCTGGTCCGAGGCCCCCATGATGGAGGGTAGGGACGGCAGGGCCTCGCGGGCCCACGCCGGGACCTCGGTGCCGTTGCTGAGTGCCTCGCAGATCACCAGGACAAAGCGGTCGATCAGCCGGCGCAGCGGGGCAGTGGAGTGGGCGTAGGCGGCGCCGATCGCGGCCTGGATGGCGGGTTCGGGAACGGTACCGTCAAACGGCGTGTATCCGGCGCCGCGAAACAGCATCCCGGCGGAGTGCACGATCGCCAGCTGCTGCGGGTCCGTGGGATCGAGGGTGCGCAGGTATTCCCCGTAACTCATTTCGCCGTCCCAGGGCTTTCCCAGCGCGCGGGTCTGGCGGTGAAAATGCGCCAGTGAGGCCGCGTCAGGGGCCGGCATAGTGCGCAGGATGCCCACCTTGCCCTGCAGCATGATCCCTGCGGCGGCCATTCCCGTCATCAGGGAGATCTGCGCGTTCCAGTCCTCCACCGGTAGCGGCGGGGCAGCGACAATCCGGTAGCCGCCGTCGGGCAGTTGTTCGATTTCCTGTTCCGGCATGTTCAGGCTGGCGCCGCCGCGGAGCCGTTCCAGCTCCACGCGCTTGATCCCCACTTCCTTGAGCAGCTCCAGGACGGGGCCGGCGGTGCCGGCGTCGAGATCGGCCTGCACCCCCGCGTAACTGAGCTTGGCGCGGCTGCGGACCGCAGCGCGCCGGACCCGCACCCCGGACACGTCGGCGGCGGTGTCCAGCTCGAATTCCCACACAAACGCGGCACAGGTCTGGCCGGCCAGCAGGCTTCCGGCTTCCTCGCTGATAACTTCCGGGTGCAGCGGAATCCGGCCGTCAGGGGTATAGAAGGTCTGCCCGCGGCGGCGGGTCTCGGCGTCGAGGGCCCCGCCGGGTGCCACGAAGGAGGGGACGTCGGCGATCGCGTAGAAGACCTTGTAGCCCTCACTGGAACGGTCGATGAAGAGGGCCTGGTCCAGGTCGGTGGAAGACTCCGGGTCGATGGTCACGAACTCGATGTGCGTCAGGTCCAGTTCCGGCAGCTCGTGGCCGGCCACCGCTTCCTTTGCCTCCCGGAGCGCGTCCTCGGGGAACGGGCCCGGCAGCTCGAGAGTTGTACGCAGCGCGCTGAGCGCCTCGGCGAGCTGGTTTCCCTGCCGGTGGACGCTCGGGGTCAGGCGATGATGGGACACGAAAATCAGATTAGCTTCATTTGCGCCATTAGTCTTGGACCATGAGTACAACCCCGGCTGATCCCGCCCGTTACAACAGCTTCCTGCAGGATCTGCTCGGTGTGATGGCCTACGGCGAGCTGTCCGCCTTCGAGCGGCTCTCCTCCGACGCGAGGTATTCGCCGTCGCTGCACGACCGCGCGGTCCTGGGCCGGATCGCCGTGATCGAGTTCCAGCACTACGAACTGGTGCGCGCCAGGCTTGAAGCAATGGACGTGGACGTGGAGGCTGCCATGCTGCCGTTCCAGCCGTCCGTGGACCACTTCCACGAACGCACCCGCCCGGGGGACTGGTACGAATCCCTCATGAAGGCGTATGTGATCGACACCGTCTCCGCGGACTTCTACCGCGCAGTGTCCCGCTATGTCGACGCCGGGACGCGGTCCCTGGTGGAGCAGATCCAGGCTGATGAGGAGGCCACAGCAGTGCTGCGGGAGCGGCTCAAGTCCGCCCTTGCCGATGACCCGCGGCTGGCGTCACGGCTGGCGCTGTGGGCCCGGCGCCTGCTGGGGGAGGCACTGACCCAGGCGCAGCGGGTGAGTTTCGAGCACGCGTTCCTCGGCGGACTGGCCGGCGCGGACGAGGACGCGTCCAAGGAACTGGTCCGCGGGCTGATGGCGGAGCTGGCGGCCAACCACGCGCGCCGGATGACACAGCTCGGCCTGACCGGCTGAGCCTGGCCGGTTGAGTCTGCCGGGACGGTTCCCCGCGGCCCGGACCGGGACCCGCCCGGCCCTCAGTTCCCCCGCGGGCCTCAGTTGTCCGCCGCGTCGAGCGCTGCGAGCAGGGCCCGGGCGGCGCCTGCGGGATCGTCGGCCTCGGTGATGGCGCGGACCACCACGATACTGCGGGCGCCGGCCTCCACCACCTGCTCCACATTTCCGAGGTCAATGCCGCCAATCGCGAACCACGGCACCGTGCCCGCTGCCGTGCCTTCGGCCCGGGCCGCTGCCAGCGCCTCGCCAGTCGGCCCCGCATCACTCTTCCCCGCAGGGGCCTGTGGCCGGCGGACAGCGTCCGCCGCGTGGCGCACCAGCCCGAGTCCGACGGCGGCGCGCCCCGGCTTCGTGGGGGTGGCCCACACCGGCCCGACGCAGAAGTAGTCCAGGCCTCCGCGGCCGGGTGCGGCGGCAATGGCCGCTTCCACCTGCTCCGGGGTGTGGGTGGACAGTCCGATAATGGCGTCCTGGCCCAGGAACTTCCTGGCGGCCCCGAGGGGGATGTCCTTCTGGCCGATATGGAACACCGGAGCCCCGGAGAGAGAGGCGAGGTCCGCCCGGTCGTTGACCGACCACAGCCGGCCATGGCGGTGTGCCGCCTGGTGCAGGACTTCGAGGAGCTCCAGCTCCTCGGCCGCCTCCAGTGACTTGTCGCGCAGCTGGATGATGTCCACGCCGCCGGCGAATGCCGCGTCGACGAAGTCCGCGAAGTCGCCGCGGTCCTGCCTGGCGTCGGTGCAAAGGTACAGGCGGGCAGCGGTGTGGACGGCATCCTGGCTCATGCCTTCAGCCTAGTTCCTCTAAACTGGGCCAATACCGCGGGAGCCCGCCGCCGATCGCGCCACCAGCGTCCGGCACCGGCAGGCTGAGAGGGCGTCAGAGCCGACCGCTTGACCTGATCCGGTTAGTACCGGCGTAGGGAAGGATTCCTCCATGGGCACCACATCCGCCCCCGGCACGGCCGCGCGCCGGGACACCACGACGGCCGCGGGCCGCGAAGCCACGACAGCGGCTGCCGTCGCCGATGACGACGGAACCCGGAAATGTTACGAAGTTGCCGTGATCGGCGGCGGCGTCGTGGGCCACGGGATCGCCTGGGCAGCACGACGCTCCGGGCGGTCCGTCGCCCTGATCGATGACGCTCCCGGAAGCGGCGCCAGCTGGGCTGCCGCCGGCATGCTCGCCCCGGTGAGCGAACTGCACTACCAGGAGGAAGCCCTCCTGGAGCTGATGCTCGAGTCCTCCCGCCTCTGGCCGGCTTTCGCCGCCGGCATTGAGGGCGGAGCGGGGGACGCCGGGACGGCAAGCAGCGCTGTCACCGGCACCGGGTACCTCACGACGCCGACCCTCGCCGTGGGGGCCGACGCCGCCGACCGCCGGGCACTCGCGGACCTGCGCACCGTCCAGCAGGCGTCCGGCCTGACCGTGGAGCCGCTGACAGTCCGGGAAGCGCGCGTGCGCGAACCGCTCCTGAGCCCCGGTATCTCCTGCGCCTTCGACATTCCCTCCGACCACCAGGTGGACCCGCGCCGGCTGCTCGCCCGGATCGGGGAACTGCTCGCCGGGGACAGTGGCTGCCAGGTCATCAGGCGACGAGCTGAAGGACTGGTGTGGCGGGACGGGAGCGTTGCCGGCGCCACCCTCCACGGCGGCGGCTCCGTCCGGGCCACCGAAACGATTGTTGCCAACGGCCTGGGGGCGACCGCGCTCGCGGGCCTTCCGGCCGGGCTCCGCTTGCCGCTGCGGCCGGTCCACGGCGACATTCTCCGGCTCCGGGTGCCGGAGAACCTTCGCCCGCTGCTGACCTCCACCGTGCGGGGTGTGGTCCGCGGGGTACCGGTCTACATCGTGCCCCGGCAGGACGGCACTGTGGTCATCGGCGCCACGCAGCGGGAGGATGCCCCCGGTGCCAACAGCCCGGCGGGAGCGCCGCCCGGGGGAGACCCGGCCTGTGCCGCCGTGTCCGCCGGCGGGGTGTACCAGCTCCTGCGCGATGCCATGCAGCTGCTCCCCGCCGTCGCCGAACTCGAACTGCTCGAGGCCACCGCCAGGGCACGCCCCGGGACCCCCGACAACGCGCCGCTGCTGGGCCGGGTAGCGGGGCCCGGAGGGCAGGGGGACATTGCGGGGCTGATCATCGCGACCGGGTTCTTCCGCCATGGAATCCTGCTCACCCCCGCGGCCGCGGAGATCTGCCGGCATCTGCTGGACGGCACCAAAGACCCCCGCTGGTCCCGTTTCCGGCCGGACAGGTTCACCGACCGCGGCCCGCGGGAGGCAGCACCCACAAGCACCCATCACACCCCTGAGCACAGCAAGGAAACGGTATGAACATCACACTGAACGGAAGCGGGCACACGCTGCCCGACGGCGCGTCGGTGAGCACCCTGGTCAGCGGTGTCACCGGCCGGACGCTGGCCCCAAACGGCCAGGCCGTGGACGGCCGGAAACTCGGCGTCGCTGTGGCCCGCAATGCCGAGGTGGTGCCCCGCAGTCAGTGGTACGGGACCGCGCTGGCCGACGGCGACGACATCGAGCTGGTCACGGCGGTACAGGGAGGATGAAAAACGTGGAGGAATCTGAGGAGACCACACTCGCGGCGCCGGGAGTTTCGCTGGCGGCCGCGGATCCATTCACGATCGACGGCGTACAGCTGGGCTCGCGGCTCATCATGGGAACGGGCGGAGCGCCGAGTCTGGACGGCCTGGGGGCCGCGCTGCTGGCTTCGGGTACCGAACTGACCACCGTCGCGATGCGCCGTTATTCGCCCGCGGAGGCCGGATCGCTGTTTCAGCTGCTGCTGGACCATAACATCCGGGTGCTGCCCAACACGGCGGGCTGTTTCACCGCCCGGGACGCGGTGCTGACCGCCGAACTGGCCCGCGAAGCCCTCGAAACGGACTGGGTGAAGCTGGAAGTCATCGCGGACGAGCACACCTTGCTGCCGGACGCCGTCGAACTCGTGGACGCCACCGAGCAGCTCGTGGGCCGCGGGTTCAAGGTTTTTGCCTACACCAACGACGACCCCGTGCTTGCCCTGCGGCTGGAGAACCTCGGCGCCGCCGCGGTGATGCCGCTGGGGGCGCCGATCGGCACCGGCCTGGGCATCCTGAATCCGCACAACATCGAGCTGATCGTTTCGCGCGCCTCCGTGCCCGTGGTCCTCGACGCCGGAATCGGCACCGCCTCCGACGCCGCCTTGGCCATGGAGCTTGGCTGCGACGCCGTGCTGCTGGCCACGGCCGTGACCCGGGCGCAGAATCCCGCGGAGATGGGGGAAGCCTTCAAGCATGCGGTGATCGCCGGTAGGCTGGCAAAAAGGGCCGGGAGGATCCCGCGCCGGGAGCACGCGCTGGCTTCCTCGGCCATGGAGGGCCGGGCCGAATTCCTGTAGGCCGGTCCGGCGCAGCACCTGTCCGAATGAGCAAAGGGAGCCTGCCATGACGGCCACCGGGGACGTCCTCAACGACAGCCAGATCGACTCTGCCCTGGCGGAGCTGCCGGACTGGAGATACCGGCGAGGCGGTCTTGTCACGGTCTACAAAGCGCGGACGTCGGCCGCGGCGCTGGATCTGATCGCCGCCGTCGGGAGACTGGCCGAAGAACAGAACCACCACCCGGATCTGGACTGGCGCTACAGAAGAGTGTTCCTTCGCTACAGCTCCCACGACGCCGGGGACAAAGTCACCCGGCGGGATGTCGCTGCCGCAACGGCCGCCGGTGCGGCGGCCGCCGGGCTCGGCGCGACCGCCGAGCCCGGCTTAGCCGAGGGCTAGTAGCGCAGGATGGAGGTGAGCCGGGCAGTGTCGCGCGCGGCGCGGGTTTTGCCCAGGTACAGCACGGCCGCCATCGCGGCAGCCGCGCCGAGGACCATGGGCAGCACCCACGGAATCCAGGTCAGCCCGGGCTGGTAGCCCAGGCCGGCGGCGACGAAAATCATCCAGCTCACCATCCCGGCAGCGAGCGATACCCCTGCGGGGACCGCGATGCCGTACTTGGCGTGCCTCTTGTCGTTGGCCCAGACCACAAAGCCCGCGGCCACGGTCACCAGGGCAACCACAATTAGGGAAAGCATTTTCGGACTCCTTGCGGATCTGGGGACGGGGTCAACGGCGACGCTGCCCTGCGGGCGGCCGGTGGCCTTAGAGGGCGCCGAAACCGACGCGGCGTACCTCTTCGGCGCCGATTTCAACGTAACCCAGCACGTTCGCGGGAATGATGATCTGGCGGCCCTTTTCGTCCGTCAGGCGCAGCTCGGTGCCCTTGGAAATGGCCTCACCGACCACCTTGGCCACGGCATCGGCGTCCTGGGCCGACTCAAGCACGATTTCGCGGCCGATGTTCTGAATGCCGATCTTTACTTCCACAGCGAGGCCTCCCAGCCAATCAAAGTCCAACAAATATCAAAGCGTCATCTCTATTTGTAGTCTAGGTTTCCTTGGGGAAGCGTGAGATTCCGCGCCAAGCTAAACGGTAGATCAGATCGCTGGCCACATCGAGGTCAAGATTGCCGTCAGTTTCCAGCCAGTAGCGGGCGCTGACATGCGCCAGTCCGGCGAGTCCGCGGCCCAGCAGCTGGGACTCCAGCTCGGGGAGCTTAGTGTCCTCGGCGATGACCCGGGCAACGGCGTCGGCGAAGGTTTTGTTGAACGTTTCCAGCCGGGCGCTGACGTGGGGGTCGTTGACGAGGTCCGACTCGAACACCAGGCGGTGGGCCTGGTCGTCGCTGGCGATGAAGCGGAAGTAGGCTCGCATGACCGCCTGGACGCGTTCGTCGTTGTCCGTGGTGGAGTTGAGGGCCCCCAGCAGGAGCGCGGTGAGCTTGCTGAGCTGGCTGTCCAGCAGCGCCAGGTACAAGTCGCGTTTGGACGGGAAGTGCTGGTAGAGCACGGGCTTGCTCACGTGGGCGGTTTCGGCGATTTCGTCCATCGCGGCACCGTGGTAGCCGTTGGCAACAAAGACTTCCTGGGCGGCCGCGAGAAGCTGCGCCCGGCGTTCATCACGGGGCAGCCGCGCCGATCGCTGTCCGCTTCGTGCCGGCGCGTCCGGCGACTTTCCTGCGTGACTCCGCTCAACCGGTGCCTCATGAACCACTGTCGGCCTTCTTTCCCTTGCTGTTACGTCCACTTTACGTGGCGGTAATATGACCTGGCGGTATCTTCGGGCATAGATTGAAGTATGGCTTCCAAGTTCACCCCCACCGCAGCCCCCGCAACCCCGCAGACGGCGCCCGGACCGCTGGTGGAGCCCGCGGACGGCCTGAGCCCGGCAGAAGTTGAACGCTACTCCCGGCACCTCATCATTCCGGAAATCGGGGCAATCGGGCAGCGCCGCCTGAAAAACGCCAAGGTCCTGGTGATCGGCGCCGGCGGCCTCGGCTCTCCCGCGCTGTTGTATCTGGCCGCGGCCGGAGTCGGCACCCTGGGAATCATCGACGACGACACCGTGGACCTGAGCAATCTCCAGCGCCAGGTGATCCACGGCGTCGCGGATGTGGGCCGGCCCAAGATCGAGTCCGCCCGTGACGCCATTGCCGCACTGAACCCCCTGGTGGAAGTCCGGCTGCACAACGTCCGCCTTGACGCCGGCAACGCCCTGGAACTGTTCGCCGGCTACGACCTCATCCTTGACGGCGCCGACAACTTCGCCACGCGGTACCTTGTAAACGACGCCGCCGCGATCCTCGGCAAGCCCTACGTCTGGGGCTCGATCTTCCGGTTCGACGGGCAGGTCAGCGTCTTCTGGGAACAATACGGACCCACGTACCGCGACCTCTACCCTGAGGCACCGCCCGCGGGTTCCGTGCCGTCCTGCGGGGAAGGCGGCGTGTTCGGGATGCTGTGCGCTGCCGTGGGCTCACTGATGGTGACGGAGGCCGTCAAGCTGATCACCGGCGTCGGGCGGTCCCTGCTGGGCCGGGTGGCACTGTTTGACGCACTCGGCGGGACCTGGCGCGAAATCAAGGTCTCCCGGGACCCCGAGGCGGAGCGGATCACGGAACTGACCGACTATGAGGCATTCTGCGGCATCACCCCGGCCGCGGACGCTGGCACGGAACATACGGTGACGGCAACGCAGCTGGCCACGATGCTGGCCTCCCGCACTGCCGGACTCAAGGACTTCCACCTGGTCGATGTGCGGGAAACAGGGGAGTACGAGATCGTCCGGATCGACGGGGCCGTCTTGATCCCGCAGGGCCGGATCCTCGCCGGCGACGCCTGGCACGAACTCCCGCAGGACACGGACATCGTGTTCCACTGCAAGGCCGGGACCCGGTCCGCGGCCGTCCTTGCCGCCGCCCGGGCTGCGGGCTATGAGCGCGTCAGCCACCTTGAAGGCGGAATCCTGGCCTGGGTGCGGGATGTGGAGCCGGACAAACCGGTCTACTGACCGTTGGCCTGACCTGGGGCCGGGCGGGGGAGCGGCGAGCTGCTTAGGCTGAGTGCCGGCGGGTGTCATCCCCGGCATCGTGGACACCGGCATCGTGGACTACCGGGCACCCGGCGCCGGAGGCACGCTCTGCGGGCTGTTCGACCGTGATGCCGTACAACGCTTCCAGGGCGGCGACGTAGTCTTCCTGCTGGCCGTTGGCCGCGAGCTCACGGGCCCGGACCGTGGGGACGTGCAGGAGCTGCTTGACCATCCGGCGGAGCGCGAACTCTACTTCCTCGGCCGCGGCGGTGCAGCCGTGGCGGGCCCGGACCTTTTCCATTTCCGTGTCCAGTACGTTCATGGTGTGCCGGCGGAGGGCGACGATGGCCGAGTCCACCGAGCGGGACTCGCGGTCCTGTTCGAAGGCGCTGGCCGCGCCGGCCACAATGCTGTTGGCCTGGGCCAGCGATTCGGCTTGTTCCTGCGGGGCGGCCAGGCGGACGGATTCAAGCGTGAGCAGTTCGACGCCGTCGAGTCCGCCGACGGCAGGATCAAAATCGTGGGTGAGCGCCAGGTCGATGGCAATCAGCGGCTGGAGCGAGCCCGCCCGGACCCTGGCCAGTTCCGCGGCCTCGACGCGGGTGTCTGCACCGCTGCAGCCGATCATGACATCGGCGGCGGCGACGGCGGCTGGGAGCGTTTCGCCGTCCAGCGCGGTTCCGCCGCGGGTGGCGACGAATCCGGCGGCGCGGCCGGAGGAGGAATAGACAGAGACGTCCGTGCAGCCGCGTTCGCGCAGCAACGACATGGTGGCGCCGGCGTAGGCGCCGGTGCCGAAGACGACGACCTTCTTGGCGGACCAGTCGGGGTCCTCGGAGAGCTCGGTGGCGAGATCCAGGGCCACCGACACAACGGACAGGCCGCGCGCGCCAAGGGCAGTCTGGGCGCCGACGTCCTTGGCAGTTTTGGACGCCGCCTGGAACAGCCGGACCAGGCCGGAGCTGGCCGTACCCTCGTGCTGGGCCGTAATCAGGGCCCGGCGCACCTGGCCGGCGATCTCGCGTTCTCCGACGACGGCGGAGTCAAGCCCGGAGCTGACCGAGAAGAGGTGCCGGGTGACGTCCGCACCCGTGTGCGTATTGAAGGACCGAGCGACGAGTTGTTCGTTGAGCCCGGTGGAGCCGCTCAGCTGGGCGATGAGGGCCGCCCGGGCGTTGTCCACATCTTCGGTGCGGTGCGCTTCGCCGTAGATTTCGAAGCGGTTGCAGGTGGCAAGCACAATGGCACCCGCCACGGCCGGCGATCCGGCGAGGGCGGATGTGGCGAGCTCTGAAGCGCCGGTGCTCAGTTGAGCAACGGTCTCGAGGTCGATGTCGGCGTGGGTCGCCACCAGAGAAAAAAGAACCACAGCAGGACAATCATAGCTTTTTCGTACCTGCGTAGAACAACTGCCCGGCGTGTAACCGCCCACGCCGGGGTGTGATTCCCGCCACCGCTCCAGCGTCGCCCCGGCGCAGCGGGGTCGCGCTCCGGGTCGCGGCCCGTGGCCGTGACGGGGACGGTGACAGGCTGTCGTTATCTTTTGGGGCCGATTTTCGGCACAATCGAAGGCATGACTCCTAGCACCGCGGCAACCCCCGAAATCTCCGGCCTCGACGCCGGGCACCCGCTGATGGACGGCCGCACCGCGGATTCCCCGCTGATCACCGCCTACCGCGGCGGCAAGCCGTCCCGCCGTCCCGTCTGGTTCATGCGCCAGGCCGGACGTTCGCTGCCCGAATACCTCAAAGTGCGCGAGGGGGTCGCGATGCTGGATTCCTGCCTGCGGCCCGAGCTCGCCTCCGAGATCACCCTGCAGCCGGTCCGCCGCCACGACGTCGATGCCGCCATCTTTTTCTCCGACATCGTCATCCCGCTCAAGCTGGCCGGAGTCGGCGTGGACATCGTCCCCGGGGTCGGTCCCGTGCTGGACAAGCCGGTGCGCACCGCTGCCGACGTCGCCGCCCTGCCCCAGCTCACCTGGGAAGCCCTCGAACCGATCCGCGAAGCCGTCCGGCTCACTGTGGCCCAGCTCGGCAGCACCCCGCTGATCGGCTTCGCCGGCGCGCCGTTCACACTCGCGGCGTACATGGTGGAAGGAAAGCCGTCCCGCGACCACCTCGGCCCGCGCACCATGATGCACGCCGATCCCGAGACCTGGACCGCCCTGGCGAACTGGGCCGCGGACGCATCCGGCCTGTTCCTCCGCGCCCAGCTGGAAGCCGGCGCCTCCGCCGGCCAGCTCTTCGACTCCTGGGCGGGCTCCCTGGGCCTCGCCGACTACCAGCGCTTTGTCGCGCCGGCCTCAACCCGCGCCCTGGACCACGTCCGGCACCTCGGCGCCCCGCTGATCCACTTCGGCACCGGCACCTCGGAACTTCTGGTCGCCATGCGCGATGTCGGCGTCGACGTCGTCGGAGTGGACTACCGGCTGCCGCTGGACGAAGCCAACCGCCGGCTGGGCGGCACGGTCCCGCTGCAGGGCAACATCGACCCGGCCCTGCTGCCTGCGCCGTGGGAGGTCCTCGAAGCGCACGTCCGCGACGTCATCGCCGCCGGCGCTTCGGCTCCGGGACACGTGTTGAACCTCGGCCACGGGGTGCCGCCGGACACCGACCCCGACGTGCTGACGCGCGTCGTCGAACTTATCCACTCGATCTCCCCGGAGTAGCGCCATGGAGGCAGCCGGGGCCGCTGAACCCGGGACGCCGGTCGAAACAGCGCAGACAGCCGTTGTGGTGGGCGGCGGCATCTCCGGGCTGCTCGCAGCACGGACGCTGGCCCGCGCCGGCGTCCGGACCACGGTCCTGGAGGCCTCCGGTGTGTGGGGCGGCTGCGTCGGCAGCCATGTGGTGGCGGGCCTGACCCTGGACAGCGGCGCCGAATCCTTCGCCACCCGGTCCTCCGCCGTGGCGGACCTCGCCGCCGAACTGGGCCTCGCGGACAGCATCGTCGCGCCGAACCCCGGCGGCGCCTGGGTCCAGTTGCCCGACGGCCCGCGGGAGCTGCCCCGCACCGGGGTTCTCGGCATCCCGGCCAACCCCTGGGACCCGGAAGTCCGCCGCTCCCTCGGCCTGGCGGGTTCGCTCCGGGCCTCGTTCGACAAGCTGCTGCCCGCCTCGCTGGGCACCAAGGCGGGGACCACCAGCGTCTCGGCGCTGGTCCGTGCCCGGATGGGGCGGCGCGTGCTGGAACGGCTCGTGGCACCCGTCGTTGGCGGTGTCCACTCCGCGGACCCGGACGTGCTCGACGTCGACATGGTGGCACCGGGCCTCCGTGCCGGGGTCAGGGCCCGCGGGTACCTCGCTGCCGCCGTCGCCGCCCAACGCAATGGGACCCAAGGCAATGGGACCCAACTCAACACAGGCGCCCTGCCCCCTGCGCCGTCCGCCGGGCTGCAGAAGGCGGGGTCCGCCGTCGCAGGACTGCGCGGCGGGATGCACACTCTCATCTCCGCGCTGGTCGCCGAGCTGCGCAGCGAAGGCGTGACACTGCTCGGCGGGACGCGGGCCGACGCCGTGGCGCGCACCGCGGACGGCTGGCGGGTCTCCGCCGGCGGCGCGGCGCACGACGCCGGGCTGCTGGTGGTCGCTGTGGAAGGCCCGGCCGCCGTCGGGCTGCTCACGGACGCACTGCCGGACCTTGCCAGCCGGCGTCCCGAGCCAGGGCCCGATGTCAGCCTGGTCACGCTGGTGGTGGATCTGCCCCGGCTCGACGCCAGGCCGCGGGGCACCGGGGTCCTGGTGGCGCCGCAGAGCCCGGGTATCCAGGCCAAGGCCCTCACCCATGCCACCGCAAAATGGGGCTGGCTCGCCGATCAGGCCGGCCCCGGCACCCACGTTGTCCGGCTGTCCTACGGGCGCGGTGACGCCCGGCACGGCGCCCAGGCACACCCGGAGCCGCGCACCGACGCGGAGTTGTTCGACGCTGCCCTGGAGGATGCCTCCACCCTGCTGTCCGTTCCGGTCACGGCCGGCGACGTCGTGGACTGGGACGTCGTGCGCTGGGGCGGCGCCCTGCCCTTCGCTTCCCTTGGCCACAGGGGCCGTGTGGCGGAGGTCCGGAGCATCTGCGCGGCGGACGGCACCCTGTCCCTGGTGGGCGGCTGGCTGTCCGGCAACGGGCTCGCGGCGATCGTTGCTGACACGCCGAACCAGGTCCGGCAGCTGCTGTCCTGACCGGCGCGGGGTGACCGGTGTGGGGTGCCCGGACGCAGGCGCCATTCAGGGGCGCCGGATACCCGGAAACCGGGGGAACAGCAAATTTTTCCCAGTCTCTTCGGGCGGCTACGCTCGATGACCATGGTTACGCACAGGTCCCACGTCCAGAAAACGCAGGCCGGTCACCATGGGGGACTCCGGCGCGGCACGGCAGCTGCAGCGCTTGGAGTGGTACTGGCACTCTCCGCAGGCGCGCCTGCCGCACACGCTGCTACGGGCGTCTCCGCCTCGGTTCCTGCCGGTTCGGACCTGCTGTCCATTGACCTCGACGGCGTCCTGGATGGCCTGCTCAACCACTCGGAGGACCCCACGCCCTCGCCGTCCTCCCCGCAGCCCTCGCCCACGGAGGGCCCTGACGAGCCGGAGCCGAGCCGCCCGCCGAGGCACTCTCCCGCTCCCTCTCCGACGCTCACTCCGCAGCCCACCACGCCAGCGGCACCTGCGGTTCCGCAGCCCACCACGCCTGCGGCCTCCCAGCCCGCGGTGCCCACGACCAGCCAGCCGCCGGCGCAGCCCGCGACGTCGGCCCCCGTCGCTGAAGTGCCCGTCGCTGAAGTGCCGGCAGCTGAAACGCCGGCCGGTGAAGTGCCCGCCACCGAAGCGCCGGCCGGCTCAGCGCCGTCGAACACCGCCCCCGCAACGTCGTCGAGCGCCGCCGCGTCGCCGACAGCTACGGGTGGCCCCGCGACGTCGTCGGCTGACCCCCGCTCCGGCAGCACGTCGATGGAGGCCACCTCAACGCGCCAGCCCGGCGGACGTTCCCCTTTGCTGGGCCTGGGGATCGGACTCGTGGCACTGTCCTTCATCGCCGGTGCCGTGGTCCTGCGGATGCGCCGCATCTGAGCGGCGGAAAATCCCTGGCCGGCGGGCTGGCTCCTGAGCCCAACATCACATTAAGGTGGATTGATGTGAGATGAAGCACTTCTACACGCTGTAGAAGTGCTTTGTTTCGACTTAGCCAAAGGGAAGGGGCAGACTGGTATCCATGAGCCACACTTCTGCCGAAACTGTCACTAAAACCGAATCAGCGAGCGAAGAATCAGCCGAGCAGTTCTTCACGCTTTGGACGGTTTTCAAGCGCTCGTCCGAGGTCCTTCGCAGCGGTGACGCCGCCGTAGAGTACGACGCCCTCATTGCGCGGCTGGCCGACGCCGGCGTGATCCACCGCGGCAGCTACGACGTTTCTGCGATGCGGGCGGATGCGGACATCATGGTCTGGCTGCACGGCCCGCAGCCCGAGGCCCTCCAACGGGCCGTCCGGGACATCCGCCGCAGCGAACTTTTTACCGGCACCGACATCGCGTGGTCCGCCATGGGCGTGCACCGGGAGGCCGAGTTCGCCAAGAACCACACTCCGGCTTTCTCCCGCGGCGTCGAACCGGCGGAGTGGCTTTGCGTCTACCCCTTCGTGCGCTCCTACGAGTGGTACCTGCTGCCCGACGCCGAGCGCGGCGCGATGCTGCGCGACCACGGACTCCTGGGGCGGGATTTCCCCCAGGTCATCTCCAACACGGTGTCCTCGTTCGCCCTCGGCGACTGGGAATGGATCCTCGGCCTGGAAGCGCCCGAGCTTGTGGACCTCGTGGACCTGATGCGCCACCTGCGTGCCACCGAGGCCCGCCACCACGTCCGCGAGGAAATCCCGTTCTATACCGGCCGCCGTGTGAGCGCCGCCGAGATTGCAGAGGTCCTGTCATGAGCCCGCTCGATCCCCAGGAAAGTGCCACCGTTACTGCTGTCAACGAGGTGACCGAAGCCGGCCGGATGGCCCCCAAGGACTATGACGCGGTGCTCCTTGCCTCGTTCGGCGGGCCCGAGGGCCAGGACGACGTTATTCCGTTCCTGCGCAACGTCACCCGGGGCCGCGGGATCCCGGACGAACGGCTCGAGGAAGTTTCGCACCACTACCGCGCCAACGGCGGCATCAGCCCGATCAACCAGCAGAACCGGGAACTCAAAGCCGGCATCGAGGCCGAGCTCGCCGCCCGCGGGATCGTGCTGCCGGTGTTCTGGGGCAACCGCAACTGGGCCCCGTACATCCCGCAGACCCTTCAGGACATCTACGACGCCGGGCACCGCAAGGTCCTGATGATCACCACCAGTGCCTACTCCTGCTACTCCAGCTGCCGCCAGTACCGCGAGGACATCGGCATCGCGCTGACCGAGACCGGCCTGGACGGAAAGCTCGAAGTCGACAAGGTCCGCCAGTACTTCGACCACCCCGGCTTCGTGGAGCCGTTCGTCGAAGGCACCGCCGCCGGCCTCGCCGAGGTCCGCGCCAAGCTGGCTGCGGACGGCACCGCCGACGCTCCTGTGCACATCCTGTTCGCCACGCACTCCATCCCCACCCGGGACGCCGAGGCGGCGGGCCGCTCCGAGGGCGAACCCCGCCAGTTCACGGAAGACTCCGCCTACGTCGCCCAGCACCTTGCCACCGGCACCGAGGTCATCCGGCGGGTGGAGGCCGAGACCGGCGACACTGCCCCCTGGTCGCTGGTGTACCAGTCCCGCTCCGGCGCCCCGCACGTGCCGTGGCTGGAACCGGACATCAACGACGCCATCGAGGAACTCGCAGGCCAGGGCGTCAAGGGCGTTGTGATTGTGCCGCTCGGCTTCGTCAGTGACCACATGGAGGTTGTCTGGGACCTCGACACCGAGGCCCTGGAAACCTGCGCCAACCTGGGCCTCGCGGCGAGCCGGGTCCCCACACCCGGGACGCACCGGAAGTTCGTCGGCGGCATCGTGGACCTGATCTGCGAGCGGACCGCCGCCAACAACATCGCCGACCGGCCGCACCTGACCGGACTCGGCCCTTGGTACGACGTCTGCCGCCCGGGATGCTGCGCCAACTTCCGCGGCGAAAAGCCCACCATCGCCGGAGCCGACACGACTGTTGGGACGGGCCACGATCCCTACACGGCGGCCGTTGCCGGCTCCTCCGCACCGGCGGCAGGCCAGGACGTACCGTGACCGTCCGGATCGGAACCCGCGCCAGCAAACTGGCGCTGACCCAGACCCAGCAGACCGCCGACCAGCTGGCCGCCGTCGGCGGGTTCCCGGTCGAGCTGGTCCACATCCGCACCGACGGCGACGTCCTCACCGGTTCGCTGTCCCAAATGGGCGGCACCGGCGTCTTCGTCGCGGCCCTGCGCGATGCCCTGCTGCAGGACGTGTGCGACGTCGCCGTGCACTCACTCAAGGACCTGCCCACCGGTCCGGCGCTTGGACTGACACTCGCCGCGACGCCCAAACGCGTCGACGTGCGGGATGTGCTGTGCGCCCGCGACGGTCTCAAGCTAGCCGACCTGCCCGACGGCGCAACGGTGGGCACAGGTTCCCCGCGGCGCGCAGCCCAGCTGCGGGCCGCCCGTCCGGACCTGGACATCCGGGACATCCGCGGCAACGTGGACACCCGGCTTGGCCGTGTCCCCGGACTGCCGGGCAACACCACCGACGCCGTGGTGGAGGGCAAGAGCTGCGATCTCGACGCCGTTGTGCTCGCCGCTGCCGGGCTGCACCGGATCGGCCGGCTCGACGCCGTCAGCGAGTACCTGGAAACCGACGTTATGCTGCCCGCCGCCGGACAGGGTTCACTCGCGATCGAGTGCCGATCCGCCGATGCGCCGCGCAAGGCGGGATCCACCGAAGGCTCACAGGGTGTGCTGGCGCAGGCCCTCGCCGCCCTCGACGATCCCGACACCCGGCTCGCCGTCACCGCGGAGCGGGCGCTCCTGGCCCGGCTGGAGGCCGGCTGCGCCGCCCCGGTGGGCGCCTACGCCTACCGCCGCGGCAGCCTGCTGCACCTCGAAGCCGTGGTCTGCGCCGTCGACGGAACAGCCACCCTCCGGGACAAGAAGGCCACGGACGGACTCACCGAAGTGGGGGCAACCCTGCTGGGGATCGAGCTCGCCGAAGTCCTGCTGGCCCGGGGCGCCGCCGACATCGCGGACCTGGCCGCTTCCTGAACCGCGGAAAACATCAGTTCATGGGACGGCACAGCGCCCGAAACTTTGAGGCCCGAAACGACAGCGACCGCAGCGACAGTGCCCGCACCGTCGAAGATCGCAACGATCCTGTCCGCGGCGACCAGGCCGGGCAGCGCGGTATGACGGCGCCGGCCGGCGCCCGGGTCCTGGTGGCCCGTAGCCCGGACCGCGCGGGGGAGCTGGTCACAGCCCTGCGCGACGTCGGCGCCGAACCCCTGCTGCTGCCGCTCATCGATTTCGAACTCGCCAGCGACCAGCACTCCCTGGATGTGGCCTTCGACGCCCTCGGCGCCGGTGCCTACGCCTGGCTGGTGGTCAGCAGCGTGACCACAGTGCAGGCGCTGGAGGCCAAAGCCGCCGAGCGGGGCACCACCCTCAGCCGCTGGCTTCCCGGCAGCCTCCTCGTCGCCACGATCGGACCCGCGACCCGCCGTTTCCTGGAATCACGCGGAGTCGCCGTCGATCTGGCCCCCACCGGACAGCAGTCCGGCGCGGGTCTTATCGACATCTGGCCCGAGCACCAGGGCAGCGTCTTCCTGCCGCAGGCAGACATCGCCGACCCCCGGCTGCGCCGCGGGCTGGAGGCCCGGGGCGCCTTCGTCCAGGCCGTGACCGCCTACCGTACCGTGGATTATCCGGCCGACCCGGGCCGCAGCCTCGCCGCCTGCCACCCGGCAACCCAGCAGGGATCCCCAGCCCATGGGGGCAACGCAGCGCAGCGGGACAGCTCAGCGCAGCGGGACAACACAGCCGCCGTTCTCACGCCGGACCAGGCCAAGACCGAAATCGGAGCGGGCCGGCTGGACGCCGTCGTCGCCGCTTCCCCGAGTGCAGCCCGGCGCATCCACGCAGACCTCGCCCCGCTGGGCGGCTGCCGCTTCGTCGCCATCGGACGGTCGACCGCCGCCGAGGCGCAATCACTCGGCCTCAGCGTCGCCTCCACCGCCGAGGAACCCACCGCCTCCGGCTTGGTGGACGCCGTCATCCGGGCCTTGGCCAGTCAGCCCTCGCCACCCACCCAGCCCGTCGCCGGGCCCCCAGCAAAGGACACCATATGAGCTTCCCGACCCACCGCCCCCGCCGGCTACGCACCACCCCGGCCATGCGCCGGCTGACGGCCGAACACCGCCTGTCGGCCTCGGAACTCATCCTGCCCGCGTTTATCCGCGAGGGCCTGACCGAGCCGCATCCCATCGCCTCGATGCCCGGCGTGCAACAGCACACCACGGACACGCTGAAGCGCGCCGCCGCCGACGCCGTGCAGCTCGGCGTCGGCGGCATCATGCTCTTTGGAATCCCCGCCGTCCGTGACGCCGCCGGCACTGCCTCGCTGGATCCGGACGGTGTGCTGAACAAGGCCATCCGCGACGTCCGCGCCGAGGTCGGGGACGAGCTGGTGATCATGAGCGACGTCTGCCTCGATGAATTCACCGACCACGGGCACTGCGGCGTCCTGGACGCCAACGGCTACGTGGACAATGACGCCACACTGGAGATCTACGGTCAGATGGCCGTGGCCCAGGCCGAGGCCGGCGCCCACGTGCTCGGCCCGTCAGGGATGATGGACGGCCAGATTGCCGTGATCCGGCAGGCCCTCGAGGAAGCCGGCCACGCCAACACCGCCGTCCTTGCCTACGCCGCGAAATACGCCTCCGCGTTCTATGGCCCCTTCCGCGAGGCCGTCGACTCCCAGCTCACAGGCGACCGCCGTACCTACCAGATGGACGCGGCGAACCGCCGGGAAGCCATCCTCGAAGTGGAGCTGGACCTCGAGGAGGGCGCCGACATGGTCATGGTGAAACCCGCCATGAGCTACCTCGATATCCTGGCCGACGTCGCCGCCATGAGCCCCGTGCCGGTCGCCGCGTATCAGATCTCCGGTGAGTACTCGATGATCGAAGCCGCCGCAGGCAACGGCTGGATCGACCGCCGGGCCGCAATCACCGAATCCGTGCTGGGCATCAAACGGGCCGGGGCCAACATGGTCCTGACCTACTGGGCCAGCGAACTCGCCGGCTGGCTGAAGGAATCCCGATGAGCGCTGCAACAGCCCCTGACCCGGCATCCGGCGCGAACCCCACAGCTCCCGTGGGCCCGGGGCGGATCCTGCTGGGACTGAACACGTTCGGCGACGTCGGCGTCTTCCCCGACGGGCACCCCGTCCCGCACGCCCAGGTGCTGCGCCAGCTGCTGGAGCAGGCGGAACTGGCGGACGACGTCGGACTTCACGCCTTTGGCGTGGGGGAGCACCACCGCCAGGACTACGCCGTCTCGGCACCTGAGGTGTTCCTCGCCGCCGCGGCCGCCCGGACCAAACGCATCCGGCTTGGCTCGGCCGTCACGGTCCTGAGTTCCGATGACCCCATCCGGGTGTTCCAGCGGTTCTCCACCGTCGACGCCATCTCCAATGGCCGCGCCGAGGTCATGCTGGGCCGCGGCTCCTTCATCGAGTCCTTCCCGCTGTTCGGCCTCGACCTGGCAGACTACGAGGTCCTGTTCGAGGAGAAACTGGAACTCTTCGACAAGGCCCGCGCCCAGCAGCCCATCCGCTGGGAAGGGCGCACGCGCCCGGCCATCAACGGGCTGAGCGTCTATCCGCCTCTGGAGCACCACCTGCTGCCCGCCTGGATCGGCGTCGGCGGCACTCCCGAGTCCGTGTTGCGCTGCGCCGAATACGGCTACCCGATCATCTTCGCCATCATCGGCGGCCAGCCGCGGTCGTTCGCCCCGCTGGCGAACCTCTACGGCGAAGCCATGGCCAAGTACGGCCACCCCATGCAGCAGATGGCCACACATTCGCCCGGCCACATTGCGGAGACGGATGAGGAGGCGCGCGAGGAGTTCTTCCCGCACTGGCTGGCCCTTCGGAACAGGCTGGGAGCGGAACGCGGCTGGGGCCCGGGCAGCAGGGGCGAATTCGACGCCATGTGCACCCCCGAAGGAGCCCTCTACGTCGGATCGCCGGAAACAGTGGCGCAGAAGATCCTCCTGCTCAAACAGAACCTGGGGGTAGACCGATTCGACCTCAAATACAGCAACGGCACCCTGCCGCACAAGGCGATGATGCGCTCGATCGAGCTGTTCGGCACGGTGGTGGCGCCCCGGGTGGCCAGCCTGCTGGCCGCGGGCTCCACCGCTGAACCGGCCTGAACCGAACAGAACTGAAGTGGCCTGCACTGAACTGGCCTGTACTGAACCTGCCTGAACTGAACCTGAGAGAATAGGAACCATGACTTCCAGCCATCCTCGCAACGAGGAACTCTTCGACCGCGCCCGCCAGCTGATGCCGGGCGGCGTCAACTCCCCGGTCCGCGCGTTCGGCTCCGTCGGCGGGACCCCGCGTTTTATGGTGTCCGCCAAAGGCCCGTACCTGACCGACGCCGACGGCGCCGAGTATGTGGACCTGGTCTGCTCCTGGGGTCCGGCGCTGCTGGGACATGCGCACCCCGCGGTCCTTGCCGCGGTCCACGCCGCCGTCGACCGCGGGCTGTCCTTCGGGGCATCCACCCCGGATGAGGCGAACCTCGCGGCAATTGTCCAGGAACGCGTCCCCGCGGCAGAACGCGTCCGGATGGTCTCCACCGGCACCGAGGCAACCATGACCGCAGTCCGGCTGGCCCGCGGCTTCACCGGCCGGAACCTCATCATCAAGTTTGCCGGCTGCTACCACGGCCACCTGGACGGGCTCCTCGCCGCAGCGGGCTCCGGACTGGCCACCCTGGCGCTGCCGGGCTCGGCCGGCGTCACTGCTGCCACCGCCGCCGAAACCCTCGTTCTGCCCTACAACGACCTCGCGGCCGTTGAGGCTGCCTTCGCCAAGCACGGTGCGAATATCGCCGCCGTCATCACCGAGGCGGCCCCGGCCAACATGGGTGTTGTCACCCCGGGCGAAGGCTTCAATGCGGGCCTGTCCCGCATCACCCGGGAGCACGGCGCACTGCTGATCCTTGACGAGGTCCTCACGGGTTTCCGGACGGGCTACGCCGGCTACTGGGGCCTCACCGGCGGCGCTGCAGGCGCGGCCGAGCCGTGGGCACCGGACCTGCTGACCTTCGGCAAGGTTATTGGCGGCGGCATGCCGACGGCGGCCCTCGCCGGCCGCGCGGAGGTGATGGACTACCTCGCTCCGCTGGGCCCCGTCTACCAGGCCGGCACGTTGTCCGGCAACCCGGTGGCGATGGCCGCCGGCGTCGCGACCCTGACCCACGCCACCCCCGAGGTCTATTCGTTCGTGGATGCCCGCTCGCTGGAGCTCTCCGCGGCCCTGTCGTCGGCACTGGATGCGGCCGGGGTGGACCACTCCATCCAGCGTGCCGGGAACCTGTTCTCCGTGGCCTTCGGCACCTCGGCCCGCGGCGTGCACAACTACGACGACGCCCAGGCCCAGGAAGTCTTCCGCTACGCGCCGTTCTTCCACTCCATGCTGGACTCCGGGGTTTACCTGCCACCGTCGGTCTTCGAAGCCTGGTTCCTGTCCGCCGCCCACGACGACGCGGCCATGAACCGGATCTTCGACGCCCTGCCTGCCGCCGCCAAGGCCGCGGCCGCCGCGACGGCCTAGCTGCCGAGGCGGCAGAAGACACAGACGCCCGTTCCGGCGTCGTCGTTTAACTACTCAGGGCACCCGCCGCGGCGGGTGCCCTGAGTAGTTAGGCAGTCAATCGACCGGGACTAGAACGCCACGGTCACGTCACCATTGGGCCATTCCTTCTCGATGAAGGCCTTGACCTCGGG
Source organism: Arthrobacter sp. U41 (assembly GCF_007679325.1). GTDB lineage: Bacteria > Actinomycetota > Actinomycetes > Actinomycetales > Micrococcaceae > Arthrobacter. Next base: position 982,133 of record NZ_VEGI01000001.1, on the reverse strand, counting down.
GGAGTGCAGGAGCTCGTCGAGCTTCTTGATGCGGACGTCATCCTTGGAGTCCTCGCGCCACGCCAGGAAGTTCGCGTAGGGGTTGTTCTCCACGGACTCCACGGCGAGGGCGTCCTTGGTGCTCAGGCCGGCCTTGAGGATGAAGTTGCCGTTGATCAGGGCCAGGTCCACCGAGGGGTCCTTCAGGTCGTTGATCAGCAGTTCCGGCTGGTTCTCGGAGAACTTTAGCTTCTTCGGGTTCTGCTCGTCAGTCAGCGTCAGCACCGAGGAGTCGTCCTGGATGTCCTTGACCAGCCCGGCCACCTGGAGGACCTTGAGGGCGCGGACCTGGTTGGACGGGTCATTCGTGATGGCAACCTTGGCGCCGTCCTGGATGTCCTGGATGTCCGTGACCTTCTCGGAGAACGCCGCGTAGGGCTCGATGTGCACGCCCTCGCCGTGGCCGAACGTGTAGCCCTTGGTCTTGACCTGGTCCTCGAACCAGGGCAGGTGCTGGTAGTAGTTGGCGTCAAGGGAGCCGTCGCTCAGCGCCGTGTTGGGCGTCTGGTAGTCCTCGATTTCCTTGATGTCCAGTTTGAGTCCGGCCTTCGGGGCGAGGTCCTGGTTGATGAACTCGAGGATTTTGGCCTGCGGCACGGGGCTGGCGCCGACCGTGAGTGTTGCGGGATTGGCCGGATCCAGGGCAGTGACCTGTGCGCTGGGGGTGGACGAACCACCGCAAGCCGTCAGCGCCAGGGCAGTGACAATGCCGGTGGCCAGGAGGGTGAGTGACTTACGCATTGGATGCGTTCCTTTCGAAATAGCTGGAGTCACGACGTCGGCGCCGTGATCCGCGCAGATGCAGAGGGCGGCTACCCGCTGCAGGGTGGTGGAGCAGTCTCGGCAGTCCGGCCGGGATCGGGCCGGACAGCCGGTGTCAGTGGCCGCTGGAACCGGGAGTGTCAGCGGTGGTCGAGGCCGCGGGAGATCCGCTCGCCGACCAGCTGGATGACCTGGACCAGGACAATGATCAGCACGATGGTGACGAGCATGACCGTGACGTCGAAGCGCTGGAAGCCGTAGTTGTAGGCGAGCTTGCCGAGGCCGCCGCCGCCCACCAGGCCCGCCATCGCCGAGTAGCCCACGAGGGTGACCACCGTGGTGGTGGCGGCCGCGACGAGGGCGGGAAGGGATTCGCGCAGCATCACTTTGTTGATGACCTGCATTTTGGTGGACCCCATCACCTGGGCGGCATCAATCTTGCCGTGGTGCACATCGCGCAGGCAGTTTTCCACTAGCCGGGCGAAGAACGGGATGGTGCCGATCGAGAGAGACACCGAGGCCGCGACCGGGCCAAGGCTGGTGCCGGTCAAGGCACGGGCCAACGGAATGAGCGCCACCATCAGGATGGCGAACGGGATCGAACGGGTGATGTTGACGATCACGTCGCTGAGGATGCGGTTGGTGACCGGCATCGGACGCAGCCCGCCCGGGGCGGAGACATGGAGGAACACGCCCAGCGGCAGGCCGATCAGCACGGTGAAGAAGGACGATATCCCCACCATCTGCAGTGTTTCGATAATCGCTTCGGGCAGGGCTTTGGCCAGGACGGGATTGCTGAAGATGTCGTTCATGAGTTACCTCCCTGTTCCCCGCTGGCGAGGACAGAGGCTGGAAGGGGGGAACCGGCCGCGACGGGGACCGGAGCTGCGGCGGAGGCCGCCGGCTTCGCGGCGATGCCGCGCTCGTGCAGGTACGCCAGCACGGCGTCGACGTCGGCGTTTTCCGCCAGCTGAACGCGGAGGTGTCCGAATTGCTCGCCGCCGAGGGTCTCGACGCTGCCGGCCAGGACATTGATGTCGATGTCGAAATGCCGGGCGACGCCGGTGAGGACGGGTTCCTTGGCGCTGGCGCCGGAGAAGAGGATTTCCAGCACCGGCCCGCGCTGCAGGGCACCGGGCAGCGGCTCGGAGGAGGGTAGCGGCAGGAGCGCCCGGGCAAGTTTGCTGTCCAGGTCGGCGGCCACGTCCCGCAGGGCGCCGTGTTCGACGATGCGGCCGCGGGAGAGCAGCGACACGGATTCGCAGACACGCTTCACGACGTTCATCTCGTGCGTGATGATCAGCACGGTGAGCTGCAGGCGCTTGGTGAGGTCCTGGATCAGGTCCAGGATCTCGTCCGTGGTGGCCGGGTCCAGGGCGGAGGTGGGCTCGTCGCACAGCAGCACGTCCGGGTCGGAGGCCAGGGCACGGGCGATGCCGACACGCTGGCGCTGGCCGCCGGAAAGCTGCGACGGGTAGGCATTCTCAAACCCCTCGAGTCCCACGAGCTTCAGGAGCTCGGCGACCCGGGTCCGGATTTTGTCCTTCGGGGTTTTCACGAGTTCCAGGGGATGCGCAACGTTGCCGGCCGCGGTCCGGGAGTCCATCAGGTTCGCGTGCTGGAAGACCATGCCGATGCGCCGCCGCGCCGCACGGATCTCCGAGTCCTTGACGGAGCTGAGCTCCGTTCCGTCGATGCTGACGGAGCCGGAGGTGGGGCGGTCCAGCAGGGTCAGGCAGCGCACCAGCGTCGACTTGCCGGCACCGGAATGGCCGATGATGCCGTGAATGGAGCCTTTTGGAACCGAAAGAGTGACGCCGTCGAGGGCTACCACTTCCTTCTTGCCCTGCTGGTAGACCTTGCGAAGGTCGGTAACTGTGATCATCTATCCCTTGGCGGTTGGGGTTGGGGTTGGGGTTGGGCGCGGCATAACACATGCCAGTTTCTGAAGTAAATTATCTCAGGGGCGCCTTTTAGCATCCACTTGCGCATTTAGTTCGTCACAAAGGGATAAGCGCTGCTGAAAATTCGGATTATTCTCCGACCGCCCGGGCGGCGCGACCGTGCTTCTTCGGTACGCGGAATCCCTGCGGGTAGTTCCGGGTCAGGGCGGTCCCCGGGCGGACTGTGATTTCTATCCCAACCCCGTGTGCGGCAGCAGGGGCCAGGCCGGGAACGGCGCCGGGGCTGCGCTCGTCGCGGCGGCAGTCCCCGTTGGAACCCTTCGCTGGAAGTCTCCGCTAGAAGTCCCCGCGGCTCGCGTCCTCGGGCGGCAGGACCGGCCAGTCACCTTCAATCACGGCGGCGGGTTTGGTCTTGCGCAGGTAGCTCTGGAAATCAGTGGCCTGGGCGGAAGCCCATTCGATCTGGAGCTGGTGCAGATGGCTGGCCGGCATCCGCAGCTTGGGGAACTTCCCGGCCATGGCGTCCAGCATACGCAGGGTGGCCAGGGCGTCCGCCGCCGAGGTGTGGGCGTTGTCCAGGTCCACGCCGTATTCCTCGCACAGGGCCGTGAGGGTGCGCTTGCCCTTGCGGTAGCGGTCCACCTGCTTGTTCATGATGTACGGATCCAGCACGGGGAAGCGGCTCAGTTGCGGCACGCCGTAGCGGGCCGATTCGGCGGCGAGCACGGTGAAGTCGTAGCTGGCGTTGAAGGCGATGACCGGCACGCCGGTGTCGAAAAGCTCCTGGAGAACCGCGGCGACCTCGCTTGTCACCTCTGCGGCGGGGCGGCCTTCGCTGCGGGCCCGCTCGGTGGTGACGCCATGGATGTCACTGGCCTCCGTCGGGATGTCGACCCCCGGATCGGCGAGCCATTCGTGCTCCTTGACGATCCCGCCGTCGGAGTCCACGACAGTGATGGACGCGGTGACGATCCGCGCGGCGCGGGAATTCCGGCCAGTGGTTTCAAGGTCGAAGGCTGCGCGGGGGAGGGTGTTCCAGGTGCTCATGCTTCAACGCTACCTGCTGCCACCGACGCTAATGCGCCGCCACCCCGCACCCGGACCGGTGCCACCCCGCCCGCATCCGCTGCGGCCGCAACCGGGCCGCGCACGGGCTGCCCGGCACCCGCGGACGCTAGGCTTGTGTCATGCGGATGGAGTATGTGGAGGCGGTCCTGGAGGTGGTGGCCCTGATCCCCGCAGGCTCGGCGGTCGCCTACGGCGACGTCGCTGAACTCCTCGGATCCGGCGGTGCCCGGCAGGTCGGTTCCGTGATGAGCCACCACGGCAGCTCCGTGCCTTGGTGGCGGGTCCTGAAGGCCAACGGGGACGCGCCCCCGGGTCACGAACGCGAGGCCCTTGCCCTGTACCTGGTGGAAGGAACCCCGTTGCTGGGAAGTTACACGGAATTCCTCCGCACCGGCGAGGGACGCTGGCGCGTGGACCTGATGGCCGCCCGCTGGGCGCCGGGCGACGGCGAGTTCGACCGCATCGACGCCGTTGCCGAGCGGCTGGAGCGCTCCTTGCATAAACTGTCGGCCCCCGATGATGAAATGACTGTGTGAGCATCCCCAGCCAGAACACTGACTCCGCCCCGGTAATACCAGCACAGCCCACACCCAGTTCGCCCGCAAAGGGCGGGCCGCGTGCCGCCCGGCCTGGCACCTCTGCAACCTCCGGTTCCGCGCTGCGGCTGCTGCCGCCCCGCAAGCTGCACAGCGCCGCTCCCGTGTTGTCGGCGGACCAGCTCGCCGCCGTCGACGTCCCGCACGGCTCCGGGCCCGTCCTGATCCCCGGAGCACCCGGGACCGGGAAATCGACGGTGCTGGTGGAAGCCGCCGTCCGGCGCGCGCAGCGCGACGGGCTCGATCCGGAGCGCATGCTTATCCTCGCCCCCGGACGACTCGCCGCCGACTCGCTCCGGGACCGCTTCACCGCACGGTTGGACCGCAGCCTGAGTACGACGCCGGCCCGCACCTGGGCGTCGTACGCCTTCGACTTGATCCGGCGCGCCAAGGCCGAAGGCATCCTGCCGCTGCCGCGCCCGCCGAAACTCCTGTCCGGCCCGGAGCAGGACCTGATCATCAAGGAGCTGCTCGAAGGGCACACACAGCCCGGACTTGAACTGCCATGGCCGGAGGACCTGGGCGCGGCCCTGCAGACCCGCGGCTTCCGGCAGGAAGTCCGCCAGCTCTTTGACCGGATCATCGAATCCGGGCGGACCGCCGGGGACCTCGTGGTCCTCGCCCGCCGCTGCAACCGGCCGGACTGGGTCGCCGCTGCAGCCCTGTATGCGGAGTACCGCGACGTGCTGGACCTGCGGATGCCCGAATCCTTTGACCCGGCCGGCATCATCACCGCGGCCCGGCAGATCTTCCAGGACGAACCGGACTTCCTGGCCGCCGAACGCGACAGGCTCCAACTGGTGCTGGTGGACGACATGCAGGAAGCCAACCCCGCCGTGTTCGAGCTGCTCGCGGACATCGCCGCGGGCAAGGATGTCCTCATCACTTCGTCGCCGGATACCGTGGTCCAGGGTTTCCGCGGCGCCCGTCCTGACCTCGTGGCCGAACTTCCCCGGCTGCTTGCCCCCACCGGCGGCGCCGTCGTCGAACGTCCGCTCTGGACCGCGCACCGCCACACGCCGGCCGTCGCGGACGCCTGGCTCTCCGTGGCCGGACGGATCTCCCGCCGCGCCGGCGGGCAGTCCGCGCGGCGGCTCGAACAGCCGGCTGCACCGCAAGCTGCGCAACAGCCTGCGCAGCTGCCTGCGGAGTCCGGGACCACCGGCCCCGCCAACAGCACCTCCGACAGCACCGCCGGCGGCACCTTCGACGGCGGCGCCGGCGGAGGCACCGTGGAGGCGCACCTGCTGCCGTCGCCCGTGCACGAACTGCGCTACGTGGCGCAGCGGATCCTGGAGGCGCAGCTCAACGACGGCCGCGAACTCGGTGACATCGCCGTGATCGTGCGCAACGGCAGCCAGCTCAGCCAGCTGCAGCGCTACCTCGCCGGCCAGGGCATCCCGGTCCGGATTCCCGTGGCTGAATCCGCCGTCCGAGACGAGGTCGCCGTCCGGCCCCTGCTGGATGCCTACGCCGTGGCACTGGACCCTGACGTGCTGACGCCCGAGGCCGCCGTGACGCTGCTGACCTCGCGGATCGGCGGAGCCACCGCGATCGAGCTGCGGCGCCTGCGCCAGTCCCTGCGCCGGGAGGAACTGCTGGGCGGCGGCGGCCGGACCAGTGACGTGCTCCTCGTCGAAGCCCTGCTCGAACCGGGCGCGCTGGCAACCCTGGGCATCGAGGGGCGCTCCGCGCGCCGGATCGCCCGGATGATCCACGCCGGCCGGGACGCGGCCAGGGCCCCGGGCGGCAACGCCGAAACGGTACTGTGGGCGCTCTGGAATTCCACCGGCCTGGCCGCACGGTGGACCGAGGCCGCGCTGGCCGGGGGAGCGGCCGGGGCCCGGGCGGACCGGGACCTCGATGCCATGATGGCCCTCTTCCACACCGCCGAGCGCTTCGTCGACCAGCTGCCCGGGTCCGGGCCGGAACAGTTCCTCGAGTACCTCCTCAGCCAGGAACTCCCGATGGACACCCTGGCCGCGCGGGCCCAGCTTGAGGACGCCGTGGAGCTCATGACGCCGGCCAGTGCCGCCGGCCGGGAGTGGCCCGTGGTTATCGTCCCCGGCCTGCAGGAAGGCGTGTGGCCCAACACGAGGCTCCGCGGCGAACTGCTCGGCAGCACACTGTACGCCGACGCCGTTGAACACGGTGTGGAATACGCACTGCAGCTGGATCCCCTCAGCCGGCTGCGCGAAATCCGCTATGACGAGCTGCGCAGCTTCTCCACCGCGGTGTCACGGGCACAACAGGTGCTGATCTGCACCGCCGTGTCCTCGGAGGACGAACAGCCCTCCTCGTTCCTGGACTACGTGTCGCCGCTGGGCCCTGGCCAGGACCGGCGCGGGTTCACTCCGGTGGAGCGTCCCCTCACCCTGCGCGCACTGGTCGCCGAGCTGCGCCAGTACGCCCAGCTCGACGCCGGAATCCCCGAAGCGCTGGAAGCCAGTAATGTGCTCGGTGCCCTCGCCGCCGCCGAACCGCCGGTGCCCGGCGCGCATCCCGCGAGCTGGTGGGGCCTCGCGCCGCTGTCCACCGAGGCCCCCGTCGTCCCCCCGGGCGGCACCGTCTACGTCTCGCCGTCGAAAGTGGAAACCGTGCAGAAGTCTCCGCTGGACTGGTTTGTCCAGACCGCCGGCGGCGAGGCGGCCACCGACTTCGCCCGCAGCCTGGGCACCCTGGTCCACGCCATCGCGCAGGACCTGCCGGATGCCTCCGGAACCGAATACGTGGCCGAGCTGGTCCGCCGCTGGCCGGCGCTTGGGATGAAGGACAACTGGGAAGGCAAACTGGACTTCCAGCGCGCCGAGACCATGGTCCGGAAGCTCGCCCAGTACGTGCTGGTCATGCGCAGCGAGGGCCGGTCCCTGGTGGGCGTCGAGCAGGACTTCGAAGTGAAACTTCCCGACGTCGTCCCGGCCGGAAACAGCGGCGCTGACAGCGCACCTGACTCCGACAACGGGTCCTGGCCCGCCCGCCCGGCCGTGCTCCGGGGCCAGGTCGACCGGTTGGAGATCGACGCCGAGGGCCGGCTCGTCGTCGTGGACCTCAAAACCGGCAAGCGGCAGCCGGGCAAAGCCGATCTCGACCGGCACCCGCAGCTGGGCGCCTACCAGGCGGCCGTGCTGGCCGGCGGCTTCGCCGGGCCCGACGACGGGCCGCCCCCTCTGCCCGGCGGCGCCGTCCTGGCCCAGCTCGGCACCACCACCAAAAGCCCGGGCATCCAGGCCCAGCCGCCGCTGGACCCGGCGGAGAACTGGGCCCTGGGCATGGTAGGGGACGCCGCCAGGGTTATGTCCGGGAACACCTTCGAGGCCCGGCACGATCCGTCCAAGGGAGGCCACGGCGGCCACGGCTGCCGCCTGCCGGAAGTCTGTCCGCTGTGCGTGCGGGGAAAGCAGGTCACCGAATGAGCGCCGAGCCGATTCCTCCCATGCCTCCTCCCACCGCTGTTCCCACTCCTCCTCCCGGCGCTCTTCCTTCCCCAAGGTTCACCCCCGAGGAGCTCTCCGCCATGCTGGGGGAGAAGAACAGCCCCACCGCCGAACAGTCGCACATCATTTCCTCGCCATTGTCGCCCCGGCTGGTCATTGCCGGCGCCGGCTCGGGTAAAACCGCCACCATGGCTGACCGCGTGGTGTGGCTTGTCGCCAACGGCTGGGTCCGGCCGGAGGAAGTACTCGGCGTGACTTTCACCCGGAAAGCCGCCGGCGAGCTGGCCACGCGTATCCGCGCCAAGCTGACCGCGCTGCAGCGTATTGCCGCGGCCGACACGCAGAACCAGGTGTTCCCCGCCGGGCTGCTCAGCACCGACGCGCTCGAACCCAAGGTCTCCACATACCACTCCTACGCCAGTGGGATCGTGTCCGACTACGGCCTTCGGCTCGGCGTGGAACGGGACGTCGTGCTGCTCGGCGGCGCCCAGTCCTTCCAGCTCGCGAGCGAGGTTGTGGAAGCGTTCGACGGCGACTACGAACACTTCCGCTCCGCCAAGTCCACCCTGGTCAAGGCCGTCATCCAGCACGCCGGCGAGTGCGCTGAACATCTCCAGGACCCGTCCGGGGTCCGCGGCTGGCTGCTGGACCGGGTGGCCGAGTTCGAGTCGCTGCCCTACGTCGCCACGGCCAAGAAGAACCCCAGCCAGGCCGCGGCCGAGCTCAGCGGAATGCTCCGCACCCGGGCCAGCGTCGCGGAGATGGTGGGGCGCTACACGGACGCCAAACGCGCCCGCGGCGCCCTGGACTTCGGCGACCTCGTGGCCCTCGCCGCCCGCGTCGCCGACCAGATCCCGGTGGCCGCGGAAACCGAACGCCAGAAGTACAAGGTGGTCCTGCTGGACGAGTTCCAGGACACCTCGCACGCCCAGCTGGTCCTCTTCTCCCGGCTGTTCGGTGACGGCCACGCCGTCACTGCGGTCGGGGATCCGAACCAGTCCATCTACGGGTTCCGCGGCGCCTCCGCCGGCCAGCTCTTCCACTTCGTCCGCGAATTCCCGGTCCGGCTGCCCGGCGGTGGCACCGCCGAGGACAGCGCCTCCGAAGACGGCACTGCCGACGCCGGCAACTCTGCCCGCTTTGCCGTGGCGCCCACGTCGTACCTCACCACGGCGTGGCGCAACGGCCGGAACATCCTTGCCGCCGCCAACGCCATCTCCGCACCCCTCAGCAAGGCCGCAGCCCGGACCGGACCGGCCGGCGAGCGGGACACCGCCGGGAGCGTCGAAGTTCCGCCGCTGCAACCGAGTCCGGCCGCGGTCCAGGGCCGTGTGGTGATGGGGCGCTTTGGCACCGACGAGGACGAGGCCGCGGCGATCGCGGACGACGTGTTGAAGTTCCGGGTGACTGATTTTGACGGGTCCGCAGCCGAGCCTGAGCCTCCTGCCATGGCCGTGCTGTGCCGCCGGCGCGCCCAGATGGAATGCATCCGGCGCGAATTCGAGGTGCGCGGGATTCCGTATGAGATCGTCGGCCTCGGCGGCCTCCTGGACACCCCCGAGATTGTCGACCTTGTCGCGACCCTCCGGGTGCTGGCCGATCCGGGCCGCTCGGATTCGCTGATGCGCCTGCTCGCCGGGGCGCGCTGGCGGATTGGCGCCGCGGACCTGATGGCCCTGCGGGACTGGTCCAGCTTCCTCGCCCGGCGCCGAGGCCGGTCCGGAACCATGGATGAGGACGCCGACGACGGCGGGGCCGAGGCTCCCGTGATCGAGGGCGACCTCACGGACGCCGCCAGCCTCGTCGAGGCCCTCGACTGGCTGCCACGCGAGGACTGGACCTCCGCGCACGGCCGCCAGCTCAGCCCCGAAGCTCTGGAGCGGCTCCACCGGCTCTCGGCGGAACTCCGGGAGCTGCGTGGTTACATGGGGGACGACCTCACAACACTCCTGGGTGAGGTGGAGCGGGCCATGCTTCTCGACATCGAAGTGGCCGCACGTCCCGGGACCAGCATCCATCAGGCCCGCCGCAACCTGGACGCCTTCCAAGACGCCGCCGCCGGGTTCCTGTACACGTCCCAGCGCGTTGATGTGCTGGCCTTCCTGGCCTGGCTGGAGGCGGCAGCCGCCGAGGAGAACGGTCTCGACGCCGCCGCGCCGGAAGTCAACCACGAAGCGGTGCAGCTGCTGACCGTCCACGCCTCCAAGGGCCTGGAATGGGACGTGGTTTTTGTGCCCGGGCTCAACGCCGGGGCCTTCCCCAGCAGCCGGGATTCGCGCTGGAGCAGCGGCAGCGCCGCGTTGCCCTGGCCGCTGCGCGGGGACCGCGCGGACCTGCCGCAATGGAACCTTGAACACCCGGACCAGAAAGGCTGGCTCGACGCCGAGAAGGAATTCAAGTCCGCCGTGCAGGTCCACGGCGAGGCCGAGGAACGGCGGCTGGCCTACGTGGCCTACACCCGGGCCAAACACGTGCTCTGGGTGTCCAGCGCCGCCTGGGTGGGTTCCCGCGCCGGAATGGCGGACATGTCGCCTTTCCTGGCCGAGCTCGAAGTACTCACCGCCGACGGCGCCGCTGCGATCCACCCGCTGTCCGTCAGCGAGGAATCGCTGCCGGAGGAGAGCCCGCTGACCTCGGAACTGGAGGTTGCCGGCTGGCCGTATGACCCGCTCGAAGGGCCGACCGATCCGCGCACGGGTGCGCGGCTGCGGCTGGTTCCGGGCCGGCGGGCGGCGATGCGGTCCGCGGCGGAGCGGGTGCTGGACTCTTTGGACTCCGGGGTGCTTCTGGACGCCATTGCCGATGCAGGCAGCACCGGGCCACGCCAGGGCCGCCCGCTGCGCGGGCCGGCCGGCGGCTGGGCGCTCGAGGCCGCGACCCTGCTGGAGCGCCGCTCCCGCCGGACCCTGGTACAGGATGTGCACCTGCCCGGCCACATCTCCGCGTCCACCCTGGTGGACCTCGAGGACGACGCCGGCTCCGTCGTCGCCCGGCTGCGGCGTCCGGTACCGCGGGAACCGGGGATGTCCGCCCGCAAAGGGACGGCCTTCCACGCGTGGGTGGAGGAGTACTTCGGTACTGCAGGCATGTTGGACCTCGGCGAGGCGGCGGGCTCCGATGATCACATCGACGAGGCCTACGGCCTGGACACTATGGTGGAGACCTTCCGGCAGTCCGAGTGGGCCAACCGCGCCCCGGCCCACGTCGAGGTGCCGGTGGAGACCCGGATCGGTGACGTGGTGGTCCGCGGCCGGATCGATGCCGTCTTCCGCGATGCCGACGGCGGCTGGGACCTGGTGGACTGGAAGACCGGCCGCCGTCCGTCTGCGGCCCAGCTGAAGACCAAGGCTGTCCAGCTGGCCGTCTACCGGCTGGCCTGGGCCCGGCTCAAGAACGTCCCCCTCGACCAGGTCCGGGCGGCTTTCTACTACGTGGCGGACAACCAGGTGGTCCGGCCGCACGATCTGGGCTCAGCGGAGCGGCTCGAAGAGATCGTGGCCGCGGCCCTGGGGAGGGGCTAGCGGAATTTCGCGTCGACCACCGTGAGAGCGGTGGTCGAGGTGTCTTCAGCATCCGGGCCGTCTGCCGGGGCAGGGCTGTTTTCCCGGACAACGGCGATCGACTGGGTTGAGGTGTCTTCCGGGCCGTCGTCGGAGGCACTCTCGTCGGAGGCACTGTCGTTGGAGGCGTCGTCGTCGGCGGTCGGCTCGTCGACGGGGATCGGCGTCACCTGCACGGCAGGCATTGCGCTGCTGGTGGGAACGGCGGAGAGTCCGGAGACCGTGTCCGGGGCCAGCAGGGTCACCTTGCTGACAGCCGGGACCGGCGGCTGATCCGGCGCCCTATGCGGCGCCGTGTCCGGTCCGTTGTCCCGGGATGGGCTATCGCCAGATTCCGGGGCGGGTGCAGGCTGGGGGAGGGGTTCCACGCTGATCGGCTGCCCGCCGTGTTCCGCGACGTCCTCGGCGAGCACGGTGAGCATCGATTCGGCTTCGCCGATCATTTCTTCGTTCCCGGCGGCGAGGCCCTTGACGAGGTATTGCGCCAAGGCGAATTCGGCGGAGAGCGCTGCACGCCGCAGCAGATGGGCGTCGGGCACATCGCGCCGGGCGGAGGTGTAGTGCCCTAGGACGGCATCCACAAAGTCCTGGTCGTTGGAGGCAACCAGCCAGGCCATGTCGTCAGCCGGGTCGCCGATACGCAGATCGGTCCAGCCTGTCACGGCCGTGACACGGTCGCCGTCGACCAGCAGGTTGTCCTCGTGGAGATCCCCGTGGACCACGCAGGGGTTGAAGCGCCACAGGGAGACGTCCTCGAGGGCGTGTTCCCAACGGCGGAGCAGCAGTGGCGGGATCTTGCCGGTGGTCGCGGCCTGGTCCAGTTCGTTAAGGCGGCGCTGGCGGAACTCGTTGGGAGTGTAGCTGGGCAGATCGGCGTTGCTCACCAGCGAGTGCGGCAAATCGTGGATGGCGGCGAGGGCCGCGCCGATCTCGCGGGCAACGGCGGGGGACGCGGCGCCGAGGTCCTCGACGGACCGGGTGGACCCGGCCAGGTGGGAGTAGACAAACGTGCTCAACGGTCCCTGCCGGACGGTGCCGGCAACCGTGGGCATGAGGAACGGGAGTTCGGCCCGGATGCCGGGTGCGAAGGCCCGCAGCACCAGGAATTCCGTTTCCAGCCGGGCGCTGGCCTCGGCGTGGCGCGGCGAGCGGACGCGCCAGCGCTTGCCCTCGGAATCCAGGAGGAGGGCCGAGTCGAAGTCCGCCGGATCGTCGGGCGCAGAGCTAACGGCGGTCGGGGTCAGTCCGGGGACTGCCGCGGTTGCCACAGCTGCCAGTTCGATTGGTTTTCTTCTCACTCTTCCACGGTAGATTGAGCGGCGCCCAAGACCGCGATGCACCACGGCGAGTCTGAAAGATCGGGAATAAATTGCGCCCCGGGCGACGCCGCCACGCCGGTCCGGGACCACCGTGCCCGCGGCACGTGCGGATGCCCACATACGCCGGGGAAAAATGTCATTTGTCAGCGCGAGTCAGTACGGTGGGTACATGAGTCTTGCGGAGTCACCGGCCCCCAACAGTCAGGCCCCGTCGGGCACGTCAAACTCCCCGCACGCCGGCCTGGCCGCCAACCATCTTTTGGACACCGTCCTTCCGGTGCGCCCGGCGCTGATTGACCGCGGCTCCGCCGCACGGCTCAAGCCCGGGATGCTCCAGGAGCTCCTGCACTCCGGCGCCGCACTGGCCATGGTGCTGTCCGGCCGGCAGGCCCTGGTCAACGGCAGCAGCCTGGTCCTGCTGAACGCCGCCGAACTGGCCCGGCACCTGCAGGACACACCTTACGCCCCGGAACAGCTGATTTACCTGGGCTCCGCCATGCCCGGCTCGGACCTGGAGGTGGGCACCGAACTGGTCCTTTTCCTCCTGCCGCAGCAGTTCGAAGTCCAGGCCGAGGAATTCGAAGCCCATATCGCCGGCATCCCCGATGGCGCGCAGTGGGCGGGATTCCGTGACGTCGCGGCCACGCTGAACCCCACTGATACCGCCATCTTTGTTGAAGCCAGCGCCATCGCCAACTGGCACGCCACCCACACCCACTGCCCGCGCTGCGGGACGGCCACCGTGCCGGAGGCCGGGGGCTGGGTCCGCCGCTGCCCCTCCGACGGCTCAGAGCATTACCCCCGCACCGATCCCGCCATCATTGTCACGGTGGTCGGCGCCGACGGGCGCCTGCTGCTCGGCGGCGGCGGCCCGCTCGACGCCCGCAACTATTCCACCCTCGCCGGCTTCGTCGAACCGGGGGAGTCGCTGGAACAAGCGGTGGTCCGGGAAATCGGCGAGGAAGTCGGCGTGCGCGTCACCGCCTGCCAGTACCTCGGCTCCCAGTCGTGGCCCTTCCCGGCCTCCCTGATGCTCGGCTTCACGGCCACCACCGCGGACACGGACGCCACGCCCGACGGCGTCGAAGTCACCCGGGCACGCTGGTTCAGCCGGAGCGAACTGCAGGAAGCGGTGCTCAGCGGCGAAATCGTCATTTCCAGCAGACTGTCCATCGCACGGTCCCTGATTGAGCACTGGTACGGCGGCGCCATCCAGGACCGCCCGGACAACCCGTGACGCGATCGTGACAGCACTTATCGGCACCGCCGGGCCGCGGGTCCACCACCGCGGAGCCTCCACCGGAAACCCTCGAACGGCTGAGCAGCAACAGTGAACACAGACATCTTCCAGTCCAGCGCCTTCCCGTCCGGCACGACCGGTACGTCCGGCGAGGATATGCCGGACACCGAGCCGTTGGCGCCGGACAACCGCTCCCTCGAGGAGCGCATTCTCGGGGGCCTCGACGCCGAGCAGCGTGAGGTCGCCAGCACCCTGCAGGGACCCATGTGCGTCCTTGCCGGCGCCGGAACCGGCAAGACCCGCGCCATCACGCACCGGATCGCGTACGGGGTGCACTCCGGGGTGTACAGCCCGCAGCGGCTCCTTGCCGTCACTTTCACGGCACGGGCGGCGGCCGAAATGCGCAGCCGCCTCCGCGACCTCGGCGTCGGCAACGTCCAAGCCCGCACGTTCCACGCGGCCGCATTGCGTCAGCTCCAGTTCTTCTGGCCCCAGGCCGTCGGCGGAGTCCTGCCCAATCTCCTGGACCACAAGGCCCAGATGATCGCCGAGGCCGCCCGGCGCCTGCGCCTCAGCACGGACCGCGCCTCGATCCGGGACCTGGCCTCTGAAATCGAATGGGCCAAGGTCTCCATGCTGACGCCCGCCAACTACCTGGAAAAGGCCCAGGGCCGCGGCACACCGGGCGGCTTTGACCTGACCGCCGTCGCCCGGGTCTTCCAGTCCTACGAGGACGTCAAGACCGACCGGAATGTCATCGACTTCGAGGACGTGCTGCTGATCACCGTGGGCATCCTGCAGGAAGACCCGAAGGTCGCCGCCACCGTCCGCGAGCAGTACCGCCACTTCGTCGTCGATGAATACCAGGACGTTTCGCCGCTGCAGCAGCGGCTGCTGGAACTGTGGCTCGGCGGCCGCGACGAGCTCTGCGTCGTCGGCGACGCCAGCCAGACCATCTACTCCTTCACCGGGGCCTCGCCGAAACACCTGCTCGGCTTCAAAGCCCAGTACCCCGACGCCACCGTGGTCAAGCTGATCCGCGACTACCGCTCCACGCCGCAGGTGGTGCGGCTGGCCAACGAGCTGCTGGCCGGCCGGCGCAGCGGCGGCCCGGCCGCCGACGCCTGGGCCACGCCGCTGCAGCTCGTCGCGCAGCGCCCGCCCGGCCCGGTGCCGCAGTTCACCGAATGCTCCGACGACGAGGCCGAGGCCGCCACCGTGGCGGTCAAGGTGCGTGAGCTCCTCGACGCCGGCACCCCGGCCAGCCAGATCGCCGTGCTGTTCCGCACCAACGGCCAGTCCGAAGCCTACGAACAGGCGCTGGCCTCCGCGGGGATCGGCTACCAGCTGCGCGGCGGGGAACGGTTCTTTGCCCGGAAGGAGGTCCGCGACGCCATCCTGCAGCTCCGGGCCGCCACGCGGGCCGTCGCCGAGACCGCCAGCCCCGAGCCGCTGGGCCAGCTGGTCCGCGACATCGTCGCCTCGCTTGGCTATACGGAGGCCGCCCCGCACAGTGGCGGAGCCCTCCGGGAGCGCTGGGAATCCCTCGCGGCGCTCGTCGCGCTGGCCGACGAACTCGTGATCAGCCGCGGCGGGCAGTTCGGCCTCCCGGACTTCGTCAACGAACTCCAGGAACGCTCCCTCGCCCAGCACGCCCCGACCGTCCAGGGCGTCACCCTCGCCTCGCTGCACGCCGCCAAGGGCCTCGAATGGGATGCTGTGTTCCTCGTGGGGCTCAGCGAGGGCCTGATGCCGATCTCCTTCGCGGACAGCCCGGAGTCGGTCGATGAGGAACGCCGCCTGCTGTACGTCGGGATCACCCGGGCCCGGGAACACCTCTTCCTGTCCTGGTCCACGGCGCGCACCCCGGGCGGGCGCGCCAACCGGAAGCCCTCGCGCTTCCTGGACGGGCTGCGCCCCGATTCCGTGGCCAGCTCCTCGGCCCGCGGCAAGGGACCGGCACCCCGCCGCAAGGCCGCCGTACCGGCAACCTGCCGGGTCTGCGGCACCATGCTCTCCTCCGGCGCCGAACGCAAGGTGGGCCGCTGCCACCAGTGCCCGCCCAGCTACGAGGAGCAGACCTTCGACGCGCTCCGGCAGTGGCGCAAGGATGCGGCGCTCGACGCCGACGTCCCCGCCTTTGTGGTCTTCACCGACGCCACGCTGACGGCCATTGCCGAAGCCCGGCCCGATTCCCTCGACCAACTCGCCAAACTGCCGGGTGTGGGACCGTCCAAGCTGGAAAAATACGGCGAAGCAGTCCTGGCAGTGCTGGCCGAGAGCACCACCCTCTGATGGCCGGCAGCAGGCCCGCCGCCCCCGCAGCCACGCCATTGACCACCGCCGACGGCGCCCCCGTGGAAGTGCGCCGCTCGGCCCGCCGCCGTCGGACCGTGGCCGCGTTCTGGGAGAACGGCACGGCCGTGGTCGCCATTCCGGCGTCCTTCAGCCGCGCCCAGGAACGGGAATGGGTGCACCGGATGCTCGAGAAACTCCGGCTTCAGGGGGAGCGCCGGACCCGAGGCGCGGGACGCCGCCGGCCGCGCAACGACGCCGATCTGGCGGAGCACGCCGCCGGGCTCTCCGCCAAGTATTTCGGCGGACGGGCCGTGCCGTCCTCTGTCCGCTGGGTAAGCAACCAGAACTCGCGCTGGGGTTCCGCGACGCCGTCGGATGGAACCATCAGGCTCTCCGACAAGCTTCAGCCCATGCCGCAATGGGTCATCGACTATGTGCTCCTTCACGAGCTGGCGCACCTGCTGGTGGCCGGGCACAACGCCGCGTTCTGGCGGCTGCTCGAGGCCTATCCGGACACGGCCCGCGCCAAGGCCTTCCTGGAGGGGGTTTCCTTCGCCACATCGCGCGGCCTCGCGCGGCCGGGCAGTGACAATGTCGACGACGGTCTGGACGACGACGTCGTGGACAACAAAAGCCCCGGCCGGAACTGACGTTCCGGCCGGGGCTATCCCGCTCAACAGCTAGGGCTTCGGACCCGCGCCCTCTCCGGGAGAGTCATCCGTTTCCGGTCCGCCGTCCTGTTCGCCGCGGCCCGACTGGTCTGTTGCGCCGGGCCCCTCTGTTTCATCAGGCTCCGCGGTGTCGTCCCCGGCAGTCTCCGCCTCCTCCGGCACGTCGAATCCGCCGCTCAGCAGCTTCTGCAGCGCATCGTCAACCTCGGAGTCGCTGGCCTCGGCCAGTTTCCGGCGTTCGCTGAATCCTTTCGGGTCTTCCAAGTCTTCGGCGGTCGGCAACAGGTCCGGGTGATGCCAGATCGCGTCGCGGCCATCAACACCGCGTTCATCCTTGAGCGAGGCCCACAGCGCGGCGGCCTCCCGCAGCCGGCGCGGACGCAACTCCAGCCCCACGAGGGACGAGAACGCGTGTTCGGCCGGTCCTCCGGTGGCGCGGCGGCGGCGCACGGTCTCGCGCAGCGCAGCAGCCGAGGGCAGCATCTTTTCGGTGGCGGCCCAGCTCAATTCATCCACCCAACCCTCCACCAGGGCCAAAGCGGTTTCCAGCTTCTCCAGCGCCTGCTCCTGGGCGGGCGTGCGCTGCGGCATAAAGACGCCCTGCGACAGGGCCTCCTGGATGCCCTCCGGGTTGCTCGGATCCAGTTCGCGGGCGAGCTCCTCAATCTTGGACGTATCGATGTGGATGCCGCGGGCGTACGCTTCGATCGCGCCGAGGAGGTGCCCCCGCAGCCAGGGAACCTGGACGAACAGCCGGGCATGTGCTGCTTCCCGGACGGCCAGGAACAGCCGGATATCGTTCTCGGGCAGGCTGAGGCCCTCGCCGAACTTGGCCACGTTGGAGGGCAGGAGGGCCATTTCGAGGTCGGCCAGCGGGACGCCGATGTCGGTGGAACTGACCACCTCTGCCGACAACGCGCCGATGGCCTGGCCCAGCTGCATGCCGAAGATCGCGCCGCCCATGTTCTGCAGCATTGAGGATGCCCCGCCCATCATGGACTTCATCTCTTCCGGCATCTGCTCGGTCATGGCCGCGGACAGCGCATTGGCGATGCTGTTGGCCACAGGTTCGGTCAGGCGCTTCCAGGTGCCAAGGGTTTCTTCAACCCACTCGGCCCGGGACCAGGCCCGGCCGATCAAACCGGTGGCCGGCAGGCCGGTGACCTGGTCAAGCCACAATTCGGCGAGCCTCAGGGCCTCATCCACCTCGCGGGACTGCTGCGCCGTGACGGACGGGTCGGAGCCGCTCGCTGCCACGCGCCGGGCGTTCTCGTGCGCCAGTTGCCAGTTGACGGGGCCCTCCGAAGGGGCGCTCATCATGGCCTGGACCTGGGAGAACATCTGGGCGAGGAGGTTCGGGTCGTCCGGGAGACCCGCGGCCTTCGCCAGTTCCGCAGGGTCGATGTTTCCCATGCCCTGGCCGCCCATCAGGTTCTTCAACATTTCCGCCAGCGGATCCTTGGGCTCCTCGTCGCCGTTGGACGGATTAAGTGGATTGGAGGTCATGATCCCGCCGATCTTCGGTGTGGCTGCTTCTGACGTTCACGCTACCCCGCTGCCAGCGGGCTGTCTGCTGAAACCCGGCCACGTTCGCTGTCGGCAAAGAGCCTGGCGGGCAGCCGAGCGCGTAGTGTTAGAGACTGGAATATTTGCAGGCGGCAGCCGCGGCGAAAGCGGCGGCGGCGGTGCGCCGACCAGTGGGCCCGCAGGGTTCTCGGGCGCCGGCACGGAGAGGTCCTTCATTGACGATTACGCAGGGCGAGCAGCCCGCCGGCGACCCGGCAGCCGGCAGGCCGCCGGGCAGGCGGGCACGCCTCGCCGGACCACGTTCCGCCGGGAAGCGGGACAAACGGTCATCAGCCATGCTGGTGTCGGGGCTGCTCGCACTCGGGCTCGGCGTCACCGCCCTGACCCTGCCCGTCCCATACGTCGTGGAGTCACCGGGCCCGACGTTCAATACCCTGGGCAAGGACAACGGCAAGCCGGTCATCAGCGTCACCGGCCGTGAGGCGTTCCCGGCCGAGGGCAACCTGGACCTCACCACCGTTTACGTCGACGGCGGCCCCAACGGTCCGGTGACGGTCTTCGAGGCATTCACGGCCTGGCTTAGCGGCGCCAAAGCCGTGTACCCGGAGGAACTCGTCTTCCCCACCGGTGTGACGAAAGAACAGTCCCAGCAGGAAAGCGCCGTCGCGATGACCACCTCGCAGGAGAACGCCGTGGCGTCGGCCCTCAAGGAACTGGGCATCGCGTTCGAGCAGAAAATGCAGGTCGCGGGCATCCCGGAGGGCTCCGCCTCCGCCGGGAAACTTCAGGAAAACGACGTGCTGGTCTCCGTCAACGGCAAGCCGGCGACCGCCCTGAGCGTCGTCCAGGCCGAACTGGCCGCCGGAAACGGTGCGCCGGTGGATGTCGTCGTCGAACGCGACGGCAAGAATGTGACGGCCAGCATCACGCCGTCGAAGAATCCGGCCGGCCGGTTCATCTTGGGAGTCCTGCTCCAGTACAAATTCAATTTCCCCTTCGACGTCAAGATCTCCCTCGAAAAAGTCGGCGGTCCCAGCGCGGGAATGATGTTTGCCCTGGGCATCGTGGACACTGTCACCCCGGGGGACCTGACCGGCGGCGAGCATGTTGCGGGAACCGGGACCATCACCCCGGACGGAGCCGTGGGCCCGATCGGCGGCATTAGCCAGAAGATGCACGGCGCGCGGGCAGGAGGCGCCACCCTGTTCCTTGCCCCAGCCGCAAACTGCGACGAAGTCGTCGGGAATATCCCGGACGGACTGCAGGTGGTTCGGGTCGAGAACCTTGCCGAGGCGCGGAAAGCGGTCGAACTGGCCGCGTCCGGGGCCGACACATCTGGACTTCCGGTTTGTTCCAGCAACTAGACTGGCCGCGGAACTAAGATTCGCTGCCATACGTGGCACATATGACGGCTTCGCCGCCCTGGCGGCCGGTGCCGGTGGCTGTTTCGATGCAGGGGCCCTGGGCTACCGCATCGAAGCACCGCACCTACAACTAAAAACCAGTAACTGACGACCAGCTATGAGGTACCGAGTTTGTCCCGTCCCGCCAGCACTGTCCCGCCCGGAAGGCCCCCGCAACGACGAAGCGCACTGACGCCGACGTTGATTGTTGTGGCCTTGATTGTGGTCGGCTTCATCTTCTTCGCCAATGTCTGGACGGACGTCCTCTGGTACCAGCAGTTGGGCTTCTTCGAAGTCTTCCTGACCGAGAACCTGGCCCGGATCGTCATCTTCCTGGCTGGCTTCGCCCTGATGTTCACCGCGGTTTTCTTCGCCATCCGGATCGCCTACCACTCACGCCCCGTGTATGCGCCGGACTCGGACATCCGTGACAACCTGAACCGCTACCAGGTCCAGCTTGAACCGGTCCGCCGCGTGGTGATGATCGGCCTGCCCATCCTCTTCGGCCTCTTCGCCGGAAGCGCCGCAGCCAGCCAGTGGCAGAAGGTGCTCCTGTTCCTGAACCAGGAGCCCTTCGGCCAGAACGACCCGTTGTTCGGGCTCGACATCAGCTTCTACCTGATGACCCTGCCGTTCCTGGGCTTCGTCACCGGCTTCCTGATCAGCGTCACCATCATCGCCGGAATCGCGGGCATCCTGACGCATTACCTTTACGGCAGCATCCGGATTATGGAACGCGGCATCTTCACCAGCCGTGCGGCGCAGATCCACCTCGCCGTGTGCGGTGCGGCGTTCCTGCTCCTGCTGGGCGCCAACTTCTGGCTGGACCGCTACGCCTCCGTGCAGAACAGCGGCGGCCGCTGGGCCGGTGCCCTGTACACGGACGTGAACGCCGTCATTCCCACCAAGGCCATCCTGGCCGTCGCCGCAGTCCTCGTCGCCGTGCTGTTCGTCGTCGCTGCCGTGATCGGCAAGTGGCGGCTGCCCGTCATCGGCACCGCCATGCTCGTTATCACCTCGATCCTGGCCGGCGGCGTCTACCCCTGGGTGATCCAGCAGTTCCAGGTCCGCCCGTCGGAGCAGACGCTCGAGAAGCAGTACATCGAGCGCAATATCAACATGACGCGGTCGGCCTATGGACTCGATAAGATCCAGGAAACGCGCTACAACGCCACCACCGAGACCACCACGGGCGCCCTAGCTCCTGACGCGCAAACCACGGCCAACATCCGGCTGCTGGACCCGAACCTGATCTCGGATGCGTTCTCCCAGCTCGAGCAGTACCGCCCGTACTACCAGTTCCCCAGCGCGCTGAACGTGGACCGCTACGAGATCGACGGGAAGATCCAGGACACCGTCATTGCCGTCCGCGAACTCAACCCGGACGGCCTCAGCGCCAACCAGCAGTCGTGGCTGAACCGCCACGTCGTCTACACCCACGGCTACGGCGTCGTCGCGGCCAAGGGCAACAAGTTCACCGTCGACGGCAAGCCCGAGTTCCTGCAGTCCGGCATCCCGTCCACCGGTGTGCTTGGCGATGACTCGAGCTACCAGCCGCGGATCTACTTCGGTGAAAACTCGCCGGACTACTCCATCGTCGGAGCCCCCGACGGCGCCCCGAACCGTGAGCAGGACCGTCCGGCTGCCAAGGAAGGCGACGGCGAAACGCAGTACACGTTCACCGGCGACGGCGGTCCGAACGTGGGCAACTTCTTCAACAAGGTTCTCTACGCGATCAAGTTCCAGTCCTCGGACATGCTGCTCTCTGACGGCGTGAACCCCGAATCCCAGATCCTCTACGACCGCGATCCGCGCGAACGCGTCGAAAAGGTCGCTCCGTACCTGACCGTGGACGGCAACGCCTACCCTGCCGTCGTTGACGGCCGCGTGAAGTGGATCGTGGACGGCTACACCACCAGCCCGTACTACCCGTACTCGCAGCAGGAGCAGCTCTCCGAAGCCACTGCTGACTCGCAGACAACCGCGGGCCGCACGGCTTCCCTGCCGAACACTTCCGTCAACTACATCCGCAACTCGGTCAAAGCCACTGTGGACGCCTACGACGGAAAAGTGACGCTCTATGCCTGGGATGACCAGGACCCCGTGCTGAAGGCGTGGCAGAACATCTTCCCGTCCTCGCTAAAGCCGTTCTCGGAAATGTCCGGAGCGCTTATGAGCCACGTCCGCTACCCGGAGGACCTGTTCAAGGTCCAGCGGGAACTCCTGGGCCGCTACCACGTCACCCAGCCGGACAACTTCTACACCAACAACGATGCCTGGAGCGTCCCGAACGATCCGACCGTCCAGGGTGACGTCAAGCAGCCCCCGTACTACATGTCCCTGAAGATGCCTGACCAGGACAAGCCGGCCTTCCAGCTGACATCGTCCTTCATCCCGCAGGTGGTCAACGGAAACGCCCGCAACGTGCTCTACGGCTTCCTGGCCGCGGACTCCGATGCAGGCAACCAGAAGGGCGTCAAGGCGGAGAGCTATGGCCAGCTCAGGCTCCTGCAGATCCCGCCGGAAACCAATGTTCCCGGACCCGGCCAGGCGCAGAACAAGTTCAACTCCGATCCCACCGTTTCCCAGGCGTTGAACCTGCTGCGCCAGGGTGCGTCGGCGGTGCTCAATGGCAACCTGCTGACCCTGCCGGTCGGTGGCGGTATGGCGTACGTCCAGCCCGTCTACCTGCGCTCAACGGGCGAAACGTCCTACCCGACGCTGCAGCGCGTGTTGGTGGCGTTTGGTGACAAGATCGGGTTCGCCCCGACTTTGGATGAGGCCCTCAACCAGCTGTTCGGCGGTGAGTCGGGAGCCAGTGCCGGCGACGAGGCCAACAACGGGAAGTCGCCCGCCACGCCCACGACGCCGGGCGGCACGCCGTCCGCTCCGGGCAGCACCGACGCCAAGGCGGAGCTCAAGGCGGCACTGGCCGACGCCAACGCCGCCATCCGGGCCGGCCAGGAGGCCCTCGCGAAGGGCGACTTCGCCGCCTACGGCGAGGAGCAGAAGAAGCTCAACGCGGCACTGCAGCGGGCCATCGACGCCGAAGCCAAGATCGCGGCGACGCCGGCCCCTGCTCCGGCGGCAACTCCCGCCCCGACGCCGGCGCCGACCCCGAGCAGCTGATGCGGGGCTGGTGAGACACTGCCGGCGCAGACACGGTCGAGGGCCGGGTTCACGTTCCACTGGAGCGGGAACCCGGCCTTCACCTTTCCCGCTTTGCCTTTCCCGTCCGGGGGCGGAGCGCGTGGGTCCGCGGCGCGGGGAGACGCACATCACGCCACCTGGATTTGGCCCTAAGTTCACCGGCAGGTAGAGTTGATCTTGCGACGCGGGGTGGAGCAGTTCGGTAGCTCGCTGGGCTCATAACCCAGAGGTCACAGGTTCAAATCCTGTCCCCGCAACTGAAGAGAAGGTCCGGAGTACTGGAAACAGTGCTCCGGACCTTCTGCTTTAAGTCCGCAGCGGGTGCCGCGGGCCGCGTGCAGGGAGGTGGCTTGGGCGGCACCAAAAGTAGGGTAGTGTTGATCAAGCGACGCGGGGTGGAGCAGTTCGGTAGCTCGCTGGGCTCATAACCCAGAGGTCACAGGTTCAAATCCTGTCCCCGCAACTGAAGAAGAAAAAGGAAAGGCCCGGATCTGTTGATCCGGGCCTTTGTCGTTGCCCCGGGCGGACCCCGAACACCCCCTGGAAAACGGGGTTCCGTGCCGGCGGCCCGGTATCGGGCGGGCGCAGCCCGTTAGCCGTCTTTGAGCCGCTGGTAGGTTTCCAGCGCCCGGGCCCGTGACTCGGGCAGTCCGACCACCGGGTCCGGATAGCCGGACGCTGGGCCCCCCGCCTTCCACGGTTCGTGGATCGCCTTGTCGTCCAGGTCGGCCAGCTCCGGAAGGTACTCGCGCAGGTAGCGGGCCCCGGCGTCGAACTTCTTGCTCTGGGTGACCGGGTTGAAGATCCGGAAGTACGGTGAGGCGTCGGCGCCGGATCCGGCCACCCACTGCCAGTTCGCCGGGTTGCTCGCGGCGTCGGCGTCCACCAGCGTGTCCCAGAACCAGGCCTCGCCGAGTCTCCAGTCGGCCAGCAGGTTCTTGACCAGGAAACTCGCGGCGGCCATGCGGACGCGGTTGTGCATCCAGCCGGTCCGCCACAGCTGGCGCATCCCGGCGTCCACCAAGGGATAGCCGGTCCGGCCCTGCTGCCAGGCTGTGAGTTCGGCCTCGGAGGGCGTCTGCCAGGCGAAGCGGTCAAACTCGGGACGGTAGTTGCGGGTGGCCAGTTCCGGGTTCTCGTAGAGCAGCTGCCAGCAGAACTCCCGCCAGCCGAGTTCGGAGCGGAAGATCCCGACGTCGGCCGGCGCCGCGTGTCCGTAGCGTTCCCGCAGCGCGTGCCAGATCCGGAAGGGGCTGATCTCGCCGAACCGCAGATGTGCGGAGAGCCGGCTGGTCCCCTCGACCCCGGGGGTGTCCCGGCCTGTGCCGTATTCCTCGGCCGGACCGTCGAGGAAGTCGTCCAGCCGCTTCAGTGCGCCGGCTTCCCCGGGCTGCCAGGTTTCGGCCAGGCCGGCACTCCAGTCCGGCCTGCGGGGGAGCAGGCCCCAGTCCTGGAGGGCATCGCCGGCCGGGAGCCTTCCCTCCGCGCCCACAGCGGGGCTAGGGAGGCGTTCCGGGGCGTCCAGGGGGAGCCGGGGCTCCGGTGACTCCAGGCAGGCCCGCCAGAACGGCGTGAAGACCTTGTACGGCCCGCCCGCGCCCGTGCGCACCGTCCATGGCTCAAACATCAGGTTCGCCTGGAAGCTGGCAGCCGTGAGGCCCTCGTCCGCGGCCCAGGACTTGATGCCGGCGTCCACTTCGCGTTCCGGACCTCCGTAGCGGCGGTTCCACAGCAGCGTTGAGGCTCCCGTCTTCCGGGCGAGGTCCCGGATAATACCCGCGGCCGGTCCACGGCGCAGCAGCAGGCGTGAGCCCGCCGCCTCAAGGCCGGCGGCGAGCTCCGCCAGCGAATGGTGCAGCCACCATTTTGTGGCGCCGCCGAGGGGCCGGACGCCGGGGGATGATTCGTCGAGGACATACACCACGGTCAGCGGCTGTCCCAGCGAGGCCGCTTCGCTCAGGGCCGGGTTGTCATCCAGCCGGAGATCGTCGCGAAGCCAGACAAGGGTGGAAGATGGGGTTCCCGAAGACATGGATCCACGGTACACGTGGCAGGCACGGCAAAGGCCGGGCCCCGCCGCCGTCGATCGACGGTTCAGGGGCCCGGCCTCGGCAGATCCGGTACCTCGGGTCCGGCGGAAAGCGCCGGGGGATCGCCTAGAGCTTGTCGAAGTCGGCTTCGTCGACGGTGGAGCCGGCTGCCCGGCCCTCTCCGGCGCCGATGGCTGCGGGGGAGCCTCCGGACTTCAGTGCGGCGAGCCGTGCCTCGATCTCGGTCTGTTCGCCGAGGTCCTCCAGCGAGTTGAACTGCGCGTCCAGGCTGGACGCGGCCAGCTCCTGCTGGCCGCGGACCTTCGCCTCTTCCCGGCGGATCTTTTCTTCGAAGCGGCCCACCTCGGACGTGGGATCCATGAAGTCGATGCTCTTGAGGGCATCGTGCACCTGGGACTGGGCGGCGGCAGTCTTGGACCGGGCCACCAGCTGGTTGCGCTTGCTGGTGAGCTCGTTGAGCTTGCCCTTCATCTGGTCCAGGCCGTGCTTGAGCTTGTCCACGACCTCGGTCTGCGAGGCGATGCTGGGCTCGGCGGCCTTGGCATCGTTTTCCGCGGACATCTGGCGCTGCAGGGCCACCTTGGCCAGGTTGTCGAACTTCTCCGCATCGGCAACGTCACCCTTGGACCGGTACTCGTCGGCCTTGCGGGACGCGGCGAGGGCTTTGCGGCCCCAATCCTGGGCGTTCTTGACGTCTTCGTTGTAGTCGTCCTGAAGCATGCGCAGGTTGCCGATGGTCTGCGCCACTGCGGACTCGGCCTCGGCGATGTTGTTGGTGTAGTCCCGGACCATCTGGTCCAGCATCTTCTGCGGGTCCTCCGCCTGGTCCAGCAGGGAATTGATGTTGGCCTTCGCCAGCTGCGCCATGCGGCCGAAAATGGACTGCTTCATGGTGATACCTTTCGTCCTGCTCAGTGGTTCCCACTGAATTCGGTGAACAGTGAAAATGTACTTCTTCCATCCGCCCGCGGGAGCTTCCCGCCGGCGCCTAGTCTGTAGTGTCCTGGCCCGCGTGGCGGGCAGCGGCCTCGTTAGAAGTCGCCTCCGCCGCCGAAGTCCCCGCCCCAGCCTCCGCCGGCGTCTCCGCCGCCTCCCCAGCCGCCGCCGGAATCTCCTCCGCCGCCCCAGCCGCCGCCCCCGCCGCCGCCGGAATCTCCTCCGCCGCCCCAGCCGCCGCCCCCGCCGCCGCCATGCAGGATGGAGTTGATGAGGATGCCGCCAAGGATGGCGCCGCCCAGGCCGCCGCCCCCGCCGCCGCCGAACATTCCGCCGCGCCCGTAGCCTTGGTTGGCGTATCCGCCGAAGTGGTCGACGTCGGACTGGGCCAGCTGCGCGGCCTGTGCCGCGAGTGCGTGGGCCTGCTGGGCGTACTGCAGGGCCGTGACAGGATCCGTACGGGAGATGGACAGCGCGTAGTCCAGGTTCCGCTGGGCCTCAGCCAGGCGGGTCCGGGCCTCGGTGCCCACGCCGCCGCGGCGGGCCGTGATGTAGTCCGAGGTGGCGCTGATCTGCGCCTGCGCGGACATGATGCTCTGCTGCAGGGAGGCCTGCGCACGGCGGGCCTGTTCCTGCTGGTCCCGGATGCCGGAGAGTGCCGCATCCAGCGACTGGTGCGCCGTCTCGACGCGCTCCAGGGTGGCGATGGGATCGATCTTTCCGCCGTGGATTTCCGCCTTGACCCGCGCCAGCGAGGCTTCCACGGCGGCCACCGGCCCGGTCAGCTCAGGGTGTGCCCCGGACTGGATCAGTGCCCTGGCCTGGGCCAGGTCCTGTGAGGTGTCGACGACGGCGGACTCGAGCCCGCTGCGGGCTTCGTCGAGGCTTCCGGCGACCTTTGTGATGGCTCCGATCAGCACATTTGTCTGGTGCAGGCTCTCTTCCGCCGCCCGGACGGCGACGGCGGCGAGGCTGCCTTCGCCGGCGCTGAGCTTCTCCTGGGCCGTGACGGAGGCATTCTGCACGAAGGCGAGCCGTTCCTTGGCCTGGTTGATGTTGTCGCCCACCTGTACCAGTGCGCTCTCGGCGTACTTGGCCCGCAATTCGTGGAGCGACTGCTCGGCGCTGGCGATTTTCGCTTCCGCCTCACGCGCTCCGGCGCTGACCGCGGCAAGCGCCTGCGGGGCGTTTTTCTCCAGCTCGCGGAGCGAATCGAAGTCGGCCTTCTGCTCCTGGAGGGAAGCGAGCGCGGCCTCGGAACGGCGGATGATCTCGCCGAGCCAGGTCCGCTGCTGCTCTTCGGTATCGGGGATGTGGTCATCAAGCTGCTGCTGCAGTTTGAACGACTCTGACATGTGGCCCTTGGCGTCCTCCAGTGCCTTCGTGAAGTTCCCGACGGCGGCGTCGCCGTACTGCGCCTGCGCGAAGCCAAGCTCCTGCTCGCTGGACTTGATGGCGTCGTCGGCCTCGATCAGCAGGGAACCGCTCTTGCGGCGCAGTTCCTCGACGGTGAGCCCGGCGAGCGGATCCAGCTCGGCGCTCTGCTGCCCGTGGCCTGCGCCCGCACCCACGGCGGCTTTCTTCCGGCGGTTACGGAGGTAGAGGTAGGCTCCCGCGCCGCCGGCGGCGACCACGCCGACTCCAACGAGCACGGCGCTGCCGGCGCCGCCTTCTGACGGGACCGTGCCCTTGCCGCCCCCGGCGGCGTCGCCGATGGCAGCGGCGCTATCGATGGCGGCCTGTGCGTAGTCCCCTTCGCGGAGGTTCGGGTCAACGGCGCTTTCCACGATGGTGTCGCGCTGGGAGTCCGTGATTTTGCTGTTGGCGGGCTTGCTCAGCAGGTACTGCTGCGTGTCCGTGGCGACGGTCAGGAGCATGGCGTTGGCGCCAAGGCTTGCCTTGTCCGCCACCTCAGCAGCCCAGGCATACCGGTCGGTGGGATTTTCGAACTTGTCCACGTAGACGACGTGGTAGGTCATCGCGTGGTCGGCGCCGAGCTGCTTGATGGCCTGTTCGACTTCGCCCGTCCGGTCGCCGAGGACGCCGGCGGAGTCAACGATCTTGGTGACGGGGTCGAGGTTCACCGGATCCTCGGCGAGGGCCGGAGCGGCGGGAAGCGCCAGCAGTCCGGCGACGCCGAGAACGGCGAGGAGACGTTTATAGGTAGACCGCATGTGCAACCCTTCAGCACTTCTGCGACCAGTTCGGGCCGAACCGGTCGTCACAGAATGCAGCAGCGCCCCCACGCAGATGTAAAGCCGCAGGTCGCTGTGGCAATTCCATTTGATTCTATGGTGCACCCAATTGACCGTCCACCAACGGGAATATGCCACCAGCGAAAAGCGCTGAACCAGTGGCAGCACGGCTCGCGGCGGGCCGGGACGCCACCCCATCCGGACGTTCAGCAACCTCCCAGCAAACGTGCGCTCTAGTATCAGTGAGATCGTCCATAGTTAATGAAGACACGGATGAAAGGAAGTCTTATGACTGAGAACCCAGCGCAGGGCGCGTCACCAGAGAACCGGGAGCCGGCCACGCCGAACGAGGGCGCAGCCGGACGCCCGCAGGCTGCCCCCGCGCCGGACTCACCGCAGGACACCCCCGCGCCGGACACAGGGCAGGACAGCCCGCAGGAAAATCCGACCCTTCGGCTGGACCGGGCCGCAGGCAACCCGCCCCAGCCGGTCTACCCGCAGCACCAGCCGTCCTACGGCCGGCCTCCGGCAGCGGAGACTCAGCAGTTCGGTGCCCCGCAGGAGTACGTGCACCAAGCTGGCGCGTCGGGCCAGCCCAACCAGCAGCACACCCCGGGATACGGGCAGGCAACGAACACCACCGCTTTTGGGCAGCCCCAGCAGGGCAGCGCCCAGCACGGACCTTTCCAGCACGGCCAGCCCCCTTACAGCCAGGCCCGGCACGGGGGTTTTAGCGGCAACCCGTCCGGCTCCCCGTACGCCTCCGACCCGGCCCACGCCCCGAAGCGCAAGGCTGCCTTCGGTGTCCCGACGCTCGTGGCCAGCATTCTTGCCGCCGGCCTCGTCGGCGGCGGGGTGGTCGCAGGGACCACGCAGCTGATGGACGAGCGCTCCATCACGTCCACCGGATCCAGCAACAGCAGCCAGGCCGGTCCTGTCATCGTCAATAACAGGGAGGACGTGAACGCCATCACGGCGGCGGCGGTCAAGGCCACCCCCAGCGTCGTGACCATCAAGGCCTCAAACGGCAGCGAGGGCGGCACAGGCTCCGGCATCATTCTCGACGGTGAAGGCCATGTCCTCACCAACACCCACGTCGTCACGCTGGACGGCACGGTTGCCAACGCCGCAATCGAAGTGCGCATGAGTGACGGCAAGGTCTACAGCGCCACGATTGTTGGCACGGATCCGCTCTCCGACCTCGCAGTGGTGAAAATCAAGGACGGCTCGGGGCTGGTGCCCGCGGTCCTGGGCGATTCCGGCAAGCTGAACGTCGGCGATACCGCTGTCGCGATCGGCTCGCCCCTCGGCCTCACCGGGACCGTCACCGACGGGATTGTGTCCACCCTGAACCGCACCATCAGCGTTGCCTCCTCGGCCGCCCCCAAGGAGGGGGCGGACAACTCGCAGGGTGACGACCAAGGCTTCCAGTTTGCACCGCCGGACGGCGGGCAGGGCCAGACCACCGCTGACCAGGGAAGCATCTCGATCAACGTGATCCAGACGGACGCCGCGATCAACCCAGGAAACTCCGGCGGTGCCCTGGTCAACACCAAGGGTGAGATCATCGGCGTGAATGTCGCCATCGCCTCGGCCGGCGGCGAATCCTCGAGCAGCGGCAACATCGGCGTCGGCTTCAGCATCCCGATCAACCACGCCAAGCGGGTCGCCCAGGAGATCATCAGCACCGGCAAGGCCACGCACGGCCAGTTCGGCGTGAGTGTGAAGCAGAAAACCGCCAGCGACTCGGCGTCCGGCTTCTCGGTCGGGGCCGAAGTGGCCACTGTTGAGCCCGGCTCCGCCGCGGACAAAGCCGGCGTCAAGGTGGGCGACATTGTGACGAAGTTCCAGGACCTCACCATCAGTGACCCGAACCAGCTGACGGCCGCAGTCCGCGAGCAGCCTGCCGGAGCCTCCGTCAAGGTCACCGTCATCCGCGGCGGCGAGGAGCAGCAGCTCGACGTAACCCTCGGCGCGGCCGCCGAGCAGTAACTGCGGAAAATGCAGTAACTGCCGAAAATGCAGTAACTGCGGAAACGGCGGTAGCAGCGGTCGGCGTTCCACCAGGGCCGGGCAGCACCATCAGGTGCTGCCCGGCCTTCGCCGGGCTGCCTGCGTGTGCAGTGCCGCGGTGTGGCCGGCGCTGACACAGGCCTTAACCCAAGCCGCGCGGGGGACCGCCTATATGGTTAGCTAAGAGCACCCCGGCACTCCGGGCGTTCCGTGGCCACGACCCACCCGGCTGGCTGTCCACCCGCATGGAAGGCTGCTGTAAATACAGTGGAAGAGACATTGAAGATCATCGTGCTGGTCAAGCACGTCCCTGACGCTCAGTTCGACCGGCACCTCACCGGCGAAAGCAATACGACGGACCGCTCCGAGAGCATCCTGTCCGAACTGGACGAGTACGCCCTGGAGGCCGCACTCCAGCTGATCGAGGCCCGCGGCGGGGAAGCTGCCGGCAACAAGGTCATCGCCCTGAGCATGGGACCGGCCGGTGCTGTCAACGCGGTGAAGAAGTCCCTCCAGATCGGCGCCAGCGAAGGCGTCCACCTCAGCGACGACGCCCTGGCCGGATCGGACGCCGCCGCCACCTCGCTGGCCCTGGCCGCGGCCATCCGCCACCTCGGCGCGGACACCCCCGCGGACCTCATCCTCACCGGCATGGCCTCCACCGACGGCGAGACCTCCTTGGTCCCGGCACAGCTCGCTGAGCGCCTGGACCTGCCGCAGGTTACGTTCGCGGCCTCCTTGGAGATCGACGGCGCCAAGCTCACCGCCCGCCGTGACGGCGATGCCCACGCCGATACCATCGAGGCGACACTGCCGGCCCTCGTCTCGGTCACTGACCAGATCAATAATCCCCGCTACCCGAACTTCAAGGGCATCATGGCGGCCAAGAAGAAGACCATCACCACGCTGAGCCTTGCCGACATCGGCGTCGACCCCGCGCACGTGGGACGCTCCGGGTCCTGGACCGCCGTCGAGTCCGCGGAGGCCCGCCCGGCCCGCACCGCCGGCACCATCATCACCGACGAAGGCGACGCCGGCATAAAACTGGTTGACTTCCTGGCCGCCCAGAAGCTGCTCTAAGGGGATCCGCAGACATGGCAAAAGTACTGGTATTCATTGACAACCCGGGCCAGGCGCTGAAAAAGGCCAGCCTGGAGCTGCTCACCATAGCCCGGTCCCTGGGCGAACCTGCGGTCGCGTTCAACGGCGAACTGCACGACGACGTCGCAGCCACGTTGGCGGCCTACGGCGTTCAAACGCTGTACCGGCCCTCCGTGGCGGACCTCGACGACTACCTCGTGGGCCCCAAAGCGTCCTATCTTGCCGCCGCGGTGCAGACCGCGGACGCCACGGTGGTCCTGACCGAGAACTCGGCGGAGGCCAAGGAAACCGCGGCGAGACTGGGCATCAAGCTCGGAGCCGGCGTCATCACCGACGTCGTTGCCGTGGATCCGGACGGCACGGCGCACAAGTCCGTGCTGGCCGGCTCCTACCTCACCACGGCGAGGGCCACCACTCCCGTCGCGGTCCTCACCGTCAAGTCCAACAGCGTCACTCAGGAACCGGCCGTCACCGGCACGGCGCCGGCGACGGTCACGGTGGCAGTGCCGGAGACCGCCACCGCAGCGTCGGCACGGATCACCGCCCGCAGCGACAAGGCCGCCAGCGGCCGCCCGGACCTCGCCGAGGCGCGGATCGTTGTGGCCGGCGGGCGAGGCGTCGAGGGCAATTTCGGCCCGGTGGAAGACCTTGCCGATGCCCTCGGAGCAGCCATCGGCGCTTCCCGCGCCGCGACCGACGCCGGCTGGATCGGCCATGACGCCCAGATCGGCCAGACCGGCAAGACCGTTTCGCCCCAGCTGTACATCTCGGCGGGCATCTCCGGGGCCGTCCAGCAGAAGTCCGGCATGCAGACCGCAAAGGTGATCGTGGCCGTGAACAAGGATGCCGAGTCTCCCGTATTCGAAATCGCCGACTTCGGCATCGTGGGGGATCTCTTCCAGGTCCTGCCGCAGGCCACCGAGGAAATCAAGAAGCGCAGGGGATAAGTCCTTGAACACTTCCGCCGCGCAGGCGCAAAGCCCGTTCGACCCGGAACACCACCGGGTCGAGCGGGTGCTTTGTTTCACTGCCCACCCGGACGACGTCGACTTCGGCGCCGCCGGCACGATCGCCGCCTGGACCGCCGCAGGCGTCCAGGTCAGCTACTGCATCATGACGGACGGAGACGCCGGCGGCTTCGACCCCGCGCAACGGGACGAGATCGTCCGGCTGCGGAACGAGGAACAGCGCCGTGCGGCCGCCCTGGTCGGGGTGACAGACATCCACTACCTGCATGAACGCGACGGCTACCTCGAGCCCTCGCACGGGGTGATACGCGAGGTGGTGCGGCTGATCCGGCAACTCCGGCCCGACGTCGTGCTCTCAATGCACCCCGAACGGAACTGGAACCGGATCCAGAAGAGCCACCCCGACCATCTGGCGGTGGGGGAGGCCGTGACCCGGGCGGTGTATCCGGCGCTGGAGAACCCGTTCGCGTACCCGGAGCTGGCCGAGGCCGGGCTGGAGGCCTACAAACTGCCCTGGCTGTGGCTCTTCGCCGGGCCGGAGGAACGCGAGAACCACTTCGTGGACGTCACGGACCACGTCGAGGGCAAACTCGCTGCCATCCACATCCACGTCAGCCAGCACCCCGACATCGAGGCCATGGACCGCACGGTCCGCGGGCTGATGGTCCGGACCGCGGAGCGCGGCGGGCTGCCGGCGGGCCGAAGCGCCGAGGCCTTCCACGTTGTGGAAGTCAACGGCGCGGGGACCATCGCGGGCTTCTAGTGTTGCCCCCTGCCACTCCTCTCCCATAAGCTGGAGGCTGTTTAAATCATATTTAATTGAGGAAGGCGGGCTTCAGTGACGAAGACTGCGCAGCACCCCGTGCTCGTGATCATGGGCGTCTCGGGATCCGGGAAGTCGACCGTGGCGGGCCTGCTGGCCAGCCGGCTGGGCTGGGATTTCGCGGAGGGCGATGACCTGCACCCCGCATCCAACGTGGCGAAGATGCAGGCCGGCCAGCCCCTGACCGACGAGGACCGCTGGCCCTGGCTGGAAAGCATCGCCGGATGGATCCGGGAGCACACCGGAACCGGCGCCCCCGGCGTAGTCACCTGCTCGGCGCTGAAAAAGCGTTACCGGGATGTCCTGCGCGGCGAGGGAGTGGTGTTCGTTTTCCTCGACGGCAGCAAGGACCGGATCTCGGACCGGCTGGCATCCCGGCACGGGCACTTTATGCCCCCGGCCCTGCTCGAATCCCAGTTCGAGGCGCTCGAGGCCCCCACTCCTGAAGAGAACGCCATCACGCTGAGCGTCAGCTCCGCGCCGGCGGACGAAACGCAGGAGATCATTGACCGGCTCCACCTCGACGCCGTCCGGCCTGCGGCGCCTTAGCCGCAGCGGGACAGAAACCGCGGGCCCCGCACCGTCTGAAGGTGCGGGGCCCGCAGTTGTGCTGGTGCCGGTTTTACGCGCCCAGGGGGGCCGCCGCCACGGTCGGCATGGTCGGCGACGTCGAGCCGCCGGTCGGTTCCACCGTGATGCCGAGGGCGGCTGCGCTGCCGATGCCCTCGACTACGGCCGGCTTGGACAGGGCTTCCGCATCCATCAGGCCCTGGGAGACCGGCGCCGAGCCGTCCTTCTGGATGAGCCACATCTGGTACACCTTGCCAGGCGGGGGCGCCGGGACGTCGTTCATCTCTACGACGACTGCGTCCTTGGAAGGCGAGACGGACACGGTGGCCGTGCCGCCGCCGGTGACGTCGACAGTGGCCTGCCGCACATCGCCGGCCTGCAGCACCTGGTTCAGCGGGTCGTTCAGGTTCGCCACGTAGGCTCCGACTCCGACTCCGCCCAAGGCGATGAGGGCGGCGGCGGCGACGCCGACGAGCCAGTTGCGCATGCCCTGGGGCCGGCGTCGTTCGTCCCGGCGCTTGCGGGCGGCGCCGAGTTCGTCGGTGACGGGGAGCTCCGATGCTTCCCGGACGGGCCGGGCCACGACGGGAGGTACCGCCGCCGGATCCTGAACCGGGCGCGTGGCGGGCACGGCGGCCGGGGCCTGGGCGGGCAGGGTCGCCATGATCCGGTCCAGCAGGCCGGCCGGGGGTTCTTCCTCGGCGGTGAAGCTCGTGGCCAGCGTCTCCCGGGCCTGCCGGACGCGCTCGTTAAAGGCGGCGCGTTCGGCCTGCGGAGCCGAGGCGAGGTAACCCTCGATGGCGGCACGCTCGGCGTCGTCCACGGCGTTCAGTGCGTACAGCTCAGCGAGGTCTGCCGCGCGGCCGGAGGCAAGGTCGGTGGCGATGTCGGCGGCAAAGCCGGAGGGGACGCGGCCGTTGTTGTGTGCGCTCATGTCGGTCATCTCAACTCACCCCCAGACAGGTCTTCAGTCGGATTAGTCCGTCGCGGATGCGGGACTTGATAGTGGGCACCGCAGCATTGAGCTTCTCTGCGACTTCCCGATAGGTGAGGCCGCCATAGTAGGCGAGCCGCACGGACTCCCGTTGTGTGTCGGTCAGAGTGTCCAGGCAACGGACCACGGCCTCGGCTTCCAGCCGGCTGCCGACCTCGTCGGAGACCGAGTCGTGGTCGATGTCCTGGCTGCTGGCACCGTATTTCGCTTCCCGGTCGGTGGACGATTGGGAGGACCGGACCTTGTCCACGGCCCTGCGGTGGGAGATCGTCATCAGCCACGCGAGCGGGCTCCCGGCCTCGGGATTGAACTTGGCGGCGCTTTGCCAGACCTGGAGGAAAACCTCCTGCGTAGTGTCCTCGCTGAGTTCCACGTCAATCAGTACCCGCCGGGCCATGCCGAAGACGCGCCGGGACGTGAGTTCGTAGAACTCTGCGAAGGCTGCCTGGTCGCCGCGGGCAATCTGTTCCAGCAATCCGCCGAGCCTGCGGTTCACATCAGCCGACGTGCCCGGGGGAGCGGTTACCTCGGGATTCGGGGCATTGGGAGTTTCCATCACCTTCAAGCATAAGGTGCCCGCCGCCGATCGCGGGTCATGGGAGGCTCCGCCCGCGGAACGGCCGCCTGCAGGCCCCCGGACGGGGCGCCTGTTCGCCTGCAATGCTGTCACCTGCCGCTCCTCGCTCCCTTCCCGCTCCCATGGCCTGCCGGTTTGACGGGCTTCATAAGTGATTCGGAACAGCGGTGGAACCGGATGGGCGGAGCCCCGGAAAAGTTGCGTCAGCTAGAGCTTGGCGCCGGCGAATCCGTTCTGGCGCCAGGCTTCGTAGACGGCGATCGAGGCGGCGTTCGCAAGATTCAGCGACCTCAGGGAAGGCAGCATCGGCAGCCGGACGCGGGACGTGACATGGGAGTCATTCTTGAGGTCCTCGGACAGCCCCACGGACTCCCTGCCGAACATCAACACGTCACCGGGCCGGTAGCTGATTTCCGTGTAGGAAGCCTCACCGTCGGAGGTGAAGGCGAAGACACGATCCGGTGCCAGGGCGGCCCAGGCGGCGTCGATGTCCTGATGGACGGTCACAACGGCGAGGTCGTGGTAGTCGAGGCCCGCCCGGCGCAGCTTGGCGTCGGAGAAGTCGAACCCCAGGGGCTCGACCAGATGCAGCTCCGCGCCCGTAATGGCAGCCAGCCGGATCGCGTTGCCCGTATTGCCGGGGATTTCTGGGGTGTGGAAGAGGATGCGGAACACCGTCCCATCCTAGCGAGCCTGCTAGTGCATCCCGCGCAGGAGCCGGGCGAGCACGGGAACGATGACGGTGTTGGGGGCCGGGCCGGAACCCAGGAACTGCTTGAGGCCGCGGGCCAGCCCGGCGGCGTTGACCACCTGGACGGTCTCGTGTGCGCCAGAACGGCGGTGCCGGTCGATCACCGGTTCGTGCAGGTTGCCGTCGGTGCTGTGGACCACGGTCCAGCCGGTGACGTTGAGCTCCGGAAAGATGTCCTGCATCCGGCGCACCACATGGGCCAGCTGGGGCGGGGCGATGGACCGTCCGCCGTGGGTCAGGGCACTGCCGTTCCAGGCGTAGGCGCCAGGCGGCAGCAGCATTGAGCCGATGACCGCCATGCGGTAGCCGGAGAGCACCACGTGGTCGATGTGGCTGTTGTCCGCCGGGGACTGCAGCCCGTTGATGAGCCGGGCGGCCGGGATGGCGGGGAGGACCTGGCGGGTGATGAGCTGTACGGTGCGCATTTCCCGCTGGATCCTTGCCTCCGCCCCGAAGATACCGCGCTTGCGGGGGAGCCCGTGGATCTGCTGGCGGGCCAGGTCCTGCGGGATCAGCGGCACTTCGCCGGTCCCGGCGTACTGCTCGAAAGGCGGGATATAGACCGGCGCGTCCGAGGCGGTGTTCCGGGGTGTATTGGGGCGCCGGACATTGGCGGAGGCGCGGCTGCCGGCCGCCGGGGCATCAAAGTGGGCCCCCTCGTCAGCGGGCGGTTCCGCGAAGGCGCCGCGGCCGCTGCCGTAGGAGCGGTCGTAATCCGCCCGGCTTTTGGCATCGATCAGCGTCTCATAGGCGAGGGTGACGCGCCGGAAAGCGGCAGGGTCCCCGCCGTGGTCAGGGTGCGCGGTGCGGGCGGCCCTACGGTAGGCCACCTTGATTTCCTTATCCGTCGCCGTCACGGGGATCCGAAGGACCTGGTAATGCGAGCTGTTGCCCTGCGTCAAGCAAGAATCCTTTGCGTCGATGGCGCCAGCCCGTCCTGGGCGTCGCCTGGCCAGTTTAACCGGCTAGGGGGAGAACGAGCGTACCGGCACGGAAGGTTCCCGACCGCTGGCATAATTCAGCGCATGAAGATCGCCGTTGCCGTCAACCCGCGGGCATCCTTTGGCCGCGGGTTGCACGCCGGCAACGAAGCAGCGGCGTGCTTCCGGGCCGCAGGGGCCGGGGTCCTGCTCCTGTGTGAGGACAGCTACGACGCGCTGGCGGCGTCCGTGGACAAGGCGCTGGCCTCCGGCGTGGATGCCCTCGTGATGGTGGGCGGAGACGGCATGGTCCACCTCGGGGTCAATGCGCTCGCAGGGTTGGGCATGCCCTTCGGCGCGGTCCCGCTGGGGATCGTCCCCACCGGCACCGGAAACGATATGGCGCGCTCTCTGGGAGTGCCGGTCCACGACATCCCCGGCGCCTGTGCAGCCGTGCTCGCAGCCCTGGCCGCCGGCGGGCGGATGATCGACGCCGGACGGGTGTCCTCCGGCGGGACGTCCCGCTGGTTCGCCGGTGTGGTGTCCGCCGGGTTCGACGCGGCCGTCAATGAACGGGCCAACGCCTGGCGGTGGCCCCGCGGCAAGGCGCGCTACTATCTGGCCATGCTCCGCGAACTCGCCTCGTTCCGGGCCATCAATTACACCGTTACCGCCGACGGCGGGACCTGGCGGCAGGGCGCCATGCTGATCTCCGTCGCCAACGGGCAGTCGATTGGCGGCGGAATGAAGGTCACGCCTGACGCCGTGCTCGACGACGGCTACCTGGACCTGTTCATCGTCGGCCCGCTCTCCCGGACGGGCCTGCTGAAAGTCTTTCCCCGGGTCTTTTCCGGCGGCCATCTCGGGCATCCGGCCGTGCACATCAGGCGCGTCCGCACAGTGGAACTGTCCGCCGAAAACGTGGTGGCCTACGCCGACGGGGAACGGATCGGCCCGCTGCCCCTCACCATCGAAGTGATTCCCGGAGCCATCCGCGTCCTGGCGTAGCCGCGGGCCGGACGCCGGACGGGCCTTCCGTGGCGCGGAACCGGTGAGTCTAGAATCGTGCGGAGGCCCGGGCGGTAACCCGGGCGGTAAAGCGAAGCGGCAGAGCGGAGGCGGGGCATGGGAAGCAGGCTGGAAGCCGGGATGACGGCGGCGTCGGCCGCAGGGGTTGGTTCGCGCCGCGCGCGGTCCGTGCACCGGGGGAGGCGCGCCTTCCTGGCGCTCGCAGTGTCGACGGCCCTGGCCGGCTGCAGCGTCGGTATTCCTGACCCCGCGGCCCCCAATGCGGCACCGGCGACTCCGACCCTCGCCACCCCCACCATCACACCCGGTTATGACGCCGCTGCCGTGGCCGCGAAGGACATGCCCTTCGCTGCCGGGGCGACTCTGGCGGCCGGCGTGCCCATCCAGCTTTCCGACGGGCTGCGGGAGGTGCGGGTATGGAAGCCCGGCGCGGAGAACGTGGCCGGCGCGAGCCAGTACGTCAAAGAGGATGGCTGTGTGGCATCGGCAAAGGTACGGACCAACCAGTCAGCCCTCGCCGTCGCCGGGGACGACAAAGCGTCCACGGAGGCGCTCTTCCGGTACCTGGACGCGAGCATCCTTCCCGGGTACCTGAAGCCGGCGACACTGCGCTGGGGTGGCGAACCCGGCGGGCCCGCTCCGCGCGTCGACGTGCTGGTGTTGACGGGCGGGGAGCGGGCAGGTGCCAGGGCCACCGCTGTCTACGCCCGGTTGTTCAGCAAAGCGGGCTCGTCCGTGTACCTGTCCGTTTCGTGCCCCAACGCGCGGTCGCTGGCCGCGGCGCGGGGCGACGTTGAAGCGCGGATCGCCGTCGTTCCGCCCGGCTGAGTCGGCCGTCGGGCCGACTCCGCGCTCCGGCTGACTCCTCAGTCGGCCCGGAACCCGTCGGCCCGGAACCCGTCAGTCCTGTTTTGTCCTCGAGGGCCTTGTTGGCGAGAGCCGATTCAGCGCCAGGGC
This sequence comes from Arthrobacter sp. U41, assembly GCF_007679325.1. Taxonomy (GTDB): domain Bacteria; phylum Actinomycetota; class Actinomycetes; order Actinomycetales; family Micrococcaceae; genus Arthrobacter. The sequence goes on along the minus strand of NZ_VEGI01000001.1, from coordinate 943,277 downwards.
CCCGACCAGCAGGCCGAAGTCCCGCAGGGCCACGTCGTAGAAATCGCCCAGGATGATGAGGTTGATGATGATTCCGAGAAGCCACACGGCCACGAGCAGCGAGCCGAAGCGCGGTTTCAGGGCAACCGCCAGGCCGGCGGCGATCTCGACGACGCCAACGACGTACATGATGGTCTGCGCCGGAAGCGGGACCACGGTGGTGACCACGGGCGCCAGGTACATGGTCCAGTCGGTGAGCAGATTGGTGAACTTGTCGAGGCCGAAGACCACCGGCGCAACGGTGAAGACTGTTCGGAGAAGCAGGAAAGCCTGCCGCTCGGGAGCCGCGGCCAGTGGCCGGGCGGGCGTGGCGATGGATGCAGGGGATTTCATCACGACTCCTTCTAAAAGTGGGTAACATGATTTTAGAAGGGCGCAGGGATTAAGCAATGAATCTTGTTTTTAGAGCTAGGCTGATTTTATGATCCGATCCCCTTGGAACCGCAGGATTGCGGCCGTCGCCTCACTGGGGGACGAGAGCCGCCGGAAGCTGTTCGATTTTGTCGCCTCGGCCGGCCGTGCCGTCAGCCGCGACGACGCCGCCGGAGCCCTCGGCCTGCCCCGCAGCACGGCGTCCTTCCAGCTGGACAGGCTGGTGCAGGATGGGCTTCTGGCCGTGGAATTCCGGAAGCTTGGCGGCAGGGGAGGGCCGGGGTCTGGCCGGCCGGCCAAGCTGTATCTGGCCGCCGTCCGGGAAGTCGCTGCCTCGGTGCCGGACCGAAACTACGATCTGGCCGCCGAACTGCTTGTCTCGGCCATCGAGGAGTCGGCGGCCGGCGGTGGTTCCGCCCGCGAAGCGCTGGTGCGGACCGCTTACGCCCGGGGGCTGGCGGCAGCCCAGGCCAGGGCCGGCGAGGCGGAACAGGATGGCGCGCGGCCGGCAGCGGCCGGCACCGACTTTGCCGGGTTCCTCGCGGCGGAGGGCTACCGTCCGGAGGACGACGGCGAGGGTGGTCTGGTGCTGCTCAACTGCCCCTTCCACCGGATCGCCGAGGGCCACACCGAGGTGGTCTGCGCCATGAACGGTGCGTTCCTGGGCGGGGCCGCGGCGGGGTGCGGCATCGATCCGGGCCGGGTGCAGGCACTCGCCATCGACGAGCTTCGCGCCCAGGGCGCCGCGCAGCCGGCGCAGTGCTGCGCCCGGATCCGGCCCTAGGGTGTGTGGCGGCGCGTCGGGGTGGGGCCGGAGGCCGCCGGCGCGGCGGGAGCCGGGGCAGGCGGTGCCGGGACTGTGGAAGCCGGAAGAGTGTCCGCCGGGGACTTGGCCCGCGGCTTCGTCCCGGTCAGCAGCACACCGGCGACCACCAACAGGCCGCCCGCGACCTGGACGATGGTGAGCGGTGTCCCCAGCACCACGGTGATCACTGCCGTGAAGACCACAATCAGGTTGAGGTAGTTCCCGGCGGTGCCCGGCGCGGTGGTCTTCAGCGCAAGGTTCCACAGGAGGTAGGCGCCCAGGGACGGGAAGACCACGATGTAGGCCAGCGACCACGCCTCGGCCTGAGTCTGGGGAAGCCGCACGTCCGCGGCGACGGCGAAGGGCGCCAGCGTCACGCCGGCGATCACCACCTGCGTCGCGGTGGCCGTAATGGCCGGAACGTCCAGCCTGCGGGCAATGATCGTGTAGCAGCCCCAGACGAGGATCGCGCCGATCATCATGACCTCACCAATATTCAGGGACAGGCTGACCACCCGCTGCAGCTCGCCCCGGGTCAACACCAGCAGGACGCCAAGAAGGCCAAGCACGATGCCGAACCAGCCCCGCCGCGTGGTCCTCTCGCCCGTCAGGACCATCGCCAGGACAACGATCAGCGCCGGGTTGGCCGCCGTGATCAGCGACGCGTTCATGGCCGAGGTGTGGCCCAGGGCGCCGTACAGCAGAAGCGTGTAGCCGCTCATGCCCAGCACACTGAGAAGGAGGAGCACCGGCCAGCGGCGCAGCACCGCGCGCCAGTCCGGCTTCTCCACGAAATGGGCCAGCAGCACCAGCGGCACGGCGGCCAGCGTCCAGCGCCAGAACGTCAGGTCCAGGGGCGTCATGGAGGCGACGGCGACCTGGGCGACTATGAAATTCCCGGACCAGAAGAGTGTGGCCAGGACGAGGTACAAGGACGCTTTCACCGCTCGAATGTACACCAATGCCGCGCCGGGACCGCGGGTAGAATTGCCCTGTGCCCGTATACCTTGACCATGCCGCCACCACCACCCTCGCCCCTGAGGCCCTGGCGGCGCTGACCCGTGAACTGGCCCGCACGGGCAACCCGTCCTCACTCCACGGATCGGGCCGCCGCGCCCGCCGCGCCGTCGAGGACGCCCGCGAGGTGCTGGCTGCCGCGGCCGGGGCGCACCCCTCCGAAGTCATCTTTACCTCGGGCGGAACCGAAGCCGACAACCTTGCCGTGAAAGGCCTCTACTGGGCCCGGCGCGCAGGGAACCCGCAGCGCACGCGCATCCTGTGCTCCGCCGTCGAACACCACGCGGTGCTGGACACTGTCGAATGGCTCGAGCGGCACGAGGGTGCCGAGGTGTCCTGGCTGCCGGTGGATGCGGACGGCGTCGTGGACCTGGCCGTGCTGGAGGCCGAGCTGTCCCGGGACCCCGCCTCGATCGCCCTGGTCACGGTGATGTGGGCCAACAACGAAGTCGGCAGCATCCAGCCCGTGCCAGAGATCGTCGAACTGGCGCACCGGGCCGGCGTCCCGGTCCACTCCGACGCCGTCCAGGCCTTCGGCTCCGTTCCCGTGGATTTCCGCGCCTCCGGGCTGGACGCCATGTCCATCTCGGGGCACAAGATCGGCGGCCCGGTCGGCGTCGGAGCGCTGATGCTGGGCCGCGACGTGAAGCTGACCCCGGTGCAGCACGGCGGGGGACAGGAACGGGACGTCCGCTCCGGGACCCTGGACACCGCCTCCATTGCAGCCTTTGCCGCGGCGGCCGAAGCCGTCGCCGCCAACCTTCCGGAGGAAGCGGCACGCATTGCTGCCCTCCGGGACACACTGATCGACGGCGTCCTGGCTGCGGTGCCCGACGCCGTACTGCGCGGGGCCCCCGGCCACGGGCGGCTGCCGGGCAACGCCCACTTCACCTTCCCCGGCTGCGAAGGCGACTCACTGTTGTTCCTGCTCGATCTGGCCGGGGTCGAATCCTCCACCGGGTCGGCCTGCACGGCGGGGGTCCCGCGGCCGTCCCACGTGCTGCTGGCCATGGGACTGGATGAGGACACGGCCCGCGGCGCCCAGCGGTTCAGCCTGGGGCATTCCTCCACCGGGGCCGACGTCGACGCGCTGCTGGCGGCGCTGCCGGGAGCCTACACCCGTGCGCGGCAGGCCGGCATGGCCGGCCACGAGTCCAGCATCCAGACCGCCGGCACCGTCGCCCGCCAGTCCGCCGCCACGGACTAGGCTTCCGGCAGGAGCCCGTCGAGCGGGACGTCCGGATCGGCCAGGGCGGCAGGGCTCACGGCGGTTTTCGCCGAGATGAGCTGCTTGATCAGCTTTTGCGGCTTGGCGGAACGCGGCCAGTTGACGCTCATGCCAGCCACTACCCGGCCGCCGCGCTGCCAGAAGGCGAGGAACTCCCTGCCCTCCAGTGAACCCCGGATGGCGGGCGGCCCCGAGACGAGTGACGGGAAGCCGGAGTACTCCATGCTGACGTCGAACTGGTCGGTGTAGAAGTAGGGGACCGTGTCCAGGGAGGCGTCCCGCCCGAGCATCGCCTTGGCTGCCACTTTGCCCCCATTGAGGGCATTGGACCAGTGTTCGCTGCGGTGGTGCTCTCCGGTGAAGGGATGCAGTGCGTTCGCGACGTCGCCGGCGGCAAAGATCCCGGGCGCCGAAGTCCGCAGCGAGGCATCCGTGAGGATGCCGTTGTCCAGTGCGATCCCCGCAGCCCCGGCCAGGGACACCTCGGGGACCACCCCGACGGCGATGACCACCAGGTCCGCGGGCAGGACCTCCCCGGCATCCGTGACCACGCCCGTGACCCGGCCCGACTGGCCGCTGATCCCGGCGGCCGAGGCGGGGAGCCGGAAGCGGACGCCGTTCGCTTCGTGCAGCGAACGGAAGAAACCGCCCAGTTCCGGCCCGATCGCGGCACCCAGCGGCACCTCCTCCAGCCCGAGCAGCGTGACGGAATTCCCGTAGGCGCTCGCCGCGGCGGCCAGCTCCATCCCGATCCAACCCGAACCGATCATCACGACGTTCCGGCCGCCGTCGGCCAGGGCGGCGCGCAGGCGGCGGCTGTCCTCCACGGTGCGGAAAGTGCTAACCCCCTCCAGGTCGCTTCCGGGCAGCGGAATGTGCCGGGGACGCGCCCCGGTGGCCAGCAGCAGCGTGGAGTAGCCCAGCGCCCGTCCGTCCGAAAGAATCACGCTGCGGGCCCCCGGATCAATCCGCGTGACGGTGGTGTCCAGCTGCAGGTCCACCCCGTTCTCCGCGTACCAGCCCGCCGGAACCACCGGCAGGGCGTCGTCGTCGGCTTTGGCCAGGAGGTAGTCCTTGGACAGCGGTGGTCGCAGGTAAGGGTGGTGCCGCTCCTCCGCCAGCAGGATCACCGGCCCGCCGTGACCTTCCGCGCGGAGGGTCTTGGCCGCGGTGGCGCCGGCCAGGCCGCCGCCCACGATCACGATGTTTTCGGAGGAGGCCACAGTGTGCTCGATTCCTGCGGCCGCCGGCACGCCCGGGGCCGCCTGTCGCGGGAATAGTATCTAAAACCGTTATTTTTGACTTTAGAATCACCCCCGCGGGCCGTCAAGGCCTTTTGGGTGAGGATTCGGCGTGGCGATAGAATGGGTCGGCCGGCATTGTGCTATTTCTGCGTCCAGCAGCCGCCCGGGCCGGCAACAGCCCCCCGAACCCCAGAGAAAGTCAGTATGCGAGTTCTTGCAGCCATGAGCGGCGGCGTCGATTCCGCCGTTGCCGCAGCCCGCGCCGTCGAGGCGGGACACGACGTCGTCGGAGTCCACCTGGCGCTGTCCAGGATGCCCGGCACCCTGCGCACCGGCAGCCGAGGCTGCTGCACCATCGAGGATTCCCGCGACGCCTGGCGGGCCTGCGACGTGCTCGGGATTCCCTACTACGTGTGGGACTTCTCGGAGCGCTTCAAGGAAGACGTGGTCCAGGACTTCATTGACGAATACGCCGCGGGACGCACCCCCAACCCGTGCATGCGCTGCAACGAACGGATCAAGTTCGCCGCGCTGCTGGAGAAGGCGATCGCCCTGGGGTTCGACGCCGTCTGCACCGGCCACTACGCCAAGGTCATCACCGATGCCGAGGGCAACCCCGAGCTGCACCGCGCGGCGGACTGGGCCAAGGACCAGAGCTACGTGCTGGGTGTGCTCACACACGAACAGCTCAAGCACTCGATGTTCCCGCTCGCGGACACGCCGTCCAAGGCCGAGGTCCGCGCCGAAGCGGAACGCCGCGGCCTGTCCGTGGCCAACAAGCCGGACAGCCATGACATCTGCTTCATCCCCGACGGCGACACCGCCGGGTGGCTGGCCGAGAAGATCGAGATGACCACCGGCGACATCGTGGACGAGTCCGGCGCCAAGGTCGGCGAGCACCCCGGGGCCAATGCGTTCACGGTCGGCCAGCGCCGCGGGTTAAAGCTCGGCACCCCGGCCGCCGACGGCAAACCGCGCTTTGTGCTGGAAATCCGGCCGAAGGAAAACAAGGTGGTGGTGGGGCCCGAGGCCCTCCTGGCCATCGACGAGATCCGCGGCATCAAGGTCTCGTGGGCGGGGCTGCCCATCGCCGAGGTGCACACCGGCGAGGAATTCGACTGCCATGCCCAGGTCCGGGCCCACGGGGACCCCGTACCCGCCACGGCCCATATGGAGGCCGGTGGCCTTGTGGTCACCCTGACCGAGCCCCTGCGCGGTGTGGCCCCCGGCCAGACTGTGGTGCTGTACCAGGGCAGCCGGGTGCTGGGCCAGGCCACCATCGACGCGGCGCGTTCGCTGCAGCGGGCCGCGCTCTAGGCCACCCGGTATGGGACGACCCCCGTCGGAGGCCGTCCCATGGCCCGTCGACAGAGGCCGCGCACCGTTGGTGCGCGGCCTCTGTCGTCGGTTCGCGCGGCCGGCCGCACAGGGCCTGGCGCCGTGCGGCGGCGTCCGGGTACCCTGCCGAAATTCGGGCAGGATTCCTGAAGATAATGATGAGTTCCGCCGGTTCGTGTAAATTTTGTGTCTCATCTCACAAGATGTAACGATTCACCTATTGGTTGTCTGGTTGAATCGAGGCATCAGGACAGCGTGCCGCCCTCCGGGTCGTTCCAAGTACGTCCGGGCGAGCACCAGTACTCATCGAACAGAAAGTTCACAGATGGCAATGAACAAAAAGGCCCTGCAGAGCGCCATCGCGCTCGCCGGGGTATCCGCCTTCGCACTGACCGCCTGCACCGGCCCCTCCGGCGGCGGAACGGCGACCGGCAGCGCGGCCGGCGGAGGCACCATTACGTACGGCACCACCGACAAGGTTGTTACCCTCGACCCGGCCGGCTCGTACGACGCCGGTTCTTTTATGGTGATGAACCAGATCTATCCGTTCCTGCTTAACGCCAAGCCGGGCACTGCTGACTCCACTCCGGACATTGCCGAGTCGGCCTCCTTCACAAGCCCCACCGAATACACCGTCAAGCTCAAGCCCGGCCTGAAGTTCGCCAACGGCCACGCACTGACGTCCTCCGACGTGAAGTTCTCGATCGACCGCGTCGTCAGCATCGCGGATGACAACGGCCCGGCCTCCCTGCTGGGCAACCTCGACTCGGTCACCGTCAAGGACGACACCACGGTGGTCTTCAAGCTCAAGGCCGGTAACGACCAGGTCTTCCCGGGTGTCCTCGCAGCCAACGCAGGGCCGATCATCGACGAAGAGGTCTTCCCGGCGGACAAGCTGATGACCGACGACGAAATCGTCAAGGGCAAGCCCTTCGCAGGTCCTTACACGATCGAGAGCTACAAGAAGAACGAGCTCGTCGGCCTCAAGGTCAACCCGGACTACCAGGGCCTCCTCGGAAAGCCCGCCAACGGCGGCGCCACAATCAAGTACTACGCCGATTCGAACAACCTCAAGCTGGACGTCCAGCAGGGCAACATTGACGTTGCCGGCCGCAGCCTGACGGCGACCGACGCCGCGGACCTCGAAAAGGACTCCAACGTCAAGGTCCACAAGGGCCCGGGCGGCGAGCTGCGCTACATCGTGTTCAACTTCGACACCATGCCGTTTGGCGCCAAGAGCGCCGACGCCGATCCCAAGAAGGCCCTTGCCGTCCGGCAGGCCATGGCGCACGTCATCGACCGTGACGCGATCGCCAGCCAGGTCTACAAGGACACCTACGTGCCGGCCTACTCCGTCGTGCCTGACGGCTTCGTCGGCGCCATCCAGCCGCTCAAGGAAATGTACGGCGACGGAAGCGGCAAGCCCAGCCTCGACAAGGCCAAGCAGGTCTTCGCTGACGCGGGCGTCACCGCTCCGGTCACCATCAAGCTCCAGTACAACCCGGACCACTACGGCAAGTCTTCGGGCGACGAGTACGCCATGGTCAAGGAACAGCTGGAGAAGACGGGCCTGTTCAAGGTCGACCTGCAGTCCACCGAGTGGGTCACGTACTCCAAGGACCGGACGGCCGATGCCTACCCGGTGTACCAGCTCGGCTGGTTCCCGGATTACTCCGACGCCGACAACTACCTCACGCCGTTCTTCGTCCCCGGCAACTTCCTGAAGAACCACTACGAAAACCCGGCCGTCACCGACCTGATCAGCAAGCAGCTGACCACGGTCGACAAGGCCGAGCGTGAAAAGGTCATCGGCGAGGCCCAGACCGCCGTCGCCAAGGACCTCTCCACGTTGCCGCTGCTGCAGGGCGCCCAGCTGATGGTCGCCGGCAAGGACGTCAAGGGCGTAGACCAGACCCTGGATGCTTCCTTCAAGACCCGCCTGGGTGTTATCTCCAAGTAGGTCCATTCCCCATCCGGTTCTGACCAGCCAACGAGGCGGGGCGCCCACACGGCGTCCCGCCTCTGGTGCTGATACAGGACAACCGATTCCGCAGCCCACGAAGCTCCCGGAAACACACATTTAGGTACCAATGACAACACTTATCGAGGCGCCGCCAACCGACGGCGAAGGCCTCCTGCCGATGAAGAAAAAATCGACCGGCGGGGGACTGGGCCGATACATCTTCATCCGGTTCTTCCTGATCTTCCCGACCATCCTCATCCTGGTCACCATGGTGTTCTTCCTGATGCGCACCACCGGCGACCCGATTACCGCTGCCCTGGGCGGCAGGCTCCCGCCGGAACAGCTCGCGGAGAGAATCACCGCCGCCGGCTACGACCGGCCCATTTTTGTCCAGTACTTCGAGTACCTGGCCCAGCTCTTTACCGGCAACTTCGGCACCACCCTTTCCGACAACCGCCCGGTTGCGGAGATGCTCGCCACGTACGGCGCAGCCACCCTGGAACTGACCATCAACGCCCTGCTGGTCGCCCTGATTGTGGGCATCCCGCTCGGACTGATCGCCGCGCACCGGCGCGACAAGGGTCCGGACGCCGGGCTGCGCGTCTTCGCGATCCTCTGCTACGCCACACCGGTCTTCTTCTCGGGCCTGCTCTTCAAGCTGACGTTCTCGGTCTGGCTCGGCTGGCTCCCGGTCGCCGGACGCGCGACGCCCGCCACCGAGCTCGCCCTGACCTCGCTGGAGGCCCCCACGGGCATTTACTGGCTGGACTCCATCCGCAGCGGCAACATGGCCGCCCTGGCCGACGTCATGGCGCACGCCGTCCTGCCTGCCCTCGCCCTCGGCCTGCTGACCGCCGGCATCTTCCTGCGCCTGGTCCGGACCAACGTGATCGGCACGCTCGGCAAGGACTACGTCGAGGCCGGCCGCTCCCGCGGTGTCAGCGAATACCGCCTCCTGACCAAGCACGCCTACAAACCGGCCCTCATTCCCATCATCACCGTGATGGGACTCCAGATCGCCGTCCTGCTGGGCGGCGCGGTGCTGACCGAGACAACGTTCGAATGGAAGGGCCTGGGCTTCCAGCTCGCGACCTACCTGACAGCCCGCGACTTCGTGGCTGTCCAGGGCATTGTGGTCCTCCTTGCCGTGATCGTGGCCGTGACCAACTTCTTCGTGGACATTGTCGCCGCGCTGATCGACCCCCGCGTGAGGTACTGATATGAGCACCACTGCCGTAATTGAACCCGCCAAGGACCCCCGGGGACCCTGGTTCCGGCGCCTGCCCGTCATCTCGCACTTCAACAAGAGCGTCGGACTGCAGCGGGCCATGCTCGTGGGAGGGCTCGTCCTCACCGCGCTCTTCCTGCTGACGGCGATCTTCGCGCCGCTGATCGCGCCCTTCGGCTTCTCCCAGATTTCCGATGCCGACGGCAACTTCCCGTCGCAGCAGGCACCGGGCGGGAAACACCTCTGGGGCACCACGGTCGGCAGCTACGACGTCTTCTCCCGGGTCGTGTGGGGGGCCCAGACGGCCGTCCTCGTGATTATCGTGGCCGTGGTCATGTCGATCTTCATCGGCGTGATCCTCGGCCTGGTCAGCGGCTACATCGGCGGCTGGCTGGATCGGACCCTCGTGGTGATCGCGGACGCCATCTACGCCTTCCCGCCCCTGCTCGTGGCCATCGTTATGGCGATCGCCATCAGCGGCGGCCGTTCCAGCCTTTGGGGCGGCATCCTTGCGGCGGCGATTTCCATCACGGTGGTCTTCATCCCGCAGTACTTCCGCGTCATTCGGGCCGAGACCATCCGGCTCAAGGCGGAACCGTTCGTGGAGTCGGCGAAGGTGGTGGGCGCCTCCAACATCCGCATCATGCGCCTCCACGTCTTCAAGAACGCCACCCGCACCCTGCCCCTGATCTTCACCCTCAACGCCTCCGAGGCCATCCTCACCCTCGCCGGCCTGGGTTTCCTGGGCTTCGGCATTGAGCCGACGTCGGCCGCGGAGTGGGGCTTCGACCTCAACAAGGCCCTCGCGGACACCACGTCCGGTATCTGGTGGACGGGTGTGTTCCCGGGCCTTGCCATTGTGCTCACCGTCCTCGGCCTGACCCTGGTCGGCGAGAGCATCAACGACCTCAACGATCCCCGCCTGCGGGGCCGCAAGAAGGCTGTCTCCGGCAAGAGCGGCCCGGATTCCACCACCGGCGCCCAGGCGGCACTCGACGCAGAAGTGAGAAGTTCATGACCATCAACATCGACAAACCCGGCACGGGCGCCGGCCCGGTCCTCGACATCGACCGCCTCAAGGTCACCTTCGCCACTGACGCCGGTGACGTGTACGCGGTCAAGGACGTCAGCCTGCAGGTCAACCCCGGCGAGGTCGTGGCGATCGTCGGCGAATCCGGATCCGGGAAGACCGTCACCGCCAAGACCATCCTCGGCCTGCTGCCGGAAACCGCCGTCAGTTCCGGCGCGGTGCTGATCAACGGCAGCAATGTCATCAGCGTCAGCCCGGCGAAGCTCCGGGAGATCCGTGGCCGCGACGTGGCCATGGTCTTCCAGGAACCGTCCACCGCCCTGAATCCGGTCTTCACCGTCGGCTGGCAGATCGCCGAAGGCATCCGCTCCCATGCCGGCCACGGAGGAGGTGCGCGGGTCAGCGCCAAGGAAGCCAAGACCCGCGCTATCGAGGCGCTCCGCAAAGTGGGCATCCCGGACCCGGAAACCCGGGTCAACTACTATCCGCACCAGTTCTCCGGCGGGCAGAAACAGCGCGTGGTTATCGCCGCGGCACTGGCCCTGAACCCGGGGCTCATTGTGGCCGACGAGCCGACCACCGCCCTGGACGTCACGGTGCAGGCAGAAATCCTCGAACTCCTGCGGGACCTCCGGGACCAGTACGGCACCTCGATCGTGCTCATCACGCACAACATGGGTGTTGTGGCCGACCTCGCCGACCGTGTTGTGGTGATGTACCGGGGCGACGTCGTCGAAGAGGCCTCCGCGCGGGTGCTGTTCGCCGAACCGAAGCAGGACTACACCAGGAAGCTTTTGGCAGCCGTCCCGCACCTGGGCCGGAATTCCGCCTCCGAAGGCATGACCGAACGGGCGCACCAGGGCGGCAAAGTCCTCGTTGAGGCCCGGAACCTGACCATCGAGTACCCCGGCCGGCTGGGAAGCCCCGCCTTCAAAGCCGTGGACGGGGTCAACTTCACCCTGTCCGAGGGGGAGGTGTTCGGCCTCGTGGGGGAGTCCGGCTCGGGCAAGACGACGATCGGGCGGGCCATCGCCGGACTCAACCGGACCACCGGCGGCAGCCTGAAAGTCCTGGGCTACGAAATGCTCAACCTGAAGGAGCGCACGTTCAAGCCGTTGCGCAAGGAGATCGGGTTCGTGTTCCAGGACCCGGCCGCGTCCTTCAACCCGCAGCTGACCATCGGGGACTGCATTGCCGAGCCCCTGATCATCCACACCAAGCCGACCCCGGCCCAGGCCCGGCAGCGGACCCGGGAACTGCTGGAAGCCGTTCAGCTGCCGGCCGCTTACGCCGACCGGTTCCCGCATGAGCTCTCCGGCGGTCAGCGGCAGCGCGCCTCCCTCGCGCGGGCGCTCATCCTGAACCCGAAGCTGCTGATCGCCGACGAGCCGACGTCGGCCCTGGACGTGTCGGTGCAGGCCGTGGTGCTGGAGCTGTTCAAGGAAATTCAGGCTGAATTTGGCTTTGCCGCCCTGTTCATCAGCCACGACCTCGCCGTCGTCGACATCCTGTCGCACTGGGTTGGGGTGCTCTACAAGGGCAAAATGGTGGAACAGGGGCTCGGGCACCAGGTGATGGGCAACCCGCAGCACGAGTACACGAAGAAGCTGATTGCCTCGCTGCCGGTACCGGATCCGGACGAACAGGCCCGGCGCCGGGAGGAATTCCGCGCCGTGCTCCACGGCTAGGCCCCTCCGGCGACTGCCCGAAGGGACATGCCCGCCGTTCGCTGCGAACGGCGGGCATGTCCCTTTGCGCACCCAGTCAAGATGCACAGGTGGGCTCGCCGGGCGGGCCCCGGACGGCGCTTAACAGCAGAAATGATTAGCGCCGGTGCCCCTAGACTGGGTCAATGACCGAGCAGAACCAGACTCATCCTGAAGCCGATTCCTATGACCCCGAGGCCAGTTCGCTGGCGGGTCAGGTGGATCCCGCGGTGATGGCGGAGCTGTTGTCGATCCGCTCCAGCATCGACAACATCGATGCCACCCTTGTCTACCTGCTCGCCGAGCGCTTCAAGGCGACCCAGAAGGTCGGATTCCTGAAGGCGACGCACAAGCTTCCCGCCGGAGACCCGGGCAGGGAGACGGCCCAGATCGCACGGCTGCGGCGCCTGGCCGCGGAGGCCCACCTGGACCCGGCGTTCGCTGAGAAGTTCCTGAATTTCATCATCGGCGAGGTCATCCGGCACCACGAGGCCATTGCCGAAGGCCACGAGGCGGCTCTGGCGGCCGATCATGAGGCCACGCAGTCCCTGCGCCCCCGGCCCGCCGGTGAAGCAGCCGGACCCGCCGGCCCGACCGTCTCCGCCACCGCCTAGCCGTGGCCGCACCTCAGGCAGCGCCGTCGGAACAGGTCACCGCCACCGCCCTGGGCACCTGGCCCGGCGAGGACCCGGTGGAGGCCGCGCGCATCATCCGCGGTGAGCTGGGCAGCCCGCACCTGCCCTTCCTTGCCGAACTGCCGGACCGGGGCGTCGGATCCGACGCGCTCGGCCGGACCGCGTCCCTGCTGGTGGATCTCTCCGTGGACGTCCAGCCCTACGGCTGGCGGATCGTGGACCGACCCGGCAAGGACGTCAGGAGGGCAAGCTCGGCACTGAGCACCGACATCAACATCCTCGCCGACGTGATCGGCGCCGAGGAAACCCCGGCGCAGGACATCAAAGTCCAGCTCCGGGGCCCGCTCAGTCTCGCCGCGGGCCTGCATCTGCACAACGGCGAGCGTGCCCTGATCGACCACGGTGCCCGGCGCGACCTCGCGGCCTCCCTGGCAGCGGGTGCCGGCGGCTACCTCAGCCGCGTGGCCGCCGCGGCGCCCGGGGCCCGCATCGTGGTCCAGATCGACGAACCGGAGATCGCCTCGGTGCTGGCCGGCACCATTCCCACATCCAGCGGCTACCGCACCCTGCGCTCCGTGCCGGGCAGGGAAGCCACCGATGCCTGGCAGCTGGTCATCGATGCCCTGCGGGCGGCCGGCGCCGTTGAGGTGGTGGTCTCCGTCCCGGAAGTGGAGGCGCCCTTCGACCGGATCCTGGCGGCCGGGGCGGACGGGATCGCCGTGCCCCTGCGCGCCCTGACCTCGCGCCAGTGGGAAACCCTCGCCGGCGCGGTGGAGGCCGGCAAGCGGCTGTGGGCCGGTGCCCTCGATGTCTCCGACGCCGCTGCTGCGCCGCCGCGGGTCGCCGACGTCGTGGAAACCGTCTGGCGGCCCTGGCGCCAGCTCGGCCTGCCAGCCTCGACCCTCAGCACCGTGCGGGTCACGCCGTCGGGCGGGCTGGCCGGGCATTCGCCGTCGTCCGCGACCGCGGTGCTGGCGCGGCTGACCCAGGTCGCCGACGGCCTCAACCAACTCGCGCTCGGCTAGGGCCGGGCCGGCACGTCGTCATTTGCCGCCTCAGCTGCGGCCTTCCCAGCGGTCCGGCCGGGCGCGGTCCGGAAGGTATCCCGGGGCCGCCTGGCCGCTGGGGTACGGTTCCAACCGGTAGTCGAAATGCCCGGCATAGACCAGGACCAGCCCCAGCTGCGGCTGGATCACTTTCACCTGGATCCTGTGCTTTCCTGCCGGGCCCTCGTCCGGAGACCACCACTGTTCGGCGTAGGCCTTGGCGTCCAGGGCGGCCGGCAGGGGGATCCGCAACGGTCCCAGGAAGAGCCGTGAGGCCTCTGAAACTCCCCGGAGCCTGCCCCCGGCGGTGATGCTGAGGTTGAGGTCCGTGACAAGCCGCCTGTACCGCCCGACGTAGTCCACCAGGCCGTGCCGGGTGCCGGAGTCATCGAAGCTGGTGGTGTCGTGGAACAACCGGGTAATTCCGGGGAAAAAGATCTCGCGCCGGGCGGTGAGGCTGGAGCGGCCGAACGGGTCCACGTGGGCGTGGTTCTCGATCCGGAACCGGATGCCCTCGCCGTACTCCGGGAAAAACGACTCCTCGCCGCTGGCCAGGCGCAGCAGCGGGCGGAGCCACTTCTGCCGGCAGCCAACCACCTCGAAGACGCCTTCGCCGACGCCGTAGTGGCCGGAACCGGGTGCCAGTGCGAAGTACTCCTGCAACTCCGGCTGCAACCGGGCAAAGTCAGCGCCGAGCGCACGCTCGTAGATTGGGGTGCTCACAGAATCCTCCTGGGTGACTGACCGGTTGGCGGGCTCCTGCCAGCATGCGGCACCGGCGGCGGTTTGTCACAGCGCCGCCGCGGGGCGCGGGGAGCGCTCCGGACACCACCGGCGCCATGCCCGGGCGCCGGTGAATACGACAAAGCCATTTCAATAGGGGAATATATACATATGAAGGCACGCATTCTGGTAGTGGACGATGACGAGGCACTGGCCGAGATGATCGGTATTGTGCTGCGCAATGACGGGTTCGAGCCCGTCTTCTGCGCTGACGGTGCGCAGGCAATGGACGTGTTCCGCTCCGCCAAGCCGGATCTCGTACTGCTGGACCTGATGCTCCCGGGCATGGACGGCATTGAAGTGTGCCGGCAGATCCGCGCCGACTCCGATGTGCCGATCGTGATGCTCACCGCCAAGGCAGACACCTCCGATGTGGTCCGCGGCCTCGAGTCCGGCGCCGATGATTACGTGCCGAAGCCGTTCAAACCGGCCGAGCTCGTCGCCCGGGTCCGGGCCCGGCTCCGGCCCGGCGACCAGAAGGCGCCGGAGACGCTGCGCATCGCCGACGTCACCATCGACGTTGCCGGCCATCTCGTCAGCCGCGGCACCGAGCGCATCTCGCTGACACCGCTGGAATTCGATTTGCTGGTGGCCCTGGCCCGCAAGCCCTGGCAGGTGTTCACCCGGGAACTCCTCCTGGAGCAGGTCTGGGGCTACCGGCATGCCGCCGACACCCGGCTGGTCAACGTCCACGTCCAGCGGCTGAGGTCGAAGATCGAACGCGACCCGGAAGCCCCCGAAGTTGTATTGACGGTCCGTGGTGTCGGCTATAAAGCAGGATCCTGATCCGTCGGACGGCCGCCCCGGAAGCGGTCCGGGTCCGGTGAAAGCCCCCGTGGACGGGGCCGCTGCCGGGATCGCCGCCCGGACGTCAGTTGATCTCCGCGAGCCGGGCCGCGCCGCGCCCGCTTCCGATGCACCTGCCGCCGGCACTCCGGTGACAGGTGCACCCGGCGCCCCCACGCCCGGCACGGCAGCGCCCGACGCTGTCGAACCCGGCACAGTCGCCCCCGACGCCGTCGAACCCGGCACAGTCGCCCCCGACGCCGTCGAACCCGGCAGAGTCGCCCCCGACGCCGTCGAACCCGGCCCAGCGACAGGGGCCCCGCGCCGGAACGGTCCGGCCGCCCGCTGGCACACCACACGCTTCCGCACCCGGCTCTGGGTGAAGCGCGCCCGGATCGTAGGCGTGCGGGTAGCGAGGCTGGTCCGGATCGGAGTCGCCGGCCTGCTCCCGGGCCTGCACTATCTGCTCCGCTCAGTGCACCGCAAGTGGCGGCGGTCATTGCAGTTCCGGACGGTGCTGACCACGCTGCTGCTGGCAATCCTGTCCTTCGCCGTGGTTGGCGCGTACCTGTCGAACCAGATCGCGAACAACCTCTTCCAGGAGCGGCTCGTCCAGGCCGAATCGGAGACGCGCTACAACGTCAAGCAGGTCCAGGACACCTTCGACGGCGCCCAGGTCACCGATCAGTCCAGCGTCATCACGCTCGTCTACGACACCCTGAACGCAGTCGAGGGCCGCGGCTCCGTGATCCAGAGGCGCTACGTCTTTGAGGCGATGCCGGACCAGACCAAGCCCCGCAACCGCTGGGTCGAGTCGCGCGCCTCGGACCAGCTCACCATCAGCGTTATCCCGCCCGAACTGCGCAAGTCCGTACAGGATTCCGGCAAGGAGCAGTTCTGGGCCTCCACGGAGTTCCCGGTAGGCACCGAGGATCGGCCCGGGATCGCCGTCGGCAACAAAGTCACCTTCAACGGCACGGTCTATGAGCTGTATTTGATCTACGACCTGAACACCGCACAACAGACGCTCGACGAGATCCAGAACGTGCTGCTGGCCGGCGGCGCCGTGCTGGCGCTGCTGATCGGCGCCGTGGCCTGGTATGTGACCCGGAACGTCGTCAGCCCGGTCAGCCACGCCGCCGTCGTGTCCGAGAAGCTCGCGGCGGGGCAACTGCAGGAACGCATGGTGGTCAAAGGCGAGGATGAGGTGGCCCGGCTCGGTGCCTCCTTCAACCACATGGCCGCCAGCCTGCAGGAACAGATCACCCAGCTGGCCACCCTGTCCCAGATGCAGCAGCGGTTCGTCTCCGACGTCTCCCATGAGCTGCGGACCCCGCTCACCACCGTGCGGATGGCCGCAGAAGTGCTCTACGACGCACGCGAGGACTTCGACCCCATCAACAAGCGTTCCGCGGAGCTGCTCTACAACCAGGTGGAGCGATTCCAGTCCCTCCTGGCCGACCTGCTGGAGATCTCCCGGTTCGACGCCGGCGTGGCAACGCTCGACGCCGAACCGGGCGATATCGTACAGCTCGTGTCGCATGTGATGGAGGGCGTCGCCCCGGTGGCCGCCGAGTACGGTTCGGCGGTGAGCCTCAATGCGCCGTCGGACAGCATTATCGTGGACATGGATGACCGCCGGATCGACAGGATCCTGCGCAACCTCATTCTGAACGCCCTGGAACACGGCGAAGGCCGCCCGGTGAACATCTCCGTGGCCGCCAATGACGACGCTGTGGCCGTCGCGGTCCGGGACCACGGCATCGGCATGACGTCCGCGGAAGCGGCACGGGTGTTCGACCGCTTCTGGCGCGCCGACCCGGCGCGTGCGCGCACCACGGGAGGCAGCGGCCTCGGACTGTCCATCGCCGCAGAGGACACCAAGCTCCATAACGGCTGGCTCCAGGCGTGGGGCAGCAGGGGCAGCGGTGCCAACTTCCGCCTCACCCTCCCGCTGCGCCAGGGCGAGTCCATCACGAAATCCCCCCTCCAGCTGGAGCCGGTCGACGTCGGACTCCACGGCGGGGGCAGCGCACGGACCATGCTGCTGCTGGACCACTCGCCGGCCCCCCGCGCCGACAGCGCGGACCAGGGCGCCGGCAGCGGGTCCGGCACGCCCGGTGCCGGCACAGCCGGTGCCGGCACAGCCGGTGCCGGCACCACGGACCCCGACACGGCGCGAACCGGAACGAAGGAGGGGTCATGAGCGGTGCCTCACGCAAGGCCACCCGCGCCGCGGCAGCGCTGCTGGCGGTGCTGCTGTTCCTGCTGACGTCGTGCGCGCAGATCCCGCGGTCGGGCCCGGTGGGGAAAAGCAAGGATGAGAGCGCGGGGAACCCCAATAACGCCCCTGTCTTCTTTCCGACCGCGCCGCGTGCCGGGGCCAGCCCGGAAGCGGTGATCGAGGACTTTTATCTCGCCGGCAGCGGCTACGAGGACGACTACGCGGTGGCACGCCAGTACCTGACGCAGGCGTCGTCGGTGACCTGGAAACCGGACCAGCGGGTGCTCGTCTTCCGCTCCGCGCGTGTGGTGCCCACCGGCGTCGAAAACGTCTTCAACTATGAACTGGACGTGTCCTATTCCGTCGACGCGGACGGGGTGGCCACCCAGCTGCCGGAAGGAACCAAGGAGAACATCCCCGCGACGCTGACCCAGGTGGACGGCGAATGGCGGATTGCGGAGCTCCCGGACGGGACGGCGATCCCGGAAGAGACCTTCAAGGTCATTTACGGCGCGTACCCGATCTACTTTTACGACCCTACCTTCACCTACGCCGTGCCAGACGTCCGATGGTTCATCAAGAAGAAAACTGTCAAGGCCATGACCAGCGCACTGCTCGGCGGTCCGGCCCCTTATCTCAAGGGCGCCGTCGTCAGTGCCTTTCCCTCGGGCATCAAGCTGGCCCGGGAATCGGTCCCTGTGGTCTCCGGTGCGGCGCAGGTTGACCTGACGGCGGAGGACCTCGTGGAGGCCTCCAACGAGGACAGGCTGCGGATGCAGACGCAGCTTGCCCTCACTTTCCGCAGCCAGCCCGATGTCATCAACGTCGAGCTCCGCGCCAATCAGGATCTTGTGCGTGTGGAGGACAACGGTTCGGTGCTCCCGCCGGTCCGGGACAAGAACGTGCCCGACCGCCAGATCGCGGTGAGCAACAACGGCCTGGTCCGGTATGAGAACAACAGGATCTCGCCGCTCCCGGACATCCGGTCCGTCGTGGCCCTGGCGCCCCGGTCTCCGGCGGAGTCCCCGGTCTCACAAGCGGCGGCCTTCCTCAACGCCCGCGGCGGCACGCTCTACTCGATCGTGCCCGGCCAGCCCGCCAGGGCGCTCAACAGCCGGGACACCCTTACCCGTCCCTCTTTCGACCGGTACGACTGGGTCTGGACAGCCGGGCCTGGAGCCAAGGGCGCGACGGAACTGATCGCCTTCCGGCCCGTCGGTGTGGCCGCAGGCGCCGGCGTTCCCAGTGTGACCGTGTCGCCGGCCTGGCTTGCCGGGCGGTCCGTCAAGGAGTTCCGGGTCTCACGTGAGGGCACCCGCGCCCTCATCATCACGGAACAGGGCGGCAAGAGCAGGGTACAGATCGCGGGCATCGTCCGGGCAGCGGACGGCACACCCAAGGACCTGACCGAGCCGATGACCCTGCTGGCGACGAACAACCCGGACCAGGGCGTGTGGGTGGACGACACCACAGTGGCCGTCATGCGGGGCTCCGCCAGCGCAACAGTGACTCCCGAACTGCTGTTCCTCACCTCGTCCCAGCCGCAGCAGCTGGCACCCTGGCCCGGACTGACGGCGCTCAGCGCAGGCAACGGCGCAGACGAAATCTACGCCCAGTCAACGGAAGGGATCTTCCAGCGGCTCGGCAACGGCTGGTCCCCGCAGATCAAGGGACCGATCGATCCGTCCTATCCGGGCTAAGGGAACCATCATGCCCGGGCGGGACTGACGGCCGTTCTCCACATGGCGTTCCCAGGGCCTCCCGCCGCGGGCCGCGCCGGGAGAACCTTGGTAGGTGGTGAGTCCCAAACAACTGCGCGACGGCGTGCCGCGGCGGGCCGCAGACCCTGACCTGTCTCCGGCGCCCACGGCTGCAGCACGGCACCGTGGCGGCTACCGGCAGCCCCTGGCACGCCTGGCGGACGCGGCCGCGGCGGCCGCGGCCGACGTCCTGGCACTCGCCGCGCCGGTGGACTGCGTCTGCTGCGGGGCCGAAGACCGCGCGCTCTGCGGCGGGTGCGAACGGCAGCTCCGGCTGCTGATGCGCGCACCGTTCCGTGCAGAAGCGCAGGCCCCTGCCCTGATGGCGGTGGACGGCTCGGTGCTCCTGCCGGTCGTGGCTGCCGGCCCCTACCGCGCGGAGTTGGCGCAGGCGGTGCTCTCCTTCAAAAAAGACGGCCAGGGGCAGCTCGCCGGGGTGTTGTCCAAAGGCCTGGCCGGGGCTATCAGGGCCGCTGTCGGGGAGTCTCCGGGACTGCTGCTCGTACCGGTCCCCACGAGCAGCAGCGCCTACCGGAGAAGGGGGTTCAGCCCGGTCCATGTGCTGCTCGGCAGGGCAGGGCTGCACCGGGCGCCGGCAGCGGGCCTGCCACCGGGCCCCTCCACCGTCCACGCCCTCCGGAAGACCGGCCTGCGAGCCCGCGCCGGACGTGCCGGGGGAGCGGGGTTGCCGGTGCTGACAGCCGGTTCCCGCTACCGTCTGCCCGGGCCGCGCGGAGCGGCGGGGGGACAGAAGGCGCTGGGCCGCGGGGACCGCGCGCAGCGGGTGCGCGGGTCCATGCGGGTCCGCCGCGGACTCTTCGCGCCGGCGCGGACAGCCGTGCCTCATCGTGGACGACGTCCTCACCACCGGTGCCACGCTGGCCGAGGCGGCCCGGGCGCTGCGTGCTGCCGGGGCGCTGGTGAGGGGCGCCGTCGTCCTGGCCGCGACACGCCCGCCGGTCGCGCTGGACATCGGCCCGGCTGACCGCGACATGGCAGGGAACCGGCCCGTCAACGAAAAAAATAAACCAAAAAAGGATGAATAAGAGGTGTCTATGAACTAACGTCGAAGATGGGTACCAAGAACAGATGTACCTGTCGATAGCGGCTCGGAAAGGGGCTCGACTGTCAGTCAGAACAGCCCCAGGAAGTGCCGCCGTCGTGTCACCGAAGTCATTTGGAGGGCACCATGGAGTTCATGATCAGCGGACGCAATTTGACGGTCTCGGACCGGTTCCGCGAGTATGCCGACGAGAAGGTCTCTAAGATCGCGTCGCTGGGGGACAAAGTCCAGAGGGTGGACGCAAAGGTTTCCAAGGAGACCAAGGCCCGGCAGACCGATGAGATGCTCACGGTTGAGCTGACTGTCCTGGGCCGTGGCCCCGTGATTCGTGCCGAAGCCAGCGCCGCAGACAAATTCGCCGCGTTTGATCTTGCGTACAACAAGCTTCTTGAACGCCTGCGCCGGGCGAAGGACCGCAAGAAGGTCCACCATGGCAGGCACACCCCCAAGTCCGTCACCGAGGCGACGGCAACCCTTGAGCCCGCGAGCACCAGCGAGCCCATCTACGAAGAGGCGAACCACTGGCTGGAACCCAAGGAGGATGCCGCCGAAAAATCGCCCTATGAGGTTGAGAACGATATCCCGGCCGGAGACTCACCCGTGCTCATCCGCCGGAAGGTCTTCCCGGCGTCGTCCCTTACGCTCGACGACGCCGTCGACAACATGGAACTCGTGGGCCACGACTTCTACCTCTTCGTAGACAAGGAGACCAAGGCTCCGTCCGTCGTGTACCGCCGCGAGGGGTGGACCTATGGAGTGATCTCCCTGGACCAGACCTGTGAGCCAGGGGCGTCAGCGCTGGAAGAGAAGATTCTCGCCTACCGTTCCGAGGATGCGCCGGCCACCGCCTAAGCTGGTGCTGACCATCCAACGAAAGGACTGACGTGCAGGAAGTGCTGAGCCTCCCGCAGGCACGGCGAATCGCACTGGCAGCCCAGGGATTAGACAAAGTACGGCCCGCCGGACCCGTCACAGCACGGGCGGTGGGCCGTACTTTTGCCCGTTTGCACCTGGTGCAGATCGACTCCGTCAATGTGTTGTCGCGGAGCCACTACCTGCCGTTCTTTTCCCGCCTGGGGAACTACGACCGCGCCATCCTCCAGCGAATGGCGGGCACCCACCCGCGCCGCATGATGGAGTACTGGGCCCACGAGGCCAGCTTCATCCGTCCGGACCTCTTCCAGGACCTGGTCCTGTGGCAGAGCCGGAAATGGGTGGGGGCACACGCCATGGACCCCGAACTGCGCAGCGGTGTCGCCGCCAGGGTGCTCGAAGCGCTCGCCGCCGGCCGCCCGATGACCGCCGCCGAACTCACAGCCCGCCTGGGCCACGTGGAGGATCGGCAGCAGGACAACTGGGGGTGGAACTGGAACGTCGTGAAGCGCGTCCTTGAACACCTCTTCGAGGCCGGTCTCATCTCGGCATCGTCCCGCACGGAATCCTTCGAACGGCGCTACACCCTTACCGCGAGGGTCCTCCCCGAACTGCCGCACGACGATCCGGGTGCTGCGGGTAACACCGACGCCGGTCAGGATCAGGCGGCCGCGCTGGTCCGCCTCATCGATGCCGCTGCCCGCGCCCACGGAATCGGCACGCTGCGGTGCTTTGCTGACTACTTCCGGACACCCCTGCGTGCGTCGGCCGTTGCTGTGGAGCACCTTCTCGACGCCGGCCGGCTGCGACCCGTCACCGTTCCTGGCTGGAACAAAACCGTCTATCGGCACGTCGAGGCCAGACTCCCGCGCACGGCCACGGGCCGGGCGCTGCTGAGCCCCTTCGACTCGCTGGTCTTCGAGCGGCGGCGCCTCGAGGACCTCTTCGGCTTCCACTACCGCATAGAGATCTACACCCCTGAGCCGAAGCGTCGGTTCGGCTACTACGTGCTGCCGTTCCTGCTGCGCGACGGAATCGTGGCCCGCGTCGACCTCAAGGCCGACCGGGCCAACGGGCTCCTCCTGGCGAGGGCGGCCCACGCGGAGCCGGGCGCTCCGGACGACACCGCCGTCGAACTCGCCGCGGAACTGCAGATCATGGCAGAGTGGCTGGAACTGGACGGGGTTATCGTTTCCCCGAAAGGGGACCTGGCGGCGGCGCTCGCGGACGCCGTGGCCAAGGCAGGAAGCGGTCTATCCGCTCTGAGGGAACAGGCGTAACCGGCCCTGCGTCTCTCCCGTAGACTAAACACGCCAGAATTCGGCAGCTTGAGACTGGGAGCAACTTCACGTGGCATCACTTATCGAAAAACTTCTCCGCACGGGTGACAAAAAAACCCTGAGGCAACTGCGGAACTATGCCGATTCCATCAATGCCCTTGAAAGCTCCTTCCAGACCTTCACCGACGCTGAACTGCGTGAGGAGACCGACCGTCTCCGCACACGCCACGCTGACGGCGAGATGCTGGATGACCTCCTGCCCGAGGCGTTCGCCGCCGTCCGCGAAGCCTCCTCCCGCACCCTGGGCATGCGCCACTTCGACGTCCAGCTGATGGGCGGCGCGGCCCTGCATCTGGGCAACATCGCCGAAATGAAGACCGGTGAAGGCAAGACGCTCGTAGCCACCGCCCCGGCCTACCTCAACGCCCTTGCCGGCAACGGTGTGCATGTCATCACGGTCAACGACTACCTTGCGGAATACCAGTCGGACCTTATGGGCCGCGTGTACCGGTTCCTTGGACTGACCAGCGGCTGCATCCTCTCCAATCAGGACCCCGCCCTGCGCCGCGAGCAGTACGCCGCCGACATCACCTACGGCACCAACAACGAATTCGGCTTCGATTACCTGCGCGACAACATGGCATGGGACAAGTCCGAACTGGTCCAGCGCGGCCACAACTTTGCCATCGTCGATGAAGTCGACTCCATCCTCATCGACGAGGCGCGGACCCCGCTCATCATCTCCGGCCCCGCCCAGGGCGACACCAACCGCTGGTACAGCGAATTCGCCAAGGTGGTCACCCGGCTCAAGCCCGAGGAAGACTACGAAGTTGACGAAAAGAAGCGGACCGTCGGCGTGCTCGAGGCAGGCATCGAAAAGGTTGAGGACTACCTCGGGATCCACAATCTCTACGAGTCCGCCAACACCCCGCTGATCGGCTTCCTGAACAACGCCATCAAGGCAAAGGAACTCTTCAAGCGGGACAAGGACTACGTCATCCTCGACGGCGAGGTGCTCATTGTTGACGAGCACACCGGCCGCATCCTTGCGGGCCGGCGCTACAACGAGGGCATGCACCAGGCGATCGAGGCCAAGGAAGGCGTCGAGATCAAGGCCGAGAACCAGACGCTGGCCACGGTCACGCTGCAGAACTACTTCCGCATGTACGACAAGCTGGCCGGCATGACGGGCACCGCCGAGACCGAAGCCGCCGAGTTCATGAGCACCTACAAGCTCGGCGTCGTTGCCATCCCCACGAACCGCGACATGCAGCGGATCGACCAGCCGGACCTCGTGTACAAAAATGAGGCCGTCAAGTTCGACGCGGTGGTCAAGGACATCGCGGAGCGGCACGCAGAGGGCCAGCCGATCCTGGTGGGCACCACCAGCGTCGAGAAGAGCGAATACCTCTCCCGGCTGCTGGCCAAGGAGGGGGTCCGTCACGAGGTCCTCAACGCGAAGAACCACGCCCGTGAAGCCGCCATCGTGGCGCAGGCGGGGCGCAAGGGTGCCGTGACCGTGGCGACCAACATGGCCGGCCGCGGTACCGACATCATGCTCGGCGGCAACGCCGAGTTCACTGCCGTCGCCGAACTCGCCAAGCGCGGGCTGGACCCGGAAGAGAACTCCGAAGAATACGAGGCGGCGTGGCCGGAGGCCTTCGAAGCCGCGAAGCAGTCCGTCAAGGACGAGCATGAGGAAGTCCTGGGCCTCGGCGGCCTCTACGTGCTGGGCACCGAACGGCACGAATCACGCCGGATCGACAACCAGCTTCGCGGCCGCTCCGGCCGTCAGGGCGACCCCGGCGAGTCCCGGTTCTATCTGTCCCTGACAGATGACCTGATGCGTCTCTTCAATTCCGGCGCGGCAGAACGGCTGATGAACAGCTCCGTCCCGGACGACGTGGCGCTTGAATCCAAGCTCGTCTCGCGCGCCATCGCCTCGGCCCAGGGCCAGGTGGAGGGGCGCAACGCCGAACAGCGCAAGAACGTCCTCAAGTACGACGACGTCCTGAACCGCCAGCGCGAAGCCATCTACGGCGACCGCCGCCGAATCCTTGAGGGCGACGACCTCCACGAGAAGGTCCAGTACTTCCTGGAAGACACGATCACGGCGTTCATCGACGAAGCCACGGCGGAGGGCACCGGCGACGACTGGGACTTCAACCTGCTCTGGTCCAACCTCAAGACCCTTTACCCCGTGAGCGTCACGCCGCGCGACCTCATCGATGAGGCCGGTGGAAAGTCACGGATCACCGTGGACTTCCTCAAGGAAGAGATCCTCTCCGACGCGCGCCTTGTCTACAAGGCCCGCGAAGACGCCATTGGCCCGGAGAGCATGCGCGAGCTCGAACGGCGCGTGGTTCTTTCGGTCATCGGCCGCAAATGGCAGGAACACCTCTATGAGATGGACTACCTGAAGGAAGGCATCGGCCTGCGCGCGATGGCACAGCGCGATCCTCTGGTGGAATACCAGCGCGAGGGCTTCATCATGTTCCAGGCCATGATGGAGGCCATCCGGGAGGAAAGCGTCGGTTTCCTGTTCAACCTTGAGGTTGAAGTGACCCCCGCCGAGGACGTGGTGGTGGCGGACGAAACCGGCCAGCACACGGAACATCACGAGCCGCAGATCCGGGCGGCGGGACTGGAAGCACCCGAAAAGCCGGCCCAGCTGCAGTACACGGCCCCCGGGGAGGACGGTTCCGCCCAGACGCGTGTCGAGGCGAAGACGTCCGGACGCTCCGGCAACCCCGCCAAGGCGGCGGCGCAGGACTCCCCGCGCCGCGCGAACAAGAAGAAGCGGCGCTAGCCGGGCGCCTGTGGGCTGCTTCGCTGACGCGAGGCCCGACAGGCACCATATGAGAGCAAATGAAAGAGGACCGGAACATGTTCCGGTCCTCTTTCATTGCTGCTGTCTCCTCCTTCAGTCGCTTCCGTCAGTCAGCCCCCAGCGTGTTTTCCGGCCACAGTGTGCGGTTGCGGTCAACCGATTTCCAGCACCGTGACCCGCCAGGCCAGCCTGCTGCGCTCCAGCCTCAAAGCGACCGCCCGAACCCGCAAATCCTCAGCCACTACGGCGCTGGCTTCATAGACATCCGCGGATACCCGGCACGCCCGGACCGAGCGGACGGAAGGATTGCGGTGCAGCCGTCCTGCGGTGGGCGACGCGCCGCACGGAACCCTGCGGGTCAGTGCTGCCCGGTGCTGCAGGGCCGCGAGGCAGCGTTCGTCAAGCCTGCGGGCCAGCTGCTGCGCCGGCCGGGTGCCCGCCAGCACCTCGATGGCGGCCTGAACCGTGCTGCGGGAAATGGCGCATATCTCCCGCTCCTCGTCGGCCGCGCCCAGCAGTTGCGGCTCAACGGAACGAGTGTTCGCGCGGTCCGCCGGAGCTGCGCTGCCCTGGACCAGGCGCAACGGCGATGACGTGGACAGGCGGGGTTCCGCGGCGGCGCGGGGGCGGGGCATGGCGCTCATGGGGCTTCCTTTGCTGTTGTGGCTGGCTGGTGCGGATCACGGTGGCGCATGGAAATGCTGATGGTTTTCGGACTCAGGACATCGGCGGAACCCGGAGTACCTGGCCGGGCCGCAGCAGATGGGGATTATCGCCGATGATGTCCCTGTTGGCCCGGTAGAGCCGTGGCCAGTCCAAGGCGATGTCGACGTCGGAAGCGTAGGGACCCAGCCGGGCCGCGGACAGGCCCCATAGCGAATCCCCCGCGCGGACTGTCACCTCAAGTCCCCGGCCGGCGGGCTGCTGGAGGCGCCGCGGCCCGCCCGCCAGCGGGCCGGGTTCGATGACCGGGGGGAGCGGGCGCCACTGCGGATGGGCAACGGCCGGGGCGCCAGCCGCCGGCGGAGAGCCCGTGGCGGCCGGAGCCGGCGCCGGTGTCCATGCGCCGGACGCAGAGGGGGAAGGGGAAGCTGCCTCCGGCGAGTGCACGGTGGATTGAAACGGCACGGTGGACTGAAACGGCACGGTGGATAGTGACGGCATGATGGATAGCGACTCAACGGGGGATGCCGTGGCGAGCGGTGCGGTGAGCAGCTGGAGTCCGACGGCGGCCAAGGCGAGCCGGCGCATAAATCCGGGGGCGAACTTCCCGGCAGCCGAGGCGGCACGTATCTTTCCTGACCGTTGCAGGAGCGCCGCGGTGATGGCAATAGCCAGCGACATGACCCACCAGACCGTCACGATCAGTCCGGCCGTGTTCGCCACGAGGCCCAGCTGGTCTTCGAACCCAAGGGACTGGCGGCGCGCCGAGGAGGACCTCAGGCGCTGGACCATGCTGCCACCCGTGCCGGCGAGGAACAGCCCCAGCAACAACCCGACGGCGGCCATGGCCGTGTCGGCTCGAAGCACTTGCCGGGGTGTGGAACCGGGGGATGCCGCTGCTCTCATTCTCTGCCTGCCTCACATCGAAGTGGCTGTCATTAGATGCTGTTTGATGTCGTTTAATACTTTTGACAGTAGTTTGATCCTGTTATGTCCCTTTGTCTATAGCGGATGGGAAAGACTGTGGTTGACCGGCGAAGACCGCCGCGCCTACGCTGACGCATGCGCTGGGATGCCCTCTTTGACGATCTTGAGACTCAACTGGCCGCCGGGGAGCGCCGGGATCTCGACGCGGAAATCACGGAGCGCACCCGGATGGAGGAGGCAGCGGTCCAGCTCGCAGACAGGCTGCGCGGCTCGCTGGGACTGATGATTACGGTCCGGCTCGCGTCCGGGTCAACGTTCGAGGGGACCCTTAGCCACGCGGGCAGCCAGGCGCTGGTGCTGGACGAACCCCGGCATCAGGTGTTGGTTCCCTACGCGTCGGCAGTCCGTTACCACGGACTTTCCCGGCTGTCCGTACCCGAGCCGTCCAAGGTCCGCCAACGGCTCGGCCTGGCCAGCGCCCTGCGCGGCCTGGCCCGGGACCGCGCAGCCCTGGCTGTCCTGATTGCGGGCGGCCCGGCGGGGGAGACGACCCTCCACGGCGTGATTGACCGGGTGGGGCGCGACTACTTCGATTTGGCGGTCACCGGAGATGGCGAGGAGCGAAGGGCGGCCAACGTCCGGCAGTTGGAGACCATTCCCTTGGCAGCGCTGGCGGGAATCAGGTCGGCCCGGACTCCGGGCACCTAGGCATCAGACCAGAGGGCCGCCAGGGCAATGGCGGGACCGCCCGCGGCACGGCCGGCTCAGAACGGCCGGTTCAGCGGGTCTTGGACTTGGCCTCTTCGATCATCCGGCTTGCTTCCGCGTACCGCTCCTCGATGTACTGCTCGAGCATCTTCTCCTCGACACGCCACTGACCGCGGCCTCCCACCTGGATGGCCTTGAGTTCACCGCTGCGTACCAGTGCGTAGGCGGCCGGGGCATTGATCTGGAGCTGCTCTGCGACATCGGCCAGGGTCAGGAATCGGGGCATAACACCATTTTGCCACCGATGGCTCCATCTGAGGCTGTTATCCACAGTTTGCACTTCTTTGTTTCCGAGGCTTCCCGTCAGGGCGCTAAGGCGCAACAATGATGATGCCCGGTCAGCGTCGGGCGGCGACTACGGGGGGAGCAGGCGCATGAGTTCGAGCACGGTGGCCGGCGGGGCGCGGCTGAAGAAGCCTTCCTGGAAAGATCCCAAGCTCCTCGTTGGCATTCTGCTCGTCCTGGCCTCCGTCGTGGGGGTTGTTTCCTTGGTCGGAGCCGCGGACCAGACCGCCGAGGCATACACCGCCCGGGAAGCGATCGCGGTGGGAGAAAAGCTGACTGTGGACAAACTGAGCCGCGTGAGGGTCCGCCTGGGCGACGTCGAGCAGCACTATCTGACGCCGTCGAACGGTCTGGGGGAAGGGCTCGTTGCCATCCAGAGAATCGGCAAGGACCAGCTGGTGCCCCGCGGGAGCTTCGGGCAGCCGGACGGCCTGGACCGCAAGCCGGTCGCCGTCACCATCGAGGAGTCGTTGCCGTCCCAGGCGGTTGCGGGCTCCCGGGTGGACGTCTGGGTGGCGCTGCCGGACACCCGGAACGGCTTCAGCCAGCCGGCCCTGCTGTTGCCCGGCGCGGAAATTGCCCAGATCACGCCCGGCAGCAGCGCCCTGGGGTCCGCCCGGTCCACCGTCGTGATGGTGCTGGTTGCGGACGAGCAGATGCCGAAGCTGCTGGGCGCGCAAGCCAACAAGGCAAAAATCTCCGTGGTCTGGAACCCGGGCGGTGCAGGCCGGTGAGCATCCCGGTCGTCACCGTCGGAGACTCGCGCGAAGACCTGGTCGGCCGGCTGGAACGGCTCCACGGACCGGTATCCGTGGTGCGCCGGTGCAACGAACTGGCGGAACTTCTGGCGGCCTGCCAAGGCGGGCTGGCCCGTGCCGCTGTTGTGGCGGAGGGCAGCGAGGAACTGACGGCGTCGCTGGTCGACCGGCTGTCCGCCGTCGGCGTTGTGGTCCTCGCGTTGACCGACAACCCGGAGGAACAGGCCCGGCTCGGGGTCATCGGTGTGGCCGCCGAACTGACCGGGGTCGACGCCGCGGCCCTCGCCGGACGCATCGAGGCCGCTGTCGCAGTGCTTGCCGGGGCGGGCCCCCGGCTCCGGCAGGGAGGCAACCCGGGGCAGGCCGCAGGCGGTCCCGCGCCCGGACCGTCAAACGGAACAGCCGCGGAGGGGCCGGAGCGGTCCGCCGAGGGGCGGATCATTGCGGTGTGGGGCCCTGCCGGTTCGCCGGGCCGGACCATGCTTGCGGCCAATATGGCGGCAGAGCTGGCAGCCGAGGGAAATGCCGTGCTGTTGGTGGATGCCGACAGCTACGGTGCCAGCGTTGCTGCCATGCTTGGTCTGCTGGACGAGGCGGCGGGGCTCGCGCAGGCCTGCCGCCTCGCGGACCAGGGTCTTCTCGATGAGGAGGCCTTGCTCAGGGTGGCGGTGCCGGTGGTCACCAAAACCGGCACTTTCCATGTGCTGACCGGAATCACCCGCGCGGACCGCTGGACTGAACTCCGCGCCGCCGCCCTATCGCTTGTCCTGGCCAGGGCGCGGCAGGTAGCTGAGGTGATCGTCATCGATACCGGATTCTGCCTTGAATCCGATGAAGAGCTGAGCTTCGACACCATGGCGCCGCGCCGGAACGCCGCGACCCTGAGGAGTCTTGAGCTGGCGGACACGGTGTTCGCTGTCGGGGCAGCCGATTCGATTGGCGTCCCGAGGCTGGTCCGTGGCCTCGCCGAGCTGGAATCGGCCGTCCCGCACGTGTCCCCGCAGGTGGTGCTAAACAAGGTCCGCCAGTCCGCCGTGGGACGCGCCCCGGAGCGGCAGCTCCGCGAAGCGTGGGAACGGTACGGCCCTGCCGTCCCTGTGTCGGGCTTCCTCCCGGCGGATCCGGTCTCGACCGATGCGGCGCTGCTGTCGGGATCCCTCCTGCTGGAGGCTGCCCCGGATTCGCCCCTACGGCGGGCGATCGCCGCACTGGTTTGTGCACCCGTCCAGCGAAATCGCGGATCCTCTGTATTTTCTTCCACAGCGAAGCGCCGACCAAAGGACTAGGCTCGCCATGAGGGTCGCAACGAAGCGGCCGTGAATTTTCTTGATGGAGGCGTTTGTCGATGTCGTCTGGGTCCAGCGTGGAGGATCAACCCGTTTCGATCGGTGCCGGAGCAGGCTACCTGAAGGACTACTACGAGCACCTGGCTGAAGAGGATGCCCGCGCCTATCCGGCGGAGCTGCTCGCCGCGCGGGCGCAGACGCACCGCGACACGGCGGCGCACCGGTTCCCGGGAACCGCCAACATCACCATCGCCGACGAGGCCGACCGCAGCGTCGTCTACATCGTCACCGACGACATGCCCTTCCTCGTGGACTCGGTCAACGCCGAACTGGTCCGGCAGAAGTCCCCCATCCGCCTGGTGATGCACCCGCTGTTCGTCGTGACCCGCAACCGCGAGAGCGGGGAACTCGTGAAGGTGGCACGGGTGCCGTCGCACCTGGGCATCTCCAGCGGCGACACAGCTGCCATGCCGAATCTCTCGCACCTGATCGCCCAGGGCGACAACGCCTCGCACATGGAATCCTGGATCGCCGTCGAAATCGACCGCGTCAACGACGCGAAGCGCGCGGCGCTGGTGGAGGGCATCGGCCGTGTGCTCGACGGCGTGCGTGCCGCCGTCGAAGACTGGCCGAAAATGCGGCACAAGGCACTGCAGATCGCGGAGGACCTCGACAAGCTGGCCAACCCCGCGCAGATCGCCGAACTCCGCCAGGCCCAGGAGCTGCTCCGCTGGCTGGATGACGGGAACTTCACATTCCTCGGTTACCGCGAGTACGACCTCAAGAACGAATCCGGCGAGGACGTCCTGGAGCCCCGGGAGGAGAGTGGCCTCGGGCTGCTGCGTGGCGGAGCCGACACCCCGCACCAGATCCAGCACCTCACCGAGGCCGGACGGCGGAAGGCCCGGGAAAAGCGCGCGCTTGTCATCACCAAGGCCAACTCCCGCTCCACCGTCCACCGCTCCGCGTACCTGGACTACATCGGCGTCAAAAGCTTCGACGCCGCCGGCAACGTCAACGGTGAACGCCGCTTCATCGGGCTCTTCGCCACCACCGCGTACGCCGGATCCGTCCGCGACATTCCGGTGGTCCGCGAAAAGGTCGCCGCCGTCCTGAGCGACGCGGGCTTCCCGCCGGACTCCCACTCCGGCAAGGATCTGCTGGGGATCCTCGAAACCTACCCGCGGGATGAGCTTTTCCAGATCGAGGTCCCTGATCTGGCCGCGATTGCCACCGGTATCCAGCGGCTGCAGGAACGCCGCCGGACCCGGCTGTTCCTCCGGCCGGACATCTATGGGCGTTTTATGTCAGCCCTCGTCTACCTTCCGCGTGACCGGTACACCACGAATGTGCGCCTGCGCATCGAGGAGGAGCTGCGCGAGACCTTCGACGCCGTGTCCATCGACTACGAGGCGCGGATGACGGAGTCCGCCCTGGCCCGGCTCTTCTTCCGGATCAGGCTTCCCAAGAATGCCGACGTCAGCAACGTCAACAGCGACGACCTCGAAAAACGCCTTGTCCGGGCGGCCCGCTCGTGGAGCGAGGGCATCGCGGAGGTTCTGCATGCCCGCGCCGAGAGCGGCGTTCAGGACGACGGCGCCAAGGAGCTTGCCGCCGTGTGGGCCGAGGCCTTCCCCGCGACTTACCGGGTCGACTATGAGGTGGAGGATGCCCTCGAGGACATCGCCCGCTTCGAGAAATACGGAGCCGCCGCGGAGCGGGCCGGCGAGACCGTGCAGGAGCAGCCCGGCGTCCACGTCTATCTGCCCCAGGGCGCCGGTGCGACGCTCGAAGAGGACGCGCGGGTCAAGCTCTACATGCTGGACCCCAAGAGCCTGAGCCAGATCCTGCCGTTCTTCCACAACCTGGGCCTGGAGGTCCTGGACGAGCGCCCGTTCGAGATCGAGACGTCGGACCACCGTGACTTCTTCCTCTACGACCTGGGCCTGAAGTACCCGGCGGGCGTGGACCCCATCAAAACCGGGCAGCTGCTCGCGGATTCCTTCGGTGCCGCAGTGTCCGGCGCCGTCGAATCCGACAGCTTCGACCGGCTGGTGCTGCGCGAGGGAATGCACTGGCGCCAGGTCGTTGTGTTGCGCGCCTACGCCAAGTACATGCGGCAGATGGGCAACACGAACTCCTACGGGTTCCTGGCCGACACGCTGCTGGCCAACCCCGATGTCAACCGCGGGCTCAGCGCCTTGTTCGAGGCCCGCTTCGATCCTTCGTTGGGCGAGGACGAGCGCCGGCTCCGGCAGAAGGAGGTCCTCGCCGGACTGGACGCGGCGATCGAACAGGTCGCAACCCTCGACGCCGACCGTGTTCTGCGCACCTTCAAGAACCTCATCCTGGCGACGCTGCGGACCAACTACTACCAGAACAAGCCGCACCTCAGTTTCAAGCTGAACCCGGCCGCTATTGACGGACTCCCGTTCCCCACTCCGATGTTTGAGATCTGGGTCTATTCGCCCCGGGTCGAGGGTGTGCACCTGCGGTTCGGCAAGGTGGCCCGCGGTGGCCTGCGCTGGTCTGACCGCCGTGAGGATTTCCGCACGGAAATCCTTGGCCTGGTCAAGGCGCAGACGGTCAAAAACGCCGTGATCGTGCCCACCGGGGCCAAGGGCGGGTTCTACGCCAAGCAGCTCCCGGACCCGGCCTCGGACCGCAGCGCCTGGATGGCGGAGGGCGTCGAAAGCTACAAGACGTTCATCCGTGGCCTGCTGGACGTCACCGACAACCTCGTCACGTCGCCGGAGGGCGAGCGGCTGGTGCCGCCGGCCGACGTCGTACGGCACGACGACGACGATTCCTACCTTGTGGTCGCGGCCGACAAGGGCACGGCGTCATTCTCCGACATCGCCAACGGCCTGGCCGCGGAGTACGGGTTCTGGCTGGGAGATGCTTTCGCGTCCGGCGGCTCGGTCGGCTACGACCACAAGGCCATGGGCATCACCGCGCGCGGTGCCTGGGAGTCGGTCAAACGCCATTTCAGCGAGCTGGACCTGGACACGCAGTCCGAGCCGTTCACGGTGGTCGGCGTTGGCGACATGTCAGGCGACGTGTTCGGCAACGGCATGCTGCTCTCGAAGCACATCCGTCTGCTCGCGGCCTTTGACCACCGGCACATCTTCCTCGACCCCACCCCGGATGAGGCCGTCTCCTTCGCCGAGCGCCAGCGTCTCTTCGAGCTGCCCCGTTCCTCCTGGGACGACTACAACAAGGACCTGATCAGCGAAGGCGGCGGCGTGTTCGCCCGCCAAGCGAAGTCCATCCCGGTTTCGGCCCAGGTCCGGTCCGCGCTGGGGCTGCCCGACGGAACCACCCGGCTCAGCCCGCCAGAACTGTTGCGCGCGATCCTGCTCGCCCCCGCCGACCTGCTCTACAACGGCGGAATCGGCACGTACGTCAAGGCCAGCACGGAAACGAACGCCGAGGTGGGCGACAAGGCCAATGACTCCATCCGCGTCGACGGACGGGAGCTGCGCGTGAAGGTGGTCGGTGAAGGCGGCAACCTGGGCATGACGCAGCGGGGCCGCATTGAGGCCGCCCTCCAGGGCGTCATCCTGAACACCGACGCGATCGACAACTCCGCCGGCGTCGACTGCTCCGACCACGAGGTCAACATCAAGATCTTCGTGGACCGGATGGTCGCGGCAGGAAAGCTGGATCCCGCGGAGCGTTCGGAGTTCCTGGCCTCGATGACCGACGAAGTCGGCCGCCTGGTGCTCGAGGACAACATTGACCAGAACATCCTGCTGCTCAATGACCGGATGCGGGTTTCCGAATGGAGCCCCAGCTACGAGCGGTTGATGGACTGGCTGGAGAAAAATGCAGGGCTGAAGCGCGATCTGGAAGCCCTGCCCACCACGGAGACGCTTCATGAGCGGCTTGAACAGGGCCAGGGCCTGACCTCGCCCGAACTGTCCGTGCTGGCCGCCTACGCCAAGATCGAACTCGCCTCGGCGCTGCGCGACAGCGACCTGGCCGACGATCCGTGGTTCCGCGATACCCTGCGGGCCTACTTCCCGCAGCAGTTGCAGGACAGGTTCGACGCCGACCTCGACACCCACCCGCTGCGGCGCGAGATCATCGCGACCGTGGTGGCGAACGACATGATCAACATGGGTGGCATCACCTTCGCATTCCGCGCCATGGAGGAGACCTCGGCCACCGAGGCCGCTGTCGCCAAGGCGTTCGTGGCGCTCCGTGAAGTCTACGAACTGGACATCATGGTCGGGGAACTCAACGAGCTGCCCGCGTCCTTCCCGACGGAACACTGGAGCACCGTCCACCTGGACATCCGCCGGCTCCTGGACCGGGCCGTGCGGTGGGTCCTGAGCCAGGGCAACGCGGCCCGGCCCATTGCCGAGATCGTGGGTGAGTTCAAGCCGCTGATGGATCCGATGCGGGCGCGCCTGCTGGAGTACCTGCGCGGCGACGACCGTGCCCGGGTGACTGAATGGCTCGAGAAGGCGCGCGGCTGGGAACTGCCCGAGGACCTGGCCCACCGCTGGGCGGAACTGTTCGAGAGCTTCGTGCTGCTGGACATCGCCAAGATTGTGCACGTCAGCCCGGAACCCGTCGAGAACATCGCACACGTCTACTACACGGTGTTCAACCGGTTCCATGCCGACTCCCTGCTTGAGCGCATCACCAAGCTGCCCAGGGAAGACCGCTGGCAGGCCCTGGCCCGCGCCGCCCTCCGTGACGATCTCTACTCGACCGTGTCGGACATGACGACGGCCGTGCTGGAGGCGACAACTCCGGGATTGCCCGCAGAGGAACGGCTCGCGGCTTGGGAAGGCCAGAATGTTGAGCAGTTGAGCCGGGCGAAGAGCATGTTTGATGAAGTGAACGCCCTCGAGGCCGATGACATGGCCTCGCTGTCGGTAGCATTGAGGCTCTTGAGGTCAATCGTCCGACGCTAGGCAACTGCCGGCGTCGCAACTGGAGGTGCAGTGGCAATCTTTACGGACCCTATCAGGGAGCACGCTGATTTCGGGCCGGGGGATGCCGAGTGGCTGCACCTCCTCGTCGGCGACTGGCAGATGGTCGCGGACCTGGCGTTCGCCGACCTGGCGCTGTGGTTTCCGCACCCCGAGTTCGGTTACGTGGCGCTGGCCCACGTCCGCCCCTCCACCACGCACACGGTGTTCCACGCCGACTTCGTGGGGGAGGGGATCCGGTCGGACCTGAAGCCGCTGGTCGACAAGGCATGGGAGAGCCGCACGATCGAGCGCTCCAACGAGACCAACTGGAGCAGCGACATGGCCCTCCGGGTCGAGGCTGTGCCGATGGTCCGCAATGGCCGGACGCTGGCCATCGTCACGACCCACATGGACCTTTCCAGCTCCCGGATGCCGTCGCGGCTTGAGCTGACCTACCGGCAGTGCGCCTACGATCTGCTGCGGATGGGGACGCTCGGGCTGTGGCCGGACTTCGCCTCACCCACGGGTTCCCGACGCGGCGCGCCCCGCGTCGGTGACGGTCTCATCAGGCTCGACGCCGAGGGTATTGTGCAGTACGCGAGCCCCAACGGGGTCTCAGCGTTCCGCCGGCTGGGCGACGGCGAGTCGCTCGAAGGCAGGAGCCTGGCCGAAGTGACCGCGGGACTGCTAAAGGACCGCCGCATGGTGGATGAGACCCTGCCGCTCGTTGTCACGGGACGCATGCCGTGGCGCAGCGAAATCGAGTCCCGCGGCGTCAGCCTGTCGCTGCGGGCGATTCCCTTACGTGACGAACAGCAGCGCTTTGGCGCTCTGGTGCTGTGCCGTGATGTCTCCGAGTTGCGGCGGCGGGAGATGGAACTCGTGACCAAGGACGCCACCATCCGCGAGATCCACCACCGGGTGAAGAACAATCTGCAGACCGTTGCTGCGCTGCTGCGGATGCAGTCACGGCGCATGGTCAGCGATGAGGCCAAGCAGGGGCTTGAGCAGGCGATGCGCAGGGTGGCCACCATTGCCCTGGTGCACGAGACGCTGTCCCAGGGCCTGACCCAGAGCGTCGACTTCGATGAGCTCATTGGCCGCCAGTTCCGGCTCTCGGCCGAGGTCGCCTCCCCGTCGCAGCAGGTGAAGACGGCGCGTTCGGGGCTCTTCGGCGAGCTGCCGAGCGATTTTGCCACCCCGCTGGCCCTGGTGATCAACGAGCTGGTGACGAACGCCGTCGAGCACGGACTGGAGGGCAGAACCGGAACCGTCTGGCTGATCGCGGACCGCTCCGAAACCGAGGACAGCGAGGAACTGCTCACCGTGACTGTGGCGGACGACGGCGTTGGCATCCCGGCGACACCGTATGTGGAGGGCCTCGGCCTGCAGATCGTGCGCACCCTGGTGATGAGCGAACTGGGCGGGACTATTCAGTGGAAGGCCAGGGAAGGCGGCGGCACGGACGTCCAGATTGTCCTGAGCCTGGCCAAACGGTAGCCGCGCGGCAGGGTTCAGCGGCGGCGATTAAACGGCGAATGGCCGCAGACTGAGGTCTGCGGCCATTGCTGTCCTGTCCCTGCAAGCGGGTCGCCTGGTGCGGCGTCAGGAATCTGGTCCTAAGAGGCGCGGCGGGCGCGGGCCGCGCGGCGCTTCAGGGCGCGGCGTTCGTCTTCGCTCATGCCGCCCCAGACGCCGGCGTCCTGGCCGGACTCCAGCGCCCACTGGAGGCACGTGTCCACAACGGGGCAACGCCGGCACACACTTTTGGCTTCCTCGATCTGCAGGAGGGCAGGGCCGGTGTTTCCTACGGGGAAGAAAAGTTCCGGGTCCTTGTCAAGGCACGCTGCGCGGTTACGCCAATCCATGCTTATCAGTCACTCCATTTCCTGGGCACTCGTTAAATGCCTTTGTGAAACTATTCACTAGAGGCTTCATAAGAAAGGGGCCCTCTGGGGCCCCCTCGGTCATCTGTTTTAAAGCGTGTCATGTTAACGCTGCGTAAACAAGGGATATCCCGCTTCAATATGCCTTGGGATCGTGAGCGATGCATCACATCAGCTGGCGGCGCCCTCACATCTAGTCGACTATGTCCGGTACTGTGCCAGTGTGTCAAGAGCCTCTGAAAACCCCTCCGAGCCCGTCCCTGCCGGGTCCGGCGTCCCCGTCCGGCCCGCCGGCATCCTGGTGATTGCGATCGTTGTGGCGCTGGAGGCGGCGGCGCTGCTGGTTGCGGCCATCTGGTACGGAAGCCAGCTGCTGAGCGGCGCCCCCGTCCTCTCCTTCTGGGGTGCGGTGTTCACCCTGGTGCTCCTGGCGGCTTTCTCCGCCTGGCTCTTTGCAGTGGCCACTTTCCTGTTCCGGGGATACCGGTGGCCGCGTGCAGGTGCGCTGGTGGCGCAGCTCTTCACGCTCACCATCGGCTTTCCCACCATGTCGGGTGGCTATCCTCTGGCGGGCCTGGCCATGCTGGTGCCGGCGGTCCTCGCCATCGTGCTGCTGTTTGACAAGCGTGTCATTGCCTTCGCATCACGCGCCGGCGGGGCGCCTCCCGCCCTGTAGCCCGCGCCTGACGGTCCTCACCCGTTGCGGACCGCCGCAGGATCAAACGCCAGCTGGACCACCCGGGAGCGCCCGTCCGAAATCACCACCGCTCGCCCCGGCGGCGGACTCTGTTCGAATTCGTACCGGACTCCAAACAGTTCTCCGTCCAGTGGTCCCCGCGGTGCGATCAGTACGCCCCGCCCCTGCGCAGCCGCGTTCTGCACCAGCGGAACACGTTGCCGGATGCCCAGGCTGTAGCCGGCTGTAAGCACCACCCGCCACCCGAGGCCGTTCAGCAGGAGCAGCCGGCTGTTGGTTTCGTGCGACTGTAGATCGAGGTCGTCCGCCAGGAGAAGCGCAGCCGGATCCAGGGCGCCCGTGAGCGCGGCGTCGTGGGTCCGTGACCAGTGCCGCTCCGGATCCGTGCCGGCCGGAGCACGCACCCAGCCGACGGCAGGGTTGAGGCCGGGGAGAGCCCGGAGCAGCGAGCTCTTCCCGGACGCGTGGCCGCCGAGGACGGCGAGGACAGCGCCCCGAGGCAGGTCAATGCCCGCCGGGAGGAGCTCGTCACCGCCGACTCCGAGCCACAGGCTGCCGGGCGGGGGAGGACGGTTAAGCGCCACGGACCGGACGTCAGCGACGGTGACCAGCCCGGGAAGGGGCTCGACCCGGAACGGCCGGGTGCCCGGCGGTACGGCCTCGTCCCGGATGGCAGCGGGCGGGGTCCCGAAGAGCTGTCCCACGTGGCCTTCAGGAGAGACAACCGGCGCAACGGGCCCAAAAACCACCACGCGGCCGGCGACGGCGTCGGTGTCGGGCAGCCGCGGCCAGCCGAGCCGGGCCTCGTCCGTCGACCCGGCCGGCAGGAAGATCCGGTTGGGAACAGCGGCGAAGAACCGTGCGGTCACCAGCTCGCGTTCACCTGACACAAGCACCGTGATCCCGGCCCTGGCACCGTCGCGCACCAGGTCCTGGACGATGTCCTCGGCCCAGGCCAGGGGCCCGGCCCGGATCGCCGACACCCACGTTCCCCAGCCGCACAGTGCGAGGACGAGAGCGGGTGCGTCTGCGGTGTGCACAGCGCCCAGGCGCCGGGTCATTTCTTCCTGGACCCGTTCCAGGACGCGCACGGCCCGGCGGAGTTCGTGCAGTCCCACAACGGCCCCCACCCTGGGCGAGGTGACCGCGGCACTGAACGCGCCGGCGGCGTCCAGCACATACAGGTGGGATTCGTCGCCGCAGCTCAGGAGCTGATCCACGATGAGCCGCAGGGCGGCGTCGCTGCCACCGGTGCTGCCCGCGATCAGTCCCAAGTGGCCGTGGGTGCCCGGAACCCACCCGAACTCCGCGACCCGTTGCTCTTCGGGGATGTCCAGGAGCCCGAGCCTGATCCGGTCGGGGCGTCCCTCCACGGGAAAGGCCGGCTGCGCGGGGAGGGGTGCTGCTACCGGCCGCCGCAGGGGGCCGCCGCCTGATGACTTCCAGAGGGCGCGTATTTCGTCGGTCAGCCGGGCCACGGCTGATGGGGACGGCGCAGCGGGTTCTTCCGCCGGGCCGATGGACCCGTCTGCCGGCCCGCGGTTGAGGAATTCCATCACCTCCATCACCCGCGGGCCGCGGACTGTCCCTTGCCCGGGAGGTGTGACGGTGGCCGTCTGAAACTCCTCCGGCTCTCCGTTTCCCCGGACCAGGAAGGCGCGCCCCGGGCGGGAGACCGGGATGTCTGCCGCCACCCGTGAATTGATGATGTCGAGGGACTCCAGGTCCGATTGGACCCTTAAGGCGATGCAGCTGGTCACGTTCGCGCGGATATCGGCGGACACGGCGCCTTGGGGACGCTGGGTTGCCATCACGAGGTGGACCCCAAGGGAGCGGCCGATGGCGGCAATCCGCATCAGCTCGGCCAGGGCAGCAGGGGCCTCGTCGACGAGCATCCTGAATTCGTCAATGATGAGGACCAGATGGGGCAGCG
Source organism: Arthrobacter sp. U41 (assembly GCF_007679325.1). Classification (GTDB taxonomy): domain Bacteria; phylum Actinomycetota; class Actinomycetes; order Actinomycetales; family Micrococcaceae; genus Arthrobacter. The sequence goes on along the minus strand of NZ_VEGI01000001.1, from coordinate 903,896 downwards.
GCGGCCCGGACGGGTCAAGCAGCTCGTAGGCCCTGAGGTCGGCGGCCCCGAAGGCGGCCAGGAGCTCCTCCCGGCGGCGCACTTCGGCCGCCAGGGACACCAGGGTGCGCGCCACTTCGGACGTGTCGAGGTCCGTGAGGAGCCCGACGCAGTGGGCGAGGCCGGCCAGCGGCCGCAGACCGGAGCCGCCCTTGAAATCAATGAACAGCAGGTTGACCCGCCCGGGCGGGTGGGCAGCCGCCAGCGCAGCCGCGAGGGTCCGGAGGAACTCCGATTTTCCTGATCCGGTGGTGCCCGCCACCAGGAAGTGGGGACCGTCCGCCTGCAGATCCAGCTGCAGAGGACCGGGACTTCCGACGCCGACCACCACCCGAAGCCCCGGCGTGCCTGCCGAGCGGTTCCAGCGCCGGGAAATGTCCCGCGCTGAAAACGGGAGCAGCGCGCTGAGTGAGGAGGCACCCGGGATGCCCGTCCGGGGAGCCGACAGGGGTGTCCTGGCCCCAAGGCGGCGGCAGTTGCGGTCGAAGACGCCGGCCGGCACAAGATCGGGGGTGAACTCCAGCGAGGAGTGAGCGGTTGAAAGCCGTCCGGTGCGCTCCGTGAGGGTGATGGCTGTGCCGGCGTCCGGCTCGCCGGTGCAGTCGATCACCTGCCAGCCGAGGCCGGCTGCCACTGCCCGCAGTGTTCCGGATGCTGCGTCAGCAATGATCAGCACCCCGTGCTCAAAGTCCCTGCCCGGGCAGTCCGCGAGCCATTCCACGGTCGTCGCCTCCTGTGCGGAGAGAGTCGCCGTGGCCAGGAAGCGCGCCGCCAGGAGCGACGGGGCAGGCCCATGAATGAGGATCCTGGTCCGCCGTGCCGCGGGGTAGCCGGCAAGCTGCAGCACGAAGGATCTGAGCAGCCCGGCGACAGCAGGCTGCGGGCCGCGGAGGGTCGTCACGGCCGTCGCCGGGTCCAGGGTCACGGGGACCATTCCCAGCGACGGGGGCCGGAAACCCGGGTCCGGCGGTTCCAGCCGGATGTTCGCGCCGCTCTGCGCCTGTCCGAGCCGCAACCAGACAGGTCCCGGCGCCGTGGAAACCGTGCCGGGGTCGGGTGCCGCGGACAAACCCTGCAGGGACAATTGGCCTGCGGACGGTGCTGCCCGCCGTCGCCGATCCGTGTCCTCGCGGGAGGCCGCCGCGACAGCCTCCTTGAGTTCGCGGCGTTGCCGTCTGCCGGACATGACCGGCACCAGGGCCGTGACCGCGGAGACGGCGGTGAAGGCCAGGAAGATCCACATTCCGGTCACGGCGGCCAGGCCGGTTCCGATTGCCAGAGGCAGGCCCGCCGCCAGCAACAGCGCCGCCCTGTTGCTGTTCGCCGCAGGGTTGCCGACCACGAGGGGCACCGAGACATCGGTTCCGGCGGAGCACAGCGCACCGGGGGCAAGCGGCGCGCCGAAAACCAGTGACATCGACGAACCCCCGCACCGGATCAGGGCGTCGGTAGACATGGGTGCCGCCTGCACCTTCCGGCCGTCGACGGTGGTCCCGTTGGCGCTTCCGAGGTCGCGGAGGGTGACGGCGGACTCGGAGACGTCCAGTTGCGCATGTTCGCGGGATAACTCGGGGTCCGGAATGTCGATCTCGGTGCCGCCGCGTCCGATCCGGAACCGGCCCCGCCGCAGGGGAATAATCAGGCCGGCGCCCGGCCCGCTGTGCACGGCGAGCACCAGCGGTACCGCGGCCACCGCGCTGCCCGCCAGTACCGCGCCGCCCGCCATTACCGCACTGCCTGTCAGTACTGCGCCGTCCACCAGGACCGCGCCCTGGACGAGGGGGCCCTCGCCGACGGTGAAGGCAGCCACCGGGACGCGGCCCACGGTCAGTTCCCCGGTCCGGTAGCGCCGGGAGATGGCCGACTGCAGTTCTGCCCCGGGGCACTCTGGGGATACCTCGATGGCCAGTTCCAGCAGTCCGCAGGGGAGCACGGATCCCGGCGCCGGAACGAGGGAACAGTGCAGCATCATCGGCTGGGGTCCTTTCCCGCGGCGACGTTTGGATCCAACGCTAGGACCTGGCTGCAGTGACCCGCGACGGGGAAATGCCGCTATGTGGAAAGCGGTGCTGACCTCGTAGGACGATCAAATTCGGGGGCTGGCGGCGTGCCCGGCCGGGGACCCCGATTCACGGGTTCCCGCCTTGTCTCGGGTAGGCTGGACCAGCAGACAATGCACAACGTTGGGCTGCCCACATTCGAACCAGGAGATTTTGTGACCGCTGACCTTGTCATCGTAGGCTCAGGCTTTTTCGGCCTGACAATCGCAGAACAGGCCGCCACGGAGCTGGGCTTGAAGGTCGTTGTCATCGACCGCCGCCACCACATCGGCGGCAATGCTTACAGCGAGAAGGACGCGCAGACCGGCATCGAAGTGCACCGTTACGGCGCGCACCTCTTCCACACGTCGAACGAACGCGTCTGGGAGTACGTCAACCGTTTCACGACGTTCACCAACTACGTGCACAAGGTGTACGGCGTGCACAAGGGCGAGGTCTATTCCCTGCCCATCAACCTGGCGACGATCAACCAGTTCTTCCGCGCCAACCTGACGCCCGGCCAGGCACAGGAACTGATCAAGGAACAGGCCGGTGAACTCGCCGGTACCGACCCGCAGAACCTGAACGACAAGGGCATCCAGCTCATCGGCCGCCCGCTGTACGAGGCGTTCATCAAGCACTACACCGGCAAGCAGTGGCAGACGGATCCCAAGGACCTGCCCGCGGGCATCATCTCGCGCCTCCCGGTGCGCTACAACTACGACAACCGCTACTTCAACGACAAGTACGAGGGCCTGCCGACCAACGGCTACACCGCGTGGATCGAGAAGATGGCGGAACACCCGAACATCGAGGTCCGGCTGAACACGGACTTCTTTGACGAATCGCACGAGTACAGCAAGAACAAGGTTGTCGGAAACATCCCCGTGGTCTACACCGGCCCCGTGGACCGCTACTTCGATTTCGCCGAAGGCGACCTCTCCTGGCGCACCATCGACTTCGAGGAAGAAGTGCTCGACGTCGGCGATTTCCAGGGAACGTCCGTGGTCAACTACAACGACGACGACGTCGCCTACACCCGCATCATCGAGCCGCGCCACTTCCACCCGGAGCGCGACTACCAAACGGAGAAGACCGTCATCATGCGCGAATTCTCCCGCGCCGCGGAGAAGGGCGACGAGCCCTACTACCCGATCAACACCGCCTCGGACCGCGAACGCCTGCTCAAGTACCGCGACCTCGCGGCTGCCGAGAAGGACGTCCTGTTCGGCGGACGCCTCGGGACGTACAAGTACCTGGACATGCACATGGCCATCGGGTCCGCACTGACCATGTTCGACAACAAAATCCGCCCCCATTTCGAGGCCGGCGCCAAGATTGAAAGCGGAGGAGTGGACGCGTGAGCGGAAACCAGCAAGTGAAAGAGGCCGTCCCGGACGCAGCAGGCAGCGACGCCGGCTGGCAGACGGTCCAGCGCGTCATTCTCCCGGGGGAGCGGGGGCTTGAGACGCTTCCGCTGTACATGGACTCAGGAGTGGTGAGCAGCAGCTCCGACGTCTCCTCGGAATTGTCCGGGTTGGGCCGGACCAAAACTCCGATCAAGGTCCTGAACGCACCGCGGGCCGCCCACGCCGACGACGTAACGTCACGGACCAGCGCCTCAGTGCGCGCGGGCGAACGCGTCTCCTTCGGCACGTACTTCAACGCCTTCGCCGCAAGCTACTGGCGTCGCTGGACGACGGCTAAGGAGGTCCGTCTCAACGTGCGGACCGTCGGACGCGGCACGGTCAGCGTCTACCGCTCCAACGCCCGCGGTTCGCTGCAGCACGTGGAGACCAAGAGGGTCGCCGGCGACGCCCGGACGGAATTCACCTTGTCCCTGGCCCCCTTCGGCGACGGCGGCTGGTACTGGTTCGACGTGACGGCCGGAACTGACGCGATGGAGTTTGTCGGCGCGGAATGGCAGGCCAACGCGAAGCGACGGCTTACCGGTTCGATCACCCTCGAAATCACCACCCTGAACAAGACCGCGTACTGCATCAACAACCTCCGCATTCTGGGACAGCACCCCGAGGCGCTGGAGCAGGTCAAAGAGGTCATCGTCGTCGACCAGGGCACTGAGAAAGTAGCGGAAGCCGACGGTTTCGCCGAGGTCGAGAAGGCACTCGGCGGCAAGCTCCGCATCATCAACCAGAACAACCTCGGCGGATCGGGCGGCTTCGCCCGCGGCATGTACGAGGCAGTGGAAAACAACAGCGACTACGTCCTGCTGCTGGACGACGACGTCGTTATCGAACCCGAAAGCATCACCCGGCTGGGCATCTTTGCGGATTACTGCAAGAAGCCCACACTGGTGGGCGGCCACATGTTCGACCTTCACGACCGGAATGTCCTCCACACCCTCGGCGAGGTGGTCAACCCGTACATCATCGGCCCCGCCGAACCGAACTCCGACCAGGAGATGCGGCACAACTTCGCGCAGCGGAACCTGCGGGACACTCCGTGGATGCACCGGCGCGTGGACGTGGACTACAACGGCTGGTGGATGTGCATGATCCCCACCGAAGTCATCCGCGAGATCGGTCTGTCGCTGCCCGTCTTCATCAAATGGGACGACACCGAATACGGCGTCCGTGCGAAGGCCGCCGGCTTCAACACGGTCTCCCTGCCCGGCTCGGCCGTCTGGCACGTTTCCTGGATCGACAAGGACGACCTCGTGGGGTGGCAGTCATACTTCCACACCCGGAACCGGTTCATTTACGCGCTGCTGCACAGCCCGTACGAATTCGGCGGCGGCCTCCTGGAAAACTCGATCAAGCTGGACCTCAAGCACAACATTTCCATGCAGTACTACACCGTCCAGGGCCGGATCGAGGCCATGAAGGACCTGCTCCGCGGACCGGCCGGCCTGCATGACATGCTGCCGACCAAACTGCCGGAAATCCGGGCCATGGCCCAGCAGTTTTCCGAAGCGCAGTTCAAGCCGAGCTTTGACGACTTCCCGTCGGTGAGATCAACGAAGGTTCCCCGCCGCGGTAAGGGTGTCTCCGTGCCGTCCTATCTGATGCTTCTGCCGTGGGTGGCGAAGACTGTGGCCCGGCAAGTGGGTGTCCCGGTCTCGGAGTCCAGCAAGTCTCATCCTGAGACCCTCGTGGCGCATCAGGACAACAAGTGGTGGCGGGTGTCGCAGTTCGACAGTGCCTTGGTATCCAATGCCGAGGGGACCGCTGCGTCCTGGTACAAGCGGGATCCCCGCCAGGTCCGCAAACTCATGGCCGAAGGCCTGAAGGTCTACGGTGAGGTGGTGCGCAAGTGGCCCGCCCTGAAGCAGCAGTACCGCGGCGCCCTCGCCGAGATCACCTCCATGGATGCCTGGAAGAAGACGTTCGACGCCAACAGCGGGGACAGGGACGGTAGATGAGTTCCAACACCCAGGAACTGGTACAACCGGGGTTGGGCAGGGGCCTTGCCGACGTGGCCCGCTCAAGATTTCTGCTGAAGCTGCTGGTCCGCAAGGAACTCAAGGTCCGCTACAGGGGTTCAGTTTTGGGACTGCTGTGGTCCTACGTCAAGCCCGGCGTCCAGTTCATCGTCTTCTACATCGCCCTGGGCGTCTTCCTGGGACTCGAGAAGAGCCCCAGGAATCCGGACGGGCTGAGCAACTACGCGGTCTACCTGTTTTCCGGCATTGTCCTGATCAACTTCTTTACCGAGGCGCTGGGAAATGCGGCAAGGTCTATCGTGCACAACGGGAACCTGATCAAGAAGATCTACCTCCCGCGGGAGCTCTTCCCGATCGCGTCGGTGTGGGTCTCTGCGGTGCACTTCTTCCCGCAGATCGTCGTTCTGGTGATCGCCTGCGTCTTTACGGGCTGGCAGCCGGGACCGTTTGAACTGCTGGCGGCGATTGCCGGGTTCACCATCGTGGCGCTCCTGGCCACCGGCCTGGGACTGCTCTTCGGTGCCGCCAACGTGTACTACCGCGACTCGGAGAACATCGTGGACATGCTCCTGATGATCGCCACGTGGGCCTCACCTGTGTTGTATGCCTGGACCATGGTTCAGCGGCAGCTGGGTGACGTCGCCTTCGCGGTTTACCAGGCCAACCCGATCACCGTGGGCGTCGAGCTCTTCCACTACGCGTTCTGGTTCCCGACGACGAACGGGTCCTCACCCATGCCGCCCGACCTTTTCAGCCTCTGGCTTCCGGTCGGCCTGGTCATCTCGGTTCTTGTCCTGGTCCTGGGGCAAATCACTTTCCGGCGGCTTGAAGGCCGCTTCGCACAGGAGCTCTGAGTGGCCAACGCAATCGAAGTGTCCGGCATCAGCAAGCAGTTTGTCCTCCGCCACACCCGTTCCATCAAGGAGACCGTGGTATGGCTGGCCAAGGGCAGGAGGGGTGATCTCTCCAAGAAATTCCATGCCCTCAAAGACGTCTCGTTGGACGTCAAAGCGGGAGAGACCGTAGCCCTGCTCGGCTTCAACGGGTCGGGCAAATCCACGCTTCTGAAGCACATCTCGGGCGTGATGCTCCCCGATTCCGGCACCGTACGGACCCGCGGACGGGTCGCCGGCCTCATCGAAGTCGGCGCAGGCTTCCACCACGACCTCTCCGGCCGTGACAACGTCTACCTGAACGGTGCCATCCTGGGGATGACCGAGCAGGAGGTCAATGACCGTTTCGACGCGATCGTCGAGTTCGCGGAGATCGGCGAGTTCATTGACACCGAAGTCAGGTTCTACTCTTCGGGAATGTACCTGCGGCTGGCCTTCTCCGTGGCCGTCCACACCGATCCCGAGGTCTTCCTGATCGATGAAATCCTCGCAGTGGGCGACGAGCCGTTCCAGCGCAAGTGCATTGACAAGATCCAGGAGCTGGCAGAACGGGGCAAGACCCTCGTCGTCGTCAGCCACGACCTGGACCTCGTCTCCCGGATCTGCGCCCGCGGTGTCCTGCTGCAGCACGGAAATGTTTTGTTCGACGGACCGATCAGCGAGGCCGTTAGCCGGCTCCGCAGCTAATCGGCAGACCCTGCTGCTGCGCCGTCGCGGCGAAGCAGCAGCTAGTGTGGAGACAGGTCCCCTGGCCCCGCCATCAGGTATGAGAGAAAAGGCACGAGTATCGTGAAGATTGCTGTAATTGCGTTGGGTAAGATCGGCCTGCCCCTGGCCGTCCAGTTTGCGTCCAAGGGCCATGAGGTCGTCGGCGTCGACGTCAACCGGCAGGTTGTGGACCTCATCAACGCCGGCACCGAGCCGTTTCCCGGCGAAGCCCACCTGCAGGAAAAACTCTCCGAACTGGTGCCGGCAGGCAAGCTCAGGGCCACCACCGACTACGCGGATGCGGTCCCCGAAGCGGACGTCGTGGTCCTCGTTGTGCCGCTGTTCGTCGATGCCGAAGCGAACCCCGACTTCGGCTGGATGGACGCTGCCACCGCGGAACTGGCAAAGCACCTGACGCCCGGGACCCTGGTCTCCTACGAAACCACACTGCCCGTCGGAACTACCCGGAGCCGCTGGAAGCCGGCCCTGGAAGCCGCCTCCGGCCTGGTCGAAGGCCGCGACTTCCACCTGGTGTTCTCTCCCGAACGCGTCCTCACGGGCCGGGTTTTCGAAGACCTGCGCAAGTACCCCAAGCTGGTGGGCGGACTGTCCGACGCCGGGGCAGCCAAAGCCGTGGAGTTCTACCAGGCCGTGCTGGACTTCGACGAGCGGACGGACCTGGCCCGCCCGAACGGCGTGTGGGACCTTGGCTCCGCCGAGGCGTCCGAGATGGCGAAGCTGGCCGAAACCACCTACCGCGATGTGAACATTGGCCTCGCCAACCAGTTCGCCCGGTATGCCTCGACTGCCGGCATCGACATCTACCAGGTCATCGAGGCCGCCAACTCCCAGCCGTACAGCCACATCCACACCCCGGGCATCGCCGTCGGCGGTCACTGCATCCCCGTCTACCCGCGGCTCTACCTCTGGAACGATCCGGCGGCCACGGTAGTGCGCGCGGCCCGCGAAGCCAACGCAGACATGCCGGCCTACACCATCGGACTGCTCGAGGGGGCCTACGGCGACCTCGCCGGCGCCCGAGTGGTGGTACTTGGCGCTGCATACCGCGGCGGCGTCAAGGAGACGGCGTTCTCCGGCGTCTTCGACGCCGTCCGGGCACTCGAGCAGCGCGGGGCAACCGCGCTGGTCCATGACCCGCTGTACACCGACGAGGAACTCCAGAAGCTGGGCTTCCAGCCCTACCACCTGGGCGAACCGGCCGACGCGGCCGTGGTCCAGGCGGACCACGCCGAGTACCGCAAGTTGGGCCCGCAGGACCTCCCGGGTGTCCGGGTCTTCATCGATGGCCGCCGGGTGAGCCGCCCCGAGGCCTGGGACGGCGTCGAGTACCGCGTCATCGGCAAGGCCTGACCTGAGTCCGCGCGCCGAACACTTTTCCCTTTGACAGGAGATCCACGATGAATAACATTGCCCCGAGCGCTGATGTTTCGGACAGGGCCGTGCTGGGCGCCGGCACCAAGATCTGGCATCTGGCCCAGGTGCGCGAGGACGCCACGCTGGGAGAAAACTGCATCGTCGGCCGCGGTGCCTACGTCGGCACCGGTGTCCAGATTGGCGACAACACCAAGATCCAGAACTACGCGCTGGTCTACGAACCGGCCCGGCTCGGAAAGGGCGTCTTCATTGGACCCGCGGTGGTCCTGACGAACGACACCTACCCCCGGTCCATCAGCCCTGACGGATCCCTGAAGAGCGCCCACGACTGGACCCCGGTGGGCGTCACCATCGAGGACGGGGCGTCCATCGGCGCGCGGGCCGTCTGCGTGGCGCCCGTGACGATCGGACGCTGGGCGACCATCGCCGCAGGCGCCGTCGTCACCAAGGATGTACCGGCCTTCGCCCTGATGGCCGGAGTGCCCGCCAAGCGGCTCGGGTGGGTCGGCAAGGCCGGCTTCCCCCTGCGCGAGGAAGACGGGTTCTGGGTCTGCCCCGAGACAGGCGCCAAATATGTTGAGCAAGAAGAATTCCTGAAAGAGGCAGAGGACAACGCATGAGCCTGGACTTTATCCCCGCAGCCAAGCCGATCATCGGCGATGAAGAGCGGGCGGCTGTCGATGCCGTCCTCGCGTCCGGAATGCTGGCCCAGGGCAAGCAGGTGGCGGACTTTGAAACTGAGTTCTCCTCGGTGCTTGTTGATGGCCGCGCCGCCGTTGCCGTGAACTCCGGCACCTCCGGACTGCACCTCGGCCTCCTGGCCGCCGGTGTGGGCCCCGGCGACGAGGTCATCGTGCCGTCGTTCACGTTCGCCGCCACCGGCAACTCCGTCGCGCTGACCGGAGCCACTCCCGTCTTCGCCGACATCGAACTGGACCACTACACCCTGGACACGGACCACGTCGCGTCGCTCATCACCGAGAAGACCAAGGGCATCATGCCGGTGCACCTTTACGGGCACCCGTTCGACGTCGAAGGCCTCGGCCGGCTTGCCGCGGAGCGCGGCATCGACCTCTACGAGGACGCAGCCCAGGCACACGGAGCCAGCTTCAATGGCCAGAAGGTCGGCAGCTTCGGCACCTTCGCCATGTTCAGCCTGTACCCGACGAAGAACATGACCTCCGGTGAGGGCGGCATGGTCACGACGTCGGACGCCGCCGTCGAGCACCGGCTCCGGCTGCTGCGCAACCAGGGCATGGAGAAGCAGTACCAGAACGAAATCGTCGGGTTCAACGCGCGTATGACGGACCTGCACGCCGCCATCGGCCGCGTCCAGCTCACCAAGGTGCTGGGCTGGACCGCGCAGCGCCAGCAGAACGCCGCGTTCCTCGACGCCAACCTGGAGAACGTCGGAACGCCGCTGGTCAAGGCAGGGGCAGGCCACGTCTACCACCAGTACACCATCCGTGTGCCCGAGGACCGGGACGGACTGGCCAAGGCACTGCGCGAGGAATACAACATCGGCACCGGCGTGTACTACCCGGTCCCGAACCACCGCCTTCCGTCCTTCAACCGGACCGAAGACCTGCCCAACACGGAAACGGCGGCCAAGGAAGTGCTGTCCCTGCCGGTCCACCCGTCCCTGAGCCAGGACGATCTCGAGCGTATCGTCGCCGCTGTCAACGCCGTCTCCAAGGCCGGTGCCTGACATGGCGAACCTGCGCGTAGGCCTGATCGGGCTGGGGATGATGGGGCGGCACCACGCCCGCGTCCTCCGCGAGCTTCCCGGCGTCGACCTGGTGGCCGTAGCGGACGCGTACGGCGATCCGCACGGCGTAGCCGGCGGACTGACCGTGCTGTCCTCGGTGGAAGAACTTATTGCCGAGGGCCTGGACATGGCGGTCGCCGCCGTCCCCACGGGTATGCATGAGGAGGTCGGACTGGCCCTGGCCGACGCCGGCGTCCACACCCTCGTGGAGAAGCCCATCGCCGCCAGCACGGAGGCCGGGCAGCGCCTCGTGGAGGCGTTCGAGGCCAAAAACCTCGTGGGGGCCGTAGGCCACATCGAGCGTTTCAATCCTGCGCTGCAGTCCCTGCGGAAGCGGATTGAGGCGGGCGAACTCGGCGACGTGTACCAGATCGCCACCCGGCGCCAGGGCCCGTTCCCGTCACGCATCGCCGACGTCGGTGTGGTCAAGGACCTGGGCACGCACGATATCGACCTGACTGCCTGGCTCGCCCAGAGCCGCTTCGATTCAATCTTCGCCCAGGTCACCACGCGCAGCGGCCGTCCGCACGAGGACATGGTCGCAGCGACCGGGCAGCTGGAAAGCGGCGTCATCACCAACCACCTGGTGAACTGGCTTTCCCCCATGAAAGAGCGCCTGACCATCGTCACCGGCGAAAAGGGTGCCTTTGTGGCCGACACGGTCACAGCGGACCTGACGTTCTTCGAGAACGGCACCGTGGCCACCGAGTGGGAGTCCATGGCGGCTTTCCGTGGTGTTTCCGAGGGCAACATGACCCGTCTTGCCATCGCGAAACCGGAACCGCTGCGCACCGAGCACGAGGCGTTCCGCGACGCGGTCCTCGGGCTGCGCACCGACGTCGTCACCATGCGCGAGGGCCTGGACACGCTGCGCGTTGCCGAAGCCGTGCTGGAGTCCGCGCGCAGCGGGCGGATGGTCAAAGTCGCCGCCTCGTGACAGCCCCCCGTTTGAGGGTGGTGGTGGCCACCCGGCTCTTTACGCCTGAAGTGGGGGCCGCGGCCTTCCGTCTCCAGGCGCTGGTCGACGGGTTGGTGGCTGCGGGGGCGGACGTTTTGGTGGTCACCACTCGTGCCCCTGGCGGCGCCACGGCCGGCACCGTTCCCTTCAGGATCAGCCGCTGGCCCGTGCTGCGCGACGGCGGCGGCAACGTCCGCGGCTACGTCCAATACCTGAGCTTCGACGTGCCGGCCTTCTTCCGCCTGTTGCTGCAGCGGGCCGATGTGGTTGTGTCCGAACCGCCGCCCACCACCGGACTGGTGGTGGCCCTGAGCTCCTGGCTGCGCCGCCGGCCGTTCGTCTACTACGCCGCGGACGTCTGGAGTGAGGCGCTGTCCGCGACGGACGTGCCGGGCTTCGTCGTACGCCTGATGCGCAGCGTCGAGGGATTCGTCCTGCGGCGCGCCGCCTGCGTCATCGCCATTTCTGAGGCGGTGGCCGAGCAGGTGGCAAAGTTCGATGCGCCGGCGGAGCGGGTGCGGGTGGTCGCCAACGGCGTTGACACGTCAGTCTTCAATCCCCACGGCGATGCCGCTCACAGCGACCGGCCCTACTTCGCCTACACCGGAACGATTTCCGAATGGCAGGGAGCCGACGTCTTCATCCAGGCGTTGCCGCTGGTGCAGCGCAAATATCCGACGGCGGAGATCCGCTTCTTCGGGCAGGGCACCGACGAACCGGCCCTCCGGGCGCTGGCGGACGAGGTTGCTCCCGGCAGCGTGGTCTTCGGCGGCGTTGTGCCGCCCCGGGAGGCCGCAGCCTGGCTTCGCGGGGCCGTGGCGGCGCTGGTCAGCATCAAACCCGGTCAGGGCTACGACTTCGCCAAGCCGACGAAAATTTACGCGGCCGCAGGGTGCGGCGCCCGGGTCATCTTTGCCGGGCCCGGCGAGGGAGCCGCGGTGGTGGCCAACAACGGCCTCGGCGACGCTGTGGACCATAACCCGGATGACGTGGCGGCCGCCATGATCGCCGCGCTGGACAAGGAAGACACCGGTCACGGACACCGCTCGCAGTGGGTGGGGGAGAACGCCTCACTCGCCGCCGCCGGCCAGGCCGCGGCCGCGATCGTCGCGTCGCTGGCGAGGACCCAGCCATGAAAATCCTTGTGGTCACCACCTGGTTCCCCAGCCACGAGGCGCCGGCCCAGGCCCCGTTCAATCTGGAGCATGCGAAGGCAGTCCAGCTGCGGCACGATGTCAGCGTGGTGCATGTGCGGCTGGGCAGCAGGCTGCCCGCGTCCGAGGAGGCCTACGCCGGACTCCCCGTGCAGAGGGTGTCCCTCAACCCCCGCCGGCCGTGGACGGCAGTGTCCGTGCTCCGAACGCTGATGAGGGAAAGCTCGACGTCGGACGTGCTGCACACCATGGCCTTCTCCTCGGCACTCGTGGCGGCACTCCCGGCGGCCCTGACACGCAAGCCGTGGGTCCACTCCGAGCACTGGAGCGGCGTCACAAACCCGCGGAACGTCGCCGGGATGTGGCCGCGTTTCGCCTGGCTGCGCTGGGTGCTGCGTCTTCCGCACGCCGTGACAGGAGTGACGGCGGAACTCGTCGGCAAGCTACAGGCGTTCGCGCGGCCGGACGCGGCGGTGCTGGTTCCGTGCGTTGTTGCCAACGAGCGGCCGGTGAAGCCGCTGCCTTCCGGTGACCGGCTGCGCCTGGTGGCTGTCGGCGGGCTGGTTCCGGGGAAGAGGCCGCTTCTGGCCATCAGGACCATCGCAGCGCTTAAGGAAGCGGGCCACGATGTGCACCTCAACTGGGTGGGGGACGGACCCCTCCGCGGGGAAGCCGAAGAACTGATCTCCGAGTTGCAGCTGGGGGAGAACGTCACGCTGGTCGGCACGGTCCCGCCGGCCGAGGTGTTCGCGTATTTCGAGCAGGCCCATCTGTTCTTCCTCCCGACGGCCCATGAGAACTTTTTCACGTCCGCGGCGGAGGCGCTCTCGGCCGGGCGGCCCGTCGTCGTCCCGCGTGTGGGCGGCTTCACGGACTACGTGACCCCGGCGAACGGCGTCCTGGTGGATGATGCGTCCCCGGAGTCCCTGGCCGCCGCGATCCAGGCGGCCCGGTTGAACTTCGCCGGTGCCGACCCCTCGGCCATTGCCGCGCCCATCCGGGCCAGGTTCAGCCGGAGCACGGTTGGCATGCTGTTCGAGGACGTCTACGGCAGGGTGCTCGCCGGCAGCGGAGCCACCGGGAGCAGGCATGGATAAGGATGTAACCGGTGCAGCAGTCCCGGCGGTGGACGTCGTCATCGCGGTGCACAGCAGCACCCGGCCGGTGGCGAGGGCGCTCGCGTCGGTGGCCGCTGCCGGCCTCGAGCTGAACGGCCCCGACGGCGTCCGGGCCACCGTGGTGTGCCACAACATCTCCCGGGACGAGATTTCGAGCAACGTCCCGCCCGAACTGGCCTCAGCCACCAGGTTCCTGGAGCTCCGCGACGGGATACCCAGCCCGGCCGGGCCGTTCAACTACGGGCTTGAGCAGGCGGACGCTGAATTTGTGTGCATTCTTGGCAGCGACGATTCACTGGAACCCGGCGCCCTGCGCCAGTGGCTGGAGCTCGCCCGCACCCATTCCTCCGCCATGGTCGTCGCGCCCCAGCGCCATGCCGGCGGAGCGCCGGTAAGGACCCCGCCGGTCCGGGTCCGCCGGCAGTTCAAACTGGACCCGGTCAAGGACCGCCTGAGCTACCGCACAGCGCCGCTTGGCTTGCTGAGGCGCAGCGAGATCCAGCGTCTGGGCCTGGAATTCAGCGCGGATCTGCGCACGGGGGAGGACCAGATATTCTCCGCCAAGCTCTGGTTCGGCGGCGGCCGGATCGACTATGCCCGCGGGGCCGGCAAGTACGTTGTGGGCGACGACGCGCGGGACCGGGTCACGGGACAGCGGCGGGACATCGGTGAATTGTTTGCCTTTGCCCTGGAGCTCGTGGCCGATCCCTGGTTCGTCGCTCTTCCCCTGGCGCACCGTCGGGCGCTGGTCACCAAACTGCTCCGGGTCCATGTCTTCGGCGTGGTTCTCCCGCGTAGCGAACACGGCGGCTGGACGGACCCTGACCGCGCGGAATTCGCACACATGACCCGGACTCTCCTGGCCGCGGCCCCGGGGGCGGACCGGCCCCTCTCCCTGGCGGACGCCCGGCTGCTTCGCAGCATCCTTACCCCGGGTCCCTTGGCTGAGATGCTGGCGGCAGCCGCAGCGCGCCGCAGGTTCGGACGTCCGCGGACCATGATTGCGTCCAGCCCGACGGCCCAGTTCGATCCCGAGGCCCCGGTACGGTTCATGGCGGCGTCCGCGCTGCTCTAGCGGTTCCCCAGCCTTAGGCGCCCTTCCCGGGCACCGGAAAGCAGCAGGGGCGGTAGCTGACGTCCTGCCGTCAGCTACCGCCCCTCACCGGCAATGCCGGATCCTGCTACCTGGCCGACTGTGCGTTGAAGTCCAGCAGCGCGTCCACGATCTTCTCTGCGGCGTGGCCGTCGCCGTAGGGGGCAGCGTCCGTGGGCTCAGGTGCGGGCCGCTTTACGGTGTCGGCAAGGATGGACAGGTCTTCGCTGACCAGGACATTCCAGCGCGATTCGAGGGTCTCCACCCACTCCGTTTCAGGACGGATGGTGGTGCAGGGCACGCGCAGCAGGAATGCTTCCTTCTGCAGCCCGCCGGAGTCCGTGACGACGCCTTCGCTGTTCCGCACGGCGTTGACCAGTTGCGGATAGGCCAGCGGCGGGCAGGCCCGGATGCTGCCCTGCTCGAGTGTCAGTCCGTGACGTTCCGCCAGACTGACCAGGCGCGGGTGGGCCAGCAGGAGCACCGGCCGGTCCAGGGATGCCAAGGAGTCGAGGATGGCCTTGAGGCGGGCCGGTGAGTCCGTGTTGTCGGGGCGGTGGATGGTGCTGACGTAGTAGCCGCCCGGCTCCATATCCAGGGGGAGGGGCTCATTGCGCTGCTCCAGCAACGACCGGACCTGGAACAGGACATCGGTCATGACGTCGCCGACGAGTACCGTCTTGCCGGCCAGGCCCTCATTGGCCAGGTGGTCCACTGCAACCTGGGTGGGCGCCAACAGCAGGTCCGCCGCGTGGTCCGTCAGGACGCGGTTGTGCTCTTCCGGCATGCGCCGGTTGAAGGAACGCAGCCCCGCTTCGAGGTGGGCCAGCGGGATGTGCATCTTGACCGCCGCGATGGCCGCCGCCAGTGTGGAGTTGGTGTCGCCGTAGACCAGGACACAGTCCGGCTTGGCCTCTTCCAGGATTTCCTCAAGGCCTCCGAGCATCGCGCCCGTCTGTGCCCCGTGTTTGCCGGATCCCACCCCGAGGTTAAAGTCGGGGGCGGGGATACCCAGGTCCCGGAAAAAGACGTCACTCATGAGCTCGTCATAATGCTGGCCTGTGTGGGCGATGAGGTGTTCTGCCCGGCCGGAAATGGCTGATGCGATCGGTGCGAGCTTTACGAACTGTGGTCTTGCGCCGACGACGCTGAGAATACGCATGGTTCTAGCTTAGGCGAAAGCCGCGTCCGGCCAGGGCAGCTGTGATCCTGCCCACCGGGCCTGGCAGGCCAGGCCCGGTCAGCACGCGGTGACCCGGTAGAGTTTGGCCGCGCCCTGCTGGTCCACGAGTTCCACCTTGGCACCCTCGGCAGTGGCGACGTCGACGAACGCGGGGTAGGACCCGGCCTCCGGGAAGTTGAGCATGTAGAAGCGGCCGAAGTCGAGGATGTAGCGGACCTGGTCTTTCCCTGCGAGCTGGCAGGTTTCAGATCCGGCCTGCGCCGTGGTGATGTCCTTCGCGATCTTGCGCAGTTCGGCGTCGGGAGCGGGCGCAAGATGGTACTGGGTGACGTGGCGGCCGGAGATGGCGTAGGCCAGCGCCCCGCCATTAAACGGATTGACGCCGATGACGGCATCTTCCGGAACAGTCGAGCCAAGCCGGGACATGAGGGCGAATTCGTCGTTGGAAACTGCCCAGCCCGGGACGTATGAGTATGTTTCGGTGATTTTGGTGGATACGGCGGTCAGCCCGGGATCATGGACGCGTCCCACCAAGGTGTGAAAGGCAAGGGCAAGGATGGCCGCCGCTGCTACGGCGTACAGGCTTCCGGATCCCCGGAACTGTGGCAGGCCAAGACGCCGGCCGGCCGGCCGCCGCTCGGCCATGCGCCCAAGCCAGCCCCGGACCGCGGACACCAGACCGTCAGCGCCGACGCTGGCGAGGACAATCGTAAACAGGGGCACCAAGGCCGCGAGCCGGTAGGGGTCCTGGTACCAGCTGCCGGTGGTGAAGTGCCGGAAGCGGCCCTGATACATAAAGACCGCGACGATGTAGAGGGCGGCGGCGATCAGCGCGCAGGCAATCATCCAGCCGCCACGCCGCCGCAGGATGATCGTGATGATGCCCAGGAGGGCCGCCACGGAGGCGACCGTTGTGGCGCTGCCGCCAAGGAGCGTGCCTGTTGCCACGTCTTCCACCGCCTGGGCCAGCGTCCGGCTGGGCTTCCAGTTGTCGAAGCTGAGGAGCAAGGACTGCCAGACGACGAGGAAGGCTGCAGCCGCGGCGAACCCCCAGAGCACCACGAAGGCGATTGCCCGGGCGCCCGCTTTCGCCCGGATGCGGGCGCGGAGCTGGTTGAACCACGCGGCGGCAATGAGCGGGACGGAGAATGCCAGCAGCGCCGTGACGCCGTTGGGCTGCGACAGGAACAACGCCGCAACGGCAATGAGCAGGAAGGACCACAGGCTGACGTTGTCCATAAATCGTTCGCGCCCCGCGTTGAACAGCCCCACGAGGACCAGCAGCGCCAAGGGCAGCAGGCTGTAGGCAAGCGTGTTGGGATACAGCGGGCCCCACTGGAGCAATTGCAGCGGGAACATCCAAAAACCGCCGCTCAAGGCGCCGGCAAAAACAAGCGGCAGGACGCGGGGGCCGACAATGCCCCGGACCAGCATGATGCAAGCGAAGGGCCACAAGATCACGCTGACAGCCACGATCACGGCGTTCTGGCTGACGATGACGTCGTTGCTGGTCAATTGGGAAACCAGGGCAGCCAGGGAATGCCACACGGAAGGGTAGATGGCGATCCCGGCATCCGGGTTGAGCATACGGCCCAACGTCAGCGACGACGCGTTCCCGGTTTCGAGGATGTACCGGACCGCGTTGAGGTGAAAAACGTTGTCATACACCTGGGCGAAGTTTCCCGGCTTGCCGATGGCCGGCCACAGCCGGCTGACAATCAGGTAGGAGCCCGCGGCCATGCCGCCCAGGATTGCCGCCCACTGGGCGACAGGCGCCGCCGAGGCCGGTGCGACTGCGGCAACCCGGCCCCTGAAGAACCGCCGAAGCAGCAATGCCAGGCCGGTGCACACGGCTGTGACCAGTACGTAGCTGAGGATCCCCCAGTCCAGCCGGAGCAGGCCCCCCACCACGCCCGCAAGCCCGATGAGCCCGCAGGACGCCAGGGGTGCCATCGCCGCGGAGGCGAAGCCCTTGGTGCCGAGTGCCCGCGCAAGGATGAGCCCGGGGAGGAAGAGCAAGAGTGCGGCCACGGCGATAGCGGGAAACGCCTGCCACCAGTTCATTAATGCTCCTGCCCGTCCGATTTACCGACTCGAGTCTAGCAAGCCGGGCCGGTGCCCCTGAGCCCTGTGCCCCTTGAGCCCTGTGCCTCCGGCAGCGGGCGGCACCGCGGCGGGGGTGCCGTCATCAGGGCGCGGCGGGCGGTGCCCTGAAAACGCCGGTCGCGGCCCGCAGTCTCTCGTTGACGTAGTGGCGAATGATCGAATCGCCTGACAGCGAGTCCTGCATCCGTGGGGTGAGCAGCTCCCCGCTCCTGCCGGAGGCCCGGTATTCCGCCGCCAGGACCTGCAGGTGCCGAAGGTCCCTGGCCGCGCCGGCCGCCTGGATAAGGGTGGCGTCGCGCCGGCTGATGCCGGGAATGGAACCGCCGGCCAGGGACAGGACCCTTGCTGCCAGTCCGCGCCAGTACAGGCTTTCCTCGGGATCCCACAATGGGGCACGGCCGGGGGAGTCAGGTGCGTCCGCGCGCCGGAGCAAGGCGCCGATGCCGTGCACCCTCAGGATCTTGTGGGCGATGGCGCGCCGTTCCGCCGTCGACGCCTGCTGCAGCCAGTCCGCCCCAAGCAGGTGTTCCAGCCACGCGAACTCCTGCCGCAGCGGCCGGATGGAACTCGTCACGCGGGCCGGCCCGGAGTCATCGGTCTGCCGGTAGGCCGGTGCGCCGTACGGGTAGCAGATGGCACCGGAACGGAACCACAGCCGCAGGGTTGGTTCAATGTCTTCGCCGGTGGGGACGCCTTCGGTGTAGCTGAAGCCCAAGGCGAGCAGGCTCTCGCGGCGCAACAGGCCATAGGGCACACTGCGGTAGGCCAGCCCGTCGCGGAGGGGGTGGAGGACCCCGGGCTTCGACGGCCGAATTCGCGGCGACGGGAGAATGTTCCCCGCAGGAGTCCGCAGCGGTGCAATCACGGCCGCGGCAGTATGCGCCTCGGCCACCTCCCACCATGCCAGCAGTGAACCGGGTTCCAGGTAGTCATCCGAGTCCAGGAAGCTGAGGTAGGTTGCGCCGCTGCGGCCAAGGGCGTAGTTCCGGGGGCCGGCCGGTGACGCCACGCCGTCGGAATGCTTGAGGTACGTGACTCCGTCGACGCCGGGTTGAAACCCGGGGCCGGACAGGCTGTCCGCGGCAAGGTTGTGCAGCACCACCGTCACGTGCAGATCGACACCGCGGGCGGCCAGCGCAGCGCGCTGGTCAAGGACGGACGCTATTCCGCGCGCTACCGGCCGCTCCGGGTCATGGACCGGGATGACGACTTCGATGCTTTGGGTCATGGACTACTTACTCCTGAGCGAGGGTATTTGGGGAGTCCCGCGATAACCTTACTGGGTGCAAAACGAAACTCGGGATTCCGTCCACGCCGCCCGGGAAACGTCCCCCGCTGTCCGAAGCACGGAGGCTGGGGAGACACCCGACCCCCGGGTACTGCAATTTAACGATTGCGCTTTTGTGGCCCGGAACATGGTCCGGGCGGCCGGCCGGGCCGGCAAAAAATGGGACTACATGCCTCCGGAGCAGGTGCGCCCCATGGCGGCCGCGCCCGCCAACCCGGTCGTGGCCCGGGCACGCTTTGTACCCTACGTCGCCCGGAGGGCGGCAAAGCTGTGGACGACGGATGTTGTCCACGTCCACTACGCCACCAGCGCGCGGTTGCTCCGTGAACGGGGGATGCCGAAGCGCCCCTACGCCCTCACGCTGCACGGTACCGACATCCGCAAACAGTGGGCCGATCCCCACTTCCACGATGAGATCCAGCGCGCCATCGACGGCGCCGCCCACGTTTTTTATGCGAACAATGACACCGCCGACAACGCCGTGGCCGCACGGCCGGATGCCGAGTTCCTGCCTGCGCTGGTCGACGCGGCCAGCCTTCCCGCCTGGCAGCCGGACGCGCGCCCGAACATCCTGTTCGTCTCGCGCTGGGACGAGGACAAAGGGATGGAGCGGCAGTTGAGCCTCGCCCGCCAGCTCCGGCGGGCCGCAGGCCCGGATGTGAGAATCCTCGGACTCAACTGGGGACCGGGTGCCGGGCGGGCGGCCGAGGCCGGGGTGACGCTGCTGGACCGCATGTCGCAGGAGGAATACCACCGCGTGATGTCCGCTGCGCATGTCGCGGTCGGCCAGGCCACCAACAACTTCGCCACCAGCGAGTTCGAGGCCCTTTGTATGGGGCTCCCGCTCGCCGCAGTGGGGACACGCCTTCCCCGGCCGGACGACGGCTCGACGCCTCCGGTCCTGGAGGGAACAGAGGACGACGTCGTCGCGCAGGTCCTCGAAGCGCTTAACGACCCCCGGGCTTGCGCGAGCACGCTGGGCGGGTCAGCGTGGGCGCTGCCCCGCTACGACGCGGCAGCCTATGTGGACCGCCTGGAGGATCTCTACCGGGGCATCGCGAGCCGCTGAGGAATCCGCGCAGCGGATGGAACGGCGCTCACGCCACGGACGCTTACAGCGCGCGTGCCTCCGGGCGTGCCGCTTCCCCGGCGGCCGGGGAGGCCACGGCCGGGTCGTGGAGACCCGCGAGGGCGGCCTGCTGGGCGAAGTCGGGATTGGCGCGGATGACTTCCTCGAAAGTTCCCTGGGTAATCACGCTGCCGTCCTTCATAAAACAGATCCGGTCGTTGTTCCGGACGGTGGAGAGGCGGTGCGCCACCGAAATGACCGTGATCTCACCGTGCAGTTCGCTGATCGCGTTCGCAACCGCGGCTTCCGTGGACGTGTCCAATGCACTGGTGGCCTCGTCGAGCACCAGCACCAAAGGGTCCATATACAGTGCACGGGCAATGCCCAGGCGCTGACGCTGACCGCCGGACAACGCCAGGCCACGCTCGCCCACCCGGCCATGGACTCCGCCGGCGCGGGCATCTATGGTCTCAAGGAGCTGGGCGCGTTCCAAAGCGGTCCGGACGCGTTCCTCGTCGATGTCGCCACCCCAGCTCAGAGCCACATTCTGAGCAACGGAGCCGTCGAAAATCGCCACGTCCTGGGGTACGTAGCCCACCCGTTTGCGCCAGTCAGCCAGCACTTCCTCGAGCGGCACGCCGTCGAGCGTCATGCTGCCTTTCGACGGGGTCAACAAACCGAGGAAGATGTCGATCAGGGTCGATTTACCGGCTCCGGACTGTCCCACGATGCCCACGGACGAACCGATGGGGAGGCTGAGATTGATGTTGGTGACGGCCGGGGTTTCGGCACCCGGATAGGTGAACTCAACATCCTTCAGCTCAAGCAGCTTCGGTTCGTTGGTGATCGGGGTCTTGCCGAGCCTCTCGGCGTTCTCCCGGAGTACCGCGGCGTCCTTGATGTCCCGCATCACTGTCTCGGTGTAGGGCAGGGTCGACTGGACCAGGGTCAGCTGTCCCTGGACGGTGGTCAGGGCGGGCACCAGTTTGAAGCCCGCGAGGCCAAAGATGGCCACGGACGACATCGCGGCCTCCATGCCGCCGATCATGAAGCCGACCGCGCCGATCAGCAAGAAGCCGCCGATCAGGGCCATGTCGATGACGAACTTGGGGACCGCGCTCATGAACCGGATATTCGACCGCGACCGGGCGGCCCGTTCACGGCTGTGCAGGACGATGTTGCCGACTTCCTGAGCCTTGTCGCGGAGGGTAATTTCCTTCAGGGCAGCGAGCATTTCGGCCACGAGCGTGGACATGCGCATCGCAGCATCACGGTTCACCCGTCCCGCCTCATACGACTTCTTGGAGAGCCACAAGTACAGGAACGCGGCGATGATGCCGAGGTAGATGACCGTCACCAGGGCGGTCTGCCACGATGCGACCACCAGGACGATCAGGACTGACACGAAGGTCAGGGCCTGCGCCGGAAGCGTCACCGCAGGGAAAAGGACACCCGAGACGGTGTTCGCGATGCCGACGTCGATCATCCGGACGAGCTCCGTGGTGGAGCGCTTCATCCGTTCCGTCCAGGGGGCACGGATGTAGCTCTGGAAGAGAATGGAGCCAATCTCCAGCTCATAGTCCGCGAACTTGCGGGTGGAAACCCACTGGAGCCAGATGTTCAGCACGGATTTCAGGATCATCACCAGGGCCGATCCGACCAGGATCAGGAGGCTGAATTCCTGCGTTACGTCACCGAAGACCGGCAGGGTCATCGTCCCGCCCTTGAGGATCTGATTCAGGACAAGCGCAAAAACGCCCAGGGCTGCCGCATCAAGGAGCGAAAGTACCGCCGAGAGCACACCAAAGAGCAGTAGGAACCGCCTGGCGTTGGCGGGCAGGAGAGGCAGCAGCTCGCGCATCGTGCGGCGCAGGTGTTTCAAGGAGTACTCCAGGACGGCGGTGGGAAGAATCCATCCCATACTACGCGGGGTGCTGCCGCGGCCCCCGTTCCCGTCAGGCACGCGACCGTGGTGAAACGCCAGTGGATCCGCCGCGGGAGGGGCCTGACGGGCCACCCGCGGCCAAATGAGATGATGGACTCCATGAGTCAGAAGATCCGAGTCACCCAACTGTTCGACTGCGCCGACGTCGCGAAAACGCTCGTGGCCGAGGGCCGCAGGCAGGGCCAGCCGTGGAGGCTCATCCAAGGACCCTGGACGCGGGGCGGGGGCAAGGCAGCCTACTACCGGTTCCGGGCTGAACAGCTTCTGGCGTACCCGGGAACCAGCATGTGGCACGTGAACATGGGCGGGCGTGCGGTCTGGGCGCGCGGCGCCCTGTCCCGGCCCTACGCGTTGACCCTGCATGGCACCGATATCAGGGAAAACTACTGGCAGGACCAGCACCACCAGGCAATGAAAGCCGACATCGACGGCGCAGGCCACGTCTGGTACGCCACCCCGGACCTGCGCGAAAAGGCCGAACGTGCCCGGCCCGACGCGGAATACCTGCCGATCCCCGTCAACATGGCGGAGCTGCCGGCGTGGGCTCCGGCGCCCCGGCCACGGGTCATTTTCCCGTCCCGCTGGGATGCCTCCAAGGGAGGGGACACGCTGCTGCAGGTCGCGGCCGACGTCGTCGCCGCCGTCGGGGGGCCGAACGGGGCGGACATCGTCGGCCTGGATTGGGGCGACAGGGCGGCCGAGGCTGCGGAGCTGGGCGTCAGGCTCATTCCCAAGATGCCGAAGCAGCAGTTTTTGCAGGAACTCGCCCAGGCCCATGTAGCGGTGGGGCAGGTGGCCGGCATCCTGGCCACGAGTGAGCTGGAGGCCATGGGGATCGGTGTTCCGACGATTTTCGCCGACCAGGTGGACGGCTACAGCGCGGATCTTGCCACGATCAGTGTGAGCCGTTCCGACGTCGGACAGGCGGCGCGGGAGGCCCTGGCCGACCCCGTGACGACGTCGCAGAAGCTGCAGGGGCCGGAATATATCCGAGTCCATCACGGAGCCACGGGCATGATCCCGACCCTCGAGGCGGGCTACGCCAAGGTGCTGGGCAGGTCCGTATGAGCAAGCCGCACCTGCTGTACATCGCCTTCGCATTTCCGCCGAGCACCGCCTCGTCCGTGTACCGCTGCACGGCGGTGGCCAACGCCTTCGCCGAGGACGGCTGGGACGTCACGGTGCTGACCCTGGACAGCAACATCTGGTCCGAAATTTCCGGAGTTGACCAGAAGCTGGCCGACTCGGTGGATCCCCGGATCCGCATCGTCCAGGTGGACGACGGCGGATCGGAGGAACCTGCCCGCGGCGACCTTCGCCGGTTCTCCCGGCTGAGGATTGAAGCGCCCTACGTCTGGAAGGAAGTCATGCGCCGCCGGGGACGGAAGGACTTCCCGGAGGATTTCCATGGTGCGTGGCTGGCCCCCGCCAGCAAAGCGGCGCGGGATGTCCACGCCGACAAGCCGGTCGATCTGGTCATGGCGTCCGCGAGCCCCTATGTTGCGTTCGGGGTCGCCCACTCTCTCGAGGGGGTGCCCTACATCATGGACTACCGCGATGCCTGGGCCTTCAACACCATCACCGGCGCGGAAGACTTCAACACGGCGAGCCGGCGCGGAAAACTGGAAGCGCAGTTCCTGGCGGAGGCCGCCGGTTCATGGTTCGTCAACGACCAGATCAGGGATGAATACGCCGCCAGGTACCCCGAATCCGCAGCGACGATGCGGGTGGTGCCCAACGGCTTCGACCCGCAGCCGGGACACGCGCCGCCCGGAATCCGGCAGACCCAGCACCCGCGCTTCGGGTATTTGGGAACCCTGCAGTACGTCAACATGCCGATGGCCGAGTTCCTGCAGGGGTGGGGCATGGCGTTTCCCGCCCCCGAAGCCAGGGCCGAGGCAGTGTTCCGCGGGAAGCTCAGTGCTTCGGGAGCGGCCGGCGCCGAGATCCTTGAAACTTTCGGTTCCGCGTCGCAGAACGGCTTGACGTACGAAGGCCCGATTTCGAAGCGCGACGTAGCCCGCTTCTACGGCTCCGTGGACGCGCTCCTGTTGTTGCTGTCCACCGGAAAGTTCGTGACCGGAGGCAAGACCGCCGAGTATCTGGCGACCGGGCTGCCGATCGTCTCGGTCCACGATCTGGGCAACGCCGCCACCGAGCTGCTCCGCGACTATCCATTGTGGTTTCCAGCCAAGGACCTCACCCCCGGGAGCATCGCCGCAGCCCTGCAGAAATGTGCCGACGCGCTGGCTCATCCGGACAGCGCCGCGTGGGATGCCGCCTGGGAATACGGCCAGCAGTTTGCCCGCAGCGCCATCCTGGCACCCGTCATTTCCGATCTGCGGGACCTCGTGGGCCACCCGGTCCAGAGGCCGCTGGCGGAAGAAAAGAGTAACCCCTAGCTATGAAACCGACCGGAAATCTCCGCCTGGGCATCGTTGTGGGCCGCAGCCCGCACCCCCAGGCGACGCTGGACAACCTCTGGAGCCGTGCTTTGGAGTCCGTTGAACCAACGGAACGTCAGCTGAGCGTCACCGCCGCCTATGTTGCCGGCGCCGGTCCGGCCGTGGTGCGCTCCGCCCCCGGACTGGAACTGGTCCCCCTGGTGCCGGCCGGGCCGGGGCGTCTCGAGTCAGTCCTCAGTGCCCTGTCCCGCAAAGGTGGCCCGCTCGGGATCGCGGGGAGGCTGGCCAGGGATAACTGGGAATCCCGTCAGCTTGCCAAGGCCGTAGCGCGCAGTGCCGGGCTGCAGACCGCCCTGCTTGCCGCCGATGTAGTGGTGGCCGCCGACGTCGCCGCAAACCGGGCGGTTTGGCAACTCAGGTGCCGAACGGCCGCCCCACTGGTACACGGCCCGATTGCCATGATGCACGCCCTGCGCCGGATAGCGGAACGCTGAGCCGCCCGGGTCAAACGTGCCGTCTGTGGAATACTTGATGGGTGAGTCGCACTTGGATAGTCATACCTATGTACAACGAGGCCTCCGTCGTTGGCGGGGTGATCGACGGACTCCGGAAAGAATTCCCGCACGTCGTCTGCGTCGATGACGGAAGCAGCGACGGTTCGCAGGAAGTGGCCAGGCAGGCCGGCGCCGTGGTTGTCCAACACCCGGTCAACCTGGGCCAGGGCGCTGCCCTCCAGACGGGATTCGAGTTCGCGCTGCAGGATCCCGAACTGGACTGCATCGTAACGTTCGACGCCGACGGGCAGCACCGCGTTGAAGACGCCAAGGCCATGGCCGACCGCGTGCGGACCGGCGAAGCTGACCTGGTGCTCGGCTCACGGTTCCTCGACGGCCGCACAAAACTTTCCCCGGCGAAGCGGCTGGTGCTGCGGACCGCCGCGGTCCAGTCCCGCATGGCTACCGGAATGGCGCTGACCGATGCGCACAACGGGCTGCGCGCCATCGGGCCCGATGTGGCCCGCAAGATCCACCTCACCCAGAACAGGATGGCGCACGCCTCCGAGTTGATCCACCAGGTGTCCGAGATCAGCCCCCGCTGGGTGGAACACCCCGTTGAGATCATCTACACCGATTACTCAAAGGCAAAAGGCCAGTCCTTGCTGAACTCCGTCAACATCATCGCTGACCTCCTGTTTAGGTGAGAAATTGCAAATCATCGTCCAAATAGTTCTCGTCCTTGCCGTCATCGTCGTCTCCCTGGCGCTTATGCGGGGCGGTTCCAATGCCCGGCACCTGGCCATCCGCCGGATCATGCTGGTGATTTTCGCGTGTGTGGCCGCCCTGTCGATTTTCTTCCCGGAGCTGCTCACCATGCTCGCCCGTTCCCTGGGAATCGGCCGCGGCACCGATCTGGTCCTTTACGGTCTCGTCGTCAGCTTCATGGTCTTTATGGCCACCACCTACCAGCGCTTCCGGCACATGGAGACAACGCTGACGCAACTTTCCCGGCGGATCGCCATCGACGAGACCCCCCGTCCCTGGCTCAAGGATGCGCCGGGGACGTCCTCGACCGTGTTCTCGGAACGAGCCCAGGAAACTGAATGACAGAGCTCGGGACTCGTTCGGACAAACAGGAGGCCATTGCCGCCCCGCGTGACTACTCCCTGGACATCCTGAGAATCCTGAGCATTTGCGGGGTCGTCGCGATCCACCTCTTCGGGTATGTCCTGGGGCACTCCGAGCCCCAGTCCCGCAACTGGTGGCTGGCGGCCGGACTGGACATCCCCTTCATCTGGGTTGTCCCGGTCTTCGTGATGATCTCCGGCGCCCTCCTGCTGGCGCCCCGGAAGACGGCCCTGGAACCACGGACCTTCTACCGCAAACGCGCGCTAAGGCTGCTGCCCGCCCTGATCGCATGGCATCTGATCTATCTGGTCGGCGTCCGGTGGCTGATGCGCGGCGAAGACCTCTCCCCGGCCAGGGTGGTCCAGTTGCTCCTTGACGGTTCCGTCTTCACGCAGCTGTATTTTCTGTGGCTGATTCTCGGGCTCTACGCTGTTGCCCCTCTTATCTCGGCCTTCCTGCAGGACGGCGGACCGCGCCGCGCCCAGGCCCTCGCGGCCATCCTGCTGGGTGCCACGGCGCTGGTCTATATGGTCCCCGGAATCGCCGCGTCACTGGGGTTCGCCCGGCCGATCAGCCTGAACATCTTCATCCACTGGCTGCCCTACGTCGGCTACTTTGTGGCCGGCCGCGCGCTGCGGGACGTCAGGCTGAACGGCCGGGCGCTGTTCGTAGCCCTCCTGTCAGCCGCCGGCCTGGCGGCGCTGTGTCTGTGGCAGTACGGACACCGGGGACAGGCGGGGCTGCTGAACGTCGTGTCGCCGGTCAGCTACGTCTCGCTGACCGTGATGATGCTGTCCGTGGCGGTGTTTCTGTCCGCCACGTCCCTATTCCGCCGGATCACGCCGGGACGCGTCACCGGGCGGCTGCTTGTGACCCTGTCCGGCGCCTCCTTTGGAGTGTTCCTCGTCCATCTGCTGATCTTCGAGATCATCAGGCTGAACGTGCCCGCGGTCTACGACGGAAAGTCGATGGTGGCGGGTTTCGCCAGCTACGCGGTGACGCTGGCCCTGAGCTTCGCCGTCGCCGTCCTTGCCTCCCGCATCCGCTTCGTCCGGAATATTTTCTAACTGCAGGCACTCGCGCTCCGGAGCCGGTGGGCGGCGGCCGGAC
Organism: Arthrobacter sp. U41; assembly: GCF_007679325.1. Classification (GTDB taxonomy): domain Bacteria; phylum Actinomycetota; class Actinomycetes; order Actinomycetales; family Micrococcaceae; genus Arthrobacter. The sequence goes on along the minus strand of NZ_VEGI01000001.1, from coordinate 876,597 downwards.
GTGAGGGGTGGCCTCCCCGTCTGGAATGATGGAGGCATGACAGCCTTGCCCCGACTTCTCATTATTTCGTTCTCACCGATCCGGTCTGACCCCCGCGTGCTCAAGCAGGTGGCACTCTTCAGCGGGAAGTACCACCTCATCACGTGCGGCTACGGGGCTGCACCGGAGGGCGTCGACGAACATTTTGCGTTGTCGTCGGATGCCGTCGGCTGGCCTTCGGACAGGATCGGACTGCTCGGGCGCCGCTACCGGCGCGCCTACGAAAAAATGTCCGCGGTCCAGCAGGCGCGGCGGCTGCTCGCGGGACTGTCGGTCGACGTCGTGCTCGCCAACGACCTGAACACGCTTCCGGTGGCGGTTGACCTGAAGCCGAAGTACGGGGTCCATTCCGACCTCCACGAGTTTGCGCCCAAGGAAAAGGACGACGACCTCAAATGGCGCCTGTTCGTGGCCCCGTTCATGCGGTGGCTTTGCCGGACCTACCTGCCCCAGGCCCGCTCGCTCACCACCGTGGCTCCCGGCATTGCGGCGCAGTACACCGCAGATTTCGGAGTTGCGGCGCAGGTGGTCACCAACGCGGCTCCCTTCGCGCCGGGAACGCCGCGGCCCGTCGGGGAGACCATCCGGCTGATCCACAGCGCCGCGGGCCAGCGGTACCGGAAACTGGAAAACCTGATCGAGGCGATGCGCAGCGCCCCGGCGGGCGTTGAACTGGACATGATCGTGATGCCCAATGAGCCGGACTACGTCGCCGAACTGAAGCAGGCGGCGGCTGACGTCCCGGCCGTGCATTTCCGCGAACCCGTGCCGTACGCCGAACTGGTGCAGACCCTGAGCGGCTATGACGTCTCGCTGGTGTTCCTCCCGCCGACGAACTTCAACATGGAGAACGCCCTGCCCAACAAGTTCTTCGAGGCGGTGCAGGCCCGGCTAGGAGTTGTTGTGGGACCCTCGCCCTCGATGGTGGAAATCGTCAAGGAGTACGGGTTCGGCACCGTCACTCCCGACTTTTCACCGTCCGCGCTGGCTGCGACCATCCAGTCGCTGGACCGCGGGCAGATCATGGAGTGGAAGCGGGCAGCGGACCGTGCCGCGGCACCGCTGGCGGCGGAGTCGCAGGTGAAGATCTGGGAAGCAGCGATCCGCGACCTGCTGCCCGCCGCGGAGTCCGCGGCTTCCTGAACCTCGGCTGGTGCCCGGGCCCTGGCGCCCGGGCCCTGGCGCCCGGGACCTGGCGCCCGGGCGCGCTGGCCCTCTTTAGGGCAGCGTGCCCGTCTGCGTTGCCGGCCGGTAGCCGCTGTTGCGCCCGGGTGCCCCGGCATAGAACCACAGGCTGCCGTTCCGATTCACGGCTGCCAGGTCCGGGTACCCGTCCCCGTTGAGCTTGCCCGCCCCGAGCAGGATGGAGTAGGCATTCCAACCGGAGGTGCCGATCTTCTGCCCGGCTCGGTAGCCGGGGCTGGTGCCCGAGACCTTCCCGGTTCCCGCATAGAACCAGAAGGTTCCGTCGGGACGTATCCCGGCGAGGTCGTTGATGCCGTCGCCGTCAAGATCCTCGACGCCGGCGACGGAATGGAAGCTTGACCACCCGGATCCGACCTTGACGGCGGGGGAGTACCCCTCATCGGTGGCGGACACCTTGCCGGTGCCATGGTAGAACCAGAGCGAGCCGTCCGGGCGGATGCCGGCCAGATCGTTTTTGCCGTCTTTGTCGAAGTCACGGGTCGCGATGAGCTTGCTGTAGACGTTCCAGCCCGTGCCCACCTTCCGGCCGGCGGAGTAGCCCTCACGGCCGGCGGACAGGTCCCCGGTGCCGGCATAAAACCAGAGGCCTCCGTCGGCCCTGACGGCGAGGAGATCGCTTCTGCCGTCTCCGTTGATATCGCCTGTGCCGACGAGCTTGGTGTAGGCGTGCCAGCCGGTCCCGATCTGGCGGCCGGCCGCGTAGCCGTTGGTCCCGGTTGAGGCGTAGAACCAGAGGGCACCGTTCTTGGCTACCGCCAGGAGGTCCGGCCGCCTGTCCCCGTTGAAGTCCTGAACGGACTCCACGATGGTGAAGTTGTTCCAGCTGGAGGTGCCGATGTTGACGGCCGGTTTGTACCCCGCTTCGTTCATGCCGGTGCCGGCGTAGAAGAGCAATGCGTTGTCACGACGGCGGGTCAGCAGGTCCGCCTTGCCGTCACCGTTGAGGTCGCCGGCTCCCAGTACCTCCAGGAAGTTGTTCCAGCCCGAGGTGCCGATGCGCGACGCCGGGGCGTAGCCCGGGTTTGTTGCAGAGACAGTGCCCGTTCCGTCGTAGAACCACAGGCTGCCGTCGGCTTTCGTGGCGAGCAGATCGTTGGTCGGTTTACCGCCGAAGTTCCGGACGCCGACGATGCTCGTGAACGCATTCCAGCCTGACGAGCCGATCTTGAGGGCCGGAGCGTGACCGCTCTGCGTCGTGGACACGGTACGTGTGCCGGCGAAGAACCAGAGCGTTCCGTCCTTCTTGGCCGCGACGAGGTCGTTCCTGCCGTCACCGTTGAAGTCCCTGACGCCCGCGACCTGGCTGAAGGCGCTCCAGTTGGTCGTGCCCATCTTGATGGCTGAGGCATAGCCTTGGCTGCCGGCACCAACCGTCCCTGTTCCCGCATAGAACCACATGGAGCCGTCAGGTTTGATGGCGGTGAAATCGTTCCTGCCGTCGCCGTTGAAATCCCCGACGCCGACGATGCGTGAGTAGATCCGCCAGCCGGTGCCGATCCGGACTGGGCTCGAGAAGCCGCCCTGGCCGTTGCCGGGGTAGAACCAGAGCGCACCGTCGGCGCGGATGCTCAGCAGATCGTTGCGGCCGTCGCCGTTGAAGTCATCCACCGGGGTGTTCAGGCTGGCCCCGGAGTTTGAGGCGAAGCGCCGCAGCGCCTCGTAATCGCCGTTCCAGACGTTGGAGTCACCGGCAAACGGGCCGGATTCGCTGTACTGCCAGAAGGAGTAGGCACTCCAGCTCGACGGCAGCGGGCCGGCATAGTTGCTGGCGGAACTCGGCCAGTAGGCGGTCCACAGGGGGTAATCGCCGAAGCCCGCGGCGTCGGCCATGCAGTACTTCCACCAGGACGTGTTTGTGTAGATCACCGGGAGCCGCCCGGTCAGCGCCTTCATGGTGTTTCCGAACTCACGCACCCAGTTCGCCAGCTGGCTTGGAGACCGGTCGTAGCAGCTGTTGCCCTGGTAGTACCCGTCGATTGTTTGCCCGGCGTACGGGTTGGCCTCGAAGTCGAGCACCGGTGGGAGCGTGTAACCGTCCGCCGTCCAGCCCCCTCCGTTCTGAACAAAAATCCTGGCCTGGTCCGCTCCTGACGACGCCAGCGGGTTGGCGAAGTGGTAGGCGCCCCGGATCATGCCCACCTGGCGGGCGCCTTGGTACTGGGCGGCAAAGGTAGAGCTTGTGTAGTAGTTGCCTTCTGTGGCTTTCACGTAGGCGAAGCGTGCGCCCAGGTTCCACTGTGTCTGCCAGTTGACGTCCGCCTGCCATTTGCTGACGTCCAGGCCTTTGACGCCAAACGTGGGTGACCATGTTCCCTCGGTCGCCGGCGCTGACTCGGTCCGGGCCGCGCGCCCGCCCTTGAGGCTGTGGCCCATCTCGGCGCCCGCCGGTCCGGCGGCCGCTGCCATGGCGTCCCGGTAGCTTGTGGTGGTTGGGGCGGGCGCCGGGGCCGCTTCCGTCGTGGCCGCCGGAAGGGCCGCCGTCGGAGCGGGAGCGGGAACCGCCGTCGCCGTCGAAGAGGGAACCGCCGTCGACGTCGGGGCCGGAGCGGGTGCCGACGTCGGCGCTGCGCTGCCCGCCGAGGGAGACGGCGTGGGGGCCGGCGCCGTGGCGACCGCCGGTGCCGGAAGGCCCACCACGGAAACGGTGGCCACAACCAGGGCGGCCAGGGATTTGACCAGCGAGGTGCGTCGTTTTGCCAGGGGCGGGTTCGGCTTCATGTGTCTCTCCGGAGCAACGACGCGCTCCGGAAAACACGTCATCTAGTTCACGATGACCGGTGGTCCGCTCAGCGGACACCGAAAAGTCAATATCGGTGGGTCTTGACGCGGCCACGGTAGCACCGGCATGTCAGTGATGCCAGAGTTGCCAGTGTTAACTGTGTGACTTGTGATCATTCCGTTGTGCGTCTCCGCGCCACGGAGCAACTTAGACTGGAACCCATGAAGGTATTGGTTACCGGCGGTGCCGGCTACATCGGATCCCATACGGCGCTTTGTCTCCTCGAGGAGGGGCACGACGTTGTGGTCCTCGACAACTTGATGAACTCCAACCAGGAATCCCTTCGCCGGGTGGAGGAGCTCACGGGCAGGAAAGTGGACTTCCGCGAGGTGGATTTGCTCGACGCCGCGGGTGTCGACGCAGTCTTCGCCGAGGGTGGCTTCGATGCCGTGATCCACTTCGCCGGGCTGAAGGCCGTCGGAGAATCGGTGGAAAAACCGCTCTGGTACTACCAGAACAACGTGGTGGGCACCCTGAACCTGCTGCATAGCATGGACGCCGCGGGCGTCCGCCGTCTGGTCTTCAGCTCGTCCGCCACCGTCTACGGCGCCTCGGAGGAGGTGCCGCTCATCGAGAAGGCCCCCCTGGACGCCACCAACCCGTACGGCCGCACCAAGGAACAGATCGAGGACATCCTGACCGATGTGGGTGCCGCAGACCCGCGCTGGAGCATCGCGCTGCTGCGTTATTTCAACCCGGTGGGAGCTCACGAGTCCGGCCTGATCGGCGAGGACCCCCGCGGCATCCCCAACAACCTGCTGCCGTTCGTGGCCCAGGTGGCCGTGGGGCGCCGCGAGAAGGTTATGGTGTTCGGCAATGACTACCCGACGCCGGACGGCACCGGTGTGCGCGACTACATCCATGTGATGGACCTGGCTGCCGGGCACCTGGCCGCGCTGGGCTACCTGCGCGAGAAGGCCGGGGTGTTCCGCTGGAACCTCGGTACCGGCCGCGGCTCCTCCGTGCTGGAGGTCATCGAAGCGTTCGGCAAGGCCGCCGGCCACCCCGTGCCCTACGTATTCGCCCCGCGCCGCCCCGGCGACGCGGCCGTCAGCTACGCCGATCCCTCGGCTGCGCTCGCCGACCTGGGCTGGTCCGCGCACCGCAACCTGGCGCAGATGTGCGAGGACCACTGGCGCTGGCAGAGCAGCAACCCGCAGGGCTACGCCGCGGTTCCGGAAACTTCCGGGGTAACGGCTAAGTAGCTCCGGGCGGCGTCGCCCGCCGTCGGGCGCGGCGCCGCTGCCGGCAGCTTATCCACAAACGACGGCGGGCACCCTTGCCCGCGCGCCCCGGCTCCTTTAGCTTTAACCCAATTGCAGCGCCCGGGGACAGGGCGGCAGTCATATTGGGGGCCATCGTGGAGGCTGTGCGCATTGTCGAGGACGAAGTCCGCGAGCTGATTCGCCGGCGCGGCCTCGATCCCTCGAGGCAGGCCGGTGAGGTCCGGCGCCTCGTCGAAGCGGCGGTCACGGATTACGACGAGCGGGCCCTGCTGGCGCCCCTCCCGCCCATCGGTCCGCTGGAGACCGCCCGGAGGTTTGTCTTCGACGCCGTCGCCGGGTTCGGTGCCCTGCAGCCCCTCCTCGACGACCCCGCCATCGAGGAAATCTGGCTCAACGCCCCCAATGAGGTCTACGTAGCCCGGAACGGCGAATCCGAGCTGACGTCGGTCTCGCTCACGGACCAGCAGGTCCGGGACCTCGTGGAACGGATGCTCAAGAGTTCCGGGCGCCGCCTCGACATGTCGTCCCCGTTTGTGGATGCCGCGCTACCCGACGGTTCCCGCCTCCACGTGGTGATCCCGGACGTCACGCGGCGCCACTGGGCCATCAACATCCGAAAATTCGTCGTGCGGGCGAGCCGGCTCGAACATCTCGTGGAGCTTGGCACGCTGACGCCCCAGGCTGCCAGGTTCCTCGGCGCGGCCGTGGCCAGCGGCCTGAACATCCTGGTATCCGGCGCCACCCAGGCCGGCAAAACCACAATGCTGAACTGCCTGGCCGCGAGCATCGGAACCCGCGAGCGCGTCATCACCGTCGAGGAGATCTTCGAGCTGCAGTTTCCGCTCAGGGACGTGGTGGGGCTGCAGTGCCGGCAGCCAAACCTGGAAGGCGAAGGTGAAATTCCCATGCGCCGGCTGGTCAAGGAGGCTCTGCGCATGCGCCCCGACCGGTTGGTGGTGGGAGAGGTCCGGGAAGCCGAGAGCCTGGACATGCTGATCGCTTTGAATTCAGGAATGCCGGGGATGTGCACGGTCCATGCGAATTCGGCGCACGACGCCGTCACGAAGATCTGCACCCTCCCGTTGCTGGCAGGCGAGAACATCTCCAGCGCCTTCGTGGTGCCGACGGTCGCTTCCTGCATCGATCTCGTGGTCCACTGTGCCCGGCAGGCGAGCGGACGCCGGGAGGTGACAGAGATCCTGTCGTTGGGCCGACGGGTGGAAAACGGCATCATCGAGTCCTCCATGGTCTTCGCCCTCACGGACGGACAGCTGCAGCCGAGGGCCAACTCGATGCCGTCGGCGGAGAAGTTCGCCCGTTCGGGCTACGACGTCGCAGGTATGCTGGAGCCGCGCTGATGGCGGCGATGTTCGGAATGCTCGCCGGCGCGGGTCTCCTGTTGATCTGGTGGTCTGCGTGGGAGCAGCCCGCGAAGGCAAGGCCCGGCCCGCGGCGCAACCGTCTCGAGGACCTGCTGCGGACCGCGGGCATCGAAAAGGTCAGCGCCCCGGGCCTGCTGGCAAGCTGCATCGGCGTCGGCGTGTTCACCACACTCGTGTTCTTCGCCGTCACCAGGTCATGGCCCATCGCGGGCTGTTTTGGCCTGTTCGGGGGCTGGCTTCCCATGGCCATCGTGAAATGGCGTGCGCGGAAGCGCGCCGCTGTGTTGCGCCAGCTCTGGCCCGACGTCGTCGACCACCTGCGGTCGGCCATCCGGGCCGGTCTCTCCCTGCCGGAAGCCCTCATCCAGTTGGGCGACAAGGGCCCTGACGAACTCCGCCACGTGTTCCGCGATTTTGGTTCCGACTACCGTTCGGGAGGGCAGTTTGATCCCTCGCTCACGCGGCTCAAGGACCGTCTGGCGGATCCCGTGGCCGACCGGATCGTCGAGGCGCTCCGGCTGACCAGGGAAGTGGGCGGCTCGGATCTCGGCCGGCTGTTGGGGACCCTGGCGGAATTCCTCCGGGAGAGTGCACGCACCAGAAGCGAACTGGAAGCCCGGCAGTCCTGGACCGTCAACGCCGCCCGGCTCGCGGTCGCAGCACCCTGGATCGTGTTGGTGCTGCTGGCGAGCCGGCCCGAAGCAGTCGCCGCCTACAACACCCCGCTCGGCACAGCCGTCCTGCTGGGCGGACTGGCGGTCTCCCTGATCTCCTATGCCGTTATGCTGCGCATCGGGGCTTTGCCGGAAGACGAGAGGGTGCTCCGGTGACCGGGCTTATGGCCGCCGCAGTGGCGTGTGGAGCGGTCCTTGGCGGCGGTGCCTGGTTATTGCTGGTGAGGCTGCCGTTTATGCGGCCGACGACGTTTGTTGACCGCATCGCACCGCAGTTGAAGTCCCACAACCTGGAATCCCGGCTCCTGCGCACGGTGCCGGGAAACATTACACCGTTCGGACCCCTGGAACGGATCCTGCGGCCGGTCATCGGCGATGCCGTGACATGGCTGGGGAGGCTGAATCCCGGATCCATGGCCTTGAGCCGCCGGCTGGCACGGGCCGGAACTGACAAGTCGCCGGCCGATTTCCGGGCAGAACAGCTGCTGTGGGGTGCGGGCGGTTTTGTCGCGGCGGTCGGAGCCGTTGTGCTTTTCGGCGCAGCCGGACGGTTCAGCCCCCTTCTGGCTGTTGTGCTGGTGCTCGGCACCGCGGCTGGCGGCTATATGTTCCGCGATTACCTGCTGGGCGCCCAGGTCCGGAGGCGGGAGGCACGCATGATGGCGGAGTTCCCCAGCATTGCCGAGCTTATGGCGCTCGCCGTCAGCGCCGGTGAGAGCGCCACCGGCGCGCTGGACCGGGTGTGCCGCAGCGCCCGGGGCGAGCTGTCCAAGGACTTCACCCGCGTCCTTGCGGAGACCCGGGCCGGAAAACCGCTGGTGGAAGCACTGCAGGAGTTCTCCTCACGGACGGAACTCGGACCGTTGCTCCGCTTCGTGGACGGCCTGATCGTGGCGGTGGAGCGGGGGACACCCCTCGCCGATGTGCTGCGGGCCCAGGCCCAGGACGTCCGCGATACGGCAAAGCGCGAGCTGATGGAGTCGGCCGGCAAGAAGGAAATCGGCATGATGGTGCCGGTCGTCTTCGGCGTCCTGCCACTGACGGTCGTGTTCGCCGTCTTCCCCGGCCTGGCCGCCATCAGCCTGGGGTTGTAGGACGCGGGGGCCACGGGTACCGCGCGGAAGCAGCAGTCAGTAAACCGAACCACCGACCAAAGGGAGAACCGTGAAACAGATCCTGAACCGCATGGCGCTGGTGCTGTGCACCATCAACCTCGTGCCCGGGCAGTCGCGGGCGTACGGCGCCAGCGAACGGCAGTCCGGACGGCCCGGCGATCACCGCGAGCGGGGCGATGTGCCGGGCTGGGTGATGATCACCCTGATGTCGGCCGTCCTTGTCGCCGCCCTCCTAGCCCTCGCCGGCCCGGCGCTGGAAGGACTCTTCAACCAGGCCATGGACAAGGTGGGGCAGTAACACGTGCGGGTCCCCGCCGCGCGCCGGGGCCGGCCGGACGAGCGCGGTTCGGCGGTGGTGGACTTCGTCCTCGTGGGCGGACTCCTGACGCTGTTCTTCCTCGCCATCGTCCAGCTCACCCTGGTTCTCCACGTCCGGAACACCCTGATCGACGCCGCGGCCTCGGGCGCCAGATACGGCACCCTCGCGGACCGCGGCGCCGGCGATGCCAGGGACCGGACCGCGCAGCTGATCGGGGTGGCGCTCAACCCTGAGTTCGCCACCGACGTGACCACTGGAGAAGCCACCTATCAGGGCATCCGGACCCTGGAGGTCACGGTCCGCGCGCCGTTGCCCGTCATCGGGTTGATCGGTCCCCGCGCCGTGCTGGAGGTGAAGGGGCATGCGGCCATCCAGCCCTGACGCGACGGAGCCGCGGGAACAAGGAAGCGCGGTGGTCGAATTTACATTCCTGTCCCTCCTGCTGATGGTGCCGCTGGTCTACTTCATCATCACGATGAGCCAGCTCCAGGGCGGCTCCTTCGCGGTGGTCGGCGCCGCGGACCAGGCCGCCAAGGTGTTTGTTGCCCAGCCCGACGCCGCCGGCGGGCGGGCCGCCGCCGAGCAGGCCGTCCTTGTGGCGCTCGCCGACCACGGGCACCCCGCGGCGAATGCCTGGGTCGAGACAAGTTGCGCCCCGGCGGACTGCATGGCTGCCGGCTCGGCCGTAACAGTCACCGTGCACCTGACGGTTCCGTTGCCGTTCGTTCCGTTCAGCGAGGCCCTCCACCTGAACGCCGGGCAGCTGAGCGCCTCGGCCACGCAACTGGTGGGCCGCTTCCGGTGACGGCATCCCTGCGCCCGCCGCGGAGCCCGGCAGCCCGCACCGAGGACGGGCAACTGATGGTGCTGATCATCGGCTTTGTCCTGCTTGCCCTCCTGCTGGCCACCGTCGTCACAGCCGCCTCGAGCGTCTACATCGAGCACAAGAAGCTCCTTTCGCTGGCCGACGGCGCCTCGGTGGCGGCCGCGGACAGTTTCACCCTCGGACAGTTGGAGAGTGCCGGCGGCAGCCCCACCGCCGTCCTGACCGGCGCGCGTGTGAGCGGCGCCGCCGCCGAGTTCCTGGACCGCAGCGGCGCCTTCGCACGGTTCAGCGCCCTGGCGGTCGGACCGGGGACGGGCAGCCCGGACGGTTCCACCGCAGTTGTGGTGCTCAGTGCTGCCGTCCACCCGCCCGTGGTCAGCTTCCTGGTCCCCGACGGGATCCGGATCGAGGCCAGTTCGACGGCGCGTTCCCGGCTCACGCGGTAGCCCGCCGCCGCCCGGTGGCCGCTAATGGGACCAGCCCCGCCATCAAGTCCGGGCGGCCCGCACGGATAGCGTAGGGTTAAAAAACCATGGCAAACATTGATTTTCCCGCAGAAATCCGCGCCCTGCGCGCCACCTACGCCTCCATCGAGAACGTTTCGAATGTCGAGGCGCTGAAGGAAGACATCGCCGAACTCAGCGAACGGGCCGGCGAACCCAATCTGTGGGACGACCCCGCGGCCGCCCAGGTGATCACCTCGAGGCTCTCGCACCGCCAGTCGGAGCTGGCCCGCCTGGACTCCCTCACGGCCCGGATCGACGACCTCGAAGTCCTCGTGGAGCTGGGCCAGGACGAGGACGACGCCGACTCCATGGGGGAGGCCGCCGCCGAACTCGAATCGATCCGCAAGGCGCTGAAGGACCTTGAAGTGGTGACCCTGCTGTCCGGCGAGTTCGACGAGCGCGAAGCGGTGGTCACCATCCGCGCCGGCGCCGGGGGAGTGGACGCCGCGGACTTCGCCGAGATGCTGATGCGGATGTACCTGCGCTGGGCCGAACGCCACGGCTACCCGACCACCATCATGGATACCTCCTACGCAGAAGAAGCCGGGCTGAAGTCCGCCACATTCGAGGTCAAGGCCCCCTACGCCTACGGCACGCTCAGCGTCGAGGCCGGCACGCACCGGCTGGTCCGGATCAGCCCCTTCGACAACCAGGGCCGCCGACAGACCTCGTTCGCCGCCGTCGAGGTCATCCCGCTGATCGAGCAGACGGACTCTATCGACATCCCGGACAACGAGATCCGCGTCGACGTCTTCCGGTCCTCCGGCCCGGGCGGCCAGTCCGTCAACACCACGGACTCCGCCGTGCGCCTGACCCACATCCCCACCGGCACCGTGGTGTCCATGCAGAACGAGAAGTCCCAGCTGCAGAACCGTGCCGCCGCCCTGCGTGTGCTGCAGTCCCGGCTGCTGCTGCTGAAGAAGGAACAGGAGGACGCCGAGAAGAAGGCGTTCGCCGGCGACGTCAAGGCATCCTGGGGGGACCAGATGCGTTCGTACGTCCTGAACCCCTACCAGATGGTCAAGGATCTCCGCACGGAACACGAAGTGGGCAACACCTCGGCCGTGTTCGACGGCGAAATCGACGACTTCATCGACGCCGGCATCCGCTGGCGGACCGACAACCGCAACGCGGACAAGTAAACAACAACCGCAACGCGGATAAGTAGCACCATCCGCCTCTTGCGAAACACCTGTCCCTCCGGTCTAATCCTGCGACACGCCCCCGCGGCCGGGCCGATCCGCCGGGGCCCGTGCGTATAGTCGAGAAGCCGGAGCTCTACTTCCCCCACTAGAAAGCCCGCGCACCGGCAGCAGAACTGGGCCGTACCCGTCCACGTCTGCAGGGTACTTAGGGCCATGATCCGTTTCGAAAATGTCACCAAGGTCTATGACCAGAAGGCGCGACCCGCGCTGGATGCGATCAACCTTGAGGTCGACCGTGGCGAATTCGCCTTCCTGGTCGGGGCCTCGGGCTCCGGCAAATCGACGTTCCTGCGCCTCGTCCTCAAGGAGGACCGCGCATCCTCAGGCGCCGTGTACGTGGCCGGCCAGAACGTCGCCAACATCTCCAGCTGGCGCGTGCCCCGGCTCCGCCGCGGGATCGGCGTCGTGTTCCAGGACTTCCGCCTGCTGCCGCAGAAGACCGTGTTCGCTAACGTCGCCTTCGCCATGCAGGTCATCGGCAAGAGCCGCAGCGTCATCCGCGAGACCGTGCCGGAGGTCCTCAAGACCGTCGGCCTCGAAGGCAAAGAAAACCGCCTTCCCCACGAACTCTCCGGCGGCGAGCAGCAGCGAGTGGCGATTGCCCGCGCCGTCGTCAACCGCCCGGGCATCCTGCTGGCCGATGAACCCACCGGCAACCTGGACCCCACCACCTCCATGGGCATCATGGGTGTGCTGGACAAAATCAATCAGAACGGCACCACTGTGGTCATGGCCACCCACGACGACGACATCGTCAACGAGATGCGCAAACGCGTTGTTGAACTCCGCAATGGCGTCATCATCCGGGACGAGGCGAAGGCCCTCTACACCTCCATGATTCCGGTGGTGGGACAGTCCCGCCGGCTGCGGGATGCCAGCGGGAGGGACCCCCAGCCCGTCACCACCCGGGCCGAGGCCCGCGCCGCAGCGGAGCACCAGCTGTGAGGCTCCAGTTCATCCTCGCCGAGATCGCCAGCGGCCTGCGCCGCAACCTTTCCATGGTGGTCTCCGTCATCCTGGTGACGTTCGTGTCCTTGACCTTCGTCGGCGCCGCCGGCATGCTGCAGCTGCAGATCAACCAGATGAAGGGCTACTGGTACGACAAAGTCCAGGTGGCCATCTTCCTCTGCAGTGACGGTTCGACGGCGGCAGGCTGCGCCACCGGCCCCGTCACCGCCGAGCAGCAGGAAAACCTCCGCAATGTCCTGGAATCGCCCGCAGTGGCCCAGTACGTCAACGATTTCCAGTTTGAGTCCAAGGACGACGCCTACAAGCACTTCAAGGAACAGTTCTCCAATTCACCGATCGTGGATTCGGTGACGCCGGACCAGCTCCCGGCCTCCTTCCGGATCAATATGAAGGATCCGGAGAAGTACCAGATCATCAGCGAGACCTTCTCCTCGCAGGCCGGCGTCGAAACCGTAATCGACCAGCGCCAGCTCCTGGAACGGCTCTTTTCCGTCATGAACGCCGCCTCCCTCGTGGCCGTGAGCGTTGCCGGCGTGATGATCGTCTGTGCCATCCTGCTCATCGCCACCACCATCCGGCTGTCAGCCTTCAGCCGGCGCCGGGAAACCGGGATCATGCGCCTCGTGGGGGCGTCGAAAATGGTCATCCAGCTGCCGTTCATCCTCGAGGGCGTGATTGCCGCCGTGATTGGCGCGGCGCTGGCGTCGGGAACGCTGTGGGCCGTGGCGCACTTCTTCCTCGGCGACTACCTGTCCAAGCAGTATCCTGACACCGCTTTCATCTCCGCAGGTCAGACGCTGATTCTGGTACCGGCCCTGATCGGCCTCGGTGTCCTGCTGGCAGGCGTATCATCGCTGCTGACCCTCCGTCGATACTTGCGGGTCTAGCGTGCGCAACGAAAAGGGAATGCCCATGACACCGATGCACCAGCCCGGCCCGAACCCGGGTTCGGCCCGGCTCCGCGGGGCCGGCCGCCGCAGCCGACTCGTCAGCGCCACACTGGCGCTCGTCCTGGCGGCGAGCATGGGCGCATCATCCCCGGTGGCGTTCGCTGACACCCTCGAGGACCAGCAGGCCGCCCTCCGCGACGAAGCCACCAAGGTCCAGCATTCCTTGGAATTCGTGGACTCCAGGATCGCCAAAACGGCGTCCGACCTCGTCATTTACCAGGGCAGGCTTCCCGGCGCGCAGCAGGCCCTGCTTGACGCCCAGGGCCGCGTGGCCACCGCGGTGAAGGAAGCCGAGGCCCTCGCCGCCCGCGTGGACCTGGCACAGCAGAACAAGGCCAAAATCACCCAGCAGCTCGAGACGGACCAGAAGAAGATTGCCGACACCAGGAAGCTGATCGGGCAGATCGCCACCCAGGCGTACAAGTCCGGCGGCGTGCCTTCCAACCTCTCCCTCTTCTTCGGTTCCAACGAGGGCAGCAGCCTCACGGACACCATCGACCTCGCCGACCAGGCGATGCGAAGCCAGAACGCTGCGATGGACAAACTCACCCAGCAGAACGCCACCAACGTCAACTCCCAGGCCAGGCTTGAAGCAGTGGAAGCCGAGATCACGGACCTCAAGGCGAAGGCCGACGCCGCTCTGGCACGCGAACAGGCCGCCCGCGACGAGGCGGAAGCCAAGAAGGCCCAGGTGGACAAGCTGATCGCCGACACCACCCGGCTTGAGGGGGAGCTCCAGGCCGCCAAGCCGGGAATCCAGCGCCAGCTCTCTCAGGTCAAGGCTCGTCAGGATGCTGTCGCGGCCGAAATCGTCGAACGCGACCGCAAGCTGCGCGAAGCCTGGGAAGCCGAGCAGCGCCGCATCGCCGCGGCCGCCGCAGCCGCAGCCGCGGCGGCTGCCAAGGCCCGGGGCCAGGCTGCTGCCAAGCCGGCACCGTATGTCCCCGCCCCGCCGGGACCCCCGTCAGCCTTCGGTCTGCGTAACCCGTTCAACGGCGTCCCGATCAGCTCCGGCTTCGGATGGCGTGCCACCCCGCCGGGCACCATCGACTTCTACGGCCAGGGCGGCTACATGCACACCGGCATCGACTTTGCCGCCGCCTGCGGTACGCCTGTCTACGCCGCGGCGCCCGGAACGGTGTTCTCCGCCGGCTGGGGCAACGACGGCGGCGGCAACAACGTCAAGATCTCCCACGGGGTCGTCCAGGGCAACTCGCTGACCACCGTGTACTACCACAACTCCAGCGTGACGGTCTCAGCGGGGCAGCAGGTCAGCCAGGGGCAGCTCATCGGCTACTCGGGAACCACCGGCAACTCCACGGGGTGCCACTCGCACTTCGAAACCTGGCTTAACGGCCGGGCCGTTGACCCGATGAACCTGCTCTAAACTGGAAAGAGCCCGCGCCACTCGGCTTAAGGCCCACCCATCGATCCAAGGAGTTCTACCGTGCCGAAAGAAAGTGGCCGTAAGGTAGTGGCCACCAACCGCAAGGCCCGGCATGACTACCTCATCCTCGATACATATGAGGCCGGGATCGCGCTCATGGGGACGGAAGTGAAGTCCCTCCGCGAGGGCCACGCCTCCATGGTGGACGGCTTCTGCACCTTCTACAACGACGAGCTGTGGATGGAGGGCATCCACATCCCCGAGTACCACCAGGGGAGCTGGACCAACCATGCCGCCCGCCGCCGTCGGAAACTGCTGCTGCACCGCGAAGAGCTCACCAAGATCTCGCACAAGATCCGCGAATCAGGTTTCACCATCGTCCCCCTTCAGCTGTACTTCGTGGACGGTCGTGCCAAGGTGGAGATCGGCGTCGCCCGCGGCAAGAAGGAATACGACAAGCGCCAGACCCTCCGCGAGCAGCAGGACAAGCGCGAGGCCCTGCGCGTTATGCGCGAGCGGAACCGGCGCTGACGGACTGCCGGAGGCCGCGGGAATGATTTCCCGCCGGGGTGCGTTATGCTTGATAGTCCGGGAAGGTACGGCGCAGGATCCGCAGCACAGCTGCACCAAGGTCCAGCGGCAGACCTGACCGGTTTGATAAAAAAATACGGGGATGATCGGTTTCGACGATGTTAGTCGCGACAGGTGAAGCGGGCCGAGGATGCAGAATTATCTCGTAAACGCTGTCTGCAAACCAATAAGTGCCGAATCAAAACGCACTGACTTCGCTCTTGCTGCCTAAGCAGTAAGACAGTCCGTCAGCCCGAGGTTGCTATTGCCCCGGATCCTGGCGTCATTTAGATAGCCACTGCTGTTTACCTCCGTCATCGGGGTGAACGGGACTCTTAGATGACTGGGCCCGGATCGGCCAGCTGTTTGCAGCATGGCCGGGGCCGAGAAAATCCGACGCAAACTGCGCCCGGAGAAGCCCTGACAACACGACATCGGACGGGGGTTCAATTCCCCCCATCTCCACCATCGGAGCCCCGGAAACGGTGCTCCACCCCGTAAAGTTCCACACAAAAGGCCGGAAGCCTCAGCTTCCGGCCTTTTGCTTTGCCCTGACGCTGAATCAGCGCTTCTTGATGTGGGCAACGGGGTCCGCGTGCGTCTCCGCGACGTTCTTGGACTTCTTCTCGGCCCGTTTTTCCTTGATGGTTTTCACGGGCTTCTTGACCGCGCTCCGGTGCGGCGTTTTGTCAGGCATGTGGGCGCTCCCTAACAGCGGGGGCCGGGATGGCCCCGTGCTACTAAGTTACGCCTCAGGCACCGCAACGTCCACGATGCCGACGAAGCGGCTGCCGACGCCCTCGTACTCGCTGCGGACCAGCCCGGCGCCGACGCCGGGAACCTCGTACGGGGCGTGGTGCGCGCAGCACACATAGGTGAAGTCCGGCCACCACTTCTTCGGCCGCGCCGCCTCGGAGAACCCGCAGACCGCACACGTCAGCTGGACCCAGACCGGGCGCTTGCCGGTCCGGTTGGCTTTGGACTGCACCAGCCACGCCGGCGGGTTATCCAGGAGGTCGCCCAGCTCGGCGTCGGTGAGCCGGGGCGGGATGCCGTGACGGTGGGCCATTTCCAGCGGAATATCAAGGATCTGGGCAGCAACACGGCGGGTAATCATCCTTCAACGATACGGGATGGGAGGGGACGCAATCCGCCCCCCAGGCGCGGGCGTTACGCTCGTCACAGACCTGTCAGGGCCAGCCCGAGCGCTGCCGCGGCCAGGCCTGCGGCGAGGTTGGTGGCGATGTTGAGGGCGGCGGCGCGGTAGCGCGTCTCACTCACCAGCCGCACGGTGGCGGTGGTCCAGGAGCTGAAGGTGGTCAGGCCGCCCGCCAGCCCGGTCGCCAGACCGGCCTGCCATTCAGGGCCCAGCCCCAGCCGGGCGGTCAGTCCCACGGCTGCGCCGATGATGAAGGAGCCGGCCACATTGACCGCGAGCGTCGCCCAGGGCCAGTGCGGATGGCGCCCCGGGCGGTGGGCAAACCAGGAGTCGACGGCGAAGCGCAACAGGGCGCCCGCGACGCCGAAGGCTCCCACCAGCACGGCGGTGATCATGAGGCGCCGCCGGCGAGGTCGGCCAGGGTCTTGCCGGTCTTCCATCCGGCGGCCGCGGCGCCAAGGCCCAGGACGAGAGACAGGGCAAGATAAGCCAGCCAGCTGGCATGGAAGCCGCCGCGGATCTGCTGGTCAATGGTGAACACCACCGCGGAGAAGGTCGTGAAGGAGCCCAGCAGCCCGGGGCCAAGGCCGGCGCGCAGCCAGAAGGCGGTCTTGGGCCGTGCGATCCAGACCGTGGTGAGGGCCGCGAGGGCAAAACTTCCGACGACGTTGATCACCAGGGTGGTCCAGGGGACGCTCCCCGCGGTCTCTGGGAACATCAACCCGGCCCCGTAGCGCAGCTCAGTTCCGACCAGGCCGCCGACGGCGACCGCGGCCCACGCCCGCCAGCCCGGCCGTGCAGCCGGCAATGCAGCCCGCATTCAGCGCCACTCGAGGCTGCAGCCGGCATGGACCGCGTCGCTGCGGACCCAGAGTGCGGAGGCGACTTCCGCCGCGAGGTCGAACTCGCGGCGGGACCCCCCGGCACCGATGCGCACCACCAGGGCGCCGCCGAAGGGCTTTCGGCCCAGCACCTCGACGTCGGCGTCCAGCGTGATCTCCTCGGCGGCAAGGTAGCGCAGCAGCTCGGGGTTTTCGTCGCTGATGCGGGTGATCAGGCCGGTGTGGCCGTCGTCGAGTTCGCTCATCCGGTGAGCCGCGGGCACCTGGACGGAACCGTCCGCGGACGGGATGGGATCGCCGTGCGGGTCCCGCGTCGGGTTTCCGAGTTTCGCTGCCATCCGTTCGATGAAGGTGTCCGAGACGGCATGCTCCAGGAGTTCGGCTTCGTCGTGGACCTCGTCCCAGCGGTAGCCGAGCTCCCGGACGAGGAACGTCTCAATGAGCCGGTGCCGCCGCACCATGGACAGTGCCAGCCGGACGCCGTCGGACGTCAGCGTGATGGCACTGTATGGCTGGTGGTCCACCAGGCCCTGGTCCTTGAGCTTGCGGACCATCTCGGAGACCGAGGAGTTCGCGACGCCGAGGCGCTGGGCCAGCTGCGTGGAGGTAATGGGCTTGTCCTGCCACTCCGTAAAGGAGTAGATGACCTTGACGTAGTCCTCGATCGAGGAGGAGGGCAGACTGGTCTTCACAGCCTCAAGCCTACCGTCAGGCGGCGCTGGCGGTGTCAGGCCCGGACCGCCCGCCAGCTCTGTGTCAGGTAGGGGAGCGGGAGGAGCTCCCGGGGGTCGTGGCCCAGGTGCTCGTGGAGATACCAGTCGAGGTTGCCCAGCACCTTGGCACGGGTGGCTTCGCCGGCCGCCAGGTAGTAGCTGCGGGACTTGGTCAGCTCCATGATGTCGGCGGTCCGCACCGGATCTTCCCAGCGGGTGAGGTGGCTCTCCAGCCCGGCGAATTCCGGGCCCACCGGCGGGGTGAAGTGCGGCTTGTGCACATCGCCGGCGTGCATGATGCGCGAGAGCCGGTGCACCCACGGAACGGAGGTGTCCAGCTGGTTCCAGACCAACCCCAGGACACCGTGGGGGCGAAGGATCCTGGCGATCTCCGTGCTGGCCAGGACCGGATCGCACCAGTGCCACGCCTGGGCGACCGTGACGAGGTCGAAAGCCCCGGCGGGAAGTCCCGTGTGCTCCGCGGTACCTTCGACGGCGGTGACGTCCGGGAGCGTCCTGCGCAGCTGCTCCAGCATGTCCGTGGAAGGGTCCACCGCCACCGTGTGCAGGCCGCGTCCGGCCAGCAGCGCCGTGAACTTGCCCGTTCCGGCACCCAGGTCCGCGGCATCCCTGGCACCGGCGGGGATCAGCCAGTCGGCGGAATCGGCGGGGTAGCCCGGGCGGACGCGTTCGTAGTGTTCCCCGCCGTCCCGGAAGCTCTGCCCGAGCTCCTCGCGGCGTTCCTGATGCAGTTTGGGGCCACCGCGCGCCACGTGCGATCTCCTTCGGCAGGTCCGGATGGGTACCTTTCGAATTTACCGCACGCGGCAGGGGGCCGCGGCTCCTCACCGGAGGATCAGTCCAGGGTGCAGGGGGCCGCGCCTGCCGTCCCGGGCGTGTTGGGTGCCCAGTGCGGGTAGGTGCGGGTGTCGTTGGCCGGGACCCAGCGTCCCGCGTCCACCACATAGTCCCAGCCCAGGCCGGTCTGGCGCAGCTGCTGGAGTGCGGTGAGCAGCCGTTGGGCGTCCTCCAGCCGGGAACCCAGCCCGAAGCTTGCCCGCAGCGAGCCGGAGGGCAGACCAAGCCGACGGAGCAGGGGGTGCGCGCAGAAGCGGCCATCACGCAGTCCGATGCCGTGTTCGGCCGACAGGTAGGCCGCCACCAGTCCCGCGTCGTAGCCCTCGAGGGAGAAGTTGACGACGCCGATCGGGCCGGTGCCGGCACCGACCCGCGGCCCCTGGTCTGCCGGTGCGTCGAAGGAGGCACTGTCCGAGAAGATCTGGTGGACGCTTACGCCGTCGATCCGTGCGAGGCCCTCGACAAGGTACGAGCGGATGGCGTTTTCGTGTGCGTGCCACTGGTCCACGTCCAGATCGGCGATCACCTGGGTGGCCCGGGCCAGGGTGGCGGCGCCGAGGACATTGGGGGAGCCGCCTTCGTGCCGGGCGGGTCCGGCGGTCCAGCTGACGGTGTCGATCCGGGCGTCCTGCACGGCTCCGCCGCCGGCAAGGTGCGGGGTTCCGGCGTCGAGCCAGTCCGGACGGCCCACCAGCACCCCGGCGCCGAAGGGTGCGTAGAGCTTGTGCCCGGAGAAGGCGAGGTAGTCGACGTCGTCCGCGGCGATGTCGATCCGCCGGTGCGGGGCCAGCTGGGCGGCGTCGACGACGATCCGTGCGCCGTATTCGTGGGCCAGGGCGGCGAGGGCCCGGATCGGCAGGACCTCCCCGGTGACGTTGGAGGCGCCGGTGACGGCGAGCAGGCTGACGCCGCCGTGGGCGAGTTCCCCGCGGAGGAGCTCCAGCGTACCGGCGAGCGTGGGTGCGGCGATGACGCTGCGGTGCGGCACGCTTTGCCACGGCAGGAGGTTGGCGTGGTGTTCGATGTCGAGGTAGAGCACGTCGCCGGTGTGCACGCCGTCGACGACGGGCAGGCAGCCGGCCAGCAGATTCAGGGAATCGGTGGTGTTGCGGGTGAAGATCACCGCGTCGTCCGGACGGCCGCCCACGAAATCGCGGACAATGGTGCGCGCGTTCTCGTAGACCGACGTGCTGATCTGGGACGCGTAGCCGGCCCCGCGGTGGACGCTGGCGTAGAACGGCAGGATTTCGTTGAGGTAGGCCGAAACGACGGAGAGCGCAGGGGCGGAGGCGCCGTAGTCCAGGTTCGCGTAGCGGACATGGCCGCCCTGGATCAGCGGCGCCTGGATCTCGGCGCCCGTCACCGCGGCCAGCGGCCGGCGGGCGATGGCGGACTGTGCCTCGGGACGGGCCTGGCCGGCGGCACGGAGTTCGGTGGTGGCGGGAATGGTGGCAGTCGTCATGGGACCTCGCTCGAAAAAGGACCCCACATGCCGGGGATCCGCGCTTGCCGGGTCCGTTCCGGACCGGCCAGGTCGTCACCCGGGGCACCCCGCCGCGAAAGGAGGGTTGCCGGCCAGCAAACCGGGGTTTTGCGCTGGCACTCGTGACCTGTTTCGAGCCTAGGACATTGCCGCTTCCGGCGGAAAGGAGCCGGCTGAATGTGAAGCCGTTTGTTACGCGCTGCAGGCTGTGGCGGGAGCCGCCATCCCGGCTGGTGGCCGCTTGAGGAGCTGGAAAGTTGAACAGGTCCCGGGGCATCCGGCACCCTGCCCGCGGCTGGCGCCGCATACCGTCGTGGCCGGCTCAGGCCCCTTTTCTTCGGGCTCTTCGGCGGACACACGGGCCGGTCCGGCCGGATGCCCGCTCATGGCGGTGCTCCGGCTGCCGGCCTGGACGCTGAGGCCAAAGAGCGCCTCGAGTGCTGCGGTGTAGTCGTCCTGCCGGCCCAGGGCGGCGAGTTCCCGGGCGCGGACCGTCGGGGTATGGAGCAGGCGCCGGATCAGGTGCCGGAGGGCAACGTTGACATCGTCAGCCGAGGCGCCCCGCCCGTGCTGTTTGCCGACGCGTTCCATTTCGCTGCGGAGGACCTGATGGAGGTGCTCGCGCAGGGCCACGACGGCGGTGTCCACGGCGCGGACCGCGTCCTGTTCCTCGAAGCGGCGGGCCGCCTGCCGGACCAGGGCGCGGGCGTGGCGCAGCGCCTCGGCGTCGGCCGGGGGAGCGGCGAGGTGAATTGATTCCAGCGTGATGAGCTCCACTCCCGGCAGTTCCGCCACATGGAGGTCGAAATCATGGCTGGGCGCGAGGTCGATGACGGTGAGCGGACGGTCCGCCCCCTCACGCCAACGGGCGAGGGCGGCCGCATCGATGCGGGCACCCGAACCGCTGCAGCCAATGACCAGGTCAGCCCCGGCAACGGCTGCCGGCAGTTGCCGGGCGGAGACGGCGCGGCCGCCCCGGGCCGCCACGAAGGCGTCCGCGCGGCCGGAGTGGGAGAAGACCGAGATGTCGGAATAGTGGCGGGTTCTCAGGAGCCCCGCCACACATCCGGCGTACGCGCCGGTACCGAAGAGAACGGCCGACGTCCCGGCGGTTCCGGCCTGTTTGGTCCCGGCGCCGGCAAGGTCCAGGGCAACAGCAGCGATGGATCTGCCGGCGCTGCTGAGCGCGGTCTGTGCTCCCACGTCTTTGGCCGTGCGGGACGCGGCCTGGAACAGCCTCCCCAGCCGGCCGTTGGCGGTTCCGGCGGCCTGGGCGTCTGCGAGGGCGCGGCGGACCTGCCCTGCGACTTCCCGTTCACCCACCACCACCGAATCAAGGCCCGCTGCAACGGCAAAGAGATGTTCGACGGCGGCGGCACCCCGGAGCTCCTCGAAAAGGGACGCCAGGCGGGTGCCCGGCAGCCCGGAACAGCGGACGACCGCGTCGAGGACGTCCGAGCGCGCGGCGTCGAGGCGCGCCGGGGACGGGAGCTCGCAATAGATTTCGAACCGGTTGCAGGTGGACAGGATCACGGCCGCGGAGATGCGCGTCTCGCCCGAGGCTAGATCCGAGGCAAGCCCGGAGACAAGATGCGGCGCGAGTCCCGCGGACGCGCCGTGCAGGGCGGCGGCGGATTCCGGGTCCAGGTCCCGGTAT
Source organism: Arthrobacter sp. U41 (assembly GCF_007679325.1). Classification (GTDB taxonomy): domain Bacteria; phylum Actinomycetota; class Actinomycetes; order Actinomycetales; family Micrococcaceae; genus Arthrobacter. The sequence goes on along the minus strand of NZ_VEGI01000001.1, from coordinate 854,732 downwards.
TTCGCCACGAGCACCAGCAGCACCGGGCCGGTCCCGGCCGTGCCGCGATACGAGGCATGAAGTGCGTCAGACAAGGCTGCTCTCCTCCCAAAAAGATGCCCTACCTTCGAGGCCGCCATCGGGCCGCCGTCTTGGACAGAGTTGTACAGGGAGGTTGGGGAATCCTTGGGAACCGTTGCTAGAGCAGGTCGTCAAGCCCCGGGTTGAGCCGCTTGAGGACCTCGGAGTGCAGGATGGAGTTGGTGGCCAGGGCGTTCCCGCCGAAGGGGCCGTCCTCGCCTTCCAGGGACGTGAAGCGTCCACCGGCTTCGGTGACGATCGGCACCAGTGCCGCCATGTCGTAGAGGTTCAGTTCGGGTTCGCAGGCGATGTCGACGGCGCCTTCGGCCACGAGGCAGTAGGACCAGAAGTCCCCGTAGGCGCGGGTGCGCCAGACTTCCTCGGTGAGGCCCAGGAACTCATCGAGGTTGCCGCGCTGCTTCCAGCCGCCCAGGCTGGAGTAGGACAGTGAGGCGTCCGAAAGTTCGGAAATGTTGGATACCTTCAGCCGGGTGGCGGCCGCCAGCGAGCGGCCCGTGTAGGCCCCGGCGCCCTTGGCGGCCCACCAGCGCTTGCCCAGCGCGGGGGCGCTCACGACGCCGACCACAGGCTCGCCTTCGTCGACGAGCGCGATCAGCGTGGCCCAGACAGGGACGCCGCGGACGAAGTTCTTGGTCCCGTCAATCGGGTCGATGATCCAGCGGCGGGAGCCGTGGCCGGAACTGCCGAACTCCTCGCCGAGCACGGCGTCGCGCGGACGGGAGCGGGACAGCTGGCCGCGGATGGCTTCCTCGGCTGACTTGTCGGCGTCGGTCACCGGAGTCAGGTCCGGCTTCGTTTCGATCCGAAGGTCAAGCGCCTTGAAGCGGCTCATGGTCTGGGAATCTACGGAATCTGCCAGCACATGGGCAAGGCGCAGGTCATCGTTGTAGCTTGAAGCGGGTTGACTCATGGTTCCAAACTACCGTCAAAGCGGGCGGGGGAGCGGTAGGCGGCACCGCGGCCGGCTACGAGACGGTGCCCAGTTCTTTGACGTCCTGGGCTTCCATCCGCGGGTCCGTCCCCAGCAGGCGGCGGAGGGACGCGAGCCGGGCCGGGCCCGATTCGCCCGCATGGCCGGCGGCCACCCAGGCGTCCACGCCGCAGTTGACGGCGCTGGAATCATGCTTGCAGCCCCGCTCGCAGTCGTCGGTGCCGGGTTCGAGGTCCGGGAAGGACCGCAGGATCCGGTCCGGGTCCACGTGGGCCAGTCCGAAGGAGCGGATGCCCGGGGTGTCGATGATCCAGCTGCCCGGGGGCGCATCGTTGACCTTGAGCGCCAGGGCCGAGGAGGAGGTATGGCGGCCGCGCCCGGTGACGGCGTTGACCCCGCCGGTGGCGCGCTCGGCGCCCGTGAGGGCGTTGACCATGGTGGACTTGCCGACGCCGGAATGGCCCAGCATGACCGTGACCTTGCCGTCGAGGTGGCCGCGCAGCTGTGAGACGGCGTCCTTGTCCAGCCGGGCGGACAGCCCGTCGTCCGAGCGGGCATCGATCCCGGAGGCGTCGGAGTCCGCCGTCTTGGAGATGATCACCGGGAAGGCCAGGTGCTGGTAGTTGGAGAGGAGTTCCGCGGGATCCTTGACGTCGGCTTTGGTGACGAGCAGCAGGGGCTCGATGCCGGCGTCGTACGCGGCCACGAGGGCGCGGTCGATGAACCCGGTCCTCGGCTCCGGGTTGGCGGCCGCCACCACAATGACCAGCGTGTCGGCGTTGGCGACGACGGCGCGCTCGATCGGATCCGTGTCGTCGGCGCTGCGCCGCAGGAGGGTCTTGCGGTCCTGGATCTTGACCAGCCGGGCCAGGGTGTCGGGTTCGCCGCTGACATTGCCCACCAGGGAGACAAAGTCGCCGGCAACCACGGGGTTGCGGCGCAGTTCCCGGGCGCGGGCCGCGATGATCTTGCGCTCCTCGGGGGTGCCTTCGGCGACGACGGCGGTGTAGCGTCCCCGGTCAACGGTGATGATCCGTCCGGTCACGGCGTCGTCGTAGCTGGGCCGGTCCTTGGTGCGGGGCCGGGTGCCTTTTTTGTTGGGGCGGATCCGGACGTCGGATTCGTCCCAGGAGTCAGTGCTGCGGGCCACCGGCGGCGTCCTTACCTGCGGGTGCGCCCTGGGCCAGCATGGACTCCCACAGCTGCGGGAAGTCCGGCATGGTTTTAGCCGTGGTGGCAATGTCCTCGACCTCGACGCCGGGTACGGCCAGGCCAAGGATGGCGCCCGCTGTGGCCATGCGGTGGTCGGCGTAGCTGTGGACCACGCCGCCGTGCAGCGGCGCCGGCCGGATGATGAGGCCATCGCTGGTCTCCTCGGCGTCACCGCCCAGGCGGTTGATCTCGGCCACGAGGGCGGCCAGCCGGTCCGTTTCGTGTCCGCGGAGGTGGGCGATGCCGCTTAGCCGTGACGGCCCGGTGGCGAGGGCACACAGGGCTGCGACGGTGGGGGCGAGTTCACTGGTTTCGTCGAAGTCGGCACCCTTGATTTCGGGGCCGCCGGTGACGGTCAGGGTGCCGTCCGTCAGCGTGACGGTGGCGCCCATGGTGGTGAGGATGCCGCGCCACAGATCGCCCACCTGGGTGGTCCCGGCGGGCCAGTCGGGGATGCGGACGGTGCCCCCGGTGGCCAGCGCCGCAGCCAGGAACGGGCCAGCGTTGGAGAGATCCTGCTCGATCCTGAGGTCAAAGGCGCGGATGGCGCCGGGGGAGACAATCCAGTGGTTCGGGCGGGAATCGTCCACGGCCACTCCGGCGCCGCGGAGTACGGAAACGGTCATGCTGATGTGGTCCAGGCTGGGAACGGGACCGGAGTTGTCCTTGCTCCGATGCTCCAGGTGGAGCCCATCCGTGAAGCGGGCTCCGGCCAGCAGCAGGGCGGAAACAAACTGCGAGGAGGCGCTGGCGTCGATGACGAGGTGCCCGCCCCGCACTTCGCCCGTGCCTTCGACGGCGAACGGCAGCGACGACGCCGGACCGCCGTCGGGTGCGCTGACGGCGACGCCCAGCCCGGTCAGCGCCTCGATAATGGTGCCCATGGGGCGCTTGCGCGCGTGCGGATCGCCGTCGAACAGTGACACTCCCCGCCGCAGGGCCGCGACGGGCGGCACGAACCGCATGACCGTCCCGGCCAGGCCGCAGTCGATCCCGGTCCGCGGCCCTGGGGCATCCAGCCGGATGGGCGTCACAGTCAGGTCAGGACCGAAGGCGCCGTCGCCCGGAACCTCCGTGATGGTGGCCCCAAGCTGGCGCAGTGCCTCGATCATGAGGGCGGAATCCCGGGAATGCAGCGGAGCACGCAACCTGGAAGGCCCGTCCGCGAGGGCCGCCAGCACGAGGTACCGGTTAGTCAGGGACTTCGAACCCGGGACGGTGACCGTCGCATCGACGGGCTTTCCGGCGAACGGAGCCTGCCAGAGCGGGACGGCGCCGGCCGGAGCGGGGCGGGCGGCTGCGGAGGGGGTGGTGCCTGTCATTGCTGTCTTAGGCTCCAGCGGTGTGGTCTACGGCCTTGCGTACGGCTTTGTCGGCTTTTTTCCACTGCTTGCCGGTGGTCTTCTTGACGTCCGCGGCGAGGTGGCTGGCATTCTTTTTGGCGTCTGCGGCGAGGTGCTCGGCGCGCCACGCCAGGCTGGGGCGGCCGTTTGTGTCCACGGCGGCCAGCAGCACGCCGCCGGTCAGCGAGACGTTCTTGAGCAGCTGCTTGCGGCGGGCATCGCGGCCCTCTTTGGAGGTGATGTCCGCGCTGCGCCATTCAACGTAGCCGTTGAGCGCGGAGATGACGGCCAGGACGGTGGCGGCCAGGCGGGCTGACTTGCCGAGCGCGAAAAGGACGCCGGCTCCCACCTGGGTTCCGCCGATAACGCGGGCCAGGACCTTCTCGTTGGTCTGGAACGGCAGGGACTCAGCGGCACGACGCAGCAGGGGTGAGAGCTGCGTCGCGGTGTCGTCCGCATTCTTTAGCTTGTCCATGCCAGCAAGGACAAAACTGGAGGCGAGCATGGGCCGGGCGAGAAAGCGGACAAAGGACATGAATTTCCTCCTGGATGGACGAGCCGCGGAATCAATGCGGGAGAACCGGTTCTAGTCTTGCACTTTTGTGGAATATTTGCCCGCCCGAAGGGGTTGTGGATGACAGGTCCCGGCCGCGGGTTTGCGGCCTGCCGATGAATTAATGGACGGCTGGAGGACGGCCGGACGGCAAGCCGGAGTCCAGCCGGAGGCAAGCCGGAGGCAAGCCGGACGACAAACAGGGAGGCGGAGATTTGATTCTTGTGGAGGACGCGCAGCGTACCGCGGAACCGGTGGAGTTGTGGTCTATGGCCCTGCAGGATGGCGCCGTGCCGGCGATTCCGGCCGGCCGCCGGAACGTGACAGTAGACTTGAAGGCAATGAGCACCATGGATCCGGCCGTTGCGGCCACGCACGAGGCTGCCGCCCAGGAAACAATCGTGGACGGGCAGGCACTGGACGTTGCGACCGAAACCCCGGAGGAACGCCGGGTACGGTTCGAACGCGACGCCATGCAGTACGTCGACCAGCTGTACTCCGCGGCCATGAGGATGGCCCGGAATCCCGCCGATGCCGAGGACCTGGTCCAGGAGGCGTACACGAAGGCGTTCTCCGCATTCCACCAGTACAAGCCGGGCACCAACCTCAAGGCCTGGCTGTACCGCATCCTGACGAACACCTACATCAACCTCTACCGGAAGCGGCAACGCGAGCCGCTGCAGTCGAACTCCGACACCATCGAGGACTGGCAACTGGCCCGTGCGGAGTCGCACACTTCCTCGGGGCTGCGCTCGGCCGAGGCCGAGGCGCTGGACCACCTGCCGGATTCGGACGTCAAGCGTGCGCTGCAGGCCATCCCGGAGGAGTTCCGGCTGGCGGTCTACTTCGCCGACGTCGAGGGATTCGCCTACAAGGAAATATCCGACATTATGAACACCCCGATCGGGACCGTGATGTCCCGCCTGCACCGGGGCCGGAAGATGCTGCGGGACATGCTCGCCGACTACGCCGCCGAGCGCGGGTTCAGGGCTGCAGATGCCACCGCGGCGGCCGGAAGCGACAAACAGGAGAACAGGAAATGAGCGACTGCCAGGGACTGGGCGATTGCGACGACGCCCGGATGCAACGAATCTACGAGTATCTGGACGGTGCCCTCACACACGAGGACATCTCCGAGATCAAGGACCACCTGGACGGCTGCCCCGAATGTTTTGAGCAGTACGACCTTGAATGCGTGATCCGCGTGATGGTGAAGCGTTCCTGCACCGAGGCTGCCCCTGAGAACCTCAAGAATTCAATCCTTGACCGGATCCACTCCAGCAACCCCGTCGAGGCCTGACCCGGCGGGCACCGCGCCGCGCCTCCACGCTCCAAAAAACGAATGACCCCGGAAACCGTGAGGATTCCGGGGTCATTCGCCTAAAGCCGTATTCCAAGCTTTGCTTAGGTGTTGGGGCGCTTGCCGTGGTTCGCGCCGCCACGCTTACGGTCACGACGTTTACGTGCACGCTTGCTCATAGCTGGCCTCCTTAATTTTTGGTACTCAAAAGAGCTGCCCTCAAGTCTCCCACATCAGGGCACCCGCCGCGAACCGGCAGGCGGGGTGCGGGGGAGTGGATCACTCCAGGGAATTCCGGATGGAGATTCTGGCCTGGTCCAGCACCGTCTTGACCGTCTCCAGCGTCACGGGTGTGATTGGATGCCGGCCGCCGTGGCGGCGCAGCTCCACCCGGATGTCGTCCCGGAATGCCTGCACCAGCATTTCCGCTTCCCGCAGCCGGCTGTCGCCCTCCTGGGAATAGCGCTGGCCGGCCAGTGAGGCGACTGTTGATCCGGCAGAGCGGGCTGAGGAGCGTGCGGCCTCGGCCGTGGCGGCCAGGTCAGCCCGCAGGCCGCGCATGTTGTCCTTGATGTCCTGCCGTAGATTGTCGGCGAGCCGCCGGACCGAGGCGGAAATGTCGTTTTCCACGCCGGCAAGCTCGTCCCGCCGGCTGTTGAGTTCCACGAGCCCTGCCGCAGTGATGCTGTAGTAGGTCCGCCGGCCCTCGGTGTGTGTGGCCACCAGCCCTTCCTCCTCCAGCTTGCCCAGCCGCGGATAGATGGTTCCGGCGCTGGGGGAGTACGTGCCGCCGAACCGTTCGCTGAGCGCCTTGATGAGCTCGTAGCCGTGTTTGGGACCGGTCTCCAGCAGGGCGAGGAGATACAGCCGCAGGGCGCCGTGGGCAAAGACCGGAGGCATCAGGGCCTCGTTTCGGTGTCCGCGCTCGGCTGGCCGTGGAAGACCGACGTTTTGCCCGACACGGAGTTGGTGCGCACCAGCATGAGCTGGGTGTCCGGGCCGGCGATGGTCTGTACGGCGCCGCCGGGCTGGTTGTACTTCGTGTGGTTGATGACCACCGCGCCGCTGGCGGACTTGGCGATGATGTCCACGCCGACGTCGTGCGGGACTCGGATGGTCACGTCTCCGGAGACGGAATTGGCGCCAAAGTCCTGGGTGAAACCGTGCAGGTCGAAGCTCAGGTCCCCGCTGACCGTGTTGGCGCGGATGTGGCTGAACTCTCCGGAGGCCGTGACCTCGCCCGAGACGCTTTTGGCCGTCAGCACGCCGTGGTGGTTGCGGGCGATCACCTCGCCGCTGACGGTGCTGACGGCCAGGTCCCCGGACGTGCCGTCGGCCAGGACGGAACCAGAGACCGTGTTGAGCCGGGTGTGCCCGCTGATCCCGGACACCATGCCGTCCCCGCTGACGGTGCCGGCCTCGACCTCAACGCCGGCGGGCAGGGCGATGCTGATGACCACCGAGTTGCTGCTGCTGTTGTTGACGGTATTCATCAGGTTCTTGAACCAGCCCTGCGGGCCGTGCAGCTGGTGCCGGATCTCAAGCCGTCCGTTGACCAGGCTGATGGCCAGCGGGTCGCCGGAAACCTCGGAGACCTCGATCCGGGCCACGGCCTCGTCATGCGTGACAATGTCGAATCGTCCCCGGACGATGCCGAGCTTGAGTGAACTGACGCCGTCGACGTCGATGGTCTGCGGACCGGTGACGGTCCAGTTGTTCTCTGCCGTGGGGTTCTCTGACATGGTTCCTCCGGGAACGCGATACTTGAAACGTATACTTGCGATATATCGTGACGATAAAGTCACGATATATCGCCGCCCTTGGCGGGTCAAGATATATCGCGAAGTTCCTGGCGGAGACGCTCTACTCCGGTGTGTCCATGCCCAGCCACTGGAACCAGCCGCGGTGCAGCACGAGCCATGCCATGAGGCCGTAGCCGGCCTGGCCGGGCGTGCCGCCGTTGGCGGCGAGGTCCTGGCGCCACTGCTCGTGGTTGAGCAGCGGGGAAAAGGTGTCGACGTAGAGGTGCTTGCGTCGGGTTGTGACGTCGGCGAAGGCGGTATTGAGCTCGCCGAGCCTGCGGTTCTGGGCCGGATCAAGGGAGGGCGGCGGGCCCACGACAAAAACCTCGATCTTGTTCTGCGAGGCCGAGTCCAGGATGTTTGCGAGGTTGAGCCGGCTGCGGGCGGTCGACAGCCCAAACTCGATGTCCCGGCCGGAGAGGCCGATCACCAGGCGGTTCTCGTAGTGGCTGTTGAAGCGGCGGCCGGCTTCCTCGAGCCAGCGGGAGGCCAGGCCTTCCGTTCCCTCCTGCGGGCAGGGGAGGGAATAGCATTCGAGCGTCATTCCGTCCTGCGGCGTGCGGGCCAGCACCCGGCCCAGCCAGCCCAGCGCCCGGGGGTCACCCAGGCCGGCCAGCAGTTCATCGCCCACGGCTGCGATCCGCAGCTTTCGATCTTCCACGACTACCTCTTCACTCCAGAGTGTCCATTGAAACCGCCCCCGAACGGTCTCGCTGCCGGGGGCAATGCCGGTTAAACAAGGCTGCCCGGCCGGAGTTGCGTGTTTCAATCTCCGGCCGGGCAGCGATGACCTTACTTACGTGCGAATGCCTGCTTGAGCAGTGCGTCCTGCTCGGCCGCGTGCCGCTTCATCGATCCTGCCGCGGTGGAAGCCGAGGCGGGGCGGGAAACGAGGCGGACCCGGCGGTCCAGCGCGTCCGGAAGGTTGAGGCCGATGAACGGCCACGGGCCCTGGTTGGCGGGCTCGTCCTGCGCCCAGACCACGTCGGCGTTCGGGTACTTCGCAAGTTCCGCGGCGATCTCGGCGGCGGGCAGCGGGTACAGCTGCTCGACGCGGACGATCGCCGTGGTCTTGTCGCCGGTCTTCTGCCGGGTGGACAGCAGATCGTAGTACAGGCGGCCGGAGACCAGCAGGACACGCTCGACGGCGTCGGCCTGCAGCTCCTCGTGCTCGGGGATGACCGTCCGGAAGGTGCCGGTGGTGAAGTCCTCCACGGACGAGGCGGCGGCCTTGAGGCGGAGCAGCTGCTTCGGCGTGAAGATGATGAGCGGCTTGCGCGGCCGGCTGTAGGCCTGGCGGCGCAGCAGGTGGAAGTGCGACGCCGACGTGGTGGGGTTGGCCACGATCATGTTCTCTTCGGCGCACATCTGCAGGAAGCGCTCAATGCGGGCGGAGGAGTGGTCCGGTCCCTGGCCTTCGTAGCCGTGCGGCAGCATCAGGACGAGCGAGGAGCGCTGGCCCCACTTTTGCTCGGCCGAGGAGATGAACTCGTCGATGATGGTCTGCGCGCCGTTGACGAAGTCACCGAACTGCGCTTCCCAGAGCACCAGGGCATCCGGGCGTTCCACCGAGTAGCCGTATTCGAAGCCCATGGCCGCGTATTCCGACAGCAGGGAGTCGTAGATCCACAGCTTGGCCTGGTCATCGGAGAGGTGTGCCAGGGGCAGCCACTCGTCGCCGTTGGCGCGGTCGTGGAAGACGGCGTGGCGCTGCACAAAGGTGCCGCGGCGCGAGTCCTGGCCGGCGAGCCGGACGGGGACGCCTTCCATGATGAGCGAGCCGAAGGCGGCCAGTTCGCCGAAGCCCCAGTCGATGCCGCCTTCGCGGGACATCACTTCGCGCTTCTCCAGCAGCTGCTTGAGCTTGGCGTGGACCGTAAAGCCTTCGGGGATGTCGACGTGTGCCTTGCCGATGCGCGCCAGTGTCTCGGCGGAAATTGCCGTCGACGCCGGGGCGTTGATGCCGGAATCGGACTGCTGGGCCAGGGGACGTTCCAGATCGGACACCGCGGCGGAATCCGCCTTGATGATCGGAATCGGGGAGGTCTGCGCAGCATGGGTCTCGGCGAAGACACGTTCCAGGCGTTCCTGGTAGTCGCGCAGCAGCTGCTCGGCTTCCTCCTCGGTGATGTCACCGCGGCCGATCAGGGATTCGGTGTACAGCTTGCGCACGGAGCGCTTGGCCTCGATCAGGTTGTACATGAGGGGCTGGGTCATCGAGGGGTCGTCGCCCTCGTTGTGGCCGCGGCGGCGGTAGCAGACCATGTCGATGACAACGTCCTTGTGGAACCGCTGGCGGAACTCGTAGGCGAGCTGGCCGATGCGGACCACGGCCTCAGGGTCGTCGCCGTTCACGTGGAACACCGGCGCCTGGATCATCTTGGCGACGTCCGTGGAGTAGGTGGACGAGCGTGACGAGGACGGCGCGGTGGTGAAACCGACCTGGTTGTTGACCACGATGTGGATGGTGCCGCCGGTGCGGTAGCCACGCAGCTGGGAGAGGTTGAGCGTTTCCGCCACCACACCCTGGCCGGCGAAAGCGGCGTCGCCGTGCACCATGATCGGGAGCACGGGGAAGGCTTCGCCCTGGTCGAGGCGGTCCTGCTTGGCGCGGACGATGCCTTCGAGGACGGAGTCCACGGCTTCGAGGTGCGACGGGTTGGCAGCGAGGTAGACCTTGGTCTCCTTGCCGTTGTCAGAGGTGAACGTGCCCTCGGTGCCGAGGTGGTATTTGACGTCGCCGGAGCCCTGTACGGAGCGCGGATCCTGGGTGCCTTCGAATTCCCGGAAGACCTGGGCGTAGGTCTTCCCGGCGATGTTCGTGAGCACGTTGAGCCGGCCGCGGTGGGCCATGCCGATCGCTACTTCGTCGAGTTCGTCGTCGGCCGCATCGGAGATGATGGCGTCCAGCAGCGGGATGAGGGATTCGCCGCCCTCCAGCGAGAAGCGCTTCTGGCCCACAAACTTGGTCTGCAGGAATGTCTCGAAGGCCTCGGCTGCGTTGAGCTTGGAGACGATGCGTAGCTGCTCGTCGCGGCTCGGCTTGGAGTACGGGTGCTCCAGCTGGTCCTGGAACCACTTGCGCTCTTCAGGATCCTGGATGTGCATGTATTCGATGCCCGTGGTGCGGCAGTAGGCGTCGCGGAGCACGCCGAGGATGTCGCGGAAGGCCAGCTGGGGCTTGCCGCCGAAGCCGCCGGTGGGCCACTCGCGGTCCAGGTCCCACAGCGTCAGGCCGTAGGTCAGGACGTCGAGGTCGGGGTGCTTGCGCTGGACGTACTCGAGCGGATCGGTGTCCGCCATGAGGTGGCCGCGGACGCGGTAGGCGTGGATGAGCTGCTGGATCCGGGCGACCTTGTTGATCTCGTCGGCCGGGTCCACCTGCAGGTCAGGGCTCCACCGGACAGGCTCGTAGGGGATCCGCAGGGACTCGAAGATCTCGTCGTAGAAGTTCTGCGCGCCCAGCAGGAGCTGGTGCACCAGCTTCAGGAACTCGCCGCTGCCGGCACCCTGGATGACGCGGTGGTCATAGGTGGAGGTCAGGGTGAGGACCTTGCTGATGGCGTTGTGCGCGATGATCTTCGCGCTGGCGCCTTGGAACTCGGCCGGGTAATCCAGTGCGCCGACGCCGATGATGGCGGCTTGGCCCTTGGACAGGCGGGGCACGGAGTGCACGGTTCCGATGCCGCCGGGGTTGGTCAGCGACACCGTGGTGCCGGAGTGGTCATCCGCGGTCAGCTTGCCGGCGCGGGCGCGCTTGATCAGGTCCTCGTAGGTGTGCCAGAACTCGGAGAAGTTGAGGGTCTCGGCCTTCTTGATGTTCGGGACCATCAGCAGGCGCGTGCCGTCGGGCTTGGGCATGTCAATGGCGATGCCGAAGTTCACGTGCGCCGGCTGGACCGCGACAGGCTTGCCGTCCACCTCGTCGTAGTAGACGTTCATCGAGGGGAACTGGGCAAGGGCGCGGATGACGGCGTAGCCGATCAGGTGCGTGAAGGAGACCTTGCCGCCACGGGCGCGGGCCAGGTTGGAGTTGATGACCACGCGGTTGTCGATCAGCAGCTTCGCGGGGATGGCGCGCACGCTGGTGGCGGTCGGAATCTCCAGGCTGGTGATCATGTTGGAGGCGATTGCCTTGGCCGGGCCGCGGAGGACGGAGACGACGTCTTCCTCGGGGGCGGTCGGGGCCTTGATGTTCTTGGGCAGCTGGGCCGGAATCGGCTGGGTGCCGGGGCCGGCTTCGGAAGTCTTGGCGCCGTCGCGGGCAACGGTGGCCGGGGCTTTCTTCGCGGCGGCGGGCGCGGGGGGCGCTGCAGCCGGGGCGGCGGGGGCTGCAGCCTGCGCGGCCGGCTGCTTTGCCGGCTCGGCAGCCGGAGCTACGACGGGAAGTTCGCGGGTGGCGGGGTGCGCAACAGCCGCTGCGCCCGAGGCTCCGTTGGTGGAGGAACTGTCACCGGCGTCGAAGGATTCGAACAGAGGCCACCACTTCGCGTCCACCGTGTTCTTGTCCTGCTGATAACGCTCGTACAGTTCGTCAACGAGCCACTCGTTTCCGCCAAATTCCTCTGGTAGACGGTGGCTAGGCTGCTCTGGCACTTGAATTACGCCTCTTCCATGAGTTTGATTCCCACTGGTTTCAAGGTGCCTCAGCACAACAGTTGAACCAGTCTCCGCGTCCAGTGAACCCAGACCCATGCCAGTCTAGTGACGAATATTGCCAAACCGCCAATAAGGGTGACTCAAATCATCAAGTCGGCTCAAAGCACCCGCACGGCACGTCATTTTGACCCCGGGGGGACAGCCCGCGAGGGGCCCGCATGACCTGCCGCCGCCGCGCCGGGCGGGTGCCGCGGCCGTTCGAAGCCTCGCTAGACTCACCCTGAGAACCCGTTGAGCATCGGAATGCTTATTTTTGCTTAATCTAAGGAGCAGCCGTGCGTTTCCTGACCGACCCCACCACCGACCTGACCTATTCGGACCTCTTCCTGGTGCCGTCCCGTTCCGGCGTCACCTCCCGGCTGGACGTGGACCTGACCGCCGACGACGGGACCGGTTCCGCGATCCCCCTGGTGGCCGCCAACATGACGGCGGTGACCGGCAAGCGCATGGCCGAGACCATGGCCCGGCGCGGCGGGCTGGCGGTGCTGCCGCAGGACGTGCCGCTGGACGTGATCCGCGACGTGACGGCCTGGATCAAGACCCGCCACCCCGTCCTGGAGACGCCGGTGACGCTCTCGCCCGCCAGCACGGTCATTGACGCCCTGCACCTGATGGGCAAACGTCCGCACGGGGCCATCGCGGTGGTGGACCACTCGGGTGCCGTCGCCGGCATCGTCCGGGCCTCCGACTGCGAGGGCCAGGACCGGTTCGCCTCGATCGCCTCCGTGATGCGCCACCAGCCGCTGGTGCTGGATGCGGCATCGCTGGACGTGACCTTGCCGGACGGGGCATCGCTGGACGGGGCATCGCTGGACGGGACACCGGAAAGCACGCCCGACGGCGGGTCCGGCGCCGGCCTGCGCCGCGCCTTCGACGCGATGGACGCTGCCGGAACCGACTTTGTGCCCGTGCAGCGGGACGGTGTCCTGGCCGGCGTCCTCACCCGGAAGGGCGCCCTGCGCTCCACGCTGTACCGGCCCTCGCTGGACGCTGACGGCAGGCTCAAGGTGGCGGCCGCCGTCGGGATCAACGGTGATGTCGCCGGGCGGGCGGCGGAACTCCTCGCCGCCGGGGTCAACGTCCTGGTCCTCGATACCGCGCACGGCCACCAGCAGAAAATGTTCGAAGCCCTCGCCGCCGTCAAGGGCCTCAACCCTGGCGTCCCCGTGGTGGCAGGCAACGTGGTCACCGCGGACGCGACCCGCGAACTCATCCAGGCCGGGGCGGACATCGTCAAGGTGGGTGTGGGCCCCGGCGCCATGTGCACCACCCGCATGATGACGGCCGTGGGCCGGCCGCAGTTCTCTGCCGTGCTCGAGTGCTCTGCCGCCGCACGGGCCGCCGGGGGCCGGGTCTGGGCCGACGGCGGCGTCCGCTACCCGCGCGACGTAGCGCTCGCGCTGGCGGCCGGGGCCAGCCAGGTGATGATCGGCTCCTGGTTCGCCGGCACGCACGAAAGCCCGGGGGACCTGCAGCAGGATGCCGGCGGGCGCCAGTACAAGGAAAGCTTCGGCATGGCATCCGCCCGGGCCGTGCAGAACCGCAACCAGCGCGAGGGCGCCTTCGAAAAGGACCGCAAGGCACTGTTTGAGGAAGGCATCTCCACGTCCCGGATGTTCATCGATCCGGCGCGTCCCGGCGTCGAGGACCTGCTGGACATGATCACCGCCGGGCTCCGCAGCTCCATGAGCTACGCCGGCGCCGCGGACCTGGCGCAGTTCCGGGAACGCGCCGTTGCGGGGATCCAGTCCGCGGCCGGCTATGAGGAAGGCCGCCCGGTGCCGCAAAGCTGGTGAGCGGCCGGCGTCCGCTGGCGGCCGCAGCCGGCCGCCGTCGGACGCCGCGTTTGCGGTATCACCGTGGCGGTCACGACGGCGGCTGTGCCCGGCGCTCCTGTAGACTGACATTCTTATGGACAGTAAATCTAGGTGCCGGCCTGGGGGCTGTCAGCGGGGAACGGATTCCCTTCCCGCGCAGTCCACCCGAAGAGCCGGCAAACCCCGTTCACGCGCCCATCACTCTGCGGCGGCACACCGTCACCTTGTTCTTCGGGAGAGCCGTGCCTCCCAGGAAGCCAGTGCCTGCCAGGATCAAGGGTCGGCCGCGGCCGACCACCCTCCGCCAGGCAAATTCCCCAAGCAGCCACTCCGGGCAGCCGCGAAAGCGGGCCGCTAGATGGAGTGGCTCCTTCTCGGTGCAGGCCTGCTGCTCATCCTCGGAACCGGCTTCTTCGTAGCCGTTGAATTCTCCCTCGTTGCCCTTGACCAGGCCACGGTCCAGCGGGCCGTTGATGACGGCGACACTGCCGCCGTCCCCCTGCTCAAATGCCTCAAGTCCCTGTCCACGCAGCTTTCCAGCTGCCAGCTGGGCATCACCATCACCACGCTGCTCACCGGCTACGTTATGGAACCGTCGGTCGGCCAGCTGCTCGAGGGCCCGCTGAGCGCCCTGGGGTTGCCGGACGCCGCCGTTTCCTCCGTGTCGCTGATCCTTGCGATGGCCTTCGCGACGCTCCTGTCCATGCTGATCGGCGAGCTGGTGCCGAAGAACATGGCCATTGCCCTGTCGTTCCAAGTGGGTAAGGCCCTGGCCCGCCCGCAGCTGATCTTCACTGCGATCTTCAGACCCGCCATCGTGGTGCTCAACGGCTTCTCCAACAAGGTGCTGAACATCTTCGGCCTGGAGGCCAAGGAAGAGATTTCCGGGGCACGGACTCCGGCGGAGCTCGCCTCCCTCGTCCGCCGCTCGGCGGCGATGGGAACCCTCGACGCCGGCACAGCCAACTTCATCGCCCGGACGCTCAAGTTCTCGGGCCGGACAGCAGCGGATGTAATGACGCCGCGCATCCGGGTCGAGACCATCGACGGCGACCAGCCCGTCTCCGACATTGTGGAGGCCGCACGCCGCACCGGCTATTCGAGGTTCCCGGTCATCGGCGAATCCTCGGACGACATCCGCGGTGTGGTGCACATCAAAAAGGCTATCGCCGTTCCGTCGGACCGGCGCGCCAAGCTGGAAGCCGGCGCCATCATGACCGATGTGCTCCGGGTTCCCGAAACCATTCACCTGGACGCCCTGCTGGCGGAACTGCGCGAAGGCAATCTGCAGCTGGCCGTGGTTTTGGACGAGTACGGCGGTACCGCCGGCATCGCAACCCTGGAGGACCTGGTTGAGGAAATCGTCGGAGAAGTGGCCGATGAACACGACAAGGTCCGGCCGGGCCTGCTGCAGAGCGCGTCCGGCGACTGGTACTTCCCGGGCCTGCTGCGCCCGGACGAACTCTCCGAACAGATTCCGGGCCTGACCGTGCCCGACGAGTCTGCCTACGAAACGGTGGGAGGCTACGTCATGAGCATGTTGGGCCGGATCGCCGTGGTGGGGGACACCGTGGACGTCCATGGCGGCACGCTGGCCGTCACCCGGATGGACGGGCGCAGGATCGACCGGATCTGCTTCAAGCCGGCCCGGGTGCATCATGATGAGCGCTCCAACGGCCAGGTCGGTGCAGCATGAATGACTGGTTAGGGATCTTCTGGCTCGTTGTCCTGCTGCTCGGCAACGCCTTCTTCGTTGGCGCCGAGTTTGCGGTCATGTCCGCCCGCCGGAGCCAGATCGAGCCGCTTGCCGAGGCGGGCTCCAAGCGTGCACAGACCACCCTGCGGGCGATGGAAAACGTCTCCCTTATGCTGGCCTGCGCCCAGTTGGGCATTACCGTCTGTTCGCTGCTGATCCTGCAGGTCGCGGAACCGGCCATCCACCACCTGATGGTGGTGCCGCTGGAGGCGACCGGCGTTCCGGCCGAGGTCGCGGACATTGCGGCGTTCGCCGTCGCACTGGCGCTGGTTACGTTCCTGCACGTCACCATCGGCGAGATGGTGCCGAAGAACATTTCGGTCTCCGTGGCGGACAAGGCAGCCCTGCTGCTGGCCCCGCCGCTGATGTTCATCGCGCGGGTGGTGAAGCCGGTGATTGTGGCGCTCAACTGGTCCGCGAACCACATCCTGAAACTGATGCGGATCGAGCCCAAGGACGAAGTTAACTCCTCCTTCACACTGGAGGAGGTTCAATCGATCGTGCAGGAATCCACCCGCCACGGGCTGGTGGACGACGACGCCGGACTCATCACCGGTGCGCTGGAGTTCTCCGCGCACACAGCGTCGAGCGTGATGGTCCCGTTGGACAAGCTGGTGATGATGAAACCGGCCACCACACCGGTGGAGTTCGAAAAGGCGGTGAGCCGGACCGGGTTCTCACGCTTCCCGATGCTGGACGATGACGGAATGCTCTCCGGCTACCTCCACATCAAGGACGTGCTCTCCATCCCGGACGCGGCGTACCACCAGCCGATCGCCGAAAGCCACATCCGGTCCCTGGCGAACCTGTCCATGGACGATGAAATCGAGAAAGCCATGTCCGTGATGCAGCGGACCGGATCGCACCTCGCCCGCGTGATCGGCCCGGACGGCAAAACCCAGGGCGTGCTGTTCCTCGAGGATGTCATCGAGGAACTCGTCGGCGAGATCAGGGACGCTACGCAGGCCACCGGCTACCGGAGGCTTGGCCAGGACCAGTAGCCGCGTGCAGGCTCGGAGGTGGCCCTAAATAGGAATCATTCCTATTTAGGGCTACACTCAAAGCTGTTGCTATTGCTCCCGATTCTCAATAACAGATCCGAGGTTTCCCGTGCGTCGTCCTGCTGCCCGTGCCATCGTTGCCGCATTTGCCGGCCTGAGCGTGTTCCTGACGGCCTGCGGTCCGGCGTCGGTGAGCGCCGGGGGAAGCGCCGACGACGGTCTTGTCGACGTCGTCGCCTCCACCAGTGTTTACGGGGACATCGTCGGTACCATCGGCGGCGACAAAGTGCGTGTTACTTCCATCATCAACCGGACCAGCCAGGACCCGCACTCCTACGAGGCGACCACCCAGGACAAGCTGGCGGTATCCAAGGCCGAGCTGCTGGTGGAAAACGGCGGAGGATATGACGATTTCATCCATAAACTTGCCGAAGACACGGGGCTCGACGAGGGCAACGTCCTGAATGCCGTGGAGCTGTCCGGACTGGCTCCGGAAGAGCCCGCGGGCGCGTCCGCCGATGCGTCCGCCGACGCATCCGCCTCCGCCGACGCTGACGGCCACGGCCACGAAAACGAGGGATTCAACGAGCACGTGTGGTACAGCCTGCCCGCCATGGCCCGGCTGGCTGACGCCGTCGCGGCCAAGCTGGGCGAGCTTGAACCGTCCTCCGCGGGGACATTCAGCAGCAACGCCGCGGCCTTCAAGGAGTCGCTCGGCGGCCTCGAAACCAAGCTGGCGGGCGTCAAGGCGTCCGACGGTGGGGCGCCCGTCGCTGTGACGGAACCGGTGCCGCTCTACCTGCTCGAGGCCGCCGGCCTGGACAACCGGACTCCGGATGAGTACACCGCCGCGATCGAAGAGGATACCGACGTGCCGCCTGCGGTCCTGAAGGCGACCACCGATCTTGTGAAATCGGGCAGCATCAGGCTGCTCGCCTACAACCAGCAGACCGAAGGCCCGCAGACGGTCGATGTCAAGAACGCGGCAACTGCGGCCGGCGTCCCGGTGGTGAATTTCAGCGAGACCCTTCCGGAGGGCAAGACCTACGTGGAGTGGATGACCGGGAATGTCGACAACATTGTCAAGGCGCTGGCCTAAGATTAGCGGGACAGCGTGAGCTGACCGCGCAGCGAGACAGACCCGCTGGACGGATCAGCGAACTACCAGCCAGACACCCTGCCCGGACAACCCAGCCGGACGCCCCGGCGCAGCGCGGCTTGCGCAGAATTCGAGGAAAGCCCAGTTGACACCCGTAGTGAGCCTCCGTGGTGCCTCCCTCGCGTTCGGCAAGCGCACCTTGTGGGAGGGCCTTGATCTGGACATCAACGCGGGTGAATTCTTCGCAGTCCTTGGCCCCAACGGCAGCGGCAAAACCACCTTCCTCAAGGTCCTGCTGGGCCTGCAGGAGCTGAGTTCCGGTTCGGCCACGCTTGACGGGCGGCCCGTGGAGCGGGGCAGCCGGGGGATCGGCTATGTCCCGCAGCAGAAGTCCTTCGACCCGGACACGCCGCTGCGCGCCCGCGACCTCGTGGGCCTCGGCGTCGACGGCCACCGCTGGGGCGTCCGGCTGGGCGGCGCGAAAGTTAACCGCAGGATCGATGAACTGCTCGACCTCGTGGGGGCCACCGAGTATGCGAAGGTTCCCGTGGGCCAGCTCTCCGGCGGGGAACAGCAGCGGCTGCGCGTGGCGCAGGCCCTGGCCGCCGACCCCAAGGTGCTGCTCTGCGATGAACCCCTGCTTTCCCTCGACCTGCAGCACCAGCAGGCCGTCAGTGCCCTGATCAACAAGCAGTGCCACGACCAGGACAGTGCCGTGGTCTTCGTAACGCACGAGATCAATCCGATCATGGACTACGTTGACCGGGTCCTGTACCTGGCCGGCGGGCGGTTCCGGGTGGGCCCGCCCGAGGAGGTCATGACCACGGAAGTGCTGTCCGACCTCTATGGCAGCCACGTCGAAGTGATCAACGCCAATGGCCGCCTGATCGTCGTCGGGCTTCCCGACGCCACGACGCACCACCACGAGGACGCCCACGCGGTGGCGGGGGAGATGGGCTAGATGGACCTGGACAACCTGCTCAACTCAATCTTCAACTTCGAAAACTACGGCGAACTCCTGGTGCTGGTCCAGAATTCCCTCTGGGCGGGCGCAGTCCTGGGCCTGCTGGGCGGGCTGGTTGGAACCTTCGTGATGAAGCGTGACCTGGCCTTCGCCGTCCACGGGATCTCCGAACTCTCATTTGCCGGCGCGGCCTTTGCCCTGCTGA
Source organism: Arthrobacter sp. U41 (assembly GCF_007679325.1). Lineage (GTDB taxonomy): Bacteria > Actinomycetota > Actinomycetes > Actinomycetales > Micrococcaceae > Arthrobacter. The sequence continues at coordinate 836,009 of NZ_VEGI01000001.1, read as the reverse complement.
TCGGGGCGGACATCGTCCTGGGTTCCCTGGCGGGATCCGTCGTGGCGGCGCTGCTGCTGGGACTGCTGGGCGTCCGCGCCCGCGACAAGAACTCGATCATCGGCGTCATCATGCCGTTCGGGCTGGGCCTGGGAATCCTGTTCCTGTCGCTGTACGAGGGGCGGGCCGCCAACAAGTTTGGACTGCTCACCGGTCAGATTGTCTCGGTCGGCACCGTCCAGCTGCAGGTGCTGGCGGTGGCCGCCGTCGTTGTGATGATCGCCTTGGTGGCCATCTGGCGTCCGTTGAGCTTCGCAAGTGTGGACCCCGACGTGGCGTCGGCCCGCGGAGTTCCCGTGCGGGCCCTCGCCATCGGGTTCATGTTGCTGCTCGGCGTCAGCGTGGCGCTCTCCATCCAGATTGTCGGCGCCCTGCTGGTGCTGGCGCTGCTGATCACGCCTGCGGCGGCCGCGATGCGGGTGACGTCGTCGCCGCGGCTGGTGGTGATCCTGAGTGTTGTGTTCGCCGTGACGGCGACGGTGGGCGGCATTCTGCTGGCCCTCGGCGGCCGGATCCCGATCAGCCCGTACGTGACCACACTGTCCTTCCTGATCTATGTCGTGTGCCGGGTGATCGGCGGCGTTCGCGCCAAGCGCGGCCTGAACGGCAGGGTGCTGAACGAGTCGGCGGTGCCGGCGGCCTGAGGCGCCGCAGCCGGATCCTCGAGTGTGCATCACTGCAAGTATGCAGTTGTGCAAACATTGCAGTTGTGCAATTCTTGATCCATGACTGATGCCGTTGCGCTGCCCCTGCGTGAGCGCAAGAAGGCCGAGACCTGGACAGCCCTCCATGAGGCGGCCGCCTCCCTCGCCCTGCAGCACGGCGTCGAGCAGGCCACAGTAGAGGCCATCGCAGCGAACGCCGGCGTCTCTCCGCGGACGTTCTTCAACTATTTCCAGGCGAAGGAAGACGCCATCCTGGGCCTCCGTGAGCCTGTCCTGGAAGCCTCGCTGCTTGCTGAAATCTCCGTCACCGCCGACGATCTGGTGGGGCAGGTCTCGCGCCTCCTCATGACCGTTGCCTCGACCGCGCTCGGGGGCGACGACCGCGCACGCCGCCGCCAGCTGATCGCCAGGGATCCCCACTTGGGCCGCCGCCACATGGATTACATGGTCAAAGCCGAGACCCTGGTCTGCCAGGCACTCGCCGGTGTGCTGGGTCAAGAGTCCGCCTGGGCGGACGGCGTCGAAGGCTTCGGCCCCGAGGAATCCGCGCGCATGCTGGTGATGATCGCCGGCGTCCCCATCCGCTTCAAGCTCACCTCCGCCGACTTTGACCCCGTCGAGGGCATCTCCGCGGAAACCCTCCAGCCGTCGTTGGCGCTGCTCCGCCATTTACTAAGGAAACTCTCATGACCACGCAACCTGTCACCGCCACGGGACCGGCCGGGCAAAAGCAGCACATGGTGCTGATGTTCGTGGGCCTGATGCTCTCGATGCTTCTGGCGGCCCTGAACCAGACAGTGCTCAGTACGGCACTGCCCACCATCGTGGGAGAACTCCATGGCGTCAGCGACATGTTGTGGGTCATCACCGCCTATATCCTCGCCTCCACCATCACCATGCCCATCTACGGCAAACTCGGCGACCTCATGGGACGCAAAGCCCTGCTGATCGCCGCCATCATCCTGTTTATGATCGGTTCCGTCATCGGCGGCCTGGCCAACAACATGGGTGTGCTCATCACCGCCCGCGTCGTGCAGGGACTCGGCGGCGGCGGTCTGATGATCCTCTCCCAGGCGGTCATCGCCGACGTCGTGCCGCCCCGCGAACGCGGCAAATACATGGGGATGATGGGCGGGGTCTTCGCCATCGCCTCGGTCGCCGGCCCGCTGCTGGGCGGCTGGTTCACTGAAGGTCCCGGCTGGCGCTGGGTGTTCTGGATCAACATTCCCCTCGGTCTGCTGGCACTGGCCGGCGCCGTCTTTTTCGTGAAGCTGCCCAAACACCGCGGCAAACCGCGCCTGGACCTCGGAGGCATGGTGCTGCTCGCGATCGCCACGACCTGCCTCGTGCTCTTCGCGACCTGGGGCGGCGGCAAGTACGCATGGAACGATCCCATCATCCTGGGCCTGATCGCCGGCACAGTTGCCAGCGCGGTTGCCTTCGTCCTGGTGGAGCGGCGCACGGCCGAGCCGATCATTCCGCTGCACCTGTTCAAGGACCTCAACTTCAACCTCTCGACCATCGCCGGGCTGCTGATCGGCGTGGCCATGTTCGGAGCGATCGGCTACCTGCCTACGTATCTGCAGATGGCGTTCAGCGTCAACGCCACCGAATCCGGGCTGCTGATGATCCCGATGATGGGTGCCCTGCTGGTTGCCTCGGTGGTGTCCGGGCAGCTGGTCAGCCGCACCGGGCGCTACAAGTGGATGCCGATTGCCGGCGGCGTGCTGGTTGCGATCGCCCTGGTGCTGCTCTCCACCCTCAAGCCGGGAGCACCACTCTGGGAAATCTGCGCCTACCTGGCCGTGATGGGGCTGGGGTTGGGCCTGAGCATGCAGATCATGGTGCTGATCGTGCAGAACTCGTTCCCGTTGCGCGAAGTCGGCACCGCGACGGCGTCGAACAACTTCTTCCGGCAGATCGGGGCCACCCTCGGCTCAGCGGTGGTGGGAAGCCTCTTCGCGAGCCGGCTGGCCGAGCTGCTCGCCGAGCGTCTGCCGGCTGCCGGAGAGGGAGGAGGCGCGCCGGGAGGATCGAACTCACTCACTCCGGCAGTGGTCAGCCAGCTGCCGGCGCCGGTCAAGGAAGCCATCATCTCGTCCTATAACGATGCCCTGACGCCCATCTTCGTCTGGATGGTGCCGCTTGCGCTGGCGGCCGCCGTGCTGATGTGCTTCGTCAAGCAAAAGCCGCTGGCCACCGCCATTGAGCACGATGTCCTGTCCGAATCCATTTCGGAGGGCAACATCCTGATTACGGCCGACGACGCCAGCGACGCGGCCCGCGTTTCGGCCTCCGGGTCCCGGAACTAGGCGGAATTCCGGGCCGTGCACTCCGGGCACAGCCCGAAAATCTCGACGGTGTGCTCCACTGCGGTGAAGCCGTGCTCGGCAGCCGTCCGCGCGGCCCAGGACTCCACGGCGGGTGCCTCGACCTCGACGGCCTTCCCGCAGCTGCGGCACAGCAAATGGTGATGATGGCCGGTGACGGCGCAGCGCCGGTACACGGCCTCGCCGTCGGCATTCCGGAGGACGTCCACCAAACCGTCATCGGCAAGGGACTGCAGGATCCGGTAGGAGGTGGCGAGGGACACCGATGTGCCGCGCTCCTGCAGGATGCGGTGCAGCTCCTGGGTGCTGACGAAGTCGGTCAGCTCATCCAGGACCGCGCTGACTGCAACGCGCTGCTTGGTGACACGCTGCTCTTTGACCGCGGCGGGAGGCGGCGCCGTTGTCCGGCTGCCGTTGGCTGTGGCGCCCTGGGACATCGTGGAACTCGCTTCAGTGGTGGACTCGATACGGGGTGTGGCAAGGTCCAAGATTACCAGCCGGCACGTGGACACCGCTTTGCCGGAACCCTAGGCTGGCCGGATGATGCTGACCAAATTCACGCATTCCTGTGTCCGGCTGGAGAAGGACGGCAAGGCGCTGGTGTTCGATCCGGGGAACTTCTCGGAGACGGACCTGGCCCTCGCCGGCGCCGACGCCGTGCTGATCACGCACGAGCATCCCGACCACGTCGACGTTGACGCCGTCACTGCCGCCCTCCTGGCCGACGACGCGCTCCAGCTGTTCGCCCCGGCCGGGGTCGCGGCGCAACTGCGGGAGAAGGCACCGGACGCCGGGCAGCGGATCCACACGGTGGCGCCCGGCGAGGACTTTGAGACGGCCGGATTCTCCATTCGGACTTTTGGCGGACAGCATGCGGTCATCCATCCGCAGATCCCGGTGGTGGCCAATATCGGCTACTTCGTCGACGCCAACGTCTACCACCCCGGCGATTCCTTCATAATTCCCGACGGCGTGAGCGTGCGGACGCTGCTGGTGCCCATCCACGCACCCTGGAACAAGGTGGGGGAGGTGGTGGACTTCGTGATCGGTGTCCGCGCCCCGAAGGCCTTCCCGATCCACGACGCCCTGCTCAATGAGAACGGGCGCGGCCTGGTGGAGGGGCATGTGACCCGTTTCGGCGCCAGGTACGGGACCGACTACCGGCACCTGTCCAGCGGGGACACCGTTCAGGTGTAGGGGCACCCGGGCTCAGGCTGGCCAGCTCCCGGTGGCGAAGAAATCACGGATGGTCGCTTCATGCGGTGCGGGATCCAGGCCCTGGGCCTGCAGCCAGTCCGGGTTGTAGTAATTGCCGGCGTAGCGGTCACCGCCGTCGCACATCAGTGACACCACGCTGCCGCGGCGGCCCTCGGCGATCATCCCGGCGATGAGCTGCCAGACGCCCCACAGGTTGGTGCCGGTGGACGGGCCGGCGTGCAGGCCGGCGTAGTCATTGAGATGGCGCATGGCCGCCACCGAGGCCGCGTCCGGGACCGGGACCATGCGGTCGATGACGGCCGGGACAAAGCTGGGTTCCAGCCGCGCCCGGCCGATACCCTCGATCCGCGACGGCATGCTGCCGGCACCCGGGGCCGGGTGGATTGGGGCTCCGGCCCGGTGGCTCTGCAACCAGCCCGGGTAGAACGCGGAGTTCTCCGGATCCACCACTGCGAGCTCCGTGTTGTGGCGGTGGTACCGGAGATAGCGGCCGATGGTGGCACTGGTGCCGCCGGTGCCGGCGCCCACGACGATCCAGCGCGGGATCGGGTGCTCCTCGAGGGCAAGCTGCCCGAAAATTGACTCGGCGATGTTGTTGTTGCCGCGCCAGTCCGTGGCCCGCTCGGCATAGGTGAACTGGTCCATGTAGTGGCCGTTGGTGCGCCGGGCGAGGTCCCCGGCGGCTTCATAGACCTCCGAAGCGTGGTCCACCAGCAGGCACGAGCCGCCGAACTGCTCGATCAGGGCGATCTTCTCCCGGCTGGTGCTCCGGGCCATTACCGCAATGAACGGCAGCCCCAGCAGCTGGGCAAAATAGGCTTCCGAGACGGCCGTGCTGCCGCTGGAGGCCTCCACGATGGTGGTGCCTTCCGAGATCCAGCCGTTGACCAGTCCAAAAAGGAACAGTGAGCGGGCCAGCCGGTGCTTCAGGCTGCCGGTCCGGTGAGTGGACTCGTCCTTGAGGTACAGCTGGACGCCCCAGTGTTCCGGAAGCGGGACGGAGTACAAATGCGTGTCCGCGGACCGGTTGTTCTCGGCGTTGATTCTCCGGATGGCCTCGTCGGCCCAGGCCCTGTCCTGCTGTCGCTCTCTGATCACCGCACCAGCCTACCGGCGGGGGCAGGTTCCGCCTCGATAGAGTGGGCGGATGAAGACCCTCATGGATGTTGTCACCTTGAAGGACCGGCTGGACGCCGCCGGCACGGCCGGCACGCGCACGGTGCTGCTCGATGTGCGGTGGGCGCTCGGGGACCCGCACGGCCGGGAACACTACCTGGCGGAGCACCTCCCCGGCGCCGTCTTCGTGGACCTCGCCACGGAACTGGCCGGCCCGGCGGACCCCCGCCGTGGCCGCCACCCGCTTCCCACCCTGGAACAGTTTCAGGCGTCCGCGCGCGCCTGGGGCATCCGCGGCGGGGACGTTGTGGTGGCCTATGACGACAGCGGCAACCTGGCTGCCGCGAGGCTCTGGTGGATGCTCCGGAATGCGGGGATCGCCGAGGTCTACCTGCTCGACGGCGGCCTGGCCGCCTGGCGTGATGCGGGCCTCGACGTCGAAAGCGGCGAACGGCAGGCGGAACCTGGGGACATCGTGCTGACGGCAGGCACCGTGGCAGGCGGCGCCTTGACGGGGGGCGCCCCTACGGGAGGCGCCATGCCGGTGATCGACGCCGGGCAGGCTGCCTCGTGGGGCCGGCATGGGCTGTTGCTGGACGCGCGGGCGGGGGAGCGGTACCGCGGCGAGTTCGAACCTGTGGACCCGCGGGCGGGCCATATCCCGGGGGCCATGAGCGCCCCGACGACGGCGAACGTTGGTGCGGACGGCAGGTTCCTCTCCCCGGAGGCGCTGCGCCAACGCTTCACAAGTCTCGGAGTGCGCGCCGATGTGCCCACCGCTGTCTACTGCGGATCCGGCGTCACGGCGGCCCACGAAATTGCGGCCCTGGAAATCGCCGGATTCCCGGCCGCTCTCTACCCCGGGTCGTTCTCCGAATGGTCCAATAACGACTCGAACGAAGTCGTTACCGGGGCTGCGCCGTATCCGGACGAGGCCGCGACTGATCCGGATGGCGCAGGCGCCGCCATTGGCCCGGACGGTGCCACAGCCACTGGACCGGACAGGGCAGCCGCACAGTAGAGGTGCCGCTCGCTCTCCGGAAATTCCTGTCAACCGCCCGCCATGTTCGACGGGCCCCTTCGGGATCAGGAACTCTCGGGCGCAGCATCCGGCCGGACAACCCGCTCACGCGGCCGGAACCTCTGCCAGTCGGGCGCGTTTGAGGATTTTGGCGCGGTGTCGGAGTTTGCGGCGGTGGTGGTTGGTGGCGGTGGCCGGTCCGGCAATTCCCAGCGGTGGCGGCCCGGTCAGTTGGGTGCCGGGCAGTGGGGGTGCGGTGGAGTGGTAGCTGTGGCCGGTGGGGGTTTGGACTTCGATGGTGTGTCTGGGGCCTGGCCGGGGCCGGACACTCCAGCCGGTGGTTTCTTTGGTGTGGTTGCAGGCTTCGCAGAGTCCGGCGCCGTTGGCCTGGGTGGTGGGTCCGCCGCGGTGCCAGGGGATGATGTGGTCGAAGTGGCGGATCGGGGCGTCGCAGTATGGGGTGCGGCAGGTGTCGTCGCGGGCCTGGATGAGGCGGCGCAGTCCGGGCGGGAAGAGCCGGGCGCGGGAGTCCATTGCGGTGAGTTCGCCGGTGCCGGGGGCGGTGTAGAGCCGGCGGAGCCAGACATCCAGAGCGTGCCTCGTGGCAGTGCCGCTGTCCGGGCCCCCGTTGTCGGCGTCCGCCGGGTTCCCGGCTCCTGTGCCGGGCCCCTTCCCAGGGCCGGAGCCTGCGAGCAGGTCGCGGGCCGAGGTGGCGGGGACGATGCCGTGGCCGGGGAGCCGGGCGGGTTCGCTGTCGCCTTGGAGGAGGGTGCGGTCGGTCATGACGAGCTGGATTTCAATGCCGGTGATCCCGCCGGTGGTGCCGGTGATGCGTTCGACCAGGGCGTCGGCTTTGAGCTGCCCGCGGGTTCGGGGGTCTCCGGCGGCGCGGGCGGTGTCGGCGTGCCGGGTGAGGGCGGCGTGCACGGCGACGCCGGCGGAGACGGGGAGCAGGGCGGTGACGTAGCACATGGTGTCCGGGGCCGGGCGGAGGGTCACGGTCCGTTCGGCCGCGGCGTGGGCGGCGCGCTGGGTGACGGTGCGGGGGTCCCGCCGGTACGCGGCGGCCCTGGCGGCGGCAATGATTTGCCGGTCCCCGGCGCCGTCGAACGTCCCGGTGTCCGCGGCGAGTTCCTCGTCCACGGCGGCCCGGTCGGCTGCGGACAGGGTGGCGGTTTCGCGCGCGAGAAGGGTCGCGCGCCATTCGTTGAGCTGCCCGGCTTCCAGCGCAGCCAGGGTGTGGGGCATTTCGGTGACCAGGGCTTTCGCGAGGCCCAGGAGCCGGCCGCCCTTGGCCGGGGATTCGCGCCGGGCCAGGGCGATCTGCGCGCCGACCCCGGACCCGAGTTGGTCCGCGGGCATTCCGGCGTCTGCCTGTTCACGGCGCTGGACCAGATCAAAGGCGACGGACAGCCGTGCCTGCCGGGCCGACAGGGCAGACTTCTCGTCTTCCAAGTCCCGGATTTCAGCAATCAATTGCGCACCGTTCAGCTCAGCCACGTCGCCGCTCAGCGCCAGGTTGGCATCTTCCCTTTCCTGCCGTTTCCCGCGATTAGAGGCGTAGCCGCACCCCACTGCCGGCTCACCTGTGCCGGCTTGCTGAATTGCGCGGGCTTGCGGCACTGCGCCAGCCGGATGAAGTGTTCCAGCCGGTTGAAATGCGTCGGGCCCCTGCTTGCCGTCCATGATCAAACTCTACTTTTGGGCTCTGACATTTAAGGCTCTGACATTAAAGGCTCCGACAGGTATCGCCCGGCAAGGGCTTTGGGCCGGATGGTTGGTAGGCCCCCGCCCGCGGTCAAGGATCTGCGCCGGGATTGCCCTTGCAGGGGTTTGCGGGCCGCCTCTACAAGTGCCCCGCAGGCCTGTCCGCTTGCTCGGGCGGCCACACCACTTCGAAGCGTTCAAAGACGATCTCGTCGTCCTCTGACCATTCACGCCCGGCGGCGGCGGCGACCCGCGTCCAATACCGGCGGTGTTCACGCTGCCAACTTTCCAGGGTCAAGTCGTCTTCGCCCTCATCACGAGCGAAGGCGCTGTCAGCGCTCGTGAAGGGGCCGAGGCGGAGTTCTGTGCTGCGGATGATGATGCGGGGCACTCCATCACCGTCGCAGGCAATCCAATGGGATCCGATGCGGGGCACCTGGTCACCGCGGGCGATGAAGTCCGCGACGAGTTCCGCCGTTGCGCGTTTCCTTCCGCTGAGAACCAGGCCGAGGAGTTCGTTGGCGAGCCGCTTCGAATCACCAAAGTGCTCCACGGTGTATTCGGGTGACGCGGCAACAGCTTCGGGGCGCGCGGCGGCGTAAGCGTCCCACATTCGGTCAGCTGCCTGGACATCTGCGGGGGTGACTGGTTGAGACTGCACGTCACTATCGTCGCAGGCACGGAACGAAAGCCACCATTCTGATTGGCCAACTCCCGCTGCCCGGGTTAGCGTCAAGTCATGACTCCTGGACGCCCCGTACCGCCGCCCCTCGCCAAGCCGCTACCCGATCTGTCCGCGGACCCAGCGGACGCCGCGGGCACCACAGTCACCGCGGAAGCCACGGGCACGCCGGGCCCCCGCCTTGCCGCCGCCTATGGCGCCACGGCCAGCGACAGCGGCCTGGTTCCGCTGACGGTGGCCCGCCGCGCGCCGAAGGAGGACGACGTCGAGATCGCCATCGAGTTCTGCGGGCTCTGCCACTCGGACGTCCACGCCACCCGCGGTGAGTGGGGAAATCAGAACTACCCGCTGGTCCCGGGCCACGAAATCGTCGGCCGGGTCAGCCGGGTGGGCTCCGCCGTCGACGACTTCACCCTCGGTGAGCTGGTCGGCGTCGGCTGCCTGGTCGATTCCTGCCGCGAATGCGACAGCTGCCTCGACGGCTTGGAGCAGTACTGCGAAAACGGCATGACCGGGACCTACGGCGCGAAGGACCGCCGGAACGGCGACGCCATCACGCAGGGCGGCTACGCCACCTCGGTCGTCGTCGACCGCCGCTACGTGCTGCACGTCCCGGAAAGCCTTGATCCCGCCGCGGCCGCGCCGCTGCTGTGCGCCGGCGTCACCACATACTCCCCGCTGCGCCACTTCGACGTCGAGGAGGGCGACGTCGTCGGCGTCGTTGGCCTGGGCGGTCTGGGACACATGGCCGTGAAGCTGGCCAAGGCCATGGGCGCCGAGGTGAAGGTCTTCACCACGTCGGAGTCCAAATTCGCCGCCGCCCGCGAACTGGGCGCGGACGAGGTCATCCTGTCCCGGGACGAGGCCGCGATGGACGCCGCGAACCGAAGCATCGACGTCATCATTGACACCGTCGCCGCGCCGCACGACCTCAACCCGTACTTCCGCACCCTGCGCGTGGACGGGGCCCTCTTCCAGCTCGGCCTCCCCTCGGAGGACATGCCCCCGGTGAACCCCGGCGCGCTGATCCGGCGCCGCATCGCGTACGCAGGGTCGCTGATCGGCGGCATTGCCGAGACTCAGGAAATGCTGGACTTCTGCGCCGAACACGGCGTCACCGCGGACGTCGAGGTGGTCCCGGCGGACCAGCTCAACGACGCTTACGACCGCATGGTGGCCGGGGACGTGAAGTACCGTTTTGTCCTGGACACCAGTACCCTCGGAACACCCTCGGAAAGGGCAGACGCATGAGCACTCTCTTCACCCGGATCATCAACGGCGAGATCCCCGGCCGCTTCGTCTGGCGGGAGGACGACGTCGTGGCGTTCCTGACGGTGGGTCCGCTCGCCGACGGCCATACCCTCGTGGTTCCCACCGAGGAAGTGGACCGGTGGACGGACGCGTCGCCCGAGCTGCTGGCCCGCGTGATGCAGGTGGCGCAGAAGATCGGTGCCGTGCAGGTCGACGTGTTCGGCGCGGCCCGCGCCGGCCTCATCGTGGCCGGCTACGAGATCAACCACCTGCACGTGCACGTGTGGCCGTCCAACACGATGGCGGACTTCGACTTCGGCTCGGCGGACCAGCACCCGGATCCGGCGCGGCTGGACGCCAACGCGGAGAAGCTCCGTGACGGACTCCGGAAGGCCGGGCACGCGGCGCACGTTCCGGAGGCCTGAGACCGCTACGCCGGCGCCAGCGCCTTGTTCAGCACCGCGCGGATCCGCTTCTCGGAGACCGAATAGGCTGTTCCGAGTTCGACGGCGAAGAGGCTCACCCGGAGCTCCTCGATCATCCAGCGGACCTGGGTTAATTCGGCGCCGGCCCGCCGGCCCGGGAGCAACGCAGACACGGCATCGTCGTAGTCATCCTCCAGTGCCTGCACCGCGGCCATGTGCTGCGCATCGCGCTGGACGTTGGTGGGGAGCTTCTCCAGGCGCTTCTCGATCGCGGCGAGGTAGCGCGGGAGCTGGCTGAGCTGGCTGTAGCCCGTGCGTGCCACAAAACCGGGGAACACGAGCTGCTCCAGCTGGCTCTTGATGTCGTTGAGGGCACTGATCAGGGCCAGGCTGGTGGTTCCCTTGAGCGCCTTCTCGATCCGGCGGGTGCTGGCCAGGATGCGCTCCACGACGGCGGTGACGGTGAAGACCGTGTCGATCAGGTCCGCGCGGACCTTCTCGTACAGTGCAGCGAAGGACGCCTGGTCCCATGGCAGTTCGGCAGGGGTGAGCTTGTCGATGGCGGCGAGGGCGCAGTCCGCAATCAGGGCCGTGACCGAGCCGTGCGGGTTCTGGCTGAACGTCAGCTTCTCGGTGTTGTTCAGGTGCTCCAGGACGTAGCGGTCAGGTGGCGGAACCTTCAGGGCGAGCAGGCGGATGACGCCGCCGCGCATGGCCTGTTCCTGTTCGGAGCTGGTCTGGAAGAGCCGCAGGGCCACGGAGGTTCCTTCGTCCACGAGCGCGGGATAGCCGGTGACGGTGTGCCCCTTCACCGTGCCCTGGACCTGGCGCGGCAGGGTTCCGAAGGACCAGGAGGTCAGCCCCGCCTTTTCGGCGAATCCGGTGGAGGCCGCCGCCGCGGAACCTGGTGAGGTTGGTTCCGCGCCGGCACCAGCGCCCGTGGTCCGGCCTGCGGACTTGCCGTTGGACGTCCCGGCCGCTTTCCCTCCGGACCTGCCGTTCGATGCGGGTGCCGTCGTCGCGGGTGTGGCGCCCAGCGACTCGGCGATCGCCCGGCGCGTGGCCGGCGCCAGGCGTTCCTGCAATGCTGTGAGGTCCTTGCCCTCGTCCAGCACCTTGCCCCGGGAGTCCACGACGCGGAAGCTGACCCGCAGGTGCGGCGGAACGGCGTCCCAGTTCCAGGAATTCGGCGGGATGACCTGGCCGCGGAGCCGGCGCAGCACGAGCTCGAGGGAGGCCTCCAGCTCGTCGGTGGCCGGATCGAAGTCGGCCTCGAGGGCCGCGACGGCCTGCCGGGCGACGTCCGGGGCCGGCACGAAGTTCTTGCGCACCTGCTTGGGCAGCGACTTGATCAGGGCGGTGACCAGCTCCACCCGCTGGCCGGGGATCAGCCAGCGGAAGGCGGCGTCGTCGAGCTGGTTCAGGAACAGCACCGGCACCTCGGCGGTGACGCCGTCGGACGGGTTGGGCGGCGATCCGGGGGCCACGGGGTGGAACTCGTAGCTCAGCGGCAGCTCAAAGCCCTTGTGCAGCAGGGTTTGCGGGTAGGCCGAGTCGTCCAGGGCGTCGGCGTCTTCGCTGATCAGCAGCGCCTGGTCGAAATCGAGCAGTGCGGGATCCTGCTGCCGTGCTTCCTTCCACCACTTGTCGAAGTGCCGCTCGGACACAACGTTCTTGCCGATCCGGGCGTCATAGAACTCGAAGAGTGTCTCGTCGTCCACCAGGATGTCCCGGCGCCGCATGCGTGCCTCGAGCTCCTCGACCTCGTGGAGCAGCGCCCGGTTGCGGTGGAAGAACTTGTGGTGGGTCTGCCAGTCGCCCTCCACCAGGGCATGCCGGATGAACAACTCCCGGCAGAGTTCGGGGTCCACCCTGCCGTAGTTGATCCGGCGGCTCGGGATGATGGGAACGCCGTACAGCGTGACCTTCTCATGGGCCATCACCGAGCCCATCTTCTTGGACCAGTGCGGTTCGCTGTAGCTGCGCTTGACCAGGTCCGGCGCCACCTGCTCCACCCAGAGCGGATCGAACTTCGCCGCCACACGGGCCCACAGCCGGCTCGTCTCCACCAGTTCGGCGGCCATCACGAAGGTGGGGGACTTCTTGAACAGGGCCGAACCAGGGAAAATCGCGAAGCGGCTGCCGCGGGCGCCGGCGTATTCACGCTTGCGCTCATCGAGGATGCCTACGTGGCTCAGCAGGCCGGAGAGCAGGCTGATGTGGATACCCTCATGGTTGCCCACGGGATCGGCCAGGCGCTTGTTGTCCAGGCTGATGCCCAGCGGCCGGGCCAGCTGGCGCAGCTGGGCGAAGAGATCCTGCCACTCGCGGACGCGCAGGTAGTTGATGAACTCGGCGCGGCAGAGCCGGCGGAACGCCGTGGAGGACAGTTCCTGCTGCTTCTCCTGGAGGTAGTTCCAGAGGTTCAGGAAGCCGGTGAAGTCAGAATTCTCGTCCCGGAAACGCGCGTGCTTCTCCGCGGCGAGCTGCTGCTTGTCGGTCGGACGCTCGCGCGGGTCCTGGATAGTCAGTGCCGCGGCCAGGATCATGACCTCGCGGACGCATCCGCGCTTGCCGGACTCGACGATCATCCGGCCGAGCCTCGGGTCCACGGGCAGCTGGGCGAGCTGCTGCCCGACGGCGGTCAGCCCGCCGCCGTTTCTTCCCGCAGCGCCCGCCGGACGGCGGCCGGTGCGTTCGCCGCCGTCGCCCGTTTCTTCCTGCGGGCGCGCGGCGCTCAGGGCGCCCAGCTCGCGCAGGAGGGTGACGCCGTCGTTGATGGCGCGGGAGTCCGGGGGCTCCACGAACGGGAAGTTCTCCACGTCCTTCGGCCCGCGGGCCACGCCCATGGCGGTCATCTGGAGGATGACGGCGGCGAGGTTGGTGCGCAGGATTTCCGGATCGGTGAACAGCGGCCGGGACTCGAAATCCTCTTCCGAATACAGCCGGATCGCGATGCCGTCGGAGACGCGGCCGCAGCGGCCGGAGCGCTGGTTGGCCGAGGCCTGCGAGACGCGCTCGATCGGCAGGCGCTGGACCTTGGTGCGGTGTGAGTAGCGGGAGATGCGCGCTGTGCCGGTGTCAATGACGTACTTGATGCCGGGGACCGTCAGCGAGGTCTCGGCGACGTTGGTGGCGAGGACGATCCGGCGCTTGCTGCCGGGGTGGAAGACCTTGTGCTGTTCCTGCAGGCTGAGCCGGGCAAAGAGGGGGAGTACCTCGGTGCCGGCCAGCCTCCGGTTGGACTGGATCCTGCCGTTGAGGGCCTCGGCGGCGTCACGGATTTCGCGTTCGCCGGAGAAGAAGATGAGGATGTCGCCGGGCGCTTCCTGCGCGAGTTCGTCGACGGCGTCGCACACGGCGTCCAGCGGATCGCGGTCCTCCTCCAGTTCGTCCTCGGAGGCCGCCACGTCGTCGTCACCGGCGGCCCCGCCGGCTGGCTGGGACAGCGGGCGGTAGCGGATTTCGACGGGGTAGGTGCGGCCGGAAACCTCGATGATCGGCGAGGGTTCCTCTTCGCTGCCGAAGTGCCTGGCGAAACGCTGCGGGTCGATGGTGGCGGAGGTGATGATGATTTTCAGGTCCGGCCGCTGCGGCAGGATCCGCTTGAGGTATCCCAGGATGAAGTCAATGTTGAGGCTGCGCTCATGCGCCTCGTCGATGATGATGGCGTTGTATTTGCGCAGCAGTTTGTCGCGCTGGATCTCGGCCAGCAGGATGCCGTCGGTCATGAGCTTGACCTTGGTGTTGCGGCTGACCTCCCCGGTGAAGCGGACCTGGAAGCCGACTTCCTGGCCGATGTCGACGCCGAGTTCCTCCGCGATGCGCTCGGCAACCGTGCGGGCGGCCAGCCGGCGCGGCTGCGTGTGGCCGATAAGGCCGTTCTCGCCGAGGCCAAGCTCCAGGCACATCTTGGGAATCTGGGTCGTCTTACCGGAACCGGTCTCGCCGGCGATGATGGTCACCTGGTTGGCCGCGATGGCGGCCATCAGGTCCTCGCGGCGCTCGGAGACCGGCAGCTCGGCGGGGTAGGAGATATGCAGTGTCATGGCTGCACACAGTCTACTGGGAACTGTCCGCGGCGGCGGTCCGGGCAAAGATGTGCCCGGTCCCTGGCGGGGCCGGGCGGCGGGCGGCGGGTTTGTATTTTCGGTGGCGTTTCTTGGGATGCAGCGCGATCCGGCTGCAGGGCCGGCTCAGAAGATCCGGAAGGTGTAGTTGCTGCTGGGCAGGTCGAGGGCGGACCAGTAGTCCTCCGAGCGGACCGGGGGATTGTGGCCCAGCCCGTCCTTACGGAGGGCTGCGACGGTGGCGGCGACGCCGACGACGATCAGGACGATGAATGCGATTCCGATGAGTTCCATACCTCCATGGTTCTCCGGTGGCGCAGGCAAAAGAAGTGGCAGAAATGCCCAAAAAGCTATAATTTCTGCCACTGTTCTGCCAGAATGAGATCATGATCAAGTCAGTGGCAATGATCGTGGTCCCCAACTTCTCGGTCTTCGAGTTCGCGACCGCTTTCGAAGTGTTCGGCATCGACCGCTCGGCGCGCGGTAACGGCGTCCCCGCGTTTGATTTCCGGGTCTGCACACCGGTGCCGGGCGACGTCCCGATGAAGTCAGGGCTGTCTATGCACGTGAGCCTGGGGTTGGATGCCGCAGCAGACGCGGACCTGGTGATCATGACCCCCTTCGGCCGTGACGAGGACGTTCCGGAGTCCGTCCTGGACGCCCTGCGGAACGCCCACGCCCGAGGGGCCTGGGTCATGTCCATCTGCTCCGGGGCGTTTGCGCTGGCCCGGGCCGGCCTGCTGGACGGCCGCCGCTGCACCACGCACTGGCACTACTCCCAGGAGCTCGCCAGCCGGTATCCCGCTGTGATGGTGGACGAGAACGTCCTGTATGTCGAGGACAGCAGGATCATCACGAGCGCCGGCACGGCCGCCGGCATCGATGCCTGCCTGCATCTGGTCCGGGTGGAATTCGGCGCGACCGTTGCGGCTGGCATTGCCCGCGACATGGTGGTTCCGCCGCACCGCGACGGCGGCCAGGCCCAATTCATCGACCGGCCGATCCCGCAGTGCGGCTCCGAGCCCATGGAGGAATTGCTGCAGTGGATGGTGCGGCATCTGGGGGAGGACCACTCGGTCAACGAACTCGCCGCGCGCGTCCACATGTCGCCGCGGACCTTTGCCCGGCGCTTCCGTTCCGAAACGGGAGCGACCCCCGCCGCTTGGCTTAACTCACAGCGCGTGCTGCGGGCCCAGGAGCTGCTCGAGACCACGGACCTCAATATCGACGAAATCGCGCGCGAATCCGGCTTCGGCCATTCCGTGCTGCTGCGGCACCACTTCGCCAAGGTGCTGGACACGAGCCCGCAGTCCTACCGCCGCACCTTCCGCGGGCACCTTGCCGCCGCAGTCTAGGGGAGGTGCGGCTCCGGCTCCGCCGCCGCCTTGGCCGTCTCGACAAGATCCCGCCACGGTCCGGTGACGGCCTGCTCGGGCAGTGTTGCCCGGTGCTGGCCGGCCCGGATGCTGTACAGGAACCGGTCCGGCTGCCCCGTGGAGGCGCCCCGGCCTGCCCGTGGGACAGCGTCCCACGGGCAGGCCTCGATCAGCGGCTGCCAGAGGTCCGTGTCCTCCGGTGGCGTGGGCTGCACGGTCCACGTCCGTTTCATGCCGGCAATGCCGCCGCTGCGCTGGACGGTGATCTTCATGGGACTGTGATCTTCATGGCACAGTGATTTTCATCGGACTCTGATCTTCATTGGGTGTTCAAGATGGTGATTTTCATGGGACGGTGGACTTCACGGGACTCGGGTGGTCATGAGTTGGGCTTTCGCCGGGCTCCGGGGAGCTTTACCTTCACAGTTTCCCACGCGGAGCGTACGGCGTCATGCTCTTTGGAATCCGCTCCGAAGAGCTCCTTGGCGGACGCGGCGGTGGCCTTGGCGAACGCGCCGAACGTGGCGGTAGGGGACAGGGTGCCTCCCGTCAGGGTCTGATACCAGATCCGTCCCGGTGCGTCCCACGCATTGCCGCCGAGGGTCGTGGCAACCAGGTAGAACGCACGGTTGGGGATCCCGGAATTGATGTGCACCCCGCCGTTGTCGGCGCTCGTGTGGACGTAGCCGTCCATGGAGTCCGGCTGCGGGTCCTTGCCCAGCACGTCGTCGTCGTAGGCCGTTCCGGGGGCCTTCAGGGAACGCAAAGCGGTTCCTTGGACCTGGTCCGTGAACAGGCCTTCGCCGATCAGCCACCCGGCCGCGGCCGCCGGCTGCTGCTGGACAAACTGCTCAACGAGCGCCCCGAAGACATCGGACATCGATTCGTTCAGCGCGCCTGCCTGGTTGCGGTAGACCAGCCCGGCCGAGTACTGGGTGACGCCATGGGCGAGTTCGTGGCCGATCACGCTCAGTGACTTCGTGAACCGCTGGAACACCTGGCCGTCGCCGTCGCCGAAGACCATCTGCCGGCCGTCCCAGAACGCGTTGTCGTACAGGCGGCCGTAGTGCACCGTGGCCTCAAGGTGGAGGCCGTTGCCGTCGATCGAGTTCCGGTCGAAGGCTTCGGCGTAGAGACGGTGGGTGTGCCCCAGCCCGTCATAGGCCTCATCGGCGGCCGGGTCACCGGTGGGTGGTTCCCCTTCTTTGCGGACCGCGCTGCCGGGAAGCTGCTCGACGAACTTGGCGTCGTAGACCGTCCGTTCCGGCGGGGCGGGCCGGGGTTCCCGCAGCCCCGGATGGCTGCCGGGCCCGGGCACGGCGCGGGACGCCTGGAAGCTTGGGACGTGGTGCAGGGCTTCCTTCGCTGCGCGGGCGGCGTCGGAGAGCTCCGGTTCGCGGTGGGCCGCCAGACGGCGGAGCATGTACGGCGGAATGATGGAACAGTGCATGGTGAGACCCCTTTGTGCTTCGGCGGGATCCCGACGTGGTGCGGCGGCCGGCACCCAGTCCAACCGCCCGGCTGCCGGAATCCCGCTGCCGATGCAGACAGCCTACGAGCGGGCGCCGACAATTGGCAGGGTACCGCCCCTGCTTCTTCGGTCCGGTGAGCTGCGTCTTGCACGCGACCTGCATACTTCCTGTACGCCGGCTCCGGCCCGGACGTAAAATCACCCATGGAAAAATTACGGTATTCGGTGACGATCAACGCCCCCGTGCAGGTCGTGTGGACCACCATGCTGAACGATGCCACGTACCGGGAGTGGACCAGCGTGTTCAACAGTGAGTCCTCCTATGAGGGGGACTGGAACCAGGGCAGCGAAATCCGTTTCCTCGGGCCCGACGGCGACGGTTCCGTGGCGGGGATGATCGCCACGGTCGAGGAAAACAGGCCAAACGAACTGATCTCCCTGCGCTATGTGGGGCAAGTCGTCAACGGCGAGGATGACACCACCAGCGAAGAGGCGAAGGCTTTTATGGGCGCCCAGGAAAAGTACGCCTTCAGCGAGTCCGCGGGGGCAACCACCGTGGACGTGGAGCTGGACAGCGAAGATGAGTTCGTTGCCATGTTCGACGACGCCTGGCCGCTGGCCCTGAAGAAGCTCAAGGAAATCGTCGAAGCCAGGACCTGACACCGCAGCAACAAGCCGACGCCGCGTCAGGCCGGGTCAGGCGGCCCGGCGGTCGAAGGCGTCCTGCCACTCGGCATGCTCAAGGTCGGAGTCCAGCCGACGGCTGGCAGTCCACCTGGGCAGGTAGTCCGGCGTGGGCCTGACCTCTGGTCGGGTCTGGACGGGTTTGCGGTTCACCTCGGGCCGGGTCTGGGCGGGTCTGCGTCTGACCTCCGGCCGGATAGGGACGGGTTTGCGAGAGCGGACTGGCTTCGGCTTCGCCCCCGCAGCGAACGCGATCCACCACCTGATGCAGGTAACAAGTACCCAAAGGATGAGCCCGGCCAGGATGACTTGCCAGAGGGCGACCACTACCCCCAGGGCGAGCAGCACGACGATCCACATGGGGACACCATGGCATAGGCGGCACGCCCGGAAACAGGGTCTTTTTCCCTTATTTTTGGGCAAGGAAAAACCCCGCCGTCTCACTGAAACGGCGGGGTTTTGTGTGTGCCCTCGATTGGAATCGAACCAACGACCTTCTGCTCCGGAGGCAGACGCTCTATCCCCTGAGCTACGAGGGCAGTCAGGGTTCCTGCCGTTACCGGCGGGACGTCCTAGAGCTTAGCAGGAAGGTGGGCTCCAAGGGAAAATCGACACACTCAGACGCTCAGTACCCGGAAAAGGAGTCCACATGGATCCGGCGTGCCCCGGCCCGGCGGGCGGCGGCCCGGAGCGATCGGACGCTCGCGGGCGAGCCGGAGACGTACACTTCACGGCCGGCGATGTCGGGGACCAGCTCCTTCAGCGCCGCGCCGTCGATCCGGACCGCGCCGGCGTCCTGCATAAACGCCGGCGGCGACGAGCCGTCGGAAAGCCTGGCGATGGTCCGTACCCCGGCGCGTTCCAGTTCCTCGGCGTAGGCGAGTTCGCCGGCGTTGCGGGCGAGGTACAGCAGGACCACATCCCGGTCCCCGGCGGAACCGCCGGCCAGCTGCGCCAGGTAGGGCGTTATGCCGATGCCCGCCGCGATGAGCAGCACCGGCGCTTCGGGATTCCGTGGCAGGACGAAGTCCCCGCCCACGGTGGTGGCCGTCAGCTCGTCGCCGGCCTCCAGATCAAGGAGGGCGCGCTTCGCCGTGGACAGCGGACTGGCCGTTCCCACACCGATCGTGAGCTCGGCCGAGCCCGGGGGACTGGTCAGGCTGAATACCCGCCGGCGGCCTTTGTGGTCCGCCTTCCCGTGCGGCAGGTTCAGCTCGATGTACTGCCCCGGGGTGAAGCGCAGCGGACGCCCGGGTTGGAAGCTGAACTCCGTCGTCGTCGGGGTCAACGGCCGGGAGCCGCGGAAGCGGAGCAGGACGCGGCCGCGCTGCCCGGCGATGAAGGCGAGCGCGTTCCCCACCAGCAGCGCGAGCTCCGGGGAGTTGGCCACGAATCCCAGGTTGTAGGGGATGGCGAACAGCAGGCCGACGACGGCGGCCAGCGCCAGCTGCTGCCAGCGGCGCGGCGGCAGGGTGAGCGGCTCCGTCAACATAAAGCCGACGAAAAACAGCACCGGGCGCTGCGCGATGGTCTGCCACAGCGCTTCGCCAAGGGTCATGCCGGCGCGCAGCAGTTCCGCGGCCACGATGGAGACCGCCACGAGCGTGAACACTGCCCCCATCAGCAGCTTCCGGACCCGGTACAGGACCAGCAGGGCACCGGGCAGCACCAGCCAGAGCATCGCGGGGGTGGCCGCCCACCAGGTGGCAATATTGAGTCCCGTCAGCCCGGTGATGAAGGCACCGGCCGCCGCGGGATTGAAAACGTGGCGGCCACGCCAGGCCAGTGCGTACTTGGAGACCGACGCGAGCACGCAGGCCAGGGCAACCCCGGCGAGGTCCAGGTACTGCAGCCCTGCCGAGAACTGCGTCGGCCAGAAGAGGAAATAGAGCAGCAGCCCGGTGATGAGCGACGATTCAGAGTGCGGGCGCACATGGAAGAGCACCGCAATGGCGCGGTTGGACGCGTACGTCAGGCCGAGGCAGAGCGCCAGGTGGGCGATCATCTCCGGGAGCCCGAACGTCAGCCACCCGAGCAGGTTGAGGAGCAGGCTGTAGCCTGCGAGCACGGCCAGGACCCAGAGGACCAGCCGGTACATCGTGAACCGGCCCAGCGCCGTGTCCAGCCGTGAAGTTATGGGAGTGGACAGTGTGGCGGTCATGAGAACAGCACCCCTTCAAAATCGGCCGAATACTCCGCGTGGCCGTCCGAGTAGACGGTGAGCCACGAACAGTCGAACTCCTGCTGCAACGCGAACCCGTCGACGAAGAACAGGGCGGTGGCCAGCGCGTCGGCCGTCATGGCGCTCGCCGCCATGGCCCAGCTCGCGACGACGGTGCGTACCGGCGCGCCGGTGGTGCCGTCCAGCACGTGGTGCAGTCCGTCGCCCCAAGCCCGCCGGTTGGCGGCGGAAGCACAGAGGGCGCCGGTCCCGAGGCTGACGATTCCAATCGCCCGGGCCGGATCGTAGGGATGCTCGAGGCCCACGTCCACCGGCGCGGTCCCGGCGTTGAGCAGATCACCGCTCGCATCGATGAGGTGCTCTCCGACGCCGCCCTCGCGCAGCACGGCCGACAACAGATCCGCCAGTTGTCCCTTTCCGGCAGCCCCGACGTCGATCACCACCGGGGCCCGGGTGGTCAGCACCGTTCCCCGCCAGTCCAGCACCTCGTCCCAGGGCGGGGCGGCCAGCGGCGGCCCGCCGGGGCGCAGGGAGTAGCCGGCGTCGTAGCCGAGGTGTTCCAGGCTGCCGCCGATCAGCGGGGTCATGGCCCCGCCGGTGAGCCGGTAGAGGGTTTCGTAGAGCGGCCCCAGGGCCGCAGCCCCGGCGGGCAGCTCGTAGCGTCCCGGCTGCCGCGCGGCGCCGGCGATCAGCGAGTCCGGCCGGAAACGGGACCAGGCGGCGTCGTAGTCCGCCACGGTGTCCAGCAGCCGGCGGCGGTGCGCGCCGGAGAGCGGGGACGGCGTCGAGATCTCCCAGCGGGTACCGATCCCGTCGAAGCTGAAGCCCGCCCAGCCCGGATGCGGCACGTTTCCTCCTCCTGCTCCTCCTCCTGCTACTGGCAGGCTGTGACTTGCTGTTACGCCTGGGCCTCGGACTTGATCTTTTCCACGGCCTGGTTGAAGCCGCCGCTGGTCAGCGACGAACCGGCCACCTTTGAGACCTTGATCTCGTCGAGTTGCTTGCCGACGATCTGGGACTGGATGCCGCCCGCGAACTCGCCCTGGAATTTCCGGGTGTTGGGGTTGGACGGATGCTCGGTGATCTTGACGCCGGTCACGGCGCCGCCGGCCAGCGTGAGTTCTACGCCCACCGTCTCGTTGCCGTTCGGTGAGACGTAGTTTCCGTCGGCGCTGTAGGTGCCGTCCTGGTAGCTGCCGCCGCCCGTTGCGGCTGAGGGGGCGGCGGAAGATGCGGCGCCGGTGTCCTGCGGGCCGGAGGCCTGTCCCGGCGCGCATCCGGCCGCTGAACCGGCCAGGGAAAGTCCGGCGATGCCGACGATTACGCTTTTTCGGAGAGAGGTGTTCATTGAGCGGCTCTTTTCTCTGGCGACGATCGGATGGGGAGTGACTGAACGCCGGGGGCGGCCGCTGCAGACACTCCGATGACGACGTTTAATTCAGCGTAGTGGTTCACTCTGTGATCCTGCCGCTAGAACCTATGATTTTTCCGCAGGCCGTCTGCGGGGTTAAGGCAGGCGCCAAATTCCGCCACGCTGCGGGCCACCGGTAGGCTGGAACCGTGACCCCTGAAGAACTCTCCCTCGCCATATCCGCCTGCCTGAAAGACGCCGTCGCCGCCGGTGAAATCGGGCTTTCCGCATCCGACGTCCCGGATGAGGTGCGCGTTGAGCGGCCGAAGAACCGGGACCACGGCGACTGGGCCAGCAACATCGCCCTTCAGCTGGCCAAGAAGGCCGGCACCAACCCCCGGGAGTTCGCCTCGGTGCTGAGTGCCCGGCTGAAGTCCATCGACGGTGTCTCCGCCGTCGACATCGCCGGCCCTGGGTTCCTGAACATCACCGTTGACGCCGCCGCCGCCGGCGCCCTCGCCAAGGCCATCGTCGAGGCCGGGCCGGACTACGGCACCAACTCAGCGCTCGCGGGCCACACGGTCAACATGGAGTTCGTCTCCGCCAACCCCACCGGCCCGCTGCACATCGGCCACACCCGCTGGGCGGCGCTTGGCGACGCGATCGCACGCGTCCTGCGGGCCTCCGGCGCGAACGTCACGGCCGAGTACTACATCAACGACGCCGGATCGCAGATGAACGTCTTCGCCCACTCCGTGCTCTCGCGGCTCCACGGGCGCGGTGTCCCGGAGGGCGGCTACCCCGGCGAATACATCGCCGATCTTGGCCACGAGGTCCTGACACAGCATCCCGACATCCGTGAACTGACCGACGTCGCGGCTCTGCCGGTGATCCGCGGTGCGGCGTACAAGGCCCAGCTGCACGACATCAAGCGCACCCTCGCCGAGTTCGGCGTCGAATTCGACGTCTACTTCTCCGAGCAGGAACTCCACGACGCCGGGGCGATCGAGGACGCCGTCGCACGGCTCCGGGAGCAGGGCCACGTCTACGACGACGGCGGCGCAGTCTGGCTCCGCACGACGGACTTCGGTGACGACAAGGACCGCGTGATGATCCGCGCGAACGGCGAACCGACCTACTTCGCCGCGGACGCCGCCTACTACCTGTCCAAGAAGGACCGCGGCTACACCGAGAAGATCTACCTGCTGGGCGCCGACCACCACGGCTACATCAACCGGCTCAAGGCCATCGCGGCCGCCGCCGGCGACGACCCCGAGGTCAACATCGAGGTCCTGATCGGCCAGCTGGTCTCCGTCAACGGCGCCAAGCTCTCCAAGCGCGCCGGCAACATCATCGAGCTCAAGGACCTCATCTCCTGGCTCGGCAAGGATGCGGTGCGGTACTCGCTGGCGCGCTTCCCGGCCGATTCGCCGCTGACGCTGGACCCGGAACTGCTGAAGAAGCACAGCAACGAGAACCCGGTGTTCTACGTCCAGTACGCGCACGCCCGTTCCCGCGGCACGGCCCGCAACGCCGTCGCGGCCGGGGTGGAGCGCCGTGTGGACGGTAAGGACTGCTTCGAGGCGTCCCTCCTGGAGCACGCGACCGAGAACGAATTGCTGTCCCACCTGGGCAGCTACCCCTCGATCGTGGCCCGGGCCGCCGAACTGCGCGAGCCGCACCGCGTGGCCCGCCACCTCGAGGTCATCGCCGGCGCCTACCACCGCTGGTACGACGCCTGCCGAGTGGCCCCGCAGGGCGACGAGCCGATCACCGACCTCAACCGCACCCGGCTGTGGCTCAACGACGCCACGAGCCAGGTGCTGGCGAACGGACTGGAACTGCTGGGCGTCTCGGCGCCGGAACGGATGTAACCGCCATGACCACAAAACCGTCCAACCCCGCTTCTAACCCCGCTTCCAACCCTGCCGGTGCGGCCTCCCCCCTCGCGCCGGCATGGCTGCAGGTCCCCGGGGACCTGAACGCCCTGCACGAGCCGATGTGGGCGGCCGGGGTGGCCCGGGACGCTTCCGGCGAACTCGCCATTGACGGCATCCCCGTCAGCGAGCTCCAGCGCCAGTTCGGCACGCCCTTGTTCGTGATGAGCGAGAACGATTTCCGGGCCCGTGCCCGCGCCTTTTCCGACGCCTTCAACGACGCGTTCGCGGACATCTGCGGGGGAGTGGACGTCTACTATGCCGGCAAATCCTTCCTGTGCACGGCCGTGGTCCGCTGGGTGGAGGAAGAGGGCCTGCGCCTGGACACGGCATCCGGCGGGGAACTCGCCGTCGCCGCCCGCGCCGGGATCCCCGGCGCCGACGTCGCGCTGCACGGCAACAACAAGTCCGACGGCGAGATCCACCGGGCGCTGGACCTGCAGCTGGGCAGGATCGTGGTGGACAGCCTCGCGGAACTCGAGCGTGTCGCCAAGATCGCCGAAGCCCGCGGCGAAACCGCCAAGGTGATGCTGCGGCTGACCCCGGGCGTCCATGCCCACACGCACGAATTCATCGCCACGGCCCACGAGGACCAGAAGTTCGGCCTGTCCATGGCCGGGGATTCCACCGAACAGGCCGGCCTGTCCGCGGCGGAGGAGGCCGTGGCCGCGGCGTCGGCCTATGCCAGCATCGAACTGCTGGGCCTGCACTGCCATATCGGCTCGCAGATCTTCGAACCGGACGGCTTCGCCCTCGCCGCGGAAAAGCTGCTGGACTTCCTCGCCGCGATGCAGGCCAAGTACTCGATTGTGCTCCCCGAGCTGGACCTCGGCGGCGGCTACGGCATCGCCTACACACCCGTGGACACCCCGCGGCCAGCTGCCGAAATCGCCCAGGCGATGGCCGCCGTCGTCCGCTCCAAATGCGCCGCACTGGGGATCACCGCACCGCGGATATCGATCGAACCGGGCCGCGCGATCGTCGGCAGCACCACGTTCACGCTGTATGAAGTGGGCACGCTGAAGACCGTCCGGGTGGACGCCCCGGCGGCCGGCGGCGGCGATTCCGGCGCCTCCGGTGAACCGGAAGAACCTGGTACGGCAGAGAAAAACGTTACGTACCCGCGCCGGTATGTGTCGGTGGATGGCGGAATGAGCGACAACCCGCGTCCGGTGCTGTACGACGCGGATTACTCGGCAATTCTGGCCTCCCGGACGTCGGACGCGGCCCCGGAGCTGTCCCGCGTAGTGGGCAAACATTGCGAGAGCGGCGACATAGTTGTTAGAGATGTATATCTGCCCGAGGACGTGGCAGCCGGTGATCTGCTCGCTGTACCGGGTACCGGCGCCTACTGCTGGGCCCTGTCAAGCAACTACAACTATCTGGCCCGGCCGGGCGTAGTCGCTGTGCGCGACGGATCTGCCCGGCTCATTGTCCGCGGGGAAACCGAAGAAGATCTGCTCAACCGCGACATGGGAGTCTGAATGACCGAATTGCGAACCCTGAAAGTAGCCCTCCTGGGCTGTGGCAACGTCGGGGCCCAGGTTGCGCGGATTCTCCTTGACGACGCCGAGATGCTCGCGTCCCGCGCCGGCGCCCGCCTTGAGCTGGCCGGCATTGCCGTGCGCAACCTCGACGCCCCCCGGGATGTGGAACTGCCGCGCGGGCTGTTTACCACCGACGCCGAGACCCTGGTCAAGGACGCCGACCTGGTGATCGAGCTGATGGGCGGGATCGAACCCGCCCGGACCCTGATCCTGACCGCCATGCGGAACGGTGCCTGCGTGGTCACCGGCAACAAGGCGCTCGTGGCCAAGGACGGTCCCACCCTGCATGAGGAAGCGGACAAGGCCGGTGTGCAGCTGTCCTATGAGGCCGCCGTCGCCGGTGCGATCCCCATCCTGCGGCCCATCCGGGACAGCCTCTCCGGCGACCGGATCAGCCGGGTGCTCGGAATCGTCAACGGCACCACCAACTTCATCCTGGACCAGATGGATTCCACCGGGGCCCAGTTCGCCGACGCCCTGGCCGAGGCCCAGCGCCTGGGCTACGCCGAAGCCGACCCCACCGCCGACGTTGAAGGCCACGACGCCGCGTCCAAGGCCGCGATCCTTGCATCGTTGTCCTTCCACACGCGCTTTTCCCTCGACGATGTGTACTGCGAGGGCATCAGTTCCGTCACCGCCGCCGACATCGCCGCGGCGAAGGACGCCGGTTTTGTCATCAAGCTCTTGGCGATCGCCGAAAAGCTGGGGCCCGCCGCAGGCACGGAAAAAGACACGGAGACAGCCGACGGCGACACCGGTGTGTCCGTGCGGGTGCACCCGACGCTGCTGCCGCGCGAACACCCGCTGGCAGCCGTCCACGGCGCCTTCAACGCCGTCTTCGTCGAGGCTGAGAACGCCGGCGAGCTGATGTTCTACGGACAGGGCGCCGGCGGCAAACCCACCGCCTCCGCCGTGATGGGCGACCTCATCTCCGCGGCCCGCAGCATCGTCCTGGGCGGCCCCGGCCGTGCGGAGACCACCACCGGCCACGTTGTTGCGTTGCCCATCACCTCCGCGGTCACCAGCTACTACATCGGCCTGGACGTTGCCGACCAGCCCGGTGTGCTGGCAAAAATCGCCCGTCTCTTCGCCGAGCACGGGGTATCCATTGAAATCATGCGGCAGACCATCCACCGCGACGCCGATTCCAACATCGAATCAGCGGAACTGCGGATCGTGACCCACCGCGCAAGCGAGGCTGCACTGGCAGCCACCGTCGAGGCCGTCAAGGGCCTGGACGTCATCAATTCCGTTACATCCGTACTGCGGGTAGAAGGAGTCTAAGTGGCTCACCAATGGCGCGGCGTCATCCGCGAATACGCTGAACGTCTTCCCGTGACCGGGGAGACGACGGTCATCACCCTGGGGGAGGGCGGCACCCCGCTGGTTTACGCGCAGCAGCTTTCCGCGCTCACCGGCAGTGACGTGTACCTCAAGGTCGAGGGGATGAACCCGACCGGCTCGTTCAAGGACCGCGGCATGACCATGGCCATGACGGCTGCGGTTGCCGCCGGCGCCAAGGCCGTGGTGTGCGCCTCCACCGGCAACACGTCCGCCTCCGCCGCCGCGTACGCCACCGCGGCCGGGCTCAAGTGCGTGGTGCTGGTCCCCGAAGGCAAAATCTCGATGGGCAAGCTCAGCCAGGCGATCGCGCACGGCGCAACCCTGCTGCAGGTCGACGGCAACTTCGACGACTGCCTCGACATCGCCCGCAAGCTGGGGGAGTCCTACCCGGTGTTCCTGGTCAACTCGGTCAACCCGGCCCGGATCGAGGGCCAAAAGACCGGTGCCTTCGAGGTGGTCGATTCGCTCGGTGACGCACCGGACTTCCATGTGCTCCCGGTTGGCAACGCCGGCAACATCACCGCGTACTGGAAGGGTTACAAGGAATACTGCGCACCCTTCGAATCCATCACCGCCGGCACGCTCCCCGCGGTCTCCACCAGGACCCCGGTCATGTGGGGCTTCCAGGCCGCCGGCGCGGCCCCGTTCGTCGCCGGCCACCCGATCACGGAACCGGACACGATCGCGACCGCCATCCGGATCGGCAATCCCGCATCCTGGGAAACCGCCGTCGCCGCGCGTGACGAGTCCGGCGGTGTCATCGAGGCCGTGACCGACGAGGAAATCCTGTCCGCCCACCGCTGGCTGTCCGCCCGTGAGGGCGTCTTCGTGGAGCCGGGCTCCGCTGCCGGCGTCGCCGGACTGATCAAGAAGCATGCTGCCGGTGAAGTGCCGTCCGGCAAGACCATCGTCATCACGGTCACCGGCCACGGCCTGAAGGATCCGCAGTGGGCGCTCCGCACCGAGGACGGCAGCGAAGTGCAGCCGGTCAAGGTCGCGAACGACGTTGTCACCGTGGCCACAGCCCTGGGACTGGAAGAAAAATAGCAGTGGAAACCACCCTCACCATCCCGGCCGAGTCCGCCGCGGACACACCGGCGGTTCCGGCCGGGCAGCTCGTGACGGTCCGCGTGCCGGCCACCAGCGCGAATCTCGGCCCCGGATATGACAGCCTGGGCCTGGCCCTGACGCTGTTCGACACCCTGACGGTGGAAACCCTGGACAGCGGCGAGCTGGAGTTCGAGCTCAGTGGGGAAGGTGCGGAGTCCCTGCCGCGCGACGCCAGCCATCTGGTGGTCAAAGCCATCACGGAGGCCCTCCACCGTCTGGGCTTCCGCCACGAGGGCCTGCGAATCACCGCAGACAACATCAACCCGCACGGCCGGGGACTGGGTTCCTCGGCCAGTGCCGTGGTGGCCGCCGTTACCGCCGCCAATGCACTGGTCCCCGAGGCGTCGCGCCGGGACAAGGACTGGGTCCTGCAGCTGACGAGCGAGATGGAAGGCCACCCGGACAACGTCGCACCCGCGATTTTCGGCGGACTGGCGCTGTCGTGGCAGGACAGTGACCAGTACAGCAGCACGTGCGCGGAGGTCGCCGCCACGGTCATCCCTGTGGTCGCAGTTCCGGACTTTGAACTGTCCACCGAAGCGGCTCGGGCATTGCTGCCGGCCTCGGTGGGCCACCACGCCGCGGCGATGAATTCCGGCCGGGCGGCCCTGCTGATCCACGCGCTGACGCACAATCCGGAGTTCCTGCTCGCCGGCACCGAGGACTACCTGCACCAGAGCTACCGTGCCGAGGCCATGCGCCCCAGCGCGGACCTGATCGCCGCGCTGCGGCGCGCCGGCTTTGCCGCCGTCGTCTCCGGAGCCGGCCCCACCGTGCTGGTCCTTGCCAACGGAGAGGCACAGGCCGAGGCCGCCGTCGGGTTCATCGGCTCCTTCACGGCAGGCAACACGCCGGACGTGGGCTGGCGTGTGATGAAGCTGGCTGTGGACGTTGAAGGTGCTAAAGTGGAAGTGCACCGGCGGTAATCACGCAGGCGGTATGTGTAAAATGCCGTTCATAAGACCGCGATGTTGGCCTAGTTGCCTCTCTCATCTTTCACTGCGCAATATTTTCTGGTGCCACCTGCTTTTGGTCTGACGCAGGAATCCGCAGAAAAGTATCTCTGCTCCCCTGATACGTCAGCCCGCCGTTCCTTTTGTTCCGGGACGCGCCAGGTGAACGCAGTATCCGGCCGTGTCGGCCAATATCCATCCGGCAAGGCCGAAATCGCGGCTGCAGATCTGAACTGCAGCCCGGATCAAAATCATCGCGCCCAGCTCCTAGCCTGGACGCCGTCGAGGGGGAAGGATCCTTCGTGACCGAAACCACTGAGCTGTCTTCAGCTGTGGACACATCATCTTCTGCTGCCGGATCGTCAACGGCAGCACCCGCCAAGAGCAGCGGCCTCGCCGGCCTCAAGCTCGCCCAGCTCCAGGCGCTTGCCAGCCAGCTGGGGATTTCCGGCGGATCCCGGATGCGGAAGGGCGATCTGGTGACCGCCATTTCCGCCCACCGCGCCGGAACTCCCGTGAGCAAGGCTCCCGCCCGCGGCGCTGACAAGGCGACCGACAACGGCACCGTCTCCCAGTCCGCGGCTCCGGCTGCTGCACCCGCTGTAGCGCCTGCCGCCGATTCCGAGGCCCCGGCCCAGGAAAACCCGCGTGCCCGTGGACGCGGCCGCAGCCGCCGCGCCGGCAGCGACGGCGTCATCACGGCTCCCGCCGCCGAGGCAACTTCCGCTTCGGCGGAGGCTCCCGCGGCTCCCGCCGAGTCCGGCGCTGCTGAAACCGGCGCTGCCGCTGCTGGTTCTGCCGCTCAGGCTGAAGGCGGCGAACGCACCCGCCAGCCGCGCACCCGCAACCGCCGCCGCGGCGAAGTGGCCGACCAGGCCGCAGGCCAGGGGACTGGACAGGGGACCGCCCAGGGCGCGACCGCCGAGGCTCCCTCTGAGCAGGCGTCCGGCGATCAGCGCCAGGCCGAGCGCACGGAACAGCGTTCCGACCAGCGCACCGAACAGCGTTCCGACCAGCGCCAGGCTGAACAGGGCAGCGAAGACGGCCAGCGCCGCGAGAACACCCGCACCCGTGGCGGCCGCGACGAGGCTGCCGGCAGCCGCGACAACGCCCGCGACAACCGCGACAACCGCGACAACGATGACAGCGACGGCGGCAGCCGCCGGAACCGCCGCAACCGGCGCGACCGCAACGACCGTTCCGACCGCTCCGGCGGGCAGGACAGCCGCGACAACAGCTCGCGCAACGACCGCTTCCGCGACCGCAACGACCGCCGTCGGGGACGCGCCCAGGGACCGGACGTCGACGACGTCGAGGTCACCGAGGACGACGTCCTGCTGCCCGTCGCAGGCATCCTGGACGTGCTGGAGAACTACGCGTTCATCCGCACCTCCGGTTACCTGCCCGGCCCGAACGACGTCTACGTGTCCCTCGCCCAGGTCAAGAAGTACAACCTGCGCAAGGGCGACGCCGTGGTCGGCGCCATCCGTGCACCGCGTGAAGGCGAGTCCCAGCAGGGGAACCAGCAGCAGTCCGCCCGCCAGAAGTTCAACGCGCTTGTCCGCGTCACCTCGGTCAACGGCAAGACCCCCGAGGAGCTCAAGGACCGCGTCGAATTCGCGAAGCTCGTTCCGCTGTACCCCTCCGAGCGCCTGCGCCTCGAGACGGACCCGAAGAAGATCGGCCCCCGCGTCATCGACCTGGTTGCCCCGATCGGCAAGGGCCAGCGCGGCCTGATCGTGTCGCCGCCGAAGGCCGGCAAGACGCTCATCCTGCAGTCCATCGCCAACGCCATCACCACCAACAATCCTGAGGTCCACCTCATGATGGTGCTCGTTGACGAACGTCCCGAAGAGGTCACGGACATGCAGCGCACCGTCAAGGGTGAGGTCATCGCCTCCACCTTCGACCGTCCCGCCGACGACCACACCACCGTGGCCGAGCTCTCCATCGAACGCGCCAAGCGCCTCGTGGAGATGGGCATGGACGTTGTGGTGCTCCTCGACTCCATGACCCGCCTGGGCCGCGCCTACAACCTGGCGGCACCGGCCTCCGGCCGCATCCTGTCCGGTGGCGTCGACTCGGCAGCGCTGTACCCGCCGAAGCGCTTCTTCGGTGCAGCCCGCAACATCGAAAACGGCGGCTCGCTGACCATCCTGGCCACCGCGCTGGTCGAGACCGGCTCCAAGATGGACGAGGTCATCTTCGAAGAGTTCAAGGGCACCGGCAACATGGAACTGCGCCTGTCCCGCCAGCTGGCTGACAAGCGCATCTTCCCGGCCGTGGACGTCAACGCGTCCGGCACCCGCCGCGAAGAGAACCTGCTTTCCCCCGAGGAAGTCAAGATCATGTGGAAGCTGCGCCGCGTCCTCTCCGGACTCGAAACGCAGCAGAGCCTTGAACTGCTGACGAACAAGATCCGGGAGACCCAGAGCAACGTCGAGTTCCTCATGCAGGTGCAGAAGACGACGCTTGGTGCGAAGTCCGATAACGACAAGTAGCTGAGTCAAGGGGCGGGCGCCGGTTCGTTCGTGCGGTGGATGCCGCGCGGATGTTCCGCCCCCGCCCCTTCGCGTTGCTGCTGACGTACTGCGTACGTCAGCAGCAACGCTCCGACAGGCCCCATGCCACTCCCGGGGCGGAACATCCGCGCGGCAGTTACGGGGCTCGCCCACCGCGGCGCGCCGATTCCTGCGCTTGATTTAAACTGGGTGCAGAACGAAAGGTTTTGAAAATGTTTGAGTCCGTACAGGGCCTGTTGGATGAGCATGATGCTATCCAGGCTCAGCTTGGGGATCCTGCTGTCTACGCTGACCAGAAGCTTGCCCGGAAGTTGGGGCGGCGCTCGGCTCAGCTTAATGGCATCGTTGAGGCCTACCATGCCTGGCACGGGCTCCAGGATGACCTGGCTGCTGCCAAGGAAATGGCGGCCGAGGACCCTGAGTTCGCTGCGGAGGTGCCCGAGCTTGAGGCTGCGCTGGATACTGCTGCGGCGAAGCTGCGCCGGCTCCTGATTCCGCGCGACCCGGACGACGCCCGCAACGTGATCCTTGAAGTCAAGGGCGGCGAAGGCGGCGACGAGGCTGCCCTGTTCGCGGCCGACCTCCTGCGCATGTACACCCGGTACGCGGAATCCCGCGGCTGGAAGACCGAGATGATCTCAGCCAACGAATCGGACCTCGGCGGTTACAAGGATGTCCAGGTGGCCATCAAGGGCACCTCGAACGATCCTGCCGAGGGGGTCTACGCCCGGCTCAAGTTCGAAGGCGGCGTGCACCGGGTGCAGCGCGTGCCCGTGACCGAATCCCAGGGCCGTATCCACACCTCGGCCGCCGGCGTGCTGGTGCTCCCGGAAGTGGACGAGCCCGAAGAACTCGAGATCAACCAGAACGACCTGAAGATCGACGTGTACCGTTCCTCCGGCCCCGGCGGCCAGTCCGTGAACACCACCGACTCCGCCGTCCGGATCACCCACCTTCCCACCGGCATCGTGGTCGCCATGCAGAACGAGAAGTCGCAGCTGCAGAACCGCGAGGCCGGCATGCGCGTCCTCCGCGCCCGCATCCTGGCACACCAGCAGGAACAGATCGACGCCGAGAACTCGGCCCAGCGCAAGTCGCAGATCCGCACCATGGACCGCTCGGAGCGCATCCGGACCTACAACTACCCGGAAAACCGGATCGCGGACCACCGCACCGGCTACAAGGCCTACAACCTGGACCAGGTCATGAACGGCGACCTGGAGCCGGTCATCCAGTCGGCCATCGAGTTGGACGAACAGGCCCGGCTCGACGCCATCGGCGACTAGTCCGGCCGCCGTCGTGATGACAGAAGGTACCCGGCCCAGCCTCGCCGACGCGATTCGCGAGGCCACCTCCACCCTCGCCGACGCCGGAGTCCCGAGTCCCCGGATCGACGCCGAACTCCTGGCCGAGCACCTCCTCGGCGTCGGGCTCGGCCGGATGCGCGCCCTGATGCTGGGCGACACGCCGGCCCCGGAGGGGTACCAGGAACTCATCGCCGAACGGGCCCGGCGCATACCGCTGCAGCACATCACCGGCGTCGCGCATTTCCGCTACCTGGAACTGGCCGTCGGACCGGGGGTCTTCATTCCCCGGCCGGAAACGGAATCCGTGGTGCAGCTGGTCATTGACCGGCTCAAAGAAACTGGCCGGCTCCAGGGCATGGCGCATCCCAAGGTGGTGGATCTTGGCACCGGGTCCGGGGCCATCGCGGGGTCGATCGCGCACGAGGTCCCCGGCGCGGAGGTCCACGCCGTCGAGTTCAGCGAGTTTGCGCACGCCTGGGCCGCCAGGAACCTGCTGCCGCTCGGCGTCCACCTCATCCGCGGCGACCTGCGCGATGCCTTGCCAGCGCACAACGGGACGTTCGACGTCGTCGTCTCCAATCCTCCGTACATCCCCGCGGAAGCCATCCCCAACGAACCCGAGGTGGCGCTGCACGATCCGCCCGAGGCGCTGTACGGCGGGGGAGCGGACGGCATGGAACTTCCGACGGCGGCCGCCGCTTCCGCGGCCCGGCTGCTGGTCCCCGGAGGGTACTTCGTGATGGAACACGCCGAAGTCCAGGCCGGATGGATCGCCGCCATGCTGGAGCGTTCCGGGCTGTGGGACGCAGTGACCACGCACCGCGACCTCAACGGCAAGGACCGGGCCACCAGTGCCGTCCTGGCCGGGCCGGCTGCCTGAGCGTGGGCCGGGCAACCGACGAAGTGATGAAAGAATGGGCCAGTGACCACTAGCTACGATTGCACGGCAGCCGAGCAACGCGCTGCCGGACTTGAACATGCCCAGCGGGCGATCCGGGAGCACAAGTGCGTGGTCGTCCCGACCGACACCGTGTACGGGATCGCCGCCGACGCGTTTTCTCCCCTCGCCGTGACGCTGCTGCTGGCGTCGAAGGGCCGCAGCCGCAAGATGCCGCCGCCCGTCCTCATCCCCAGGCTCAACGCGCTCGACGGCCTCGCCACGGATGTCCCGGCCGAGGCGCGCCGCCTGGCCGAGGCCTTCTGGCCCGGGGGACTGACGCTGATCCTGCACGCCCAGCCCTCCCTTGACTGGGATCTCGGCGAAACCAAGGGCACCGTGGCCCTGCGGATCCCGGCCGACGACGTCGCCCAGGACCTGCTCACGCTCACCGGGCCGCTGGCCGTCTCCTCGGCGAACCGCACGGGCCAGGCGGCGGCGCAGACCGCGGCCGACGCCGAAGCCCAGCTTGCCGAGTCGGTGGAGGTCTACCTCGAAGGCGGCCCCCGCCCGGCCGAGGGTGCCGAGGCCCTGCCGTCCACCATCGTTGATGCCACCGCCGTTCCGCTGCGCGTGGTCCGCCAGGGCGCCATCAGCCTGGAGCGGCTCCGCGAAGTTGTCCCGGGCGTGTTGGGCGTGGGCGAGGAACCGTCCGCCGTCGAACCGCCCGAAACCCCAGGGACCGCCGAAAGCTCCGAGACCGCCGAAACACCCGCCGTCGACGATTCCCCGAGGAACTGACATGCAGCCCAAAGTCGCCGTCGCGGCCGTAACTTTTGACCGCCATGAGGAATTGGCCCTCCTCCTCAAGGGGCTGGCCGAACAGACGGCCCCCATCCACTCGATCGCGCTCGTGGACTCGGGCACCATCCCGGCCACGGACGTTGTCAGCGCCGGCGGGGACAACATCAACTACCTGCGCTCCGAGGCGAACCTCGGCGGAGCCGGGGGATTCGCCTACGCGATCCTGGCGGCCATGGCCAGCGGCGCGGAGTGGATCTGGATGATGGACGACGACGGCCACCCCGAGGATGAAAGCTGCCTCGCCGAACTGCTGACGGCCGCCGAGGAGCACCAGCTCGACATCGTGAGTCCGCTTGTCGCCGCCACGGCCGACCCCAACAGGCTCTCCTTCAACTTCCGGATCAACGGGCTGTTGACCAACGACCGCACCCGCTTGGCGCCCATGGGCTACCTCCCGGACATGGTGCACTTCTTCAACGGCGCCCTGATCCGCACCGAGGTCTTCTACAAGATCGGCATCCCCGACGTGAAGTTCTTCATCCGCGGCGATGAAGTCGATTTCCTCTCGCGCGTCAAGAAGGCCGGCCTCAAGTACGGCACGCTGGCCACCGTCGCCGTGCAGCACCCCGCCACGTGGACCGAGATGAAGCCGGTCTTCGGCGGCTTTATCACCCCGGTCATCCCCGAGGGGGAGTTCAAGCGGTACTGCTACTTCCGCAACCGCGGCTATCTCACCCGGAAGTACCGCAACCTGCGCTGGTTCGGGGCGGACATTGTCGGCTTCCCGTTCTACTTCCTGAAGACCCGCGATCTCAAGGGCCTGGCGCACTGGTTCCGGGCCTATTCCACCGGGTTCCGCGGAA
The DNA here is from genome assembly GCF_007679325.1 of Arthrobacter sp. U41. Lineage (GTDB taxonomy): Bacteria > Actinomycetota > Actinomycetes > Actinomycetales > Micrococcaceae > Arthrobacter. Next base: position 801,157 of record NZ_VEGI01000001.1, on the reverse strand, counting down.
AGGGCTTCGGCTCACCGGCCCAGCTCATGTCCACCAACAGCTAGGCCGGACATGAAAAACCTGTTTGCCGTCGTCGTCACCTACAACCGTGCCGACTTCCTGCAGAACCTGCTTGAGTCCTTCAGCCGCCTGGCCACGCGTCCGGACCGGATCGTGGTGGTGGACAATGCCAGCGACGACCACACCGCTGACGTGGTGGCCCGCGCCGTCGCCGCCGGCGGGGTGCCGATCCACTACGAACGCCTGTCCGCGAATGTGGGCGGCTCCGGCGGTTTCTCCCGCGGCGTGGAGATTGCGCTCGGCGCCGGCGCCGAGTGGCTGTGGCTGATGGACGACGACGTCGAGGTGCTCCCCGGGGCGGTCGAGGCGCTCGATAAGTTCACGCCGGACTACTCGTGCATGATCGGCCGCCGCTACGACGCCGCCGGCAAGCCGTTCTTCTGGCAGCACCACTTTGTCGAGTCCCTCGGCGTGTTCCTGCCCGTCACCGGCGACGTCTTCCGCAAATCCGACGTCTTCCGCACCAACGTCGGCAACTTCGAAGGCATGCTGATCAAGGCGTCCCTGGCCCGCACCATCGGGCTGCCGGACCCGCGGTTCTTTATCACCTGGGACGACCTGATCTACGGCTGGCTGGCGGCGCAGCAGACCCCGGTGGTCTATGTCAACGCCTTTGTCATCAAGAAGGTCCGGGCCCAGCGCCAGGTGGATCTGGGCGTGCGCCACCTCAACGATTCCTCTGACCTGAGCCGCCGCTACGTGATGCGGAACCGCGGCCATGTGGCGCAGTACCTGCGCGTCCACGGCAAGTACAACCGGTTCGGATTCGGGGCCGGTACGGCCCTGACGTATTTGAAGGAAATCGTGCGCCTGGTGCTGGTTGAACGCCGCCTGAAGGGGACCGGCGCCCTGTGGCAGGGCTGGCGCGAATCGCGCGGCATCCTCGCCGATTCCAACTGGCAGCCCATGCCCCCGGTGCCCCCGGTGGCGGCCGGGGACCAGGGCTGACCCCGGCACCGGTCCGGGCAAACCACCCCCTCGCGCACGACGCGGACCCGGGCTGCCGGCGCGATACCTATTAGTATCGTCTGAGACCCGGGTGCCGTCCGACAGTTGCACGGCGGGTAAATTTTGAAACAGGCGCATGGCCGCCGTGGTAGTGGAAGTCGGTTGCAATCTCTGTTGACTACAAAATCTGAAGCGCGCGAACCCGCCGCGGCACCGGACGAGAAGAAGCCTCCGCTCTGGATCTGGATCCAGCTGTTCCTCGACTCGATGTCGTGGGTTGTGGCAATCATCCTTGCCCTGCTGCTGCGCTACGAAATGGGCATCAGGGAAGACCAGCTTGTCAGCGCCATGATCATTATGGCCATTGCCATTGTTGTGCAGGCCGCGGCCGGCTACGCGCTGGCGTTGTACCGCGGCAGGTATCCCTTTGGCAGCTTCCAGGAGGCCAAGGCCCTCGTCTTCGTCACCGTGATTGTGGCCGCCTCCATCACCTTGAGCCTGTTGGTGCTTTACGAGGCCATCGGCATCGGCCGCAGCGTCGGGCTCATCGCGTTCCCTTTCGCCTGCCTCTTTATGGGAGCCGCCCGCTACGCCAAGCGGCTGTATGTCGAGGGCAAGAACCGCCCCGGCGAGGGCGCCCAGAACACCCTGATCTACGGTGCGGGCTTCCTGGGCAACTCCCTCCTGACACGCATGCTGCAGGACTCTGATTCACCGTATTTCCCGGTGGGCCTGATCGACGACGATCCCGGCAAGAAGCACCTGCGGCTCTCCGGCGTCCAGGTCCTGGGCCGCGGCGACGACCTGCCGGCCCTCATCCGGCGCACCCGCGCCACCGTGCTGGTGCTGGCCTTCGCCAACGTCGAGGCTGCCGTTGTCCGCCGGATCTCCGACGCCGTTGCCGGGCTGAACGTCCGGGTGCTGGTCCTGCCTCCGCTCCGGGACATGCTGGGCCGCGGCGCGCCCGAAGGTTTCTCCGATTTCCGCGATGTGGCGGTCGAGGACCTGATCGGCCGCCGCCCGGTGGATATCAAGGTCGACGAGATCGCGGGCTACATCAAGGGCAAGCGCGTCCTGGTCACCGGCGCCGGCGGCTCCATCGGCTCTGAGCTGTGCCGCCAGATCGTCCAGTTCTCTCCGGCGGAACTCATCATGCTCGACCACGACGAGACGGGGCTGCAGCATACCCAGATCTCCATCACCGGTCGGGGACTCCTCGCCGGCCGCGACACGGTGCTGGCCAGCATCCGTGACGGCGCCGCCCTGCAGGAGATCTTCCAGGACCGCCGCCCGGAGGTGGTGTTCCATGCCGCCGCCCTCAAACACGCTCCGTTGCTGCAGCAGTATCCGGTGGAGGCCTGGAAGACGAACGTCCTGGGCACCCTCAACGTGCTGCGCGCGGCCGAGCGCAGCGGCGTTTCCCACTTCGTGAATATCTCCACGGACAAGGCGGCCAACCCGACGACGGCGCTGGGCCATTCCAAACGCGTTGCCGAGAAGCTCGCTGCCTGGATGGCAGGCCAGACGGGCCGTAAATTCGTCTCCGTCAGGTTTGGCAACGTGATGGGAAGCCGCGGCTCCATGCTGCCGCTGTTCACGGAACAGATCCGCGTGGGCGGTCCGGTGACGGTGACGGACCCTGAAGTCACCCGTTTCTTCATGACCATCCCGGAGGCCTGCCAGCTGGTCATCCAGGCCGGCGCGATCGGCCGGGGCGGCGAAGTCATGATCCTGGACATGGGGGAGCCGGTCAAGATCCTGGACGTCGCCCAGCGCATGATCGCGATGTCCGGCAAGAAAGTGGACATCATCTACACCGGGCTTCGGCCCGGCGAGAAGCTCCACGAGGAACTCGTGGGTACCGGCGAGCTGGACGAACGCCCGCTCCATCCGAAGATTTCGCACACCCGGGCCCACGAGCAGGACCCCGCCGGGCTGGACCTCAATGTCTGGCTGGCCCGCTGCGAGGCCGAGCAGGGCCTGGACATCGAGTCCATCCCCGACGACGAGGCGGATGAACCGGGCGAGAGCATCAGGGCGGCGGCATCGTGATGCCCTTGATCCTCGTTGCCGGCATCACCCTGCTTGCGAGCATCCTGCTGCCGTTCGCGGTCAAGCCGTGGCTGGTCAGGATGGGCGTCGTCGACGTTCCGTCGGCCAGGTCCTCCCACAGCCGGACCACCATCCGCGGCATGGGCGTGGCCGTCTCCCTGGCCACTGCCATCGGATACGCTGCCGCCATCCTGCTGGGGGCGGTGACGGTGGACCGGTCAGTATTCCTCGTGGTTTTTGCGGTGATCGGCGCCAGTGCGGCCGTGGGATGGATCGAAGACCTCCGCGGCCTCTCCATCCGCGGCCGCGCCGCCGCGCAGCTGGGAATCGGTACGGCAGGGTCGGCGGCGCTGCTGGTCCTCACCGGTCAGTCCTTCTGGTGGCTGCCCCTGGCCGCCGTGGCCATCGCGGCCTACATCAATATTGCCAACTTCATGGACGGCATCAACGGGATTTCCAGTTTCCACGGAATCCTGACCGGCGGCGCCTATGCGGCTGCCGGTGTACTGGCCGGGCAGCCGTGGCTCACCGCCGGCGGCGCCGTGCTGGCCATGGCCTTCCTGGGGTTCCTGCCCTGGAACCTCTCCCGGGGCTCCGTGTTCCTCGGCGACGTCGGCAGCTACCTCCTCGGCGCCTCGGCTGCTGCCCTGGCGGTGGCCGGGTTCCTGAGCGGCGTCTACGTCGAGTACCTCCTGACCCCGCTCCTGGTCTACCTGGCGGACACCGGCTACACCCTGCTGCGCCGGATCAAGTCCGGCGAACGCTGGTACGCATCCCACCGGGAGCACATCTACCAGCGCCTGACCGATGTCGGCTTCTCACACCTGCAGGCGGCCGCCACGGTGTCCGCCTGCACCGCCGCCGTGATTGTCCTTGGCTTCATTGCCGCCACGGCCCCGCTGCCCGTTGTGGTGCTGTGCGCCGCCGGGAGCCTGGCCGTGCTGGCGCTCTATCTTGCCTCCCCGGACCTGATCGGGCGCTTCCGACGCCGGCAGAAGGTCACCCGGGTGCCGGCGTCGTAAGCCGCCAAGCCGCGCCGGACCCGGCCGCGGCAAGGTTATGTTCTATCTCGTGTAGAATTCAGGTGCGGGTTGACGCCCGCGACTCCTGAACAGCAGCCACCTCCTCGACGATTGGGATCCTATGACCTCCAACGCCGAACCCGGACCCGTGTCCGGCGCCGGACCCGTTGGTGTCTCAGGTCCCACAAAATCCTTGTGGCTGCGCCTGCTGGTCATCAGTTCGGCCGTTTCCGGCGGAGCGCTGCTGCTCACCGCCCTGGCGGCGCTGCTGCTCGACGGCGCGGAGGCGGCGCTTTCGTCCGTCTTCGGCGGTGCCCTGGTGATGGCCTTCTTCGCGATCAGCCTCCTGGTGGGCCACTTCGGCGGCCGGAACCATTCCTCCGGTGCCATCGGCCTGTTTGCGGCCACGTACTTCATCAAGGTCGTCGGCTTTGCCGTTGTGCTGTTCGCCATCGGCAGTCCCGAGTGGCTGAACGGACGCTGGTTCCTGGCCGGCGCCGTCGTGACCGTGGTCCTGTGGCAGGCCGCCGAGATCTATGGTTTCAGCAAGGCACGGCTCCAGCTCTACAACGACCCCGAGACCCCGGAAGGCGGCACCCATGTTTAGCCGCAAAGTCCGACCGAAAAACAAGCCCGTTGCCCCTGAAAGACGTGCCGTCACCCCCGGCGTTTCCGGCGACGGAGCCGACGGCGGATACAACGCCGGCATCGCGGTCTTCAGCTACATTATTGGCGGAATCCTCGTCTGGAGTTTGATAGGGTGGGGTCTGGATAATCTGTGGGGAACCCGCTGGATTGTGCTCGCAGGCGCCCTGCTGGGAGCCGCGGGAGGGTTCTATCTTTCTCATATGCACGGCCTCACCAGCCCGGACAATTTTGCTGGCGGGGACAATGCTGCACGTGGCCCGTCCGAGGACGAGGATCAGTAATGCCAAATAACTTCACAGGGGGAGAGGCCGGCCGCAACGCCGCCTTGCCCCTACCAACGCCCAATGATGGACACTGCAGAGAGGAAACGCGTTGATCGCGCTTGCGCTCCCGGCCCAAGATTCAGGAGAGTTCACCCCTCCTGGAATTGAAGAAATGCACCTGCCGGCAATCGTGCCGTGGGGGGCGGCCGACGGATTCTCCAAGCAGATGCTGCTGGTAATCCTTTCGGTCGTTATTATCGCCACATTCTTTCTGCTGGCTGCCCGTAAGGGCCAGCTTGTTCCCGGCAAAATGCAGTTCGCCGGCGAAGCCGCCTATGGCTTCGTCCGCAACGGCATCGCCAAGGACATCATCGGCGGCAAAGACTTCATGAAGTACGTCCCGCTGTTGTTCACCCTGTTCTTCTTTATCCTGGTGAACAACATCTACGGCGCCATTCCTCTGATCCAGCTTCCCAGCTTCTCGCACGTCGGCGGCGCCTATGTGCTCGCAGGAATCGTGTACGTCACCTGGATCGCCATCGGCGTCAAGAAGAACGGCCTGAAGTACTTCAAGCTGGCCACCGTGCCGACCGGAGTTCCGGTCTACATCCTCCCGATCGTCATTCCGATCGAGATCATCTCCAACTTCCTGGTCCGCCCCGTCACGCACAGCCTCCGTCTGTTCGCGACCATGCTGGCCGGCCACCTGATCGTGATGATCGCCGGCTCCGGCATCGAGTTCCTCGTCATGCAGGAGAACATCCTCCTGAAGGGCACGTCGGTCCTCGTCCTCGGCGGCGCGATCGCCATGTACATGCTGGAAGCGCTGATCATGGCGCTGCAGGCCTACGTGTTCACCCTGCTGACCGCCATCTACATTGAAGGCGCGCTGCACGCGGACAGCCACTAGGCACCCCACAAACTTCCCCTCACGGGGATGAAGCACACCAAACAACCTGCCACACAGATGGCATCTTGAAAGGAATAAAATGGAAGGCAATCTCAACCTCGTAGGTTACGGTCTGTCCGCAATCGGCGGTGGTATCGGTGTTGGTCTCGTGTTCGCCGCTTACATCAACGGCGTCGCACGTCAGCCGGAGGCACAGCGTGTCCTCCAGCCGATCGCATTCCTCGGCCTTGCGCTGACTGAAGCCCTCGCCATCCTCGGCCTGGTCTTCGCCTTCGTTCTCTAGTCTGAACTTTAGAACTAAGCGAACATCCAGAACCGAGTAGATAAGGACGGGTGAATTATGAATCAGCTGATCATCTCAGCCGCCACGGAGGGCACCAACCCTCTGGTTCCCAATCCCTGGGAAATGCTTGTCGTCTTCGCCGGCTTTGCTGTTCTTATGTTCATCGTGGTCAAGTACGTTGTCCCGATGTTCGAAAAGACCTTCGCAGAGCGTGCTGAGGCCATTGAAGGCGGCATCGCCAAGGCTGAAAAGGCGCAGGCAGAGGCTTCCGCTGCACTCGAAGAGTACAAGCAGCAGCTCACCGATGCCCGTGCCGAGGCAAACCGCATCCGCGAGGAAGCCCGTGCCGAAGGCGCTCAGATCCTTGCGGACCTGAAGGAGAAGGCAGCTGTAGAGTCTGCCCGCATCACGGCGCAGGCCCACGCGGCGATCCAGTCCGAGCGTCAGGCGGCCGTTGTGTCGCTCCGCACGGAGGTGGGCACCCTTGCCACCACGCTGGCTGGCCGCATTGTCGGCGAGTCGCTCGAGGACGACGCGCGTTCGGCCCGTGTGGTTGACCGCTTCCTGGCAGATCTGGAGAACCAGAACGCAGGTGCAGCTAAGTAATGGCAGGTGTATCGAGCGAATCGCTGACCGCGGCGCTGGTGGCGCTGGAAGCCAAGCTTCCTTTTGCCTCGCTGCAGTTGGCTAAGGAACTCTTCGGAATCCTGGGAACGGTGGACACCTCGGCTGGCTTGCGCCGCGCCCTGACTGACCCGTCCCGCAGCGGCGACGAAAAGTCAGCGCTTATCAAGCAGCTCTTCAGCGGGAAAGTCTCCGCGGACGCTGTGGAAATCGCGAGCGGACTGGCCGGCTCGCGCTGGGCTTCCGCCCGGGATATCGGCGATGCACTCGAGACTCTTGCCGCTTCGGTGGTCATCGCCGTTGCTGAGAACAAGTCTGCCGTCTCTGCCTCGGGAATCACCGGCCTGGAAGCGCTGGAGAACGATCTGTTCTCCTTCAACCAGGCTGTGGAGTCCAACCACGAGGTCCAGCGTGCTGTGTCCGAACCCCAGGCGAGCCCGGCTGCCAAGGTTGCCCTCGCTGAAAAGCTCGTACCCAGTGCCAGCGAGGAAGCGAAAGTCCTGATTGGACAGGCAGTGTCGCACCCGCGTGGCCTCAAGGCGACCAAGCTCGTCCGTCGCTTCGCCGAGCTTGCAGCCAAGCGCCAGCAGCGCTGGATTGCCACGGTCAGTGTCACCCGTCCGCTGACGGAAACGCAGACCAGCCGCCTGCAGGCGGGGCTGAATGCCCTTTACGGGCGGGAGCTCAAAATCAACATGAATGTTGACCCGGCACTCATCGGTGGCATCCGGATCCAGGTGGGTGACGAAGTGGTTGACGCTTCGGTTCTTGCCCGTCTGGGCCAGCTTCACCGTCAGCTTGCCTAGCAAGCCGGACAAGCACAACTTAACTGATAAAACCCCGGTCATCGTGAGCAACGATGATCACGAAAACAGGAGAGCAGGGACTGCAGATGGCCGAATTGACCATCAACGCCGACGACGTCCGTAATGCGTTGAACGAGTTCGCGGCGTCCTACGAACCCGGAAACGCAGAGCGCGTAGAGGTCGGCCGTGTAACAACCGCAGGTGACGGCATCGCCCGTGTTGAGGGCCTTCCCTCGGTCATGGCGAACGAGCTGCTTCGCTTCGAAGACGGCACGCTGGGCCTGGCCCAGAACCTCGACGTCCGCGAAATCGGCGTCATCATCCTCGGTGACTTCACCGGCATCGAAGAAGGCCAGGAAGTCCACCGCACCGGACAGGTTCTGTCCGTGCCGGTGGGCGACGCCTTCCTCGGCCGCGTCGTTGACCCGCTGGGCGAGCCCATTGATGACCTCGGCGAGATCAAGGCCGAGACCACCCGTGCACTGGAACTCCAGGCGCCCGGCGTGACCCAGCGCAAGTCGGTCCACGAGCCGATGCAGACCGGCCTCAAGGCTATCGACGCCATGATTCCGATCGGCCGCGGCCAGCGTCAGCTGATCATCGGTGACCGCCAGACCGGCAAGTCGGCAATCGCGATCGACACGATCATCAACCAGAAGGCCAACTGGGCTTCCGGGGATGTCAACAAGCAGGTGCGCTGCATCTACGTGGCCATCGGCCAGAAGGCATCCACCATCGCGGCTGTCCGTCAGACCCTTGAGGACAACGGCGCACTGGAATACACCACCATCGTGGCTTCCCCCGCCTCCGACCCCGCAGGCTTCAAGTACCTGGCACCGTACGCCGGTTCGGCAATCGGCCAGCACTGGATGTACGGCGGCAAGCACGTCCTCATCGTGTTTGATGACCTCTCCAAGCAGGCCGAGGCCTACCGTGCAGTGTCACTGCTGCTGCGCCGCCCGCCGGGCCGCGAAGCCTACCCGGGCGACGTGTTCTACTTGCACTCCCGCCTGCTGGAGCGTTGTGCCAAGCTCTCCGACGAGCTCGGTGCAGGTTCGATGACCGGCCTGCCGCTCATCGAGACCAAGGCAAACGACGTCTCCGCCTACATCCCGACCAACGTGATCTCCATCACCGATGGCCAGATCTTCCTCCAGTCGGACCTCTTCAACGCCAACCAGCGTCCGGCTGTCGACGTGGGTGTCTCCGTCTCCCGCGTCGGTGGCTCCGCCCAGGTCAAGTCCATGAAGAAGGTCTCCGGTACCTTGAAGCTGGAACTGGCCCAGTACCGCGACATGCAGGCATTCGCAATGTTCGCGTCGGACCTCGACGCCGCATCGCGCCAGCAGCTGACCCGCGGTGCACGCCTGATGGAACTGCTCAAGCAGGGCCAGTACTCACCGTTCCCGGTTGAGAACCAGGTCGTCTCCATCTGGGCCGGCACCAACGGCCACCTGGACGAGGTTCCGGTTGAAGACATCAACCGCTTCGAGACCGAGTTCCTGGAGCACCTGAAGCACAAGTCCTCCATCCTGACGACGCTGGCCCAGACCAACGTCATGAGCGATGACACTGCAGAAGCACTGAAGACCGCGATCGTGGACTTCAAGAAGGGCTTCTTCGGCGAGGGAGACAACCTCCTGGTGGGTGCGGGGCACGAAGAACACGCCCCCATCGACGAGGCACAGGTCGACCAGGAAAAAATCGTCAAGCAGAAGCGCTAGTTTCGCTGGCAGGGACTGCCGGGACCCCCGCGGGTTCCGGCAGTCCCGGCCACCGGGATCTTAGGAAAGGATAAGTATGGGAGCCCAGATCCGGGTCTACCGCCAGAAGATCAGCTCGACGACGTCGATGCGCAAGATCTTCAAGGCGATGGAACTGATCGCTACCTCGCGCATCGGGAAGGCCCGAGCACGCGTAGCAGCTTCACTGCCTTACGCAAACGCCATCACGCGTGCCGTTTCTGCTGTCGCAAGCCAGAGCGAAATCGACCACCCGCTGACCACCGAGCCGGAGCAGATCCGCCGGGCCGCCGTCCTGGTAATCACCTCGGACCGTGGCCTCGCAGGTTCGTACTCCGCGAGTGTGCTCAAGCAGGCGGAAGGCCTCAACGAGCTCCTCGTCGAGGAGGGCAAGGAAGTCAAGATGTACCTGGTCGGCCGCAAGGCGCAGGCATACTTCGACTTCCGGAACCGTCCTTACGAGCGTGTTTGGACCGGCGGCACGGACGCACCGGAGTTTGCCACCGCACAGGAAATCGGCGAGGCACTGCTGACGGACTTTGCGACGGACTACGCCGAGGGCGGCGTCGACGAGATCCATGTCGTCTACACCCGCTTCAAGTCCATGGTCACCCAGGAACCGACCGTTGTGCGTCTTCTCCCGCTTGAGGTTGTCGAGGAGCAGGCCGTGTCCGAATCGGACCTCCTGCCGCTCTACGAATTCGAGCCGGAGACGGAGCAGGTTCTCGACGCTCTGCTGCCGCGCTACATCGAGTCCCGCATCTTCGCCGCGATGCTGCAGGCAGCAGCTTCGGAACTCGCTGCCCGCCAGCGGGCAATGAAGTCCGCCGGAGACAACGCCACGGAGCTCATCAAGAAGTTCACGCGTCTGCGCAACACCGCCCGCCAGGCTGAAATTACGCAGGAGCTTTCCGAAATCGTGGCCGGTGCCGACGCGTTGAACGCGTCCTAGCCTCCCCGAGCCCGGAACCAGCTGTACCTGCACCAAAGTAAACTTAACCCCAACGCCATCTACTGAGTGAAGTGAGAGAGATGACTGCCACTGCTACCGAACACGTAGCCGCGACGACCGGTGCTACCGGCCGTATTGCACGTGTTATTGGCCCGGTTGTCGACGTCGAATTCCCGGCTGACGCAATCCCCTCGATTTACAACGCACTCACCACCGAGATTACTCTCAACGGTGAGACCAAGACGATCACCTTCGAGGTTGCGCTGCACCTCGGCGACAACGTCATTCGCGCCATCTCCCTGCAGGCAACCGACGGACTCGTCCGCGGCACCGCCGTAGTGGACTCGGGTGCCCCCATCTCCGTGCCTGTTGGCGACGTCGTCAAGGGACACATCTTCAACGTCCTCGGACAGCCGCTGGACGTGGCCGAGTCGGAACTCGAGATCACCGAGCGCTGGCCGATCCACCGCAAGGCTCCCGCCTTCGCGACGCTTGAGGGTTCCACCGAGATGATGGAAACCGGCATCAAGGTCATCGACCTTCTCACCCCGTACATCAAGGGTGGCAAGATCGGTCTGTTCGGTGGTGCCGGCGTCGGCAAGACCGTGCTGATCCAGGAAATGATCACCCGTGTTGCCCGCAACTTTGGTGGCACCTCGGTGTTCGCCGGTGTGGGCGAGCGTACCCGTGAAGGTAACGACCTCTGGGTTGAAATGGAAGAGGCAGGCGTCCTCAAGGACACCGCCCTTGTATTCGGCCAGATGGATGAGCCGCCGGGAACGCGTCTGCGCGTGGCCCTGTCCGCCCTGACCATGGCGGAGTACTTCCGCGATGTGCAGAACCAGGACGTGCTGCTCTTCATCGACAACATCTTCCGCTTCACCCAGGCAGGCTCCGAGGTTTCCACCCTCCTCGGCCGCATGCCGTCGGCCGTGGGCTACCAGCCCAACCTGGCTGACGAGATGGGACTCCTCCAGGAGCGCATCACGTCCACCAAGGGCCACTCGATCACCTCGATGCAGGCCATCTACGTCCCCGCAGATGACTACACCGACCCGGCCCCGGCCACGACCTTCGCACACCTCGACGCGACCACGGAACTTTCCCGTGAAATCGCTTCCCGTGGTCTGTACCCGGCCGTTGACCCGCTGACGTCGACCTCCCGCATCCTGGATCCGCAGTACATCGGCAACGACCACTACAACACGGCCGTCCGCGTCAAGCAGATCCTGCAGAAGAACAAGGAACTCCAGGACATCATCGCCATCCTCGGCGTTGACGAGCTTTCTGAAGAAGACAAGATCGTCGTGTCGCGTGCACGCCGCATCCAGCAGTTCCTGTCGCAGAACACCTACACCGCCAAGCAGTTCACCGGCGTCGAAGGCTCCACCGTGTCCATCAAGGACACCGTTGAAGGCTTCACCGCGATCTGCGACGGCGAGCTGGACCACATCGCAGAGCAGGCGTTCTTCAACGTCGGCGGCCTCGATGACGTCGAGCGCCAGTGGGCCAAGATCCAGGAACAGACCAAGTAATATGGCTGAGCTTGAGGTTGAGATTGTCGCAGCGGACCACTTCGTGTGGTCCGGAGCGGCCCAGATGGTCAAGGCCCGCACCAGCGATGGTGAAATCGGAATCCTGCCCGGCCACTCGCCCCTGCTGGCGATTCTGGCCGAAGGTGAACTGGCAATCCAGCCGGTGTCCGGTGACCGCATTGCTGTAGTCGTCGACGGCGGTTTCTTCTCCGTCGACAACAACCGGGTCGTCATTGTTGCTGACAACGCCCAAATGGGCGACGCGGCTACTGCGGGGATCCGCTAGCACGACCTTGATGAACGATACTGTTATTCCGTTCATCGTCCTGGCAACGATCTTTACGTTGCTGGTATTTGCACTGTGCCTTTCCGGGGTGCGCCGCTTCAATCTGCGGCGCGCCCTGGGCACGGTGGACGCCTCCATTTGCACGGCTGGTAACAGCTGGCAGATGGGGGTTTGTCGTTATCAGGACAACGACCTTGAGTGGTTCCGCCTTGCCTCGCTGAGCATGCGGCCCAAGCACACTTTCCGACGGAGCTCCCTGGAACTGATCGGCCGGCGCAAGCCCACCGAATCCGAGCTCGTCAAGGTCCAGCCCGACGCCGTGATCGTTGAACTCCGGTACGAAGGGCAGGACGTCCTCCTCGCGATGCGGTTCGACGCCTACACCGGGCTGTCCTCCTGGCTTGAAGCCGGGCCGGTCGTCGGCGTCGGCACCTGGCGCTAGCCCGGGTGGATTTCCTCGAAGACCTCCGGCTCGTGGACGGGCCGGTGCTGTGGATTGCCTGGGCTGCGGGCGCCGCGGGCGCGGCCTACCTCCTCCGGCATGCGGGCCGGCCCCGCAAGGACGCGGCCGGGCCCCGCTGGCCGGGGCTCCTCGCTACTGTCGCCCTTGTCATCCTGTCCGCCGCCGTGCTGCTCGCCGGTGCGCACTGGCTGATGATCTACGTCTTTTCCGTCTTCCCCGGCGAACTGCCGGGTGAGGTCCTTGCCTGGTCCCTTCCCGCGGTCGCGGCACTGCTGCTCTGGCTCATGCGCGTGTGGCGAACCTGGCGGACCGGTCACACGCCGTCCCTTGAACACCCAGACCGGCCCCGTCCTGCACGGACTACCGTGCTGTCCACGGGAGCCCTGCTGGGCGTCGTTATCCTCTCTGCCCTGCAGACCAACATCTACTTTGGCCTCAACCACACCGTCAGCGATCTGCTGGGCACCGCCGTGGCGCGGGTCCCGCCGCTGGAAGACGGGCTTCAACGCACCCCCGGAGCCCCTGCCGGCCTCAGCCTGGCCGGCTGGACGCCTCCGGAAGGGCTGCCCGACGGCGGTCTGCTGCGGCGCGCCGTTATCCCGGGAACCACCTCGGGCTTCCAGAGCCGCGAGGCCTACATCTACCTGCCGCCGGCCTACCGGACCAGCCCGCGCCCGGCCCTGCCCGTTCTGGTCCTGTTCGCCGGCCAGCCGGGCGCGCCGGCCGACTGGCTCACCGGCGGGGCGCTGCGCAGCCGCATGGACCGGTACGCGGCGGAACACCGCGGGGTGGCCCCGGTGGTGGTTGTGGTGGACCCCAACGGCTCCTCCTCGGGCAACACCCTCTGCATGGACAGCAGGATCGCCCGGGCCGACACCTTCCTCGCCGTGGACGTGCCTGCGTGGATCAAACGGACGCTGGACGTGAACAAGGAGCCCTCGCAGTGGGCGGCCGGCGGATTCTCTTTCGGCGCAACCTGCGCGATGCAGATGGTGACGCGGCATCCGGACATCTACAGCTCCGCGCTGGCCTTTTCCAGCGAGAAGGAACCCGCCCTGGCCAAGGAGCGCGAAAAAACCATCGCCGCCTCCTTCAACGGAGACACCGAAGCCTTCGACCGCCAGACACCGCTGCGGATTATGCAGGAGCGCCGCTTCGAGGGACACGCCATCTATTTTGGCGCCGGTGAGCGGGATCCTGAATTCATCGGCTACATGGAGATCCTGTCCCACGCCGCACGTGCCGCCGGGTTCACGGTGGAGGCACGCCCCGTTTCCGGTGCCGGGCACTCCTGGGAGGCGGCGTCCCAGGGACTGCCTGACGGGCTCGACTTCCTGGCGTCCCGCTGGGGTATCCGGCAGTGAGCCCTGCCACAACGGCACGGCCGCGGGGGACCGGGCCCGCGCCGCTCCAAGGCCTTGGCCGCAAGGGCCTGCGCCAGTCACTGGGGCATCTGCGCTCCATCCCGTTCACCCTGACAGTCCTGGCGGTTTTCCTTGTCACCGGCGCGGCCACCGGGAGCTTCCTCTCCGGGCCTCCGGAAGCGTTGTTGGACGTGGCCTCAGTGAGCGCCCCCGGGCTGAAAGTCGGGCTGTGGTGGTCGCTGTTCACGTCCCTGTTCTTTGCCACCAACCTGCTGGCCTACGGCGCGGCCGCGCTGATGATCCTGCTCCTGCTGGGTCTGGCCGAGCGGCAGCTGGGGACCCGGCGCACTGCCGTGTTCTACTTCGCCGCCCAGTTCGCGGCGGTGACCCTGTTCCTGTTGCTGACACAGCTTGCCCGTTATGCCGACGACGGCTGGCTCAGCAGAATGGTCGACGCGCGGCTGATGGGCCCGTACGCGGCGGTCCTCGCCGTCTCGCTGGCGTCCAGCGGCCTGCTGCCCACGCTGTGGCAACGCCGGCTGCGCACCGCCGTTGTCTCCATCTCCCTCATGCTGGTGCTGTATGTCGGGCACGCGGAGACCGTCGTCGGGTTAGCCGGGGCCCTGGCGGGCCTCGCAGCCGGCTGGTGGATCCAGGGCGACCGGGGCACGCTGCACCGCCACCGTTCCACGGGACGCGAGACCCGCAATCTCCTGGCCCTGACGGTCGCGATTTTCGCCGTCGGTCCCATTCTGACGGCCATGGTCCGGACCCCCACCGGGCCGCTGGCGCTGCTGCGCGACGTCGTGCTGAATCCGCTGCCCACCCTGACGCAGTTGGAACGATATTGCGGCGGCAGCATCGACGTCACGTGCCTCGAGGCCGGACGGGCCGGTTTCGCGGGGCCGCTGGGTCTCGCACTGGCCGTGGTTCCGGTGGTGCTGCTGCTCATCTGCGCCGACGGCATGCGTCACGGCCGACGGCTCGCCCTGCGGATCGCGATCACCCTCCAGCTCGCCGTCACGGTCATGGCCGCCGTCTATCTGTCGCTGTTCGCCAGGATCCACGAGTACCCCGGCCGGCCGCGCACCGGCCTGCTCGGATCCGGGGTGGTCCACATCCTGCCGCTTGTGGTGGTTCCGCTCGTGCTCGTTGTGCTGCTGGCCGCCAACCGCCGGCAGTTCCGCGTCGAGACGAGCCCCCGGGCCCGCCGGGCGCTCACCGCCGTCGTCGGCGGCACCTGGCTGGTGCTGGCCTCCTGCTACACCGCGGTCTGGCTGGCCGCCGGCGGCATGGACCGGGACGGCGGCCTGCTGGGCCTGGCCGCTGAGCTCTCCCGCCAGTACCTCCCGCTTCCCATCCCCGGCACCTACAACCGCATCTTCCAAGGCCGAAATTCCGCCGAGGCCTTCCTCTTCGCCACCTCAGGCATCATCTTCTGGGCGGTGGCCCTTGCCGCCGTCTGGCTGATTCTGCAGCGCCGGCTGCACCGCACCGATGCCGCAGCCGATGACCGCGACGCGGCCCGCAACCTGATCCGTCAGGGCGGTGACTCCCTGTCCTGGATGGCGCTGTGGGAGCCCAACCGGTACGGGTTCGCACCTGACGGCCGCGGGGGAGTGGCCTACCAGCAGCACGGCAACGTCGCGCTGACGCTGGCCGGACCCTTCGGCCCGGCGGCGTCCCGGGAGGAGACCGCAGCAGGCTTCATCCGGTATTGCGCCGAGCACGCCCTGATTCCCTGCTTCTACTCCTGCACGGACGAGCTGTGGCCGATGCTGCGGGGTCGCGGTTTCCGTCGGGTGGCGGTGGCCCAGGAAACCAGGCTGGCGGTACGTTCGCTCGAGTTCAAGGGCAAGGACTGGCAAAACGTCCGCACCGCCCTTAACCGGGCGAAAAAGACCGGCGTGCACGCGGTGTGGGGCCGCTACGCGGACTTAGCGCCCGCGCTGCGCGCCCAGCTGGTCGAGGTTTCGGAGGAGTGGGCCGCGCAGAAATCCGTCCCGGAGATGGGCTTCACCCTCGGCGGTATCGACCAGCTGGAGGACGAAGAGGTGCTCTGCTGCCTCGCGGTGGACGCGGAGGGGCAGGTCCAGGGCGTTACGAGCTGGCTGCCGGTGTACGCGGACGGGCGCCTGGTGAGCTGGACGCTGGACTTTATGCGCCGGCGCGGCGATGCCTTCCCCGGCGTTATGGAATTTCTGATCGCGTCCGCGGTGCTGGAGCTGCGGAACACGGTGGAAGTGATTTCGCTGTCCGGATCGCCGCTGGCTAAGGACACCGCGCAGGTGGCAGACGTTGCCGGCGGGGAGACCGGATCCGGCGGGCTGGCGGGAATTCTCGACGTCGTGGGGAAGGCGCTCGAACCCATCTACGGGTTCCGTTCGCTGGCAACCTTCAAATCCCGTTTCAAACCCGAGTACCGGACGTTGTACCTCTACTACCAGGACCCCCTGCACCTGCCCGCCATGGGCAGGGCGCTGAGCCGGGCCTACCTGCCGGGCTTGTCCGTGCGGCAAAGCGCCCGGCTCCTGAGGACCCTGGTGCGCTGATCCCGCGTGGCCATTCCCCGTCCGGGGCGGCTTTGACCATGATTTCGGGGCTTGGGTCCCCACTCCGCGGCGTGTCCGTGTCAATGTGCCCCCGGAGCGCATCCTCAGGGCGCCGCCGGGTGCGCTGCAAAAAAATGGTCCCCGGCACGAATGCCGGGGACCATTTCTGCGCGGAGACTGCCGCGTGGCCGTCTCCGCTGCGGGGTACTAGACCAGCGTCACGCCGGTAGCCTGGGGGCCCTTGGCGCCCTGGCCGATTTCGAACTGAACGCGGGCGTTCTCGTCGAGGGTCTTGAAGCCGCCGGTCTGGATCTCGGAGTAGTGAACGAAGACATCGCCATCGGAGTCGTCCGGGGTGATGAAGCCGAAGCCCTTTTCAGCGTTGAACCATTTGACAGTTCCCTGTGCCATGTATTTCTCCTCATTATGGATCTTGGTTAAGGCCGGCACACTTCGTGCCGGACTTGGTCACTCCGCGAGAAGAACCTGGCTGTGGGGCCGGAATATCCGGGCTTCGGCGGCAGGCGCTTCACGCTCGCAACATGTCTTGCGAGCATGAAAAACACCTACACAAAGACTGGTATAAGAATTTCATGCCATGTGCGTCAGGTCAACGGGCCCGGGGCACAATTCCATAAAATTTGTACAAAGTATCAATGAACGAATTCACTGCGCGGAATACCGCCGCCTCTTTTGCCTGTGTTGGACAGCCGCTTCCCGGCAGGGCTCCCGCTCGGACGCCACAATGGACCATGGCCACTTCCCTTATTCTGATAAATGGTCTTCCTGGCTCAGGGAAGACCACACTCAGCCGGCAACTGGGTGAGGCATTGTCTGTGCCGGTCGTTTCCAAGGACGCCCTGAAGGAAATGCTGGCCGACATCGCCAGGGGCAATGTGCCAGGCGCCAGGCTGGGGCAGATTGCGTCTGAAACCATGTGGCAGCTGGCGGCTTCGATACCCGGGACCGCCATTGTCGAATCGTGGTGGTACCGGCCACGCGACCTGGCATACGTGGCCAAAGGCATCGCGCATTCGGGCAGCCCTGCCGTGGTCGAAATCTGGTGCGAGATCGATCCTAAGCTCGCCCGGGACCGATACGAGTCGCGCAAGCGGCACGAGATTCATTCCCTGGGGCCATCGGCGGCGACGGCCTGGGCGGCCTGGACGGCACAGGCAGTTCCCCTGTCCGTCGGCCCAACCATCACGGTGGACACAGCGGAGCCCGTTGATCATGCCGGGCTCAGGGAACAGCTCGCGCTGGCCCTGGGCTGATAACGGTTCGAAGCCCGGCGCAGGGGTTTCTAGAAGAGCCGGGATTCGACGTCGTCGACGCCGCGCATGGCGTCGTAGTCGAGCGTGACGCAGTCGATGCCGCGGTCGTTTGCCAGGACCTTGGCCTGGGGCTTGATCTGCTGGGCGGCGAAGATGCCGCGGACCGGAGCCAGGAGGGGGTCGCGGTTGAGCAGTTCGAGGTAGCGCGTGAGCTGCTCGACGCCGTCGATGTCCCCGCGGCGTTTGAGTTCG
This sequence comes from Arthrobacter sp. U41, assembly GCF_007679325.1. GTDB lineage: Bacteria > Actinomycetota > Actinomycetes > Actinomycetales > Micrococcaceae > Arthrobacter. Next base: position 783,121 of record NZ_VEGI01000001.1, on the reverse strand, counting down.
ATGGCCACTGTGGCGCCTTTGGCGTCCCGGGCCAGGATGTCCACCGGGCCGATGGCGGTGAAGTACTCGCGCCGGATGAGGGAGAAACCGGGGCCCAGGAGTTCGATCTGGTCGGCCAGCAGCCGCTGCAGGTCCGCCTCCACGCCGTCCTTGATGAGCCCGGGGTCCTGGCCGAGTTCATGCGAGGTGTCGTGGAGCTGTTCATGGATGTTGATGATCAGGCGGTCGTCGGTCTTGGCTGACTGGACGGTCCACTGCTCCACCACGCCGACTTCAACGTCCACCTCGTCCGGGGTGGAGACCCGCAGGGACGCCGGCGGGCTCATCCAGTTCAGCGGCTTGTAGGACCCGCCGTCGGAATGGACCAGGACGGAACCGTCGGCCTTGACCAGGAGGAGCCGGGTGGCGAGCGGGAGATGGGCTTTGAGCCGGCCGACATAATCAACGGAGCAACGGGCTATGACTAAACGCACCCGGTCAACACTACCGCCTGCGGCGGCGGCGGGCACCCGGGCTGGGGCAGAATGGAACCATGCCCCGTTCCAACCGCCCCCGCCGAGCCGTGTCAGGACGCACCGGCTCCGGCAAAGCGCCGAAGCCCGGCGCCAAAGGCGGCCCAGTGCCTGAGCTGGACCTGGAACGTGCCCGCTCGGGCTTTGCGCGCCGGGAAAGCGCACCCGACGGCGAGTGGTCGGTCCGGCCGATCACCGCCGGCCGCGCCGAAAAGACCTATATCTGCCCGGGCTGTTCCACCGCGGTGCTGCCCGGTGTGGCTCACCTCGTCGTGTGGTCCGAAGACCACCTCTTCGGTGCGGCTGCCGGGCTGGCGGAGCGGCGGCACTGGCACACCAACTGCTGGACGTCACGCAGCTACCGGTATCGCTGACGTCTCCTGCGTTTGCCGGGACGGGGCTGTTAGCCGGGGCGTATTCGCTTGCACAGGCAGAGCCGCCAATTGCTTTAGCTAAGCTGGACGCATGAGTTTTGACCCGGCGTCGTACGTCTTCAGCCAGCCTTCCGGACCCACCGCGATCCGCGCCTCCACCGTTCTCCCGGCCCGCCGGGAAAACGTGGAGCTCCGCACCGCCGACGGGCACCGGCTCGTGGGGGAGCTGGCGCTCCCTGAGTCCGGCGAGGTAAAGGCCACCCTGATCACCCTTCATCCGCTGCCGACGCACGGCGGTTTTATGGACTCGCACGTCTACCGCAAGGCCTCCTACCGGCTGCCCGCCCTCGCCGGCATCGCCGTGCTGCGCTTCAACACCCGCGGCACCGGCTCGCCGCGGGGAACCAGCGAGGGAGCGTTCGAGGAGGGCATCGGCGAACGCCTCGACGTCGAGGCGGCCGTGAAGTTCGCCGTCGACCGCGGACTGCCGAACCGCTGGCTGGTGGGCTGGTCCTTCGGCACCGAGCTCGCGCTGATGTACGGAGCGTCCGAGCCGGTGGCCTCCGAGGTGGAAGGCGCCATTCTGCTGTCCCCGCCGCTGCACCGGGCCACGGACGTGCATCTCAAGGAGTGGGCTGCCTCCGGCAAACCGCTCAAGGTCCTGGTCCCCGAGCTGGACGACTACCTCCAGCCGGCCGGGGCGAAGGAGCGCTTCGAGGTGGTGCCGCAGGCCCGCGTCGTGGGTGTGGACGGGGCGAAGCACCTGTGGGTGGGGGAGAAGTACGCCGGCCGGGTGCTCAACGAGATTGTCGAGGAGGTATTGCCGGGCGGAGCGGGCGGGGCCGGTACCGAACTGCCGCAGTCCTGGGACGGCCCGGTCGCTACAGCCCACGCCTGAGAGATTCCGCTACGGAAAAGGACAGCCGCTACGTGGATCCACGCAGCGGCTGTCCTTTTCCGTGGCGGCAAATGTCAGTGGTTGTCCTGGCGGACGATGAAGATCTCCTTGACCAGCAGCATGATGGCGGCAGCGGTGGGGATCGCGATGAGCGCGCCGAGCACGCCGAGCAGGCTGCCACCGGCGATCACCGAGATGACGGCGACGGCGCCCGGCACAGCGACAGCCTTCTGCATGATGCGCGGGGAGATGAAATACGCCTCGAACTGCAGGTAGGCGAAGTAGCAGACGGCGTAGACCACGGCCGTCTGCCAGCCCGCGGTGAGCGCGATCAGCGTGACGATGACGCCGGCGATCAGGCCGCCCACCAGGGGAATGAACGCCAGCAGGGCCACCACGAAGGCCAGCAGGACCGCGAACGGGACGCCGACAATCGACATCACGATGAACGCGAAGGTCGCGTTAACCAGCGCGACGACCGCCTGGCCGATCACGTAATTGCCCACTGAACCGGTGATTTCCTCGGACAGGGCCTCGACCCTGGCCCGGCGGGACCGCGGGGCCAGGCGGTAGCCCCACTTCTTCATGGCCGGCAGGGCGGCCAGGAAGTAGAGGCTCAGGACCAGCACGATCAGGGCGCCGAACAGTCCGTTCGCCACGGTGGAGCCGAAGCCGACCACCCCGCCGAAGATGCCGCCCATCGCCTCGGGGTCATTGACGAACTTCTCCAGCTCCTGGGAGATGCGTTCTCGCACCCCGTACTGGTTATCGATGCTGCGGAAGAAATCGGAGTTGATGAAATCCGTGATCCAGCGCGGCGCCTCCTCGACGATCTGGGTGACCTGCTGCACGATCGTCGGGATCAGTGTGGCGAAGAAGGCGGCTACACCCAGGGCCAGGCTGGCGACGGCGATCACGATGCCGGCGGCGCGGGGGACCTTCTTCCCTTCGAGCCAGCGCACCACCGGGTCCAGGCCCAAAGCGATGAACAGCGCCGCCACGATCCAGAGAATCAGCTGCGTCGTGTTGGAGCCGATCCAGTAGACCAGCAGGGCCACGCCGACGCCGACCGTCCCCATGAAGCCGACGTAGAGGGGGTGCTGGGAGGACATCCGCGGGCCGGGGTTGCCAAAGCGGGTGCCCGCCTCCGTCTCCGGCGCCATCGGGTCGTCTTCCTGCTCCGGCGGCATCTCAAAGCGAAGCCGCGGCTGGGCTCCGGGAAGCGGCTGGCGGAGCCGGTACGCCATCGAATTCAGCATCCCGGCCAGGGCTGCGCGGCGGGGGGAGACCTGCTCCTGCGAACTTTCCCCCGTGCTGCCGGATTCCAGATTTTCTTCCGGTCCTGAGGGGGACGAGTCCGTGTGTCCAGTCACTGCGTTGAAGCCCTTTAATCTCTGTATTTCCCCTGCGGAGACGCGGCGGCGGCCCCAGTGTGATGATCACCGCAAACACTATCAGCAGGCTTGTTTTGGCGCGGTCAGGCAGCTCCGGCGGGCGGCCCGGAGGGGGCTGACAGCAGCCTCGATCTGACTCCGTGGTAACAAAACGGTTACTATTGAAGCTACGTGTCCGCTGATGATAGGTAATATTTTGCGTTTCAAGACTGCAGTTGCATTAGTGCTGCTCGGCCTCCTGACACTGCTGGCAGGAGTTGGCCAGAAGACATTCTGGGCTCCGGCCGAGACCGTGACCGCCACCGCACCCGAGGGTGCCAAGGCCGCCCCGCTGACCGTTTTTGACGAGAAGCTGCGCACCATGCGCGACGGCACCGTGACCATCACGGTCAAGGGGGAGGGCAGCTTCATGCTGGCCGCCGGCCGTCCGGACGACGTTGACGCCTGGGTCGGCAAGACCGCGCACAACACGGTCTCGGGCGTATCCGAGGACGGCAAGGCGCTGCAGTTGACGCACGCGGAGGGTGAGGCCGCTGCGCCCTCACCGGCAGGCTCCGATCTCTGGGTCAGCACGGAGAACGCCAGCGGCGAGCTGACGTACAACTGGAACGCGCCGGCCGACGGCGACTGGTCGCTGCTGCTCGCAACGGACGGCACCAAGCCGGCCCCCACCTCGATCACCATGACCTACCCGAACGACACCTCTACGCCGTGGGCCGTTCCGCTGATGGTCCTGGGCGGCCTGCTCATCCTGGCCGGCATCGCCCTGATGGTGCTCAAGCCCAAGTCCAAGTCCGGAGCACGTCCCGGCGCCGGCGGCGGTTCAACGGGTGACTCCGACGGCGGCAGCAGCTTTGCCCGCCGTGCGCAGGCCAAGGCTGCGGGCCGCAGCGAGGCCCGGAAGTCCGCCGAAGCCACGTCCGCTGTGCCCGTTGTCGGATCGCCGGAGGCTGAGGCGAAGGGTGCTGATGCGAAGGGCGCAGCCCCGACGAACACAGCCCCGACGAACACAGCCCCGACGAACATCCCCACGAACGCCGCCGAGAAGCGCTCCGGAGCGACGCAGCCGCTGACCGCGGCTCAGCGGCTGCGGCGCTCCGGAGCGGTTGTCGCCGTGCTGACGGCCACCGCCGTCGCAGGCAGCGGAGTGGCCGCGCAGGCCAGCCAAACGCCCGCCCCGTCACCGGGCGAGGCTTCGGCCAGCGCAGAGCCGGCGTCGGGCTCCCCGGTGCTGCTCGATACCCAGTTCCGCCGCATTCTGGAGCAGGTGGCCAGCGCGTCCGACGCCGGAGACGCGGCGAAGGACGCCAACAAGCTCAAGCCCCGCGTCGCCGGTCCTGAGCTCGAAGTCCGCTCGCAGAACTACAAGATCCGCTCCCGCGTCGGTTCGTACGAGCCCCGGATGCCGGTCCGCGCCACCAAGCTCCTCACCACGGTGGTCACCGAGGACCGCGCCTGGCCGCGCAAGGTCATGGCGGTGACCCAGGGCGAGGGCAATGTTGTCCCGCAGCTGCTCACCCTGACCCAGGCCTCCCCACGGGAGAACTACAAGCTGGTCCTGACCACCCCGCTCCAGCCCGGTACCACCTTCCCGGGGATCGAGCGGGACGGCACCGGGACGCTGGCGCCGACAGACAAAACCGGTCTCCTTTACAGCGGCCAGGAAGCGCTGAACGGGCTGGGTGACCGGCTGAATTCCGCCGGATCCAAGTTCAAGGACAAGCTCGCGGAGGGTAAGTCCTCGCCGTACATCGCGGACACCCTGGCCTACCAGGCCGATGTGGTGAAGTCCGGCGTCAACGGCAAATTCGCCTTCAGCCACAAACTGGTTCCGGAGAGCGTTGTGGTCTTCCGGACCGCCGACGGCGGGGCCCTGGCCCTGGGCCGCCTGAACTTCTCGTTCGACGGAACACCGAAGGCTTCCGGCGACAAGCTGACCATCGGCGACGATGCTGCGGCCCTCGCGGGCGGCAAGGAGACCAGCACCGGCATGGTGCTGAAATTCGCCGAGTCGGCGGCTGTTTACATCCCGCCGGCAGGCTCGTCGGACCCGATGAAACTTGTGGCCGCCACCCGCGGCCTCGTGGGGGCCAGCTTCAAGTAGGACCGCAGGCACCAGTGGATACAGAAAGGACCCGGCCCACTGGCCGGGTCCTTTCTGCTGCCCGGGGGCCGTTCAAGTGGCACCGGGAGGGGCCGGTATGGCTAGAGTGGAACCATGACTTCGCCAGCCTCCCGCCCGGTCCCACCTGCTGCAGCCAACCCGCTCAACCTGCGGGGCGCCGTCGACCTCTCCTCGCTCAAACAGCGGCCCGCCACGCCGGCCGCCCCGGGCCCGGGGGGAACCCCGGGATCCCCGGCTGCGGGCAACGGCGACGCGGACCATGCCGGCCGTCCGCTGCGGGTGGACATCACGGAAGCCAATTTCCAGGAACTCGTTGAGTTATCGGCCCAGGTCCCCGTCGTCGTCGCGCTCTGGGCGGCCTACTCGCCCGGTTCCGCCGAGCTGGTTGACGTCCTCGAACGGATCGTGGACAGCTACGACGGCCGAATGGTCCTCGGCGCCGCCGACGTCGAGGTCTTCCCCCAGCTCGCCCAGGCCTTCCAGGTGCAGGCCGTTCCCACCGCCGTGGCGCTCGTCAAGGGCCAGCCGGTGCCCCTGTTCCAGGGCGGAGCCGAGGAACCGCAGGTCCGCAGCCTGTTTGATGAACTGCTCAAGGTGGCCTCAGCCAACGGTGTCACCGGACGGATCGGTGCGGGCGGACCCGCCGCGGACGGTCCCGAGGCTCCGCCGCTGCCGCCTTTGCACCAGAAGGCGTATGACGCGATCGAAGCCGGGGATTACGCGGCGGCCGCGGACGCGTACCGCCAGGCCCTGCTGGAAATGCCCGCCGACGCCGAGGCGAAGGCCGGCCTGGCGCAGGTGGAGCTGATGGGCCGGCTCCAGCCGCTGTCTGCCGCGGACACCGACGCGCTGCGCCAGCTCGCCGCCGACGAGCCGGACAACCTCGAAGCCCAGCTCGGAGTGGCCGACCTGGACGTCGCCGGCGGACACGTCGAGGACGGACTGGGCCGGATCGTCGCGTTCATCGGCAGGAACTTCGGCCCGGAGCGGGAGACGGCCCGCGTCAGGCTGCTGGAACTGTTCGACGTCGTCGGCACCACCGATGACCGGGTGGCAAAGGCGCGCCAGAACCTGGCGCGGGTCCTCTTCTGATGGGGTCGGCGCTTTTCACGCCGCTGGAACTGCGCTCCCTGCACCTGCAACACCGCGGCTGGGTATCGCCGATGTGCCAGTACAGCTGCGAACCCGAAACCGGGGAAGGGGTCCCCACCGACTGGCACCTGATGCATTTGGGCTCGTTCGCCACCGGCGGGGCGGCCCTGATCCTCACCGAGGCGGCCGCCGTCAACGCCGCCGGACGGATCAGCCCGCGTGACGCCGGGCTGTACAACGACCACCAGGCGGAGGCCTGGGAACGCATCACGGCCTTTGTGCACCGTCATGGAGCCGCGGAGGCCAAGATCGGCACGCAGCTGGCGCACGCCGGCCGGAAGGCCTCTTCCTACTGGCCGTTCTCCGGCCGGAAAGGTACCGTGCCTGCCGACGACGGCGGCTGGCCCACCGTTGGCCCCGGCACCTCAGCCTTCGACGGCTACGACGCGCCGTCGGCGATGACGGAGGCCGAGATCGAGGGCGTGATCGCCGATTTCGCCACGGCGGCGGAACGGGCCGTCGGCGCCGGCTTCGACACAATCGAAATCCACGGCGCCCACGGCTACCTCCTGCACCAGTTCCAGAGCCCCCTCGTCAACGACCGCACGGACCGCTGGGGCGGCGACGAGGCCGGCCGGAACAGGCTGACCCTCGCCGTTGTGGACGCCGTACGGAACGTCATCCCCGACTCCATGCCGCTGCTGCTGCGCATCTCCGCCTCGGACTGGGCCGAGGGCGGCATCGATGCCGAAGCCTCGGTCCGGATGGCCCGGGAAGCCTCGGAACACGGCGTGGACCTCGTGGATGTCTCCAGCGGCGGCGCCGTGGCGTGGCAGCAGATCCCCGCGGGGCCCGGCTACCAGACCGGTTTCGCCGCGCGCATCCGGCGTGAAACCGGGGTCAGGACCGGCACCGTGGGGCTGCTGACCTCGGCCGGCCAGGCCGAGCATGCCGTCGCCACCGGCCAGGCCGACGGCGTCTTCATTGCCCGCGCCGCCCTCCGGGACCCGCACTGGTGGCTGCGCGCCGCGTTCGAGCTGGGCCATGAGCTGGCCTGGCCGCCGCAGTACGACCGCGCCATACCCCGCCACTCCTTCTAGCGGGCCTTCCCCCAGGCCTTCCCGGAAAGAGTACGGTCCGCCCGCAGGGGTACGCCTTGCGGACGATCCGTTTCGCGCTCCGCGGCGGTTAGTCTAACGACATGACTTTTCAGCTACCGCATCCGCCTGCCCCTGAAAACCAGCCGCCACCGCCGGTCCCGGCACTTTCCCTGCGCGGGCTGGCCAAACGCTTTGGCGGAAAAATCGCCGTCGACGGCCTCAGCCTGGACGTTCCGGCGGGTTCCTTCTTCGGGATCGTCGGCCCGAACGGCGCCGGCAAGACCACCACACTGTCGATGGCCACGGGGCTGCTGCGGCCCGACTTCGGCACGGCGTTCGTGCACGGCGTCGATGTATGGCGGCAGCCGCTGGAAGCCAAGACGCTGATGGGCATCCTGCCGGACGGCGTCCGGCTCTTTGACCGGCTGACCGGCGAGCAGCTGGTGACCTACGCAGGGCTGCTGCGCGGCATGGACAAGGACGTTGTGTCCGCACGCGTGGCGGAGCTGCTCGCGGCCCTGGACCTGACCCCCGACGCCGGCACACTGGTAGTGGACTACTCCGCCGGCATGACCAAAAAGATCGCCCTCGCCTCGGCGCTCATCCACGCGCCCCGGCTGCTGGTGCTCGACGAGCCGTTCGAATCCGTGGACCCGGTGTCCGCCGCCAACATCCGCGACATCCTGGACCGCTACGTGGCTTCCGGCGGCACGGTCATCGTCTCCAGCCACGTGATGGACCTCGTCCAGCGGATGTGCGATCACGTCGCCGTCGTCGCGGCCGGGCGGCTGCTGGCTGCCGGGACGGTGGACGAGGTCCGTGCGGGCGCGTCCCTCGAAGACCGCTTCGTCCAGCTGGTGGGCGGCCGCAACCACACGGAGGGGCTGGAATGGTTGCGCACCTTCTAAGGCTCAAGCTGACCCTGCTGCGCAACAGTGTCCGGCGCAGCCCCTGGCAGTTGGTGGGTCTCGGCATCGGTGTGCTGTATGCGCTGGGACTCGTCGGGCTCGCCATCGCCGGGCTCCTGGTGCTTCGCGGGCAGGACGCCGGGCTGGCGCAGACGGTGGTGGTGCTGGGCGGTGCCGCGGCGCTGCTGGGCTGGGCCGTTATTCCGGTTGCGGCCGCGGCCGCCGACATGACCCTGGACCCGGCCCGGTTCACCACCTTTGCCGTGTCGATGCCACAGCTGCTGACCGGACTGGCCCTCGGCGGGCTGATCGGCATCCCGGGCACGGCGACCACCCTGGTGGCGCTCGGCACCGTCGGGACCTGGTCCCGGAGCCTCCCCGCCGCGGCGGGCGCACTCGTGGGAGCGGTCCTCGGTGTGCTGAGCTGCATCGTGCTGTCCAAAGTGGTCACTACCGCCACCGCGGGGCTGGCGAGTTCCCGCCGTTTCAAGGACGCGAGCGCGGTGGTCTTCCTGATTCCCCTCGTCCTGATGGGCCCGATCGTGACCGGCATCGCCGAAGGGATTGCCGGATCCGGGGACTTCCTGACCGCGCTGGCCCGCGCACTGTCCTGGACCCCGGCGGGAGCCGCGTGGTCCCTCGGCGGCGACCTTGCCATGGGGAGCTACGGCGCCGCGGGCCTGAAGTTCCTGATCGCGCTGGCCACCCTCGCCGGGCTGGCCCTGTGCTGGAAGCTCCTGCTGCAGCGGGCGCTTGTGACGCCGCCCTATACCGGCACCTCTAAAAAGAGGGCCGGCGGGCTGGGGTTCTTCGGGCTGTTCCCTCCGACGCCCGCCGGCGCGGTCGCGGCGCGGTCCCTGAGCTACTGGCTCCGCGACCCCCGGTACTCCGGCTCTCTCGTCGTCGTCCCGCTGCTGCCGGTGCTGTTCCTGTTCCAGGCCACGCAGACGGGGTCCTACGGGCTGCTCCTCTTCCTCGGTCCGCTGACCGCGTTCCTGCTGGCCTGGTCCATCTCGACAGACGTCTCTTATGACAACACCGCCTTTGCGCTGCATCTCGCTGCGGGCGTGCGCGGGGTCCACGACAGGCTCGGCCGCGCCGTGGCATGCCTGGTCTTCGCTCTGCCGGTGGTGCTGGGGCTCAACGTCCTGCCGTTCCTGTTCGGTGCCGACTGGCAGCTCCTGCCCGGAGTGCTCGGGCTGTCCCTCGGCGTTCTGTTCAGCGGGATCGGGCTGTCGTCCGTGGTCTCGGCACGCTACACCGTCGCGGTGCCGCTCCCCGGAGACAGCCCCTTCAAGAAGCCGCCCGGCAATGTTGCGCAAACCCTGGCCGTGCAGTTCGGCGGCATGGGAGTGCTCCTGGTGCTGGTCATCCCCGAAGCGGCACTGCTGGTGGCACAATTCGTCACCGGCAGCGCCCTGCCGGGCTGGATCAATCTGGTGCTGGGCCCGGTCCTGGGGCTCGCGTTGCTGGCTGCCGGGGTCCGGCTGGGCGGCAAGTGGCTCGATGCCCGCGGGCCGGAACTGCTGGCCCAGCTGGCCGTCAACCGCTGACGCGGGCGCTGCGGACCGGACTGGGATAACCTGCCGTTAGGCACGTCCGGTAACGGGTGCGGCAAAGCAGCGGCGAAGTTAAGGCGAAGGTCAACGCAAGGGTAAAGGCAGGGCCATGGAAGTCGTCATTCTGTCCGGCAGTAAGCCGATCGCGGCGCTCGCGGCGGACGCGATCGAGAAACTGCTCCGGCGCAAACCCGACGCCGTCCTGGGCCTCGCCACCGGTTCGTCACCGCTGCCGGTCTACAACGAGCTGGTGCTGCGGCACGAACGGGACGGCCTGGACTTCAGCCAGGTGCGGGCCTTTGCCCTGGACGAATATGTGGGGCTGCCCGCGGGCCACCCGGAGTCCTACCGCGAGGTGATCCGGCGTGAATTCACCGAACGCGTCAACATCGACCCAGCAAACGTCCACGGCCCGGACGGCTCGGCCGCGGACATCCCCGCAGCCTGCCAGGCCTATGAGGACGCCATCCGCGGCGCCGGGGGAGTGGACCTGCAACTGCTGGGAGTGGGCACCGACGGCCACATCGGATTCAACGAGCCCGGCTCATCCCTGGCCTCGCGGACCCGGATCAAGACCCTGATCGAGCAGACACGCCGGGACAACGCCCGGTTTTTCGGGAGCCTGTCCCATGTTCCGCACCACGTCGTGACACAGGGACTGGGAACCATCCTGGAGGCCCGGCATGTGATCCTCATTGCCACCGGTGCGCAGAAGGCCCGGGCGGTCCGCGACCTCGTGGAAGGGCCGGTTGCCGCCATCTGCGCGGCCTCCGTCCTGCAGCTGCATCCGCACGCCACGATCCTGGTCGATGAGGCGGCGGCGTCGTCGCTGAGGCTCGCCGATTATTACCGCCACAGCTATGAGAACAAGCCGTCGTGGCAGGGGCTGTAGGGCCTTTTCCGAGCTGGACCGGCGCCCAGCCGGCACACTGCCCCCGCCCTGCCGGCGCCGTTCCGTCCGATCCAGCGGCTAAGATGGGTCTCATGAACAGCATGACCGATCCTCTCGAAAACGACCCGATGCGCGAGCTCTCCGGAGCGGGGACGTCCACGGCCACTATCGAGCGCGAGGAACTGCGCCAGGAAGTGGAACCGGGCGACCGGGAACGCTTCTCGCACTACGTGCGCAAGGAAAAGATCATGGAATCCGCGCTGTCCGGTGAACCCGTCATCGCGCTGTGCGGCAAGGTCTGGACGCCGGGCCGCGATCCGAAGAAGTTCCCGGTCTGCCCCGAATGCAAAGAGGTCTACGACGGCCTCCGCCCGGGCAACGACGGCGGCAAGGGCTCCGGCGACAAGTAGCGCGGCCCAGGCACGGCGGGGACGCAAGAGCCCCGCACGTTCCGCGCTCAGTCGCGCCGCCATGCCCCCGGGAGTGCTGTTCTCCCGATGAATGATGCCCGGCCCCTGCTGGCCGGTGGCAACTCACGGTTCATCCGAAAAAGATTGGTGTTTTTGTGCTTAATTGGGTTTCCCCGTCAGCGGCGGCCGTACGCGGAATGGAGGGCACCTAGGTGACAGAGACACTCTTTGGCGGACCTGTGCTGCCCCCCGCATATCCGGAGCGGGCAGCGTGGGGCACCGCGCCGAAACTCCGTGCCTGGCAGCAGGAAGCCCTCGACAGCTACTTCACCAACCATCCCCGGGATTTCCTGGCGGTCGCCACGCCCGGCGCCGGCAAGACCACCTTTGCGCTGCGGGTGGCCTCCATGCTGATCGAGGCCAACATCGTCAACCGCGTCACCATCGTGGCGCCCACGGACCACCTGAAGCGGCAGTGGGCCGATGCTGCCGCCAGGGTGGGCATCGCCATCGATCCGAACTTTAAAAATGCCGACGGCCAGCACGGCCGCGGCTTCATCGGCGTCGCCGTCACCTATGCGCAGGTGGCCAGCAAACCAATGCTGCACCGGGCCAAGACCGAGGCCGCCCGCACGCTGGTCATCCTCGACGAAATCCACCACGGCGGCGAGGCCCTATCGTGGGGGGACGGGCTCCGCGAGGCCTTTGAACCTGCGGCGCGCCGGCTCTCCCTGACGGGTACGCCGTTCCGGTCCGACACCTCACCGATTCCGTTCGTCGAATACGCCGAGGACAGGGACGGGATCAGGCGCTCCAAGGCCGACTACACCTACGGCTACGGCAAGGCGCTCCGGGACCACGTGGTCCGTCCCGTGATGTTTATGGCCTACTCCGGCCAGATGCGCTGGCGCACCAGCGCCGGCGAGGAGATGGCGGCCTCACTCGGCGAAGCTGCCGTCACCAAGGACGTCACGTCCCAGGCCTGGCGGACCGCGCTGAACCCGGCGGGCGAATGGATTCCCGCGGTGCTTGCCGGTGCTGACAAGCGCCTCAGCGAGGTGCGCCGGACCGTTCCCGACGCCGGCGGGCTGGTCATCGCGACCGACCACGAGGACGCGCGCGCCTACGCCGGACAGCTGAAGAGGATCACGGGCGAGTCGCCCACGGTGATCCTCTCCGACGACGCGAAGGCCTCCAGCAAGATCGAGGAGTTCACCGCCAGCGAGAAGCGCTGGATGGTGGCCGTGCGGATGGTGTCCGAAGGTGTTGACGTTCCCCGGCTCTCCGTCGGCGTCTACGCCACCTCCACGGCCACGCCGCTGTTCTTCGCCCAGGCCGTCGGGCGCTTTGTGCGCGCCCGGAAACGCGGCGAGACGGCATCGGTGTTCCTGCCGTCCGTGCCGCAGCTGATGGCGCTGGCGAACTCCATGGAGGCCGAGCGCGACCATGCCCTGGACCGCCCGGAGAAGGAGGACGGCGACGGCCTCTTCAATCCGGAGGACTCGCTGATGGACGAGGCGAACCGCGAGGAGAAAGCCTCCGATTCGCTGACCAAGGGTAAGTTCGAGGCCCTGGATTCGCAGGCCTCCTTTGACCGTGTGCTGTTCGACGGCGGCGAGTTCGGCACCGGCGGCGAGGTGGGCTCGGAGGACGAGCTCGACTTCCTCGGGATTCCCGGACTGCTCGACGCCGAACAGGTCGGCACGCTGCTGCGCCAGCGCCAGCACGAGCAGCTGAACCGCAAGAACGCGCGCGCCCCGCAGGGTGCCGCTGCCGCTGCCGCCATGCCGGCGGTGCCGGACCACCGCATGCTGATGGACCTGCGCACCGAACTGGCCAAGAACGTCGCCGCCTGGTCCGCGCGTACGGGCACGCCGCACGGCGTCATCCACACGAAGCTCAGGACGGTCTGCGGCGGCCCGGCCGTGGCGCAGGCCAACGAGGAACAGCTGCAGACCCGGCTGCGGAAGCTCCAGGACTGGTTCATCGGCCGGAAGTAGCGGCCGCAGGCACACATCAGCGGCCACGAAGAACCAGGCACGAACCAGGCACGAAAAAGGACCGGGATTTCCCGGTCCTTTTTTTGACAGCTCTTCGCGGCTGCAGGTGCGACGCTACTGGCCGCCGGCGCCGCAGAGTGCGCTGAGGTTCTGGCCGGCAGCGGTGTAGGACGCCTGCAGCTCCTCCAGCTTGGCGGAGTCCGGGTTCTCCTGGGCCGACGCGTCCAGGTATTCGATGATGGAGTGCAGCGGAGCCTGGATCTCTCCGGACGCGGCGGCCTCGATGGGGCGGAGCCGGTTGGCCAGGCGGATCATGCCGGCCTTGTCCGCAGCGGACGTGGGTCCCGCGCCGACGGTCTGGATCCGGGCGCAGGATTCCTCGGTGGTGTCTTGCGGGGCCGAGCAGCCGGCGGCACCGAGCAGGGCCCCGGCGGCGATCAGGACGGTAAGGGTCTTCCTCATGATGTACTCCGGGGTTCTTACGGGTCAGACGATATTGGCAAGGATTTCGAGTCTACTGTGTGGTGCGGATGTTGCGGCCAGGGTCCGGCTTGAGGCCGACACAAACCGACGCCGGCACCAACCGGACGCCGACACCAACCGGGCGTCACTCGGCCGGGCAGGTCCAGGCGCCGCTCAGGCGATGTCCACTCCGCCGAGTTCCATTTCGGCAATGGCGTCGTCGAGGTCCTCGGCCACCCCGACGGTGAGATCCCGCAGCACAGTCACGGAGTACCCGGCCTGCACCCCGTCCAGCGCGGTCGCCCTGACGCAATGGTCAGTGGCGATTCCAACCACCACCACGTCCTCGACGTCGTGGCTCTGCAGCCAGTCGTCCAGGCCGATCGCGTCCTCGCCCGCGGCGAAATCACCGGCAAGGGCCTCGCCGTCGCCAGTGCCGTCAGTGGCGGTGCCACCCGTGGCGCCCCCGGCAGCCGGCATGGCGCCGGGCTTCCGGTCGCCGGTGGGCACGGCGTCGTCCGGGGCAAGCAGCCCCTCGAAGCCCGAGTAGGCCGCGGTGAACTGGCCCTTGCGGAAGTAGGCCTGGATGTATTCGGTGTCGAGGTCCGGGTGGAGCTCGGCGCCGCGGGTTCCGGCGACGCAGTGCTTTGGCCAGCTGTCGACAAAGTCCGGGTCGTCGGAGAAGTGCGCGCCCGGGGAGATATGCCAGTCCTGGGTCGCCACGATGTGGTCAAACTGTCCGTGGTGGGCATCGACGTATTCGCTGATGGCGCCGGCGAGCTCCGCCCCGCCTTCGACGGGCAGGGAGCCTCCTTCGCAGAAATCATTCTGGACGTCGACGATGATCAGGGCGCGGGACATCAGTTCTCCTCGTAGATGGTGGGGATGGCTGCTTCGCCGCGCTGCAGCCGGTTCACAACAGCGGGAAGCTCTTTCATGGTGTCCGCGTGGCGCTGGCGCGCGCGCAGCACACCCTCCGCACCGGTCCAGCCGGGCAGGAGTTCGCCGTTCTTGACGAACTGCTGCAGCAGGGGACGGTCGTTGCCGTCGTCCTCCGGGCGGTGCCCGATTCCGACAATCTCCTGGGTGGCCGTGCCGCGCTCGTTAAGCTTGCGCAGCGCGTACTTGCGCCCTCCCTTGCTGGTCTTGTTCTTGGCGGCCTTGGCCACGGGTTCGAATTCGCCGTCCTCGCCGGTGCGGCTGACCAGCTTGTAGACCATGCTGGCCGTCGGGGCGCCGGACCCGGTCACCAGCGAGGTGCCGACGCCGTAGGAATCCACCGGCGCGGACTGCAGGGCGGCGATGGCGAACTCGTCCAGGTCGGAGGTGACGATGATGCGGGTCCGCTCGTTGCCCAGGTCGTCCAGGAGCTGCCGGACCCACTGCGCCTGCGCCACGAGGTCGCCGGAGTCGAGGCGCACCGCACCGAGTTTGTCGCCAGCCAGTTCGACGGCGGTGCGGACAGCCGCTTCGACGTCGTACGTGTCCACCAGCAGGGCCGTGCCCGCGCCCATCGAGGCGATCTGCGCTTCGAAGGCCTCGCGCTCGGAGTCGTGCAGGAGGGTGAAGGAATGCGCGGCCGTGCCCACGGTCTTGAGCCCGTAGCGCAGGCCCGACTCCAGGTTCGAGGTGCTGTCGAAGCCGGCGATGATGGCGGCGCGGGCGGCGGCGACGGCGGACTCCTCCTGGGTGCGGCGGGAACCCATCTCCACGCAGGGGCGGCTGCCGGCCGCGGTGATCATGCGGGAGGCCGCCGACGCGATCGCGCTGTCGTGGTTAAGGATCGAGAGGATGTAGGTCTCTAGGATGCAGGCCTCGGCGAACGTGGATTCGACGATCAGGATGGGGGAGTTCGGGAAGTACGCTTCGCCCTCGGCGTAGCCCCAGATGTCGCCGGAGAAGGAGAACCCGGCCAAGTACTCCAGGGTTTCCTCGTTGACCACGTTGGTGCGGCGGAGGAAATCGATTTCGACGTCGCCGAACCGGAAGTCCGCGAGGCCCTCCAGTAGCCGGCCAGTGCCGCCCACAATGCCGTAACGGCGCCCGTCCGGCAGCCGCCGGGCGAAGGCCTCGAACACGGACCTGCGGTGGGCGGCGCCGGAATGCAGCGCGGCCTGCAGCATGGTCAGCTCGTAATGGTCGGTGTACAGGGACGTGCGGGGACGGTCCCAGCCAGCTGAGGTACTCACGAATTCACTCTAGTCCCCACCGGCTCCCACGTCTCGCTTCGCTTCGCCGCGGGGCCCTCGCCGGCGTGGGCCCACCCACCGGCTCCCACGTCTCGCTTCGCTTCGCCGCGGGGCCCTCGCCGGCGTGGGCCCATCCTCCCCATAGAATGGACAGATGACCCTTAGCGTTGCGCTCGGCCCTGACACCCAGGAGAGCACCCAGACCGGAACAGCGACGTCGACCGATGTCCTTTCTGCCCCTGACATCCCGTGGAACCTGGTGATCTGGAACGATCCGGTGAACCTGATGAGCTATGTGAGCTACGTGTTCCGCAGCTACTTCGGCTACTCCGAGGCCAAGGCCAACAAGCTCATGCTGGAGGTCCACAAAAAGGGCCGCTCCATCGTGGCGCACGGCAGCAAGGAGCAGGTGGAGCAGCACGCGGTCGCGATGCATGGCTACGGTCTCTGGGCCACGGTGGAACAGGCCACCGGCGGCTCCGGCGGCGGCAAGGGATCGGGCAAGGGCAAGGGAAAACGTGGCTAAGGCATTCAAATACGGCATCAAGGGCATCACCGGCTACCTGGAACCGGCCGAGCGGGAACTGCTGCGCAGCCTCTTCGACGACGTTGTGTCCATGCTGGAGCCCGAGGAACGCGCCAACCAGGACCCCCTCGCCGCGCTGGTGGGACTCGACGCCGAGGCCCGCGAACCCTCGGACCGGGCCCTGCGCCGGCTGCTTCCCAGCGTCTCGAAGAACGACGCCGCCGCCTCGCTGGAGTTCCGCCGGTACACCGAGCGGTCCCTGCGGGAGAGCAAAATCGGCGCGCTGAAAGCCGCCTCCCTCGGACTGGACAAGGACGACCTGGTCCTGACCCCCGACGACGCTCGGCACTGGTCCATGGCGCTCAACGATGTCCGGCTGGTGCTGGCCGAACGGCTGGACATCCGTGACGACGAGGACGCCGGGCACGTGCACCTCATGCAGGACTGGTCCCAGGCTGAAGACGTCGAAAGCTACCTGGCCCTCGTGTACAACTTCACCACCTGGCTCCAGGAATCCCTGGTCCAGGCCATGCTGGCCTCGCTGGAGACACGCGGCTGAGCTGGGTACGGCGTGTGACCGATCCGACATGAGTCCGACAACACAATGTAATGGCCGCACCCGTGGCTAAGCCCTATCCTCGAATAATCATGACTTCAGCATCGAGCATGGATCCGGCAGCGGCAGCTGTTGCGGACTCCCCAGCGAGCACCACCGCCAGCAGCCAGACCGCCAGCCAGATGGGCTCGCGTCCTATCGGTGTGTTTGATTCCGGCGTCGGCGGACTCACCGTCGCCCGGTCCATCATCGACCAGCTGCCCAACGAATCCATCCTCTATGTCGGCGACACCGCCCACGGCCCCTACGGGCCGCTCCCCATCGCCGAGGTCCGGGCCAACGCCCTGGGCGTGATGGACGAACTGGTCGATTCCGGCGTGAAGCTGCTGACCATCGCTTGCAACTCGGCATCCGCCGCCGTACTGCGCGACGCCCGCGAACGCTACACCGCCCGCTACGGGATCCCCGTCATCGAAGTGATCCAGCCGGCCGTGCGCCGCGCCGTCGCCGCTACCCGCACCGGCCGCGTCGGTGTCATCGGAACCTCCGCCACCGTCGGCTCCCGCGCCTACGAGGACACCTTTGCCGCCGCCCCGGACCTGCACATCACCTCCGTGGCCTGCCCGGCATTCGTGCCCTATGTCGAGGCCGGCATCACCACGGGACCGGAACTGCTCGCCGTCGCCCGCGAATACCTGGAACCGCTCAAGGCCGCCGGCGTGGACACCGTGGTGCTGGGCTGCACCCACTATCCGCTGCTCACCGGCGTCATCTCCTATGTCATGGGCGAGGACGTCACCCTTGTCTCCAGCGCCGAGGAAACGGCCAAGGACGTCTACCGGGCCCTGGCCTCCCGCGGCCTGGAACGGACCGATGCGGCGGAGCCGTCCCACAACTTCATCGCTACGGGGGACGCGGCGCAGTTCGAGCACCTTGCCCGCCGCTTCCTTGGACCCGAGGTCCTCAGCGTCCGCCACGTGGACCACGTCGCGGCCCAGTACCCCACGGGCAGCCTCGCCAGGATCACGCCGGAAATGATCGCCGCCGCCCAGGCCGGCGCGGGCCGTCCCCGGATCTCCAACTTCGTGGGCGGAGCCGCGGGCGGGGGAAACCTCCTGTGAAGCTGACCATCGTGGGCTGTACCGGATCGTTTCCGGGTCCGGGCTCGCCGGCGTCGTGCTACCTGCTGACCGCCAACGACGGCGAGCGGGACTGGAAGATCGTCCTGGACCTCGGCAGCGGGGCGCTCGGCGCCATCCAGCGCTACACGGATCTCGAGGACATTGACGCGATCTTCCTCACCCACCTGCACCCGGATCACTGCATGGACCTGTGCGGCCTCCACGTCGCCGTGCGCTGGAAGCCGGGCGGCTGGGGACGGGGCAGGATTCCGGTGTGGGGGCCCGCCGCCACCGCCGACCGGATGGCCACGGCCTACGGCCTGGAACTGGACCCCGGGATGCACGAGGAATTCGACTTCAGCAACTGGTCCGAACGCAAGCCCGTGACCATGGGCCCGTTCACGGTCACCCCGTACGCCGTCAACCACCCGGTGGAGGAGGCCTACGCGCTCCGTGTGGAGGTCACCGAACCGGACAAGGACGGCACCCCCGTCACCCGGGTGCTCAGCTATTCGGGGGACACCGACTCCTGCAACGGGCTGGAAGACGCCGCCCGCGACGCCGACCTGTTCCTCTGCGAGGCGGCCTTCGAAGAGGGCCGCGACGACGGCATCAAGGACGTGCACCTGACCGGAAAGCGGGCGGGGGAGGCCGCCGTTGCTGCCGGTGCCCGGCGGCTGCTGCTGACCCACATCCCCGTGTGGACGTCCCCCACCACGGTCATGGCGGAAGCCAAGGGGGTCTTCGGCCAGCACGTGGCTGTGGCCGTGGCAGGTGTGCACTACACGGTCTGACGGACAGTCTGATCAACGTCCTGATCAAGGCCCTGACGCACGCTGCCCCCGGCCCCTCACCGAAAACGCGCACCGCGCGGCGGTCCCTGCCCGGGTCGATAAGCTAAAGGCATGACTTCCGATGCCCTTACCGCCCCCATCCTCCGCGCCGACGGCCGCACGCCCGATCAGCTCCGCCCGATCAGCATCACCCGCGGCTGGTCCAAGCAGGCCGAGGGATCGGCCCTGATCGAGTTCGGCAACACCCGGGTGCTGTGCACGGCGTCCCTCACCGAAGGCGTGCCGCGCTGGCTCAAGGGCGAAGGCCGCGGCTGGGTCACGGCCGAATACGCCATGCTGCCGCGCGCCACCAACACCCGCTCCGACCGCGAGTCCGTCAAGGGCAAGATCGGCGGCCGCACCCATGAGATCTCCCGGCTGATCGGCCGCTCGCTGCGGTCCATCATCGACACCAAGGCCCTGGGCGAGATCACCATCGTGCTGGACTGTGACGTCCTGCAGGCCGACGGCGGAACCCGCACCGCCGCCATCACGGGCGCCTACGTGGCGCTCGCCGAGGCCATCCGCTTTGCCCGCGAGAACAAAATGCTTGCCCGCAACGCCCAGCCGCTGACCGACACGATCGCCGCCGTCTCCGTCGGCATCATCGACGGCGTTCCCATGCTGGACCTGCCGTACGTCGAGGATGTCCGTGCCGAGACCGACATGAACGTTGTGGTCACCGGGTCCGGCAAGTTCGTCGAGGTCCAGGGCACCGCCGAAGGCGCCCCCTTCGACCGTGATGAACTTAACAAGCTTCTGGACCTCGCGCTCATGGGCACCGAGCAGCTGGCCGCCATCCAGCGCGAGACCCTGGCGGAAGCACCGTGACAGAAGGCGCAGCACAACACGGCCCAACCCAGGACAACAACAGTCCGAGGCTGGTTCTTGCGACGCACAACCAGGGCAAGCTCCGGGAACTCCGTGAACTGCTGCGCGGGCAGGTGCCGGGCCTCGACGTCGACACGCAGGTGGTGGACGCCGGCGCCGTCGGTGCCCCCGACGTCGCCGAGACCGGCGTGACTTTCGCCGAGAACTCGCTGCTCAAGGCGCGTGCGGTGGCGCAGGCCACCGGGCTGGTGGCGATCGCGGACGACTCCGGGCTCGCCGTCGACGTGCTGGGCGGGGCGCCCGGGATCTTCTCGGCCCGCTGGGCGGGCCGGCACGGGGACGACGCCGCCAACCTGCAACTGCTGCTGGACCAGTTGGCCGACGTGCCGGATGAGTTCCGGGGCGCCGCGTTCGTCTGTGCCGCGGCGCTGGCCGTGCCCGGCTCCGGCCCAGGGCCTGCCCCGGAGGAGGGCCGGGAGGTGGTGGAGTACGGTCAGCTCGAGGGGACCCTGCTGCGCGAACCGCGCGGTGCCGGGGGCTTCGGCTACGATCCCGTGCTGCAGCCCAGCGGGCTGGACCGCAGCTGCGCCGAACTGAGCGCCGAGGAGAAGAACGCCATCAGCCACCGGGGGCACGCTTTCCGGGCGCTGCTCCCGGCGATCGTGGAGGCGTTGTCCGGGCGGTAGCCGCTGCCGCCGTCCAGGGCGCCTTTGGGCACGATTTCGGCCCTTCAGCCTTGGGTCCCCGGCGTGTCCGTGTCAAAGTGCCCCCGGACCGCCGCCGTCTTGGCCGATAACGGACAGATAAGCAAGGAAGGCGCCCCACATCGTGGGGCGCCTTCCTTGTGCCTGTTGGTCCGGCCAACTCGACCGGGCTGGAATTACGGAGTCTTGCGTTCCTCTTCGGGCTCGTGCTCCTCGATGAATTCCTCGACGACGTCCGTGCCGTACTTCTCGGCCTGGCGCTTGGCGATGAAACCGCGGGCCACCTCAACGCCGATGGGGATCACGGAGACCAGGACGATCACGATGAAGATGATGTCCAGGTTTTCCCGGACCCACGGGAACGTGTCGCCCAGGAGGTAGCCGAGGAGGGTCACGCCGCCGCCCCACAGCACGGCGCCGACGACGTTGTAGAAGAAGAACTTCCGCTTGTCCATCTGGGCCACGCCCACAATGACCGGAACAAAGGTCCGGATGATCGGCACGAAACGGGCCAGGATCAGGGCCTTGCCGCCGTGCTTCTCGAAGAACGCGTGGGCGCTGTCGACGTTTTCGCGCTTGAACAGCCTGGAATTGGGCTTGTTGAAGATGGCCGGACCGGCCTTGGATCCGATCAGGTAGCCCACCTGGTTTCCGATGATCGCCGCGGCGATGATCAGCGCCACGAAACCCCAGATGTTGACCTTGATGGTCCCGGTGGCCACCAGCAGCCCGGCCGTGAAGAGCATCGAGTCGCCCGGGAGGAAGAAGCCCACCAGCAGGCCGGTTTCGGCGAAGATGATGCCGCAGACCAGCAGCACAACCCACGGCGCCAAGGCGGGGTCGGCCAGGAAGACTTGGGGGTTCAGCCAGTCGGGCAGGAAGGAGGCCAGCTGCGGCTGGACCGGTCCCGCGCCGCCGATCGTGGACACGGCAAAGTCACTCAAAGCTAGAAGGTTCACCTGTTAAGGGTACTTGACAGCCGCCGTCGGGCGGTTCCGACTGTCGGTGCGCCCGGGGAACCCGGAGCTTTTGCGCCCCCGGTTCCGCATGCGGTTCAGCCCGGTTTCCGCGGTCCGCGGCCGGCCGTGGCGCGGTGCTGCCCGGACCGGCCGGAATCCGACGGTAAAGTTGGACCGTGGGTTTGGACTTTACGGCGATCGACTTTGAGACCGCGAACGGCTTCCGGGGATCACCCTGCGCTGTGGGGCTCACGAAAGTGCGCGGCGGCGTTGTGGTCGAGGAAGCGTCCTGGCTCATGCGGCCGCCGGAAAACCACGACCGCTTCGACCACCACAACGTCCGGATCCACGGCATCCGGCCCGAACAGGTGGCCGGGCTGCCCCGCTTCGGTGAACTGTTCCCGGAGATCGGCGCCTTCATCGGCGACGACATCCTGGCCGCCCACAACGCCGCCTTCGACCTTGGCGTGATCCGCTCCGCCCTCGAGGTCTCCGGCCTCGCCGGACCCGCCTACGACTACGTCTGCACGGTGATGCTGTCCCGCCGCTGCTATTCGCTGGTGTCCAATTCCTTGCCGTACGCGGCCGAGGAAGCCGGGGTCCCGCTGGTCAACCACCACGACGCCGCCGAGGACGCGCGTGCGTGCGCCGGGATCCTGATCGATATCGCGGCGCGCAACGGCGCCGGCAGCATCGCCGAGCTTCACCTGTCCCTGGGCCTGGCCGTGTCCCGCCAGCCGGCGTTCGACCCGGTGCGCGATCCGCTCTCCAAAGCCAGCCAGTCAGCGCTGGAAGCGCTCGCCGGGGGAGCGGGTGCCGTTGCTCCGGTCCGGGCCTACCAGCCGGGCTGGCCCGAGGAAGGCGCCAACCCGCTGCCGAACGCCTTCGCCGATCCCGGACACCCGCTGTTCGGCCAGACCGTGGTGTTCACCGGAGAACTCGCCATACCGCGGCCCGAGGCCAAGATCCGTTCCGCCGAGTTCGGCGCGAGGCCCGAGAGCCGGGTTACGGCCCGCACCACCGTCCTGGTGGTGGGCGACGGGTTCGTGGCCGCCGACCTGCGCTCCGGCCGCCTCACCGGCAAAGCCCGGCGCGTGCTGGAGCTGCATGAGCGGGGCCGGCGGATCGAGGTCCTCTCCGAAGGGGAATTCCTGCAGATGGTGGGCGGCCACGTCCCCTCCGCCGCGATCGCCTGAGTCTCCCGCTGGGGCGGGCGGGGGTCATACGGCGCAACAAACATTCCGCCCGGGCCCGGCCTGCTCCTAGCCTTGAACGATGAGCAGACTGACCTCGGCACCCTCCGGGACTCCGGCCCCCGCACCTGCCCGGACGAGCGGAATCGACTGGCGGGCGGTCTTCGCATTTCCGAACCCGGTCAACGAGTACGCCGCCCGCGTCACCGCCGGACTGGTGGTGCTGTTGTCCGCGGTGACGCTGCTGCCAGGCTTCGGCTGGGGCCTGGCCGCGATTGCCGCGGGGTTCTGGCTGCGGGTCCTGTTCGGCCCGCGGATCTCGCCCCTCGCCCTGCTGTCCGTCAAGGTCCTGACGCCGCGCCTGGGGAAGACCCGGCTGGTCCCGGGACCGCCGAAGCGTTTCGCGCAGGGCATTGGGGCAGCCATGTCCACCACCGCCGCGGTTCTGCTGGCCGTGGGGCTGGCGCCGGCGGCCTGGACCCTGCTCGCGGTCCTGATTGTGGCCGCGGCCCTCGAAGCGTTCGCGGGCTTCTGCCTGGGCTGTGTTATTTTCGGCTTCCTGCAGCGTCGCGGCCTGATCCCCGAGGACGTCTGCGAGGCCTGCAACAACATTTCGCTCCGCCGCGCCTAGCGCGCTGCGAGCAACAGCAGTGCCGGCCGGCGTCCGCCGGCTACCAACACCGCCGTGTGCGGGGTCAGGCGCCCGTGACGGCTGCCAGCTGGGCGGCCATGCCCCGGATGACCTCGGGAGCCTCCAGCACCTCGAGCCACTCCGCCGGCAGGCAGGCCTCGCCGTAGAACGTGCCCAGGATGTTGCCGGCAATCGATGCGGTGGAGTCGCTGTCCCCGCTGTGGTTCACAGCGACGGAAAGTGCCGCGCGGAAGTGGGCCTCCGGGTGTCCGGCAGCCGCCGTCGGCTCCGGTACCGTGGCCAGTACCGCGTACAGCGCGACGGCGAGTGCCTCCTCCGCCACCCAGCCCTCGCCGAGTTCCCGGTTCAGTTCCTCGGGGCCCAGCAGGTCCCCCGTGGCACCCAGCCGCAGGGCCGACTCGAGCCGCGCGAGCAGATCGGCGTCGGGCTCTTCATCCTTGCGCAGGTGGCCAGCGTCCAGTCCCCCGAGCGCGGATTCCGCCGCTTCGCGCAGCCCCTGGCCGCCGGCCAGGGCATGGATAATGAGGCTGAAGACGCCGGAGCTCTGCCGGGCCGCGGGATGCCCGTGGGTCAGGGAGGCCGCGTCGGCGCTGAGCTTGTAGACGGCTTCGGCGGGGATGTACGGGACCAGGCCGAAGGGGGCCGACCGCATGACAGTGCCGCAGCCCTTCGAGTCCGGATTGACCGGACGGTAGAAGGTTCCCATCTCGCCGGTGGCCAGCCCGCTCAGGCAGGCGTTGCCCGGGGCGCGTCGGTTTTTGAGGACCTCGTGGGAATCGATCCAGCGGGGCGGCTGGAACGGCGCCGCGTCCGGAACCGGCACACCCTGGGTGGCGAGCCAGCGCAGGTACGCGAGCCACAGGCACGCGTTCGTGTCCGCGGCCACGCCCGAGTTGGCCCACTCCAGCGCCTCCAGCAGCGCGTCGACGGTGTAGAGCGTCAGCTGCGTGTCGTCGGAAAAGTGGCTGCCGCCGTCGAGCGCTGAAAAGTCCTGCAGACCGTCCGGGCCGTACGTCGCACGGATCGTGGCGATGTCGTCGAATTCGACGGCGTATCCCAGCGAATCACCCAGGGCGCCGCCCAGCAGGCAGCCGTGGATCCGGGATTCGCGGGAGGGGGCTGACCACAGTGCGGGGGTGATGACGGGCTCGTTGCTCATGACTTAGAATTTTACCCCGGCCCCCCGTCGGGGCGGGTGCCACAAGTCAACACCGGGACAGCAGGCGAGCAATGCGTGTACCAGCATGGCGGAAAACCGGATCCACCCCCGACTACAGGTTCTCACTCGCCAATGAAACGACGTTCCTGGCCTGGATCCGGACATCGCTGGCCCTGATCGTGGGGGCCCTGGGCATCGACCAGCTGTTCCCGGACATCGCCCCCGCCCCGCTGCGGGTCGCCCTGTGCGTTGCCCTGGCGATCATCGGCGCCGTCCTCGCCATCGTGGCGTACCGGCGCTGGGGGCAGATGGAAGAGGCCATGCGCAACAACCGCGAGCTGCCGTTTTCCGGCGTCATGCTGGTGATGACCGTCGGTGTTGCTGCCGCGGCCTTTGTCCTTGCCGTGCTGCTCCTGGCCGCGCGGTGAGCGCCGAGGCCGTGCGGGACCCCGGGCTGCAGCCGGAACGGACCGAGCTTTCCTGGGGCCGGACGCTGCTGGCCCTCTTCGCGGCCGACCTGCTGATCTGGCGCAGCTGGGCGATCGCGGCCACGCAGCCTGCCGCAGCAGACCCTGACTATGTCCGGTGGGCGGGGACCGCGACCACGGACTATCTGGGGGTCTGTGCCCTGGCGGCGATGGTCGCCACGGCCGTGCTGGGTCTCTGCGTCCTGGCCCGGCTGCGGCAACTCCGGCATTCCTCATACGCCCCGCCGGCCTCCCTGATGCGCTGGGCCGCCGCCG
The DNA here is from genome assembly GCF_007679325.1 of Arthrobacter sp. U41. Taxonomy (GTDB): domain Bacteria; phylum Actinomycetota; class Actinomycetes; order Actinomycetales; family Micrococcaceae; genus Arthrobacter. The sequence continues at coordinate 757,929 of NZ_VEGI01000001.1, read as the reverse complement.
GCATCATCGTGCTGGGCGCCAGCGCCGTCGCCGCTATTGCGCTGGGACGCTGAGCCAGGGTCCAGCGAACGTCCAGACTCCGCTGGCAGACTGCTGGCTGACCCCAAGCAAAGGAACTCCCGACCATGACCACGCCTGCGACAGCCCACCAGCCGTACGCTGCCCCTGACGATCCTCAGCGACCTGGGCTGCCGGGCCGGATGTCCGCCGAGGCGGTCGGGACGTTCTTCGTGGTGGTCGCCGGCCTGGGCGTGCCGCTGTTCACCATTCCGCAGTCAAACCCGCTCTCCGCGTCCCTGGCCGCCGGTCTGGCGGTCACCGCGGCGATGCTGGCCTTCGGGTACGTCTCCGGCGGCCACTTCAATCCCGCTGTCACGGCGGCTCACGCCGTTGCCGGCCGCATCAGGCCTGCGGACGCGGCGGCCTACGCGGGAGCACAGCTGGTGGGCGCCGTACTGGGCGCGGTGACGCTTTTCGCGATCCTGCAGACCGTCCCGAACATCGCCGACACCAGGACGGCCTTTGACACGGTGGCCGCCGGCTTCGGCGAAAATTCGGTCATCCAGGTCCCGCTGGTGGGTGTGTTCCTGATTGAGGTGCTCGGCGCCGCCCTGCTGGTGGCCGTGTTCCTGGGCACCACAGCGGACCGGAACCCGTCCCGGCTCGCGGCGCCCTTCGCCGTCGGCCTGACCATGGCGGTGCTGCTGCAGTTCGGCCAGGCCCCCGGCAACACCCCGTTCAACCCGGCGCGCGCCACGGCGTCCGCGCTGTTCAGCAGCCCGGACGTGCTGGGACAGCTGTGGCTCTTCTGGGTGGCCCCGCTGCTGGGTGCGGCCGTTGCGGGACTCGTGTTCCGGGCGTTTGCGCACAGCACCCGGTCCGGCGCGGCGACCGGCGTTGAGACCGCTGCAGCGGAGGCGGCGGGCGACGACGACACGGACGGAGAGGATGCGCGGCCGGCCGAGACAGGCGGAGCGCCGGAGTCCGACGCCGGGATGCCGACCGCACCGTCGCCGGTTCCCGCCGAGGTCAAGACGGCCGACGACGAGGCCCGCGACTTCTTCGACAAGCGCGGGAAGTAGCCGCCGCCCGTACCACCCCGCACCACGCCGAAGGGCTCTGACGGAGCGGTGGCACAATCCTGTCGGTGGCAGCCGATACCGTAGGACCATGCGGTTATTGCACACCTCGGACTGGCATTTGGGCCGGTCGTTCCACGGCGTCGGGATGCTCGACGCCCAGCGCGCGTTCATCGATCAACTGGTCTCCTTCGTCCGGGACGAGTCCGTTGACGTGGTCCTGATCGCCGGCGACGTCTACGACCGCGCCCTGCCGGGGGTCGACGTTGTTCGGCTGCTGGACGACGCGCTGGTGGGCCTGACCGGCGCCGGCGCGCAGGTGGTGCTGACCAGCGGCAACCACGACTCCGCCATCCGGCTCGGCTTCGCCTCCCGGCTGCTGGAACGCGGGGGAGTGCACCTGCGCACGCGGCTCACCGAGCTGGACCAGCCCGTGCTGCACCCGCTCGACCCCGCCGATCCCGACGCCGGCCCGGCGCTCGCCATCTACGGCATCCCCTGGCTGGAACCACGCCTCGTAGCCGAACAGCTCGGCGTCGAAACGGCCAGCCACTTCGAGGTGACCCGCGCCGCCACCGCTCGGATCCGGGAGGACCTGCGGGTCCGTTCCGCCGCCCGGACCGTGCATTCCGTGGTCCTCGCGCACACCTTCGCCAGCGGCGGGATCAGTTCGGACAGCGAACGGGACCTCAGCATCGGCGGCGTCGGCGCTGTCCCGCTGGATCTCTTCGACGGCTTCGGATACACGGCGCTGGGCCACCTGCACGGCCGGCAGGAGCTCTCGCCCTCGGTCCGCTACTCCGGGTCGCCCCTCGCCTACTCCTTCTCCGAAGCGCAGCACAAAAAAGGCAGCTGGCTGGTGGACGTCGATGCGGACGGCATCGGAGCGGTCCGTGAAGTGCCGTGGGAAGCGCCCCGGACCCTGGCCGTGCTGCGCGGCAAACTGGAGGACCTGCTCTCGGCCGAGGAATTCGTGTGGGCGGAAACCGCCTATTGCCAGATCACCCTGACCGACGCGCAGCGCCCGGCCCGGGCCATGGAACGGCTGCGCTCGCGGTTCCCCGACACTCTCGTGCTGGGTTTCGATCCGGAAGGTGCCGGCGCCGCCCCCACAACCAGCTACAGCGGCAGGCTGGCCGAGGCCGAGGACGATCTGTCCGTCTGCTGCGGCTTCCTGGAGCACGTCCGCGGCCGGGCAGCCGACGACGCCGAGGCAGCTGTCCTTGCCGAGGCCCTGGAAACCGTGCGCCTGGAAGGGGTATCCCTGTGAGGATTCACCGTCTCGAGATCTCCGCCTTCGGACCTTTCGCCGCGACCGAACACATCGATTTCGACCGGCTGAGCGCGCACGGGCTGTTCCTGCTGAACGGCGCCACCGGCGCGGGCAAGACCAGCGTCCTGGACGCCATCTGCTTCGCCCTCTACGGCTCGGTGCCCGGGGCGCGTCAGGACGGAAAACGGCTGCGAAGCGATCACGCCGAGGCCAGCGCGGAACCCCGGGTCACGTGCGAGTTCTCGGCCCGCGGGCGGCACTTCGAAGTCTCCCGCTCGCCCGCCTGGGACAAACCCAGCGCCCGCGGGAAGAACGGTTTCACCGTGCAGCAGGCCAACACCGTGCTGCGCGAACGCGTCAACGGCGAATGGACCGAAAAGTCCGGCCGCAACGACGAGGCCGGCGCCGAAATCGCCGACGTGCTCGGCATGAACCGGGAGCAGTTCACCCGCGTCGTGATGCTGCCGCAGGGCGATTTCGCGGCCTTCCTGCGGTCCAAGGCCGCCGACCGCCTCGAGCTGCTGCAGAGCCTCTTCGGCACCCGGCGCTTCGAGGCCGTGGAACAGGAACTCGGCCGGAAGGCGCAGGCTGCCCGCACCGAGGTTGCCAGCCTCAACGGCCAGCTCGAGCTCCTGCTCGTCCAGGCGGAAGCTGAAACAGCCGCGCTAGGACTCGACCCGGCCGATGCCCCGGACCGGGCGGAGCCGGACGCCTTCCTCACCTGGCTGGGGGCCGCTGCCGCCACCGTTGCGGAGCAGCGGCGGACGGCCGCGGTGGAGGCAGAGGGTCTGCGCGCCGGCCACGTGGCCGCACGGGACGCCGCGGCGGCGCGTGCCGCCCGCCAGGCCAAGCTCGCCGCGGCCGAACGCCGGCGAGCCGAGGCTGAAGCGGCTGCGCCCGCGGTCGCTGCCAAGATCGAACAGCTGGGCCTCCACCGCAAGGCCGAAGTCCTCGACGGACAACTGCAGGCTGCCGACAATGCCCGGGCGGCGGAGGAAGTGGCCACGGCCGCCATGGCCGCCGCCGTCGAGGAGCTGCGCACGGCTGCGCTCACCGACTCCGAACTTGCCGCGCTGGGTGACCGGACCGCGGACGGCGGACCGGGCCGGTGGTCCGGTGAAGTACTGCGGTCCGCTCTGGGGGAGCTGCGCTCCCTGCGCGCGGTGCTGGAGGAGCGGTTGCCCGATGAGGCCAGGCTGGCCGGATTGCGGAGCCGCAGCACGCAGCTTCGCCTGGGCCTGGACCGGTTGGAAGACGAACGGACCTCCGGGAACGCCGCCCTGCTGGTCCTGCGCCAGGAATCAGCGGACCTGCTCGCCGGACTGCGGCCGCTCGAAGAGCTCGCCGCCGAGCTGCAGCTGCGGACGAAGGAAGCGGCCGCCGCCGAGGAACTGCTGGTCCTGGTCCGGCGCTTCGCCGAGGCCGGAAAGGACTGCGGAGCCGTCGCCGAACGCCATGGCCGCGCCCGGGAGGAGTATCAGGACCGGCGCCAGCGCTGGCTTGACCTCCGCGAGGAGCGGCTGGCCAATGCCGCGGCCGAACTCGCTTCCCAGCTGCAGCCTGGAGTCCCGTGCGCGGTCTGCGGCAGCCCCGAGCATCCCGTCCCCGCCCCGGCCGCTGCGTCCGCCCTGGACATGGCCGAGGCCGAACAATCCGCGCAGCTCGCCTGCGAGGCTGCGGAGGCCGCCCTCGCGGTGCTCGAACGTGAACTCTCCGAGGCCCAGCAGGTGGTCGCCGTACTGGCCGCCCAGGGCGGCGACACCGCCCCCGACGATGCGGCCCGGGAAGCCGCCCTCGCCGCCGAGCGCGCCGCCGAAGCCCGCCGCGCGGCGGCGGATCTTGCCGTCAACCGCGTGCGGCACACCGAACTGGACGAGGAGATCGCCGACGCCGGGCGGGCCCTGGCGGACGCGGCATCAAACATCACCCAAACCGAATCCACGCTCGCAGAGGTCCGGGAGCAGGCTGATTCCCTGGACGAGGCCCTGGACAATCTCCGGGCGGGCCACCCGGTCCTGGCCCGCCGCATCACGGCGCTGGACGGCACTGCTGCCGTGCTGGAACGTGCCGACGCGGCGGGGACACGGCTGGAACAGGCCGCAGCCCGGGCCGCCGAGACCCGGCAGCAGCTGGAGCTGGCGCTTCCGGGAACCGGCTTCGAATCCGCCGACGCTGCCCGGGCCGTCCTGCTTTCCGCCCCGGACGCCGCGGCACTGGAAGCCGCCGTCCGCGCCGGACAGGACGAAGCAGCCCGGATAGGGGAACTCTTTGCCAGCGAGGAACTCCTCCTGGCGGCGCACGAGCTGGAAACGGAGGGCCCCCTCCGCGAAGAGCTGGTGGAACAGCTCCGCGCTGACGCGGCCGCTGCGGATCGAGCGGCCCGGGACGCCGCACTCGCGGCCGGCCTCGCCGAAAAGTCGGTGCGGACCCTGGATGACATTGCCGCGAACTTTTCCCGGCTCGCGGAGGACGGACGCGAACCGCGCGAACGGGCGAACCTGCTGGCCGCGGTCGCCGACACTGCCCGCGGCGCAGGGGACAACAACTACCGGATGAGCCTGAACAGCTATGTGCTTGCCGCGCGGCTCGAACAGGTGGCCGTCGCCGCCTCGGAACGCCTGATCGGGATGAGCGACGGCCGCTACATCCTGCAGCACACGGACGCCCGGGCCGCCCGCGGCGCGAAGTCCGGCCTCGGCCTGGAAGTCGTGGACCAGTGGACGGGCCAGCGGCGGGACACGGCAACGCTGTCCGGCGGTGAGTCCTTTATGGCCTCGCTGGCCCTGGCGCTCGGACTGGCGGATGTGGTGCAGCAGGAAACCGGCGGAGTGGACATCGAGACGCTGTTCGTGGACGAAGGCTTCGGCAGCCTCGACGAACAAGCCCTCGAACAGGTCATGGACGCCCTCGAAGGGCTCCGGGACGGCGGACGGGTGGTGGGCCTGGTGAGCCACGTGGGCGAAATGAAGCAGCGCATCAGCACCCAGCTACAGGTGGTCAAGGGACGGAACGGTTCCACCCTGCACATCTCCGACGACACCCCGGGCTGACAGGGCTCCGCGGGCCCGGTCGCCGGGGCCGCCCGGGCCCGCGCTGGCCCGCCCTTGCCCGCGCATACGGCTTGGGTTCCGGGTACAATTGGGGAGTTACCGGGTCGCGCGCATCGGGAGGAGGGACGATGCGCACCATTGAACGAACCCGGAATCATGACTCTCTCAACGACTTCCCAGGCGCCCGGCACTTCCGCGCCCGCGTCCCCTGCGCCCCTCGCCCCTGACACCACGGCCCCTGACACCACGGCCTCGGTCCCCGGGCCAGCCACGGCGCCGGTACCGGGCACCGGCGCCGCACCGCCGGTACCGCGCACCGGCGGGCGGTTCTCCCGTTTGCCACTGCTGGCCGGCACGAGTTTCATCCCGATCGGGCTCTTCGCCCGGCTCCCGCTCGCCATGCTCACAGTCGGGGCCCTCACCCTTGCCACGGCCGTCACCGGATCCTATGCAGTGGGCGGGGTGGTGGCCGGAGCTGTGGGCATCGGCTCCGCCCTCGGAGCCCCCGTGTTCGGCGCGTTGGCGGACCGGCTGGGCCAGCGCCCGGTGCTCCTGCTCGCCGCTGTTTTCAACACCGTCGCCGTCATCGCGCTGATCCTGGCCGCCTATCTGGTCCCCGGCGGACAGGACCTGGCGGCCGCTGGCCCGGTCCTGGCCGCCGCCTTCGTGGCCGGTGCCAGCTGCCCGCAGGTGGGCTCCCTGGCCCGTGTCCGGTGGATGGCGCTGACCTCACGAGGGGGACGTGACGCGAACGCCGCGGACCTGGACACGGCCCTGTCCTACGAAAGCACCGCCGACGAGCTGACGTTCGTCCTGGGCCCGGCCCTGGTGGGCATCCTCGCCAGCCTCATCGCCCCGTGGCTGCCGCTCGCCCTGGCCGCGGCCTTGACCATCACCCTGGTCCCGGCCTTCGCGGTGCATGCAACGCATCACGCCGTGGTCCGGACGCCGGCGCCGACGGCGGCCAGCACGGCGCAGAAGAAGCAGCTCCGGGCGTCCCTGACCGCCGGGCAGCGCGCCGGTGCCTTTGCCGCCGTCGGACTCCCGGTGCTGGCGATGGTCTGCATGGGCACATTCTTCGGCTCCACGCAGACCGCGTTGAGCTCCTTTTCCGCGACCTTCGCCACGTCCGAGCTCGCGGGCCTGCTCTATGCGGTGATGGGTCTGAGCTCCGCCGCGGCGGCCTTGTCCGTGGCGTACTGGCCCCAGCGGTTCACGGCGAACGCCCGCTGGCTGGCGTGCGCGGCGCTGATGGCCGGCCTGGCGCTGCTGCTGTTGCTGCCCTCGACGGCGCTGCCCATGATCCTTGTGCTCCTGGTCCTGGGACTGCCGGTGGGCCCGCTGATGGTCACGGTCTTTGCGATCGGCGGACTGGTGGCTCCGGCCGGCAAACTTGGCACGGTCATGACGGCGCTGGCCAGCGGCATCGTCGCCGGCACCGCGATCGGCTCCTCCATCGCAGGGCAGCTGGCGCAGCACCAGGGCTACTCCGCAGCCTTCCTGGTCCCGGTGTGCGCCGCGGCGGCGCTGTTCCTCCTGGGCGCGGCAGCCGCCGTCGTGCTCCGGCAGCGCAAGAAGACAGCGGCGGCCGCCGCCTAGGCCCGGGGTCAGCCCAGCTGGCTCTCGATGCGTTCCGCCGCCGCGGCAAGGGCCGCCGCGACCTCCCGGGGGTCCTGCGCGGCCCGGATGTAGACGACGGCGAGAGCCGCCGGCCGCCCGCCCGGAACCCGGATCGGTACCGCGAGGGAGGAAACGCCGGAGATGACTTCGTCGTGGCTGTCCGCATAACCGCGGAGCCGGGCCTCGGCGGCTTCGGCCCGGTAGGGGATGCCGGGCGCGGCGGCCGTCCATTCCTGTTCCGACATGGCCGACTGGATCGCGATGCCGGGGGCGCCGGCGCTGATCGGGTGCCGGGAACCGGGATGCTGGACCACCGTGGCCCCGGTGTGCCGCGGATCCACGGTCACCAGGGTGACGCATTCCTCGTGGTCCCAGACGGCAACAAAGGCACTCATGGTCAGCGTGTTGGCGAGCTGGGTGAGCTCCGGCAGGGCCGCCGTCTGCAGGTTCCGCGAAACTCCCCGGGCCAGGACCGCAAGGCCCGGTCCGGGCTGGACCCGGCCGCCGTCGTCGCGCACCAACAGTGAGTGGTCTTCCAGGGTGCGGAGGATGCGGTAGGCAACCGATCGGTGCACACCCATCGCGTCGGCGAGTTCGGCGATGGTGAGCGGGTGCTGGGCGTCGGCCAGGATTTCCAGGGCGCGGATGCCGCGCGACAACGTCTGGGACGGGGAGGCCTGCGCGCTGCCGGCGGTCGGGGTCATTGGTCCATCCTAAGGGCGGGCGGCGGTGAATCCGGGATGCAGCCGGGCGGCCCTTGTGCACCGCCGCACGGTGCGCTAGCGTTCTATATAAGAATCTTCTGTTCGATTATAGAACAAAGTATTCTTGCGGTAAATCCCAGCACCAGCCACCAGCCGCAAGGGATCAATGATGATTGCCACCCCCCGCGCCGGGCCTCCGGGCCGCACCGCCGCCGCGCGTGCCCACCACTTCCGCGGCAGCCTGGGGCGGTTCGCCACCGGCGTCGCGATCGTGACTTTCGACGGCGTCACCAAGCGCCACGGCATCACCGTCAATTCCTTCACCTCGGTATCAATGGACCCGCCCCTGGTGCTTGTCGGCATCGCCCGGACCGCGAAGGCGCACGACGAGCTGGCCGGCCGGCCGTTTGCCGTCAACATCCTGGGCGCGGAACAGCGGCAGCTCGCGCTGCACTTCGCCGGACGCCCCGGCCCCGAGCCGCTCTGGGTCGAGGGCGAAACGGCCCCGCGGCTCTCCAATGTGCTCGCCTATTTTGAATGCAAGCCCTGGGCGGCGTACGACGGCGGCGACCACACGCTCTACATCGGCGAGGTGGTGGACTTCAACTACCGCAACGGCGACGCGCTGGCCTACGCCAACAGCGCGTTCACCACCATCCCGGAAAGCCAGCTGGGCATGGAAGACCTGCTCTGACCTTCCACAGCACTGACCCTCCGAAGCACTGACCCTCCGCAGCACTGGGCCTTGGCCCCGACGACTCAGCTCAAGGACAACTCAGCTCAACGGCAACTCAGCTCAACGACGACTGGAGAAGCGATCATGGGTATCCGCACCGGACAGCAGTACCTCGACAAGCTCAACCGCATGCGGCCCCACGTGATGATCGACGGCGAGGTGGTCAGCGAGGAGATCGCGGAGCACCCCGCGTTCCGCAACGTGGCCCGCTCCTACGCCAAGCTCTTCGACATGCAGCACCACCCCCGCTACCAGGACGCGCTGACCTACACCTCGCCCAGCACCGGGGACCTGGTGAACGCCTCCTTCCTGGTGCCGACCACCGTGGAGGACCTTGAGCGCCGGCGCCGTGCCATCTCCACCTGGGCCGAGTCCTCCAACGGCTTCCTGGGCCGGTCCGGCGACTACATGAACTCCTCGCTCACCGCCCTCAGCACGGCCCGGACGTGGCTTTCCCAGGCAGACCCCACGTTCGGCGAAAACATCCGCAACTACTACGAATGGGCCCGGGAAAACGATGTCCTCGCCACACACACCCTGATCCCGCCGCAGGCCAACCGCTCCGTCTCCGGCTCCGAACAGCTCGGCGGCCAGCTCTCGGCGCGGATTGTCGAGGAACGCGACGACGGCATCGTCATCCGCGGCGCCCGCATGCTGGCCACCATCGCGCCGATCGCCGACGAGCTGCTGGTCTTCCCCTCAACCGTGCTCCGCGGCACTCCGGACGATGCCCCGTACTCGTACGCCTTCGCCATTCCCAATGACACCCCGGGCCTGCGGTACCTCTGCCGCACGTCGCTGTACAACGGCGGCAGCACCCACGACGAGCCGCTGGCCTCCCGCTACGAGGAAATGGACGCCGTCGCGGTCTTCGACGATGTCTTCGTTCCGAGTGAGCGCATTTTTATGCTCGGCAACCCGCAGCTGTGCAACGGCTTCTATTCCGAAACCGGCGCCGGCGCCCTGATGACACACCAGGTGGTCACCCGGACCATTGCCAAGAGCGAGTTCTACCTGGGCCTGGCCTCCGAACTCGCTGAGTCGATCGGCATCGACGGGTTCCAGCACATCCAGGAGGACATCGCCGAACTGATTGTGGACGTCGAAATCGGCAAGGCGCTGGTCCGGGCCTCCGAGGCGGATGCTGAGCTCAACGAGGCCGGCGTGATGCTGCCGAAGTGGTCCACGCTCAACGCCGCCCGCAACTGGTACCCGAAAGTGGCCCAGCGCTTCCCGCAGATCATCCGGAAGTTTTCCGCCTCCGGGCTCATGGCCCTTCCCGGCGAGGCGGACGTGAACAGCAGCGCCCGGGCCGACATTGACATGTATCTGCAGGGCAAGTCCCTGACCGGTCCCGAGCGTGTCCGGCTGTTCAAGCTGGCCTTCGACGCCTCGGTCTCCGGCTTCTCCGGCCGGCAGTCGCTCTACGAGTACTTCTTCTTCGGTGATCCGGTCCGGATGGCCGGGGCAATGGTGAACGGTTACGACCGGGAGCCCGTCCGGGCCAGGGTCCGGGAGTTCCTGCACCGTGCCGACTGAACCCGTGCCAACTGAACCGCGCCCCCGGCGCGAGTGGGCTGAACCGTGCGGGCGCGGGCCGCCGGCGCGGGCCGACGCCTAATTCGGCACGCGAAGCTTTTTCCAAAAGATGTGTGCCCTATCACACATTTCATAGTATGATGCTGAATACTAACTGACCGTTCGATCAGTAAATCCAGAGGCAATCAGTTATTCACTTCGCACCCATCCCCGGGCAGGATTTCTGCCCCCAGCAACGGAGTTTCAATGACCGCAACTTCAAGTGTCGATTCTGAGGCAGGCCCCAGCAGCAAGCATGAGGAACGCAAGGTTCTCGCAGGCACGCTGGTCGGGACCACCATTGAGTGGTACGACTTCTTCATCTTCGCCCAGCTGACGGCAACGCTGCTGTCACCGCTCTTCCTCGCACCGCTGAACGCCTCCAACCCGGGCCTGGCACAGATCCTTTCCTTTGCCCTCATCGGCATCAGCTTCCTGTTCCGCCCGCTCGGCGCCATCGTCGCCGGCCACCTGGGTGACCGCCTCGGCCGCAAGGCCATGCTGGTCTTCACCCTCATCATGATGGGCGCGGCCACGGCACTGATTGGTATGCTGCCCACCTACGCCCAGATCGGCGTCTGGGCTCCGATCCTGCTGATCCTGCTCCGCATCATCCAGGGCTTCTCCGCCGGCGGCGAATGGGGCGGCGCCGCCCTGATGGCCGTCGAGCACGCTCCCAAGAGCAAGCGCGGCCTGTTCGGCGCGTACCCGCAGATCGGCGTTCCAGTCGGCATGATCCTCGCCACCGGCCTGCTGTACTTCCTCAACACCAGCATGTCCAAGGAAGACTTCGCCGCCTGGGGCTGGCGTGTGCCGTTCCTGCTTTCCATCGTGCTGATCATCGTCGGCTACCTCATCCGCCGCGCGGTTGCTGAAAGCCCCGTCTTCAAGGAAATGCAGGAACGCAAGGAACAGAGCAAGGCTCCGCTCGGCGAGCTCATCCGCAAGCACAAGAAGGCCGTCCTCTACTCGACGATGATCTTCATCGGCAACAACGCTGCCGGCTACCTGCTGATCGCCTTCTTCATCTCCTACGCCACCAAGTCCCTGAAGATGCCCGTCGCGGAGATCCTGCTGGCCACCACGCTGGCATCCTTCGGCTGGCTGATCTTCACCCTGGTGGGCGGCTGGCTGTCGGACAAGATCGGCCGCGTCAAGACGTTCCTGCTGGGCTACGGCATCGTCTTCGCCTGGATGATCCCGATGTTCGCGCTCATCGACACCAAGAACATCCTGCTCTACGGCGTCGCGCTGTTCGTCCTGACCATCGGCCTGGGCCTGTCCTACGGCCCGATGTCCGCGATGTACGCCGAGATGTTCCCCCCGAACGTGCGCTACTCCGGCATCTCGATCGGCTACGCCTTCGGTGCCATCCTGGGCGGCGCCTTTGCTGCCACGATCGCTGAGGCGCTGCTGCAGGGCACCGGCTGGACCGGTTCCATCGGTATCTACATCATGATCCTCTGCGTTATCTCCGCGGTCGGCGTCCTGCTGGCTGGAGAAACCAGGGGCCGCCCGCTCGGCGTCAGCCACGGCGCTACGGATGTAGCGGCAAGGCACTAGCACCAAGCAATCCGGAAGGGGCGCGGGCCGCAAGGTCCGCGCCCCTCTGTCGTTTAACCCAACGCGGGGTCACTCCGCGCCCCATTCGGCGGCCCGGGATGGGCGTGATCTGACTGTAAGGATTGCGGCGCTGTTCAGGCGGGCCGGGCAGCCAGCAGCCGGACGACGTCGTCGTCCCGCACCTGCCCGAAAGAGCGGTAATAGCTGCCGACGGCGCGGAACTGGCCGGGGATAAAGAGGCTGAAGACGGCGTCGGCCAGCTGCTGCAGGGGCGTCTGGGCCTCCAGCGACGCGACAGGGACCGCGACGACGACGGCTGCCGCACCGGCCGCCCGCACGGCCTCGACGGCGGCCCGCATGCTCGCTCCGGTGGCCATCCCGTCGTCGGCAACGATGGCCGTTCTGCCGTGCAGGGCCAGCCGGGGGCCCGGATACGTTCCGGCGCGGCGCTTCAGTTCCGACCTCTCGAGGCGCTCCACCGCATCCAGCGCGGACTGTTGGATCCCCAGCTCCAGAAGCTGGTCCACAAAAGGCCGGTTCAGGACACGCACCACCCCGCTGTCGACGGCAGCCAGCGCACCGAAGGCCGTCTCCCCATGTCCCGGAATCCCCAGCTTCCGGACCGGAATCACGTCCCAGGGAAGCCGGAGCGCTGCGGCTGCCGCGGCGGCAACCGGAACGCCGCCGCGGGCGAGACCCAGCAGAACGGTGTCCGGGCGCCCGCGGAACTGGGGGAGGGCGGCGGCAAGGAGCCTGCCGGCCTGCCCGCGGTCACTGAAGCGCATGCCCATAACAGCCCTCTTCCGGTAACGCACCCTGACGCACCTGTCGCGGCCAGCCTACGTCCGTCGGGGGAGCCGCGCGAGACTCGGTCGGGTTAAACAAACGCGGGGTCAGCTCCGGTCCACCGGAGTGGTGCGGATGGGCTGGAAGTGACCCCGCGTTGGTTGGGGGAGTCCGGGGGACTGGGATTAGACGGCCAGGAAGCTGACAGCCCCCTGCTTGAACGCGCGGCTGGTGATGGCGTTGGTGTGGTTCCGGCCCGGCAGGACGAGCTGTTCCACCATGGCCCCGGCCTTGGCGCCGAGCGCGGCGAGTTCCGGCATGGAGGCGGCCCGCTCGTCCTTCTCGCCGGCCACGAGCAGCATCGGAACGTGCGGCACGGCCTCGGCGGGATCGAACGGCTCGCTCTTGACGGCTTCCACGAGGGAAAGCAGCGAGAAGATGTTGTTGCTGGGCAGCATCTGCGCCATCTTCAGCAGCCCGGCGGTGGACGCGTCGGCGATCGGGGTGCCGTCGGCCAGGTAGCGCTGGGCGGCAACGAGGTCGAAGTCTGCCAGCGGATCGGCGACGTTGGGCCCGCCCAGGACCAGCCGGTGCACCAGTTCATGCTGCGTGGCGCCGAACTCCCACGCGAGCCGGGAACCGAGCGAATAGCCGATCAGGTCCAGCCCGCTGGAAGGGTCACCGTCGCGCAGCGGCCGGGCTCCGGCGTCGAACGCGATTTGCAGCAGGTCCGCGCGGATCCGGCTGGGGGTGTACGAATCCATATCCTCGGGGGCGCCGCTGCGGCCGTGGCCGGGCAGATCCACTGTGATGACGCGGCGGCCGGCCTCCAGCAGGGCGCTGATCCAGCCGGTGTCCTCCCAGTTGAGCTTCGCGGAGGAGGAAAATCCGTGCAGCAGCAGCACCGGACGCAGCCCGGCGTCGGAGTCCGGCTCATGCACCCCGACATACAGCTGGGGGTCGGTGCCCTCGACGGTGTGCGAATGCTGTTCGCCGGTGTGTCTGCCGCTCATGGTGTCAGTCCTCATCAAGTACGGCGCTCAGGCGGACCCGGCGCTTTGGTGCCTCTTCCTTCGGGACCGTGCCCACGATGCCGGCGGTGTTGTCCGGCACCTCAAACACAATCAGGGGCTCGCCGACATTGATTTTGTCACCGGGCCCGCCGTGGATACGCACCACCTTACCTGCCTGCGGGCTGGGCAATTCAACGGCGGATTTGGTGGTCTCGACCTCGACGAGGGGCTGGTTGCGCTCCACCTGGTCGCCCGGGGCCACGAGCCATTCCAGTACGGTCGCTTCGATCAGGCCCTCTCCGAGGTCCGGGAGCGGGAAGGAAATTTCAGCCACGTTTGTACTCCAATACTCGCTGGATCCCGAAGAGGATCCGGTCAATGTTCGGGATGTATTCATCTTCCAGGTCCCCCGAAGGGTACGGCACGTCAAAGCCGGTGACGCGCTCCACGGGCGCCTTGAGCGTGTCAAAGCAGCTCTGGGTGATCAGCTGTGCCACCTCGGCGCCCAGCCCGGACGTCAGCGGCGCCTCATGGACGACGACGGCGCGGCGCGTCTTGCGCACGGACGCGGCCAGCGCCTCGGCGTCGATCGGCTTGAGCCAGCGCAGGTCCAGGACCTCGATGTCGATCCCGTCCTCGGCGGCGAGCTCGGCCACTTGGAGGCAGCGCGCCACCATGGCGCCCCATGCGACAAGAGTGAGGTGGCGGCCTTCGCGCATGACCTTCGCGCCGGTGGGGTCGCCGCCGTCCGCATCGCAGTGCGCAAGGTCGACGTCGCCCTTCTGCCAGTACCGCGACTTCGGCTCCATAAAAATCACCGGGTCCGGCCGCGTGGCGGCGTATTTGAGCAGGTGGTAGGCCTCGTGCGGGTTCGACGGCGAGACCACCTTGAGCCCGGGAACGTGCGCGAAGAGTGCCTCGAGGCTCTCCCCGTGGTGTTCGGGGGCGCGGATGCCGCCGAAACTGGGAACGCGCAGTGTGATGGGCATCGGCATGGTGCCGCGGCTGCGGTAGTTCATCCGGGCAATCTGGCAGACGATCTGGTTGATTGCGGGGTAGGCGAAGCCGTCGAACTGGACCTCGGGGATGGGGTGGAACCCGGCCATCGCCAGGCCCACGGACATGCCGAGGATGCCGGATTCCGCCAGCGGGGTGTCGAAAACGCGCTGCTCGCCGTGCTTGGCCTGCAGGCCGTCGGTGATGCGGAAAACGCCGCCGAGCCGGCCGCAGTCCTCACCGAAGATGACGGCCTGCGGGTTCTCGGCGAGCACCTCGTCGAGGGCCCGGTTGAGCGCCTGCTGCATGGACATCACTGTGGTGGTTGCGGCAGTGGTCGTTGCGGCGGCGCTTCGGGCCGGGCCCGCGGCAGCTGCGCCTTCGAGAATCGAGTTAGACATGTTCGGACTCCTCGCGCCAGTTGGCGGCCTGGGCCTGCAGGGCAGGGGTGGTTTCCTGGAAGACCAGGTCAAACATTTCGGTGCCGGGGCGGGATCCCAGGGCCTGGATGCCGGTGCGGATCTGTTCCTCCTCGGCCTTGGCCGCGGCGAGGGCCTCGGCGAAGAACGCCTCGTCGGCGATGCCGTCGGCGAGCAGCCGCTGCCGGAACCGTTCCAGCGGGTCGGCGCCGGCGCCGTCGCGCTCCTCGTCGAGCGAGCGGTAGCGCCCCGGATCGTCGGACGTGGAGTGCGGGCCGCGGCGGTACGTCATGGCCTCGATGAGCACGGGGCCGTTCCCGGCCCGGGCGTGCGCGAAGGCGCGGCGGGTGGCCTCGACGACGGCGACGACGTCGTCGCCGTCGATCTGCAGGGCAGGCATGCCGTAGCCGGCGGCGCGGGCGGCGACGGAGCCGCCGGCCACCTGGCGTTCGGTGGGCACCGAGATGGCCCAGCCGTTGTTCTGGACGAAGAAGACCACGGGGGCCTTCATCACGGCGGCGAAGTTCAGGGCCTCGTGGACGTCGCCCTGGGAGGAGGCGCCATCGCCGAAGTACGTGAGCGCGACGCCGAGCTTGCCGTCGGCGGTGCCGGCAAGTGTCTGGCCGTGTGCCCAGCCGACGGCGTGCAGTACCGAGCCGGCCACCACGGCCTGGATCGGGGCGAGCCGGGATTCCATGGGGTTGTAGAGGCCGCCGTGCCAGGTGGCCTTGTGGGTGGACATGTAGGCCACCATGTCCACGCCCATGGTGCGGGCGACGCCCATCTCGCGGTAGGTGGGAAAGACGAAGTCCCGGGTGGTGTCGACGGCGTAGCCGCTGCCCACCTGGGCGGCCTCCTGGCCGAGCTCGGGCGCGTAGCCGGGGATGATGCCCTGGCGCTGCCAGGCGATGGCCGAGGTGTCGAGGTGGCGGACGGCCACCATCAGCGAATAGAGCTCGCGGAGCTGGGCGGGAGTGAGCGGTTCGGCACCGGCGCCGGAAGCCACGGGAAGCGTGTCCATGGCTGTGACCCTAGTCACCACGGAGGCGGTGGGCAATCAGCCGGAAAACAGCTGACCAGACTGCACAATACTGTCATCAGGACTCGTGTCCGGCTTTACAGTTTGTGCAGTCTGGTCAGGTAGTGCGTTGTGGACCTGTTACTTCCCGACGTCGACGGGGTCGGCCTGGTCGGCCTGCTGGGCCTCCTCGGCCGGCGCCGCGCTGCGGTTGCGGGTGAGCCGCGCGCCGATCCAGCAGGCGGCGGCGATGCCGGCGACCAGGGCCATGGTGCTGAAGAGCTGCTTGCTGCTGTCCGGGCTGCTGAAACCGACGGCGAAGATCAGGGCCAGGAGGACCAGGCCGAAGATGGTCAGTCCCGGAAAACCCTTCATCCGCAGCGGCAGGACAGTGCCCTCACGGTCCGCGCGGCGGCGGAGGATCAGCTGGGACACCAGGGCGGAGCCCCAGACCATCAGGCACGTCGAGCCGACCAGCTGGAACAGGGCCGGAAGGATCTTCTCCGGGAAGGCCAGCTCCAGCACGGCGGCCAGGAAGCCGAACGCCACGGACACGGCGACGGCGAGCACCGGCACGCGCGTTTTGTTGATCTTCGACAGGAACCGGGGAGCCTCGCCGCGTTCGGACAGTGAGAAGACCATCCGGGAGGCGCCGTACAGGTTCGCGTTCAGGGCCGAGAGGAGCGCGACGACGGCCACCAGCGTGATGGCGGCGCCGGCGCCGGGGATACCGGCCACGTTGAGGACGCCGGCAAAGGGTGAGGCCAGTTCTTCCGATGTGGAGGGAAGGACCGCGGCGATGACGAATACCGAGCCGATGTAGAAGACCAGGATCCGCCAGACGACGGTGCGGATCGCCTGGCCCACGCTGTGCTGGGGGTTCTCGGTTTCGGCGGCGGCCACGCTGACAATCTCGGTGCCGCCGAACGCGAAGATCACCACGAAGAGCGCGGTGGCGATGCCGCCCAGCCCGGCGGGAGCGAAGTCGGCGGTGAAGTTGGAGAGGCCGGGGGACTCGACGTCCGGCAGCCAGCCCAGCAGCAGTGCCGTGCCGATGCCGAGGAACAGCAGGATGGCAGCGACCTTGAGGATGGCAAACCAGAACTCGAACTCGCCGAAGTTTTTCACCCCGGCCAGGTTGATTGCCGTGAACACGGCCATAAAGATCAGGGACAGGGCCCAGACCGGAACCACCGGCCACACGGTGAACAGCAGGGCGGCGGCGCCGAGGGCCTCGGCGGCGATCACCACCACCAGCTGCAGCCACCAGAGCCATCCGACGGTGGCTCCCGCGGTCCGGCCCATGGCTTTTGCCGCGTAGACGGAGAACGCTCCGCTGTTGGGGTTGGCGGCGGCCATTTCGCCGAGGGCCCACATGACCAGGATGATCAGGGTTCCCGCGACCAGGTAGGAGATCAGGACGGCGGGTCCGGCGGCCTGGACGCCCGCCCCCGAGCCCAGGAACAGGCCGGCGCCGATGGCGCTGCCGAGTCCCATCATGGTGAGTTGGCGTGGCTTCATGCTGTGGCCAAGTTTCAGGCCGGGGCGCTCCGCGGTGGACTTCATTGTCATACTGGCGAACCTTCGTGTGGTTTGGATCTTAAGTCCTTATGGGACCTATTGAATTTTACGCTCCGGAGCGGTGTCCGGGCGCGCCAGCCGTGAGAGCATAGTGACAGTTTGTTAGCCAAGGCCGGACTATCAGTAGCGGTTTGTGATGCCACGGCGTCAGCAGGAGGAAGATTTGATGGACATTGATGGCCTGGACGCAAAAATTGTCCGATTCTTCACGGATTCCCCCCGCGCTTCGGTGCTGGAGGCGTCCCGCGTGCTCAGGGTTGCCCGCGCCACCGTGCAATCGCGGCTGGACCGGATGCAGGACAGCGGAGTTATCGGCACCTGGGTGCCGCAGCCGGATCCGGCGCACTTCGGGTTCCCGGTGGTGGCGTTCTGCTCTCTGACCATCAACCAGGACCTGGGGCACGACGCCGTCGTCGAAGCACTCGCGGCGATTCCGGAACTGATCGAAATCCATACCGTCTCCGGCGGATCGGACCTGATGGCACGCATTGCGGCCCGCTCCAATTCTGACCTCCAGCGCGTGCTGGACGCCATGATCGCCACCCGGACGGTGCTGCGCTCGTCCTCGGTCATTGTCCTGAACACCCACTTCCAGGGCCGCACCCTTCCGCTGCTGGAAGCCGCGGCCGCCGGCAGGTGATAGGCCCGCACGCTGGATCGCGGCCTGTCCGTGCGCGGCGGCCGCCCCTGTGACCTGAAACATTTTGCCCCCGGCAGGTGAGGTCGTAGAATTAGTTCTAGTCAATCTGACTATAACTACTCCGGCGGTCGGGCCGGAGCGTCCCGGACAGCCCCAGCGGGCCGGCCTGGAGCCTCAGAAGGCGGGTGACCATCGTTTACACCACAGCAGCCAACGTCTCCGAGCGCCAACTCGCGCCGCCGTCGCTGGCCATCTCCACGGTGATCTTCGCCCTCCGCCCCAGTGAGCGCTCCGGACGGCCCACCCTCTGGATCCCGCTGGTGCGCCGGATCCGCGAACCGTTCAAGGGCCTGTGGGCACTGCCCGGGGGCCCGCTGACCCACTCCGAGTCCCTGCCGGACGCCGCCTCGCGGAACCTGCAGGAGACCACGGGCCTGGCGCCCAGCTACCTCGAACAGCTTTACGCGTTCGGCGGCCTGCACCGTTCGCCCACCCAGCGGGTCGTCTCGATTGTGTACTGGGCGCTGGTGCAGCCCACCGAGGCCGCGCTCGCGGACGAATCCGAAAACGTCAAGTGGTTCCGGGCCGACCGGCTCGGCGAACTGGCCTTCGACCACAACGCCATCATCGACTACGCGCTCTGGCGGCTTCGCAACAAGATGGCCTACGGGTCCATCGCGTACCACCTGCTGGGCGAGTACTTCACCCTCGCCCAGGTCCGGGAGGTCTACGAGGCCGTCCTGGACCGCGAGCTGGACCCGGCCAACTTCCGCCGGCAGGTCAAGGCCACGCCGGAGATCGAAGAAACCGACCAGTACCTGCAGGGCGGCAAACACCGCCCGCCCCGCCTCTACCGCTTTACCGGCCGCCCCGGCCTTGACCCAGACAACAGGAGCACACCATGAGCAGCGTCAATACGGCCATCCAGCTGATCACGCGCGAACAGGCCGCCAGCAGCGCCACGGGCATTGCAGCGACCGCCTCCACCTGCAGCCCCGCGCTGGCCCGCGGACCCTGGGACTACGACCTCGCCGAGGCCCTCGCCGGTGTGCCCGCCTACGGCCCCGGCGCCTCCGTCGCCGACGTCGCCCCCGCCTCAACACCCCGGCAGGGCCAGCTCCCGGAGGAGTACAAGCTGGCCGGCGACGCCGAGCTCGACGCCCGGATCCGCGCCGCCAAAGCGGCACTGGGGGACCGCGCCGTCGTGCTGGGGCACTTCTACCAGCGCGACGAAGTGATCGAATACGCCGACTTCGTGGGGGACTCCTTCCAGCTGGCCAATGCCGCCCTGACCCGGCCCGATGCCGAGGCCATCATCTTCTGCGGCGTGCACTTCATGGCCGAAACCGCGGACATCCTGTCCCGCCCGGACCAGGCCGTGATCCTGCCCAACCTGGCCGCGGGCTGCTCCATGGCGGACATGGCGGACATCGACTCCGTGACCGAGTGCTGGGAACAGCTGGAGGAACTGTACGGCACCGAGCCCGACCCCGACGGCCGGGTCCCGGTCATCCCGGTCACCTACATGAACTCCTCCGCCGCCCTCAAGGGCTTCTGCGGCGAGCACGGCGGCATCGTCTGCACGTCCTCCAACGCCTCCACCGTCCTCGAATGGGCGTTCGAGCGCGGCCAGCGCGTGCTGTTCTTCCCCGACCAGCACCTGGGCCGCAACACCGCCAAGGCCATGGGCGTACCGCTGGAGCAGATGCCCCTGTGGAACCCGCGCAAGGACCTCGGCGGCAACAACGAACAGACCCTGCTCGATTCCCGCGTGATCCTTTGGCACGGCTTCTGCTCGGTCCACAAGCGCTTCAACGTGGGCCAGATCGAAAAGGCGCGCGCCGAGTTCCCGGGCGTCCAGGTGATTGTGCACCCGGAATGCCCCATGGAGGTGGTGGACGCCGCTGATTCCGCCGGTTCCACGGACTTCATCCGCAAGGCCATCGCCGCCGCCACGGAGCCCACCACCTTCGCGATCGGCACCGAGATCAACATGGTCAACCGGCTGGCCGCGGAGTACCCGCAACACACCATCTTCTGCCTGGACCCGGTGATCTGCCCCTGCTCCACCATGTACCGCATCCACCCCGGCTACCTCGCCTGGGTCCTGGAAGCGCTGGTCCGGGGCGAGGTGGTCAACCGGATCACAGTGACGGACGACGTCGCCGCCCCGGCAAAGGTTGCCCTCGAGCGGATGCTGGCGGCACGGCCGTGACCAGGCCCCCGCGGTTGGTGGTTGTCGGCAGCGGCATCGCGGGGCTGTATGCCGCGCTGCTCGCGTCCGACGCGGTCCGAGACGGCGGCCCGGCGTGCGAGGTGGTGCTCCTGAGCAAGGGAACCCTCGAGCAGAGCAACACCTTCTACGCCCAGGGCGGCGTCTCGGCGGTGCTCGCCCCGGGGGAGGCCGCGCCCGGAGACTCCGTAGCGGCGCACATCGCCGACACCCTCGCCGCGGGCGCCGGACTCAACGACCCCGACGCCGTACGGGTCCTGTGCACCGAGGCCGTCCGGGACATCGCGGGGCTGCAACGGTTCGGCGTGCACTTCGACGCCGGACCCGGCGGCGGCCCGGCGCTCGGCCTTGAGGCGGCACACTCGGCCGCCCGCATCCTGCACGCCGGCGGCGACGCGACCGGCGCCCGCATCACCCGCGCCCTGGTCGCCGCCGTCCTGGAGCGCGCCGTCCTCAACCGGACAGGCCAGGGCCGGCTGCGGGTGGAGACCGGCGCGTTCGTCACCGACCTGCTCACTGACCTTCCTGAACCCACCAGCCTCCCCGAACCCGGCCCGACGGCGGGCTCCGCGCGGGTCACCGGCGTGGCCTACCTGTCCCACGGGCAGCCGCGGCAGTTGCAGGCCGACGCGGTGCTCCTGGCCACCGGCGGCGCCGGACGGCTCTTCGCCCGGACCAGCAATCCGGCCGTCGCCACTGCAGACGGCCTGGCCCTGGCCTGGCGGGCCGGAGCGGCGGTCCGCGACCTGGAATTCTTCCAGTTCCACCCCACCACACTCGCGGCGGACGAGGTGCCCGGCGGCCCGCCGGCGCTGCTCATTTCAGAGGCTGTCCGCGGGGAAGGCGCCGTCCTGCTCGACGCCGCCGGCTACCGCTTTATGCCCGACTACCACCCGGACGCCGAACTGGCCCCGCGCGACGTCGTCTCCCGCAGTATTGCCCTGCACCTCGCCGCCACGGGCGCGCCGGCGGACAGCCCGGTTTTCCTGGACGCCCGGGCGATCGAGGCGGCCCGCGGGCCCGGCTTCCTGGCCCGGCGCTTTCCCAGCATCACGGCTGCCACCCGCGCCGCCGGCTACGACTGGACCACGCAGACGCTTCCGGTGTCCCCGGCGGCGCACTACTGGATGGGCGGCGTGTCCACCGACCTGTGGGGGCGCACCACCGTGCCGGGGCTGTACGCAGCCGGCGAGGTCGCGTGCACGGGTGCGCAGGGCGCCAACCGGCTGGCGAGCAATTCACTCCTCGAGGGGCTGGTCTTCGGCCGCCGCGCTGTGGAGGCATTCCTGGGTGGCGTGCCGTCGCACGGCACCGCTGCTCCGCGGGCTCCCCACGATCGCCCTAGCCTCGCAAGCTCGGCCAGGGAACCCGGATCGCGTGGGCCCACGGCCGCTGCCGGCCTCCCCTTGACGCCCGCTTCCGCAGCGCTGTCGCGCGACTCTGTCGGGGAAGAAGCTCTACCGGCGGCCCCTGAGGTTGGTGTTGTGAAGGCTGAGGCTGATTCCGTGCCATTTTCTCGCGAGGCCCTGCGGCGGTTGATGACTGCGGACGCCGGGGTCCTGCGCAGCGGCGATCAGCTGCGGGAGGCGGAGAACGTGCTGGCGTCATGGGCCGCCGTCGTCCGTCCCGGGAACGTGGCGGACGCAGCGGACCCGCGGGAGCACGAGGACCGGAACCTGCTGCTCGCCGCGCAACTTCTCGTGGCGGCCGCCCGGCAGCGGACCGGCTCCGTCGGCGCCCACTACCGGGCCGACGCGACAGCCGCCGCCCCCGCCCTGCTGGTAGCGCCCGCCCGCCCCACCCTGCCGGCCGGCGCGCACGGCCACCGGCCCGCCGCCGCGTCCCGTCCGAAACAAAGGATTTCCTCATGACCGCACCCGTTGCAGCCCCGACCTCTACACGGTCTACTACCGTGGCCACCGCGCGTCCGGCCGCGCCGTCGGCGACCGCCGCGCTCGCAGGCACCCTCCCCGCAGCAGCCGTGGATGCCGTCCTCCGTGCCGCCCTCTTGGAGGACGCACCCTACGGCGACATCACCTCGCAGACGCTCATTCCCGCGGACACGCGTGCGACGGCGGTCCTGGCCGCCCGGGTGCCCGGCGTGCTCAGCGGCGGGGAGGTGTTCGCTGCGGCGATGAAGCTCACTGACCCCGGCGCCGTCGTCGAACTCTTGGTGGCAGACGGTGCCGCCTTTGCCGCCGGAACGGCGCTCGCGAGGGTCTCCGGCAACGCCCGCGCCGTGCTGCTGGCCGAGCGTGTGGCCCTGAACCTGGTTCAGCGGATGAGCGCCATCGCCACCAGGACGGCGGAGTTCGTCGCCCTCGTGGACGGCACAGGGGCGCGCATCACTGATACGCGGAAAACGACGCCGGGCCTGCGGGTGCTCGAACGCTACGCGGTCCGCTGCGGCGGCGGAGCCAACCACCGCTTCGGCCTCTCCGACGCCGTGCTGGCCAAGGACAACCACCTGGCCGTCCTCACCGGGGGAGACCCGTCGAAACTCACCGCGGTGCTGCGTGACGCCAAAGCCCGGCTGGGGCACACCACCCACTTCGAAGTGGAAGTGGACAGCATGGACCAGATCGGGCCCGTACTGGACGCCGGGGTGGACACCATCATGCTGGACAACTTCACCCCCGCGGAGCTGGCCGCGGGGGTGGCCCTGGTGGCCGGACGGGCGCGGGTCGAGGCCAGCGGCAACGTCAACCTGGCCACTGTGGCCGGTATCGCCGCCACCGGGGTGGACGTCATCTCGATCGGCGGACTGACGCACAGCGTGGCCGCCCTGGATCTGGGACTCGACATTGACCTCGGACCCGGCAGGGACCAGCTCCGTGCTGACGGCACCACCGAACAGGCAGCGGGCCGGACCACGCCATGATATTCCTCGACGCCGCGGCCACCACCCCGGTCCGCCGCGAGGTGCTCGAAGCGATGTGGCCGTACCTCAGCGGGGAGTTCGGCAATCCCTCGAGCCACCATTCCCTCGGCGACGCCGCGGCCACGGCGCTTGCCGGGGCCAGGGCAGCGACGGCCAAGGCACTGGGCTGCCGCCCGGGAGAGGTAGTCTTCACCTCCGGCGGCACGGAAGCGGACAACCTCGCCGTCAAGGGCATCGCGCTGGCCCGGCGGGCCGCGGACCCGCGGCTGGACCGGGTGGTGATCAGCGCCGTCGAACATCCCGCCGTGGAGGAATCCGCACGCTACCTGGAGCGCGTGCACGGTTTCGCCGTCGACGTGCTGCCGGTGGATCCGTACGGCCGCGTCACCGAGGCGGCGCTCGCCGCCGTGCTCCGGCCGGAAACCGCCCTGGTCAGCATCATGTACGCCAACAATGAGGTGGGCACCGTGCAGCCGGTCGCCCGGCTGGCCGCGCTGGCCCGGGCGCAGGGCATACCCTTCCACACCGACGCGGTCCAGGCTGCCGGCTGGCTGCCGCTCGACACCGCGGCACTGGGCGTGGATGCCCTAAGCATCTCCGGCCACAAACTGGGAGCCCCGAAAGGCAGCGGGGCCTTGTTCGTGCGGAGCCGCACCCGGCTGGAGCCCGTCATCCACGGCGGCGGGCAGGAACGCGGGCGCCGGTCGGGGACCGAGAACGTGGCCGGGGCTGTGGCGCTCGCGACGGCGCTCACCCTCGCCCGGGGTTCCCAGGGGGACCGTGCGGCGCAGGTCTCCGCCCTGCGGGATGACTTTATCCGCTCGGTACACGCCGGGGTTCCGGGCGCGGTCCTCACCGGCCATCCGGTGGAGCGGCTGCCCT
Organism: Arthrobacter sp. U41; assembly: GCF_007679325.1. Lineage (GTDB taxonomy): Bacteria > Actinomycetota > Actinomycetes > Actinomycetales > Micrococcaceae > Arthrobacter. The sequence continues at coordinate 733,877 of NZ_VEGI01000001.1, read as the reverse complement.
CCGTGGCGTCGTTCTGCTTCCCGGGGACCAGCGGCGAGTCCGTGTTGCTGGAACTCGAGCGCCAGGGCGTCATCTGCTCCAGCGGATCGGCCTGCGCGGCGGGCTCGGACGAGCCGTCGCCGGTGCTGCGCGCCATGGGCATCGAGGCCGAAGTTGCGCAGACCGCAGTGCGCTTCAGCTTCGACACCACCATCACGGCTGCCGAGCTGCAGGAAGCGGCGGCGGCGGTCCGCACCGCCGTCGGCAGCGTCCGTGCCCTCGCCGGCCCCTGACCCCGCGTTGCCCTGTCACTTAATGCTGTTCCGGGGCCCTCAGAGGGACGTTATCTGACAGGGCAACCGGGGTTTAGCGGTGCCGGGCGCGGCGGAAGATCCAGTGCCGCAGCAGGGTGAAGCGCACGGCCGTGGCCGCGAAACCGGCGAGGGTAGTGGTCCACAGCTCGTCGGCCACGGTGGCGGCGGGATTGATCCAGTGCAGGACGCCGAGGCTGCCGCCGGTAATCAGGAGCGCCACGACGATCACGATCAGCCCGTTGAGGTGGTCGCGCTTCATCCGGTGGCGGTCGGTGATTTTGAAGGTCAGCCGCCGGTTCAGGGCGGTGTTCATCTGCGAGGTCAGGATGAGCGCGGTGGCGTTGGCCGGCTGCGAGCCGAAGTACGGCCGGAGGAACGCGTACAGCGCCAGCGACGTCGCCGTGCAGACGACGCCGACGGCGGTAAACCTCAGCAGCTGCCGGACCAGCGGATAGCGCAGGACGCCGCGGTGCCGGCGTCGGACAGGAGCCCGGCCGGAAGGACCGACCGTCCCGACGGCGGAAGGTCCGGGGGCAGATCCGGTGGCGGCGCCGACGGCGGCACTTCCGGGGGCAGGGGTGTGCTGATCGAGCTCTGTGTCCATCCGCTCAGTACAGCTCGCCGACAGGGATCTCCACGGCCAGGCGGTTGGACGGGCCGGCGAGGGGGCATGCCCACGCCTCGTTGTAGGCGCAGGACGCGTTGTAGGCGAAGTTGAAGTCAACGACGAACTCGGCCTCCGCGCCGGACCCCTGCACGCCGTGGAAGGCACCCTTGATGGTGTCCAGCAGGTAGCGGCCCGCGCCGTAGGTGCCGCCCTGCTGTCCGGCCGTGGCATCACGGAAAGGAACAAAAATGCCGCCGCCGTAGCCGCGGAGCTTCCACACGGCGAGCTGGCCCATTTCCGGCAGGTCGAATGTGCCCAGCCGGACAAACCGCACCAGGCCGTCGGTCCCGGTCTCCACGTTCATTTCCCGCCCGGCACCCTCGCTGGTCAGCGGGATGTGGAAGCGGTAGATCGGATCGTAGTCCGCCGTCTTCAGCCCGCCGAAGCTGGACTTGGCGGACGCCGTGAGCGGCGATGCGGGGTGTGTGCCGAACATCCGGTCCCGCTCCTGGCGCCAGTACGAATGCGCCTCGGCCGGATCCTCTGCCGCGATCTTCCGCACGTTGGCGTAGAGCGCAAAGGTCCGGAGCCGCCAGTCCGCGATGTCGACGGCGGAGATGTCCGCCACGCTGTCCTGGTCTCCGAAATCCGTGGAGTCAAAATCCTGATCCGCCATGTCCCCAGCGTATCCCGCTTTCCCGGCAGCGAATCGCGTCCCCGGCGGCGGGCGCCGGGGCCGGCACGGCCGTAGACTTTCGCGCATGCAGAGCACCCCCAGGCCTCCCGCCAGCCGCGCCGCCGCCGCCCTGGCTGAACTTGTGCGGTTCCGCACCGTGTCCTCCCGGCTGGACCACGAGGTGGACGCCGCCGAGTTCGAAGGATTCATCGCAGCGCTGGCCCGCCTGTATCCCGCCGTCCACGCCGCCCTGGACCTCGAACGCGTCACCGGCAGCGCGCTGCTGTTCCGTTGGCCCGGGACCGGGCCGGACCCCGCTGCGCGTCCGACCGTGCTGATGGCCCACTACGACGTCGTGCCCGCGGGCGACCCGGAGGCCTGGACGCACCCGCCGTTTTCCGGGCACATCGACGGCACCCACCTGTGGGGCCGCGGCACCCTCGACGACAAGGGCCAGCTGGTCGCCGTGATGGAGGCGGCAGAATCCCTGCTCGACGCCGGGTTCGCCCCCGCCCGCGACCTCTACTTCTCCTTCGGCAACAACGAGGAGACCGCCGGGGACAGCGCCGCGGCAGCCGCGGCACTGCTCGCCGGCCGGGGAGTGCGGCCCTGGCTGGTGCTGGACGAGGGCGGCGCCGTGGCCGGCGGGGCGTTTCCCGGCGTGAGACGGCCGGCCGCCGTGGTCGGGGTGGCCGAAAAAGGGATCCTCGATGTGGAGCTGCTGACCCGGGACCCCGGCGGGCACGCCTCCACCCCTCCCCGGATGGGCGCGACGGCGCGGCTGGCGCGTGCCATCACCCGGATCGAACGCAGCCCCTTTCCGCAGTCGCTGCCGGACGTCACCGCGGAGATGCTCCGGCGGTTCGGTCCGCACGCCCCGGCGCCGTTGCGGGCAGTGTTCGCCAGGCTGTCCCTGTTCCGCGCCCCGGTGACCCTGCTCTTTGGCCGGATGGGGAATGAGACCAACGCCATGACCCGCACCACCGTCGCCATCACCACCCTGGAGGGCAGCCCCGGCGCCAACGTCCTGGCCGCCACCGCCCGGGCCAACGCCAACATCCGGGTGGCCGTGGGGGAGACTGTCGAGGGGACGGTGGAGCGGCTGCGGCGGATCATCCGGGACCCCAAGGTGGAGCTGCGAGTGGTGGAAGGCAACGATCCCTCCCCGGTCTCGCCCTACTCCGGACCGCAATGGGAGCTGCTGGAGGCCTCCATCACCGAGGTTTTCCCCGAGGCGCTCGTCACCCCCTACATCATGATGGGCGGCACGGATTCGCGTCGTTTCACCGGGATCTGCACCGCCGTGTACCGCTTCGCCCCGTTCTCGATGGACGCCGGGGCCCGGGCCTCCATCCACGCCGTCGACGAAAAGATCCTGCTGGAGACCCTGGAGCGCGGCGTCACCTTCTACGAAACGCTGATCAGGGAACTCTAGGAGGCCCGATGTCCCGCTACGCTGGCACCATGACTGGGACGGACACCTTCCGGCGGCCCGCGGCCCGCGGGCTCCGGACCGCCGCTGCCCTGGTGCTCGCCGCCACGGCGCTGGCCGGGTGCACCGGCGACGGCAAGGGCACGCCCGCCTGGACGGCGGGCGGCAGTCCCGGGGCGAGCGGTGCGCCGTCGGATCCGTCAGTGGAACCCTCCGCGGGCAGCACGACGCCGGGCGCCTCGCCAGGGTCCACCGCCTCGCCAGGGTCCACCGCCTCGCCGTCGCCGGGTTCGACGGCAGCGGACTGGAAGGTCTTTACGGATCCGGCGAAGAAAATCAGTTTCGAGCTGCCGCGGGAATGGATCGCGCAGTCCTTGCCCCCGGAGCAGGGCACCCTGCCCGGCGCACTCAAGATCGAGGTCAAGGACGCCGACGGCGGCTACCTCGCCACCCTGCAGACCGGCCTCCGGCCCCAGCCCGCCCCGGCCTGCGCAGACAAGGCCGCCAAACCCTACGTCGTGGTCAGCAGCATCCCGGTGGACCTGCCGCACCGCGGCGGCGACGGCACCATCGACCCGCGCGTGGTGTTCCGGGTGATCCAGGGCTACAAGTACTTCGGCTCCTACGGCATCACCAACATCGTCGGCGGCACGGAAGGAAAGGCCTGCGTGCTTCAGAACCTGGTCCGCGGCCCCGAGGGCATGGGCGATTACTCCTTCGCGGACCTGACGGCGCTGAAGGCTTTCGCCCCCGACCAGAAGGTTGCCCCGGCCAAGGCCTTCGACACCCTGGACCAGGCGGCCAAATACGCCAACGACGGCTCGGAATTCGCCAACGTCCAGCGGATGCTAATGTCTCTGGAGATCAAAAACTAGTCCCGCACCGCCCGCCGCCCGCACACAGCCGGGCCGGCAGGGACGACGGCGACGCGACCCGCCGCAACCTCACACCCCGGAGATCCATGCACCGCTCTGTAGCCGCCCGCCTGGCCTTCAAGACCGTGGCCGACACCAAGGTCGCCCTGGCGGTGTCCGTGGCACGAAACGCCGGCTACACCAGCTTCGTGGAGTCCCTGTCCGTGACGGCCGGCGGCGAAGATGTCCCGCTGACCGAGCTCTCCGACCACCACGGAGGGCGCTTCCACTACATGGAATTCGCCGAACCCGCCGACGTGCTGGTGGAGTACACCGCCGCCGTGTCGGGGTTCGCGCTGCCGGAGGAACCCCGGCTGATGGAACTCATCCGCTACGTCCGGCCGAGCCGCTACGCCGAGTCCGACCGGCTCCTGCCCACCGCCTACGCGGAATTCGGCGGGCTGCAGGGCGAAGAGCTGGTGAACGCGGTGCGCAACTGGGTCTTCAGCGAGCTGCGCTACATCAGCGGATCCTCCCGCGGGACCGACGGCGCCGTCGAGACGCTGCTGCACCGCCGCGGGGTCTGCCGCGACTTCGCCCACCTGGCCATCTCCCTGCTGCGCGCCAAGAACGTACCGGCCCGGCTGGCCGCCGTGTACGCCCCTGGGCTGAACCCCATGGACTTCCACGCCGTGGCCGAAGCCCACGTCAACGGTGCCTGGCACGTCATCGATCCCACCGGACTGGCTCCCCGGGAGAGCATGCTGCGGATAACCGCCGGCCGGGACTCCTCGGACACCGCGTTCCTGTCGACGGTGGGCGGCAGCCTATCGCTGACGCAGCTGCAGGTGACCGCCGTCGTCGACGGCGACCTGCCGGACGAGGACCCGGCGAAGCCGGTCATCCTCCACTAGGGATGGTCCGCCAGGCACGCCTCGGTCCCGACCGGCACGATCACAACTGGACGCGCTGGCGGTAATGGCGCGGGGTAACGCCCGCGTCATTCAGGAAATGCCGGTTGAAGTTGGAGAGATTCGAGAAGCCGACTTCGTAACAAATGTCGGAGATCGCTTTGTCGCTGTGTTCCAGCAGGCGCCGTGCGTGGGCGAGCCGCAGTTTGCGGACCAAATCGCTGAAGTTCTGGCCGGTGGCGCGTTTGAAGTATTTCGAAAACGTCGGCTCTGACATCCCTACCAGCGCGGCGGCCTCGGACATCTTGACGCTGCCGGCGTGGTTGCTGAAGACGTATTCGAGGACGATGTCCACCACGGCCGCGGCCTGGCCGTCCAGCTGGGGCCTGAACCATTCGTCGGCCAGGTAGCGCCGTTCCTCCTGCGGTGCGCGGGCAAGTGTCCCCAGCAGCTCAAAAAGATGGTGCAGCCGCTCCAACCCGGTGGATGCGCCCATCGCGTCGATGGACGCGGCGGCCGTCCGGGCCGTCCGTCCCAGGAACTCGATTCCGCGGGAGGACTGTTCCAGCAGCGGTTTGACCTCGGCCATTTCAGGAATGATCGACGCCGCCTGTTCAACCCACTTTCCGTCGAACTGGATGAGGGCGTCCCTGCCCTGGAGGACTTCTCCGGGCTCGAGGTCGCTGACCCAATCGTGCGGCAGCCCCGACCCCACCAGCACAACGTGTCCGGCCTCGAAGGTCCCGATGTGGTCTCCCACGATGAACTTTCCGGTGCCTTTCCGGATCAGGTGCAGCTCGTACTCAGGATGGTAGTTCCAACGTGCCACCGGACTGGGGTAGTCGTGCTCATGCCACCGGACCGAATGGTTCGGGTCTTCCGGGATGACTTCCCGGTTGGCGTGCATGCCCAGCAGTCTTTCTGCAAGCCGGGCAGCCGCACTGTCGACTGGGTCTGCGCCGCCGCTGGGATCTGCTGCGCTCATCCTGGTTCTCCCTAGGTCAAGGTTATGAAATAGCGACAGCCTTTGTGCTACCTGCTCCTAGCGTAGCGCCCGGCCGGGCGCAGGTGCGGAAAATTAGTATCAGAAACTGGCAACCACGGCGCTAGTTGTGCCCTATCCCACGGGCCTAATCTTGAGGAACATCAGCGAGGCGCCCCGGCTTCCAGCCCAGGTCCCGCATTCGGCGCCGCACCCCGACACAGGCAGTCGGAGCGCAGGTCGCATTGCATCCCCCGAAAGAACAAAGGAGTCCTTGAATGCGCGCAAAAACACGCGTCGCCGCGTTGGCCGCAGGTGCCCTCTGCGTGGCCATCAGCGCCTCGGCCTGTGCAGGTGCAGGCGGAGGAAATTCGGCAGGTGACCCGAATGCCATCAATGTCCTGATGGTGAACAACCCCCAGATGGAGGACCTGCAGCGGCTCACGGCGGAGAACTTCACCCAGAAAACCGGCATCAGGGTCAACTACACCGTCCTGCCGGAAAACGACGTCCGCGCCAAGATCAGCCAGGAATTCTCGAGCCAGGCCGGCCAGTACGACATTGCGTCGCTGTCCAACTACGAGATTCCGTTCTACTCCGCGAATGGCTGGCTGGCACCGCTGGACCATGTGGCCCAGGATCCCGAGTTCAACCAGGCGGACATCCTGCCGGCCTACACGGCCTCGCTGACCGGCACGGACGGAAAGCTCTACGGCGAACCGTTTTATGGAGAGTCCTCCTTCCTGATGTACCGGAAGGACATCTTCGACGCCAAGGGCCTGACCATGCCGGAGAAGCCCACCTGGGATGAGGTCGCAGCCTTGGCCGCACAGGCCGACGGCGCCGCCCCGGGCATGAAGGGGATCTGCCTGCGCGGCCAGCCCGGCTGGGGCCAGGTCTTCGCACCGCTGACCACGGTGGTGAACACCTTCGGCGGGACATGGTTCGACAAGGACTGGAACGCGCAGGTCAACAGCCCGGAATTCACCGCAGCAGTCGAGTTCTACACCAAGCTGGTCCGGGACCACGGTCCGGCGGGGGCCGCCCAAGCCGGGTTCACCGAGTGCCTGAACAACATGAGCCAGGGCAAGGTCGCCATGTGGTACGACGCCACCTCAGCGGCCGGCGCCCTGGAATCAGAGGCCTCCCCGGTGAAGGGAAAGATCGGCTACGCCCAGGCCCCGGTAAAGGAAACCAAGTCCTCGGGCTGGCTGTGGACCTGGTCCTGGGCCGTGCAAGCGGCCTCCAAGAAGCAGGATGCCGCCGGCAAGTTCATCGCCTGGGCGAGCTCGAAGGAGTACGAGGAACTGGTTGCGTCCAAGCTCGGCTGGTCCAAAGTCCCGTCCGGCAAGCGCATCTCCACCTACGAGAACACCGAGTTCCAGCAGGCCGCACCCTTCTTTGAAGCCGAACGCTTCGCCATCGAGAACGCCGATCCGACCAACCCCGGCGTCCAGCCGCGGCCGGCCGTGGGTATCCAGTTTGTCGGTATTCCCGAGTTCGCCGCCCTGGGCACCAGGGTGTCCCAAGGCGTGAGCTCTGTCATCGCCGGCCAGGGGACTGTCGCCGACGCCGTCGCCAAGGGGCAGGAAGCCGCGCAAAAAGTCGGCGACAAGTACAAGTAGCCACAACCCAACTGCAGGAGAACATCATGACTAACGCAGCGACGCGCGTCTCCCGGCACGGGAGCACCACAGCCAAACCTTCAAGAGACACCGGAGACACCAGAGATACAAGAGCACGGGAACGCGCCGTGGCCTGGGTACGGCGTGCACCGCTGTTGCCGGCCCTGATCTTCCTCATCATTGTCACCCAGCTTCCGTTCGTGGTGACCCTGTTCATCTCATTCATGAACTGGAACAGCCTCAGCCCGGACACGACCGGGTTTGCCGGGTTCGATAACTACATCCAGGTCCTCACCGATCCCTACTTTCTGCAGGCGATCGTCACCACCATCGTCATGACCGTCTCGGTGGTCCTGGCCAGCCTGCTCCTCGGCCTTGGCCTGGCCCTGCTCCTGGACAAGAAGTTCATCGGCCGCGGACTGGCACGGACCCTGCTGATCGCCCCCTTCCTCGTAGTGCCGGTGGCTGCGGCGCTCATCTGGAAGCACGCCATTCTCAACCCCGTATACGGCCTGATCAACGGCACGCTCACCTGGGTCTGGTCGCTCTTCGGCAGCGACGCCCCGCCGCAGACTGACCTGCTGTCCTCGGCGCCCCTGCTGGCGATCATCATGTCGCTGGTCTGGCAGTGGACACCATTCATGATGCTCATCTTGCTCGCCGGCCTGCAGTCCCGTCCCATGGACACGGTCGAAGCCGCCCAAATGGACGGAGCCACTCCCTGGGCGATTTTCCACCACCTCACCCTGCCGCACCTGAGGCAGTATCTGGAACTCGGCGGCCTGCTCGGAGCCATCTACATCGTGCAGAACTTCGACGCCGTCTTCACCCTCACCTCCGGCGGCCTGGGCACGGCCAACCTTCCCTACGCCATCTACGAGACGTTCTACTACGCCAACGAATACGGCCTGGCGTCCGCCGCCGGCGTCGTGGTGGTCATCGGCACCATCATCGTGGCGACCTTCGCACTCCGCACCGTTTTCTCGCTCTTCAAGAAGGAGGCAGCACGATGAGCACGCTCACCCCCACCGAGCGCCGGGCATCCGTCCCCGGCCCGAACGTCCGCAGTACGGGTTCACGGCGCCGCGGCAAGTCCCGCATGGACCCCACCCGGAACAACACGGCCGCCGGCATCGCGGCCTGGCTGCTGGCCCTGCTGTTCGCAGTGCCGGTCCTGTGGATGATCCTGACGTCCTTCCACTCGGAAACGGACGCCGCGACCAATCCGCCCTCCATCGCCGCTGACCTCACGCTGGACGCGTACCAGGAGTTCTTCGGGGCAACGTCCGGGGTCAGCCCGTGGCCGTCACTGATCAACTCCGCCACCGCCTCGATCTTCTCCACCGTCCTGGTGCTGCTGCTGGCGATCCCGGCCGCGTACGCCCTGTCGATCCGTCCGGTGAAGAAGTGGTCCGACGTGATGTTCTTCTTCCTCTCCACCAAGATGATGCCGGTCGTCGCCGCGGTCCTGCCGCTTTACCTCGTCGCCAAAAACATCGGCGCGCTGGACAACATCTGGTTCCTGGTCCTGATGTACACCTCGATGAACCTGCCCATCGCCGTGTGGATGATGCGGTCCTTCCTCGACGAAGTGCCGGTCGAAATGCTGGAGGCCGCCCAGATTGACGGCGCGGGCCTGCTGCTGACACTCCGCAAGGTGGTGGCCCCCGTGGCAATGCCCGGCATCGCCGCCACCGCCCTGATCTGCTTCATCTTCAGCTGGAACGAACTGCTCCTGGCCCGGGTCCTCACCGGCGTCGTGGCCGGCACCGCCCCGGTCTTCCTCACCGGCTTCGTCTCCGGCCAGGGACTGTTCCTCGCCAAGGTCTGCGCAGCCGCCGTCGTGGTCTCCCTGCCGGTGCTGTTCGCCGGCTTCGCCGCCCAGGACAAGCTCGTCCAGGGCCTCTCCCTCGGCGCCGTCAAATAGCCGGCGCCACCCCTCCGATTTTTGTAGGAAAAGGATTACTTCGATGACAACCTCAACCGCACAGTCCCGCACCCCCGGACATCCGGACGTACCCGCCACGATGCGCGCCGCCGTCCTCAAGCGCCAGGACCAGATGGCTCTGGAGACCCTCACCGTCCCGCAGCTCGAACCGGACCAGGTCCTGGTACAGGTCGCCGCCGTCGGCGTCTGCGGCAGCGATGTCCACTACTACGAGCACGGCCGGATCGGCGACTACGTCGTGGACCACCCGCTGATCCTCGGCCACGAACTTTCCGGACGGGTCGCCGCCGTCGGCAGCGCCGTGGACCCCGCCCGCATCGGCCGGCGGGTCGCCGTCGAGCCCCAGCGGCCCTGCCGCACCTGCAAGCAGTGCAAAGCGGGACGATACAACCTGTGCCCCGACATCGAGTTCTACGCCACGCCGCCGGTCAACGGCGCCTTCGCCGAATACGTCACCATTCAGAGCGACTTCGCCTATGACATCCCGGACAGCGTCAGCGACGAGGCGGCCGCCCTCATCGAACCGCTCTCCGTCGGCCTCTGGGCCTGCGAACGCGCCGGAATCAAGCCCGGCAGCCGCGTCCTGATCGCCGGCGCCGGCCCGATCGGCATCATCGCCGCCCAGGCCGCCCGCGCCTACGGCGCCGCCGAAATCTACATCACCGACATCGCCGAGGACCGCCTCGCCTTCGCCCTGGAACACGGCGCCACGCACACCCTGAACGCCCGGACGGACAGTGTTGAAGGGCTCGACGTCGACGCGTTCATCGACGCGTCCGGCGCCCCGCAAGCGGTCCGCTCCGGCATCAAGGCCGTGGGACCGGCCGGCCGGGTCATCCTGGTGGGGCTCGGGGCCGACGACGTCGAGCTCCCCGTCTCATATATCCAGAACCGGGAGATCTGGCTCTCCGGAGTCTTCCGCTACACCAACACCTGGCCGCTGGCCATCCGGCTGATCGCGGACGGCAAGGTGGACCTGGACATCCTGGTCACCGGCAGGTACGCCCTGGCCGACGCCGAAGAAGCGCTCAAAGCCGGCAAACAACCCGACCAGCTTAAAGCGGTCGTTTACCCCGGCCGCTGAGAAGAAGACAGCAGGGAAGAGCCATGCCAGCAAACGAAGTTACGGTGGTCGTTGTCGGCGAGTCACTTGTCGACATCATCAGCGATCCCCGCCAGCCGGAGGCGATCCAGGCCCACCCGGGCGGCAGCCCGCTCAACGTGGCGGTCGGGGCCGCGCGCCTTGGCCTGCGGACGACCCTGGTGACCCACTACGCCGATGACCGGCGCGGGCTTGAGATCGACGAACATCTGCGAGCGAACCGCGTCCAGGTGATCAACGGCGGAACCGCGACGACGTCGACGGCCCTGGCCGAGCTGGGGCCGGAGGGTGCCGCCCGCTACACCTTCTCCATCACCTGGGAACTCGACGGCGCCGCCCTGCCGGCCCTCGCCGCCGTCGAAGGTCCCGCCCACGTCCACACGGGATCAATCGCAACTGCCCTCCCGCCGGGGGACCAGACCACGCTCGCACTCGTGCGGGCCGCCCGTGAGCACACGACCGTCAGCTACGATCCCAACTGCCGCCCCGGCATAAGCCTCGATGCTGCCGCAGCGCGCCGGCAGGCCGAACTCTTCGTCGCAGCCAGCGACGTCATCAAAGCCAGCGACGAAGACCTCCGCTGGCTCTACCCGGACAGGACCCCGGAGGAAACCCTGGAACACTGGCTGGCGCTCGGCCCATCGGTCGTCGCCTTGACCCGAGGAGCCGCCGGACCGGTCATCCTGTCCCGAAACGGGCGCGTGGAGATGGTTGCTGACTGCATCACCGTGGCGGATACTGTGGGCGCCGGCGACTCCTTCATGGCTGGTCTCCTCTCCGGGCTCGCGCAGTTCGCAGCACTCGGGGCCGGCGGCAGGACACGGCTGAATAGCCTGACGCGGGATGAACTTCATGCTTTGGCTGCCTACGCCAACCGCGCGGCAGCGATCACGTGTTCCAGGCCAGGCGCAAATCCGCCCCGGAAGGACGAACTCGGCCCGATGTCCGCTGGTCTACCGAAGGAGTGAAGCCCCTGCTCGTCGTCAACCCGCTCAGGCGCGCCACCGAGGCTAAGGCCGACGTGACGCTCAGCGCGCGGCCACCGAGGCGCGCAGCTTCTCGGTGAGGCGCAGCAGTTCCTGCTGCTCGGCCGCCGACAGGGCCGGGCCCACCAGAGCTGCGATGTCGCGGACATGCTCGCGGCCGATCTTCTTCTGCAGCTCCAGGCCCGCTTCGGTGAGCCGGACCAGGACGCCGCGTCCGTCGTCGAGGGCCGGCCTCCGCTCCACGAGGCCCCGTTTTTCGAGCCGCTCCACCAGCCGGCTCAGGCTGGACTGGCTCAGCAGGACGTGGTCGTTGAGCTCGTTCTGGCGGAGCCAGCCGGACGGGCAGCGCGAGAGCGTGAAGAGCACGTCGTACTCGTTGACGGCCAGGGACTTGAACGCCGGGCCGGCCTGCAGCCTGCGCATCACCGCCACCTGGGCGCGGAACAGGGATTCCCAGGTTTCCGCGGCCAGGCGCACCGGTGATTCGGTGGGGGCTGACATTACGCGCCGCCCTGCGCCGCGGCGTGGCTGGCGGTGGCTGACTGCCCGGCCGCGGCGAGGGACGCTGCGACCCGGCCGGCGTGGGTGGGCGGTTCGGGCACATGGGCCGGGGTCTTCTCGGCGTATTCCTTGCGCAGGACCGGCAGGACCTCTTCGCCGAACAGGTCCAGCTGCTCCAGCACGGTCTTCAGCGGCAGGCCGGCGTGGTCGATCAGGAACAGCTGGCGCTGGTAGTCGCCAAAGTATTCGCGGAACGTCAGGGTCTTCTCGATCACTTCCTGCGGGCTGCCGACGGTCAGCGGGGTCTGCGAGGTGAAGTCCTCGAGCGACGGGCCGTGGCCGTACACCGGCGCGTTGTCGAAGTAGGGGCGGAACTCCTTGACCGCGTCCTGCGAGTTCTTCCGCATGAAGAACTGTCCGCCGAGGCCCACGATCGCCTGGTCTGCCTTGCCGTGGCCGTAGTGCTCGTAGCGTTCGCGGTAGAGGCCGATCAGCTGCTGGTAGTGCTCCTTGGGCCAGAAGATGTTGTTCGCGAAGAACCCGTCGCCGTAGTACGCGGCCACTTCCGCGATCTGCGGCGTGCGGATCGAACCGTGCCACACGAAGGGGGCGACGCCGTCGAGCGGGCGTGGGGTGGAGGTGAAGTTCTGCAGCGGCGTGCGGTGCTTGCCGGACCAGTTGACGGTGTCCTCGTCCCAGAGGCGGCGCAGCAGGGAGTAGTTCTCGATCGCGAGCTCAATCCCGTCCTGGATGTTCTTGCCGAACCATGGGTAGACGGGGGCGGTGTTGCCGCGGCCCAGGACCAGGTCCACACGGCCGTCGGCCAGGTGCTGGAGCATCGCGAAGTCCTCGGCTATCTTCACCGGATCGTTGGTGGTGATCAGCGTGGTGGCCGTGGACAGGATGATGCGCTCGGTCTGCGCCGCGATGTACGCCAGGGTGGTGGTGGGGGAGGAGGAGAAGAAGGGCCGGTTGTGGTGCTCGCCGAGGGCGTAGACATCCATACCGATTTCCTCAACCTTTTTGGCGATCGCCACGGACGCTTTGATGCGCTCGTGTTCCGTCGGGGTGCGGCCCGTGGTGGGGTCGGTGGTGATGTCGCTGACGCTGAATACGCCGATCTGCATGATGTGCCTTTCCGTGGCCGGAGACTTCCGGGAGCTGTTTCCTACTATATCCGATGTACATGCATTTGCATCTATCGACCGGTACAACGCCCACCGCGTCCAGATATTCCCCGCCCGGCCGCGGCCGTGTTTCCCGCCGATCGCGAGGCGCGGGCCTAGGATGCAAACCATCGGCTGGCCTCCAGGTGCTCAGCCCGCCCGGAAGGTTGCCATGCGCCGCGTCCTCGCTTTTCTGTGTCTGGTCGAGATCACCAGCGGGATCCTGCAGGGCTACTACACGCCCATCCTCACCGACATCGCCCGGCACCTGGACATCCGCGACGGCGACGTCAACTGGTTCGAGGCCGCGCAGCTGATGGTCAGCGCCCTGGCCGTCCCCGTCCTGGCCAAACTCGGCGACATGTACGGGCACCGCAGGATCCTGCTGGTCTCCACCGTGCTGACCGCCGCGGCATCCTGGGGCGTGGCGCTCGCGCCTGACTTCTGGACCTTCCTGGCGGCCTGGTCCCTGCAGGGCTTCTACGTGGTCTGGCTGCCGCTGGAGATCGCGCTGATCTTCAGCCGGGTGCACCAACTGCCCGACGGCGCCGCCCGCACCCGCCGCGCCGCCGGGCTCCTGGTCGGCGCGCTGGAATTCGGCGTCATCGCGGGCGCCCTGGCCGCGGGTGCCCTCGTGGAGATCCTCGCCGGCCAGCTGCAGCTCGTGCTGATGATCCCCGCCGTGGCCGTCACCGCCTGCTGGTTCGCCATCCGCTTCGGTGTCCCGGAGTCCACCGAACGCAGCGGCGGACGGGTGGACACGCGCGGCTTCAGCCTGCTCGCCGTCGGGCTTCTCTTGATCACGTCCGGGCTGACCTTCATGCGGCTCAACGGCCCCGGCGCGTGGTGGCCGTGGCTGCTGGTGGCCGCCGGCATCCTCGTCTTCATCCCGTTCACGCGCTACGAGCTGCGCCGTGAGGACCCGCTGGTGGATATCCGGATGCTGCGCAGCAAATCCATGTGGCCGGTCCAGCTGACCGCCGGCCTGTTCGGCGTCTCCGTGCTCGGCGCGCAGGCCCCGCTGTCCACATTCGCCAGGACGGACCCTGCCATTCACGGCTACGGGCTGGGGCTGCGAGCCGGCCAGGTCTCCATCATCATCGGCGTTTATGTGCTGGCACTGCTGGTGGGTGCGCTGCTCTACCCGCTGGTGACGCGGCGGCTGACCCCGCGCTGGACGCTCGTCTGCGCAGCCGTGCTGGTGGGCGCGGGGTATCTCTTGTTCCTGCCGTTCCACGGCAGCCTGGCCGAGGCCCTGGTCAACATGGCCATTGCAGGCATCGGCTCCGGCGCCCTCGTTGCCGCGCTTCCCTCCGCGGCGGCCGCCGCCGCTCCCCTCAACCGGACCGCGATGGCCACCGGTCTGACCAACACCACCAAAACGATCGGCGGAGCCTTCGCATCCGCGGTGTTCGGCATCGCCCTGCTGAGCCACGTCCTCGGCGAAGCCGGGGCCGTCGCGGCCGGGGCCGGCGAAACCGCGGCGCCGCTGGCCGGGTACCTGACGGTGTGGGCCGTCTGCGGCGTGACCGGCCTCGCCGCCGCCGGGGTGCTGGTCCTGGTGCCGAGGCTGGCGTTCTCCGATCCGGCGCCCGCCGTTGCCCCGCTTCCCGCCGGCTCTCACTAAGCCTGTTCGCACTAGGCCTGTTCGCACTAAGTGAGGCCTTACTCTTCCTCTGGAGCGGCCGGGGCGCTATCTTCGTAGCCTGGAGGCTGCCCACATGACGAAGAAACTCGGACGGACCGCGGTGGCAATCCTGGTTGCCGTCAGCCTCTTGTCCTTCGCGTGCACCGCCCGGCGGCTGGAGCCGGGAGACGGTCCGGACGCGCGGGCAGTGCTGGAGGCCTTCACGACCCGGGGACTGAGTGACCACCTCGAGGCGCTGCAGCGGATCGCTGATAACAACGATGGAAACCGCGCGACGGGGACCTCCGGGTATGAGGCATCCGCCCGCTACGTCGAGGAACAGTTGCGCGCGGCCGGGTACACGCCCGTCCGGCAGACCTTCACCTTCGAGGAGAACCGCAGGAACCGGGACCAGGTGGAGAGCTTCAATATTCTTGCCGAGACCGGGGGCAGCGCCGCCAACACCGTGGTGGTGGGCGGCCATCTGGACTCCGTACGCAGGGGTCCGGGCATCAACGACAACGCCAGCGGCGTCGCTGCCGTCCTGGAGACCGCCCTGTGGTTCAAGGAAGCCGGGATCACCCCAGCCAACCGGGTGGTCTTCGCGTTCTGGGGTGCTGAAGAGGACGGACTCTACGGTTCCCAGCACTACGTCGACCAGCTCAGCAACGCCGAAAAGGACGGGACCCTGGCGAACCTGAACGTGGACATGGCGGCCTCTCCGAACGGTATACGGTCCTTCCACGACGGCGACGGGTCCGATTTCGGTGACGGCGGGCCGGAGGGCTCCAAGGAGATCGAGGACGTCTTCTTCCGCTTCTTCGAGGCGAACTCGCTGCCGGCGGAAACCACACCCTTCGAAGCCGGCGACTCCGACTACGACGCGTTCCTGCAGGCCGGGATTCCCGCCGGCGGCCTGTTCAGCGGTGATGAGGAAAAGAAGTCCGACGCCCAGGCGCAGTCCTACGGCGGCACGGCAGGCCAGGACCTCGATCCGTGCTACCACCGAGCCTGCGACACCATCGGCAACACCGACACCGAACTGCTTCAGGAGATGACGGGCGCCTTGGCCTACGCCACGGTGTCCCTAGCCATGGCTACGCGGGGCTAAACCCCGCTGCCCTTGCTAACTACTACTGCAGCCCGCAGGGGTGGTGCAGACCTTCTCGCCAGAGAGCGGCTCGGCGGAGCTGGCGGCGTACTACACCGTCCGCCAGGACGCCGGCCCGCGGGCTGCTAGTGCGAGCCGGTGGGAACGGGCGCGTCCTCGGGCAGGTCGTCCGGGAAGTCGTCCGGGACAGCCCCGGGAGCCGCCCGGCGGCCACGGGCACCGGCACGGGCCGGGCCGGCATCCGCCCCCGCAGCAGCACCATTACCAGGACCGTCTCCTGTACGCGCTGCGGCCTTCCGTTCGCGCCGGCCCTCGACCAGCCGGTACAGCACGGGCACCAGGACCAGGGTCAGCGCGGTGGAGGAGATCAGGCCGCCGATCACCACGATGGCGAGCGGCTGCGAGATAAAACCTCCGCCGCCGGTCAGGCCCAGGGCCATCGGCGTCAGGGCGAACACGGTGGCCAGCGCCGTCATCAGGATGGGCCGGAGGCGCTGGCGCGCGCCGTGTGTGATCGCGTCCGCCACGTTCATGCCGGGTTCGCCGTTCCGCGGCTGGCGGTACTGGTTGATGAGGTCGATCAGCACAATAGCGTTTGTGACCACGATGCCCACCAGCATCAGCATGCCGATAAGTGCAGGCAGTCCAAGCGGCACCCCGGTGATCAGCAGCAGGCCGATGGCGCCGGTGGCCGCGAAGGGCACCGAGACCAGCAGGATCAGCGGCTGGACGAGCGACTTGAACGTGGCCACCATGATCACGTAGACGATCGCGATGGCCGCCAGCAGCGCGAGGCCGAGCTGGGAGAACGATTCGGCCTGCTGGGTGGTGGCTCCACCGATCTCCGCGGTGACGCCCGGCGGCAACTGGACTGTCTTGAGCCGGGCCTGCACTTCGGTGCTCACCGCGCCGAGGTTGGCGCCCGACGGCGTGACGGACACGCGTGCGGTCCGCTGGCCGTTGCTGGCGGTGATGGAGACGGGGACATCCACCTGTTCCACGGAGGCGATGCTGGACAGCGGCACGGGACCGGCCGCCGTCGGCAGCGGGGTCCGCTTGACGGCGTCGATGCTCGTGAAGCGGGTGCCTTCACCGATGCGAACCGGGAAGTCGTTGGTGTCGATGCGCACGGTTCCGGCAGGGATCGGGCTGATGGTGGAGGCGAGCACGCCTGCCACTTGTTCCTCGGTCAGGCCGGCGGCGACGGCTTTGGCGCGGTCCACCTTGACCTGGACCACGGGCTGGCTGGCGGCCAGGTTCGTGGCCACCTCGGATGCACCGGGGACGCCGTCCATGGCCTTGACCATGGCGTCGCTCGCGGTCCGGAGATCGGCGGTGGTGGCGGCCTTGAGGGTGATGTCCACGGTGGACGACGTGCCGAACCCGCCCTGCTGCGAGCCCACCGTGATCTTGCCGGAATCGGGGACGCCGGCCAGCTGGCTGCGGACGGTGTCCTTGAGCCGGGCCTGGTTGGCCTTCTCCTCGGTCACCACGGTGAAGGTGGAGTTGGAGGCGCCGGAGGACAGCAGCGCGGAGAACCCGGTCTGGGCGTTGCCGGTGGTGACCTGGACGTCCTTAACGCCGTCGATCTCCCGCAGGACGTCCTCCACCTTGACCGCAGCAGCGCTGGCTTCGGACAGGCTGGTGCCGGCGGGCAGGGCCTGCCGGACCGTCATGCTGTTTTCGCCGGAGCTGCCCAGCAGGTCGGTGGCCAGCAGCGGGGTCATGGCGGCGGTGGCGCCCAGCACCAGCGCCGCCGCAATGAGGGTCACCACCGGGTGCTTCTGGGTTTTGGTCAGAACCGGGAGGTAGCCGCGCTGCAGGACGGTGCGTTGCTCGGCCTCGTGGGCCTTCGCCGCGATCTCCCGGGCGGTCATCTCCCGGGCGGCGGTCTCACGGCCCGTGGCGTCCGAAACTGTGGCGTCCGGAACCGTGTCCGGGGCTGCGGCGCTACTGGCTGCGGCCGAATTTTCGGCGGGGTTCCGCAGGAACCAGTAGGCCAGCACCGGCACGATTGTCAGGGAGACAAGCAGCGAGGACAGCAGGGCGATGGTGACCGTCAGCGCGAACGGGCGGAACAGCTCACCGGCCAGGCCGGCCACAAAGGCGATCGGCAGGAAGACGGCCACCGTGGTGAGGGTGGACGCCGTGATGGCGCCGGCCACCTCGCGGATGGACGTCTGGATCGCGGTGATCTTCGCCTCGCCGTAGCTCAGGTGGCGTTTGATGTTCTCAATCACCACGATTGAGTCGTCCACCACGCGGCCGATCGCGATGGTGAGGGCGCCGAGGGTCAGGATGTTCAACGAGTAGCCCGTGGCCGAGAGCCCGATAAACGTGATCAGCAGGGACAGGGGAATGGAAACGGCCGTCACCAGGGTGGCGCGGACGGACATCAGGAACACCAGGATCACTCCGACGGCGAAGCCCAGGCCCAGCAAGCCCTCCGTGGTGAGGTCCTTGATGGACTTTTCGATGAACGGCGCCTGGTCGAAGATCGGCGTGAACCGGGCGTTGGAGCCGAGTTCGGCTTCGAGCTGGGGGAGGGCGTCCTTCACCGCGTGGGAGATGCCGACCGTATCGCCTTCGGGTTTCTTCGTGACGGACAGGGCCAGGGTTTCCTTGCCGTTGGTCCGGGTGATCGAGGTGCGGGCGTCCTCGGCGATGCTGACGTCGGCGACGCCGCCGATCGTTGCGGCTTTGCCGGCGCCGCCCAGCGGGAGCGCCTTGATGGCGTCGAGCGAGTCCACCGGGCTGCCGATCTGCAGCGACAGCGTCTTGCCCTGGTCCTCGATGGTCCCGGCCGGAACCAGGTCCCCGTTGTTCGTCAGCGCATCGCGGATGGACTGGACGCTGGCGGCGGAGGCAGCCATGGCCGCGGGCCGGGGCAGGATTTTGATGTGCTGCGTGGCGCCGCCGGTCACCTCGGCGCCGCGGACGCCGTCGAGCTTCTGCAGCTGCGGGACGGTGAGCCGGGCGAGATCGGCGTTCAGCTCGCTGAGGGGCTTGTCGGAGGAGACGGCGAGGAACACGATCGGGAAATCGCTGATGCTGCCCGCGATGGCCTGGGGCTCGACGTCGTCCGGCAGCGACCGCTTGGCGTTGGAGATGGCCCGGTCGATCTGGTTCCGTGCCCGGTCAAGGTTCGAACCATAGGTGAAAGACAGGCTGATCTGGGAAACGCCGTTGCGGGAGGTGGACGACGTCGACTCCAGGCCTTCGACGCCTTTGAGGGCCGTTTCCAGCGGAGCGCTGACCTGCTTGTCCACGACTTCGGGCGAGGCTCCCGGCATCGAGGTGATGACCGTGATCTGCGGAAACTCGATGGACGGGATGAGCTCCTGCTTGAGCGAGGACATCGTAATCACGCCGAACACCGACGCGAAGACGGTGATCAGCGCGATCAGGGCCCGGTTTGCCAGCGACAGCTTTGCGAGCCGGAACATCTTATGGTCTCCTGATGGGTCGGCGGACGTGATTCGACGGGATCAAAGCTGCACAGCGATCAAAACGGCTCCAACCCGGCGGGCGTCAGCCGCGTGCGGCGTTGACCGTGTCCAGCTGCAGTGCCTTGGCGGTGTCGGCCTCGAGCCGGGCGGCGAGGTCCGGGTTCTCGTTGAGCTTGACGCCGTAGCCGGGCATCATCTCCTTGAACTTGGACTGCCACCCCTTGAACTGCTTGGGGAAGGACTTCTGGAGCAGTTCGATCATGATGGGCACTGCGGTGGACGCGCCCGGGGACGCACCCAGCAGGGCGCCGATGGAGCCGTCGCGGCCGGCGATGACTTCGGTGCCGAACTGGAGCACGCCGCCCTTCTTCGGATCCTTCTTGATGATCTGTACACGCTGGCCGGCGGTGATGAGTTCCCAGTCGCCGTCCTGTGCCGCGGGGTAGTACTCGCGCAGGGCTTCCACCTTGGCGCCGTGCCGCTTGGCGACTTCCTTCACCAGGTAAGCGGTGAGGTCCATGTTGTCCTTGGCCACGGCCAGCATCGGGATGATGTTGGAAGGCCGGATGGACAGCGGCAGGTCCAGGTAGGAGCCGTTCTTGAGGAAGTTCGTGGAGAAGCCGGCGTACGGGCCGAACAGCAGGGATCGCTTGCCGTTGACGTAGCGGGTGTCCAGGTGCGGGACGGACATGGGCGGGGCGCCGACGGAGGCCTGGCCGTAGACCTTGGCGCTGTGCTGGGCCGCGAGCGTCTCGTCGGTGCAGCGGAAGAACTGGCCGGAGACGGGGAAACCGCCGTAGCCTTTGCTTTCCGGAATGCCGGAGGCCTGCAGCAGGTGCAAGGCCCCGCCGCCGGCGCCGACGAAGACGAACTTCGCGCGGATCGAACCGTGTTCGCCGGACCTGGGGTGCTTGATCGACAGGTCCCAGCCGCCGCCGGGGGCGCGCTTGATGCCGGAAACGTCGTGGCCGTAGTTGACCTCCACGCCGTTGTTGCCGAGGTAGGTGGTCAGCTCGCGGGTCAGGGCGCCGAAGTCGACGTCGGTCCCTTCCGCGGCGCGGGTGGCGGCGATGCGCTGCTTCGGGTCGCGGCCCTTGACGATCAACGGGGCCCACTTGGCGATCTGGGCGTGGTCCTCGGAGTATTCCATCGAGCGGAACAACGGGTTCGGCTTGAGCGCCTCATAACGGGTGCGCAGGAACTTGGTGTTGTCCTCGCCGATCACAAAGCTCATGTGCGGCACGGTGTTGATGAAGCCCTTGGGGGAGCCGATCATGCCGTTCGTGACCAGGTGGGACCAGAACTGGCGCGACAGCTGGAACTGCTCGTTGATGAGGAGCGCCTTCGCGGGGTCCACCGAGCCGTCTTTGGCGGCGGGGGAGTAATTAAGCTCACACAGCGCCGCATGTCCGGTGCCGGCGTTGTTCCAGGGGTCGGAGCTCTCCAGACCCGGCTCATCCAGCTTCTCGAAGAGGGAGATCGTCCAGTTCGGCTCGAGCTGCTTCAGGAAGGCACCGAGCGTGGCGCTCATGATGCCGCCACCAATCAGGACGACGTCGGCATGTTGGGTCTTGGAAATGAAAGTCACAATCAGTCTCCGATTAGCAGCGGGTCTGGCTGTCACAGAATATCCCGCACCGGCCTCTTACTGAAATTGGCCCCGTCCGTCAAGGCTTTAGCTCCACCTTTGTGAAAACTTCGTTGAGAACGGGCGACGCCGGGTACTTCACCACCCGGTCGGAAAGGGCCAGGGCCGAGATCGGGAAAGCGATGGGCACGGCGGGGACCGAGGCGGCGATCTGCGCGTTGATGGTCTGGTACTCCGCGGTCCGCTCCTCGCCGTCGGGCAGGCCGCGGGCCCGGGAGATCTTGGAAAAGACCTGCGGGTCCTGGTAGCCGAACTCGCCGGTGTTCTCGCCGAAAAGCGGGCCGACGAAGTTGTCCGGATCAGCGTAGGAGCCGTTCCAGCCCAGAAGGTGGAGGGCGTGGTCCCCGGGGGACGTGACCTTCTGGAGGTAGCCGTCGGACCACTCCACGGGCACCGGTTTGATGTTCAGCCCGACGGCGGTCAGCTGCTTGCTGATTTCCGCGTAGACCTTTTCCGGCGTCGGGAGGTAGGGCCTGGTGACGTTCAACGGGTAGTAGAACTTCAGTTCCTGCCCGTTGTAGCCGGCCTCGGCAAGCAACTCCTTGGCTTTCGCCGGGTTGTGCCCCAGGGCGGGCGCGTTGTTGTTGAAGCCGCTGAGCTTGGGCGGGACGAATTGCGTGGCCTCGGCGGTGTTGTCAATGAAGAACCTGCGGATCAGCAGGCCCTTGTCCAGCGCCATTTCGATCGCCTGACGGACCTTGATGTCGCCCAGGATGGGCACTTCCTGGTTCATGCCGACGTACATGACGGAGAACGGATCCCGCTGGACGATCTGCTGTCCGCGTTTGACCAGCTGGTCGAAGTTGCCGATGGTCACGGCGTCGTACGCGTCGATTTTGCCGTCGAGCAGGGCCTGCATGCGGGTCTGGGTGTGATCGTAGGTGACAAAGTTGATGGTGCCGATCTGGCCTTTGTCGCCCCAGTAGTCCTTGTTGCTGGAGAGCGTGATGCTGCTCGGATCCCAGGAATCAAAGACGTAGGGGCCGGTTCCCACCGGATGGAGCCCGTAGGCGGAGACGGGCTGGCCGTCGCGGCTCTGGTTCAGCTCGTCGGCGTTTTTGGCCGCAAGGGCCTGGGGCGAGGAGATGGCGAAGGCGGGCAGCGTGAGGGCCTGCAGGAATCCGGTGAAGGGCTGGGTCAGGTCGATCCGGACGTTGTCCGGTGCCAGCGCGGTGCATCCCTTGTAGATGGACAGGGATGCCTGATCGGCGTGGGCCTTGAAAACGCCCTTGAAGGTGGTCCCGGGAGCCTGCTTCCGGAGCGCCTCGGGGAACTTGAACCAGCGGTCAAAGTTGCTGCAGACGGCCGCGGCGTTGAAGGCCGTCCCGTCCTGGAACGTCACCTTCTCGCGGAGCTTGAACGTGTACGAGCGGCCTTCAGCGCTGGTGGTCCATTCGGTGGCCAGCAGCGGCGTGGGCTGTCCCGTGGTCTGGTCCACGCCGACCAGTCCCTCAAGGACCTGGCGTGTGATCCGGTAGGACTCGATATCGGAGACTACAGCCGGATCCAGTCCGAGCGGCTGGGACGCGGTGCCGAAGTTGAACACCGCGTCGGGGGCGGCATCCGAGGAGCTGGGCGAGGCGGTGGCGGAGGCCGGGCCGGGGCCGGGGGTTCCGGTGCAGGCGGCGAGCGGCAGTGTCAGGAGCACGGCCATACCGGCCGCGATGCGGCGCACTGCGCCGGTCCGCGCTCCGCTGGCTTGCAGTCTGCTGGCCTGCAGTCTGCTGCGGCGCAGGGCGCGGCTGGGCACTGTACTTTTGGGCACTCGGTTATCACCTCAGGGACTGGATGGACCGCCGGCTGCGGAACAGGCTCATTCTAGTTGACCCACCCGGGCGGTAGCTGGGAGCCAGGCGGCGCCGCGGGCCGCGCCCGGTCCACCGGCCGCGGCAGGCACAAACGAAGGCCCGCACCAGGGGTGCGGGCCTTCGTTTCTCCCGGATGGTCCAGTGAGTCAGGCTGGAATCGCAGCAGGAGCGTTCAGCGGAGCCTACTTGGGCATCAGGACGGAGTCCACCATGTAGACCGTGGCGTTGGCGGTCATAACGCCGCCGCAGACGACGTTGGCGCTGTCAACCTTGAGGGCGTCCTTGGTGCCGGTCACCGTCACGGAACCGCCCTGGACCGTCTTGTGGGTGCCGACGATCTCGTCCGGGCTGATCTTGCCGGGGACTACGTGGTAGGTCAGGATCTTGCTGAGCAGGGCATCGTCCGTCTTCAGCGTTTCGATCGTGGCGGCGTCGATCTTCTTGAAGGCGTCATCCGTCGGTGCGAAGACCGTGAACTCGCTGCCGTTCAGGGTGTCCACCAGATCGACCTTCGGGTTGAGCTTGCCGGAAACTGCGGCGGTCAGCGTGGTGAGGATCGGGTTGTTGGACGCCGCGACCGCTACCGGGTCGAGGGCCATTCCGGAGACGGAGCCGGCGCCGCTGGGAACCTGCTCGGCGTAGGCTGCGCAGCCGGAACCGACGAGGTTGGCGGCCGGATCCATGGCTGCTGCCGAGCTGGCGGACGGCGACGGTGCCATGCTCGATTCCATCGGCGCGGAGGCCGGGGCCGAGGAGTTGGGTGCCGCGGTGGTGGATCCGCCGCAGGCGGTGAGGCTGAGCATGGCTGCAGCAGCGATTCCTGCAACGGAAAGAGTCGTGCGCTTGATGGTCTGCATTTCGGTTTCTCCTTTGTTGTGCCGATCATTGCCGCGGCGAACTGTTGCCGCTTTGGCCCTTTTCCGACTTGTGGGCACCGACCCTTGGTTGGTGTCTCAATGGGTATTCGGGGGCTCGGGAGAAATGGATGGGTGCGGGATTGAATTTCTTTTTATTGGATCGCTTTGTGCCGGATTCTGAGGCGGATTAGCGGCTTGATGTGACCTGTTTTTGGGTGATTTCGGCCCGGTTTTGCGCGGTTTTGTGGTTTTAGGCTGGGTAGGCCCGGGCACCTCCGTTCGCCGTCCGGGGCGCCTTTGATCACGATCGCGTGCCATTGGGTCCGGCGTTCCCGGCGTGTCCGTGCCTAAGTGCCCGGACCGCCGCCCGTATAACCCGCAGAGCCCGGAAAGAGCGGTTAACCAGGAAGGGAGCCCCGGTCCGAAGACCGGGACTCCCTCTAATGTGTGCGCAAGGGGGGACTTGAACCCCCACGCCCGAAGGCACAGGAACCTAAATCCTGCGTGTCTGCCAATTTCACCACTCGCGCGCGGCGCCGCCGTCTGTCGGGTCCTTCGACCGTCGGGGGCGGATGCCAGGCTCCATTGTACATTTCGCGGCACACGCTGCGGCGACTTCCCCAGACAGCGGCGGGGCAGCGGTCGACGGCGGCTGCCGGGCTGTCGGGGGTTCTGGCGGATCCGGTACAGCTACAACCCGGCGAGGCCTTTTCCGATCATGACTGCGCCGATGATGGCCAGGACGGCCGCGATGATGACGTTGTAGTAGCGGACCAGCCAGGTCCGGACAGGTTCCAGAGCTGCACGCACCGGGGTGCCGATAACGAGATACGCCACCACGGGCCCCACGACCGTGATGGTGGCGATCCCCGTGTAGATGAGTATGGCGGCGGAAACCATACCGGGCGGGAGCGTGGAGCTGCCGATCACGACGCCGGCCGCGATGCCGAAGATGAGCTCCTTCGGATTGACCGCGGTCACCAGGAACCCCGTCCGCAGGGCTTTCGCGGGCTTCATACCGTCAAGGGCTTGCATCCACCCGGGGGTCTTCTGTTCCGCTTCGCTCCTGGGCCGCGAGCGGAACTTGGAGAGCGCCAGGATGACGAACAGCACGCCCAGCACGAGGCGGATGGCTGCGCCGACGCGTGTACCGCCCGATCCCTGCGTGGCAACGTCGGACAGTGCGGCCACCGCAAGCACCGTGGCTAGGGCCGCGAGGACCCGGCCCGCGGCGAAGGCGATGCTCCGGCCCCTGCCATTCGGGGAAAGGATGATCAGCAGCACAGCTATGAGCGGGAGCGGGCTGGCCGCCATGCCGATGGCCTGGGGCACCAGTTCCGCAATCAGTTCAAGCACGCTGGGGTCCCGTGCACTGCTCCGTCGACGCGCTGTGCCCGCCGCGGGGAGCGGAGTCCGCATCCGTCGTCGGCACCGGTTTCCTCCTCAGGACTCCGTATCCACTGGGTTCCAGGGCCTGATCCTCGCCATGAACCCGGAGAGACCTGGACCTCCAGCGAATGTAGGCCGGGGAACGGCCTTCACACATCACCCAAGGGGGATGAGTGAAGGCGCCCCAGTGACATCAGGCCGTTAGGCGTCGATTTTGAGGTCTCGGCGCAGTTTGGCGACATGCCCGGTGGCCCGGACGTTATATTGCGCTGCCGCGACGTTCCCGTCGGGGTCCACCACCACCGTCGACCGGATGAGACCCTGGTAGGTCTTACCGTAGTTTTTCTTCTCGCCCCAGGCCGCGTAGGCCTCGGCGACGGTGTGGTCCGGATCGGACAGCAGGGGGAAATCCAGTCCTTCCGCAGCTGCGAACCTGGCCAGTTTCTCCACGGGGTCGGGGGAGATGCCCACCACCTCGTAACCGGCCTGCCGCAGGGATGCCAGGGAATCCCGGAAGTCGCAGGCCTGTTTTGTGCAACCCGGGGTGGACGCCGCCGGGTAGAAATAGACCACAGTGCTGCGGCCCCGGAAGTCCGTGAGGGAGACGTCGTGCCCCTCGGCGTTCTTCAGGGTGAAAGCTGGCGCCGGATCACCGGGGATGAGTCGTTCAGGCAAGTTGTGCTCCTTATCGGGGTGGGCGCTGCGGGGCTTCCTGGGGGCGATATACCAGCCTAGTGAGAGTCGGTGGCAGCGCCGAATCGTACGATCGCTATACTCTTTGGTATGCCTGATATGGATCGCTGGCCCACGGGCCGCCTATTGTCCACGGCAGCACGCCTTGTTGAACACTCCTGGAACGAAAAATTGGGGGCCATTGGCCTGACCCATGCCGGGGTCATCGCGATGGAAGTGCTCTCCGTCAACGGACCGATGACCCAGGCCCAGCTTGCCCAATTGGTGCGTGTACAGGCGCAGACCATGGGCAAGACTCTCAGCCGGCTCGAAGCCCACGGTCACATCTCCCGCCAGCGCAGTGCCTCCGACCGCCGCAGCCACGTCGTGTCCCTGACCGACCGGGGCCGCGAGGCAGTTGCCCAGGCCGCAGACATGGAACGTGCCGTGCTCGCCGCCGCCTCCATCGATCCGGATGTCCTCAGGCAGGAACTCCAGGCGGTGGTCACCGAACTGGCCACCAGGATTTCCTCTCCTGAGGTGAAGGCAATCGTCGCCACCCAGGATCCGAGCCTGTCCGTCGAGGCTAACTAGGCGGCAAATTTCCCCCGACGCGGGGTGCCCGACGTCGAACATCCCGCCTTCTGGGCGGAGGAGCGCTCTTTCTCCCTTAAGTAGTCCGGTGCCTGAAACGAGTACAGATTACTCGTTTCGACTCCGGAGCACCGGAGGAGCATGGGGCGCATGACTAGCTACGTTCTCGAAGCGAGATCCCTGGAGCATCGTTGCCAGTGCTGCGGTGAATTTGCTGATGCCGTGTTCTGTGAAGGGTGCGATCCCCACCCCGCGGACCCCGAATCGTCAGCGCCGCCCGTGGCGGGACCACACCGGCACGCCGATATAGGGCACTCCGTACCCCGTCGTAGACGTTGACCCCGAGGCTCTCCGATCAGCGGCGTCCCGTGTCCCTCACGGGTGCGGGCCCCGGCTGCGAATAGGCTCAAGGGATGGACACAAACCCGGTTGCTGAGCTGGAAGGGCAGACCTCGATCAACGAGCTGCTCGACGAGCCCGTCGGGGCGTCACCGGTGCAGTTGGCCCTGCCCATCCACTTCCAGCTGGCTGTTGCGGTCCGGCGCGGAGCCTGACCGAAGTCCGTGAGCGCGGCTCCCGCTTAGTCGCATCCGCCGCCACCGTCGCCGCCGCCACAGTCACCCGAGGAATCCCCTCCGGAGCTGTAGCCGCCGTCGCCGCCATAGCCTTGGCTGTGCGATTTCGAACTCCTCCTGCGGGGAGTGAGCACCCCGAAAAGCAGAACGCCGGCCGCCTGCGGATCGCCCCCTGATGCGGCAAAAGCCTTCCGCCGACTCCGGCCCAGAAGCCACAGAACAGTCAGGAACAAGGCGAAAGATAGAGCCATGCCGGCGAGCAGGGCCGTGTCGCCCGACGGGTCCGCAGTTTCCAGGTTGAGCGCCGTGCTCAGCATGCCGCCAAGGAACAGTCCGACAGGAACCGCGAGCAGCAGCCTCCGCACCAGCGCCCAGCGAAGACTGGACACAGCCACGGGCAGCTGTTTCAGGCCGCGGGTGCGCTTGTAGCTGCGCACGGCCATCTTCGACTTGCTCATGGCAGGCTCCCCGCGCTCACAGGTCCGGGTACGTTGTGCAATTCATTCATTGATCCCCCAAAAAGCGTTCGGTACGTCACTGCCATGCAGTCTATGCGGCCCGATCATAGTAGGAGCCGCCCCCGCGGGGGTCATCTAGGCGAGCAACTCAACGCCGGCGAGGCTGTCAAAGCGGGATGATTCCCCTTCGGGGCCGCCCAATGTGACTAGCGGGCGCTAGGATGCGGATATGGCCGGCGAGATGCTCAAGCCCTCACCCCGGGGGAGGTGGGAGAAGGCCGCTGCCTCCTCGAATTTCTGGCTGCTCTTCCTCGCGCTGTTTGCCATGAACGTCCTTCGCGATGAACTGGGTCCCTGGGGATCCACGGCCGCAGTCGTTGTCATCATGGGTCTTGGTTCACTTCTGCTCGGCCGCAGGGCAGCCCCTGAGCGGAGGGCGCGGCTGGCACGTGATGCCGATCGCGGAATCGTCGAATGCGCTCTCCGCTACCCGGACGCGCTTCCCGGTTCCCTTCGAGGCATGTGGCTGCCCGGGTTCGCGGAGATCAGCAGCGGTACCATCAAGTTCCAGCCGGACTACGTCGACAAAGGCGAACCCGAAGGCAAGGTCACCGTCTTCTCCGACGTTGTCAGCCAGGACCAGGTCGAGCCGCCCCCGAAAAGGCCGCCCGGGCTTAAGAAGAATTGGACAATCGTGGCCCTTGCGACTGACAAGGGGCGGCTCCACCTTGCCAGCGGGGAGTCTGGCGTGAAGCTCATCGAAGAGAGGCTCTAGGGCAGGTCTCCCTGGTGATCTCCCTTTAGGTCGGGCATGGGTAGCGGCCGTCCCACGGGCGGTACGCCACACGTGTTTCGCCTATGGACGCGGGAGCCAGCTGAGGTCGCGGACATGATAGGTCCGCGCAGGCGTCACGTACTCGGTCATAACCCCGTACTGGGTGTTCACGAACGCAGACCCGGTGAAGCGGGGATCTTTAAGTGCGACCAGGGCAAGCCTGACTCCTTCGCCTTCCACCTCCGCTCCAGCCACCCGGAAGTCGTCCGGGAGTCCGCCCCAGATGCGCATGGACAACGGGAAGAACAGGGCGATTTCCGGGGGAAGGTAATCGTCCCGGTCCCGGGGCCGCTGTTCAACCTTCCCGGTGGTGTACTCGATCCTGCCGCCAGTGGAGGGCGTGAACGTCCAGGTTTTGTTTTCGTCGGCGACCGTCCAGATCCTGTCGTTGTAGCTGACCATGACCTCTGCTGACCGTGTGGCGCCATCTTCCAGGTTGACCTGTTCGACGGTGGCGCCCAGCCGGCGCTGCATGCTTGAGTTCCGCACGGCAGTCAGAATCGACAACAGGGCCTCAAAAGATTCGTCCAAAGCGGCGTCCTTTACATGGGGAACAGTGGGCAGGCTGTTGGATGCCAACCTACTCCAGAACCGCGGAATCCTATCGGGCGTATTTCGGGCAAAACAAAAACCCCGCCTTCCGGACCATAAGGCCTGAAAGACGGGGTTTTCTTGGTGGTGCACCCCCCGGGACTCGAACCCGGAACCCATTGATTAAGAGTCAATTGCTCTGCCAGTTGAGCTAGAGGTGCATCTGTTGTTTTTGTTCTTCGCGGTCTTTTTGTTCCCGCGTTGTTCTCCGCAACGACATGAAACTCTACACGAGTTTGGGCGGAGTGTGAAATCGGGCCGACTGCCCGCCCCGCGGGCTACTCCGGCAGCTCCAAAACCAGCACGAAATCAGGGTTTTTGTTGTTGCTGAGGACCCAGAGGCGGCCGTCCGGAGCCAATGCAACGTTCCTGATCCTCCCGTACTCCCGTGTGAAATAGCTCACGGGATCTCCGGCGAATTCGCCGTTCAGGGGTGTCGCCCACACCCGCTGGCCGCGCAGCGCCCCCAGGTAGGCCGTGTCGCCGACAATTTCCAGCCCGCTGGGGGAGGACTCCGCCGTCGACGGCCACACCACCTTCGCGTCCCGGAAGCCTTCACGGCGCGGGGCGCCCGTGACCTCCGGCCAGCCGTAATTGCCGCCGGGGACGATCAGGTTCAGTTCGTCGTCGACGTCGGGCCCGAATTCACTTGCCCACAGCCGGCCGGCGCTGTCCCACGCGAGGCCCTGGACATTGCGGTGGCCCACGCTGTACACCGGGTTGTCGCCAAACGGGTTGCCCGGCGCAGGGCGCCCCTCCGGCGTGATGCGCAGGATCTTGCCGCCGAGGGCGTTAACGTCCTGCGGCTGCTCCGTGCGCCGCGAATCCCCGGTGCCGACATACAGGTGTCCGTCCGGACCGAAACGGATGCGCCCGCCGTTGTGCGTCGCGGCCTTGGGGATTCCGGAGAAGATGACCTCCGAGGGGCCCAGAACCAGCGTCCCGCCCCGCTCCTCCAGACGCATCCGCGCGATCCTGTTGTCACGCGCCGCTGTGAAGTAGGCGTACAGGTAGCGGTCGTTGGCGAAATCCGGAGACAGCGCCAGCCCCAGCAGTCCACCTTCTCCGCCGGGCACGACGTCGGGCACCGTGCCGATAGTGCCGGCCCGTCCATTGCGCGCTCCCGGCGCGATGCTCCGGAGCCGCGTGCTGTCGCGTTCGGAGATGATGGCGGTGCCGTCGGGCAGGAAGACCGTGGACCACGGCAGCTGCAACTCGGCGTCGAGCTTTTCGGCAACCGTAGGCCGGTCCACGCCAGTCGGGGTCACGTCAGGCGTGGCGCTCTCCAGGCCCGGTGTGGCGGTGCTGCCGCTGGGCGGGGGAGCGGTGCCGGCGGGCACGTCGGCACCGCCGGCCGAACAGCCGCTGAGCATGATCGCGACGGCGGCCGCCAGGCCCACCCAGCCGCGTGCGCCCGCGGAGGGTGCGCCCGCGCCCCGGGCGCGGCGAAGAGCGGGGCGCGGTTCAGCTACGTGCCGGCGTCCTGCCGCTGTCCCCGTCATCGCTGGTCCGGTCCCGTCCAATGATTTTTCGGTGTCCCGCGCAACGGGTTACTGCCGCGTCCGGCGCGGAGGGCGGAAGCCCGCGGCCTCGGCGTGCGCCGCGGAGAGGAACCAGACCTCGGCGCGGGTTTCCTCGTAGGCGGCGCTGGTCTCCTCGTGATAGATCATCGAGGAGGCGTTGCCCTTGACGGTGAAGCCCTCGGGGCCGCTGCCGTCGGCCGAAGCTGCCGCCGACCCCTCGCCGTATGGCTGGTCGGCCGCCAGATGCCCGGCGGGCTCGGCCTCGAGGACTGCCTCCGCCGCAGCCGATTCGGCGCCAGGGAGGGTCGGGGCGTGGGGCTCCGTGTATTCGGGGTGGTGTACGGGGGCGCCTGCCTGTCCCGCTGCTGCTGCACCGGTCGCGGCGGTGGCACCGGCGGCGCCCGCACCGGCGGCACCCGCGACGTGCGCACCGGCGCCGTGGACGGGTTCCGGGTGGACGGCGGTATGAGGCTCGGCCGGCGGGGTTTCGGACCACTGGGTTTCCCACTCGGGGCTTTCGGCCGGGGCGGATTCGGCCGGCGCCGCTGTGGCGCCCGATGCGTTAGCACCCGCCGCCTCGGTGCCCGACACCTCGGCTGCTGCAGCCGCAGCCGCCGCCCGAGCCTTCAAGTGGGCCTCGACGGCCGCCCGGTCTTCGGCCTCGGCAACGGGGTCGGGGGCTGGTTCGGGTTCGGATCCGGGTTCGGCCTGGTTGAAGCCCGCGGACGTGGGCATCCACGCGAGGCCGGCCGCTGCCGCTGACGGCGAGGAGCCGCCGCCGGACAAGGCGCCGCGGTGACTGGGGCCGTGCTCGGCGTCGTGCAGGTGGGGAGGCGTGGAATCGTCGGTGGAGGCGGTTTCGGCCCCGGCCTTCGTATCTGCGGAGCCGGAGCGGCCGCGGGAGCTGTTGCGGTTCAGCAGCCACCAGACGACGGCGACAATCACCGCGATAACGACGAGCCAGATGATCCAATCCATAGCAGAGTCCTTCTGTCCATGAGGCAAGGTTGCCGTTGCTTGACGGTACGTCCGCCTTAAGGGGGCTGTCCACCCTTCCAGCCACCCGCGCTGTAGCCTCTGTTCATGGATTTCAAGAGACTGCGGATTCTCCGGGAACTGGCGGACCGCGGCACGGTCGGGGCCACAGCCGAGGCCATGAGCGTCACACCCTCCGCCGTGTCGCAGCAGCTCAAGACCCTGCAGGACGAACTGGGGGTGGTCCTGGTCGAGAAATCGGGCCGCGGCGTGCGCCTCACCGAGGCCGGCCTCGCTATGGCGGAAGCCGCCGCCGAGGTGTCCACCGCCATGGCCCGCGCGGAGGCCACCATCGACACTTACCGGCGCGGCTGGCAGACCCACGTCAAGGCCGCGTTCTTCCCCAGTGCCGCCGAGATGTTCCTTCCCGGCCTCCTGCACCGGGTGAAGTCCATCGACGGTCTCCGCTTCCAGGCCCACTTCGAGGATCCCAATGTGGCCGGCTTCGCGGGCCTGACTGCCGACTACGACATTGTGCTGGCCCACAGCGTCGACGGGCCCGATGTCTTCGCCCGGCTGGGACTGACGGTGGTGCCGCTCCTGGATGAGCCCCTCGACGTCGCCATCCCCGAAGGCCACGTGCTGGCCGGAAAGGAGACGCTACGGGCGGAAGACGTGACCGGATACCCGTGGATGGGGGTGCCCGAGGGGTTCCCGTTCGACACCGTGCTCCGCCAGATCGAAGTGCAGGCCGATTCCCCTGCGGTCCGCGCCCAGCTGTTCCCGGACCTGCGGGTCCTTGAGGCCCTGGTCAGCGCCGGCCACGGGCTCAGCCTCCTGCCGCGGTACACGGCCCTGAAAAACCAGGGGAGGGGCTTCGTTCTGCGCCCCCTGGCCGGGGTGAAGGCCAGCCGCAGCATCGTTGCCCTCGCACGCCCGGACGTCGCGGCCCGGACCACCATCCAGCAGGTGCTCACCCTGCTCAAGGCCGAGGCGCAGTCCGTCGCCCAGGCGCCGGAACTGCGTGATGCTGCTCACCTCAACTGAACTCAACGGAGACGCGACCCCGGGTCGGCCGGAGATTTGAGCCGCTGGAGTCCATCAGGTGAGACGCGAGTCCACTATTTGGTCGCAACATTCCCGGTTTTCCGCTTAATGCGTCCATCCGGGTCGTTGTGCCCTGCGGCGGAGCCCTAGACTTTGACCCATGAGTGAGGACACCCAAACAGCGACAGTCACCCAACCGGACATCAAGCCCCGCAGCCGGGTCGTCACCGACGGGATTCACGCCGCGCCCGCGCGCGGGATGTTCCGGGCGGTCGGCATGGGTGACGACGACTTCGCCAAGCCCCAGATCGGCGTCGCGAGTTCCTGGAACGAAATCACTCCCTGCAACCTCTCCCTGAACCGGCTGGCCCAGGGCGCCAAGGAAGGCGTGCACGCCGGCGGCGGGTTCCCGATGCAGTTCGGCACCATCTCCGTCTCGGACGGCATCTCCATGGGCCACGAAGGCATGCACTTCTCCCTGGTGTCCCGCGAAGTCATTGCCGACTCCGTGGAAACCGTGATGCAGGCAGAGCGAATCGACGGCTCCGTGCTCCTGGCCGGCTGCGACAAGTCGCTCCCGGGCATGCTGATGGCCGCCGCCCGCCTGGACCTCGCGAGCGTCTTCCTCTACGCCGGCTCCATCATGCCCGGCTGGGTCAAGCTGGAGGACGGCTCCGAAAAGGAAGTCACCCTCATCGACGCCTTCGAAGCCGTGGGCGCCTGCGCCGCCGGCAAGATGAGCATGGAGGACCTGACCCGCATCGAAAAGGCGATCTGCCCCGGCGAAGGCGCCTGCGGCGGCATGTACACCGCCAACACGATGGCCTGCATCGGCGAGGCACTGGGCATGTCCCTGCCCGGCTCGGCCGCGCCGCCCTCCGCGGACCGCCGCCGCGACGAATTCGCCCGCAAGTCCGGCGAGGCCGTGGTCAACCTCCTGCGCAAGGGCATCACCGCCCGCGACATCATGACCAAGAAGGCGTTCGAAAACGCGATCGCCGTGACCATGGCCTTCGGCGGTTCCACCAACGCCGTGCTGCACCTGCTGGCCATCGCCCGCGAGGCCGAGGTGGAGCTCACCCTGGACGACTTCAACCGCATCGGCGACAAGATCCCGCACCTGGGTGACCTCAAGCCGTTTGGCCGCTACGTCATGACCGACGTCGACAAGATCGGCGGCGTGCCGGTCATCATGCGCGCACTGCTCGACGCCGGCCTGCTGCACGGCGACTGCCTCACCGTCACCGGCAAGACCGTCGCGGAGAACCTCGAGGCAATCAACCCGCCGGACCTGGACGGCAAGATCCTCCGCGCCATGGACAACCCCATCCACAAGACCGGCGGCATCACCATCCTGCACGGCAGCATGGCTCCGGAGGGGGCCGTTGTGAAGAGCGCCGGCTTCGACGCCGACGTCTTCGAGGGCACCGCCCGCGTCTTCGAGCGCGAGCAGGGCGCCCTGGACGCGCTCGACAACGGCCGGATCAAGGCCGGCGACGTCGTCGTCATCCGTTACGAGGGCCCCAAGGGCGGGCCGGGCATGCGCGAAATGCTCGCCATCACCGGCGCCATCAAGGGCGCTGGCCTGGGCAAGGACGTGCTGCTGCTGACCGACGGCCGCTTCTCCGGTGGAACTACCGGCCTCTGCATCGGCCACGTCGCCCCGGAAGCCGTCGACGGCGGCCCCATCGCCTTCGTCAAGGACGGCGACCGGATCCGCGTGGACATCGCTGCCCGCACCTTCGACCTCCTGGTCGACGAGGCGGAGCTCGAAGCCCGCAAGGTGGGCTGGGAGCCGCTCCCGGCCAAGTTCACCAAGGGTGTGCTCGCAAAGTACGCCAAGCTGGTCCACAGCGCCTCCACGGGCGCCTACTGCGGGTGATTCGCACTGAACCCAACTAGCTCGCAGTTGAGGCCGTTTTTGAGCGGTCAGACCGGCCTTAACTGCGAGCCGGTGGGATAAGGCGTTCAACCAGTGGACAATGGAGTCCAAATAGTGAGACAGGACGCGGGCTCGTTGACACGTGTCTCACTAAGAGGGAAAACTGAACGCATGATCGCATTCGTTACCGCTGGCGTCACTGCAGGCGTCTCCGTCGTACTTACCAAGCGCGTGGCTCCATAGCCGCAACTGGTAACGAACCGTCACGCGCAAACCCCTCGAAGAGCCGCCAGGCTGAGGGGTTTTTTTATTTCCGCACCACCGGTTACACCAGCACCATGCATCACCAGCAGTTCCACGATCACCGAAGATCCAACCATATGATCCACAAAGGAAGAGTCCGATGAGCAAAGGATCGCCGATCAGCCCCTCGCTGATGGCCACTAAGTCCGCTGGAGCCCACAAGGCTTCTGAACGCGTCGAACGTCCGGCCGACGCCGGCGTCGACATTGCTGCCGTCTCTCCTGTCCTTGGACCGAACAACGTCGTACCCCCGACGGTGATGACCGGTTCACAAGCAATTGTCCGCTCGCTCGAAGAACTCGGCGTCGACGATATTTTTGGTTTGCCCGGTGGCGCGATCCTGCCCACCTATGACCCCTTGATGGCTTCCCGAATGAACCACGTTCTGGTCCGTCACGAACAGGGAGCCGGCCACGCCGCGCAAGGCTACGCCATGGTCACCGGACGGGTGGGCGTCTGCATCGCCACGTCCGGCCCGGGTGCCACCAACCTCGTTACCGCCATCATGGATGCCCACATGGACTCCGTGCCGATGGTGGCCATCACCGGCCAGGTCTCCAGCGGAGTCATCGGCACCGATGCCTTCCAGGAAGCGGACATTGTCGGCATCACCATGCCGATCACCAAGCACTCCTTCCTGGTGACCGACCCCAACGACATCCCGCACGTGATGGCCGAGGCATTCCACCTCGCCTCCACCGGACGCCCCGGTCCGGTCCTGGTGGACGTCGCCAAGGACGCCCAGCAGGGTCAGATGACCTTCTCCTGGCCGCCCAAGATCGACCTGCCCGGCTACCACCCGGTGCTCCGCGGCCACAACAAGCAGGTCCGCGAAGCGGCCCGGCTCATCGCGGCGGCCAGCAAGCCCGTGCTCTACGTGGGCGGCGGTGTGGTCAAGGCGCACGCCTCGGCGGAACTGCTGGAACTCGCGGAGCTCTCCGGCGCCCCCGTGGTCACCACCCTGATGGCCCGCGGCGTCTTCCCGGACTCGCACCCGCAGCACGTCGGCATGCCGGGCATGCACGGCACCGTCTCCGCCGTGACCGCCCTGCAGCAGTCCGACCTGCTCATCACGCTGGGTGCCCGCTTCGATGACCGGGTGACCGGCGTCCTGAAGACCTTCGCGCCCAACGCCAAGGTCATCCACGCGGACATCGACCCGGCCGAGATCTCCAAGAACCGCACCGCCGACGTCCCGATTGTGGGCTCGGTCAAGGAGATCATTCCGGAACTCAGCGAGGCCCTGCGCACCCTGTTCGCCGCCTCCGGCACCCCGGACTACACCAACTGGTGGGCCTTCCTGAACAACCTCAAGGAAACCTACCCGCTGGGCTGGACCGAACCGGACGACGGACTCAGCGCCCCGCAGCGCGTGATCGAACGCATCGGCGCCCTCACCGGCCCCGAAGGCGTGTACGTCGCCGGCGTGGGACAGCACCAGATGTGGGCCTCGCAGTTCATCAAGTACGAGCGCCCGCACGCCTGGCTGAACTCCGGCGGCGCCGGCACCATGGGCTACGCCGTGCCGGCCGCGATGGGCGCCAAGGTGGGCAACCCGGACCGCGTGGTGTGGGCCATCGATGGCGACGGCTGCTTCCAGATGACCAACCAGGAACTGGCCACCTGCGCGATCAACAAGATCCCGATCAAGGTCGCCATCATCAACAACTCCTCGCTGGGCATGGTGCGGCAGTGGCAGACCCTCTTCTACGAGGGCCGCTACTCCAACACCGATCTCAACACCGGCCACGACACCGTCCGGATCCCGGACTTCGTGAAGCTGGCGGACGCCTACGGCTGCGCGTCCTTCCGCTGCGACCGCGACGAGGACATCGACGCCACCATCCAGAAGGCCCTGGAAATCAACGACCGCCCTGTGGTCATTGACTTCGTCGTGAGCCCCAACTCCATGGTGTGGCCGATGGTCCCCGCCGGAGTCAGCAACGACCAGATCCAGGTTGCCCGCAACATGACCCCGGAATGGGAAGAGGAGGACTGAACATGACCCGCCACACACTGTCCGTTCTGGTCGAAGACAAGCCCGGTGTGCTGACCCGCGTCGCCAGCCTCTTCGCCCGCCGGGCCTTCAACATCAACTCCCTGGCCGTCGGCCCCACCGAGGTCCCGGGCATGTCCCGGATGACCGTCGTCGTCGACGCCGACGGTGAGCTCATCGAACAGATCACCAAGCAGCTGAACAAGCTGGTCAACGTGATCAAGATCGTTGAACTCACCTCCGAATCTTCCGTACAGCGTGACCACATCCTGGTCAAGGTACGTGCGGACGCCGCTACACGGCTGCAGGTCACCCAGGCTGCAGACCTGTTCCGCGCATCAGTGGTCGACGTCTCCACAGAGTCGGTGGTCATTGAGGCAACGGGCCACCCGGAAAAGCTCACCGCACTGCTCTCAGTGCTGGAGCCTTTCGGCATCCGCGAAATCGTGCAGTCCGGCACCTTGGCCGTTGGGCGGGGATCCCGCTCCATGAGCGACAGGGCTCTGCGCAGCGCTTAGGGGCAGTCCCCGGGCGTCGGGCAGATCCTGCCGCAGCACCACACCACACAAGTTTCACAGACAAGCACCACCCAAGAATCCATTCAAAAGGAGACACCCCAGTGACTGAAATGTTCTACGACGACGACGCCGACCTGTCGATCATCCAGGGCCGCACCGTCGCCGTCATCGGTTACGGCTCCCAGGGCCACGCCCACGCCCTTAGCCTGCGCGATTCCGGTGTTGACGTCCGCGTCGGCTTGAAGGCCGACTCGAAGTCCCGCGCCAAGGCCGAAGCCGAGGGCCTGCGCGTCCTCGACGTCGCCGCCGCCGTCGCCGAAGCCGACCTGATCATGGTCCTCACCCCGGACCAGGTCCAGCGCCACGTGTACGCCGAGGACATCGCCCCGAACCTGCAGGCCGGCGACGCCCTGTTCTTCGGCCACGGCTTCAACATCCGCTACGGCTACATCCAGCCGCCGGCAGATGTTGACGTCGCCCTCGTTGCCCCGAAGGGCCCGGGCCACATCGTCCGCCGCGAGTTCGAAGCCGGCCGCGGCGTGCCGGACCTGATCGCCGTCGAGCAGAACCCGTCCGGCAAGGCCCGGGAACTGGCACTGTCCTACGCCAAGGCAATCGGCGGCACCCGCGCGGGCGTCATCGAGACAACCTTCACCGAAGAGACCGAAACGGACCTCTTCGGCGAGCAGGCGGTCCTCTGCGGCGGCGCCTCCCAGCTGATCCAGTACGGCTTCGAGGTCCTCACCGAGGCCGGCTACAAGCCCGAGGTTGCCTACTTCGAGGTGCTGCACGAGCTGAAGCTCATCGTTGACCTCATGGTTGAAGGCGGCATCGCCAAGCAGCGCTGGAGCGTCTCCGACACCGCGGAATACGGCGACTACGTCTCCGGCCCGCGTGTGATCACCCCGGACGTGAAGGAAAACATGAAGGCTGTCCTGGCGGACATCCAGGACGGCACCTTCGCCAAGCGCTTCATCGACGATCAGGACGCCGGAGCCCCCGAGTTCAAGGCGCTGCGCAAGAAGGGTGAAGACCACCCGATCGAGGCCACCGGCCGCGAACTGCGCAAGCTGTTCTCCTGGATCAAGAACGAAGACGACTACACCGAAGGCTCAGTGGCCCGCTAGGCACTGACCGGCAGGGGAGCCGGACACCAACTCTGGGGTCCGGCTTCCCTGCTGTGAAGCACCACCCGTTTCACCAAAATCCCCACCTGAAATACAAGAGAGCTAAAGAGGTCACCGGTGACAAGCACCAAACCTGTAGTACTCCTCGCTGAGGAACTTTCGCCCGCCACGATCGACGCCCTTGGCCCGGACTTCGAAGTCCGGCAGACCGACGGCGCGGACCGTTCCCAGCTGCTCTCTGCGATCGCCGACGTCGACGCGATCATGGTCCGCTCCGCCACCCAGGTGGACGCCGAAGCCATCGCCGCCGCGAAGAACCTCAAGGTGATCGCCCGCGCAGGCGTCGGCCTCGACAACGTCGACATCAAGGCCGCCACGCAGGCCGGTGTCATGGTGGTGAACGCCCCGACGTCGAACATCGTCTCCGCCGCCGAACTCACTGTCGGCCACATCCTCAGCCTCGCCCGCCACATCCCGCAGGCCTCCGCCGCGCTCAAGGACGGCGAGTGGAAGCGCTCCAAGTACACCGGCATCGAACTTTTCGAGAAGAAAATCGGCATCATCGGCCTCGGCCGGATCGGCGCCCTCGTCGCCGCCCGCCTGAAGGGCTTCGACACCAAGATCCTTGCCTACGATCCCTACATCACCTCGGCCCGTGCCGCCCAGCTCGGCGTGCAGCTGGTGACCTTTGATGAGCTGCTGGCGCAGTCCGACTTCATCAGCATCCACATGCCCAAAACGCCGGAGACCGTCGGCATGCTCGGCGCCGAGTCCTTCAAGAAGATGAAGAGCACCGCGTACGTCGTCAACGTCGCCCGCGGCGGCCTCGTCGATGAGGAAGCGCTCTACGCCGCGCTCCAGGCTGGCGAAATCGCCGGCGCCGGCGTCGACGTCTTCGACAAGGAGCCCAGCACCGACCTGCCGTTCTTCAAAATGGACAACGTGGTGGTCACCCCGCACCTGGGCGCGTCCACGGACGAAGCCCAGGAAAAGGCCGGCGTCTCGGTGGCCAGGTCCGTCCGCCTGGCCCTCGCCGGGGAGCTGGTTCCCGACGCCGTCAACGTCGCCGGCGGCGTGATCGCCCCCGACGTCCGGCCCGGCATCGCGCTCGTGGAAAAGCTGGGACGCATCTTCACCGCGATGACGCACGCCTCGCTCACCCAGTTCGACGTCGAGGTCGCCGGCGAAATCTCCTCGCTCGACGTCAAGGTGCTCGAACTCGCCGCGCTCAAGGGCATCTTCGCCGACGTTGTGACCGATCAGGTCTCCTACGTCAACGCCCCCGTGATCGCCGAGCAGCGCGGCATCAACGTCCGCCTGATCACGACGCCGGACACCGAGTCGTACCGCAACGTCCTGACCCTGCGCGGCGCCCTGAGCGACGGTTCGCAGATCTCCGTGGCGGGAACTCTGACGGGGCCCAAGCAGGTCCAGAAGCTCGTCGGGATCAACGGCTTCGAGGTGGAGATCCCCATCAGCGAGCACCTCGTGGTGGTGGCCTACGCGGACCGCCCCGGCGTGATCGGCACCATCGGCCACATTCTGGGCATGAACAACATCAACGTCGCCGGCATGCAGGTTGCGCGGCAGGACGAGGGCGGCCAGGCGCTCGCCCTGCTGACCATCGACAGCTCCGTTCCGCAGCAGGTCCTGGACGCCATCAAGGCCGGAATCGGCGCGGATATGGTGCGCGAGGTCGATCTCGAGGACTGACGTCCCCACCGTGGTTACCGGCGGCGGCGTGGGCCGCCGCCGGGTGTCCGCGAACACATGGCTGGTCTGCGTACAATGGCTACGTCCGATTTTCGGATCCGGCCGGCAGCCCGGCCTTTACTTTTGCACACCCGGCAGGGGACGCCTTCACTTCCGCTTTGGGATGAACTTCGGTGTGCGCACGCAATCCAGCTTTCAGGAGCCCAATGAACGCCGTCCAGAGGTTCATCAGAAGCCGAGTGCTTCTGCTGACCGCGTCCATTTTGATCGTGGCCATGTGCCTGTCGGTCCTCGTTCAGGGTCAGTCACAGGCCGCCCTGAACCGGACCGTTGACCAGAACTCGCGGGGACTCTACGACATCCTGGTCCAGGCGAAAACCGAGGACAACGGCGGGCTGATGCAGCCCGAAATCGCCGCCGGCCAAGGCGGCATCAGCTTCGAGCAGCTGGACAGCCTCCGGAAGCTCTCCGGCACCTCCGTGGCAGCGCCCATCAGCCTGGTCTCCCGCGTCACCCAGGACCTCGAGTCCCCGCGCCTGGAGGCCACCGACTACCTCGGCTACCAGGCCGGACTCGCCGGCACCGCCGGGGACCCCACCGCCACGGATCCGAGCAAATGGCCCGCCGCCGAGTCCGTCCTGTCCGACGAGCCGAAGACGTACCGGCTCACGGCCAGCGCCGTCAGCTCCGACGGACACTCCGATCAGACCCTGTTCAAGACCACGGCCGAAGGCTCCCTCGGCAAGGCGCGGCTCATCGAAGAGGACGTGGCCGGCGGCAAGAACGTCCGTATCGCGGGCCCCGAGGGGGAGACCGGCATCAAGTTCCCGGCCCCGGCCGGCGGCTCCGAGCACAACCTCTTTAACCTCTCCGTCTCGCTGCCCCTGGCCCCGCAGGTGACGGAATCCGTCGTCGCCGTCGATCCCGTCTCCGAGCGTGCCCTGCTGGGCAGCGCCGGCGACTTCCTTGCCCCGCTGGAGAAGGCACCGCCCGCCGACGCCCGCAACGCCGGAGCGATCGGCCGCCACTTCGAGAGCCTCTTCACCACCGGCATCGGCATGGACGAACTGAAGGAAGGCCCGGATTTCCTCGGCGTCAAGCTCAAGTACTGGGCCCCGCTGATGAGCCAGTACCAGCAGGCCAAGCGCAACGGCCAGCTGACCGAGGACTCGCAGGCGATCCCGCTGATCGTCCGCTCCGGCACGTCCCTTGACCTCAAATACTCGGTCAAGATCGAGGAAATCGACGCCTCCGGCAACGTCACCAAGGACGTCGGCACCGTGACCCGCTCGCTGGACAAGGACTACCTCCCGTTCGTCTCCAAGTCCCCGTTCTCCCTGGCCTGGCCCGGGTCCAAGGACCTCACCCCGCTGCTCGGCGACACCGCCAGCTTCGGCCAGGGCCTCTACAACCCCGCAACGTGGAGCACCGACTTCGCCGCCGCCCCGAAGTACACCGACGGCCAGGCCGCCGGCAACGGCGCCGTGGACAAGAGCGCCACCCCCGGCGACTGGGTCACCGTGAACCGCCTCCCGGAGAAATCCGCCAGCGGCGAGCCCGTGGACCAGACGCAGCGCAAGCCCGTCGACGAGCGCTCCTACCGCGCCGACCTTGAGACCGGCAAGAAGCTCGCCACGCCGCTCGCAATGGTCTACGGCACGTTCGACGCCGAGAAGGTCAAGGAAGCGGCCGGCGACGTCAACCGCCTGCCCCTGGGCGGCTACGACCCCACCCCGTTCACCCTCACCAAGGACGCCGCCGGCAAGGACGTCGAGAACACCGAGCTCAAGCCCTCGCTCAGCGCCACGGGCCTGGCCAGCCAGTCCGCCGGCGCCATCACGGACTACTACGGCCTCGCCGCCGCCC
This sequence comes from Arthrobacter sp. U41, assembly GCF_007679325.1. Taxonomy (GTDB): domain Bacteria; phylum Actinomycetota; class Actinomycetes; order Actinomycetales; family Micrococcaceae; genus Arthrobacter. The sequence goes on along the minus strand of NZ_VEGI01000001.1, from coordinate 692,230 downwards.
GCGGCTACGAGGACAACGCCGCCGTGATCGACGCCGTGCGCATCCGCGCCAAGGCACCCGGCAGCTGGAAAGAAGCCCAGCCCGAGGTGGAGAAGCTCGCCAACGAGATCCGCGACATGGGCCTCGAAGCCACCATCGTTGCCGGCTCGGCCCGCGAAGACGCCAGCATCTTCGTCCCCGGCTACTCCAAGGACGACGCCGGCAAGGAAACCCCGCTGGGCACCGTCCAGCAGTCGTGGGTCCGCCAGGACGCCGCCGACGCCGTCACCGGTTCCCTCACCGCCACGAACCTGACACTGCTTTTCCTCACGCTCATCGGCGCGGCCCTGCTGACCGGCGCCTCCACCGTGAGCTACGTCCGGAAACGCCGCACCGAGGCCGGCACCCTGCGCGCCATGGGCTGGACCCAGCGCCGCATCCGGTCCTGGGTGCTTGCCGAATTCGGTGTCGGCGCCGCCCTGCTGGCCGTCGCCGGAATCGTCCTGAGCCTGGTCAGCTGGAACCCGGCCACGGCCATTGTCTCGGCCTCCGTCCTGGTGCTCTACGCCGCGGCGGCCTTCTTCGCCGCCCAGCAGCTGCGCCACCGCGAGGTGGTGGACCAGGAACCGCAGCACGATGAGCGCCTCATCGCAGTGGACTCCCCGCTGACCTTCGCCAACCGGCAGTTGAGCACCAACAAGTTCAACACCATCTCCCTGGCGGTCGCCGTCGGCGTCTTCGCCGCAGCGGTGGGCGGCATGGTGGCGCTCCTGATCGACATTCCCCGCGCCGCCGGCGCCAGCGCGCTGAGCGGGCTCGCCGCCACCAGCATCGCCCTGCCCAGCATCATCCTCGGCCTGTCCGGCGTCGCCGTCGGCCTGCTGCTGACCATGGTCACCGGCCGCTTCGAGCTGCAGGCCAAGCGCCAGTACCTCGGCACACTGCAGGCCATGGGCTGGAACCCGGACATGCTGGGCCAGGTCCGCCTCTTCGAAAATGCCATGGTGGGGACGGTCGCGCTGCCGCTGGGTATCCTCGGCGCCCTCGGCGTTGGCCTCCTCCTCGCCCCTTATGCCGCGCTCTGGGCCGCTGTCGCCGGGCTCGTGGCTGTACTTTGCTGGATTCCGATTGCAACGAAAGTGGTCCGATGAACAACGACCTGAACCTTGACCGTGAGGCTCACGAGCGGATGACGGCAAGCACCCGCCGCGGTGCCCACCAGACGCGCGCCAACACGATCGTGAAGGCCGCCGACCACGCCACGCCGCTGGAGCTCAGCAACATCACCATCCACTACGGCGGCGGCAAGGGCGGTGCCGAAGCCGTCAACGTCGTGGACGACTTCAACATGACGCTGCACGCCGGCGAAATGCACTGCGTCGCCGGCCGCTCCGGCTCCGGCAAGACCAGCATCCTCACCGTCGGCGCGGGCCTGACCCTGCCGACGTCGGGCCGGGTGTTCTGGGAGGGGGACTCCCTCGAGACCATGGGCGACGACGAAATCGCCGACCGCCGCCGGGCCCTGATCGGCTACGTTGACCAGGGCGGAGCCCTGATCGACGGGATGAGCGCGCTGGAGAACGTGCTGCTGCCCGCCGTGCCCGACGGCGAGGTGGACCAGCGCCGCGACATGGCCAAGGACCTCCTGGACCTCGTGGGCCTGGGCCGGCGCATGCGCCACCGCCCGGCGCAGCTCTCCGGCGGCGAACGTCAGCGCGTCGCCATCGCCCGGGCCCTGATCCTGGGCACCCGCGTGCTGGTGGTAGACGAGCCCACCGCCAGCCTGGACCGGTCCTCGGCCAACCGCATCATCAGCATCCTCAAGGACACCACCTCGGACGGAATCGCCGTCCTGGTGGCGTCACACGACCACGAGCTGGTCCGCCAGAGCGACACCCTCACCGAACTGATCTAGGTTAAAACTGTGACCGCTTCCGAAAAAACCCCGTTCTACATCACCACGGCCATCAGCTACCCCAACGGCGTGCCGCACATCGGCCACGCCTACGAGGTCATCGCCACTGACGCGATGGCGCGCTTCAAGCGCCTGGACGGCTACGACGTGTTCTTTATGACCGGCACGGACGAGCACGGCCTGAAGATGCAGCAGACGGCGGAAAAGGAAGGCATCCCGGTCAAGGACCTCGCTGACCGCAACTCGGCCGCCTTCCGGCAGATGAGCGATGACCTCGGCATCTCCCTGAGCCGCTTCATCCGCACAACCGACCCGGACCACTACGAGGCCGCCAAGGCGCTCTGGCAGCGGATGGAAGCCAACGGGGACATCTACCTCTCCAAGTACGCCGGCTGGTACTCGGTCCGCGACGAGCGCTACTTCGTCGAGGACGAGACCGAGGTGCAGGCAGACGGCCTCCGCTACGCCTCCGAGACCGGCACCGAGGTGACCTGGACCGAGGAGGAGAGCTACTTCTTCAAGCTTTCCGCCTACCAGGACCGGCTGCTGGCCCTCTACGCGGACCACCCGACCTTCGGCGCGCCGCACAACCGCTTCAACGAGGTGGTCAGCTTCGTCAAGGGCGGCCTCGAGGACCTGTCGATCAGCCGCACCTCCTTCGACTGGGGTGTTCCCGTCCCGGGCAACCCGGAGCACGTGATGTACGTCTGGGTGGACGCGCTGACCAACTACCTGACCGGCGTCGGCTTCCCCCGCACCGACTCCGAGCTGTTCCGGAAGTACTGGCCGGCGGACGTCCACGTCATCGGCAAGGACATCTCCCGCTTCCACGCCGTCTACTGGCCCGCGTTCCTGATGTCCGCCGGGCTGGAACTGCCCAAGCGCGTGATGATCCACGGCTTCCTGCACAACCAGGGCGTCAAGATGTCCAAGTCGCTGGGCAACGTGGTGGCCCCGGCCGACTGGGTGGCCCAGTACGGCCTGGACCAGGTGCGGTTCTTCCTGCTCCGCGAGGTCCCCTTCGGTGCGGACGGCTCCTACAGCCACGACGCCGTGGTGGGCCGGATGAACGCGGACCTGGCCAACAACTTCGGCAACCTGGCCCAGCGTTCGCTGTCCATGGTGGCGAAGAACTGCGACGGCGCCGTGCCCGTCCCCGGAGGCTTCACCGCCGAGGACGCCGCGCTGCTGGGCCAGGCCAACGGACTGCTGGACATTTCCCGGGCCGCGTTCGAAAAGCAGGAGTTCAGCCGCGCCCTCGAGGCCATCTGGAACGTCCTGGGCGACACCAACGCCTACTTCGCCGAGCAGGCCCCGTGGGTGCTGCGGAAGACCGACGTCGATCGCATGAACACCGTCCTCTACGTGACGCTCGAGGTGCTGCGGATTGTCGCCATCCTCGCCCAGCCGGTCATGCCGGCGGCGACGGCGGCCATTCTGAACACCCTGGGCCAGCCGGAAGGGGAGGCACGCGAGTTCGCCGCCCTGGGCACGCCGATCGTGGCCGGAACCCCGCTGCCCGCCCCGTCCCCGGTCTTCCCGAAGTACGAGGAGCCTGCCGAGGCGTAAACTCCGACGCTCCCGCAGAGGTGAGACTTCGCGCCCATGTCTTTCAGTGACATCGGCGCGAAGTCTCACCTCGACGTCGTTTAACGGGATGCTCTGCGTTCGGATAGTGAGACAAGTTGACCAGCATGTGGATCACTTGGCTACGCTGAAAACATGAGCGCATCCACCATTGATCTGGCCGTCATTCCCGGCGACGGCATTGGCCCCGAGGTCACCGCCGAGGCCGTGAAGGTCCTCGAGAAGGCTGCCGCCGCCGAGGGCATTGTGCTGCAGCAGACGCACTACAAGCTCGGCGCGCAGCACTGGCTCGAAACGGGGGAGACCCTGCCGGAGGAGACCCTGGCCGATCTCCGCACCCGCGACGCCATCCTCTTCGGTGCCGTCGGCGCGGCCCCGGGCGATACCCGCATCCCCTCCGGCATCATCGAGCGTGAGTTGCTGCTCAAGCTGCGCTTCAGCCTGGACCACTTCGTCAACCTGCGCCCGTCCCGGCTGTACCCGGGCGTCGCCAGCCCGCTCGCCAACCCCGGCGACATCGATTTCATCGTGGTCCGCGAGGGCACTGAGGGCCCCTACGTCGGCAACGGCGGGACGCTGCGCCCCGGCACCCCGCACGAGGTAGCCACCGAAGTCTCGCTCAACACGGCCCACGGCGTGGAGCGTGTGGTCCGCGACGCCTTCCGCCGGGCCAACGACCGCCCACGCAAGAGGCTGACCCTGGTCCACAAGCACAACGTCCTGGTCTTCGCCGGCCACCTCTGGAAGCGGACGGTGGAGGCTGTGGCCCAGGAGTTCCCGGATGTCACCCATGACTACCTGCACATCGATGCCGCCACGATCTTTATGGTCACGGACCCGGCGCGCTTTGACGTGATTGTCACGGACAACCTCTTCGGCGACATCATTACCGACCTCGCCGCTGCGGTCACCGGCGGCATCGGCCTGGCCGCCTCCGGCAACATCAACATGGAGCGCACCGCCCCGTCCATGTTCGAACCCGTCCACGGTTCGGCTCCGGACATTGCCGGCCAGCAGAAGGCGGACCCGACGGCGGCCATTCTCTCCGCCGCTCTGCTGCTGGACCACCTGGGCTACGGCGCCGCCGCCCGCAAGGTTGAGGCGGCCGTCGTCGCCGACGTCGCGGCCCGCGGCACGGCAGCCCCGGGCACTGCAGCGCGCACCACCAGCGCGATCGGTGACGCCATCGCCGCCGCCCTGTAACCGCCACGAGGCACCGGGCCGGCGGCCCCGCCAACGGGCGTAAGCTTGTTTCGAATCACCAATATGCTGCCGTGGTCCGGAGATGAACCACGTTTACACACCAGGCAGCCGACCGTGGAGGAACCATGACTCAGACTGCCCATGGCGTCGAATTCACCCAGCAGCCCTCGGCAACCCCGAAGTCCGCTGAAGAACGTGCTGCCATCCTGGCGAACCCGGGTTTCGGCAACCATTTCACCGACCACACCGCGATCGTTGACTACAGCGTCGACGCCGAGGGCAAGGGCGGCTGGCACAGTGCCCGGGTTGAGGCCTACGGCCCCATCTCTCTGGATCCCTCCGCCGCCGTGCTGCACTATGGCCAGGAAATCTTCGAGGGCCTCAAGGCGTACCGCCACGCCGACGGCTCCATCTGGACCTTCCGGCCGGAGGCCAACGCCGCCCGCCTGAACAAGTCGGCCCGCCGCCTGGCCCTCCCCGAACTCCCCGAAGAGTACTTCCTGGGCGCCATCCGCGAGCTTGTTTCCGTGGACAAGGAATGGGTCCCCTCCGGCGACGGCGAAGCCCTCTACCTGCGGCCGTTCATGATCGCCACCGAGGCCTTCCTCGGCGTCCGCGCCGCCCGCGAAGTGTCCTTCCGCGTCATCGCCTCCCCGGCCGGCAACTACTTCGGCGGCGAACTCAAGCCCGTCTCCATCTGGATTTCCCGCGAATACGCCCGCGCCGGCCGCGGCGGAACCGGCGCCGCGAAGTGCGGCGGCAACTACGCCGCGTCTCTGATCGCGCAGCAGGAAGCCGAGGCCCACGGCTGCAAGCAGGTCCTCTTCCTGGACCAGTTCAATGACAACGCCGTGGAAGAGCTCGGCGGCATGAACGTGTTCTTCGTGATGAAGGACGGCTCACTGGTGACCCCCGCGCTGAGCGGCACCATCCTGGAGGGCATCACGCGGATGTCCGTTATCCAGGTGGCCAAGGACATGGGCCGAGAGGTCACCGAACGCAAGATCACGCTGGATGAATGGCGCGACGGCGTGGCCTCCGGCGAGATCGCCGAGGTCTTCGCCTGCGGCACCGCCGCCGTGATCACCCCCATCGGCGTACTCAAGGACGACACCGAATTCATCGGCTCCGAGGACGCGAAGGCGGGGGAGACCACCATGGCCATCCGCGAGCAGCTCCTGGGCATCCAGACCGGCACCGTCGAGGACACCCACGGCTGGCTGACCCGCCTGGCCTAAGCGGTAGCGCCTTACTTACATAGGCAGCGTTCGACGGCGGCACCCACCTTCCGGTGGGGAGGCCGCCGTCGTCGTTAATCGCCCGGTGCGTGGTCCGGTGGCGCCGGTCAGAAGCCCCTAGCCACGTCCCGGACGCAGGGGCACAATATGGCGCATGACTGGACTTGTTCAGGTTCTGGGTGTCATTTTCGGGGTCCTGCTGATCCTCGTGGGGATCCTGGAGTCCTTCTTCTTCCGGGACCAGCGCTTCCACCGGCTGTTCCTCATCAAGCCGGAGGACACGGAAACCGTGCGGATGTGGGTCTTCAACCTGGGGTTCTACAACATGATCTGGGGTGTGGGCGCGACCGTGGGCTCGGTTATGCTGACGGGCGACCAGCCCGCAGCCGGGGAGGCGCTGCTGCTGTTCACCTGCCTGGGCCACGTCCTGCTGGGCATCATCCTGGTCCTGTCCGAGCGGCGGCTGTGGGCGAGTGCCATCGCCGAGGCGCTGCTGCCGGCCGTCATTGCGGTGATGCTGCTGGTATGACGCCGGCACTGCATCCCGTCCGGTTCGGTGGGAAGATGGAACTGTGATCCCCGACGACCCCCGCGCCATGGTGCGCAGCACAGAGCTGACCCGCTTCAGGCTGGCCCCCAACCCGGGGCCGATGAGCCTGCACGGGACCAACTCCTACGTCATTGCCGCCCCCGGCGCGGCCGGCACCGTCGTGGTCGATCCCGGGCCGCTGGACGAGCCGCACCTGCAGGAACTGGCCCGGGCCGGGACCGTCGAGCTCATCCTGATCACGCACCGGCACGCGGACCACACAGCCGCAGCCGCCCGCTTCGCCGAGCTCACCGGCGCACCCGTGCGCGCCAAGGACCCGGCCCATTGTCACGGCGGTGAACCCCTCGCGGACGGCGAAGTCATCCACGCCGCCGGCGCGGAAATTCGGGTCGTGGCCACACCGGGCCACACCTCGGATTCGGTCTGCTTCCACCTGCCCGACGACGGCGCCCGCGGCTCGGTCCTCACCGGCGACACGATCCTGGGCCTCGGCACCACGGTTCTGGACTACCCCGACGGCACTCTGGGGGACTACCTCGCCTCCCTGGACCGGCTGGAACTGCTGGGCGCCGCCACCGTCCTCCCGGCCCACGGGCCCATGCTGCCGGCACTGGACACGATCGTCCGCGCCTACCGGGACCACCGCGAGGACCGCCTAGCGCAGATCCGCACTGCCCTGGACGGCCTGGGCGCCGGCGCCGAGGTGACCGAAGTGGCGGACGCTGTGTATGCCGCCGTCGACCCCGCCGTCCGGCCCGCGGCGGAACTGTCCGTGGCCGCCCAGCTGCACTACCTGCGCACGGACAGCGGCACCCTTTAGAGGACGATTTGCGCGGGATACGGTTCCTGCAGCTGCCGGCTACGGGTTGGGCACGGCCGTGACAATCACGTTCTTACCCTGGATGTCTTCGGTATAGCAGCTGATGAGCACCAGCTGGCCGGGCACGATGTTCCACACATTGCTCGAACGCAGCGTGTCTTTGTCGTGGGTGGTGACGCTCAGCACCTTGAAATTCACGGTGCCTGTCGCCGTGCTGACGCTCAGTTCGTCCCCGATTGCGGACTGGCCGCTGAGCCGGTTGAAAGGGGCCTCGGCGTTTTCCCAGCTGTGCCCGGCGATGTACGTCGTGTTGCTTGAGCCGGAACCAGGCTGCCCGTAGTTTGTGAGCCAGTAGGCGTCCATGGTCGTCGGCGGGACCAGGGAACCGGCTCGCAGTTCGCCGGCGCTTGGCGTCAGCGGGAGCACGGAGAGTTCAATGCCGGCGGCCGGATAGCTGATCCATAGGGGAGGGGAGGCCGGGGGAAGTGCAGACGAGCCAGGTCTGGCTCCTCGGACGGCCCCCGGAGCCACGTCGGTCTCAACAATGGACTGCCGCGGAGCCGGAGAGGGCTCCGCGGCAACTGACGTCGGCTCGTGGGGGCCGCCAGGCGTACAGCCCGGCAGCACTCCCACAAGACCGGTGAGCAGCGCGATTTGGATTAGAGCCTTTCCTCCGGAACGGCACCACCCATCGGCCTGTTGGCTACCCACGCACAGAGCGGCGCCGCACGCCAAATGAAGCAGCCGCGAGGACGACGAGTCCTCCCAGCGACCATGCGGCCACCGGCAGCCCGCCCTGACCCTGGGGACTAGCAGGTGCTTGAGCGGCGGCATCGGTGATAACGCCGGTCTGCACGTTCAGGCCGGGATTGGCCGCATTTGCAGCACCGGTCTGTTGCGCCGGAGCTGAGGACGAAACCTCAACTGCCGCACGCCGGGACTCCGTGGCTATCACCGGCGCCACGACCGGCGTGGCCACAGCCACTGGTGTCTTTGGGACGGTCTCAGAAGTTGCCGCGCAGGCTTCGAGGGCAGTACGGAACAGCCGGTCGATGGATGCGGGGTCAGGAGGCGTCGTTGTTTGAGCGTGCAGCGCCTTGGCGGCCGCGCTGGCTGTAGCCAGAGCCGCATCTGCTGCAGCAATGCCTTCCACATTCTGGGCCGCCAGGAGGGTGGCCTGCGCCCGCGTGACGCCATCGGCTGCGGTATCGGCCTGATCGTTGGCGGCGCGGAACGCATCGTCGGCCTGCATGAGGTGATCACCCATCTCCCACAACAGCTGCTCCGCGGCTTCTACCCTGTTCCAGGCATCCGCCAGCTGAGCCTCACCGTCGGCCTTCACGCCTTCGAGTGCCAATTTTGCTGCAGCCAGCTGCGCCTCAGCCGCTTCCAGCACCACTTGCTTGGCCAGCAGTGCGGCTTGGGCGGCATCGATCGCCGGCTGGTCCTGAGACGCGTTGGCGGCTTCCAGCGCTGTTTGGGCGGCAGTGACACTAACAGCGGCAGCGGACTGCGCGGCGGTCGCTGCTTCGAGCTGAGTCCTTGCTTGTTCCTCGGCCGCGGCATTCAGCTCAGGCAGCTCATCAAGTTCGGTCTGGATCCGGTCCACGCGGTCGGCCGCCCACCTGGCGGTGTCGAGTGCGCGTTGCAGTCGCTCCCGGGCCGACTCCAAGCCGGTTTCCGTCTTGGCTGCGGACGCGACGGCGACGTCGAGGTCGGCCTGCGCCTGGACAGCGTCGGCAACGGCGGCTGCGGCCAGGGCATCGCGGGCCTGCTGCGCTTCGGTCACGGCTTGATTTGCTGCCGCGACTTGGGCGGAAAGTGTGTTGCTCGCGCCGGTAGCGGTCAAGGCGGCCTGGTAGCTTGCCTGCGCAGCGGTGCATGTTTCCGACTCTGCAGCGAAGGCCGGCGCAGAAAATACGACTAGCCCTCCGGAGGCGATCACAGCGGTTGCCGCGCCGGTTGCTAATCTCCCGCCGAGACGTTTAGAGCGCGCTGAAGAAGTATCGATGCCTAACATGTTTCCCCCATTGAACAGATAAAACGCCTCGTGCGTCGCGTCAGACTAACACTGGGACCGCAAGAGGCACGGTCACGGAGCCCGGCGCGCCTGACGGAGACGGTACGCTAGGAGCCATGCGTATCGCCCGGTTTGTAGTCGATTCTGATCCCCTCTACGGCATTGTTGAAGGTGAGCCCGGCAGTGAGATGGTCACTGTCATCAACGGCGACCCCTTCTTCCAAGGCGTGGAACGAACCGCCGTGCGGCACAAGCTCGAGGACGTGCGCCTGCTCGCCCCGATCATCCCGCGCAGCAAGGTCATCGGCGTGGGCCGCAACTTCGTGGAGCACGCCAAGGAACTCGGCAACGACGTCCCGGCCCAGCCGCTGCTGTTCCTGAAGCCCAACACCTCCGTGATCGGGCCCAACGATCCGATCATCCTGCCGGAATTCTCCGAGGAAGTGTCCTTCGAGGCCGAGCTCTGCGTTGTCATCGGCCGGATCTGCAAGGACGTCCCGGAGGAACGCGTCGACGACGTCGTCTTCGGCTACACCTGCGGCAACGACCTCACCGCCCGCGACGTCCAGAAGACCGACCTGCAGTGGGCCCGGGCCAAGGGCTTCGACACCTCCGCGCCGCTGGGGCCGTGGATCGAGACCGAGCTGAACACCGAGGACCTGCAGATCCAGGGCCGACTCAACGGCGAACTGCGCCAGGACGGCAGCACCAGCCAGATGATCCGCGGCGTCCGCGAGCTCGTCTCGATTGTCTCGCAGGCCTTCACCCTGCTGCCCGGCGACGTCATCATGACCGGCACCCCCGCCGGCGTCGGACTGGTTGAGGCCGGGGACCGCTTCGAGGTGGAGATCGAGGGCATCGGCCGGCTCTCCAACCCGGTGGTCCGCCGCTAGGCGGACCGCGGAAACAGCACATGAGTAACGGCGGATGGCGCGGCGCCCTGCGCGGTTCCGGCCGCCGCCGTTCCTTCCTGTTCTTTGCCCTGGGATCCATCGGCACGTTCGCGATGGCGGCACGCGCCGTCGGCTGGCTGGACGGGCCGCCGTGGCTGGCGCTGACGTTCCTCGCCGTGGGCCTTGTGCTGGCCGGATACTCCCTGGTGAAGGCGCTGTCCCGCCCGCAAACCGCACGGGGCCGCGGGCGGTAAAGCGCGTGGCGGCACGCGGTAAAGTTGGTGTCACTATGACTACTCCTTCTGCGCCCGACGCCGTCTCCAGCTCCGCCCCCAGCGCGACCAGCGAAGTCACCGCTGACACCCCGGTCCGTGTCCGGTTCTGCCCGTCGCCCACCGGCACCCCGCACGTCGGCCTGATCCGCACCGCCCTGTTCAACTGGGCCCACGCCCGCCACACCAAAGGCACCTTCGTGTTCCGCATCGAGGACACGGACGCGGCGCGCGACTCCGAGGAGAGCTACCAGCAGCTGCTCGAAGCCCTGAAATGGCTCGGCATCACCTGGGAGGAAGGCGTGGAGGTCGGCGGACCGCACGAGCCGTACCGCCAGTCCCAGCGCCTGGACCTGTACAAGGACGTCGTCACCAAGCTGATCGACGCCGGCTACGCCTACGAGTGCTACTCCTCCCCGGAGGAGGTCGAGGCCCGCCACCGCGCCGCCGGCCGCGACCCCAAGCTGGGTTATGACAACTTCGACCGCGAGCTCACCGAGGACCAGGTGGCCGCGTTCAAGGCCGAGGGCCGCCAGCCCGTGCTCCGCGTCCGGATGCCGGATACGGATGTCACCTTCACCGACATGGTCCGCGGCGAGATCACCTTCAAGGCCGGCAGCATCCCGGACTACGTGATCGTCCGCGCCGACGGCTCCCCGCTCTACACCCTGGTCAACCCGGTGGACGACGCGCTCATGGGCATCACCCACGTGCTCCGCGGCGAGGACCTGCTGTCCTCCACGCCCCGCCAGGTGGTGTTGATCAACGCGCTGATGGACATCGGCGTCGCCAGCTACCTGCCGGTCTTCGGCCACCTGCCGTACGTCATGGGCGAGGGCAACAAGAAGCTCTCCAAGCGCGACCCGCAGTCCAACCTCTTCCTGCTCCGGGACCGCGGCTTCATCCCGGAGGGCCTGCTCAACTACCTGTCGCTGCTGGGCTGGAGCCTCTCCGCCGATGAGGATATCTTCACGGTGGAGCAGCTGATCGAGCACTTCGACGTCAACGACGTGTTGGCCAACCCGGCCCGCTTCGACATCAAAAAGGCCGAGGCCATCAACGGCACGCACATCCGGATGCTCGACGCCGAGGACTTCCGCGGCCGGCTGGTCCCGTACCTGCGCACGGCCGGGTTCGTCGGCGACACGCTCACCGCCCGCCAGGAGGAGATCCTCGCCGAGGCGGCCCCGCTGATCCAGGAGCGCATCTCGCTGCTGGGCGAGGCCCCCGAGATGCTCGCCTTCCTGTTCAAGAACGACGACGCGATCGACGTCGCGGACGACGCCCGTAAGGGGCTTCCGGAGAACCTCACCGAGGTGCTCGACGCCGCCCTGGCCGCCCTGGAGCCCATTGCGGACTGGAACGCCGAGAACATCCAGGCCGCGCTCAAGGAGGCCCTCGTGGAGGGACTCGGCGTCAAGCCGCGGCTGGCGTTCGGCCCGGTCCGCACCGCGGTCTCCGGCCGCCGGATCTCGCCGCCGCTGTTCGAATCCATGGTGATCCTGGGCAAGGACTCGTCCCTGGCCCGGCTTCGCGCGTTCCGCGGCTGACGATGAGCAATGATGCCCGACATGGCTTTCGATGACTTTCTAAGGGTTTGGCGAGTACTTCTATGAGCGAAGGCAGGATACGTTTGGAAACGGCGCCCGACGACCTTGAGCAATTGTTTCGCAATTGGGAGACTCTCATCATCGGCCGCCAAATCCTGCGCAATAACCGACTCGTCCAGGGGGCTGTGAATCTACTCGATGCTAAAGTCAGTTCGCTCATGGAGAGCTCCCACGAAGACGTCGCGATTTCCCAACTGGTGCCACCGGAACGCAAGACGGGCCAGGAATTATGGACCCAAGCGAAAAACCTGCGAACTTTAGCTCTGGCGTACCGCACCCAGCATTCAGCGCACTTTGAGTCACATCGACTGATTGATTTCGTGACGGACGGCCTTAACCAGCTTCGAGTCTCCGGATATAGTAATAAATTTGAGGGGTTTGGGAATTGGTGGGAATGGACCATTGGAATTCCTCAGGCGGTACTTGATGTCTGCGTTCTCTTAAGAGACGAACTTCCAAGAAGGCAAATTGAAAATGTCCTAGATGCTGTCGAGTATCACATACCCGATCCCCGTCTGAATCGATGGAGCCGGTCTTCTGCTAACCGGATTATGACGTCGGCGAATTTTGTCGATCAACTGCAGAGTTTGGTCTTAGCGAGCAGTCTGCGTGGTGACAGGTTCGGAACATCCGCGTATCTCCAAGCGGTCGGCGGCGCTTTTGAAATTGTGGAAGCCGGGGATGGCCTCCGCAGTGATGGTTCCTATATCTTCCATGAACGCGTACCATACAATGGAACGTATGGATGCGTCGCCTTTCAAGTGATCGCCAGATTTGCACTAGTGACTCACGGAACGGTGTTCGGGCGGAGCCGGGATCTGGATCTAGATGCCTTTCTCGACAAATTGCTTGACGATGGAATACTCCCCTTCTTTGTTCACGGATCCTTGTTGGATGTCGTAAGGGGCCGGGCTATTCAACGCTCATCCACGGATGCGGATAACCTCGAGGTCGTTGCCCAAATATTCAGATATGCATGCATCACAGCGGGACAAGCGAAATCCCGTGCCAGGCTGGAGCGGTGCCGAGACATCATCAGCTATTACTCAGAGACGCGAATTATAGAAGCGTTTTCCGCCGCTGGTCTCCCGGGTGTGGCGACGGCTGAGGCAATTGCCGAGCTTAGAGATATGAACGAGATAGCGCCGAGGCAGACATCGCCTGGCCACAGGCTCTACCCGGCGATGGATCGAGCGGTTCATTGCGCCCCGGCGGGATGGCAAGCATCGCTCGCCATGAGCAGCCAAAGGATTGCGTACTACGAGCACGGACACGGAGAAAATGAACGGGGGTACCACACCGGCAGCGGGATGTTGCTGATACACCTTCCGTGTGACGCCTTCCACTACGGACCCGGCTATTGGCGGACGACCGACCCACGCCAACATCCGGGAACAACGGTGGAGGAGAAATTGCCAATCGACGGTGCAGGCGGCCCGTGGGCCTCCCTGACGCCGCCAACTTCCTGGGCCGGTGGCGCGGTGTACAACGGACGGCTCGCCGCGTTGGGCCTTGACTTGGCCGGGTTCCAGTCGTCCGTCACCGCGCGGAAATCCTGGTTCTTCATTGATGACTACATTGTCTGTCTCGGGTCGGAGATTACCGGTGGCGAAACCGACATCCATACGACTGTTGAAAATCGGATCGTCGCCGGGAACGGGGCCCGGTTACTCCTGGACGGAAGTGAATGCGACGTCACGGGCGGCCACGAACAGACAGCCGTTTGGACGCACCTTGAGGGTGTTGGCGGCTATGTCTTCCTAGACCAGCCGACAGCCCTCCGACTAAGTAGTCAGCCGGCGACCCAAGCCCGACCGGAGTCGAACTCACCCGATATGTCCGGATCGGTCCGCGTCACGATCGAGATCAAGCACGCCGCTGGCGACCCGCAGTGCCGCTACGCTTATTTGATCTACCCGGGGGTATCCCGATCCCAAGTGCGAAGCAAAGCAGAGAGGCCCACGGCAACTGTCCTGCAGAACGACGCCTCCGCGCAGGTGGTCGCAGTGGCCAACATGAACGCTATACTTGCGAATGTTTACGTCAGCGGCGAGTATCGTTGGACTGGGCTTCCGCCGGTGGTCCTAAGCGCACAATGTTCCATAATTCTCAAGCGCGACGGCGATACGATTCGGTTTGCTGTTTCAGACCCTACTATGACAACGAGCAAGCTGATTATCGGCGTTCTCGGTGAGGCATCCGACACGATTGACACGGCCGCGTCCGCGGTCGTGGACCTTGGCGACGGAGCGTCGGTGCATGGCACCATACAGTTGCTCTCTGCCGGGTCGTAGGCAGGGCTCATCCACGGAGACTTCGAAATTGCCATGATGCCCAAAATCGACTCGAAAGCCTGGTCATTGTGGTCGATATGCTCCCACAAGGTTGCGAGGAATCGGATGGGACTGCGGCCATGCGTCGGACAGGGGCCTCAGCATTTGTGGTGAGATTTGGATTTCTGAAACCGTTCAGGGAATATTTTTCCGTCAGGCGATCGCTGGCACCGGACAGCTGATACGAGGGACCAGACGCTGGAAGGGATAGCCATATGCGTTCGTCCAAGTCCTGAGGACGGACGGCGAACACGATCCCTTAAAGTGGATCGCGAAGCTGAACCGCTGATGTCTCACCGGCGATACGCAGATTGATCCTTGGCCTCGGCTACCCGATCGCTTGTGGCGATGATTAGCCGGCTGCCAGGAATCGTTGAATATCGCGGGCTCCCCTTAGTCTTGGGACACAACATCCACGTCGTCGAAGGGTACGTTTTGCCTCATTCCATTGTGACCATGTCCAGGGGCGATGCCACTCGCCTGCGAGAGTGGATGGACTACCACTCCCTGCTGGGGTTCGACGATTTCCACATCATCTTGGACAACCCCAACGACGAAAGCGAGCAGTTGCTCAGGTCCTGGGGCGGACCGGCGAAGATTACCGTGGACATTCGCCCGGCGCACGATGCCTACTACGATGGCTTGACGCCCGCCGAGAGGTACAAGGAGGTGTTGGCATGGAGGGAACGAAACGCAGAGAGCCTCAAAGACTGGGACGCCCCTATCATCGACTCTCTATCCCTTCGCCAAGCCCTGTACTTCCCCGCAGTACTGAACAAGTACGCTTTACGGAAAGTCGGGTGGCTCGCGCTCATCGATGTCGATGAGTTCATCGTTTTGCCAAGCGGGCAGAAAATTTCTGATCTTACAGAGGATGCGTCTGCGCCGCGGATACATTTCCTAAACTTCAACTTTGACACCACTGGCCACGATCCGGCTCGCCCAGTACTAGAACAACACAGGATGCGATGGTCCCGGGAGGATCTCGTGGCGCATGGAAAGGGCTGGGCGAATCGGGTGAAGACCATCGCCCAGTACGATTCGTTGCTGCCGTTTAAATCAGTGCATGCGATCAGTGCCGGATATGGTGAAATCCTATCTCCGGAAGTCGGTCGGCTCCACCACTACAAAGCGGCCGTCCACGTTCTCAAAGACGTGCCCTATTCGGTCGATGATGCGTCCGCCGCCGAACTGCTCCGCGTGACCTCAGCGCATGGAACCGACGACGTTTGATCGCCTATTCATTTATTCATGAGCATACCTTGGCAGCGTGCTTGCAGGCTGGAAAGGGTTTCTTCTTTATGCCTAGTTTGGGATGGAAATGAAAATAGAGTTTAGTGACTTTGGAGTGGACGACGCCGCCGTTTTCGGGTTTACGGCAAGGGACGACGAGAAGGAGACGCACCTGACTTTCGCTCTCCCGGAGCGGTTCTTTCCCGATCATGATCTGGTCGGGATTGCGATCGCGACTCTTACCGGCCGCAAGTACGACGAGATCGTGATCGACCTTCCCATGTCCGCTGACGCAGCCAGTCAGGTTCAGGGACTAACTGGCGCCTCGGTAAAAGCACCTCTGAGAAGCGGGAACATGTCTCGGCCGACCGGGCTCTCATACGGATTGAACTTCAGCGGAGGGTTCGATTCCCTCGCCGCTTTGGCGTTGCTGCCCGCGGACACCAAGCTAGTCTCACTGGACTTTGGCGGCGGGTTCGCACGCGAACGCGAGTTCTACCAGCAGTTCAAGCCGGCCTCGATCGCAACCAATTTCAGAGCCGAAGGGTTTGCGGAGAACAGTTGGTCATTCATGGGAATTGGAACTATCCTGCTGCGCGACTACCTCGATCTCGGCACGTTGAGCTTCGGAGCCATCCTCGAGGCCTCGCCCTGGAACTTCCAGCGAGACCTCATCTTCGGAGGTGGTCCTCAACCATGGTTCAAGGCTGCTGGCCTCAATCAGGTCAACCCGGCCCTGGGACTGACGGAGGTGGGGACGATCATGCTGATTGCAGAAAACTACCCGTCCAAGATCCGCGAAAGTCTCACGTCCTTGGCGAATTCGGGCTCGGAAAAATTGACTCGGAAATTTCTACTGCTTCGAATCGTCGAAGACTTGATGGGGGTGAACCTCGGCGTGCCGGATTTGCCTGCGCGCGAGACGCCTCACTTCGCGTTCGGCAGAAGTTTCGCGACGGACTTTCTGGCCCTCTACGTTTTGAAAAAACTGGGCTCGGATGGCGTCGGTTCTCTTGTTGGGAAAATTCCGGACCACGTGAAGGAGTTTGTTGCCGGGCGCAGCCTTGACTTCTATGAGCGGCTCAACCCGACGTTTTATGCCGCGCTTCCGACCAGCATCAAGCAGAGAGTTTATGCTCAGTGTCTAAATGCAGGCATTGACGCCTACACTGAGAAGGACTGGAGCGAATTCCGGGAAACCACAGCACTGCTTTCTGAGTGGCATCCCGCCCTAAAGAGGTAATCGACGCCCTCGGCGAGACCGCAATCTCGACAGCCCGCCGGAAATCAGCGTGCGGCCGAACGACCAAGATTATCCGAGACGCAGATTGACCCGCCGGGCTCCGCGGGATCAACGACACCACGATGAATCTGGTGCCAAGCCACTGCCTGAGAATGAGACAAAGCTCACGATATGAGCGGATAAAGCTTTCACGGAAGAAGGACCGGCCCTTGAAGGATAGTCGGCTGGAAACCGTATCGTGGTGAACTACGGGTACGTTTGACCTAAGCCGCCCCTCGAACGTTCAGCCTTCCAAGCTCGCTTCACTCGATCGATATCGGGGCTGAAGTGCTGCCTGTGTCTTAGTGAGATGGATGCCTCGGCTAAGCTGTTAGCTGGTTTGCCGTTGGACGCCCAGGGGCTCGAGGGGAGAGTGGATGGGATGAGTCAAATTCTCATCATTGAAGAAAACAGAGTGAAGATCTCCATGCCAGACGCGGAACGCATCAGGCAAGTTAGCCTGTCGCTGAAGAGCGTGACTGGTGTGGAGGAGAAGTCCGTAGCCATCGTCGTCAAGGCTTGGAACGCGGAAGGCAACAGCGTCACTGACTCTTGCAAGGGTGTGTACTATTCAACCATCCTCGGGGAAATGTTCGCTTACTATCCGGGCACACCCGACGACGCCTACAGCGAGCCTTTGACCCTGGAGTTTGTTGAGGCGCCGACAGAGGTCTCCTTCGAACTACTTACATGGCCGGGACGTGAGCCAGTGGGGAAAGCCATGTTCGGCGGCAGTGCCCTATTCGTGGAATCCTATGACGTCGCATCTAAAGGCTTATCGACGCGAAACAGAATTCTCAACGGTGGGGGACACAAGTTCAGATGATCAAAGAGACAATCGACGTGTCAGTCGTGATCGGATTCAGTAATTGGGGTCTAGCTCGGCTGGAACTGGCAGTTCGTTCCATCCAGGCATCTTTTGGTGGCCTGCGCGGTGAAGTCATTGTTTCCGACTATGGCTCCCACAGTTTCGAAGACACGCGCGAGCTCATGGAGTCCTTGGGCGCCCGCTATGTCTACACAGCCACCGATGGGACGTGGTCCCGTTCACGGGCTCTCAACGCAGGCTTTGCCGTTTCCTCCGGTTCCGTGCTCGTTTCAACCGATGCTGATATGGTCTTTAGTCCGGAATCAATGGAGACCATCGGATCTTGGATTCTGGACGACCCCTCGCTGTGCCTATTGCTTCAGTGCAGGGATCTGCCCGAGCAATGGACGGATGCCGAGATAGACCGTGTCGGTTACCAGTGGGACACTTTCGAACGTGTTTCCAGACTCCGACCCCGCTGGGGCATGGGAGGCATGATGGCGGTGCCTCGCGAGGTCTTCATGCGCATCCGCGGTTTAGACGAACGCATGCATACCTATGGCGGAGAGGACATCGATTTTGCTACGCGCGCGAAGCGTGCCGGGCAGCGACTTCTATGGGTAGATGATGAGCGCGTACGCATGTACCACATGTGGCATGCGCCGACGAGGGAGACTCACTCGAAGTCTGTTGCCGCTACGAACGCTATCGAGTTCAACAAGAAAATTGTCTACACCGACAAAACATTTGTCCGGAATACGCCAATCTGGGCGCATCGACCCGCGGACGCCGGGCCCCTTGTAACAGTCGCTATTTCGACCTTCAACCGAGCGAACTTTTTGGCCGAAAGTATTAGTTCCGTACTCTGCCAGACGCTGCAAGATTTTGAGATAGTTGTGGTGGACGACGGCTCAACAGATAACACGCGGCAAATTGTTGAGAGTTTCGATGATCGTCGCATCAGATACTTTTTCCAAGAGAATGCCGGTATAGCCGCGGCGCGTAATCGCGCCGCCGATGAGGCGCGCGGATACTATACGGCGGTCCATGATGATGATGACCTTATGACTCCGTGGCGCCTAGAGAAGCACTTTGAACACATTGCCGCTGGAACGCATGGTTCCTTCGGGTCTTTCGTGAACTTTGACGATTCTACCGGTGAGATGAAGCTATTTGCCTCAAAAATTCTCAACGACGGGACGATAATTGACTCCGGAGGCGCACCTGGTCATGGCACTTGGCTTGTCGAAACAGATATTATTCGTCGGCTTAGGTATGACGAGTCTTTGTCCAGCGGCGTGGATAACAACCTAGCGCTTCGCATGGTCCGTTCAGGCGTTGCCATGAAACACTCAGGTGAAATCATGATGCTGCGGCGGGTTCACGATGGCCAGATCACGGTGAGCGACGAATCGGTCCAGAAGACCTCCGCTCGTCAGACCAGGCAACTGTTCTCGTATATCACTACAAAATGGGGTGTGGATAAGTTGGGCGCCGAACGGGGACCCAAGGACTATGTCCCAATCAGGCTCGGGAAGAACTTGGACACATTGGTACCTTTCCTCCCGGATTCGCTGGTGCAGAGAATCGCAGTATTTCGAGGTTCTTTGGAATGCCTACCCCACGAGGTCAGGCGGCGTCTACTGGAACGTTGTGCGCATTTCGTTGTGGAACGCCAAGATGAAGATAGCGTTGTGCGGTATTCAGGTGCCATAGTCGGTGCCTCAATGAGGGACTTGGCGCTGCTTCGGCGGGCAGGGGTGGAATTTGAAGTCTCGGGCGAACTTATAGGTTCAGACGAGGGGATGGAAGAGTCGGTTCCCAATGATCGCGCAGCTATTACGGAAGCTGCGGTCCGTCAAGCCTTCCGCGATTTTGTCGAGCAAGCAGGCGACGAGGACTATTCGTCGTTCGGCCTGGTCCGGAGAATCGCGCCTGACCGGAAAGTTTCAGGCATTGGCTGGACTCGTAGTTTCACTTGCGGGGACTTGAAGGAGACGGTCTTATTTTTGCGTTTCACTAATAGTGTGGAGGCATTCAAAGCGCAGATAGAAAATGACTGGACGGAAATGGAACTGCTGGGTGACGCAATCGAACCTGCTTCGCTTCTAAATGAGCTCAACATTTCGCGCCGACTTTTTGGAGCGTCATTGTGATAATCAAATGGAACGGTGAGTACGTTGGACACACGGGGTTTAATGTAGCGGCCGACGACTACGACGGCGAACCTCGGTTTAAGTCCTTCTGGTTTGATGCAGGTCCTAAGACGCGACATCCAGATCGGGAGGCAGTCGCTGCTTTCTTAGTATTCAACTCGACTATGGGCGGCCTAGTGCACATGCCACATAAGTTCTCACCTGCCGTCGACACTGCGATGCGGTCTATATCGAACCCTGTGCCTGTCGTCTTTTCTCCAGTGGAGTACTATCCGAAAGCCCTGCCCAGCGGATCCCGCCCATTGGAGCTTTCATGGACCGGCATTGAGGCGACGCCCAAAGACGACACTGCTGGAGTTGACACGACGTACCTCCGACTTGAGCGATCCGATCAAGCTGCAGGTTCGCTACGAACCCTCCGCGGTTTGACCGTGTCGTCGAACGCCTGGCTACACTCCGATGGTCGAGAGGGCTGTGTTTCCAGCATTCGGCCGTATCTGGCCGCCGCAGTTCTTTTTGCGGAGGATCTGGATGCCGATTCGATCAGGGTCCCCGGCGACTTTGATCAGGATAGCCGCGAGTGGAAAGACTTGGTATATCTCCTGGGCACAGCACGCTTGGGCTTGGAAGTTGCCCGGTCTTAGAGCTACTTGCTGGGCCTAAACTTGCAGGCGAGGCCACAACACGCAACTAAACATAAGTAATCCGAGTATGACTCGGGTTTGGGCGGCTTGCGGAACCATCTGTACCCCCAAAATACACTGAGTTCACTACAAGGAAGAGATTCACCATGGGGAAGCGGCTTACAGTTATTGGCACCGGATATCTAGGTGCGACTCATGCGGCCGCTATGGCCGAACTGGGTTTTGAAGTACTGGGCGTTGACGTCGATCCCAAGAAGATCGACTCGTTGAGTCGGGGCGAATTGCCGTTTCACGAGCCCGGGTTGCCTGAGCTTCTGCTAAAGCACATAGGCTCCGGCAGGTTGCGCTTTACGACATCGATTGAAGAAGCAGGCGCCTTCGGTGACGTCCACTTCATCGCAGTCGGGACACCGCAACGCGCCGGCGAGGATGCGGCAGATATGACATACGTCGATGGTGCGATTTCGTCACTGGCGGGGGCCATAACCCGGGACGCTCTGATTGTAGGCAAATCCACCGTTCCGGTGGGCTCGGCCCGCAGACTCAAATCCGTCATCGCCGAGGCGAAGCGTGAAGATATCGAGATTGAGTTTGCGTGGAATCCGGAGTTTCTGCGCGAGGGATTTGCTGTTCAAGATACCTTGCGGCCGGACCGTCTCGTGGTCGGCACTGACTCACCGAGGGCCCACGCGGTGCTCCGGGAAGTCTATGCAGAAGCTCTCGCTCGGGAGACTCCGTACATTGCAACGGACTTTGAAACCGCTGAACTGGTGAAGGTGGCAGCCAACGCCTTTCTAGCTACAAAGATCTCCTTCATCAACGCATTCGCAGAAGTGACGGAAACTGTCGGAGGCGACATCCGGACTTTAGCGGATGCCATCGGCCTCGACAATCGGATCGGACGCCGATTCCTGAACTCCGGGGTAGGATTCGGAGGCGGCTGCCTCCCGAAGGATATCCGGGCCCTCCAAGCACGAGTGAGCGAGTTGGGCCTTGACCGGACCATGCGCTTCCTGGGCGAAATCGATGAGATCAATCTCCGGAGGCGAGACCGCGTGGTCTACCTTGCAGAGGAACTTCTGGACGGTCTCGAAGGTAAGCGCGTGGCTGTGTTGGGAACTGCCTTCAAACCGAACAGCGATGATGTCCGGGATTCACCTGCGCTTGACGTGGCGGCTCGGTTGTTCAACGGAGGAGCCGAGGTGAGCGTCTACGACCCTAAGGCGAACGATAATTCGGCCAAGCGGTTCCCCCGTTTGAACTACTGCCCGACACTTTCGGAAGCCGTGTCGGGGGCGGACGTTGTCTTGGTACTCACGGAATGGCAGGAGTTTTGCGACATGCGCCCTCAGGAGATTCAAGCCCTGGTAAACACCCAACAAATTGTTGATGGACGAAACGTACTCGACAAAGATGAGTGGGAGAGCGCGGGATGGACCTTCAGGGCGCTCGGACTC
The DNA here is from genome assembly GCF_007679325.1 of Arthrobacter sp. U41. Lineage (GTDB taxonomy): Bacteria > Actinomycetota > Actinomycetes > Actinomycetales > Micrococcaceae > Arthrobacter. The sequence goes on along the minus strand of NZ_VEGI01000001.1, from coordinate 670,230 downwards.
CGACCTTCATCCGTTCCTGCCAGGGATCTGCTGACCGTCAATTAACGTAAGGACAAATCGGATGGCTTTGCGAGCGGGCCTGGGCGGCATCCGCGGGGTGCTGTTCGACATCGACGACACCCTGGTGGACCTCGAGTTCTCCATGACGTCGGCCCTGCGCGACGTCAGCGAACACCTCCTGCCCGGCCTGGACCAGGCCGGGTGGGAGAAGTTCGGGCGGATCTTCACCCGCGAGACCACCCACTTCTATGACCGTTACCTGGCCGGGGAGCTGACCTTCAACGAACAGCGCCTGCTCCGCGGCCGGGCCGCCCTGGGGCACTTCGGGGTGGAGCTGGAGGAGGGGGAGCAGGCCCAGCACTGGGTCAGTTCCTACGCCAGCCGGCAGCACGGCTACATCCGCGCCTTCGACGACGTCACCCCGATCCTGGACGCGCTCGATGCCGCCGGTATCCCGTACGGCGCCGTAAGCAACAACGTCCACGACTACCAGCGGGTCAAACTGGACGCTGCCGGCCTAGCGCGCATCAGCGTGCTGGTGGGCACGGACACGGTAGGCGCGGCGAAGCCGGATCCGGCCATCTACCTGGAGGGCGTCCGCCGGCTCGGCACCGGCGCCGGCGAAACACTCTACGTGGGGGACAACCGCCTCCTCGATGCTGACGGCTCGACGGCGGCCGGCCTTCTGGGCGTCTGGCTGAACCGAGCCGGGGAGCCGGCCCCGGGCTTCACCGGCCGCGAGATCGGTTCGCTGCTGGAGCTGCTGGCCTAAAGCCGGAGGAGCCCGGCCCAAACCTTAAAGAGAGAAACCCCGCCAACAAACATGATGGCGGGGTTTCTCTTTGCCGCATTAGGGTCACAGCGACTACAAACCCCGTGAATTCCACGTGTGAGGTGCAAAGGTGAATTGGACTGACTCCGGGATTCTATTACCAAGCCTTCCGCTGCGGGGGAGCAGATTCTCCATCCGACCTTCACAGTGCAGAGGTCCAAGGCGGTCGGCCACGGTCGGCAGGCGCCTGGTAGGTACTCCAATGCCTGAAGCGAGTAGCACTGATGAAAATACCTAAATCTCTCGAACATTTTCGGGTAATAAGCACTCGTGTGAAGTCCTTCGTTAGTTCATAGTCTGGGTGCTCCTAGGGCAGCAGTAAATGCAGGTGTTCGCAGCTAATGTCTGGGCTGCGGGACTCATACACGAGCGACTTTCTATCAATTGCGAGATGGACGGCCTTTTCGATCTGTCTAGTTCTATTAGTCGCGCCCTGATTAGCCCGAACACCAGCGAAATCCCACCAGGGGTCGACCATCGGTTGGCCCGTGGACCGCACCGAGTGTTCGGGGGCAGCGATGTACCAGCAGGAAACGCAGATTCACGGATCGAGCACGGAGTTTGCAAGGCGTTCACGAACTCCCCGAAACTCGCGCCGATTTCGTGCCGGCGGTGGTTTGGCCACCGGACTTGCGTCCTGTCTAGCGCTGGCGATGTGTATGGCGGTGCTCCAGGCACCGCCCGCATACGCAGTAACACTGAGTGAACAGCGGGCCACCTTGCGGCAGGCATCCTACGCTGCGGCGCAGAACTACGTGGATTCCCGGGCCTACATCCCATTACTGGCCCGGCCCAACGGGGTGGCGGTTAAGGACGCCATCGCGTCGGGTTTAGCGAAAATTAAGACTGTCGGGGATGCGCTGACGGTCGCGAACACTCAGGCCGCCATGGACGCGGTGGCCGTCCGAATGAAGGCGGAAGTGATACGCGCGGCCACAGTGAAGAAGAGCGGACAGCAACTGGTGGAGTTGAAGAATTTGCGCTCCGGCCACCAGAAGATCGCGACCGCGGCACTGGCGGATTCGCTGGCGGGACGCATTACGTCCGCGGCGTATCAGGCCATAAAGACGCGGGCCGCGGCGTACAGCACACAGCTGTCGGCGGACGCAGTCCGTCAGCTGGGGGTGCTGGGACAAGCCGTGGCTGCGCCGGCGTTGATTGCGCCGAGGTACCGCACGGTCCTGGAGCAGGGCTCGGGCAGCATCCCGGTAGCCTCCGGCTGGGTCGGGTTCCCGGGGGGCTGTGCGTTGCCGGCGGCGTCATCCGCTTTCAGGCCGATGCTGCCAAGCGACGGGCCCGGTGTTGCCACGAACCGGAAAATACTTCTCGATTCTGCGGCCGGCATAGCCGCGGACACCGCCACCGGAGCGGTGCATCGGCAGCTCCTTCGCGCGGCAGTGAGCGAGGCGAGCTTGCCGAAGAGTCTGGCGGAGTTACGGACCGCTTACGTTGTCCGCACACCGCGGCTGGGGTACGGATGGTTGTCTGGAAGCGATTCCAACGCGCGCGACGTGCTGACGGAGGATACACAGCGCATTCTGTTGGCAGGCCCGGAGGGCATGAATACGCTAGCGTCATCCCACCTGCTACTGGCGGCATCCAGTGCTGCTGACTGGGTGAAGTTGAAAGGCCTAGATGAGACTGTACTGATCAGGTGGCTTGGCCCGCAGACGTGCCTGCTCGAGGACCGGGAACCATGGCTGAAGGGTCCCACGAACCTGGCGGCCATCCACAACGCCGCAAACTTCACCGCGACGGCTGTGTTCCTGAAAGGATCGCCGGCCATGGCTGCAGCCCTGGCCCAGGAATCGTTGAAGTCAATCCAGCCGGCGTTGCAGATGATCACCGCGGACGGCGGCACGCAGGAGGGGCCGGGATACTGGACCTACCAGAGCCGGGCGATCGCAGTCCTGTATGCGACGCTGCCCAACGCCTACCCGACCCCGCCCGTGGCGATGCCATCGCTGGAGAAGGTCTCTGACTATGCAATGAACAGCACGGGCCCGGACGGCCGGCCCAGTGCGTTTGCTGATGCCGAGCCAAACGAGCTGAGCGGTCTGATGCCAGCGTGGGACGCCAAAGTTCGAGGTGACGCCAGTGTCGCTGCATGGGTTGCCGGACGTTTTGCGCAGAAGCCGGACGCGTACCTGATGTGGTGGCGAATCGCCCCCGGGACGCTCCCGTCCAAGACATCCACGGTGTACCCGCAGACAGGTCTGGCTGCCCTGCACATTCCTGCGGGTACCGCCACGCTGAAGGGCGGCTCCAACGTCCTGCCACATGCTCATTTGGATCTGGGCGCGGTCTCCTTTTACCGCAGGGGCGTCCAGTGGTCCGTCGACCCGGGCCCCATGCCGTCGGGTGCCCCCGGGTACTATTCCGCGCTGCAGCGCTTCACCTACTGGAACCCCGGCACCTCGGCGCACTCCACGTTGGCCTACACGGGCGTGAACCAGCCCACCACGGCGGCGGCCCCGGTCCGCAGAATCTCGTCCAGCGCAGCGTCTGTGGACTTGCGGCAGGCGCTGCCAGGCGCGTCAACCGCGACCCGCACCGTGACCCACGGCAGCACCAGCATGATCGTCAAAGACGTGATTCGATTCAGTGTCGCAAAGAACATGACGTGGCAATGGGTCACCGACGCGACGGTCAGCCTGGGAACCGACCGAGCCGTGCTCCGCCGCGACGGGCAGGCAATCACCATCCGACTGACCGGGGTCCCGGCGGGATCAGTCCTGTCCGCGGTACCGGCACCGGGGACCACCACGGACGGTCAGGCCCTGACAATCCTGAAACTCACCATGCCGAAAGTGACGTCCCTGGATCTCACGGCGACGGCGTACTAGCCGCCGGTTCGGTCTGTGCTCGCGCTTGTTCGGTAGCGCAGGGGCGGTTCCGCAGTACCAGGGACGCGCCGGTCCAGTCCCAGGCGTCATCTCTGCGGCGGCTTTGATGAGTCCTGGGCGGGCGGGATTGCCTGGAACGCCGTCCATGCCGGTCCGGATCTTTGCTGTGCCGCCGGCCAGCTATTCGATGCCGAGAACCACGCCGGTGTCTGCCGGCCCCTTCGTCCGGTTGGGCCGCCCCGGTGGAGCCCGGCTGGCGCCTTTCCTCCGCCGGGCGGAGCCATCTTTGATAACAGCCTCACGACGCGCCCCGGCCGTGATGCAGCTAACATCGGAAAATGTCCGTTGAGTTGCCCGCGGTGGAGTGGGGAGAGGCGGTCACTCATTGGCAATTGCCCGAGCGCAAACTTGTCAGCTGCGGATTGGCAAGGGTTTCGGCCGACAAGGGGGCTCTTGCGGCGGCCGGGGGACGGCGGCCCCGGCAACTGCCCCGCCGATTTGTGCAGACGAAAACTCTCGGGTAAAGTAATTACTCGTGCTGAGGCGCCGGGAGCGAGGGTTTAGACCCAAGGATCCGGCCCGAAAGTTCCATTGGGATATGGTGTAATTGGCAACACTACGGTTTCTGGTACCGTCATTCTAGGTTCGAGTCCTGGTATCCCAGCTCTGATAATTCCGTGGATTTCCGCGGCTGATCAGGGGTTTTAGAACGGTTCGCCGATTTGAAACACTTGCTGAGTGTATGAAACAATCGCTTAGCGCGAATGGCAGAAATGTCGTTCTGGATAGTACGCGGCCCCATCGTATAGCGGCCTAGTACGCTGCCCTCTCACGGCGGTAACGCGGGTTCGAATCCCGCTGGGGTCACAGATAGAACGGTCCCGGGCATTAGCCCGGGGCCGTTTTGCGTTGCGCCCCGATCCTTGTCCAGGTCGACCCTGTCCCGTCGTTCGCCCGCCGGACGCTGCGCCGCTCGCGCACCGCGAGTATTCCTGCTGGTCACCCAAGGTTTTCACAAGTCCTCCTGCCTAGTGTCAGTCCTGTTACGACGGGTCGTGCCACGAGGGGGGCGCAGATGCATCGGTTTACGGGCACGGCGATCAGATTCCACGCGAGGCGGAGAGCCGCTGGGCGTGTGCCGGCCGCGGTGCGGCGCCTTCGGGCCCGTCGGTGGGTGGCTTTCCTGGTGGGGTCCTTGTTGATCGCAGGATATGGAGCGGTGGCCCTGCCCAAATCGTTTGGCTCGGCCGGCCTGCACGCGCATAGCTCCGGGCAGGGATCCTCGTCATTGGTGGGACCGCACATTCATAACGCCGCGAAGCCCGCCGCGGCGACGGAGGCCGTTCCCGTTCTTTTATCGCGGACCGGGTGGACGGCCACGGCCAGCGACGCCGAGACCTCCCGCGTCAACGGCCGGGCCAGCAACGTGCTGGACGGTAAATCGTCGACGATGTGGCACAGCCGGTGGTCCCCGGCGCCGGCCGCACCGCTGCCGCACAGCATCACGATCGACACCAAAGCCACCCGCAGCATCGGGGGATTCCGTCTTCTCCCGCGGACCGACGGCGCCAACGGCCGCGTGGGGACCTTCGAAATCCGGGTGAGCACCAACGGCACTGCCTGGACCATCGTCTCAACAGGAACCATGCCGGACACCGCCTCCGAGAAAACGGTGTCCTTCACCGCGGTGAACGCCCGTTACGTCCGGCTGACCGCGCGGTCCGAGGCCGGCAACCGCGGACCCTGGAGCAGCGCCGCCGAGATCAACCTGCTCGCCGGGCAGACGGCATCCCTATCGGGGGTGCTGCCACGCGCCGGGTGGACGGCCACGGCCAGCGACGCCGAGACGTCCCGCATGAACGGCCGGGCCGGCAACGTGCTCGACGGCAGTACGGCCACTATCTGGCACAGCCGGTGGACACCGGCGCCGGCGGCACCGCTGCCGCACACCATCACCATCGACACCAAGGCCACCCGAAGCATTGCGGGGCTCCGCTACCTCGGGCGATCGGATGGCGTGAACGGGCGCGTCGGCAACTACTCGATCAGGGTCAGCGCCGACGGCGCCAGCTGGAGCGACGTCGCCAGCGGCACCTGGCCGGACACCAGTGCGGAAAAGACGGTGTCCTTCACAGCCGTGACCGCACGCTACGTCCGGCTCACTGCGAGCTCCGAGGCGGGCAACCGCGGCCCCTGGAGCAGCGCCGCCGAGATCAACCTGCTGGCCGGGCAAACGGTCTCGGCGTCGGGCGCACTGCCCCGCGCAGGGTGGACCGCCACGGCCAGCGACGCCGAGACCGCCCGCGTGAACGGCCAGGCCGGCAATGTGCTCGACGGCAGTGCCGCCACCATCTGGCACAGCAGATGGTCGCCGGCGCCGGCAGTGCCGCTGCCGCACACCATCACCATCGACACCAAGGCGGCGCGAACCCTCGCGGGGCTCCGCTACCTCTCGCGCTCGGACGGCACCAACGGGCGGGTCGGCCGCTTCGAGATCGCGGTCAGCGACGACGGCACCACGTGGAGCGACGCCGCGAGCGGCACCTGGCCGGACACCGCTGCGGAGAAGACGGTCAACTTTACTGCGGTCAGCGCCCGCTACGTCCGACTGACCGCCACCACCGAGGCCGGCAACCGTGGCCCGTGGAGCAGCGCCGCGGAGATCAACCTCCTTGGCCCGTCGCTGGGATCCTGGAGCCCGACGATCAACTTCCCGCTGGTCCCGGCCGCAGCGGCGCTATTGCCCGGCAACCGGATGCTGACGTGGTCCGCTTATTCGCCCACCGCTTTTGGCGGCAGCAGGGGCTACACCCAGGCGTCCATCCTGAACCTGTCCACCGGTGTTGTGAGCCCGGCCCAGGTGGTCAACACCGGTCATGACATGTTCTGCCCCGGGACCTCGATGCTGCCGGACGGGAAGATCCTGATCAGCGGCGGCAGCAACAGCTCAAAAACCACCCTCTACAACCCCGCGACGAACGCGTGGTCCGCCGGGCCGGACATGATGATCCCCCGCGGCTACCAGAGCAACGTGACCACCTCCACCGGTGAGGTCTTCACCATCGGCGGGTCCTGGTCCGGCGGTTCGAGCAGCAAACACGGCGAAGTCTGGTCCGCGGAGGGCGGCTGGCGCCTCCTGACGGACGTGCCGGTAGACAGCACCATGACAGCCGATCCCCGCGGCCCGTACCGGGCCGACAACCACACCTGGCTGTTCGCCGCCTCCGGCGGCCGGGTGTTCCAGGCCGGGCCCAGCCGCCAGATGAACTGGATCTCCACCACCGGCAACGGCAGCATCACCTCGGCCGGGAACCGCTCGGACAGCGCCGACGCCATGAACGGCAACGCCGTGATGTACGACATCGGAAAGATCCTCACCGCGGGCGGGGCACCGGCCTACGACGACACCCCTGCCACGGACCGCGCCTACACCATCGACATCAACAACGGGGTCACCGCTGAACGGACCGGCGACATGGCCGTCAGCCGGTCCTTCGCGAGCGGTGTCGCTCTGCCCGACGGGCAGGTTTTCGTCGCCGGCGGTCAGCCCATTCCGGTTCCGTTCAGCGATACCGACGCCAGGATGTCCCCGGAAATCTGGAACCCGGCCACGGGGGAGTGGACCACCCTGGCCCCTATGGCCATTCCCCGGACCTACCACAGCGTCGCACTGCTGCTCCCTGATGCCCGGATTTTCGTCGGCGGCGGCGGGCTCTGCGGCAACTGCACCACCAATCATCTGGACGGCGAGATTTTCACACCGCCCTACCTCCTGAACGACGACGGCAGCGAACGCTCCCGGCCGACGATCGTGACAGCACCGGCCACCGCATCGGCAGGCAACACGATTGCGGTGACCACCGCGGCGCCCGTCAGCAAGTTCTCCCTGATGCGGATGGGGACCGTCACCCACACCGTCAACACAGACCAGCGGCGGATCCCGGTCACGGCAACCGCGGTGTCCGGCAATACCGCAACGCTGAAACTACCCGCTGATCGCGGCGTCCTGGTGCCGGGCACCTATCTGCTCTTCGCCATGGACTCCAAAGGCGTTCCCAGCGTCGCATCAACCCTCACCATCAGCTGACAGTGACGGCTCATCCGGCGGCGGCACTCCGGCCTCCCCGCGGCTGCAAAAGGACCCCGCCGCCCGGCAGGCGAGGTCCCGTTGCCCTCCCGGGCGAATGGCGCCCCCATGAAATGGCATGATGAAGCGGTGAGCTTCGAAGAAAACCACGGCCAGGCCGTTGACCTGCTGGAAGCCGTCCAGCGCGACCTTGCGACCGCCTCGCTCCCGTTGGCCCTGCCCGGCTCGGACGAGGCGCGGCTGGACATCCGCAACGCCCTGGCCCAGCTGGAGGACTACATCCTGCCCCGCTACCGGAGCCTGGACGCACCGCTCCTCGCCGTCGTGGGCGGATCCACCGGCGCCGGGAAATCGACCCTGGTCAACGGCCTCGTGGGGCACGCCGTCACCCGTGCCGGGGCCATCCGGCCTACCACGCGCCAGCCCATCCTGCTGCACCACCCCGCCGACGCCCGGTGGTTCGAGGACCAGCGGGTACTGCCCGGCCTGAGCCGGATCCGCGGCACGGTGAACCATCAACCGCTGCCTGCCAGCCAGGCCGGTCCCACCCCGGACGCCGCAGCGATCACGTCGCTGGTGCTGGTGGCCGATCCGGCCGTGCCGCAGGGGATTGCCCTGCTGGACGCCCCCGACGTCGACTCGGTGTCCGCCGACAACCGCCAGCTCGCCGGGCAGCTGCTGGCGGCCGCCGACTTGTGGGTGTTCGTCACCACCGCCAACCGCTATGCCGACGCCGTCCCCTGGCGACTGCTGCTGGACGCCGCTTCCCGGGACATCATGGTGGCCGTGGTGCTGGACCGGGTCCCGCCGGCCGCCGAGACCGAGGTCAGCGCCGATCTGCAGTCCATGCTCAGCCGGGAAGGCCTGGGCGGGGCACAACTCTTTGTTGTCCCCGAGGCGGCCTTGGACGGGATGGGGATGCTTCCGCCCGCAGCCGTGGAGCCGTTGCGTCTCTGGGTGCGAGACCTTGCCGCCGACGCCGCCGGGCGGGCGGACATTGCCCGGCGGACGCTCAATGGGACCGTCAAGGCGCTGGGGAGCCGTGTCGAGGCGGTGGCGCAGGCCGCCGGAGAGCAGGAACGCGCTGCCGAGGCCCTGGCCGGCGACGCCCGGGACGCCTACCGGGACGCGGTGGCACGTATCCTTGAGGCCACCCGTGACGGCGCCTTGCTGCGGGGCGAGGTCCTGGCCCGCTGGCAGGACTTCGTGGGCACCGGTGAGTTCTTCCGGGCGATGGAGCAGAACATCGGCCGGTTCCGGGACCGGCTGGGTGCCTTCTTCCGCGGCGAACCGGAGCCGGCGGTGCGGGTGGAGACGGCGATCGAGACGGGCCTGCAGGCCGTCATCATCGATGAGGCCGCCAACGCGGCCGAAGACACGGACCGGCGCTGGCGTTCCGATCCGGCCGGCCGCCACCTGCTGGGCAGCGACGACCTCTCCGGGACCTCCGACGGCTTCGCCGAGAAGGCCGCGGCCGAGATCCGGGCCTGGCAGGGGAGCCTCATGGAGCTGATCCGGACCGAGGGCCAGGGCAAGCGCACGCAGGCGCGCTGGCTGTCCTTCGGCGTCAACGGCCTTGGTGCCGCCCTGATGATCGTGGTGTTCTCCATGACGGCCGGCCTGACGGGTCTGGAGGTCGGCGTCGCCGGCGGCACCGCAGTCGTCGGGCAGCGGCTGCTGGAAGCGGTGTTCGGTGAGGACGCCGTCCGCCGGCTTGCCAAGACCGCCCGCGAGGAGCTCCACACCCGCTGCCAGCGGCTGCTCGAAGAGGAGCAGGAACGCTTCCTGGCCCGGCTTGAGCTCTCCGGAGGGGTCGCCCCGGCGGTGCTCTCCGGCCATGCCGCGGCGCTGCGCCGGCTGGCGGCCTCCGCATGAGCCGCCACGGCGCCGCGGCGCAGGCTTCCAAGCTGGACCGCCGGTTAGAGGCCCTGAACGAGGCACGCGAGCTGGCCGCGGGGGCGCTGCCGGACGATGTCCTGGACGGGGTGCTCCAGGTGCTGGACCGGGCCAGTTCCCGGCGGTCCCTCTCCGGCGACCACACCGTCGTGGGCTTCTTCGGGGCCACCGGCAGCGGAAAATCTTCCCTCTTCAACGCCGTCAGCGGCGAGGAAATCGCGACGGCGGCCGCCCGGCGGCCCACCACCTCCGAGCCGCTCGCCGGCATCTGGGGCGCCGAGGGCAGCGAGCCGCTGCTGGACTGGCTGGACGTCCGGAACCGGCACCATGCCGCGGCCGTGCCCGGTTTCGCCGACGAAGGCACGGGCCTGATCCTGCTGGACCTGCCCGACTTCGACTCCACCCGCGCCCCCAACCGCCAGATCGTGGAGCGGATGGTGGGGCTGGTGGACGTCCTGGTCTGGGTGCTCGATCCGCAGAAATACGCCGACGCCGCGGTCCACAACGACTTCCTCACCCCGCTGGCCTCCCACGGCGCCGTCACCCTGGTGGTGCTGAACCAGATCGACCGGCTCCCGGAGCGGGACCTTCCCCCGGTCCTGGAGTCACTCAAGTCCATCCTGGCCCGGGACGGGCTGGGCAAGGTGCAGGTCATTGGCGCCTCCGCCGTCGCAGGGACCGGCGTGGACAAGGTCCGCGCCTCCATACGCCAGGTGGCCACGCAACGGCAGGCCCAGTCCCAGCGACTGGGCGCGGACGTCACGGCGGCCTCAGCCAGGCTGGCCGAGGCATCCGGCAGCGGCGGGGCGGCCGGGGTCAGCGCGGCGTCGAAGGCCCGGCTGGCGGAGGAGCTGGCGGTCGCCGCCAACGTACCGGTGGTGGTGGACGCGGTGGTCCGGTCGTACCGGCTGGAGGCGACCCGCCGTACCGGATGGCCGGTGACGCGCTGGCTGGTCCGCTTCCGGCCCGATCCGCTGCGGCGCCTCAACCTGCGCCGGGAGGGCAGCCCCGAAGTGAACCGCACTTCCCTGCCGTCGGCCGGCGCACCGGAGCGGGCCCGCACGGATGCCGCCGTCCGGGAGTTTGCCGACGCCGCGTCCGACGGCGCCCCGGGGCCCTGGAGGGCCGTCATCCGCGGCGCCGCCCGCGAAGGCCGCGAGCAGCTTCCGGATGCCTTGGACCAGGCCATCGCGTCCACCGAGCTGAAGGCGGGCGGCACCTCCTGGTGGTGGACGCCGTTCAACATCGTCCAGTGGCTTGCCCTGCTGACGGCCCTTGGCGGTTTCGCCTGGCTGGGCGTGCTTGCCGCGCTGGGCTATCTGCAGCTTCCCGTGCCGGACGTTCCGCTGGTGGAGGGCTGGCCGGTGCCGACCGTCATGATTGCCGGCGGGGCGCTGCTGGGGATTGTGCTGGCCGCCCTGGCGAAGTTCATCGCGGGCGCCGCCGCCCGGGCACGCGGCGCGGCGGCCCGGAAACGGCTCAAGGGGTCCGTCGCGGCCGTGGCGGAGGATTATGTGGTGGAGCCGGTGGCGCTGGAGGTCAGCCGGCTGGCGTCCTTTAATAAGGCGCTCCAAGCGGCCCGCTGACCGACCCAGCGGCGGCGGCACCGTACGGCTGCAGCTTTCCGCTACAAAAGGCTGCTGCGCCTATAACAGTGCCGCAATGTCCCGGACCTTGATCATGGTGCGCAGGTTGCGGGTGGTGGTGGACGCCTTGTACTTGGGTTTCGAGGATAGCTTGCTGAACGGGCTGTCCAGCGTGCCGCCGGCCGGCGCCAGCCAGGCCAGGGCTTCCGGGCCGAGCCGGGTCAGCTCAGTGCCGTCCAACGCGGAACCGGCCGCGTAGAGCTCCGCCAGTATTTCGGCGTCCGAGCCGAGGGTGAGGTAGGTGTGGGTGGAGGTGTCGTCCGCGGGGTAGGGGCAGGCCGCCACAAGTTCGGCCACCCGGGCCGCGCCCAGCACCACCACCCAGGCGTCATAGCCGAAGGTTTCCCGCAGGCAGGCTTCGAATTGCTCCTTGACGCCGGCGGGCGGCAGCTCGCTCGAAAGCACAACGTTTCCGCTGGCCAGGAGCGTCTTCACGCCGGTAAACGGACGGGACTTCAGGGCTTCCTTCAGGTCGGCCATCCTGATGGTGATGCCGCCGACATTGACCCCGCGCAGGAACACCGCATAGCTGCTCATGCGGACAGCCTATGCCGTCAGTCGTTGGTCTTGCGCAGCGCCTCGGTCAGTACACGGGCGGCGTTGCACACCACTTCGGCGTGCAGCCGGCCGGGCTGGCGGGTGAGGCGTTCGATCGGCCCGGAGATCGACACCGCGGCGATCACCCGGCCGGACGGGCCGCGTACGGGGGCCGAAACGGAGGCGACCCCCGGCTCCCGTTCGCCGAGGCTCTGGCCCCAGCCCCGGCGTCGTACCCCGGCCAGGACCGTGGGGGTAAAGCGGGCGGCCTGCAGGCCCTCCAGGAGACGGTCGTGGTCCTCCCACGCGAGCAGCACCTGGGCGGCGGAGCCGGCCTTCATGGACAATTGGGTGCCGACGGGAATGGTGTCGCGCAGGCCGATGGGCCGCTCCGCGGAGGCGACGCACACGCGCCAGTCGCCCTGCCGGCGGAAGATCTGGGCGCTTTCCCCGGTGGCATCGCGGAGCTGCATCAGGACGGGACCGGCGGAGGCGATCAGGCGGTCCTCACCGGCGGCGGAGGCGAGCTCCACGAGACGGCTGCCCAGGACAAAGCGGCCCTGGATGTCGCGGCTGACCAGCCGGTGATGGACCAGCGCCAGTGCCAGCCGGTGCACGGTGGGCCTCGCCAGCCCCGTGGCTGCAACAAGCTGCGCCAGGGTGGTGGGGCCGGCCTCAAGTGCGTCAAGCACATGGGCCGCTTTATCGATGACACCGACTCCACTAGAATTGTCCATGTAATGATATTGCCGTCTCATTATCTGAGATGCAAGCCAACACGCTGGCGTATTACGCGGGAGTGCTGATTCAGTGGAGACAGCAAGCTGGCAAGCACGTAGACCGCAGTGAAGGGAGCAGGCCGTGGCTAAGACACTGGCCGAGAAAGTCTGGGACGCGCACGTGGTGCGCAAGGGCGACGGCGAAGGAGCCAACGCCCAGCCCGACCTTCTTTTTATCGACCTCCACCTGGTGCACGAGGTGACGTCGCCGCAGGCTTTTGAGGGCCTCCGCCTGGCAGGGCGCCCGCTGCGCCGGACTGACCTCACCATTGCCACCGAGGACCACAACACTCCCACGCTGGACATCGACAAGCCAATCGCCGATCTCACCAGCCGCACGCAGATCCAGACCCTGCGCAACAACTGCCAGGAATTCGGCGTCCGCCTGCACTCCCTGGGCGACGCCGAGCAGGGTATTGTCCACGTCGTCGGCCCGCAGCTGGGCCTCACCCAGCCCGGCATGACCGTGGTGTGCGGCGACTCGCACACCTCCACCCACGGAGCGTTCGGCGCCCTCGCGATGGGCATCGGCACGTCCGAGGTGGAGCACGTCATGGCCACCCAGACGCTGTCCCTGAAGCCGTTCAAGACCATGGCCATAAACGTCGAGGGCACCCTGAAGCCCGGCGTTTCCGCCAAGGACATCATCCTGGCCGTCATCGCCAAGATCGGCACCGGCGGGGGACAGGGCTTCGTGCTCGAGTACCGCGGCTCCGCGATCCGGGCGCTGTCCATGGAAGCCCGGATGACCATCTGCAACATGTCCATCGAAGCCGGCGCCCGTGCCGGGCTCGTCGCCCCGGACCAGACCACGTACGACTACATGTTCGGCCGCCCGCACGCCCCGCAGGGCGCTGAGTGGGACGCCGCCGTCGAGTATTGGGACACCCTGCGCTCCGAGGACGACGCAACGTTCGACGTCGAGGTGGACCTCGACGCCGACACCCTGGAACCGTTCGTGACGTGGGGGACCAACCCCGGCCAGGGTGTGTCCCTGTCCGCCAAGGTGCCGTCCCCCGAGGACTTCGGTGACGAGAACGCCAAGGCCGCGGCGGAACGCGCGCTGCAGTACATGGGACTGGAGGCCGGCACCCCCATGAAGGAGATCCGGGTGGACACGGTCTTCCTGGGGTCCTGCACCAACTCCCGGATGGAGGACCTCCGCGCCGCGGCGGACATCATCCGCGGCCGCACCAAGGACCCCAACGTCCGGATGCTCGTGGTGCCGGGCTCCGCCCGGGTCCGCCTCGAGGCCGAGGCCGAGGGCCTGGACAAGGTCTTCAAGGACTTCGGTGCCGAGTGGCGCTTCGCCGGCTGCTCCATGTGCCTGGGCATGAACCCGGACCAGCTGGAACCGGGGGAACGCTGCGCCTCCACATCGAACCGCAACTTCGAGGGCCGCCAGGGCAAGGGTGGACGCACCCATCTGGTCTCCCCGGTGGTGGCGGCGGCGACGGCGGTGCGCGGCACCCTCAGTTCCCCCTCGGACCTGGACCCTGCGCCGGAATCCGCCGCGCTCAGCACCGACGCCGCGTAGCGTCCCACAGTCCCTGATCCGCACAGCACCTGATCCACCCAGCACCGAAGGATCCGCCATGGAAAAGTTCACCACCCACACCGGCGTCGGCGTCCCGCTGCGCCAGAGCAACGTCGACACGGACCAGATCATCCCTGCCGTCTACCTCAAGCGCATCACCCGCACCGGCTTCGAGGACGCCTTGTTCGCGGGCTGGCGCAAGGACCCGGCGTTCATCCTCAACCAGGAACCGTTCAACACCGGCTCCGTGCTGGTGGCCGGCCCGGACTTCGGCACCGGTTCCTCCCGCGAGCACGCCGTCTGGGCACTGAAGGACTACGGCTTCAAGACCGTGCTGTCCTCCCGCTTCGCGGACATCTTCCGCGGCAACTCCGGCAAGCAGGGCCTGCTCGCCGCCGAAGTGGCCCAGGATGACATTGAACTCATCTGGAAGGAACTGGAGAACGCCCCCGGCACCGCGGTCACCGTGGACCTCGTCTCCAAGACCGTACGGTGCGGCAACATCGTGGCGCCGTTCGAGATCGACGACTACACCCGCTGGCGCCTCCTCGAGGGCCTGGACGACATCGGCCTGACCCTTCAGCACGAGGAAGACATCACCGCGTTCGAGGCGACCCGGCCCAGCTTCAAGCCGAAAACGCTGCCGGCCAAGCTGTCCTAAGGCTTCAGGCGTCCTGAGCCGGGAGCCACGGCGCCTCTGTTAAGGTTCTTTAATGCCCAAAAACGTGATGATCTATGGAAGTGCTGTGTCCCCGGACGTAATCGGCGACATGGATTCCGATTTCAGACTGCTCCGCCATGTTGCCGGTCAATCGATGATCAGTGCGCTGTCCCGCCCTGCCGTCCTCCTCGAGGTTCCTGCCGAGGAGGTACCAAACGTTGCCTTGGAAGACGACATCAAGTCCACCTTGCTCAAGCGTGTCCGTCGGTACGCCAGCGATCTTGACGTCTTGGTCATAAACCTGGCAGATGAGCGCCACGGAGTGGTCCGCCTCCCGGACGGAACCTTCGTGACGCTCACTCCGGAGCTGCGCAATTCAGGTTTGTTGGACACGATCAGGGGTACGCAGACCATAATTTCCCCGGTAACTGAGAGGCACTGGACGCTCTGGGAAGCGGCGGCCACCCGGCTCTTCAAGGCGTTGACAGAGCTTGGCATGCGCGACCGGACCATAGTCATAGACACGCCTTGGGCGGAAGTAGTCAACAGCGAAACGGGCGACTCCCAAGATCCGGGTACCACGACACTCGAGCTGAACGCCTACTTCGCTGAATGCTGCGCCCATATCCGTTCTCTCGGCTTCTCCGTTGAAACCCTTCCGGAGGAGCTGTGCGTGGCGGCACCGCGAAACGACGCAGGTGCGGCACCAATCCCGTTCGGGGCCGCAGCCAACTCCTGGATCGCGCAACGAATCGCTGATGTGAGGACAATGACCTCCCTCACAGGCGAGAGGTCCGAGGAGAGAGTGGATCGTGCCGTATTTCAGATCGGTAACGCTAGCTCCTATGCTTAGCAAGTGCCTTTGTAAGGATTTGGGGGCGAGTAGTCGTGAGGAAACCGGTATATGAGTAGTGTTCTGACAATCCGCGGAGGCGTCCCGCTGACTGGCCGCGTCACCGTGCGTGGGGCCAAGAATCTTGTCCCCAAGGCCATGGTGGCTGCCCTGCTGGGGAACGAGCCGTCCGTGCTGCGCAACGTTCCTGAAATCAAGGACGTCGAGGTTGTCACCAGCCTGCTCCAGCTCCACGGGGTCACCGTCGAGAAGGACCCCGTCACGGGGGACCTTACTCTCGATCCGACCAACGCGAAGACGGCCTCCCACACGGCCATCGACGCGCACGCCGGTGACTCCCGTATCCCGATCCTGCTGTGCGGTCCCTTGATCCACGCGATCGGGGAGGCTTTCATCCCCGATCTGGGCGGCTGCAAGATCGGCGACCGTCCCATCGACTACCACCTGAACGTGCTGCGGCAGTTCGGCGCTGTGGTGGAGAAGCGTCCCGGCGGCATCCACATCTCCGCGCCCGGCGGCCTCAAGGGCGCCAAGATTTCGCTGCCGTACCCGTCCGTGGGCGCCACCGAACAGGTTTTGCTGAGCGCCACGCGGGCCGAGGGCATCACCGAGCTTTCCGGCGCGGCCACCGAGCCGGAGATTGTTGACCTCATCGCGGTGCTGCAGAAGATGGGCGCCATCATCAGCGTCCAGACGGACCGCACCATCCGCATCGAGGGTGTCCCGGACCTGGGCGGCTACAACCACCGCGCCCTCTCGGACCGCAACGAGTCTGCGTCCTGGGCCTCCGCGGCGCTGGTCACCCGCGGCGACATCTTCGTCGAGGGCGCCACCCAGCGCGACATGATGACGTTCCTCAACACCTACCGCAAGGTGGGCGGCGGAATGGACATCGGGGATGACGGCATCCGCTTCTACCACAAGGGCGGCAAGCTCAACCCGCTGGTCTTGGAGACGGACGTGCACCCCGGGTTCATGACCGACTGGCAGCAGCCGCTGATCGTCGCCCTGACGCAGGCCGAGGGCGTGTCGATTGTCCACGAAACCGTGTACGAAAACCGGTTCGGCTTCACCGACGCCCTCATCCGGATGGGCGCCAACATCCAGGTGCACCGCGAATGCCTGGGCAGCGTCCCGTGCCGTTTCGGACAGCGCAACTTCCTGCATTCAGCCGTGATTTCCGGTCCCGCCCAGCTGACCGGCACGGACATCGACGTGCCGGACCTGCGCGGCGGGTTCAGCCACCTGATCGCGGCACTGGCTGCCAGCGGCACGTCACGGGTCACCGGAATCGACATCATCAACCGCGGCTACGAGCGCTTTACGGAGAAGCTTGCCGGTCTGGGCGCCGATTTCGACATCACCCCGGCCGAGTAGCGGGGACCAGGTGAAGGAATCGGCCAAGAGCCACACCACGTTTGTGGTCGTTGCCGGGATCGTCCGGCCCATCATGAACCTTTTGATGCGCAAGGAATGGATCGGCGTGGAGAAGCTGCCTGCCGGCGGCTTCATCGCAGCTCCCAACCATTGCACCGAAATTGATCCCCTGGTGGTGGCGCACATGCTCTACAACCAGAAGCGGATGCCGCGCTTCCTGGCCAAGGCGGGACTCTTCAAGGTGCCTGTGCTGGGCTTCGTGCTCCGCGCCACCAAGCAGGTCCCGGTGGAACGGTCGTCGTCGGGCGCGAACCGTTCGCTGCAGATCGCCAAGGAAGTGGTGGATGAAGGCGGCGCCATCATCATCTACCCCGAGGGCACACTGACCCGGGACCCTGAGCTGTGGCCGATGAAGGGCCATACCGGTGCCGCGCGCATGGCGCTTGAAGGCGGGATCCCCGTGGTGCCGATGGCGCATTGGGGTGCCCACGAGGTCCTTCCGCGCTATGCCAAACGGATGTACATCTTCCCGCGGAAGACTTCGCGCCTAGTGGTGGGCGACCCGGTGGACCTGAGCGCGTTCGCCGGACGTCCGCTGGACAAAGCCACGCTCACCGAAGCCACTAGTGTGATCATGGAGGCCATCACCGAGCTGCTGGCGACCCTCCGCGGCGGTCAGCCTCCGCTGGTCCGCTGGGATCCCACGGCCCACAACCAGTCCACGCACGGCCGCTTCATCGAACAGGGCGGAAAAGCCGGGGGAACCGACGACGGAACGTCCGACGCGGGGACGGCACCCGGCGCGGACGGCGCCAAATGACCGCGGACTTCGGCGGGGAGGGCGCCGCCACCACGGTGGCCGTCCTCGGGGCAGGGTCCTGGGGGACCACCTTTGCGAAGATCCTGGCTGATGCCGCCACGGCCTCCGGCGTCGACCGCGAGATCCGGCTCTGGGGACGGCGCGGCGAAGTTGTTGACCAGGTCAACCTGAAGCACCGCAACGAGCAGTACCTCAAGGACATCGCCCTTCCCCCGAGCATCACCGCATCCACCGACGTCGCGGACGTGCTCGCAGGTGCGCAGCTGGTGGTCCTGGCAGTTCCGGCCCAGACCCTGAGGCCGCAACTGCGCGAATGGAAAAGCCTCGTGGAGCCCGGAGCCCTGGTGGTGTCCCTGATGAAGGGACTCGAGCTGCACTCCGACGCCCGGATGAGCGAAGTCATCTCCGAGGAGCTCGGTGTTCCCGCCAGCCGGATCGCCGTGGTCTCCGGACCCAACCTGGCCATGGAAATCGCCCGGGAGGAGCCCACTGCGTCCGTGGTGGCCTGCTCCGACCCGATTGCTGCCGGCTGGATCGCGCGCAGTTGCACCGCACCCTATTTCCGCCCGTACACCACGGGCGACGTCGTAGGCGTCGAGATCGGCGGGATCGTCAAAAACATCATCGCGCTGGCCGTCGGCATCTGCGAGGGCAAACGGATGGGCGACAACACCAAGGCGTCGGTCATCACGCGCGGACTCGCGGAAACCTCGAGGCTCTCGCTCGCCCTGGGCGGCGAGGTGCAGACGATGGCCGGCCTGGCCGGCCTGGGCGACCTCGTGGCGACGTGTTCCTCGCCGCTGTCCCGGAACCACACGGCCGGACGGCTGCTGGGCAAGGGCCTCACCCTGGACGAGGTGACGGCCGAAATGACGCAGACCGCCGAGGGCATCAAGTCAGCGCAGGCTGTCCATGAACTGGCCGGCAAGCTCGGCGTCGAGATGCCCATCACCGCGGCGGTGGTCGCCGTGCTGGCCGGAAAGCTGTCCGTCGACGAACTGGGACCGCTGCTGCTGTCCCGGGACCTGAAACCCGAAGGCGATTACTGAGCGTGACTGAACAAAACGTGAACCCAGAAGGCCAGGCCTCCCGGCCCCGCGTGGCTGTGCTGTTCGGCGGCCGTTCCAGCGAACACGCCGTCAGCTGCGTGACGGCGGCCGGGGTCCTCGGCGCCATCGACCAGACCAAGTATGAGGTCATCCCGATCGGGATCGCCAAGACCGGCCAGTGGGTGCTGGCGTCCGGCGACACTCACGACTGGTCCCTCTCGGCCTCGTCCCTGCCCGAGGTTGCGGCCTCAGCCCGGACGGTGGCGCTCACCGAAATCGGCGGCGAACACCAGCTGATCGTGGCAGCCCCGAACGAGGTTCCGCAGGAACTCGGCGCCGTGGATGTTGTGTTCCCGCTGCTGCACGGCCCGTTCGGCGAGGACGGCACCATCCAGGGCTTCCTGGAACTCTCCGACACCCGCTACGTGGGGGCCGGCGTGCTGGCGTCCGCTGTCGGCATGGACAAGCACTTCATGAAGGTGGTGTTTGAATCCGCCGGACTCCGGGTGGGGCCGTACATCGCCGTCACGGACCGGCAGTGGCGCAACGATCCCGAGACCGTCCGCAAGCGCGTGGACCAGCTCGGCTTCCCGGTCTTCGTCAAGCCCGCGCGGGCGGGCTCGTCCATGGGCATCTCCAAGGTGGACTCCCTCGAAGGCCTCGACGCCGCGATCGAGGCCGCCCGCGAACATGACCCCAAGCTTGTGATCGAGGCCGGCATCGTGGGCCGCGAAATTGAATGCGCCGTGCTGGAGGGCCGGGGGACCGACGCTCCCCGCACGTCCATGCCCGGCGAAATTTCGGTGGCCGGCGGCGGGCACGAGTTCTACGACTTCAACGCCAAATACGTGGACGACGCCGCGGCCCTCAGCTGCCCGGCCGACCTCCCGGATGAGGCCATCGCCCGGGTCCGTGAGCTGGCCGCCGTCGCGTTCGACGCCGTCGGCGCCGAGGGCCTGAGCCGGGTGGACTTCTTCTATACACCCGACGGCGAACTCATCATCAACGAGATCAACACCATGCCCGGGTTCACGCCGAAGAGCATGTACCCGCAGATGTGGAAGGCCTCCGG
The DNA here is from genome assembly GCF_007679325.1 of Arthrobacter sp. U41. Lineage (GTDB taxonomy): Bacteria > Actinomycetota > Actinomycetes > Actinomycetales > Micrococcaceae > Arthrobacter. The sequence goes on along the minus strand of NZ_VEGI01000001.1, from coordinate 650,238 downwards.
CCTGGGCTACGCGGAGCTGATCGACGAACTGATCCACCTGGCGCTGCACCGCAGGACCGGCCTGCGGTAGGGCCTACTGGCTGGGCGGCAGGTTCTGCAGGTCCGCCTGGCCCACGCAGTTCCGCTCCGCGGGCACCTTCGCGGCCGCGGCGGCGAGGTCTGCCAGGACGGTGGCGGAGCTGATTTTGTCCGGGTCCATGAGGATTTCCGTGGCGGGTTCGCGTCCAAAAGTGGTCAGGGTCCATACCGGGTTGCCTTCCTTGATGACCCAATCGACGCCGTTCACGCTGACGCAGCGGTCCGTTGTCGGCCCCGGAACGTTCACGCCGCAGCGCAGGATTACCAGGGATGGATCGCCCCAGGCAGCGGTAGCCTGGCTGTTGGTCTTGCGCAGCTTGGCCTCGCCGATGGTATCCGGAAGCGCCACCATCATGGGGGCACATGCTGCGTTCGCCGCGTCCTTGGCGGGAGTGACGTCCACCACCGGAGAGCAGGCGCTGAGCAGGATCGCTGCGACTGCCGCCGTGGCCAGAATGCGGAGCGGACGTGCGGAAGCCGGGAGACGGAAGAGCTGCATGGTTTAAGCCTATCCCCGCCAAACGTCAGTTACGGCCAGCCCGCCGTTGAGGCAGCAGTTGACTATTTGGCGCCGTACCGTCGAGTACACTTGGGTCGAACCGTGCAACTCTGGGGCGCTGCCGACAACGACGTTAGGTCTTGCCACAACCGCGCACATTGAATTCAATCTCGGACGTGGGGGAGGGCCTGTCGATGACGTCGCGCAGCCAAAAACTGAGATCTGCACGCGCGGGCGCGTGCGCGCTCCTGCTTGCCCTTTGCGTGGGTGCCGCGGCCCCGGCGGCATACGCTGACGATGCTGCCCTTACGGATCCGCTGACCATACTTTTACCCCCCGAGCCATCCCCTCCGGCTCCGGTGGAGCCCGCACCGGTGGAGCCCGCACCGGTTGAGCCGGCGCCGGTTGAGCCCGCACCCGTTGAGCCAGCCCCCGTCCAGCCTGTCCCGGTCCAGCCTGGCCCCGTCCAGCCTCCCGTTGTCCAGCCACCTGTGCTCACCCCGGCGCCGATGGCGACCCCGCCGGCGGCCTACACGCCTCCGCCTGCTTTCGTGGCACCCGGTGCGCCCCTCCTCGCTCCACAGGCACCCGGTGCTGTGGTTGGGCCACTGCCCGGCGTCATGCCGGCCGATCGGCCGGCGGCAGAGCCTCCCTCCAAGGAGGCCAGTGCAACCGCGAGGCCGACACCCTCACCATCGCTGACTCCGAAACCCGCGCGAACAACGGAACCTGCTGTAGCGGCCGCCCCGGCCGAGCCACCGGTGATCGTCACGGCCGAAATTCAGGCGGCCGTGGCTACTGCCACCGGCAGCCCACTGTCGGTTCAGATCGTCACCGTTCTTATTTTGCTGGGACTCGGCTTTGCCTATTTCCGGTTTCTCGGCGGAAAGAGCCGCGGCCTGGCTGCCAGAGCAGGTAAGTAATTGACCGTGGTACAAGAATCAGCCGTTGGCGCGGCTCTGGTCGGCCGACCGGCGCTGGGCCGACTGCGGTCTGCAGTATTCCGATGATGCAGCTTTTGACCAATGCGCGGCTCGCCGCGCATACCGTGCTGCAGCACCTGACGGACGATCCCATGGTGCTGTCCCTCCAGCTGTCCCGGCGGCTGCCCGCGTCAGTGGTCCACCCGGCGGCACGGCTGGTGTGCGCAATCTCCCCGAAGAACTCCCTGTCCGTTCCCGTCTTGCTCGCCTCGCTCACACTGGGTGACGAGGGCGACGTCACGAGGCGCCTCCGGCTCGGCGCTGACCGTACGGTCGCGGGCGTGCACGCAAGAAGACTCGCCGACATCGCAACCGCCGCGAATCTGCCGGCGCTTTCGGATGCGCTGCTGGCGGGTGCACAAAACTCCCGGGGTTACCAGGCTGCACAAGCGCGACGGCTCTGGCATGACGGCGCCATGACCGCCGCCGTGGCTGCCCTCGAAGGCTCCGGTGCATCCGGACGCCGCCTGCAGGCCCGTTTGGCAGGCGAATTGGCGGTATTCCAAGGGGCTGCGCCAGCGCTGGGCCGGCGAGACTACACGCCGGTTCGCAACAGGGTCCTTCATCTGCTGACCAACTCCCTGCCCCACACGGCCAGCGGCTATGCCCAGCGGTCCCACTCGATCATGGCGGCACAGCAACAAGAGGGCTGGGACGTCCTCGCGGTCACACGGCTCGGCTATCCCGTGCAGGTGGGCAAACTGCGCGCCCACTCCAACGACGTGGTGGACGGGGTGCGCTACCGGCGGCTGCTCCCCGCTCGCCTGGCCGCGACGCTGGACGCGCGCCTTCAGCAACAGGCGGAGGAACTGCTGAGCGTGGCTTTGGAATTCAGGCCGAGCGTTCTTCATACCACCACGCACTTCGTCAACGGCATGGTGGTCCGGGCCGTGGCAGAGGCACTGGACATCCCTTGGGTGTACGAAGTTCGTGGTCAGTTGGCGGACACCTGGGCCTCCACCCGTGGTCCGGTGGCCCGCGACAGCGAAAAGTACCGTCTGTTCCAGCAACGCGAGGTCGAGGTTATGCGAGACGCGCATCTGGTCGTCACGCTGGGGGAGGCCATGAAAGCCAACATCGCCGCCTCGGGTGTCCCGGAAGAAAAGATCATTATCGCTCCCAACGCCGTTGGCGGGGACTTCCTTGAGGAACCGCTGGACGCGGCCAAGGCGAGACAGGGGCTGGGTCTTCCCGAACAGGGTACCTACATCGGCACTGTGAGCAGTCTCGTGCCGTATGAGGGCATCGATGACCTGATCGCCGTTTTTGGCCTTTTAGCCCCCTCCTATCCCGAACTTCGTCTGTTGATTGTCGGCGATGGCACGTCGCTGCCGTCCCTGAAAGAGCTGGCTCGGCGAAGCGCGTTTGAACACCGCATCATGTTTGCCGGCCGCGTTCCGCGAGATCATGCCCCCCTATATCACCAGGCTTTGGATGTCTTTGTGGTCCCGCGTAAGGATCTTGATGTCACCCGCTCAGTGACCCCACTCAAACCGGTGGAGGCCCTGGCTTCCTCCCGACCGGTCTTGGCGAGCCGGCTCCCGGCACTTGAAGAGATTGTGAGCGACGACACCAACGGGCTTCTGGCCTTGGCGGGGGATCGACTCGACTTCGCGACTAAACTGGAACGGCTGCTCGGCTCCGAGGAGCTTCGGTTCCGCTTGGGGCAGGCTGGAAGGCGAGAGGTGCTGGACACTCGCACCTGGCGGGCAAATGCCCACTCCCTGACCCTCGCTTATCACCAACTGATGGAGGCTCCGCGTTGAGTTCGAAAACGTCGTCGGCGGCACCTCAGGTACGTCAGGTACCGCAGCCAACAGCGGTGACCACGTCCGTCAGCTTGCGTGGTCTGCGCCGGGTGGGAGCGCGCCCGGCGTTCTTGGATTATCTCGTTTCCCTTTGGGACTACCGGCACTTCATTTTTTACGATGCTCAGGCACGTGTTCAGACAGGTAACGAGCAGGACCGCCTAGGCCGGGTCTGGTTGGTGCTGGGTCCGCTCTTGAACGGACTGATGTTCTATCTGATCATGGGCGTCATCTTGAAGTCCGGCAATGGCATCGAGAACTTTGTCGCCTTCCTGATCATTGGCGTCTTCCTCTTCCAGATGTCCACCCGCGCCATCACCGCGTCATCCCGTGTGATCAACGCGAATAAGAACGTTATCCAAGCGTTCCAGTTTCCGCGCGCCTCCCTTGTTCTGGCAGTGAATCTGCGTGAGCTTCTGTCGAACATTCCGGTGTTGATCACGATGCTCATCTTGATCATTGTTCTGCCGCCCTCGGAAGAAATCACGTGGCGATGGCTGCTGATCATCCCGGTAGTGGCGCTTCAATTCGTCTTCAATCTCGGCGTCGGTCTGATCCTCGCCCGGGTAGTCTCCGTGTTCAACGATGCCAGCCAGCTCATTTCCTACTCGATGCGGCTCTGGATGTACGCCTCCTGCATGTTCTTCTCAATCGAGAGTTTCAACGACATGCCGACTCTAAAGACGATCATGGAATACAACCCCCTGTACAACGTCTTGGATCTTGCGAGGGAGACGTTGCTCTATGGGAGTGCCGGAGAATGGCGGTCCTGGGTGATTCTTGCACTCTGGTCCATTGCAGCCCTTGCCGTCGGAACCGTTGTCTTCTGGCGGGGGGAGGAGACGTATGGGCGAGAGCTCTGAGCTGAATTTTGTCGAAGGCACGCCATCCGTCGTCATCGACAAAGTCAGCATGACCTATAAAACAACCTCCCGCTCCCGGGATACGCCGGCGTCTGCGGGATCTACCTGGCAGATGCTCAAACAGAACCTGGGCAGAACGACGGCTGTCAGCGTCACCGCACTGAAAGAGTTGTCCCTTGTCGTAGAGCACGGGGAATCGGTCGGCATTATCGGAAGAAACGGTTCCGGCAAGAGCACGTTGTTGAAAATTGTCGGTGGGCAGATCCCGCCGACTGCGGGTGCGGTTTACGCGACCTCCACGCCAGTGATGCTTGGCGTCAACGCAGCCTTGATTCCGGGACTGTCCGGCGACCAGAACATAATTCTGGGTTGCTTGGCCATGGGCATGACCAGACAGCAAATCGATGACAAGTATACGGCGATAGTTGAACTCTCCGGCTTGGAGGAGGCAATCCATATGCCGATGAAATCCTACTCCGCAGGTATGGGATCCCGGCTTCGCTTTGCGATTGCAGCGGCCATCGATCCGGAGATCCTTATTATTGATGAAGCGCTGAACACGGGCGATGCCCAGTTTAAGGACAGAACGCGCAAGCGCATGCTGGAACTGTTGGGCCAGGCGGGCACGGTCTTCCTGGTCAGCCACAGTATGTCGACGGTGCTCGATTTGTGCAACAGGGCGGTCTGGATCGATCAAGGTGAACTCCTCGCTGACGGAGCTCCGGCAGACGTGGTCAAGTACTACCGGTTGTTCACCCAACGACTGGCCGACGGGGATCGGGTGGGCGCCCTCAAACTCCGCCGAAGGATGATCAATGACCTCCAAGTTGCAGATGTCAGTGACCGAAATTCACTGCGCCGGTCCAAAGTATGAGAGCGGGCATCCAGACACTGCGTAAGCTGGTGTGGCATTTCAGGGCAGGTGGTCCTCGTCAGGTCCAGACGTGGTTGGCACGGGAGGCCTATGAGGCCGGTCACCGCAGGCTGGAGACGGTGCGGGGAGCTGAAGGGGTCTGGGTCGGAAGAGGCAGGAAACGACGGCTGAAATTTCGTCCCTCGGGCATCGACTCCGCCCGGCGTCAGGCCCAGCATGTGGGCCGGGCCCGTGTTGGAGTGGTGCTTGATGATTTTTCGTCCCTTGCCTTCGCTCTTGAGTGGGATTGCGTACAGCTCTCGCCGAAGTCTTGGCGCGAGCAATTGATTGAGCACGACGTGGACATGGTGTTCGTCGAGTCGGCCTGGAAGGGACCTCAGGGCCTGTGGGCCGGCAAGATTGCCCGCCAGGATCACTCGGGACCGTCACCGCTGCGTGGGTTGACCGAGTGGTGCCGTGAACACTCCATTCCAACGGCATTCTGGAACAAGGAGGACCCTCCGCACTACGACGACTTCCTTGCTACAGCAAGGTTGTTCGACTTTGTATTTACGAGTGACGCCAACAGGGTTGAAGCCTACGTGCGCGATCTCGGGCACGACCGCGTCGATGTATTGCCCTTCGCCGCCCAGCCGGTCATCCATAACCCGGTCCGCCCGAAAGACGGCTGGCATCAACGCGATGTGGCTTTCGCCGGGATGTACTTTGCCGACAAATACCCCGAGCGCCGCGAGCAGCTCGACGTTCTGCTCAAGGCAGCCGAGGCAGCCTCGCCATCGATGGAAACGGGGCTGGAAATTTTCTCCCGGCAACTGGGCGGCGACGCCCGGTATCAGTTCCCGGCTCCGTTCGACGCCAGGGTTGTGGGCTCGCTTGATTATTCCGAGATGCTCACGGCCTACAAAGCGTACAAAACCTTCCTCAACGTGAATTCGGTGGTCGATTCGCCCACCATGTGCTCACGCCGAGTATTTGAGATCATCGCCAGCGGGTCCAACGTTGTGACCACGCCCAGTGCCGCCATAACCCATCACTTTGGTGCGGATGAAATCTTTGCCGTGGCGACCGAGACGGAAGCAGAACAACTCCTGCGTGCATTGCACCGGAACCCGGAGTTGGGCGAACGCCAGCTCCATCGGGGACAGCGCAGGATCTGGCAGGAACACACTTACCGGGTGCGGAGCAGTCAAATCCTCTCTGCCGTTGTTCCGAAGCTGCCCCGCCAGGACCGGCGCCCGACCGTATCGGTTTTGGTGTCGACAATTCGGCCCTGGCAGCTCGAACACGTCTTCCAGACTGTCGGAAGCCAGCGCGACGTAGACGTAGAGTTGATCCTGCTTACCCACGGCTTCATAGCTGACGGCGACACTATCCGTCACTTGAAGGAACAATATGGCGTTTCAGCTATGAGGTTGCTATCTGCGGAGGCTCACGTTCCCCTGGGGGAGTGCCTGAATATGTGTGTGGCGGCAGCCGCCGGGCAGGTCCTGACAAAGATGGACGACGACGACTTTTACGCCGCGGATTACCTCAGTGACCAGCTGTACGCATTGGAGTACTCCGGCGCCGACGTCGTGGGCAAACAGGCGCACTACATGCACCTCGCGGACCGGAACGCGACACTGCTTCGCTTCCCCGAATGGGAGCACCGGTATACTCGGACGGTCATGGGCCCCACCATCATGGGATCCGCGGACGTTTTCCGCAGCAGCCCTTTTGCCGCCGTTGGTAGCGGAGAAGATACACGCTTTCTTCTTGACGTGGTTGCTGGTGGAGGCGCGGTCTATGCGTCCGACAGGTTCAACTACTGTCAACAACGTGCCTCTGAAGGCCACACCTGGAAGATCAGCGACGCAGAGTTGCTGGCCAGCGGTGAATTGAAATTTTTCGGAAATTACAGAGATCAAGTTTCTGTCTGACTGGGGGTTCTCCTTGAATACTATTGAAACTGTCGCTGTCATTGGATTGGGCTACATCGGCCTGCCGACAGCGGCGATCCTTGCCGGCAATGGGATCCACGTCATTGGAGTGGACGTAAACCCGGGCACGGTCGAGTCGGTCAACTGCGGCGAAGTTCCCTTCGTCGAGCCGGACTTGGCGTCCTACGTGGCAGGTGCCGTCAGCCAGCACAAGTTGAGTGCCTCGACTGAGACGCCATCTGCGCAGGCCTACATCGTGGCTGTTCCCACGCCGTTCAACGCCGATCACACAGCTGACGTGACCTACATCAAGGCTGCTGCACGGGGCATCGCACCCAAGCTCGTGGGCGGTGAACTCGTCATTCTTGAGTCGACGTCACCTCCTGGAACCACTCAGCTCCTGGGTGACTACCTCATTAGCCTCCGTCCGGACCTGAGCCTCGACGGAGCCGACGGCAAGCCGTCAATCCATGTGGCCCACTGCCCGGAGCGTGTGCTGCCTGGCCGGATCATGATTGAGCTTGTTACCAATGACCGCATCGTTGGAGGTCTCACCCCCGAGGCAGCTCAGCTCGCCAAGGCACTTTACGCAGTGTTCTGCCAGGGCGAGATCCTCGTCACCGATGCAGCGACGGCGGAAATGGCCAAGCTGGTGGAGAATTCCTACCGGGACGTCAATATTGCCTTCGCGAACGAGCTTTCGGTGATCAGCGACAAGCTGGGCATCAACGTCTGGGAACTCATCAAACTGGCGAATCACCACCCCCGCGTCAACATCCTGCAGCCGGGCCCAGGCGTGGGCGGTCACTGCATCGCTGTCGATCCCTGGTTCATTGTCGCTGCCGCCCCTGAGGAAGCGCAGCTGATCCGGCAGGCACGCGAGACCAACGACTCGAAGCCCGACTGGGTAGTGAAGAAAGTACAGGAAGCGGTGGGGGAGACCGTTTCGCCTAAGATCGCTGTCCTGGGACTGGCATTCAAGGCCAACATCGATGACCTTCGCGAGTCACCCGCCGTAGCCATCGTCGAAAAGCTCAGCGCCAAACTGGACGGCGCAGAACTTCTGGTTGTGGAACCCCATGTAGACCGCCTGCCGAGGCAGCTTGCAGGTCTCAGCAACGTTGTCCTGCAGGATCTGGAACCCGCGGTGGCTACGGCCGACGCCGTGCTGCTCCTAGTGGACCACGACGACTTTAGGGAAATGGACCAGCAGCTCATGGCAGGCAAGCCGGTGCTGGATACACGCGGAATCTGGCAGTAATTCGCAAAACCATCCCGGACACGGAGTAAAGCCTTGAAGCATGCAGATGAAGTCGCCCAGTTGGCAACAGTCAAGTTGGCCAAACGCAAAAGATATCTGCAGGATATCGACGCTGTCATCCGGGATTATGAGCGGTTGCTGGCCCATGAAGCCAAAAGCCGGCGCCGGGTTGAGGTTCTGGAAAAGGATCTCCGCGCCATGCGAAGAGCGAGGGATAACGCCAAAGCCGAATTGAAATCGGCGAACGATGACCGCAACAAGCTCAAGTCAGCGCTGAAAGCCCTTCGCTCCTCAAAGAGTCTCCGTGTCGGGCAGGTAGTTCTTGCCCCCGCACGGAGCCTCGCCCGCGCCTTCGGCGACACCGGGACGCAGTCCCGAAGCAACCCGGAATCGCCCGCAACGTCTTACGCACGGCCCGGCCGCTCTTTGCCGAAGCAGCCCGGCGCGTCCGGGAACCGGCCTGCCGTGCCCACTCAGGTCAAGCCCGCGGCGCCCACCACTGTCACACGCGAAGACCTTCTGGCCGAATTTGAGGCGCAACCGTCCAAGGCGGCCGCCCTCAAGCTGATCTCCCACGATTATTTCGACAAGGGCGCGATCCTGGAGCCCGGTGAGTTCATTCTGCAGAACTCCGCACTCCTTGAAGAGCTAGCCGGTTCCGAACTCTCACTTGTACAAAATGTCCTTGGGCAGCGCGAGCTACTGACCCGGGAGCAGTTTCTCTCCCCCCGGCAGCCCAATGCCGGGTACTTGCCGGAGCGCAACCGGATCATGTACTGCGCGCACAGTACCGGACATTTCAACAGCAACGGCTATTCAACGCGAACCGGCGGCGTCGTCGCTGGGCTTCAGGCCAACGGCGAAGACGTCGTCGTTGTGGCACGCCCCGGCTACCCGTGGGATTCGAAAGTCGATGTTGAGGTTGCCGTCAACGAACGCTTTGAGCGTGAGATAGGCGGTGTCACTCATATTTTCAACCCAGGGCCCAGCTGGACGGCCGACCGCCTCGACTACTACCTGGCGGAGGCCGTAGATGTCTACGTTCGCGAGGCCCAGCGCAATCGCGTGTCGTTGATCCAGTCAGCCTCGAACCACGTGACCGCGCTGCCCGCCCTCATGGCGGCTCGTCGGCTCGGCATCCCGTTCGTCTACGAGGTGCGGGGGCTCTGGGAGATCACGCAACTTTCAAACAATCCCGCTTGGGCCGAGTCAGACCGCTTCAAGCTTGCCGTCAGCCTCGAAACTCTGGTGGCGACCGAGGCCGACCTCGTCTTGGCAATAACCAGCCAGGTCCAAGACGAACTGGTTCGGCGCGGGGTTGACTCATCATCGATCAAACTGATGCCGAACTCGGTGGACACCGATACGTTCGCGCCCATGCCCGCCCTTGAATCCCTGCGTCGAAAACTTGGGCTGGCAGACACCACAACCGTGGTTGGCTACGCCGGAAGCCTGGTTGCTTATGAAGGCTTGGAAGATCTTTTGGAAGCGGCCAGAATCGTCCTGGATGAAGGTCTCGACGTTACGCTGGTCATCGTCGGGGACGGCGTCCAGTTGCCTGAGCTGAAGCGTAGGGCCCTGGAACTCGGAATCGCTGACAACGTCAAGTTCACCGGTAGGGTTTCGGCCGGAAAAATTCCGACCTATGTAAGCCTCTTTGACATTATGCCGTGCCCCCGGAGGCGTTTGCCTGTCACGGAGATGGTTTCGCCGCTCAAACCGCTGGAGGCCATGGCAAGCGCCAAGGCTTTGATCCTCAGTGATCTTGCCCCCTTGCGTGATCTTGCAGGACCCGACCAGGCCCGGGCTTTGCTCGCCGAGGCCGGAAACCCGAATTCCCTCGCCGAGGCCATTGCCGTTTTGGCTCAAGACCCCGAGCGGCGTGCTGCAATGGGGAGGCGGGCCCGCTTGTGGACGATAGACGAACGGACCTGGCGGGCAACCGGCGCCAAAGCCGTAGAAGCTCACGGCCAGACCCGGACCAGAGCCGAGTCTGCACCCCGAAAACTGTCGGAGATGACCGTCGGCATAATTGCAGACGAATTTACTCTTGAGGGCCTGCGCGGCGAAGCCACACTGGTTGCGCTCCGGCCTGAGTCCTGGCGCCAGCAGATCGAATCACAGCCCTTGGACGCACTGCTGGTGGAGTCCGCCTGGGAAGGAATTGACGGCGGGTGGAAGCAGAAGGTGGGCTACTACGACGATGAACGTTTCGCCACGTTGAAGGCGATTCTGGAATACTGCAACACCGCTGGCGTCCCGACGATCTTCTGGAACAAGGAAGATCCGGTGCATTTCAACAGGTTCATCCGAACAGCCGGACATTTTGATCACGTGTTTACGACAGATTCGGACTGCATCCGCCGCTACAAAGCGGCCGCTGGTCCCCGGCAGCGAACTGTGGCTTCGTTGCCCTTCTATGCACAACCCAGGTTGCACAACATCATTCCGTCCGACCGCCCGTATGATCACTCGGTCGCCTACGCCGGCTCCTACTACGGCGACCGCTATAAGGCGCGGTCTGAGGAATTGGCCACGATTCTTGACGTCGCGAAGAACCACGACCTGGCCATCTACGACAGACAGCATCTTAATCCGGAAAGCCCTTACCGCTTCCCGGACGACTTGGGTCGATATGTGCGGGGTGGGCTGAGCTACGCGGAAATGGTTGATGCCTACAAGTCCCATCCTGTCCACATCAATGTGAACTCTGTGGACGGTTCGCCCACAATGTTCTCCCGGCGCGTCATGGAAGTCGCCGCATCAGGTTCGGCTGTCCTGAGCGGTAGAGGCATCGGCGTTGAACACATCATGAATGGCCTGGTGCCGGTGGTCGAGGGGGCAGAAGAAATTGATCTGCTGGTCACCGAATGGATGAACAACGAGCCCTCTCGCATTAGGGACGCGTGGCTGGCCTACAGACATGTGCACAGGGGTCACACTGCGGGACACCGCCTGGCCTATGTGCTTCGTACTGCGGGGCTAACCGTGGAAGCTCCTGAGATGCCTGGCTATGCCGTCTTCGTTGACAGGCTGACTCCCGAAACCGCCTCGGTAATCGGAATGCAGACCGTGCAACCGGTTCGGATTTACTCCACAGACAGCGGAACGTCCACGGAACTTCCCGTGGAGCTCGTGGATGGTTTCACCGATGCCGTGAGGCTGGCGAGAGAGGCGGGACTCGCGTTTATGGGGTTCCCCGGCACAGGGCATCACGATCGAACCGTCTTTGAGGACATGCTCACTGCGACGAGTTTCGGAACCTGGAGTTCCATCGCCATATCGAGTGACGATCTGGACATTCCAGGCCTTGGGCTAGCCCGTCGTGGCTCAGCAGATTCGGGAAGTCCGCGGCTCACAGGACTCGATGACCGTCAGGACGACGGCACGCTCTGCCTCCGGAGAGACATCATCCTAAAGGACCAGCCATCGGAGGCCCGGCCTCTCAGCAAGCCAAAGAACATCCTGATTGCGGGGCACGACCTAAAATTCGCCACCGGACTCATCTCCAACCTCGAGGCTCTGGGCCACAGCGTCACGATCGACAAGTGGTTGGATCACAACAAACACGACGAGGAGCAGAGCCAGCGCCTGCTTGCGCACGCTGATGTGATCTTCTGTGAATGGACCCTGGGCAATGCCGTGTGGTACTCAAAAAACAAATCCTCACACCAGCGTCTGGTGACGCGACTCCACCTCCAGGAGATCTTTCGACCTTTCGTCAAGGATGTTTCGTATGCGGCCGTGGACGACGTTGTGTTCGTCGGGAGGCACATCCTCGAGGTGGCCGTGCGCGATCACAATGTCCCCCGTGGCATAAGTCGCGTAATTCCAAATGCGGTGGACACGGTGGAACTTCGGCAGGACAAAATCGCCGACGCCAGATTCAACCTTGGGTTTGTCGGGATTGTTCCTGCTCGCAAACGGCTGGACAAGGCATTGGACGTATTGAGGATTCTCCGGATGCGGGACGACCGCTACCGGCTCTTCATCAAGGGCAAACGCCCTGAAGATTTCCCCTGGATGGCCAACCGCCCCGAAGAAATGTCCTTCTACGTTGAGCAATACCGTCGAATCGAAACCGATCCGCTCCTCATGGGCGCAGTGACGTTTGATGCGCAGGGCGACGACATGGCTGCCTGGTACCGGAAGATCGGGGTGGTACTGTCGCTGAGCGACTTTGAATCTTTCCACCTGACCCTGCCGGACGGCGCCGCCTCTGGCGCCCTGCCTGCCAGCCTTGCGTGGCCGGGGGCAGACCAGATCTACCCGACATCCTGGCTGCATGCCGACGTGCCCGAGCTTGCCGAATTCATCGGATCCTTGGACGACACGTCATGGGCGGCTGCTGCGGGCATGGCACAAGACTATGTAACGTCCAGGTTCGAATCCCATGAGGTGCTGACAGCCCTCAGCAGTGTCATCCTGGGTGACAGCCCGGCCGGCCCCGCAGGTCCGAAGGGGTAGTCCCTGCTGCCCCTGTCCCGCGCACGTGTAGGACAGGGGCAGGGGAGTTCACCGGCGGCTGGGGCGAGCCGTGTAGTCCGTGTACCGGGCGATGTCCCTGCTTATAATTCGAGCGGGAACACCCGCAACCACACAGTTGTCTGGAATTTCGTCCAGCACAACCGCATTGGCGCCCACAACCACATTGTTGCCGATTTTCCCCCCAAAGCATTTGGCCCCGGGGGCGATGAATACGTTGTTGCCGATGATCGGGGTACCGTTCCCTCGAACCCGTCCACCCAGGGTGACGTTCTGGGCGATAACGCAGTCCCGCCCAATTATAGAATCCGGGTGGATCACGGTTCCGATACCGCCGATCCCCAGCCGAGTCCCTTCACCAATCGTGGCCAGGTAGGGAACGCGGCAATTGAACTTATTGAAGATAAACGTCTGGATGCAATTAGCCCCCTCGGAAAAACCTTCGAGGTACGCTGACCGGGACAAGCGGTAGAGATCCATAACGCTAAACTTGTGGAGCTCTTTGGACAGAATATCGACAGCCCCATTGGCGAGCGTGAAGGTCATCAAATCCCCGTAGTCATGCTCATACGCCTCGTGACCAATAGCGAGGGCGCCGTGGGGTATCTCGTCCAACCCAACGACAGGTCGACCAAAAAATTCCTTGCCCAGGTACTCGCCGCTCGGGTCGACAAAACAGATGACGTTATTCTTGGCCGAAAAAACATGAGCGGCAAAACCTGCTGTGCGAGTCACGCCGAAGACGGCGAAATCCCTCTTGCCTTGGGGGCGTGGCGCATCACTGAATCCCGCAAAGCGAAAGCGCTCGGAAATGCCGGAATCGATAGCGCCGGAATCTGATTTGGCATACCACTTCACCCGGTACACCCCTGCCTTGTCGAGCGGGAAGGTGTGAGTGGGCTCAACACTGTAGGGCGTTCGTTCAATCACTTCGTCGTTCAAGTAAAGGTAGAAAGCATAAACCTTTGCATTCGGCTTTATTACCGCCCTCAGCTGAAAAAAGTTTTCGAGTTCAAGTTCGATATTCTGCATATTCTCGTTTTCGTTAAGTGGGGATGAAACCGTCTTGCCGCCCGCGCCAATCCTGCGCCAAAACTGCGTATAGCTGCCGCCCTGCGCGGACGCCCTAGAAATAGACTAGTTTGGCGCGGTACGACTGTCCTAGTCAGCGCGCGTGACTCAGTGGGGGCCGGCACGGCGGCCCCGTTCGTTCAGGGTGACCGTAACCGCAATGGAGAATTACCAGTGAAATCGCCGATAAAGTCCATCGTCTCTCTCGGCCCTGGCGGGACGTCGATAGCCCGTCTAAGGAGACTGTGTTGCTCCGTGGCGACAGGGACGACGCTAGCCCTACTGGCGGGCGCAGTAGTCGCCAGTCCCGCGTCGGCTGCGACGCTCAGCGAACAGCGGGCCGCCCTGCGCCAGATCACCTATGCTGCCGGTCAGGACTACGTCAACGCCCGTCCGTTTGTGGCAGAGCTTGCCAGAAGGAATGCGCTCACCGTCAAGAACGCCATAGCGTCAGGCACCGCTTCCCTCAAGGCAGCTGGCGATGAGCTGACCGCGGCGAAGACCCAGGAAGCAATGGACGCAGTCGCAACACGGATCCGCGACGAGGCCACTCGGGCGGCGACCGTTCGCAAGGTAGCCAAGCAGCTCACCATATTGGTTGATCTTCGGACGGCGCAGCAGGGCGTTGCCACCAAGGCCCTGAGCGACTTGTCGGCGGCCCGCATCACGCTCACTACCTATTCAGGATCGAAGGAAAGAACCAGCTCCTTCACCACGCAGCTGGCGGCTGACACCGCGGTACAGCTGGGAGTGATCGGGAAGGCTGTCCCTGCGCCGGATCTAAAATCCACGCTTTGGCTCTCGACGCTGCAACTGGGGTCAGGACCGATACCGGCCCTGCCTGGCTGGGTTGGATTCCCGGGCGGCTGCGCATTGCCTTCGGCCAGTTCCACTTTTACCCCTATTCTTCCCGTGGACGGTCCTGGCGTAGGCACTTCGAAGCAACTGGTAGCTAGTGCAAAGACCCGGCAGTCCGCCGATGCCGCGTTGGGCTCTGTGCACGCCCAAATGCTTCGATCAGCGACCGCAGAAGCGTCCCGGACCATGCCATTGGGCGAACTGCGTGATGCCTATGTTCCGCGCGTGGCGCGCCTGGGATATGGCTGGCTTTCCGGCTCCGACACCGCGTCCCGCAACGTCCTGATTTCGGAGGCTAAAGGAATACTCTCGGCTGGCCCCGAAGACATGGACACCTTGCAGTCGTCCCACTTGCTGCTGGCAGCATCGACAGCGACGAACTGGTCCAAATCAACCGGGATGGAGGAGACGGCCCTCGTACGATGGCTCGGGCCGCAGACATGCCTGTATGCCGACGGTGAAAACTTCGTCGACGCACCTACGAACATCGCCGCCATCCATAACGCGGCCAACTTTGTGGCGGCCTCAGTCTTTCTCAAGAAGTCTCCGGCACGCGCGGCTGCCCTCGCCAAAGAGTCCCTGACCTCCATCCAACCAGCCCTCGGGTTGATTACGACGGACGGTGGTACCCAGGAGGGCCCGGGCTATTGGACCTACCAAAGCCGGGCAATCTCGGTGCTGTACTCGACCTTGCCCAACGCCTACGTAACAGTCCCGGTCAAAATGCCCACGCTGGCCAAAGTTTCCGGCTATGCGATGAACAGCACGGACCCTGACAACCGGCCGACGCCCTTCGCCGATGCTAGTCCTGCGGAACTCAGCCCACTGATGCCGGCCTGGGACGCGCATGTTCGGAAAGACCCGGCCGTGGCCGCCTGGGTCGCAGACAAGTTCAAGCAGAAGCCCGATGCCTACCTCATGTGGTGGGGTTCGCCAGCTGGTGTGTTGCCCCCCAAAAAGTCCGCTGTCTATTCAAAGACGGGACTCGCTGCGCTCCATCTCCCGGCGAGCACCGCGACACTTAAAGGGGGCGTGAATAGCGCCAACCACGCCCATCTTGACCTAGGAACAGTCTCGTTCTTTCGCCGCGGTGTACAGTGGTCGGTCGACCCGGGCACCCCGGACGGCTCTGCGCCGGGGTATTATTCTGAGCCGACTAGGTGGACCTACTGGAAGCCAGGAACGTCTGCCCACTCGACGCTAATGGTCCAAGGGGTGAACCAGCCCACCGGCGCAAGTGCACGGGTCACGGCTCCCACCACTTCAAGCGCCGCGGTGGACCTTCGTCAAGCGTTCCCCGGCTCGTCTGCGGCAACCCGCTCCGTCACTCACGGATCTAGCGCGATGGTGGTCAAAGACGTTATTCGTTCGGATAAGCCCTTGGACCTCGTCTGGCAGTGGGTTACCGATGCCTCGGTGAGCTTGGGCTCGGACCGGGCAGTGCTCCGGCGCAGCGGGCAGACTCTGGTGCTCCGGTTTGCTGGCGCGCCGGCAGGGTCCTCCCTCACTGCGGTCCCTGCCCCGGAGACTGGACCGGACGGTCAGCCGCTGACTATCGTCAAGCTCTCGATGCCTCAGGTCAAGAGCTTGGCACTCACTACGTCGGCCTACTAGCTGCCCCCAGCGGGGGAATAGGGCGGGGTGAGCGTCACCCAGGGAGTAGTGAAACCGCGGACAGCGTCGTCATCGGAGTTCCGCAGGAATACCCTGGCCCGGTACCGGCCGGCGGGGATGCCCTTCCACAGTGCTTTGCCGTCGGCGGCGTAAGGTGTCCGGGCGACGGACTCAGCCCCACAGAACAGTCGGGTTGCCAACTCCCAGCCGACTGGTACCTGCACGTCAAGGCATAGTGTTTCCGGATCCTCGCTCGAACGCCCGAACGTGAAGGGGACAGCATCTTCGCCGGCCCCGGTGAGCTCCTGCTGGATATTCGCGGTCAGAAACTGACGGTACACCGCTCCAATTTCGGCGTGAGGGAGGCCAGGCAGAACTGTCAGTTCGATGTGCTTCTTTCGGGTTTCAGCGTATGACTTCAGGGGCAAAACATGGTTCTTGTAGTGGTGGTCGGCCTCGCCCACCAGGATCGACAACCGGGTCGTGTCGAGCATGTCGTCGATCGCATTGAAGACCACCGCATCGAGCGCAGTGACCGAGTCCTCGCTGGTGTCCCCCATGATGAAGCGCAGCATGTTTGGGTGCGGGGCTCGGAGGAATGAACCGACGTTAACCTGCGGTGCACCGACAATGATGCGTCCGGCTCCGGCTGCCGCGCCGTGCAGTATTGCAGCGCTCCCGCCTTTGGACGACCCAGCGGTGATGAGGTCCCTGGCAGTCAGGCCGAGGCGATTCAGCTCCTGCGCGATCAGCGCTTGAGTCGCGGAGAAGATGGACCGGTCGCGGTGGTCCGCCAAGTAGTAGGCTCCCTGGTCCCCGAAATCGTCAAGGATGTAGAGGGCGTGCACCCCGGATGCGTCGACGGATTTCTTGTAGTTGAAGGTGAAGTCGCCTGCCTGGTGGATTGCTGTGAAGACGACTGCGAGTTTGCCCTGGCCAGAGGCTGAGCTAGCCGGTACCGAGAGGTAATTCAACCCAACGCTTCCGCTGCTGCGCCGCCAGGCTGCCGATTTGTCGTTCAGTCCCCGGTCGAGATAACTGAAATCGGCCAACCGGATTCGGGTGTGGAGCTGGGCGCGGCTGCCTTGGAATGAGATTTTGACAACGGGGGCAGGCAACGCCTCCCCGAAGCGCGGAAAACGCCAGCCCAGAGGCTTCGGCCTCATCTCTCCCTTATGAAGCGAAACCTTAGTGGGAACGTCCGCATCAAACTGGAGATCCATGACTTTGCGACCAACATGGAACAGTTCGAAACCTTGCCCGTGGACCACCGCTTCAACGTCCGTGCCGAGATTCCAGAGCAGTTCGTAGCTGTGTTCCCCTGAACTTTCGATCGTGTCCGAGACGTCGATGTAGGGAAGTCCCTCCCGCTCCTGGATGTCAACAGTTCTGGAATGAGCTGTGTCCGTCAATCGCCGGGTGCGACCCGTGACTTTGTAGCCATCGGTGCGTATGTCATGAGCTTCAAGGGTGGTGAGGTGGGCCGACCCGTCGGTGCGCGGCAGGGAGACACCGTCCACAACAAGGCAGTTATGCGCATAGGACGAATACCCGTATTTGGTCAGCGGATCCTTGTAGTCGTACCCGTAAGCGCCCGCCTCCGACAACAGGTCGACGCCATCGCTGCGCAAGAACAAACTCAGGTCATCGGAGTGCTTGTGGTAGTTCGCGTTGTACGCCGCGCTGAAGTAAGCAAAGGAGGCTTTCGGATTTCCCCAAGAGCTGCGGTAGATGGCGTAGCCGGAGTCCGGCAGCACCAGCGTTCGCCGCTCGGGCTTGGAACCAATCTTTCCCGCGGAAGCGGCATAAGCGAATTCGGCACTGTCGAAAATATTCTGTCGCGCTGCGCGGGTTTCAACCTGCTGGGTCGTGTCGCTGATCGGCGGATACATCCCGTTTGGCATGACCGCATGCGTCGCGTATTCGGCCGCATTCCGGAGCAGCGACTCGTAGTAGTCGGCATGAGGGTGCCCTGTTTTGGACAGGATATCGAGCACTCCGTGGACATGCTTGGAAACCATGAGGTGATAGGTCGGCGTGTTTTCGATGTGCACACCGTCGGATGTGAACGATGAGGAAAAGTACGAGTGCAACCGTGTCGTGGCGGTGGCAAAGAAGTCCTCGCGCTCGTCGGGCGAGGCAAAGTCGCACATGACCGAAAAATACAGCAGTGCGATGTCCTGGAACATCCCGTGGTTATTGCCCGTAGCATGAAAATCTTCCGTCGCGAGCAGGCGTGCAGTATCCATGGCCAGCTCGGCCAGCCAGTTGTAGTCGTGCTGGGGGACGAAGTCCTTCAGCCGAGGGAGCAGGCAGACCAATTGGATGAGCCGCTGCGCCGTGGTTTCGTCATGGTGAGACACTTCAGGCATCTGTGTGCCATCACCGTAGTCCGCCGCCCAGCTGCGGGCCACGTGGAGCGCGAATGCCGCGTACTCGGGGGCCGCGGCCGGATCGCTGAGCACTGTCCCATGCCAGTCAGAGAAGAACAAAAAGCCGTGGACAAATCGCGCTTGCGATCGTTTGGTTGCGTCGCCCCAAATTTCGCCGTCATTGAAGGCTAGATTTCCGAATCTCGCGCTGACAATTTCGCCGTCTCTGAAGAATGTTTCCGCACGCAACCGGGCGGAATCATCTGCGGCCTGGGGGAGTTGCCGCGCGACGGCTTCCCTCATGAGGTTAAAATTTGTCGGCACCAAGAGTACTCCAGTCCTTAAAGCGGGTCCATCGTTGTGAAGCATGGCGAATTAATCGCCGCGCCTCTCGTGCCTCACAGCCCGAAGTCGTCGATTCGGTCACCGATATTCAGCAGCTGCGCCAACGCGGCGATGGTCCGTTCGGAAGCTCTTCCGTCGCCATAAGGATTTACCGCGTTGGCCATCGAATCGAAGTGGTCCTGATCGTGCAGCAGCCGGTCGACTTCTTTGAAAATGCGCTCTTCGTCGGTACCGATAAGGGTGACAGTTCCGGCGTCGACGGCCTCGGGACGTTCGGTATTGTCCCGCATCACCAGGACAGGTTTTCCGAGGCTCGGCGCCTCTTCCTGCACTCCGCCGGAGTCTGTGAGCACGATGTGCGCGAGCGAGAGCATACGCGTGAATTCGCCATAAGCCAGGGGTTCGGTGACGATAACGTTCGGCTTGCCTTCCAGGGCCGGGAGCACCGCTTCGCGGACAACGGGATTCTTGTGAGCCGGCAAGACAATCACCATGTCAGGTTCAGCGTCCGCGATTCGTGCCAGCGCACGACCGACTCCGCGCATGGCATCGCCCTGGTTCTCCCGGCGGTGGGTGGTCACCAGCAGGATCTTCCGACCGCTGCGTGCGAGGTCCTCGAGTTGCGGGTCCGTGAACGGGATCTGCTTGCCTACCGTCGTCAGCAGGGCGTCGATAACCGAGTTGCCAGTGACTACGACGTCGCTGGAGTTGATGCCTTCCGCGAGCAGGTTGGCCCGGCTGATACTGGTGGGAGCAAGGTGGAGGCTGGCAATCTGGCTGGTGATCTTGCGATTCGCTTCTTCCGGGAACGGAGAGAAGAGGTCCCCGCTCCGGAGCCCCGCTTCGACGTGCACAACGGGAATACCGTGGTAGAAAGCAGCGATGGCTCCGGCGGTCGACGTCGTGGTGTCGCCCTGCACAATCACGGCGTCTGGTTTCTTCTCGGCGAAGAGTTTGTCCAGCCCGTCAATCGTCCGGGTCATGATGGCCGAGAGTGACTGCCGCTGCTGCAGGATGTTCAGATCGTGGTCCGGCACGATGCCGAAGAGCTCATTGACCTGATCCAGCATCTCGCGGTGCTGGCCGGTGACGGTCACGACGCAGTCAAAGAGTTCAGACTCGTGCAGTGCGGCAACGATCGGGGCCATCTTAATGGCCTCGGGCCGGGTGCCGAAGATCGGCATGATGCTGGGCATGGGTGTTCCCCCGGAGATTTGTGGACGACGTCGGCAATGATGCTACGGGAACTGACAATGAATCGCTGAATCGATGCCCGCGATATCACGCCATTAGAGCGACGGTCACGGCAAGCACGGCGCCCCGAAAGCGTTTCAGCCCGCGAGAATTAGGGCGATCACGAGCGCCAAAATGCTGACCGAGACAATGATCACGGCCAATAGCGCGACGGCCCGTTTACGACCATATGCCTGGACCCGGGCCGAGACGATTCCATTTTGCCGTTTTGCCACGTGTGCTGACTCCAACGGCAGGGGGTCCGCGCCTGGAACCAGCAAGGTGTCCGGGACTTCTGAGTGAAGAATTCGCTTTCGCAGATGGCGCGGAGCCGCGACCAACGGGGAAGCGCCTTTGGGTTCTTTCACCGTGTGCTCCTCCTCTGCTGATCGGGCTACGTCGGTGGTACCGGACTCGGCGTGGCTGTCGAAACGTCAACCGCGTCCGCATCAATTCTTACATTCCGCCGCGCGGATCCGCGCATTCAGCCAGCAGCGCGGCATCAATCGAGCCACCTGCCTGAAGTCAGACTGCCGCGGCAGCTCAGCCGGGCGGAAGCGCCTGCTTCTCCAGAGCCCTGCCGCTGTTCAAGCAGCCTCGATCCGGTCCGCATAGGCCGCCGTGACATACTGGGCCGAGCAATTTTTGTCCTCTGCTGGAAACGTTGGGAAGCATCACATGGTCTTTGTCGCCGAGAATCAGGCTCCTCTCGAGGAGCCGCAGCGGCCCCGGACGAAGAAGAAAAGAACCGCTCGGAACGTGCTCCTCGGCGTCGTGGCGTTCTTTCTGGTCGTAGCGGTCGGTGCCGGGGTTTACGCCTTCAACTTGGCCAGCAGCTTCAACGCCAAGTCCCAGAAAATCGAACAGGCGTTCCCGGACGACGCCGGCCGGCCCGCGAAGGTCCAGGAAGGCGCCACCAACCTCCTGCTCCTGGGCAGCGACAGCCGGGCCGCGGCATTGGGATCAGCCGAAGCCGGCGACTCCTCGGACCAGCGCTCGGACACCATGATGTGGGTCCACATTCCCGCGGACCGCAAGAACATCTACATGATGTCCATCATGCGCGACACGTGGGTGGAGATTCCCGGCCAGGGCGAGGCCAAGATGAACTCCGCCATGGCCCTGGGTGGCATCCCGCTGGTGGTGCAGACCCTGGAGGGGATGTTCGACACCCGTCTGGACCACGTGGCTGTCATCGACTTCGAAGGCTTCAAGGCGATGACCGATGCGCTGGGCGGGGTCAACGTCAACGTGCCGATGGCGTTCAACACCAACGATTTCTCCTTCGCCGAGGGCAAGCAGCAGCTGACCGGCGAACAGGCGCTGGCGTTCGTCCGCGAACGCAAGGCGTTCAGCGACGGCGACTACCAGCGCGTCAAGAACCAGCAGGTCTTCCTGAAGGCCCTGATGACCAAGTTCCTCACGGCAGAGACACTGACCAATCCCGGGAAAATCAGCAGCCTGGTGGACAACGTCTCGCCGTACATCAGCACCGACGAGTCGCTTGACGCCGCGGCCGCCGGTGGCCTGGCCCTCGGGCTCCGCGACGTCCGGGGCTCCGACGTGGTCAGTTTCACGCTGCCGACGCTGGGCATTGGCACCTCGGCCGACGGCCAGTCGATTGTCCTGCGCGACGACGCCGCGATTGACGGCATCAGCAAGGCCCTGGCCGACGATTCGTTCGGTTCCTACGTGCAGGACGCGGGGCTCACCAAAACGCCCTAAGCCGGACACGATGCGGAACTGCGGCCCGCAATCCCGCGTGCGGCGGCGGCACCTGAACGAACAGGTATGATTACGCGTTGGCACTGCTGTCTCCTGGCAGTGCCCACGCAAGGGTTCGATGACGAACACCACACCGTACCGAACTGCACTTGCTTTGGGGGAGCTGTTGAAAACATCACATGGGGCGTTCCCCCGAGCCGCGCGCGTGACCCTGCTGGCACACTCCTACTGGCCCGAGAACAGCCCGCCCCAACGCCGGTGGACGGCCCTGCTGCGGGAGTTCTGCGCCTACGGCTGGGAATTCGACGTCGTTACCCCGGTGGCGCACTTCCCCGTGGGCAAGCGTGAGCTGCCCGCCGATCTGGCAGGACGCGCCTTCCGGCGGCAAAAAGGCCAGTTCACCGAGCTGATCCGGCGGGTGCCGTACCTGCCGCACGGCAACTCGCACCTGGCCAGATTGCTGGACCAGTGCTTCTCCGCCGCCATGTCCGTACCCCTGGGCCTCCTGACGCGGCGGCCGGACGTGGTGATCGCCACGGCCCCCAGCCTGCCGATCCTCGCCGCGGGGTACCTGCTGGCCCGGCTCCGGGGCGTTCCCCTGATCGTGGAAATGCGCGACGCCTGGCCGGACCTGGCCCGGGACTCCCGCATGGTGCGCGGGCGAGTCAAGAGCGTCGTCGAAATGGCGGTGGAGTTCGTCCAGAAACGTGCCGACCTGGTGGTCACGGTGACGGAGGGTTTCGCCGAGACTCTGCGGCAGCGCGGGCTGAAAAACGTCAAGACCGTGAGCAACGGCCTCCACGTTGACACCATTCCCGCACTGGGATCCCCGGAGCCGGAGCGGGATGTCTTCGAGGCGCTCTACCTTGGCAACCACGGCGAAAGCCAGCGGCTCGACGTCGTCATCCGGGCAAGCGCCCTGGTGGGCGATGCCATGCACCTGCATCTGGTGGGCCACGGTACCCAGAGCCCTGCCCTGGAAAAACTGGCCGCCGAACTCGGTGCCCCGGTCACGTTCCATCCGTCGCTGCACGGCCAGGACGTTATGGACCGCTATGCCTCGGCGGACACCTGCATTGTCTCGCTGCGGGATGACTGGAAGTCGTTCGAGACCACCGTGCCGTCCAAGACCTACGAGGTCCTGGCCCTTGGCCGCCACGTCACCGCAATTGTCAAAGGTGAGGCCGCACGCATTATCGAGGATGCGGATGCCGGCGACATTGTGCCCAGCATCCCGGAGGACGTGGCCGCCCTGTGGCGCGAGCTGGCCGCGGACCGCTCACGGCTGGTCCGGTCCGATGCCAGCCGCCAGTGGGTCAAGGAGCATGCCGACTACACCCAGCTGGCGGAAAAGTACATGGACCTCATCTCAGAGCTCCTGGGCAAAGAACCTGCCGCTCACCGGTAATCCGGATCTTCCCCGACGGCGCCGGTCACGTTCTGGCCCGTCTGACTTTTCTGATCCGCGCATTCCGGCCGCAGGGACACATCCAGCAGGCCGCCGGTCTCAATGACGAACCGCCGCAGCCACTGCCCCGCACTCAGCTGGGGGTGGGAGTTCACCATCTGTACGTCCGCCGTCGTGCATTGCTCCATCAGGCGCTCCGCCCGGGAAAGGTGGTAGCTGGACGTCACCACCGTGATGGACTTCCAGCCGTTCGCCTCAGCGATTTTGCCGATGGCCCGTGCCTCGCCGCGCGTGTCGTACTCATCGGGCTGGAAGCACAGGAGCCGGACACTGGGAAAGGCGGCCGAGTTGCAGGCGGTGTCGGCCGCCACGTTGCCAGGCGTGTCCGTGTGGGACAGGACCAGGACGGGGATGTTGTAGTCACGCTGCACCTGCTGCGCCACCGGAAGCCGTTCAGACGCCGCGCCGCCCAGCATGATCACGGCGTCGGTCCGGTGCACGGTCAGGGGATCCACGTTCACAAAGACTTGAACGGCCAGCACCAGCCACACCAGGGCGGCCCCGGAAATCCAGCCGACTATCCGAGCCGCCGGGGGGCTCAGGGTTGGCAGCGGCAGGGGCATGAGTAAGAGTCTCGCACGCGGCCCGTGCCGCCGCGAAAACGGTTGCCGCACTTGCCCGACGGCGGCCGCTTTCCGTACCGTAGGGGACGCCGGCGTCGGACCGTCGCGGTAGCGTAGGGCTGTGCCTGAACGACTGAACGAACCGCCACAGAATGCCTTACCGCTGACCGACTCACCCCTCGCCGCCCCGCCGCAGACCTCGCCGCCCCTGACCGTCGCTGAGCTCTCCGAGTCCCAGCTCCTGGAACGGATCTTCCCGCGCCTGCACTACGGCCAGGAACACAGCCGGTCGCTGATCCTGGGGCCGGGGGACGACGCCGCGATCGTGGCCGCCCCGGACGGCCGGGCGGTCTTCAGCATCGACACGCAGGTGGCGGACCAGGACTTCCGGCTCGAGTGGAACAACGGTTACCGGACCACCGGCTATGACGTCGGCTGGAAAGCCGCCGCGCAGAACCTCAGCGACATCAACGCCATGGGCGCCCGCGCCACCTCCCTCGTGGTCAGCCTCACCATGCCCCCGGAAACCCGGGTGGCCTGGGTGGAGGACTTCGCCGACGGGCTCTCGGCGGCCATCCGCGAGCTGGGCGCCCCGGACTGCGCCGTGGCCGGCGGCGACCTCGGCCGGGGCCGTGAACTGGCCGTGAGCGTGGCGATCCTCGGCACCCTCGATGGCCGGGCGGCGGTGCGGCGCTCCGGCGCCCGCCCGGGGGACACCCTGGCGCTGGCCGGCACCGTGGGGCGCGCCGCGGCGGGCCTCGCGCTGCTGGAATCGGACACTCCCGTCGAGGCCCTGAGCCGGGCGCAGCGCGGGCTGCTGGACACCCAGTGCCGGCCCCTGCCCCCGCTCGCGGCCGGCCCGCTGGCCCGGGACTCCGGGGCGACGGCCCTGATGGACATTTCCGACGGGCTGGTCCGCGACGGCCAGCGGATGGCGTCGGCCAGCCGTGCCGTCCTCAACCTGGACCCGGCAGTATTAAAGGAGCTGGCGGTTCCGCTCCTGCCGGCCGCGGAGCTGCTGGGCACGGATCCCATGGCCTGGGTCCTGGGCGGCGGGGAGGACCACGGACTGCTCGCCGCATTTCCCGCGGACGTTCAGCTGCCTCACGGTTTCACTGCGATAGGCTCGGTAGAAGCCCCTGCATCAACGGACAGCACGGGCGTCAAGATAGCGGGAAGGCCCGCTGACACTGTGGGATGGGATCACTTTGCAGACTAAAATTACCGCCAACGCGCAAGCGATGAAGCGGTGGTTGAGCAAGGCAGAAACAACGCTTGGAAACCACAGCGACCGCCTGAACGCCATCAACATCTTTCCCGTGGCCGACGGCGACACCGGCACCAACCTGTACGTGACGGTGCGCGCGGCCGCCCGGGCCCTCCAGAGCCTCGATACCTCCGCGTTGCCGCAGATTACTGCCGACTCGACAGTGCACTCATTCGGCCCGCCGGATCCGGCCCTGAACGACGTCGGTGCTGTCCTGGCCCAGGCCGGTGAGGCCGCCATGGAGCAGGCCCGCGGCAACTCCGGCACCCTGTTCGCCGTATTCCTCGGTGCCGCGGCCGAGCCCCTCGCCGGCCACCACCGGTTGACGGCGTCGCTGCTGGCCGCTGCCCTGAACCGCGCCCAGATCCGGGCCTGGTCGGCACTGAGCGATCCGGTCCCCGGCACCATGCTTTCGGTGATGGAGGCCTGTGCCCGTGCCGCCGCCGCCGTGGATTCCGCGCACGACGGCGACGACAGCAACCACACGCTGGGCCTGGCACTCGATGCCACGGTGAACGCCGCCGTCGCCGCCGTGGTCCGCACCGAAGACCAGCTGGAGGCGCTGCACGCCGCGCACGTGGTGGACGCCGGCGGCGTCGGGATGCTGCTGATCCTCGACTGCCTGCGCTCCGCCGTCCTGGGCGAGGAACTCCAGGACCAGCTCCTGGACGGCCTGCACGGCTACGACGTCCAGGACCCGCACATCCACGCCGCCATGCCGCGGGACGAGGGCGTGGAAGTAATGTGCACCATCACGCTGTCACCGCTCGACGCCGCCATGATGCGCCAGCGGCTCGACGAAATGGGCGACTCGGTCATCATGAGCCAGGTGGGCGGGGCGCCCGACGCGTCCGGCGCGTACCGCTGGCGTGTCCACGTCCACGTGCCGGAGGCCGGGCCCGCAGTGACCCTTATCCGTTCCCTCGGCGAGCCCTCGGACATCAGCGTGAGTGAGCTTGCCGCGCCGCAGACCCCGGACGGACATGGACTCTGACCTGAACCTCGGCCTGGAACGCCGGATCGGCAAGCGTTCCGCGGCCGTCATTGAAAAGCACCTGGGCATCACCACGGTGGGCGGGCTGCTGAACTACTTCCCCCGCCGGTACCTGAACCGCGGCGAACTCACCCCCATCAGCGAGGTCCCGCTGGACGAGGAAGTCACCCTGATCGCCCGGGTGGTCTCCAGCAGCACCCGGGCCATGCGCGCCCGCCGCGGTTCGCTGACCGACGTCGTGATTTCCGACGACGCCGGGACCGGGCTTCCCGGCACCCTGAAGGTGAGCTTCTTCAACGGTTTCCGGGCCAAGGCCGAGCTGCAGCCGGGCCGCCGCGCCATGTTTTCCGGAAAGGTCACCCGCTACGGCGGCTCCCTGGGGCTGACCAACCCCGACTTCCTGCTGCTGGACGAGGACCCGGACACCCCGGGCATGGACCCGGAGAAGCTCGCCGCCATGCCCATCCCGGTGTATCCGGCCACCGCCAAGCTGACCAGCTGGTCCATCCAGAAGGTCATCGCCACGCTGCTGGACACCGTGGAGCTGGAGGTCCTGCCGGACCCGCTGCCGGCGGAGATCGCGGCCCGGGAGAAGTTCCTGCCGGTCGCGGACGCCTACCGGCTCATCCACGCCCCGCAGACCGCTCCGGACTGGCAGCGCGCCCGGGACCGGTTCCGCTACCAGGAAGCCCTGGTGCTCCAGTCGGCCCTCGCCCGGCGCCGCGCCCAGCTCGCCGCCGAGGAGGCCACAGCCCGCCGGCCCGCCGCGGACGGTCTGCTGACCGCGTTCGACCGGCAGTTGCCCTTCACCCTGACCGCCGGCCAGGCCGCCGTCGGCAAGACCCTCGCCGCGGAGCTCGCGCAGGACTCGCCGATGAACCGCCTGCTTCAAGGTGAAGTCGGCTCGGGCAAGACCATTGTGGCGCTGCGCGCCATGCTGCAGGTGGTGGACGCCGGGGGACAGGCCGCGCTACTGGCCCCCACCGAGGTCCTCGCCGCGCAGCACTTCGAGTCGATCCGCCGCACGCTGGGGCCGCTGTCCCGGGACGGACTCCTCGGTGGCTTCGGCCCCGACGCCGTCCAGGTCACGCTGCTCACCGGCTCCATGCCCACCGCGGCCCGGAAACAGGCCATGCTGGATGCCGCGTCGGGAACCGCCGGGATCGTGATCGGCACCCACGCCCTGCTCAGCGACAACGTCTCCTTCTACGACCTCGGCCTGATCGTGGTGGACGAACAGCACCGCTTCGGCGTCGAACAGCGCGATGTGCTCCGGTCCAAGGCCAGCAAACCACCGCACCTGCTGGTGATGACCGCCACCCCCATTCCCCGGACCGTGGCCATGACCGTGTTCGGCGACCTGGAGACCTCCATCCTGGACGAGCTCCCGGCCGGCCGCGCCCCCATCACCACCCACGTGGTGGGGCTGGCCGAGCACCCCGCCTGGCTCGGCCGGCTCTGGAGCCGATCCCGTGAGGAGATCGACGCCGGCCACCAGGTCTACATCGTCTGTCCCAAGATCGGCACCGACGACGACGGCGACTTCAGTCCCGGCGAAGCCGAACCCTCCGCCGCGGACCTCGAGGGGGAGAACGGGGCGCGCGAACTGGCGTCGGTGACCGCCGTCGTCGAACAGCTCCGGGACGAACCGGCGCTGGCCGGCGTGCCCGTGGCGCCGCTGCACGGGCGGCAGGACCCCGTCCTGAAGTCCGAGACCATGACCTCGTTCACGGCCAACCAGACCAAGGTCCTGGTCTCCACCACGGTGATCGAGGTGGGCGTGGACGTGCACAACGCCACCCTGATGGTGATCCTGGACGCGGACCGCTTCGGCATCTCGCAGCTCCACCAGCTCCGCGGCCGGGTGGGCCGCGGCGGCCTGCCCGGCACGTGTCTGCTGGTGACCACGCTGGAGCAGGGTCACCCGAGCCGCCGCCGGCTCGAGGCAGTGGCGGCCACCACCGACGGGTTCGAGCTCTCCCAGGAGGACCTCAAACTGCGCCGGGAAGGCGACATCCTGGGGGCCTCCCAGTCCGGCGGCCGGTCCACCCTGAAGCTGCTGCGGGTCCTGGAACACGAGGATGTGATCGCCCGGGCACGGCAGGACGCCTGGCAGATCGTCGGCGCGGACCCGTCCCTGGGCGCCCACCCTGTCCTCGCCGGGGCGATCGACGAATACCTCAATCCGGAAAAGGAGGCGTTCCTTGAACGCGGCTAACAGAATCCAGGCATCCGTGCATGTGTGCCAGGGGGCACGGCCATGAGCCGCATCATTGCCGGCGCCGCGGGCGGAACCACCCTGGTCAGCGTCCCCGGATCGCTGACCCGCCCCACCACGGACCGGGTCAAGGAAGCGCTGTTCTCCCGGCTGGACGCCTTCGAGGTCATCGCGGACGCCCGCGTGCTGGACCTCTACGCCGGCTCCGGGTCGCTGGGTGTGGAAAGTGCCAGTCGCGGCGCGCAGTCCGTAGACCTGGTGGAATCCGACGGAAAGGCCAGCGAGGTCTGCCAGCGCAACGCGGACCTGGTGAACACGGTCGCGGGGCGCAAGGTGGTCTCCGTGCACCGGTCCAAGGTGGAATCGTTCCTGGAGCGGACCCAAGACGCTGTCCGCTGGGACCTCGTCTTCCTCGATCCGCCCTACCCCCTCGACGAGCCCGCGCTGGCCGGGGTGCTGGCAAAGCTGCTTCCGCACCTGGCCGAGGGCGCCGTCGTTGTTGTGGAGCGCTCGTCCCGGGCCCCGGAACCGTCCTGGCCGGAGGGCATGGAGCGGTTCGCGGAACGGAAGTACGGGGAGACGAAACTCTGGTTCGCCGAACCCGGCGTGGAGGAAGGGCCGGAAGGTGACCTGGTGGCCGACGAGGGCCTCGACGCCGGAGCAGCGGGCAACACTGACTAGTCGACGGGCGTCCCCACCGGTCACCCTGGAGAACGCGCGCTACTTAACACGGCCAGTTAGACACGGCCGGGGCGAAGACCCTCGCCGCGGGGTTTAGGAGAACACCGCGATGCCGTAGACCGCGAAGACCACGAGGTGGGCTGCGCCATGCACGGCGGTGACCTTCTTGGAGGCAAGCGTTGTCACCGAGAGCATCACAGTGACGCCGAGGAACAACAGGTTGGCCGGGGACTCGCCCAATACGACGGCCTGGCCGGTGAAGGCGCCGATGATGAGTACGGCGGGAATCGTCAGGCCGACCGTGGAAACCAGGGCGCCATGGCATAGATTGCTGACCCGCTGAATCTCACCCTGCAGGGCTGCGCGTACTGAAGTGATGGACTCGGGCAGGAAGACAATCATGGCGATCAGGATGCCGGAGAGGGCCACCGGCGCGCCGACGCGGTCAAGCCCATCGTCCAGGAGCGTGGCCATGTCATGCGAGAGCAGCACGATGGGCAAGACGGTCACGATGAGCAGTGTGATCCGCAGCAATATCTCGGGGCGGTGCTCTGCGATGACCTGGGTGACACTTCGGCGGCTCTGAACGCCGGCGTCGCTGCCGCGCGTCACTGGATCGGCGGCGAAGCGTCGATCGACTTCGCGGAAGTCGTCGGCCTGCCGGCCCAGCTGCCGGTACAGGAAGAAGGCATACAGGGCGAGCGTCAGCACGATGATGGGGATCGCCTGCCGGGGTGTGTAGGAGCCCTCACGCCCGATGAGGGCCGGCAGGGCGAAGGCCAGCGAGACGAGCACGACTATCAGGGCGAGATACGAGGAAGTGCCGGTGCGGTTGTGGCCCAGGTTGCCGTGCTTGATCGCCCCGACGAGGACAGAGAGCCCGATCACCGCGTTGAGGATGATCATTGATACGGCCATCACGGAGTCCCGTGCGATGGTGGTGTGCTCGCCAGGTCCCAGCATGACGGCGGAAATGAGCACCACCTCGATCAGCACAATCGACAGTGTGAGGACCAGGGAGCCGTAGGGATCGCCAAGCCGGTGGGCGAGATGTTCAGCCTCAAGGACCACCCCGAAGGCGCAGACCAGAACGACTCCGACGATGAGCGCGAGTGCGGCAATCAGCAGTGGGGTGGGGACTGGTGGTTCAAGCAGGGGTGCGGCAAACACCAATCCCAGAACGGCGGCCCAGCCAACCATGCCGCGCACTATGGCGGCGGGCGTGATAACGGATCGTGCAGTAGAGGAAACCACGGGTTGACCCCCATCCCACGAGGCCGTCCCCGTGCCGATCGAAACGAGCGGGCTGATCCGTCCGCAGCGCTGGTGTCACACTCTGTCGCTCATGCTACTGCAGGGCAACCAAGGCACCTGGCTGGTGCTTCGGCCGAGGCAATCAACTGGTCGATCACACGTATTCGAGCAGGAGGTCGTCGGGGTAGGTGTCATCGAGGGTCGGTGGCCAGTCCGGTTCGCCCGTTTCTGAAGCGGGTAGTGGGTGCGCGGCCGTGAATTGGTACCACTCCGGGAAGGGGTCCTGTGGCAATGCCAGCTCTTGAGTCCGGCCCGTGCAAGAATCACTGCGTGGAAGCCCCTGAACCCGAGATCGTGGACTGGCCCTCGCTCCTGTCCGCGCTGTTTATCGATTCGCTCCTAGTCTGGGGGCCGGCGGTTGCGGTGTTCCTTTCGGCGCCAGAACGCACCATCCCGATTGCCCTTGCCATGGTGCTTGCGGCATTGGTAGTCAACTGTGCGCTCTACACCCGTGGAACCACGCTGGGCACCTATCTTGCCGGCTTCCGGCTGCGGACCTGGCACGGGCAGCCACCAGGCCCGGCCCATGGGTTACTCCTTACACTTCTGAGCTTCCTGCCCGTACTGGCGATTGGGTTTCTGCTGGCCGCCAGCTTCACTCCGGGCAACAACGCTTCAGCCCCCTTGGGAAGGCCGGAGGGCTATCCCCTCATCGGAGAGCGAATCCAACGTCGGCGATTCCTACAAGCTGCGGATAAAGTACTGGGAGCGCTGGTCTGACTAGTGTCCTCGGTGCATCCGACGGATAGACGATCAAAAGGCTGTCCTGCTTATCCCTTAGAACCTGCTGCCGGGTACTCTCTGGCCGCAGCTATCGTTCGATGCGCCTTAGAGGTCGCGGATATGGAAAACAGACTTGAGGTTCAGCTGACGCCGCGGCTGGTTCTCCTTGAGGTTGTCGATTAGGACCGAGGCTCCGATCCAGGTCGCACCCATTTCTCCGACGAGTCTTTGCAGTGCCAGGAGCTGGCCGCCGGTGTCAATCAGATCATCAACGGCGAGGACCCGGTCGCCGGAGCGGATGAGGCCTTTGGGCAGCCCCAGCTCAAGGTGGCGGTCTTTGTAATCGGGTGGGCTGGTGACTGTGATCCAAGGGTCGCTGTCAAAGGACGGGGCAGCGTCTTTAGGTATTGGGCAAAAACCGACGCCCAGGCTGGCGGCGGCAAGGACCCCGGTCAGGTATCCGCTGGCGGATGGGCCAATGACAACCGTGGGGGCGGCCGCGCGAAAAGGCTCGGCGAGAAGGTTCCCTATGCCAGCTATGACGTCCGGCTCCCGCCACCATGTGAACAGATTGAAGTATCTGCTGCCGGTTTCGGGACTGGTCTTCCATTCAAAAATCTCTGCCATACGGTGGCGGACGTCTCCAGGGGTGGCAAGCATGAGCTGAATCCTAGTTCAGCACTCCAGAGATACCGGTTCGGCGGGCCCGGTAGCTGGCTCCGGACATGGGAACGTCGGCTAGTCCGAGATTTCGTCGAGGCCGACGCCGGACAGCACCTTCGCGGGGTGCGGCCCGCGGGCGGTGAGCGCCGCGGTCCACATCTCCGGCCAGGGCCGCTGCGTCCCGATGAGGATGATGTTGCCGGGATAGCGGCCGCTGAACATCCCGGCCTCGGCAAAGGCGGCGACGTCGGGCATAGCACGGCGCAGCGCGTCCACCTGGCTCCGGACCAGCGTGAGGCCCGGCTCGTCGCCCACGTTAACGATCAGCACCCCGCGGGGGCTCAGCTTCGCCGCCGCCTCGAGGTAGAACTCCGTGCACGCGATGTGCTCCGGCGCTTCGGGACCGGAAAAGATGTCCAGGATCACGACGTCGAAGCGCAGCTCCGGGGGCAGCTCCGCCAGGGCGTCCCGCGCATCGCCGATGATCGTGTGCAGCTGCGTGCCGTCGGGCAGGGGGAGTTGCTGCAGCACGAAGTCCAGCAGTTCCCGCTCCAGCTCCACCGCGTATTGCACGGAGCCCGGCCGGGTGGCCTGGATGTACCGGGCAAGGGTCAGGGCGCCTGCCCCAAGATGGAGCGCCGTGACGGGTTCGCCCCAGGGGGCCGCCAGGTCCACCACGTGGCCGATCCTGCGCAGGTACTCGTAGAAGATGTCCGAGGGGTCCGCCAGGTTGACGTGCGACTGTTCCGCCCCGCCGATGCTCAGCACATAGCCGCCCTCGGTGAACTCGTCGGGTTCGATCGCGGCGTGCTGGCCCGTGGTGCGGAGGAAGCGCGAGGCGTGAGGGGCGTCCGCCATCAGAGGAGGTCGCGGAGGGTCGCAAGCCGTCCGGCGGCTTCCTGCAGGACGTCGATCCGCTTGCAGAACGCGAACCGCAGGAGGGTCCGGGTGCGTTCGGCGCCTTCGGGGTGGCAGAACACGGGCACCGGAATGGCGGCGACGCCCACCAGCGCGGGCAGCCGGCGGGCCAGGTCCAGGGCATCGGTGATGCCCAGCGGCGCGGTGTCAACGTTCACGAAGTACGTCCCCTGCGGGGTGAAGACGTCCAGCCCGGCGGCGCGCAGACCCTCGCTGAGGATGTCGCGTTTGAGCTGGAGGGTATCGGCGATTCCGGTGTAGAACTCGTCCGGCAGCCCCAGCCCGGCCGCGATGGCGCTCTGGAACGGGGTGCCGGAGCTGTAGCTCAGGAACTGCTTGACCGTGCGGGCCGCCGAAACGAGGTGTTCCGGGCCGCAGAGCCAGCCGATCTTCCAGCCGGTGAAGGAGAAGGTCTTGCCGGCGGAGGAGATGGTCAGGGTGCGTTCCGCGGCGCCCGGCAGGGTGGCCACCGGGATGTGGCGGACACCGAAGGTGAGGTGTTCGTAGACCTCGTCGGTGATGATGACGGCGTCGTACCGGGTGGCGAGCTCGACGACGCGTTCCAGCACCTCGCGGGGGAACACGGCGCCGGTGGGGTTGTGCGGGTTGTTGATCAGCACCACCTTGGTGCGGCTGCTGAACGCCGCCTCAAGCGCGTCCAGGTCCGGCATGAAGTCCGGGGCCAGCAGCGGGGCGGTAACGTGGCGGGCACCGGAGAGGCCGATGATCGCGCCGTAGGAATCGTAGAAAGGCTCAAAGGTGAGGACCTCATCGCCGGGGCCCACCAGCGCCAGCAGCGAGGCGGCAATGGCCTCGGTGGCGCCGGTGGTGACGATGATCTCGGTCTGCGGGTCCGGCGTCAGGCCGTAGAAGCGTTCCTGGTGCAGGGAGATTGCCTCGCGGAGCTCCAGGATGCCTTTGCCGGGGGCGTACTGGTTGGCTCCGGCGGCGATGGCGGCCTGCGCGGCGGCCTTGATCTCCACCGGGCCGTCCTCGTCCGGGAAACCCTGCCCGAGGTTGATGGCGCCGGTCTGCAGGGCGAGGGTGGTCATCTCCTCGAAGATCGTCACGCCGAGCGTGCCGTCGGGGGAGAGCAGGTTGGCGCCGGTCGCGGTCCGCTGCCAGGGAAGTGGCGCCGGGGAGTTCACCGGGTGCCCGCCTTCTGGCCCCGGCCGGTGAACTTGTCCATAGTGGTGTAGATCCCGAAGACCTTCCCGCCCACAAAGTCCCAGGCCCGCACCGGCAGCAGCCCGCGCAGGACCTTGCCCAGCTGCGCCGTCGCCGGGGCGATCAGTTGCGGCTGTCCGGCGAAGGTGGCCCGCCAGGCCCGGTCCACGGCGTCCTCCGGTGTCATCAGGGGTGTCAGCAACGGCCCGCGGGCGCCGTCGAACATTCCGGTGGAGATGTAGCTGGGACAGAACGTGGTCACCTTAAGGTGGCCGAAGCCCTGCTGCTCGAGTTCCAGCCGGAGCGAGTCGCTCCAGCCGATCACCGCCCACTTGGACGCCGCGTAGACGCTCATCCGCGGGTTGGACACGGTGCCGGCCGCGGAGGCGATGTTGAGGATCCGCCGCGGCCGGGCGGCGTCGGCCATCATGGCCGGGAGGAACGCGTGGGTGACGTACATCGGCGCCAGCGCGTTGATGTCCATGGTCAGGGCGATGTCCCGTTCCGGGCTGTGGTCCCAGAAGAGCGCCCCGCGGACGATGCCGGCGTTGTTGATGAGCAGCGTCAGCGGACCTTCCGCCGCGCACTCCGCGGCGGCCTCGGCGATGGCCGTGCGGCTGGCGAGGTCCACCTGGCGGACCACGGCACGCGCCCCGAGCGCGGTCACCTCGGCAGCGGTGTTGGCCAGGCCGTCGGCGTCGACGTCCCAGAGAATCACGACGCCGGCGCCCTCGCGGGCCGCTCGCAGGGCGTACAGGCGGCCCATGCCCATGGCGGCGCCCGTCACGAGGACCACGCCTCCGGACACGGTGAAGGGAAGCTTTGATGCTGACATTCAGTCATGTTATCCCGGGCTGCGCCGCCGGTACGGTAGGTTCGGAGCATGAGACGCGCCGTATGCCCTGGCTCCTTTGATCCCATCCACAACGGACACCTGGAAGTCATTGCCAGGGCCGCCGGCCTCTTCGATGAGGTCATTGTGGGCGTCTCCACGAACTACGCCAAGAAATACCGCTTCACGCTCGAGGAACGCATTGATATGGCGCGGGAAACCCTGGCCTCCCTGCGCGGCATTGTGGTGGAGCCGGTGGGGGAGGGACTCCTCGCCGAGTACTGCCGCCAGCGGGGTGTGGACGCCATCGTCAAGGGCCTCCGTTCCTCGTCTGACTTCGACTACGAACTGCCGATGGCGACGATGAACCGGCAGCTGACCGGCGTCGAAACGGTCTTCCTGCCCGCCGAAAGCCATTACCTCCACTTGTCCTCCACCTTGATCAAGGAAGTGTTCACCCTGGGCGGCGATGTGTCCGACTTTGTGCCCCGCTCGGTGCTGAAACGGCTGCACGCGGGCGAGCCGGTCCGGGACCAGCCGCGCAGAGGGTAAGCTTGATCGGTACTCGGCGGCCTGCTGCCGGTTGCGCGGCCCTTTCCGGGGCCGGACCGCGGTGCGAACCGCCGGCGTGTCCCCGGTTTGAGTCCGTCCGGAAGATCAGGCTAAGATGGTACGTCGGTCATATGTTCAACAGGAGTTCTCATTAAACGAGATGCTAGTTCGCCCTTGGCGTTCGACGTCAAGGACCTCGGACGCAGTCCGGGAAGCATGCGGACGCTGACGGAACATGTACCCGCACCAAGTGATCTTGGTGTGGCACTCATTGGCGTGCAGGAAGGCTCGGATGTCGAGCTGGACCTGCGGCTGGAGGCCGTACACGAAGGAATTTTGGTATCAGGTACCGCGAACGTCGAAGTAACCGGCGAATGCGGCCGATGCCTGGATCCCCTTGCGTATGACCTCGAGGTCAATGTGCAAGAACTTTTCTTCTACGAGGACGCTGAGTTCTCGGATGAAGAAGACGAAGAAGAGCAACGTCGAGTCGAGCACGATCTGATCGATCTTGAGCCGGTGTTGCGGGACGCAGTTGTAACCATGCTGCCGTTCCAGCCGGTGTGCCGGGAAGACTGCCAGGGCCTTTGCTCCGAATGTGGAGTTCGCCTGGAAGACGAGCCGGGGCATCACCACGAGGTGGTAGATCCTCGCTGGGCTGCCCTAGCTGACTTGGCTAAGCCTGACCGGCAAAACTGATTTGTAAGTGTTGGACTAGAGAGAAATGAGTTAGCCGTGGCTGTCCCGAAGCGGAAAATGTCTCGCTCGAATACCCGCGCCCGCCGCTCCCAGTGGAAGGCAACCGCCCCCCACCTGGTGAAGACTGTCGAGAACGGCCAGGTCACCTACAGCCTGCCGCACCAGGCAAAGGTCGTTACCGACTCGGCTGGCACCGCGCTGTTCCTTGAATACAAGGGCCGCAAGGTCGCAGACGTCTAATCCGCCAACTGGCTGACTAAGATGTCTTCAACTGAAGAGCTTCTGAAGCGTCTCGGTGTCACTATTGACGCCGGGACGCTTCGTCTTGCGCTCACACACCGTTCCTACGCCTACGAAAACGGCGGCATCCCCACCAACGAACGCCTCGAGTTCCTGGGCGACTCCATCCTGGGGTTCTCGGTCACCGACGCGTTGTACCGTGACAACCCCACGCTGCCCGAAGGGGACCTGGCCAAGCGCCGGTCCGCCGTGGTCAGCACCCGGGCACTTGCGGGCATCGGCCGCAGCATCGGCCTGGGGGAGTACATCTACCTCGGACAGGGCGAAAAGCTCACCGAAGGCAAGAACAAAGCCTCCATCCTCGCGGACACCATGGAGGCGCTGATCGGCGCCACCTACGTCTCCAACGACATCGAGACGGCACGCCAGCTGGTGATGCGCCTGATCGGGCCGCTGCTGAAGGACGCTGCCGCACTTGGCGCCGGCACCGACTGGAAGACGAGCATCCAGGAGCTGGCGGCCAGCCGCCAGCTGGGGACGATCAACTACGCCGTGGAGGGCTCCGGCCCGGACCACGCCCGGACCTTCGAAGCGGTTCTGCGCATCGGCGGCAACGACTACGGCTCCGGCACGGGCAACTCCAAAAAGGAAGCCGAGCAGGAAGCTGCCGCGGATGCCTGGCGCAGGCTGTCGGCGCCGTCGGCTGCGGCTACGGCTGCGGCCACGGAAGCAGTAGCTGCGGAAGCTGCCGGGGAGGGCGGCCCGCCGTCCGCCGGATCAGCGTCGGCGGCAGCAGGGGCGGACGGCTCGCCGTCCACGGGATCCGCTGTGCCCGGCGCGCAGCAGCTGCACTCCCAGCCCGGCGCCTAGGCACGCCCCATGCCTGAACTGCCCGAGGTCGAAGTGGTTCGCCGCGGCCTGGTGAGCTGGGTGCGGGGCCGGACCATCACCGCTGTTGAGGTGGTGGATCCGCGCTCCATCCGCCGGCACGTACTGGGCCCGGAGGACTTCGCCGGCAACCTCGAAGGCGCCCGCGTCCTGGACGTGGTCCGGCGCGGAAAATTCCTCTGGATGCCGTTGGCAGACACCCCCGCCGGCACTGCCGCAGGCACGCCCGGAGCCACCCCTGCCGGCACGCCCGCAGGCACCCCTGTGGATGATCGCCCGGCTGATGCCCTCGGCGGGGCAGTGGAAACCGTTCCGTCCGTGGCGCTCATGGCGCACCTGGGCATGTCCGGGCAGCTCCTGATGCAGGACACCGGGGCAGCGGACGAGAAGCACCTGAAAGTGCGCCTGCGTCTCAGCCCGGCGGACGGTATGCCGGAGCAGCTCCGGTTTGTGGACCAGCGGATCTTCGGCGGTCTGTTCCTCACCTCGCTGATCCCCACGTCCGACGGCGGTCCCGGCGGACTCGCCGAAACTCCGCTGCCGCTGATTGCCGAGGAAGCCGCGCACATCGCGCGCGACCCGCTGGACCCCTACTTCTCCTTCGACGACTTTTACCGCCGACTCCGGGCCCGCAAAACCGGGCTCAAACGCGCTCTGCTGGACCAGGGGCTCGTCTCGGGGATCGGCAACATCTACGCGGACGAGGCACTCTGGAAGGCCCGGCTGCACTTCGCCCGTCCCACGGACACCCTCCGGCGGGCGGACGCCGCGCGTGTCCTTGACGCCGCCCGGGAGGTCATGACCGACGCCCTGGCGGCTGGCGGCACCAGCTTTGACTCGCTGTACGTGAACGTCAACGGCGCATCCGGGTACTTTGACCGGTCCCTGAACGCCTACGGGCGGGAGGGCAAGGAATGCACGCGCTGCGCCGAAGCGGGCCGGGTCAGCTTCCTCCGGCGGGACCAGTTCATGAACCGTTCCTCCTACACGTGCCCGGTGTGCCAGCCCCGGCCCCGGAACGGCCGCTGGTAACGCCTGTCCGCCCGCCCGACCCATCGGTTGCTCCATAACTGCCGTTTTGAGGCCGCAAAAGGGCAGTTATGGAGCAACGGATGCAGATCGTGGCCCGTGTCGACGATTTTCTGCCGAACCGCCCAAATCCGCTGAATTTCCTGTGGTGGCGGTAGATTTAGGGCAGGAACAGCCGTTTCCGCCAGCCAGGAGAACCGAAACACCTTGCACCTCAAAAGCCTGACCGTCCGGGGATTCAAATCCTTCGCCTCGGCGACGACCTTCGAATTCGAACCAGGTGTCACCGCCGTGGTGGGTCCCAATGGCTCCGGCAAGTCCAATGTGGTGGACGCCCTGTCCTGGGTGATGGGCGAGCAGGGTGCCAAAACACTCCGCGGCGGCAAGATGGAGGACGTGATCTTCGCGGGCACGTCCGGCCGCCCGCCGCTGGGCCGTGCTCACGTCTCACTCACCATCGACAACAGCGACGGCGCCCTGCCGATCGACTACAGCGAAGTCACCATTGCCCGCACCCTGTTCCGCACTGGCGGCTCGGAATACGCGATCAACGGCGCCAGCTGCCGGCTGCTGGACATCCAGGAACTCCTGTCCGACTCGGGCCTGGGCCGGGAAATGCACGTGATCGTGGGGCAGGGGCAGCTGGACAAGGTGCTGCACGCCACCCCGGAGGACCGGCGCGGGTTCATCGAAGAGGCCGCGGGCATCCTCAAGCACCGCCGCCGCAAGGAAAAAACAGTCCGCAAACTCGAAGCCATGCAGGCCAACCTCGCACGGCTCAGCGACCTCACCGGCGAAATCCGCCGGCAGCTCACACCCTTGGGCAAGCAGGCGGCAGTCGCCCGGCGGGCCCAGACCGTACAGTTCGAGGTCCGCGACGCACGCTCCCGCCTCCTCGCCGACGACCTGGTCCAGCTGCAGTCGGCCCTGGCCCAGGACGTGGCGGACGAGACCGCGCTCAAAGCCCGCCGCGGCGTCGTCGAGCAGGAACTTGAACTCGGCAGGCAGCGGCAGGCCGGACTGGAGCAGCTCGCCGCCGAGGCCACCCCGAAGCTCAGCGCCGCCCGCG
The DNA here is from genome assembly GCF_007679325.1 of Arthrobacter sp. U41. Classification (GTDB taxonomy): domain Bacteria; phylum Actinomycetota; class Actinomycetes; order Actinomycetales; family Micrococcaceae; genus Arthrobacter. The sequence goes on along the minus strand of NZ_VEGI01000001.1, from coordinate 610,965 downwards.
ACACCTGGTACCAGCTCTCCGCCGGGCGGGAACGGCTGCGCTCCCTCGGCTCGCTCGCCGAGGAGCGGCGCCGGCTGCTGGGGGCCTCCGACGCCGTTCCCGATTCCGGCCGCGACCCCGACAAACTCGACCGGCAGGCCGCCGGCGTCCGTGCGGAACAGGCCGGGCTGGAGCGCCAGATCCTGGAGCGCCGCAGCACCCTGGACGCCGCAACGGCCGCGAAGCAGGATGCCGAAAACGCCGCCGCCGCCGAGGACAGACGCCTCGCGTCCCTGCTCCGCGCCGCCGCCGACCGCCGCGAAGGCCTCGCCAAACTGGCCGGCCAGGTGGGCGCCGCGCGCTCCCGTGTGGAGTCGGCGCAAGCGGAACTCGGCCGGCTCCGTGAATCCCTCAAGGCAGGGGAGGAGCGCCGCAGGCAGGCCCAGAGCGAATTCACCGCCCTGGAATCCCAGGTGGCCGGCGTGGAGGACGGCGAGGAAACCCTCGACGCCGACTACGAGGATGCCAGCGCCGCGCTGGATGCCATACTCACGGAGATTGACGCCCTGAAGGCGGCCGAGCGCGACGGCGAGAAGGAGCGCGGCGCCCTGGTTGCCCGCCGCGACGCGCTCCAGCTCGGCCTGAACCGCAAGGACGGCTCGGACCATGTCCTCGGCTCCGGGATCCCCGGGGTCCTCGGATCCCTGGCCTCCATGATCACGGTGGAACCCGGCTTCGAGGCCGCCATCGCGGCGGCCCTCGGCGCCGCCTCCGATGCCATTGTGGTCCAGGACGGCGGGACGGCCGCCGCCGCGATCCAGCGGTTGAAGGACGACGACGCCGGCCGGGCCACCCTGCTGCTCGCGGGGTCGAATACCGCGCCGGCAGCCCCCGGTGTGGATCCCAGCGGTGAGCTCAGCGGTGAGCTCCCCGGGAACGCCCGGTGGGCCGTGCAGCTGGTCACGGCATCCGGCACGGCAGCCGGCGCAGCGCCGGGGGCAGCACCGGGCCCGGAATCCGGAGCAGAGGATGCCTCCGGCGTGCCGCTGCCTGGTCTGCCGCTGCCTGGTCTGCCGCTGTCCGGTCTGCTGGCCGGGATCGCCGTCGTCGACGGGCTGGATGAGGCGGCGCAACTGATCGCGGCGCGCCCGGACCTCACCGCCGTGACCACATCCGGGGACGTCTTTACCGCGCTGACGGTCAGCGGAGGCTCCGCGAAGGCGCCCTCGCTGATCGAGGTGCAGGCCGCCGTCGATGACGCCTCCGCACGGCTTGCCGCCGTAACCGCCGAGCTGGAACGCCAGCGGTTCGCCCTCGCCGGCGCGCAGGCCAAGCGCGCCGCGGCGCAGGAGCGCGCCGATGCCGCCCTGGAACGGCTGCACGATTCGGACGCCCGGCTGGCCGCCGTCGCCGAGCGCCTGGGCCACCTGAACTCCGTGCTCCGCAGCGCCGTCGGCGAAAGCGAGCGGCTGGCCGCCTCCCTCGCCAGGGCCGAGGCCAACATCGTCAGCGAACAGGACGCACTCGCCGCGGTAGCTGCCAGGCTGGCCGCCGCGCAGGAAGCGCCGGCCGAGGAGGAACCCTCCCCGGATCACCGTGATGCCCTGGCGCTGGCGGCGTCGCTGGCCCGCAGCTCCGAAATGGAGGCACGTCTGGCCCTGCGCAGCGCCGAGGAACAGCTCACGGCCACCCGCAACCGGGCGTCATCGCTGGAACGCGCCGCCGCCACCGAGCGCCGTGCCCGCGAGGAAGCGGCCGAACGCGCCCGCCGCCGCCGGCTGCAGGCCAAACGCGCCGCGGCTGTCTCCGCCGCCGTCGGCAGGGTGATCGGCTTCATCGACGTGTCCGTGGAGCTCGCCCGGCAGGAACGCGACAGCGCCGAGGAACGCAAGGAGCAGATGGACGCGGAGCTGGCCGCAGTGCGGAACAGCAACGATGCGCTGGCCCGCGAGCTGGCCGAACTGACGGACTCGGTGCACCGCGACGAACTGGCCCGCGCCCAGCAGCGCCTTCGGATCGAAGCCCTGGAGCTCAGGAGTGTTGAGGACCTGGGCCTGACCGCTGACCAGCTCGTGGCGGATTTTGGACCGGACCAGCCCGTTCCGGTGCCGGCCGGGGAATCGGGGGACAAGTGGGCTGCCCTCCGCGCCCCGGTGGACGAGGACGGCCGCGAGATCGTGGCCGGCAAGCCGTTTGTCCGCGAGGAACAGGAGAAGCGCCTCAAACGCGCCGAGCGGGACCTCTCCGCCCTGGGCCGCGTGAACCCCCTGGCGCTGGAGGAATTCGCGGCTCTCGAGGAACGCCACCAGTTCCTCAGCACCCAGCTGGAGGATCTCAAGTCCAGCCGCAAGGACCTGCTGGACATCATCAAGGAAGTGGACGAGCGCGTCCAGAAAGTGTTCGCCGAGGCCTTTGAGGACACCGCGGCGCAGTTCGTCCGGATCTTCGCACGGCTGTTCCCCGGCGGTGAGGGCCGGCTGGTCCTGACCGACCCCTCGGACATGCTCACCACCGGCATCGAGGTGGAGGCGCGCCCGGCCGGCAAGAAAATCAAGCGGCTCTCACTGCTTTCGGGCGGGGAACGGTCCTTGACCGCGGTGGCCCTGCTCGTCGCGATCTTCAAGGCCCGGCCCTCGCCGTTCTACGTGATGGACGAGGTGGAAGCGGCCTTGGACGACACCAACCTGGGCCGGCTCATCACCATTTTCGAGGAACTGCGCGAATCCAGCCAGCTCATCATCATCACGCACCAGAAACGCACCATGGAAGTCGCCGATGCCCTCTACGGCGTCACCATGCGCGGCGACGGCGTCTCCACCGTCATCAGCCAGCGCCTCGGCGCCCAGGTCTGAGGCACGCTCCGGACCCGCCGTCGCGCGTTTTCCCGGCTCCGCGACGGCTTTCCGGTTTGTGAGAAGCTAGGGGAGTGAACGACATCCTCCCTATTCTTCTGCCCATTCTGGCCGCCCTGGTGGTTCTCGGCGCGCTGATTCCGGTCCTCATGAAGACCCGGAAGAACATCACCAACTACCCGGAAAAGCGTGACGCGAACGATCCGGTGCAGCCACGCGCCGGCGGTACCCTCCTCGAGGACCGGCCCGCGCCGGCACCGGCGCCGGACCGCAGGGCCCCGGACACTGCCGACGTCGAGGGCCTGGAAACAATCGAGGTCCCGGACAACGTGGCCGGCCTGGAAACCGTTCCGGTGGAAACGCCGCTGCCGGTGGCCGGCCGCCTGATCCGTCTGCGCGAACGCCTGGTCAAGTCCAACAACATCCTGGGCAAGGGCCTGCTGGCGCTGCTCTCCGCGGACAAGATCGATGAGGACGTCTGGGACGAGGTGGAGGAGACCCTGCTGCTCGCCGACCTCGGCACCGAGCCCACCCTGCAGCTGGTGGACGCCCTCCGCGAACGCGTCAAGGTGCTGGGCACCCGCTCCCCGGAGCAGGTCAAGGCCCTGCTGCGCGAGGAACTCATCAAGCTGGTGGACCCCACCATGGACCGCAGCCTGCAGGTTCAGCGCCACGCGGACAAGCCCGCCGTCGTGCTGGTGGTGGGCGTCAACGGCGTCGGCAAGACCACCACGGTGGGCAAGCTCGCCCGCGTGCTGGTGGCCGAGGACAAGGATGTCCTGCTGGGCGCCGCGGACACCTTCCGCGCCGCCGCCGCCGAACAGCTCGCCACCTGGGGCCAGCGCGTGGGCGTCCCCACGGTGAAGTCCGACGTCGACGGCGCGGACCCGGCGTCCGTCGCCTACGAGGCGGTCAAGGCCGGCATCGACCAGGAAGTCGACGTGGTGATGATCGACACCGCGGGCCGCCTGCAGAACAAGACCGGACTGATGGACGAGCTCGGCAAGGTCAAGCGCGTCATCGAGAAGCTGGCCGAGGTGGACGAGGTGCTCCTGGTCCTCGACGCCACCACGGGACAGAACGGCCTGAACCAGGCACGGGTCTTCGCCGAGGTGGTCAACATCACCGGCATCGTGCTGACCAAGCTGGACGGCACGGCCAAGGGTGGCATTGTGGTGGCTATCCAGAAGTCGCTGGGTGTCCCGGTCAAACTGATCGGCCTTGGCGAGGGCGCGGATGACCTCGCCCCGTTCGACGCCGAGAACTTCGTCGACGCCATCCTGAACTGACCTCGCCTCTGCCGTCTAAAGAGTCTCAGTACCGCCTTAAACCAGACTGGCTCCCAGTTGTTGCCGAAAGGCAGCGACTGGGAGCCAGCGGTTTATGGTGCCTAGTGCTTGAAGTTCAGCACCGTCACCGTTCCGGCCGTCAGCTTGAAGGTCTGCGTCTGTGAACCGTACTTGAAACCCTCAACGGTGGCGCGGCCGGCGAGCGGAGTCGGATCCGACTTGGCGCCGTCGATCACCGTACTGTCCTGGGCCTCGTAGCTGGGCCCGGACAGCTGGGTCATGGTTCCCGTCAGCGCCGGCCCGGGCAGTTCCAGGGTGACCTGGGTCTGGGCCGCCTTCTCCGGGTCGTTCTTGTTGACGATGACAACCGTGGTGCTGCCGTCCTTGTTCTGCAACGCGTAGCTGTTGGACAGTCCGCCGCCGGTGCTGTCGAGGCCGAGGAACTTGCCCGGCTCCAGGTCGGCCACCATCGCCATTCCGAAGTAGTTCGCACGGGGTGCCATCTCGCCGTTCGGCTTGAGGTAGGCGCCGCCGCTGCAGATCACGGACATGGGCGGGCCGCCTTTGCAGGTGAGCATGGAACTGTGGAAGCCAAGCCGGGTGATGCCAAGGCGGGCGGCGTTCAACGAGTAGTCCACGGCCCACAGAGCCGTCGAATGGGTTTTGGTGGTCTGGTTGGAGCCGGGGCACGCGGACATGCCAGTCTCCGCGAGCCAGGTCTCAAGCCCGGCCGATTTTGCGGCGTTGAGGGCGTGCTTCTGGTAGTCCTCGGCGCGCTGGTGGGTTGCCTGGCCCAGCAGGTTGGGGATGGTGGGGAAGGCGTTCGACTTCGAATCCTTGCAGCTGAAGAGCGGGTAGTTGTGGAACGACAGGACCTTCTTCTGCGGCAGCTCGGCGTCGATAAACGGCTTCCACCACTTCTGGTCGTACACGCCGGGGCCGGAGATCACAACGCCGGGGGCGGCCGCGTGGATGGCTTCGGCATACGCCTTGAGCTCCACAGCGTATTCCTCGATGCCGTAGCTGGCCGGACGCAGTTTTGTGTACGCGAACCCGTTCGGTTCGTTGCCGACGGTGAAGCTCAGCAGCCTCTTGCCGAAGATCCGGGACGCGTGCTTGATCATGTCCGCGGCCCGGGCCGGGTTGTAGTGTCCCAGGTCCACGGTGAGGCTGATCTTGGCGTTGGTCGCCTCCAGGAGGGTGGCGACGCGCTCCAGGTCCTTGGGGGTGACCACCCTGGCGGGGTGGGCCTTGTCTCCCTTGTAGTTTGCTGGCATCGCTTCACCCGAGGACGTCCAGAAGAACCGGCGGTCGACGGCGTTGCCGCCGAAGCGGAGCACAGTGTCGTCGGAGTCCTTCAGGAGCGTCACCATCGAGGCATTGGCGGAGCTGAGGGTGGGATCGGCCAGGTCGGTCGCTTCCAGCGAAATTCCCACGGTGCCCTTGTTCAGGGTGGTTCCCAGAGGCTCGTTCTTGACCGTCAGCTGCAGCGGGTCCACCTTCTCCAGCGGTGAACCGGCGGGGGGCGGAGCCTGCTTGTAGTAGGTGACTGCCGGTGCCTTGGCCAGCGCCTTGGCCGGCGCAGTGGTCTGCGACGGCGTGGCCGCGGGCGTGGCGCCGGCGCCAGCGTCGCCGGAGACCGGTGTCGGGTTTCCGGACACGGTGAACAGGACGGCGATCAGCGCAACCACCGCCAGGGCCGCGATGACCCCGATCAGGCGCAGCCTGGTGGTCTTGCGGGAGGTGCGGGGTCTGGTGGAGTCGGGCTCCGTGCTGTTGGGCGGATGGTCAGTATCGGGCATGACGGATTCTCCAGCAGTTGTGGTTGGTTTGCACCCAGCCTAGCCAATGCCGGATGGTCCGCCTGCCGCGACTCAGGAGGACGGACGCTTGAATGTCTCCCGGGCGAAGAGCCAGCCGGCGGCAGCAGCCACCAGGACGCCGCCTGTGACGCCGAAAGCCCAGCCGTAGCCCAGCTGGTCCGCGAGGAGCCCGGCCAGCACGGGGCCGATGATCGCGCCGCTGTCGGCCGTCATCTGGAAGATGGCGAGCACCCGGCCGCCGGAGCGCTCGTTGCCGATCACGTCGGCCATGGCCGCCTGCTGGGCCGGCCCCAGCAGCCCCGAACCGATGCCGGCCACGGCGGTGGCCACGAGGAACCACAGCAGGTCGTGCGTGAAGCCGATGGCCGCCGTCGCGATGCCCGTCACCAGCAGGCCGGAGATCATCAGGGGTTTCCGGCCCAGGCTGTCCGCGAGTTTGCCGGAGAACGTCAGCGCCACCGCGTTGGCCGCGGCGAACACAGCCAGGGCCCAGCCCGCCGATTCCGGCCCCGCGTTCAGGGCGGCGACGGCGAAGAGCGGCACCGTGGCCATCCGCACGCCAAAGGTGGCCCAGCCGTTGGCGAAGCTGGAGAACAGCCCCGCCCGGTACGCGCTGTCCCGCAAGGCCTCGCGCAGTTCCATGGCCGGCGCCGTGCTGCCGTCCGGGCGGGAGGCCGTGGGCACGTGGCTCAGCTGGGTCTGCACTACCAGCGCGGCCAGCACCAGGGCGGCCGCGTAGACGAGGAACGGCACCCGCAGGCCGAAGCCGGCCAGCAGGCCGCCCACCACCGGCCCGCACACATTGCCGATCAGGAAGGCCGAGGCGTACGCCCCGGAAACCCGCCCGCGGCTCTCCGGCGGCGCCAGCCGGACCACCAGGGCCATCGACGCGACCGTGAACATCACTGAGCCGGCGCCGCCGAGGCCGCGGAAGATCAGCAGTTGCCAGTAGTCCTGGGCGAAGGCGCACGCCGCCGTCGACGCCGCGACAATCAGCAGGCCCGCCACGTACACCGGCCGTTCCCCGAGCTTCACGATCAGGGCACCGCCGGCGGGGGCGAACACCAGCCGCATGAACGCGAAGATGCTGACTATCACGGCGGCCGCGGTGGCGCCGACGTCGAACGTGGTGGCGAACTGGGGGAGGACCGGGGCCACCAGCCCGAAGCCGAGCGCGATCAGGAAGGCCGCGACCAACATCACCTTAATGTCGCGGGGCATCGCCGGTTTGCCGGTGTTCCGGGCAGCGGCCTGCGGCGGGGAACCCGCGGGGCGGGAGGTCTTACTCATGGTGGTGGCTTCCTGGCGATGCGGGTGTACTGGTCTGCGGATAGAGAGAGCGTGTTGGAGTGCGTGAAACATAACCGTAACAAGAAGGATTTGCACCATTTACTTCCGGGAGGTTCTTGTAACAACCCGGCAATCTAATTCCTCCACCGGTGAAACACGCCGCGGACAAACTCTTTCTTAGAACGCAAACCGCGTTGAGGCACGCGGAGAACTCCGCAAACACTTTTCGATCGCATCCAAGCAAGGGAGGACGTGCACCATGGAACTTACCGCAGGTCACGTATGGCTGATGGTGGCAGCAGCACTCGTGCTGTTCATGACACCAGGACTCGCATTTTTCTACGGCGGCATGACGCGCGCCAAGGCTGCACTGAACATGATGATGATGAGCTTCATCTCCATCGGCATGGTCGGTGTGGTCTGGGTGCTCTGGGGCGCCTCGATGAGCTCCGGCGAGGGCTTCATGCAGATGGTGGGCAACCCGTTCGCCACCTTCGGGCTGGAGGGCATCGACACTCCTGACGGACTCATCAAGGTGGGCTACGCAGCCACCTTCGCGATCATCACGGTCGCCCTGATCAGCGGCGCGATCGCTGACCGCGCCAAGTTCGGCGCCTGGTCCGTCTTCGTCCCTGTCTGGGTCACGCTGGTGTACTGCCCGCTGGCCTACATGGTCTGGGGCGGCGGGCTGTTCGGCCCGGAAGGCGCGATCGGCCAGGCCCTCGGCCCGGCGATTGACTTCGCCGGCGGCACAGTGGTCCACATCAACGCCGGCGTCGCCGCGCTGATCCTCGTGCTGATCATCGGCAACCGCAAGGGCTTCGGCAAGGACCCCAACCACCGCCCGCACAACATCCCGTTCGTGATGCTCGGTGCCGCGATCCTGTGGTTCGGCTGGTTCGGCTTCAACGGCGGCGCAGCAACGACGGCGGAACAGGGCGGCCTGATCTGGGTCAACACCCTCGCAGCCCCCGCCGCGGCCATGCTGGGCTGGCTCATCACGGAACGTATCCGCGACGGCCACCCGACCTCGCTCGGTGCCGCCTCCGGTGTGGTTGCCGGCCTGGTTGCCATCACCCCGGCCTGCGCCAACGTCAGCCCGATCGGTGCACTCGGCCTCGGCCTCGTCGCCGGTGCGGCGTCCGCGCTCGCCGTCGGCCTCAAGTTCCGCTGGGGCTTTGACGATTCGCTCGACGTCGTCGGTGTCCACCTGGTCTCCGGCATCATCGGCACCGTGGCCCTGGGCTTCATCGCCCTCCCGGTCGAGGGTGTGGGCGGCGGCCTCTTCTACGGCGGCGGACTCACCCAGATGTGGGCCCAGCTCGCAGCAGCCGGTATCGCCATCGCCTACTCCGCAATCCTGACCGCCATTATCGCCTACGCCATCCACAAGACCATGGGCTTCCGGGTCTCCCAGGAGCAGGAAGTGGTGGGCGTTGACCTCAGCCTGCACGCCGAAACCGCTTACGAGTTCGGTGTTGGCGGCCACGGCGGAAGCTTCACCCCGCTGCACGAACTCATCACCGGCAAGGCCCAGGGCGAAGCCGCGGCCACCCCGGCCGCCGAAACAGTGGACGTCTCGTCCAACGGCAAGAAGACCGCAGCAGCAGGCAAGGAAAGTGTGGAGGCATGAAACTGATCACAGCAATCGTCCGGCCGGAAAAGCTCGACACCATCCGCGAAGGGCTCGAAGCCTACGGAGTGCAGGGCCTCACGGTCAGCGCAGCCAGCGGCTACGGCCGGCAGCGGGGCTACACGGAGGTGTACCGCGGCGCCGAGTACAACGTGGACCTGCTCCCCAAGATCCGGGTAGAGGTCCTGGCCACCGACGAACAGGCCGACGACATCCTCGATGTCATCATCGCCAGCTCGAACACCGGCCGGGCCGGGGACGGCAAGGTCTGGACGATGGATGTGTTCGAGGCAGTACGGGTCCGCACCGGTGAACGCGGATCGGCTGCCATCTAACCAGCAGCAACGCACCACGCAGCTTCAAACAAGACAGCTTCAAACAACGCAGCGGACCGGGAACCTGAAAAGGTACCCGGCCCGCTGTGTGCGTGTGTGGTGCTGCCGGCGCAGCGCCGTTTGTGAACGCCGCCGGCAGGGGCGACTTCGGACGACGCCGGACGCCGACGGCGGAGGGTCAGTCCGCCTGCCAGCCTTCCGGCCCGCCGCTCCCGGCGGCGTACTCCTCCAGCGGTGCGCTGTCCCTGGCCCAGGCCTTGAGGACGGGCTCCAGGATCCGCCAGCAGTCCTCCGCGGTGTCGGCGCGGACCGAGAGCAGGGGATCGCCGGTCAGGACGCCTTCCAGGACCTCCCCGTAGGGCAGCAGCTCGGAGCCGCTCAGTTCGGCCTGGAGGGTGGCGCGGTCCAGGCTGAGGACATCGCCGGGGCCGTTCACATCGACGTCGAACTGCAGCGTGTCCGGACCGAAGCCGATCCTGAGCTGGTTGGGGGAGTCCACCCCGGTGAAGCCCCGGGGCAGGTGCGGCACCGGCCGGAACGTCACCACGGCTTCCTTGCGTTTGACGCCCAGGGCCTTGCCGGAACGCAGGATGAACGGCACGCCCTGCCAGCGCCAGTTGTCGATCTCCACCACCACTTCGGCCAGTGTCTCGGTGCCGCGGGCGGCGGCGACGCCTTCTTCCTTGGCGTAATCCGGAACCGTCCGGCCGCCGATCGAGCCCGCGGTGTACCGGGCGCGGCGGGTGTTCTTCGCGTACGGGGCTTTGATGCTGCTGGCCCGCAGCACCGTGGCCACGGCGTCGCGGAGGTCCCGTTCATCCACCGAGGCGGGCGGTTCGATCGCCATCAGGGCCATGATCTGCAGAAGGTGGCTCTGGACCATGTCGCGCAGGGCGCCGGCGCCGTCGTAGTACCGGGCGCGACCCTCCAGCGCGAGGTCCTCGTCAAAGACAATCTCGACCTTTTCGATGTGCTCCCGGTTCCACACCGGCTCCAGGAAGGTGTTGGCGAAGCGCAGCCCTAGGATGTTCAGCACCGTCGCCTTGCCCAGGAAATGGTCCACCCGGTGGATGTGGTCCTCCGGGACCAGGGCCGACAACGTTTCATTGAGCTGGCGGGCGGACGCCTCGCTGGAACCGAACGGCTTCTCCATCACCAGCCGCGTCCCGGCGGGCACCTGGTCCGGTTTCAACGCCTCGCACGCCAGCTGGCTGACGCGCGGCGGCAGCGCGAAGTAGATGGCCACGGGCCCCTCCAGCTGCGCCAGGAGACCGGCGAGCTGCCCGTCTGCCGTGACGTCCAGCTGGTGGTAGCCGGTGGTTTCCCGGATCCGTTTCAGCTCCCGCCGGCCGGGCGCGCTGGCCTGGGATTCGGAGTCGGCGAAGGACTCGTCGAGGCGATCCAGCCACTGTTCCGGTGTCCAGGCATCCGATCCGGCCCCCACCAGGGTCAGGCCGTCGGCACGTCCCCGGGACACGAGCCGGGCGAGTCCGGGCAGCAGGAGCCTGCCGGTGAGGTCGCCCGAGGCGCCCAGGATGAGCAGGGTTTTTATTGTTGTTTGGCTGGTCACCCACGACAGCATGCCATCTTGAACGCCCGTCTTGGTACCCTAGATAGTCGAGTCCCGTTGTCGAGGCGGTTCGTTCAGGCGAACTTCAGTCGCGACGCTGGCGTGCCGCACCGGCCGCCATCCGTAGATCCACTGAAAGAAGTGCACGGCGCGTGTTCAATTCACTCTCTGACCGGTTGACAGCAACCTTCAAGAATCTTCGTGGCAAGGGCCGCCTGACCGAGGCGGACGTTGACGCCACAGTCCGCGAGATCCGGCGTGCCCTCCTGGACGCCGACGTTGCCGTACCCGTGGTCCGCGAATTCACCGGACGTGTGCGCGAGCGTGCCCTCGGCGCCGAGGTGTCCGCGGCGCTGAACCCCGGCCAGCAGATCGTGAAGATCGTCAACGAGGAGCTCGTCGAGATCCTGGGCGGCGAGACCCGCCGGATCCGCCTCGCGAAGACCGGCCCCACCATCATCATGCTCGCCGGCCTGCAGGGTGCCGGTAAGACCACCCTGGCCGGCAAGCTCTCCAAGCACCTCAAGGCGCAGGGCCACAGCCCCATGCTGGTGGCCTGCGACCTGCAGCGCCCCAACGCCGTCACCCAGCTCCAGGTGGTCGGCAAGCGCGCCGGCGTGCCGGTCTTCGCCCCGCACCCGGGCGCCACCTCCACCGAACTGGAGCACCCGGCCGGCGACCCCGTCTCCGTCGCCCGCGCCGGCGTCGAGGAAGCCCGCCGCACGCTGCACGACGTCGTGATCGTTGACACCGCCGGCCGGACCGGCGTCGACGCCGAAATGATGGAACAGGCGCGCCAGATCCGCCGCGCCATCGTTCCGAACGAAGTGCTGTTCGTGGTGGACGCCATGATCGGCCAGGACGCCGTCAACACGGCCATGGCCTTCGACGAAGGCGTCAACTTCACCGGCATTGTGCTCTCCAAGCTCGACGGCGACGCCCGCGGCGGTGCCGCGCTCTCGGTTTCCTCCGTCACCGGCAAGCCCGTGATGTTCGCGTCCACCGGCGAAGGTCTGGACGACTTCGAGCTCTTCCACCCGGACCGGATGGCCTCACGCATCCTGGACCTCGGTGACGTCCTCACCCTGATCGAGCAGGCCGAACAGAACTGGGACAAGGACGAAGCCGCCCGGATGGCGAAGAAATTCGCCGACCAGGAGGACTTCACCCTGGATGACTTCCTGGCCCAGATGCAGCAGATCCGCAACATGGGCTCCATGAAGAAGATGCTCATGATGATGCCCGGAGCGCAGAACATCCGGCAGCAGCTGGAGCAGTTCGACGAGCGTGAAATCGACCGCGTCGAGGCGATCGTCCGGTCCATGACCCCGCACGAACGCGTCGCGCCCAAGATCATCAACGGCTCCCGCCGGGCCCGTATTGCCCGCGGTTCCGGTGTGCACGTCTCCGAGGTCAACGGCCTGCTGGAGCGGTTTGCCCAAGCCCAGAAGATGATGAAGAAAATGGCTGCCGGCGGCGGGATGCCCGGAATGCCGGGGATGCCCGGTATGGGCGGAGGCGGCGGTGCCCGCAAGGGCGCCAAGAGCGCACCCAAGAAGAAGGCCCGTTCCGGCAACCCGGCCAAGGCCGCGCAGGAGCTCAAGGAGGCCGAGGCGCGGCGTGCCGCGGGCGCCAAGGCCCTTCCGACCGGTGCCTCGTTCGGCCAGCAGGGCGGCGACTTCGATCCCTCCCAGCTGAACCTGCCCAAGGGCTTCGACAAGTTCCTGGGCGGCGGCAAATAGGCCCTGCCGGCCGCAATGTCGGCGGCCCCGTTGCGGGGGCCAGTGCCATAGGGTTAGACCATGTTCAAGCAGCGCGTAGTTTTCGTCCACGGGGCGGGCAGCTTCGGCGCTGCGGCATGGCCGAAACAGCACGGTATGGCGCTGAGCTACGACGCCCTGTTCCTGCGCCGCCACGGGTTTGACCCGGTCGCCGAGCCGCTGGAAACCGACTTCGCCGCCGACGCCGCCATCGTCCTGCGTGCCCTCGCCGATGACGGCCGCGGCGAGGCCGGCGGTCACGTCGTCGCGCACTCGCAAGGCGCCATCGCGGCGATGATGGCCGCCGTCGAACGTCCCGACCTGGTGCAGTCGTTGACCCTGGTGGAACCGGCGTGCCTCTCGCTCACCGCGGAGCTGCCGGCCACCGCGGCGCACCGGGCGCTGATGCAGCCGCTTTTCGAGGTCCGCCACCACCTGGGCGACGAGGATTTCCACCGCGAATTCGTCCGCCGGGTGTACGCGGCCCACACCCCCGCGCAAGCGACCCTGGGCGACCCGCAGCCGGAGGACCAGCGCGAGGCGCGCCGCCTGCGCCTGCAGGCACCGCCGTGGGAAGCCCCGCTGCAGATCGTCCCCGGCGTTCCCACCCTGGTCCTGACCGGCGGATGGGAACCGCTCTACGAAGAGATCGCCGGTTACCTGCGCGAGACCGGCGCCCTGCACCGCACCGCGCCGGGCGGGCACCGGCCCCAGGATTTAGCCGAGGGCAACCGGGTCATCCGGCGGTTCATCGCCGACGTCGGACGCCAGCAGCACGCCCACGCCTCCTAGCCGGTTGCGGGCGCTTGAGGCTGGCGGCCGCCGTCGCGCTTAGGCTTTAAGCCATGACCCGCATCATCGAATTCAGCGGCACCGTCCTCACCGGACCCCATACGGAACATCGCGGCCTGTGGTCCGTCGATGGTCTTCTGACCTTCCGCCGGCCCGCCGCCGTCCCGGACTGCATCCTGGACGGCTGGGTCATCCCCGGGCTGGTCGACGCGCACTGCCACATCGGGCTGGGCCCGGGCGGGGACGTCCCGGAGGACGTTGCGGAGCGGCAGGCCGTCACCGACCGCGACGCCGGCACCCTGCTGGTCCGCGACGCCGGCGCCGTCCACGACACCCGCTGGATCCAGCAGCGCGCGGACCTGCCGCAACTCATCCGTTCGGGGCGGCATATCGCCAGGACCCGGCGCTACCTCCGGGGGTTCGCCATCGAGGTGGAGCCGGAGGACCTGGTGGAGGCCGTGCGCAAGCAGGCCCGCGCCGGGGACGGCTGGATCAAGCTCGTGGGGGACTGGATCGACCGCGACGCCGGCGACCTCGCCGCGAGCTTCCCGCCCAGAACGCTGAAGGACGCCGTTCAGGCCGCCCACGACGAAGGCGCCCGGATCACGGCCCACTGCTTCGCTGAAGACACGCTGGATGACATGCTCGACGCGGGGATCGACTGCATCGAGCACGCCACGGGCCTGCTCCCGCGGCACCTGCCGCGGTTCGTCGACCAGGGCGTGCCGATCGTCCCGACCCTGATCAACATCGCCACGTTCCCCGATATCGCCGCCCAAGCCGAGGCCAAGTTCCCCCGCTACGCGGCGCACATGCGCGCACTCTGGGAGCGGCGGGCCGAGCGCGTGCTGGAAGCCTTCGAAGCCGGCGTCACCATCTACGCCGGAACGGACGCCGGCAGCGTCATCAAACACGGGCGCATCGTGGACGAACTCCGGGCGCTGCATGCCGCCGGACTCCCGGCCGCGGCAGCGCTCGACGCCGGTGCCTGGGCCGCGCGGGACTGGTTGCGGGCGGACGGCATCTCCGAGGGTGCCAGCGCCGACGTCCTGGTCTGTGCCGAGGACCCGCGCGGAAATCTGGCCACCCTGCAGGACCTGAAGAACGTCGTGCTGCGCGGGCACCTGGTTCGGTAGGCACCTGCCCGCTCCGGTTGGAATAAATTGAAGCTTCAAGTAATTTATATCTATGAAGGGTCATCGACGGACGGTGGCCGCCGAAGCACCGGAGCGATGAAATGACCCCAGAAGCCAGCACCCAGGACCTCCTTCCCGCCGACCTCACCATGGGCACCGTGATGCTCAAGGTCGGTGACATGAAGCTCATGACCGACTACTACCAGCGCGCCCTCGGCCTTGACATCGTGGCCGAGCAGGACGGCGGGCTCTACCTCGGACGCAAGGGCAAGCCCCTGGTGCACCTGGCGCCGGCGCCCGGACTGAACTTGCCCTCCCGCGGCGAGGCCGGCCTCTTCCACACCGCCCTGCTGTTCGAGGACCAGCCGTCGCTCGCCGCGACCGTCGCGTCTGCCGCGCAGTTCGAGCCGCAGTCCTTCACCGGCAGCGCCGACCACCTCGTCAGCGAAGCCTTCTACTTCAATGACCCCGAAGGCAACGGCATCGAGCTCTACTGGGACAGACCCCGCGACGCCTGGTCCTGGGATGGAAACAACGTCGTGATGGACAGCCTCGCCCTGCCCCCGCAGCGCTACCTCGAGCAGCACCTCACCGAAGCCTCGCTGGCCGGCCAGCGGGAGGCGGAGGCCGGAGTCGGGCATGTCCACCTCCAGGTGGGCGACGTCCAGTCCGCGCAGGACTTCTACGTCGGCACCCTCGGGTTCGAAAAGACGGCGGGCTGGCACGGGCAGGCGCTCTTTGTCTCGGCCGGCGGCTACCACCACCACATGGCCATGAACGTCTGGAACAGCCGCGGCGCAGGTCCCCGCCGCGACACCCTGGGCCTCGGCGAGGTGCTGATCGAAGTCCCGTCCAGGGACGACGTCGGATCCCTCGCCGACCGCCTCAAGACCGCCGGGGTCCAGTCCCACCACACCGGAGCCGAACTGCGCTTCGAAGACCCGTGGCGTAACCGGATCCGCGTCGCCGTCCGCTGAGTGCGCGTCCGGCACTGGTTGCGGCGCCGGCCTGCTGTGCGGGCAGTGCCGGACTTTGCTGCCCTGGCTTCAGGGACATGTCCAGCGCAGGCGGCAGCGAGTGAACATAGTGGCACTATGTCCGTTGGCCGCGACCAAGGGAGGGTATGTCCAGCGGGCCGGGGTGAGCGGGGCTGAAGCAGGTCGGGTTGGCGGAGGGCATGTCCATTCTTCGCTGGCGGTACCGAGGAGCATGCCCATTGGGCGCGGCATGGAGCGGGCACAGTAACTGTATGTCCATTGGTTGCCCTCCCGGGAGGGCATGTCCAATGGCAGCGGACTCGAGTGGGCACAGTGGCCTTATGTCCGTTGGCCAGGGTCGGGGGAGAGCATGTCCCGTCCGGGCGCCGGTGCGAAGCGGCTAGGCTGAAGTGACGCCTCAAACAGCGGACCAGCGCCGCCGAACAGCTAAGGACGAGTTCTATGGGATTCACCGAAGTTTTTGTCTCCACCCATGATGAAGCCCTCAAGCGTGCCGCCGCCCTCGACGGCGGGGCCGCTGCGGCGCCCGGGGCCGTCCGGATCGCCGACATCACCGACTTCGAAATCGAGCGCCTAGGTGACCTGGCCGGCACCGCCGTCCACGCCTCCGGAGCCGACTACGAGCTCGCCATGGTGGACGTGGCCAGCGACTCCCTGCTCGGCGTCCCGCCGGCGATGGTCCGCGCCCTGGCCGAGCTGCTCACCTATGAGACCGAGGGCGAGGAGGTTGTGCTGGACGACGTCGCCGAATCCTGGGCCGCCGAGGAGGACATGCCCTTCGGTGCGGAGCAGGCCGCCCGTTACGTCCGGCAGCTCGCCGAACTGGCAACCGCCGTCGATCCCGCCAGCAAATCAGGCCTTTACGTCTGGACTTCGTGACGCACCCGGGGCGCTGACAGGCCAGGAAATGGACCGGTTGGGGGTGTCAAGTCGAAATCCCGCCGCTGATCTGGCACAATAAACAGGTACTCGATCTGCGTGGCCCCTCTCTCCGCGTCCGGATCTTGTCCTTTTAGAACCCCCTAGTATGGCCCGCCCCACGGGTGCAGAACGCCGGGCTCGACCCCGTTTCAGAAACAGGAGTGACCACAAAAGTGGCCGTAAAGATTCGCCTTAAGCGCTTTGGCAAGATGCGCGCACCGTACTACCGTATCGTCGTCATGGACGCACGCTCCAAGCGTGACGGCCGTGCCATCGAAGAGATCGGCAAGTACCACCCGACCGAAGAGCCCTCGTACATCGAGGTCGACACGGACCGTGCCCAGTACTGGCTCGGCGTCGGCGCACAGCCGTCCGAGCAGGTTGCCGCGATCCTGAAGATCACCGGTGACTGGCAGAAGTTCAAGGGTCTCCCGGGCCAGGAGGGCACCTTGAAGACCAAGGCTCCCAAGGAAGCCTTCGTCACCCCGGAAAAGGGTTCCGTGATCATCCCGGAAGCCATCACCAAGAAGGCCAAGAAGGACGACGCAGCCGAGGCTCCCGCCGACGCCGAAGCAGAGACCACCGAGGCTGAGTAAATTGCTGGCAGAAGCGCTCGAACACCTCGTCCGCGGGATCGTTGACAGTCCTGAGGATGTCAAGGTCAGTGCGAAGAACAACCGCCGCGGGGACACCCTCGAAGTGCGCGTTCATCAGGACGACCTCGGACGGGTGATCGGCCGCCAGGGCCGCACCGCACGCGCACTGCGCACTGTGGTGGCAGCACTGGCGGATGGCGAGCCGGTCAGGGTCGACGTCGTCGACACCGACCGCCGCCGGTAACGCTTTCAGCAACACTTGTCTTGAGTCCGGCCCCTTCACCAGATAATGGTGGAGGGGCCGGACTGTTTTCCCCGGATTCCACAGTTTTCCGGTTACCCGGTCCCCGGATTTCCGGTCTTTACCAGTAGACCCAGACTCACCAACCCCGAACAGAGGAACAGATGCAGCTTCAGGTGGCACGAATCGGCAAGCCCCACGGCATCCGCGGCGAAGTAACCGTCCAGGTGCTCACCGATGCGCCCGGCGACCGTTTCGTCCCGGGCACCCGGTTCGTGGTGGAGCCGGCCTCGGCCGGCCCGCTGACCGTGGAGAGCGCCCGCTGGAACAAGGACATCCTGCTGCTCGCCTTCGAGGAGATTGAGACCCGCAACGAAGCGGAGACGCTCCGCGGCGCCAAGCTGTTCATCGAAACTGAGGACCTCGACGACGAGGACGACGACGAAGGCTGGTACGAGCACGAGCTCGAAGGCCTGGAGGTCCGCGTGGGTGACCAGGTGGTGGGCAAGGTCTCCGGCCTCCACACCCTCCCGGTCCAGGACCTGCTGGTGGTGACCGCAACCGACGGCAAGGAAATCCTGATCCCCTTCGTGGAGCAGATCGTCCCCGAGGTCAACGTCGGGGAGGGCTACGTGCTGGTCACGCCTCCGCCGGGACTCTTTGAAGTCAACGCCGAGGACGAGGCCAGGTCCGAGGCCAAGTCCGGCGACGGGGAGACGTCCGCTACAGGCTCCACCGGAGACCGCACCGACGACGGAGACAACGCCTAAATGAGGATCGACGTCGTCAGTATCTTCCCCGAATATCTGGCACCGCTGGAACTTTCGCTGATCGGCAAGGCGCGCCAGGACGGCCTGCTGGAGCTCAACGTCCACGCCCTCCGGGACTTCACCACGGACCGCCACCGGACCGTGGATGACACTCCGTACGGCGGCGGCGCCGGCATGGTTATGAAGCCCGAGCCCTGGGCCCAGGCGCTGGCCACGGTAGCGGCCGCCGCTGGGGAGGCTACGGCGAAGCCGGTCCTCATTGTGCCGTCGCCGGCAGGGGAGCGGTTCACCCAGGCCACGGCCCACGAACTGGCCGGAGAAGACCGGCTGGTGTTCGCCTGCGGACGCTATGAAGGCATCGACGAGCGCGTGATGGAATGGGCCGCCGAGCACTTCACCGTACGGCCGATGAGCCTGGGCGACTACGTCCTGAATGGCGGTGAAGTGGCGGTGCTGGCCATGGTGGAAGCCATCGGGCGGCTGCTGCCCGGCGTCGTCGGAAACCCCGAGTCCCTCGTGGAGGAATCGCACTCGGACGGTCTGCTGGAGTACCCCGTCTACACCAAACCCTCCAGCTGGCGGGACCGCGACGTCCCCGCCGTGCTGCTCAGCGGCAACCACGGCAAGATCGCCCAGTGGCGCCGGCACGAGCAGTACCGCCGCACCGCCGAACGCCGGCCGGACCTGCTGGAGGAGTTCGACGCCGGCAAGCTGCCCCGCGCGGACCGGACCGCTTTCGCGGACCTGGGGTACGACGTCGTCGACGGTCACCTGAAGCGCCGCGCCGACGCCGGCGGGGATTCCGCCTGACCGGATTGGCTGGAAGGCCCCCGGTGTGGCAAAATTAGTCCTTGTGCCTGCTGGGTGCGAACCTGCCACAGGGGGAGCGTCACCAACAGCGCGGCACCCCGGCCGCCGCCAAGTCCTGGCGGGGCCGGATCGACAAAATTTCGGCGGGAATTTCCGGGCCGCATCCGCGCCCGGGCTTGGCCGCCGTGACCCAACGTGAAGGACCTGTGGCGTTCACCAGGAGTGAATCAATGCATATCCTCGATTCCGTAGACGCAGCCTCGCTGCGCACCGATGTTCCCGTCTTCCGCGCGGGTGACACCCTCAAGGTTCACGTGAACATCATCGAAGGCAAGAACTCCCGCGTCCAGGTCTTCCAGGGCTTCGTCCTGGGCCGCCACGGCGACGGCCTGCGCGAAACCTTCACCGTCCGCAAGGTCTCCTTCGGCGTCGGCGTGGAGCGTACCTTCCCGGTGCACTCCCCGATCATCGACAAGATCGAGGTCGTCTCCAAGGGTGACGTGCGCCGCGCCAAGCTGTACTACATGCGCAACCTGCGCGGCAAGGCAGCGAAGATCAAGGAAAAGCGCGACTTCCAGACCTCAAAGTAGGACTTTTCCGGCTTTCGCCGGAGTCTTCCACCGCAGGATTCCACCGCGGGTCCACGGACCGTGTCCGGCCAGCGCCGGAGCATCCGCGACAGCGCTGTTCACTTCAGAAAAGCGTTAGAAGGATACGGCTCATGGAACACACAAAACGCCAGCCCAGGAAACTCGGCTGGCGTTTTGTGTTGCTGGCTGTAGTCCTCGCCGTCCTTATCAGCGGACTGATCCGGTCACTCTGGCTCGATGTCTACTACATCCCCTCCGCCTCAATGGAGCCGCTCTTCCAGGAAGGCGACAGGATCGTTGTGTCGCGGACGGACTTCCGGGACGACCCCGTGGGCCGCGGCGACATTGTGGTCTTCGACGGGCGCGGCTCCTTCGCCCCGCTGAACAGCGGCAACGGGCCGGTGCTGGACTTTCTCGGCGGCGTCGGTCACTGGATCGGCCTTTCCGGCGGCGACACCACCTACATCAAGCGGGTCATCGGACTCCCCGGAGACCGGGTGATCTGCTGCGATGCCGGCGGCAAACTCACCATCAACGGGCAGCCGGTGGAGGAACCCTACCTCCATGAGGGCGACGCCCCGAGCGAACTGCAGTTCAGTGTGATCGTTCCCCCCGGCCGGCTGTGGCTGATGGGGGACCACCGCTCACAATCGGCCGATTCCCGCAGTCTGCTGGGCGCCCCCGGCGGAGGTATGGTGCCGCTGGACCGTGTGATCGGCAGACCCGTACAGATCATCTGGCCGCTTGATAGATTTACAACAGTAGAACGGCCCCCCGAAACCACCACGACCACAGCGAAGAACGGACAGTAAATGCCCGAGACCGGACCCCGGACTCCTGATCCGCGGGGGCAGGACCAGCCCCGGGTTACTTCCTCCCCGATCCCGGCCCCGGAGTCCCCGGCGGACGGCGGTTACGCTGTTGTCCCGGATGCCCGGCCGCACGTCACGTCCGGCCCCGGCGCTACCGGCCTCGGCGCTACTGACCTTGAGGCTTCCGACGTCGGTGCTGGCGCCGGGGCATCCGACGCCGACGGTACTGAGGCTGTCGCTTCCGAGTCCGGTGCTTCCGGCCGTGACGCCGATGTCAGGGACATCCCCGTCCTGGACGTCCCGGCCGCAGGGGGACCGGCTCATGCGGGCGCCGCGTCGAAGCGGGCCCGCCGGGCGAAGGCCCGGGAGAACCACAGCCCGATGTTCCTCTGGGCCAAGGAAGTGGCCACTGTGGTGCTCGTCGCGATCGTGCTGTCCTTCCTGATCAAGACCTTCCTTTTCCGGGCCTTTTTCATCCCGTCCGAATCCATGGTGAATACCCTGGACGTGAACGACAGGATCTTCGTCAACCTGCTGGTCCCGGAGCCTTTCGCCCTGGAACACGGCGACGTTGTGGTCTTCAGGGACACCCAAAGCTGGTTGGTTCCCGCGGCGGAGGAGGAAAAGGGCCCGTTCACGTGGGTGCAGGACGGGCTGATGTTCATCGGCCTGCTGCCGGACAACTCGGAACAGCACCTGGTCAAGCGCGTCATCGGGCTGCCGGGCGACCGCGTGGCCTGCTGCGATGCCGGCGGCCGGCTCACCATCAATGGCGTCCCGTTGGACGAGCCCTACGTCAACCCCGCCGAAGTGCCCCAGGTCCGCGAATTCGACGTCGTGGTTCCCGACGGCAAGGTCTGGGTCATGGGCGACAACCGGAACCATTCGGCCGATTCGCGCGCCCACACGGACAGCAACGGCGGCTTCGTGGACATCGCCGACATCGAAGGCAAGGCCGCCGTCATCGCCTGGCCGCTGAACCGCATCACCGCTGTCGATAACTACCCCGACGTCTTCAGCGACGTGCCCGCCCCGGCCGGAAAGTAGCGTCAGGAGCCATGTCCGAAGCCCCCACCCTCGACTACGAACGCCGCTTCCGCGGGTCCGGAGCACGGCTCCTCGCGGGCATTGACGAGGTGGGCCGCGGGGCCCTCGCCGGCCCCGTCAGTGTGGGAATCGCCGTCGTGGACCTGCACCAGCAGAAGCTGCTCGCCGACGTGCGGGACTCCAAGCTGCTCAAGGTGGCGGACCGGGAACGCCTGGTGCCGCTGGTCCGGAGCTGGAGTGTGGCCTCCGCCGTCGGACATGCTTCGGCGAAGGAGATCGACGACGTCGGCATCGTCGCCGCGCTGCGGCTCGCCGGCACCCGCGCCTGGCTCGCGGTGCTCGCCGCCGGCGTGACCCCGGACGTGGTGCTGCTCGACGGCAGCCACAACTGGCTTTCGCCCGAGACCCAGCCTTCCCTGTTCGACGACGGCCCCGCGGAGCCCGGCTGTGACGCCCCGGTGCACACGCTGGTCAAGGCGGACATGCAGTGCCTGAGCGTCGCCGCGGCCTCCATCCTGGCGAAGGTGGAGCGTGACGACATCATGCGCGGGCTGCACAGTGAATACCCGGCCTTCGGGTGGGACGAGAACAAGGGCTACGGCACGGCCACGCACAAGAATGCGCTACGGACCGCCGGGCCCACGCCCTACCATCGCGTGAGCTGGCAGCTGCTCGCGGACTGACGACGGCTCCGCGCCGGTCCTTCGGCGGTCCCGCGGGCGGTCCCCCCGGCAACGCGGGCGCTGCGGGGCGGCCCGTGGCGCGCGGGCGGCGCCCGATGGTGCAAGATGGAACCATGAGTGCCGAGGACCTTGAAAACTATGAAACCGACATGGAGCTGCAGCTCTACCGCGAATACCGCGACGTTGTCGGGCTGTTCAGCTATGTGGTCGAGACCGAACGGCGATTCTATCTGGCCAACCACGTTGACCTGCAGGCCCGCAGCGCCGACGGCGAGGTCTACTTCGACCTGACGCTGCAGGACGCCTGGGTCTGGGACGTCTACCGTTCCGCCCGCTTCGTCAAGAGCGTCCGGGTCATCACCTTCAAGGACGTCAACGTGGAAGAGCTCCCGCGGAGTGAGGAGCTCGCTTTGCCCAAGGTGGAGGGCCTCGGGAACTGACTTTCGCTTTACATTCCGGGGGAGTGCTGCCCGCGTGCCCTCCACGGCAGTCCCTCTGGGGACGTTTTCCACATAGTGGCGCGCGTCCACATAGCCGCCTGACCCTCTGGGCTGTCCGCGCGTGGCGGCGCAGGCTGGGTTCATGAGAGCTAAAGACGTGCTGGGCCGGCGCGGGGAGGAACTCGCGGCCGGATACCTTGAGGCCCTGGGCATGCGGATCGTGGACCGCAACTGGCGGTGCTCCGAGGGCGAAATCGACATTGTGGCGCTCGACGGCGACGCGCTGGTCATCGCCGAGGTGAAGACGCGCAAGTCCCTTGCCTACGGGCATCCCTTTGAGGCCGTGGGCGTGGACAAACTGGCCCGGCTGCACCGGCTGGCGTCGGCCTGGTGCCGCGACCATGAACTCCGCATGCCGCTGAGGCGGGTCGACGTAATCGCCGTGCTCGACGACGGTATCGGGACGCCCGCGGTGGAACACCTCAAGGGGGTGGGGTAGATGGCGCTCGGCCGGACGTACTCGGTGGCTCTCGTCGGGCTGAATGGCTACATCGTGGAGGTCGAGGCCGACATCGGCCAGACCCTGCCGGCGTTCATCATCCTGGGGCTGCCGGACGCGTCGCTGAACGAGGCCAAGGAACGGATCCGGTCGGCCGCCCAGAACTCCGGCATACCCCTGAGCCGCCGGAAGATCACGGCCAACCTCATCCCGGCGTCGCTGCCCAAGCGGGGCTCCGGCTTCGACCTCGCCATCGCCATGGCCGCCCTGCTGGCCTCGAACGATGTCCGGTCCACCGGCCGGACAGTGTTCATCGCCGAACTGGGCCTCGACGGCAGGCTGCGGCCGGTCCGTGGAGTCCTCCCCGCGGTTATGGCCGCGGTCCGGGCCGGATATGCCGACGTCGTCGTGGCGCAGGCGAACGCCGCCGAGGCGCAGCTGGTGCCTGGCGCGCGCGTCCAGGGCTACGCCACCCTGGCCCGTCTGGCGTTCGATTTCGGTGCGGACCCGCAGGACCTGGCCCTGGACTTCGAGCCCGCGCCCGAGCCCGGGGAACCTGAGTCCGGGGCCGGCGGGCCTTCGTGGGCGCCGCCGGACATGCGCGATGTCTCCGGGCAGGGGGACGCGCGGAGGGCGCTGGAGGTGGCCGCCGCCGGCGCGCACCACTTGCTGCTCACAGGCCCTCCGGGGGCGGGTAAAACGATGCTGGCGGAACGGCTCCCCGGGCTCCTCCCGGATCTGGGTGACGCCGAGGCCATGGAAGTGACCGCCATCCATTCGCTCTGCTCGCTGACCTCGGCCTCCCTGCAACTCGTACGCCGGCCGCCCTATGAGAACCCGCATCACACGGCCACTCCGGCGGCCATCATCGGAGGGGGCTCCGGGCTGCCGCGGCCCGGGGCCGCATCCCGGGCCCACCGCGGGGTGCTGTTCCTCGACGAGGCCCCCGAATACGAACGGCGCGTCCTCGACGCACTTCGGCAGCCGCTGGAGAGCGGGGAACTGGTCCTTCACCGGTCGGCCGGCACAGCGGCCTACCCCGCCCGCTTCCAGCTGGTTCTTGCTGCCAACCCGTGCCCCTGCGGCAAGGCCACCGGCAAGGGAGTCGACTGCATCTGCACTCCCACCATGCGCCGGCGGTATCTGGCGCGTATGTCCGGGCCGCTGCTGGACAGGGTGGACATCCAGCTGCAGGTGGAGCGGGTGTCGCTGGCGGACTTTGGCCAGCCGGCGGCGGAGGAGGACACGGCCACCATCGCGGCCCGTGTCCAGGCCGCACGGGAACGCCAGCTGCGGAGGCTGCTGCCGTTCGGCATGGAAACCAACGCCCAGGTGCCGGGGCGGGTGCTCCGGGGTGCCCTGCGGCTCGGCGCCCCCACCACCAGGATCCTGGACCACGCCCTGGAACGCGGGGTGCTGACGGCCCGCGGCTACGATCGCGTGTTGCGTCTCGCGTGGACTTTGGCGGATCTGGCCCTCCGCGAGGTTCCGGGGGCCGACGATATCGGACTGGCCCTCAACCTGCGGCAGGCCGCCGTCGCCGCCTAGCGAGGCTCTTCGCCCACGGCGGTGCCTCGAACGCTGCAGTGCCACTAGCCATCGCAGGCCCGTGAAAGGACAACACCCATGACAGAGAGCGAACGGACTGCGAGGGCGGCATTGTCCCGGCTGTTCGAACCGCAAGACGCCGCGGGTCTCGCGCTCGTGCGCATCGCCGGGGCCGAAGACGCGCTGAGGATCGCCACCGGCCAACTGACTGCCGGTGCGGAACTGGACCAGGAGCTGTTCCGGCTCCTGGACGAGAACGGCTTCGGCGGTGGCTGGACGGGCCTGGGGACCGCCCGGAAACGCTGGGCGCCGAGAATCCAGGACCTGGCACCGGCCCGGGACCTCACGACGATGCAGCGGCTCGGCGGACGCATGATCATTCCGTCGGACGGACTCTGGCCCCGGCAACTGGCCGATCTCGGATTGCAGGAACCGATCTGCCTCTGGTGGCGCGGCGTCGAGCAGGAACTGCCTCCGGCCTCAACGTCCGTTGCACTGGTCGGTTCCAGGGACAGCACTTCCTACGGCTCGTCCGTGACGGGCGACCTTGCGTATTCGCTGGTGCAGCGGGGGTTCACCATCATCTCGGGCGGCGCGTACGGGATCGATGCGCACGCCCACCGGGCTGCCCTCGCCGCCGGCACCTCCGGGAACCTGCCCACCATCGCGGTAATGGCAGGGGGAGTGGACCGCTTCTACCCCTCCGGCAACGAGGAGCTGCTGCGGGCCGTCGCCAACCAGGGCGCCGTTCTGGCCGAAGTTCCGCCGGGCTCGGCGCCCACTCGGTATCGGTTCCTGCAGCGCAACAGGTTGATCGCCGCGCTGGCTGCGGTCACGGTGGTTGTGGAAGCGCGGTGGCGGTCCGGCGCCCTGAACACGGCCCACCATGCGGAGACCCTGGGCCGGGCCGTCGGCGCGGTGCCGGGGTCGGTACACAGCGCCAACTCCGCGGGCTGCCACCGGCTGCTCCGCGAAGGAGGAGCGGTCTGCGTCACCGACGCCGGCGAAATCGCAGAACTCGCCGCGCCCAGCGGCGAATCGCTACCCGAGGCCAGGACCGGCCCGGCGGCCATCCACGACGGACTCACCCTTGAGGATCTCATCCTGCTCGATGCGCTGCCGCTGCGGACCACCAGTTCAGTCGAAAAGCTCACGGCCGTGGCGGGACTGAGCGCTGACTCGGTCCGTGCGGGACTTGGCAGGCTGGGGCTGCTGGGCCTCGCCGAGTCGCACGGCGGCGGCTGGAAACGGTCGGGCAAGGCAGGATGACCGGGGACTGGCCCGGGCGTGGCGCAGGCAGTGCAGGCAGCGGCGGCAGCGACCAGACCCGCGGCTCGCCGCCGGGCTCCTTGATCGCCCGGCGAATCCTGCGAGAGTAGGGGAGTGCCCACTCAGCAGATGCCGGCCGCACTGGCCACCGCCGCCCAGGCATTCGGCCGCTATCTGGAAGCGGAACGCGGCCGATCGGCCCACACCGTGCGCGCGTACCTCGCCGACGTCGGAAGTCTCCTGGGCTTCGCGGCCTCGGAGGGAGTGGAGGATCTTGCAGGACTGGAACTGGGAACCCTGCGCCGCTGGCTGGGCTCGCAAAGCGAGTCCGGGATGTCGCGCGCCACGCTGGCCCGCCGCTCCGCCACCGCCAGGGCGTTCACGGCCTGGGCCGTCCGCGAGGAACTGATCGACGCGGACCCTGCACTGCGGCTGAAGGCACCGAAGCGGGAGAAGTCCCTGCCTGGCGTGCTGCACCAGCAGCAGGTCCTCCGGCTCGTCGAAGGTACCGAAACAGCTGCCGCCGAGGGCGGTCCGCTGCCCCTGCGTAACCGGGCCATGGTTGAGCTGCTGTACGCCACGGGCATCCGGGTCGGCGAACTGGCGGGTCTCGACGTGGACGACCTCGATCCCGACCGCAGGACCCTCCGGGTGCTCGGCAAGGGCAACAAGGAACGCACGGTGCCTTACGGACTGCCGGCCGCGCTCGCCGTCGACGACTGGCTGCGCCGGGGCCGGCCCTCCCTCGTCGCGGAAACCTCCGGCCCGGCACTGTTCCTTGGTGCGCGCGGCAAGCGGGTGGACCAGCGGCAGGTCCGCAGCGTCGTCCACGACTTGCTGGAGGCCTTGGGGGACACCGCCGCCACGGGGCCGCACGCCCTGCGGCACTCCGCCGCCACACACCTGCTCGACGGCGGCGCCGACCTTCGCGCGGTGCAGGAAATCCTGGGCCACAGCAGCCTGGCAACAACCCAGATCTACACTCATGTTTCGGTCGAGAGGCTCCGGCAGAGCTACCAGCAGGCCCATCCGAGGGCCTGAAGCCGCCACCTCGGCCGGGCTTGCCACCCCGGACCACCCTCTCAGGGACGCCGCGCGGCGCGCCGGAAAAGACGCGCCGAATTGCACTGGCGTAATTAGGTAGGGTACGGCAGAATAAGACTCACGCCCGGCAACTTTCAAGTGTTGCTTGAAGCTCCCAAGCATCAAGTACCACCGAAAATCCGGGCAGTAACTTAATAGTCTGGCCAGGACCACCGCATCACTACGGACCCGCGCAACAGACAGACATCCAGGCAGAGGTCGTTGGGGAAGACGTACCTACAGCTATGGAGGATGGAATGTCTGTTGCACTGACCCGCGGTGTGTTGTTCGTTCACTCGGCCCCGACTGCCCTGTGCCCCCACGTTGAGTGGGCCATAGGGTCTGTTGTGGACAAGCGGACCGACCTTGAGTGGACTGCTCAGCCAGCAGCGCCCGGAATGTTCCGGGCCGAGCTGTCGTGGACCGGTAACCCGGGCACGGGAGCTCAATTGGCGTCCGCTCTTCGGGGCTGGGCGCACCTGCGCTACGAAGTCACGGAAGAACCCAGCCAGGGCGTTGATGGCGGCCGCTGGTCCCACACGCCCGAACTTGGCATCTTCCACGCCGTCACGGACGTGCACGGCAACATCATGGTCTCCGAGGACCGCATCCGCTACGCCTACGAATCCGGCGCTGGCGACCCCTCCGCGGTCTACCATGAGCTGTCCCTGGCCCTCGGCGAAGCATGGGACGAGGAACTCGAGCCTTTCCGGCACGCCGCCGAAGGCGCTCCCGTGCGCTGGCTCCACCAGGTGGGCTAAGCCTCCTCCGCAGGCCCCGACGGGCCAGACCGAAACACTCCATAGCTACGCCACACGACAGATGGCGGCAATGTTCACGAAGAACATCGCCGCCATCTGTCGTTTCGCAGAGGCCGCACTTCGTGGCCCTGTACCACTGCTCGCCGCACCATTTGTCGTAGTCTCTTCACACCGCTTCATAAGCCATGATTGGAGAGAAGATGCGAGAGCTCGTCTACTACGTCGCAGTGAGCCTGGACGGATACATCGCGGCACCGGACCATACCTTTGATGCGTTTCCCGTCACAGGCGACCACATGGAAACGATTCTGCGGGACTACACAGACGCTCTTCCCGCGCCGGCCCTGGCCGCGCTGGGACTGACGCCCACACTGTCCCGCTTCGATACCGTCCTGATGGGCTGGAACACCTACGCCGTGGGTCTGGAGCAGGGTCTCGACAACCCCTACCCGCATCTGCGGCAGCACGTGTTCTCCCGGACGCGCACGGGGGCTCCAGGGATCACCACCATCGCGGCGGAACCGGTCACGGTCGTCAGGTCACTCAAAGCCGAGACGGATGGCGCGGACATCTGGTTGTGCGGCGGAGGGCAACTGGCCTCGGCCCTGGCCGGGGAGATCGACCGGCTGGTCCTGAAGGTCAACCCGGTGATGTTCGGGGCCGGCATCCCGCTCTTCGCCGGGCGCGGCTACTTGCCCCGGGACGCGGAGCTGACCGCGAGCGAACGCTTCCAGTCCGGCGTCGTCATCAACGACTACCGCCTCAACTAAACGGTAATACTGGAACTGGTCTTGAGCCGGCGTGACTCAGCAAAAAACTGACGTGCCTGGCGGCACTGTCTTTCCGACGATTTGTCCGCCGGCTCAAGGTCCGTCAAAGGGGTGTTGAGCCAGGCGGACATGACTTCATAGGAGCCTGATTCGACCAGTCCCATTACCGTTTTGTCTGCCCACCTGGCCCGCGCCCGATCAATCAGCATTGGTCTCGACTGAGGGGCAATTTCCATCTTGGCAAACGAATCAATCCAAGTCATCGCGGGCATCGACACCCACGCCGACACACACCACGTCGCCATCATCAACGAACACGGCAGACCCCTCGCGGACAAGGAATTCCTGGCCGTGGGATCCGGATACCGGAAGATCGTAGACTTCATCACCAGCCACGGCACCGTCACCGCCATCGGTGTCGAGGGAACGGGATCCTACGGCGCCGAACTCACCAGGACCCTTCGCAGCGAAGGGCTGACCGTGCTGGAGGTGAACCGCCCGAACCGAGCAGCGCGGCGGCTCAAGGGAAAGTCCGATCCGCTGGACGCCTATCAGGCCGCTCAATCAGTACTCGACGGCCGGACCACCGCGATCCCGAAAGCCAAAGACGGCCCCGTTGAATGCCTGCGAGTCCTGCGGGCCGCCCGCACATCAGCGGTCAAGGCCCGCACCGCCGCAATCAACCAGATCAAAGGGCTCCTGGTTACGGCCCCGGACAAACTCCGCGCAAAATACCGGGCACTCGGGGCCACAGCGCTAATCACCGCCCTGCAGCGCACCAGGCCTTCGGGACATATGGGCGACCCAACCTATGTTTGCCTCCTGACACTGAAGGCCCTGGCCACGCGTTGCCAGTCCCTCTCAGCAGAGATCACCGCCACGGACGCCGCACTCAAGGAAATCATCGACACCTATGCCCCGATGCTCTGTGACCTACCCGGCGTCGGCACGGAAGTGGCCAGCCAACTGCTCGTCACCGTCGGCGACAACCCGGACCGCCTGGGAAACGAGGCACAATTCGCTTCGCTCGTCGGGGTCGCACCCATACCGGCCTCATCGGGAAAAACAACCCGCCACCGGCTCAGCAGAGGCGGAGACCGCAACGCCAACCACGCCCTCCATTCGGTCGTCCTGGTCCGCATGGCCTCGTGCCCGCGAACCAAGGACTACGTGAACAAACGCACCGCGGAGGGTAAAAGCAAACGAGAAATCATGCGATGCCTCAAACGCTACGTGGCGCGGGAAATTTACCGCCAGATCACTAACCCGCAACCAGCACCGAACAACACCGATTTGCGTCACATGCGCACCAAGCTGAGCGTCACCATCACGACCGCTGCCCGCGAACTTGGCCAGTGGCCGTCGATCCTCTCGCGCTTGGAACGCGGGCTCATCCGCAACGACGAGCTTGCAGCGATGTACCGTCAATGGTTGATGGCATGTCAGCCTGACGGGCAAGAGCGGCGTGGAAGGGCCAGCCATGGTGAGAGATCCGCAAAAGGTACGAACTGAGGGAGAAGTTAGGGCACCTGAAAATTTTCGACGGACGGACGCCCGGGGAAGGCTGCACCACTGCCCAGATCCAGCTAGCTAGCACATGTTGCAAGAGTCCGCCCTTCCCCGGAGTCACGACCGTAGCCCCGTTCACTTATTTTTGCGGTGTCAGTAGGCCTTATCTTCGCCCGGAACGTGCAGAAGTTGACGTTGCCCAAGCGGCCTCGAAAGCGTCACGATACCGAAAGGCGCGCGCAAGGAGCTATTGGACGTACACGACGTGTTGGGTACATCGTAAAGGGGTACCAAAGCCACCTTTTCATCAGTTTCCGCTACATATACTCCCTTAGAAACCGTGCAACCGCCGCCTTGGGAGTATTGGATCACGATCTCCTGACTGTCGTTCCGGAGCTCTATTAGCCTCCACGTTCCTATCGTGTTTCCCGAATCATAGGCTTCAGCTAACTGAACCGGCCCAGGCGCCGGGAAACCCTTCGGCATACCGACAGGCTTTAATGGGTCGACGGTTGCGCCCTCCCATGCGGAGGCGGGAATTCCGGATTGTGGCAACTGGCTGGAGCAAGCTGACATGCAAAGCACTGCTAAGGCCACACCGAGCCTAACTTTCACGACGCCGATTTTCATGGCACATCAACCTGGAGCTTTCCCTGCGCCGAACCGAGCCTGGATGCGAGCGTATTCCATGGCAGGTAGTAGCAAACTTGCGCTTGGGTTTCGATGGCGAACTGAGCAACAAATATGCCACGTGCCCTCAGTCCACCTGGCAGGTACCCGTCATAGACTGGAGAGCCGCTGTCGCCCAACTGGCACATGTATCCCGGGTCGTAGTGGATCGCTTCGACCAAGCCCGTCGTTCGATTACCGTTAGATAGGTCCAATGTTACGTTGGTGCGGTTTACCATGCCACGACATACTTGTCCCGTGAAGCCGCCGTCGAAGCAGACCTCATTGGTTGGCTCGCCGCTCGAATTATTCGATGAAGTAACTGGGAGGAAAGACGTTCCATTGGGCCCCCCGCTCCAGACATAGGGAGAGTAATTGCCGGTAACGAGAGCGTAGTCGGAGGGCTGACCGTAGGTATTCTCCCACTGTGAAACATAACCGAAGTAGGCTGAGCCAAAGGGCGGGGTGAAAGTGTAAGACGTGGACTGGCCGGTTCCGCTGAAACAATGACCTGCAGTCAGCATGTAACTACCGTAGCCGGGCTTGTAGACGGAAAAGCCGCTCGTGCACTCACCGCCGCTCGGAAGAGTAATGCGATCCCCTCCGTACCACGGAGAATAATCACTTTGACGCGATGCAGATGGCTGCGCCCTCGCCGCGACGTTTTGGACGTCCACCACTGGCCCATACCGGGCAACCATCTGCTGCCGGACATCTTCCACTGTCTCGGCGTTCAGAACGTCGGCTACAACGGTATCCCCATCAGTATTGATACCTGATCCGGTAACCGTAACGTTGCGTGCGGCCCAGTACTCTGTGTCACTGGTCAGGCGTTCTTGTGCAGCCTTGCTCTCGTCGAGGCTTCGCAGCACGTCCTTGGATGAAACAGTGAAGCCATCCGCCGTTGCGGACATCTCTGCGATATCAGCTTTGAACCCCTCCAAGTCACCTTCCGGCGAAGGGGGTACGAACGCAACGACGACCTTCCCTTGCGCTTCGTACCACAAGTTATTCGGGGTAACGCCACGAGCCTCCGCCTTTTCATAGACGCTGTCTATAACTTTATGGACCCCCTCCGGCGGCGCCATAGGAATGTCGGCCGGGTCCGCTGTCGGTTGGTTGTCCCCGGGCTCAGGAGGTTTAGCTGACTCGGCAGGAGCCGCAATAGCCAACGAAGCAACGAGGAGTCCTACTACTGCAATAGTTCCCCTGCCCCAAGGGCTCCTTCTCTGTTGTGTTTGGGCCTTCTTGGCCAAGGCGTCGACCCTCGACAAGGTGACGGTGGATTTAACAAGACTGGAAAAAACGGATCGACAAGCAGCCATGCTGCGCCCACAAATATGAATGCTCCCCAGCGAGCAACTTCGTGCTCCCCCTTGCGCACGAGAACATCATCGGTGGCAGCGCTCACATATAGCAATAGCCCGCAACCATCTATTTTCCAGAGTACGTATCTCGCAAACTCGCTGCAGGTAAGCTGGCCCATGCTCTCGGCCACTGACAATGCCCAGGGATGGCCAAGCTTGCCACGGACAGCACTAGATGCAACAGCCGGCAGCGAAGGTATGCCCGAAAATGGTTGAAGCGAAGAGGCACCAGCCTTTCCTGCTGAACGTCAGGTGATCAGCAATCTTTTGTCAGCGCGCTGACTTTTATGAGGAACACCCGGTAACTGCGGATTTGACGCCTATAGGAGCATCGTCGAAACGACAGATGGCGGCAATGTTCACGAAGAACATTGCCGCCATCTGTCATCTCGGTGAGCTGCGCGCCGCCCGGGCTAGATGCTCCGGACCGCGATCACGGCGTTGTGGCCGCCGAAGCCGAAGGAGTTGCTCAGCGCCGCGATGCTGCCCGACGGCAGTTCGCGGGCGCTCGTGACGACGTCGAGCGGGATCTCCGGATCCTGGTTCTCAAGGTTGATGGTCACCGGGGCCTTGCGGTCGTAGATGGCCATAACGGTCAGCACGGCTTCCACCGCACCGGAGGCGCCCAGCAGGTGCCCCATCTGCGACTTCGTGGCCGAGACGGCGACGCTGTCCAGCTGCTTACCGAGGGCGGCCTTGAGGGCCGCGTACTCGGGCTTGTCGCCAACCGGGGTGGAGGTGGCGTGCGCGTTGACGTGCACCACGTCCTCCGGCTGGATCCGGCCGTCGAACATGGCGGCCTTCAGTGCCCGGGTGGCGCCGAGGCCCTCGGGGTCCGGGGCGGTGATGTGGTACGCATCAGCTGTCACGGACGTGCCGGCCAGCTCGGCGTAAATCCGGGCGCCGCGGGCCAGCGCGTGTTCCTCGGCCTCGAGCACCAGGGCACCGGCGCCCTCGCCCATAACGAAGCCGTCGCGGCCAAGGTCGTAGGGGCGTGAGGCGTGCTCGGGATCGTCGTTGCGGCGCGAAAGCGCCTGCATGGAGGCGAACGCGGCGATCGGCATCGGGTGGATGGCGGCTTCGGCGCCGCCGCAGACGACGACGTCGGCCTTGCCGGAGCGGATCAGGTCCAGGCCCATGTGAACGGCTTCGGTGCCGGACGCGCAGGCGGAGACGGGGGTGTGGGCGCCGGCGCGGGCACCCAGGTCAAGGCTCACCGCGGCGGCCGGGCCGTTGGGCATCAGCATGGGCACGGTCATCGGCAGGACGCGGCGCGGGCCCTTTTCGCGCAGGGTGTCCCACGCGTCCAGGAGCGTCCAGACACCGCCGATGCCCGTGGCGAAGGCCACTGCCAGACGGTCGTGGTCGATTTCGGTGATGCCGGCGTCGGCCCACGCCTCGCGGGAGGCCACTACGGCGAACTGCGTGGAGGGGTCCATCCGCTTGGCCTCAACCCGGCTCAGGACCTCGGTGGCGGGGTTGGACGCGCGTGCGGCAAAGTGGACGGGGAGCTCGTACTTGGCCACCCAGTCGTCCTCAAGCGTGTGCGCGCCGGAGACGCCCTTCAGCGCGTTCTTCCACATCGTGGGGACATCGCCGCCAATGGGTGTGGTGGCACCCAGACCGGTAATGACTACTTTGCGTGCCATGGGATCACTCTCTGTCGGTGCGCCTGCTTTATCCGGAACCTGGGGCGGTGGCCGGGGCCTGCGTTTGAAAAACTCTGGGGTGGTGCAGTGGATGGTGCTGCAAATGGCGCGGTCCGGGGGTGCAGCTGCGCCCCCGGACCGGCCCGGGCCTGAATTAGGCCTGTGCGCTGGCGATGAAGCTGACGGCGTCGCCGACGGTCTTGAGGTTTTTGACCTCTTCGTCCGGGATGCGCACGCCGAACTTCTCTTCGGCGTTGACGACGATCGTCATCATCGAGATGGAGTCGATGTCCAGGTCCTCGGTGAAGGACTTGTCCATTTCGACAGCCTCGGTGGCCAGGCCGGTCTCTTCGTTGACGATTTCAGCCAGGCCGGCCAGGATCTCTTCGTTGCTAGCCATTGATGGCTCCTTTTCTGGTTGTTGCCGTGGTCTGCCGGTGTGCCGGCGGCTTCGGGCGGTAATGATTCAAACCGAGGCTTCGGCTTGCTGTGTGATTTGAAGACAGGAAGAACAGGAACGCCTAAGGAAGCACGATCACTTGGGCACCGAAGACCAGACCGGCGCCGAAGCCGATCTGCAGTGCAAGCCCGCCGCTGAGCTGCGGGTTTTCCAGCAGCAGGCGGTGGGTGGCCAGGGGGATGGATGCCGCGGAGGTGTTGCCGGCGTCGGCGATGTCCCGCGCGATGATGACGTTCTCCGGGAGTTTGAGCTTCTTGGCCATCTCGTCGATGATCCGCATGTTCGCCTGGTGCGGGATGAACGCGGCGAGGTCCTCGGCGGAGATACCGGCGGCGTCCAGCGCCTGCTGGGCCACCTTGGCCATTTCCCAGACGGCCCAGCGGAAGACCGTCTGGCCGTCCTGGCGCAGCGTCGGCCAGGAGGCCGCGTCCGTGACGGCGGCTTCCTCGGCGCTCAGCGCGCCGCCCTGCTTGCCCGCCGAGGCGAGCTCGCGGAGGTCCAGCATGGAGTGGGTCATGCCGATCGCGTCCCACTTGCTGCCGTCCGAGCCCCACACCGACGGGCCGATGCCCGGGGTGTCGGAAGGGCCGATCACCACGGCGCCCGCGCCGTCGCCGAGCAGGAAGGAGATGGTGCGTTCGGTGTTGTCGATGACGTCGGAAAGCTTTTCCGCACCGACCACGAGGACGTAGTCGGCGGTCCCGGACCGGACCAGCGCGTCGGCCTGGGCGATGCCGTAGCAGTACCCGGCGCAGGCGGCGGAGATGTCGAAGGCCGGGGCCGGCGTCGCGCCGAGGCGGTCGGCGAGGCTCGCGGCGGCGGACGGCGTCGCGTAGGGGTGGGTCACGGTGGAGACGATGACGGCGCCGAGCTGGGAGGCCTCGATCCCGGCCTTCTGCAGGGCCTCGCGGGCAGCGCCTTCGGCCATGTCGATCACGCTGACGTCGGCGGGGGCGCGGTGCCGGGTGATGATGCCGGTGCGCTGGCGGATCCACTCGTCGGAGGAGTCGATCCACTGGCAGACGTCATCGTTGGTGACGATCACGTCGGGCCGGTAGGCGCCGACTCCCATGATGCGGGTGTTCTCGTGCAGGGGCGCCTGCTTCAGGGTGGGAACGCTCATGCCTGTCCTTCCAGTTCTGCGAATAGGGCCAGGGCGGCGGACAGATCGTCCGGGGTCTTGACGGTGACGGTCTTCACGCCCGGCATGCCGCGCTTGGCGAGTCCGGCCAGCGTCCCGGCCGGGGCCAGTTCAATCACGCCGGTCACGCCGCGCTTCACGAGCGTTTCCATGCAGAGGTCCCAGCGGACCGGGCGGGAAACCTGGGCAATCAGGCTTTCGACGGCGGCGGCACCATCGGTGACCTGGGCGCCGTCGAAGTTGGAGAGCAGGGGAACCTGCGGGTTCCGCGGGTGCAGTGCGGGCCGGAGGGCCTGCAGCGCCGCGACGGCGGGCGACATGTGCGAGGTGTGGAACGCGCCGGCAACCTTCAGCGGAATGACCCGGGCCTTGGCCGGCGGGTTCTCCGCGAGGGTCTTGAGCTGGTCCAGCGTTCCGGCCGCAACGGTCTGGCCGGCGCCGTTGACGTTGGCTGCGGTGGCGCCGCAGGCCTCGATGGCGGCGAGGACCTCGGCGGGGTCGCCGCCCACGACGGCGCTCATGCCGGTGGGGGTGGCAGCGGCCGCAGCCGCCATGCCGTTGGCGCGTTCGCGGACGAAGGTCATGGCTTCGGTTTCCGTCAGCACGCCGGCCAGGGCGGAGGCCGTGATTTCACCGACGGAGTGGCCGGCGAGGATCACCGGCAGGGTGCCGAGCTCGACGTCGAACAGGGACTGCGCGGCCACCAGCCCGGCGGCGACAATCAGCGGCTGCGCGACGGCGGTGTCCTTGATGGTCTCTTCGTCCGAGGTGGTGCCGTGGGCGGTGAGATCGATGCCTGCGATTTCGCTGAGGGAGGCCAAGTGGCCTGCGACGGGGGGCAGTTCCAGCCAGGGGGCCAGAAAACCGGGGGTCTGGGAGCCCTGTCCAGGGCAGACGATTGCAAGCACGTATCCAGCTTTCCAAATTGCGGCGTGATTATCGGTGCATTCATGCACCAAGCTCACAGGGTCACTTTGTAGGAAGTCTACAACCGCTCAGGTGCTGTTGCGTGTCGGCTGACGTTCCGTGGCGGGCTTCGGCGGGGCCGAAAGCCGGCCGACCACGAGGGCCGTCTGCAGGACAAAGGCCTCCCGCGGCAGCAGCGGATCCCAGCCCGTGACGTCACAGACCCGCTTGAGCCGGTACCGCACGGTGTTGGCGTGGACGAAGAGTTCGCGGGCCGTGGCCTCCAATGAATGCCCCAGTTCGAGGTAGGTGCCGAGGGTCTCCACGAGGCCGTTGGACGCCGCGAGCAGGGGCCGGTAGATGTTCTTCACGAGGGAGCGCCGGGCGGCGTCGTCCCCGGAGATCACGCGCTCCGGCAGGAGGTCATCGGCTGCCACCGGGCGCGGCGCTGAGGGCCAGGCGCGGGCGGCGGTCAGTCCCGCGAACGCGGACTGGGCCGAGCCGCTGGCTTCCAGGAGGGAACCGGCTTCGGCGCCGTAGACGACCGGTCCGGGGGCGAAGAGTTCGGCGAGTTTCAGGTATGCGGTCTCGCGGTCGTGGACGCCGCCGAGGATCAGTATGAGCCGGTCGCCCTGGATGCCCACGAGGGCGTCTTCGGCGAAGCGCCCGGCCGTGCGGCGCAGTTCGCTGACGTAGCTGGCGCTCGGTTCGGACGGGGAATTGCCCACCATCACGGTGAAGCGCTCCTGCGCCTTCCAGCCCAGCGCGGCAATCCGCGACCGTAGGGCATCGGTGTTTTCGCCGCGGAGGATAGCGTCCACAATGAGGGCTTCCAGCCGGGTGTCCCATGAGCCGCGGGATTCGGCGGCGCGGGCATAGACGTCGGCCGCGGCGAAGGCCACCTCGCGGGAGTACCGCAGCACCGCTTCGCGCAGCGCGCCCTGGTCCGCCTCCGGTGCGATCACGGGGACCTGGTCCTCCACCACCTCGACGACGATCCGGATCAGCTGGAGGGCCTTCTGCAGGCTGATGGAGCGGGTGAGTTCGGTGGGTGCGGTGCCGAAGACGTCG
Organism: Arthrobacter sp. U41; assembly: GCF_007679325.1. Classification (GTDB taxonomy): domain Bacteria; phylum Actinomycetota; class Actinomycetes; order Actinomycetales; family Micrococcaceae; genus Arthrobacter. The sequence continues at coordinate 573,896 of NZ_VEGI01000001.1, read as the reverse complement.
GACAGTATCCAGGACGGGGAGCTGGGGCGTTCGTACCACGTGACGAAGGCGGCGATGCCGTTCTGGGCCACCATGCCCAGGGCCGAGCGTTCGTCGGAGTTCAGCCGGCTGTACCACGGCAGGGATTTCTCCAGCTGGCGGAGGGTGGTTGTGGAGAGCTGGCCGACGCTTGCCCGGAGCTTTTTGAGGGTTTCCACCTTCTCCGGGGGCATCGCCCTGGAAGCGGGCGTGCGTTTGACAGGAGTGGTGATCGGCTCGGCCATGCATTGAGCATACGGTGCGCGCCGTCCAAGCTCCATTTGTGCAAAGGCTACAACGCGCCTTGTGCTGGATCACAGTGCTGGATCACAATGGCGGATCACTGTGCTGGATCACAGTGGCGCACCGGCGTGGCGCGCGTGCCGCCATCCGAGGTTAACATCCGACGGCGGCCCCCGCCTTCCGGTGGGGACCGCCGTCGTACGTTGCGGGAAGGGCCTAGGAGTCGCCGCCCGCGTTGCCGGTGGTGCCGGCATTGACGTTGTGCAGGCGGTACTTCTCGATTGCCTGGGCCGGAGCCTGGGCATCCACCTCTCCGCGGCGGGCCAGCATCTGCAGCGAACGGACAACCACCGAGTGGACGTCGTTCTTGAAGAAGCGGCGGGCTGCGGCGCGGGTGTCCGAGAAGCCGAAACCGTCGGCACCGAGCGAGGCGAACTCGTTCGGCAGGAACTGGCGGATCTGGTCCGGGACGGCCTTCATGTAGTCGGTGACCGCCACGATCGGGCCGGTCGCCCCGGCGAGCTGTTCGGTAACGAACGGCACGCGGGCGGGCTGGCCGGGGTTGAGGAAGGCTTCCTCCTCCGCGGCCATGGCATCGCGGCGCAGTTCGCTCCAGGACGTCACGGACCACACATCGGCGGAAACGCCCCAGTCCTCGGCGAGGACCCGCTGGGCCTCGAGGGCCCAGGGCACCGAGACGCCGGAGGCCAGGATCTGCGTGCGCGGGCCGTCAATCTTGGCCGGAGCCAGCAGGTAGATGCCCTTGATGATGCCCTCGACGTCGATTTCCGCCGGCGCTGCCGGCTGGGAGATCGGCTCGTTGTAGACCGTGATGTAGTACATCACGTTCCGCGACGGGTCATTGTCCGCCGGTCCCGGGCCGTACATCCGGTTGAGACCGTCGCGCATAATGACGCCGATCTCATAGCCGTATGCGGGGTCGTAGGTGACCACTGCCGGGTTGGTTGCGGCCAGGATGGGGGAGTGGCCGTCGGCGTGCTGCAGGCCTTCACCGGTGAGGGTGGTGCGGCCGGCGGTGGCGCCGATGATGAACCCGCGGGTCATCTGGTCCGCGGCGGCCCAGAAGGAGTCTCCCGTGCGCTGGAACCCGAACATGGAGTAGAAGACGTAGATCGGGATCAGCGGCTCGCCGTGGGTGGCGTAGGACGTGCCGGCGGCGGTGAACGCGGCCACGGATCCGGCCTCGTTGATGCCGGCGTGCACGATCTGGCCGGAGATGGACTCCTTGTACGCAAGGACCAGTTCGCGGTCCACGGAGAGGTAGTTCTGCCCGTTCGGGTTGTAGATCTTCGCCGTCGGGAAGAACGCGTCCATGCCGAACGTGCGGGCCTCGTCGGGGATGATCGGGACGATCCTGTTGCCGAACTCCTTGTCCCGCATCAGGTCCTTGAGCAGGCGCACGAACGCCATGGTGGTGGCGGCCAGCTGCTTGCCGGAGCCGCGGTTGGCGGCCTCGTACGCCTTGTCATCCGGGAGGGTGACATCGGTGTGATTGGAGCGGCGTTCGGGGACGAAGCCGCCCAGGGCGCGGCGGCGTTCCATGAGGTACTGGATCTCGGGGGAGTCCATGCCGGGGTGGTAGTACGGGGGCCGGTAGAGGTCCGCTTCGAGCTGGTCGTCCGTGATGGGGATGCGGAGGTGGTCGCGGAAGGCTTTGAGGTCCGCGAGGGTGAGTTTCTTCATCTGGTGGGTCGCGTTGCGGCCCTCGAAGTGGGTGCCCAGGCCGTAGCCCTTGACCGTGTGGGCGAGGATGACGGTGGGTTTGCCCTTGAACTCGGTGGCGGCCTTGTACGCGGCGTAGACCTTGTTGTAGTCGTGGCCGCCGCGCTTGAGGTTCCAGATCTGGTCATCGGTGAGGTCCTGGACCATTTCCTTGGTCTGCGGGGTCTGTCCGAAGAAGTGCTCGCGGACGAACGCGCCGGACTCGGCCTTGTAGGTCTGGTAGTCCCCGTCGACGGTTTCGTTCATGATCTTCACGAGCGACCCGTCCCGGTCCTTGGCCAGCAGGTCATCCCATTCCCGGCCCCAGACGACCTTGATGACGTTCCAGCCCGCGCCGCGGAAGAACGCCTCGAGTTCCTGCATGATCTTGCCGTTGCCGCGCACGGGCCCGTCGAGGCGCTGGAGGTTGCAGTTGATCACGAAGTTGAGGTTGTCGAGCTTGTCGTTCGCGGCGAGCTGGAGCAGGCCGCGGGATTCGGGCTCGTCCATTTCCCCGTCGCCCAGGAACGCCCAGACCTGCTGGTCGGAGGTGTCCTTCAGGCCGCGGTTGTGCAGGTACCGGTTGGACTGGGCCTGGTAGATCGCGTTCATCGGGCCGATGCCCATCGAGACCGTGGGGAACTCCCAGAACTCCGGCATCAGCCGCGGGTGCGGGTAGGAGGACAGGGCGTGGCCTTCCTTGGACTTCTCCTGCCGGAACCCGTCCAGGTCCTCCTCGGTCAAACGGCCTTCCATAAACGCCCGGGCGTACATGCCGGGGGAGGCGTGGCCCTGGAAGAAGACCTGGTCCCCGCCGCCGGGGTGGTCCTTGCCGCGGAAGAAGTGGTTGAAGCCCACCTCGTACAGGGTCGCGGCCCCGGCATAGGTCGAGATGTGCCCGCCGACGCCGATATCGGCCCGCTGCGCCCGGTGCACCATGACCGCGGCGTTCCACCGCAGCCACGCCCGGTACTTCCGCTCGATCTCCTCGTCCCCGGGGAACTCGGCCTCCTGGTCCACCGGGATGGTGTTCACGTAATCCGTGGTGGTGACCATCGGAACACCCACGGACTGCGCGCCCGCCCGCTGGAGCAGGCTGCGCATTATGTACTGGGCACGCTCGGTGCCCTGTTCCTGAATCAGCGCATCCAGGGACTCCAGCCACTCGGCGGTCTCTTCCGGATCACGATCAGGCAGCTGGTTAGTCAACCCGCTGAGGATATGGGAGGTCTCTTCTCCTGCAGCCACGTCCAACCTCTCTTTGAGCGCATTCATCGGCGCCCTCAGCTCCGGCAGGGTTTCTGCGTGGCGTGAACGCGACGTGTGCGACGTATCGGTTACAACTGCCCGGTCATGTGCGCCGGGCTAGGTCCAATCACGACCATGCCCGCCTTCGTCAGCGGGGCATTCGCCCTCGCGGGCGTAGTCGTCATCAGCCACTCTAGCTCTGACAGCTCGGGGATGCGTAGCTGTCCCATGGGGGTGCTGTCGCATTTGACCGGCATACTGGTTGTGTGACGACGTGCCGCCGTGCGGTGCCCGGATCGCCGTGTGTGACGCAGAATATGGCGGATCGCGGGGCCAACAGCTTGAAGCGCAGGCGCAAAGGGTGTTGGCTTGGAGTAATGGAAATCACTAGAGCTGTTGAAAACACCAAGCATAGGAGCAACACGTGAGCGAGGCCGACGCCGCCACTTCGGTAAATGTGGCGGAAAAACTGGGTTTCAAAACCGGGGACCTGATTCAGGAATTCGGTTATGACGACGACGTCGACTTCGATTTGCGCGACGACATCGAGGACCTCACCGGCTCGGAACTCTTCGACGAAGACGACCACGAAGTCGTCGACGCCGTCATCTTCTGGTGGCGCTCCGGAGACGGAGACCTCGTGGACACCCTGGTCGACTCGCTGACCGCACTGACCGAGGGCGGCGTCGTCTGGGTACTGACCCCGAAGTCCGGCCGGGTCGGCTATGTCTCACCCGCAGACATCCAGGACGCCGCCCCCACGGCAGGCCTGCACTACACCACCTCTGCCGGCGTCTCCAAGGACTGGAGCGCCACCCGTCTGGTCACCCGGAAGAACAAGTGACCCCTGCGGGAGCGGTTGGCGTCCTGGGGGGCCAGCCGGTTGAAACACGGGCCGTGCCCGCCCTCGGCGAGGCCGCTCCCGACTTCGAGCTGCTGAACCAGTTCGGCGAACCCGTGAGGCTGTCGGAGCTCCGGGGCCGCAACGTCGTGGTCGTGTTCTTCCCCTTCGCCTTCTCCGGCATCTGCACGGGGGAACTCTGCGAAATCCGGGATAACCTGGCGCTGTTCGAGGATTCCGACGCCGTCGTGCTGGGGATCTCCGTGGACAGCAAGTTCGCCCAGCGGGCGTACGCGGAGAAGGAAGGCTATGCCTTCGACCTGCTGGCTGACTTCTGGCCGCACGGAGCCGTGGCCGAGCAATACGGGGTGTTTGACCCCGGCACCGGGATGGCTAAGCGTGGAACCTTCATCATCGACGCCAACGGAATCGTGCGCTACCTGGTGGTGAACCCCCGCGGCCAGGCCCGGGACTTCACCGAATACCGCACCGCCCTGGCGGGACTCGGCAGGAACTGAGACAGTGAGGACGCGGCGGCCCGGGACCGGCATGACCGGGTTTGCCAGCCTGCCCCCGGTACCCGCCGGGGAGCCCGCCCGTGACGAACTCGAGGTCCTGCAGGACATCCACGCCATTCTGGCGGGGGAACGCTTCGCGCTGCTGACCGGGGCCGGCCTGAGCACGGATTCCGGCATCCCGGACTACCGCGGACCGGGCGCCGCGCCGCGGGCCCCCATGACCTACCAGGAATTCATCGGCGCAGCGGACAACCGGCGCCGCTACTGGGCCCGCAACCATATCGGCTGGTCCCACCTGCGCCGGGCCGACCCCAACGACGGCCACACCGCCGTCGCCCGGCTGGAACGCCGCGGCCTGCTCACCGGGCTCATCACGCAGAACGTGGACCGGCTCCACCAGGACGCGGGCAGCCTCAACGTCGTGGACCTGCACGGCCGGTTTGACCAGGTGGTCTGCCTCTCCTGCCGCCGCCAGTACAGCCGCACGCTACTGGCCGGCGTTCTGGAAGAACTCAACCCGGACTTCCTGGACCGGGCGCTGGCCGCCGGTGTGGTCGAAATGGCTCCGGACGCCGATGCCACCGTGGAGGACGCGGCCCTGATCGAGAGTTTTGTCGTGGCGCACTGCCCGGCCTGCGGCGGCACGCTTAAGCCGGATTTTGTCTACTTTGGCGAGAACGTCCCCAAAGACCGGGTGGAACGTTCCTACGCCATGGTGGACGAAGCCGGAGCGTTGCTGGTGGCAGGCTCCTCGCTGACGGTCATGAGCGGCCTGCGGTTTGCCAGGCACGCGGCCAAACACGGAAAACCGGTGGTGATCATCAACCGCGGGCAGACCCGCGGGGACGACCTCGCCACCATCAAGCTCGACGCCGGCGTCAGCGAGGCGCTCACGTGGCTCGCAGCCGAGCTGCCGCCGCTGGATAAATAACCTGCGGTAGCCGTCCTCGCGCTATTTTCTGCAGCGCCGGGCTAGTCCAGCCGGATGGCATGGCATTGGCAGCATAAGATCAGTGGCGAATGTCAGGTTTTGCGGCCCGACAAAATCGAGCTGTCTGACACAATTTTGTGATGTCATTCATGCTTCGCACTGCCACGCCCGCGGATGCGCCAACCATTGCTGAGCTGCACGTGGCAACATGGCGAGAGACCTACAACCACTTGCTCCCCGAGGACTATTTTACGGAGGGGCACCTCCAAGGCCGCCACAAGATGTGGAACCACATCCTCGGGAACCCTCGCGACGAATGGCGCGTCGCGGTTGCGGAACGTGATGGGGGAATCATCGGTTTCGCATTCGCTGGCCCGGCCTTCGACCCGGAATCGCTCGATATGCCGCGTGAACTTCAGGTGTACAACCTGTATGTCTCTGCAGCCCAGCACGGAATGGGTGCAGGCCAGGCGCTTCTCGATGCCGTGATAGGTCCCCGACTGGCCATGTTGTGGGTGGCGAAGGGCAACCCGCGCGCTGTGGCGTTCTATCGACGCAACGGATTCGAGTTCGATGGCACCGAACGGCGCGATGCTGCTGCCCCGATGATCACCGACGCCAGCATGGTCCGGTAAGGCCACCGGGCCGCTGGGGGCCAATTGGCGCTCAGCCCGGTTCGTCCGGTACAGTAACTGTTCGTTGGTTGAAGCGCGAAGGTGTGGAAACAGCGGTTTGGGTCTTTAGCTCAGCTGGTAGAGCGCCACGTTTACACCGTGGATGTCATCGGTTCGATCCCGGTAGGACCCACCAAGGAAGACCCCGTCAGTGCAGGCCGCGGAGCCGCACGGCGGGGTTTTTTGTGTGCCCGGCAGGCCTTCCCCGGGGAGGGGACGCTGCCCCGGGCAATAACGTCAGACCCCCGCCCTACCGTGGCTGGCATGGAACACGTCATGGTGAAATCTGATCCGCAGGGTAGGCCCCGGGCGGTGGTGCGCGGCGGCCGCGAATGGCTGGTCGGCGCGGAGCCGGTCCGCTGGTTCGAGCGGGTGAGCTGGTGGGAAGCGGAGCGTCGGATGCCCAAGGGACTGAGCCGCGTCGACGTCGAGGTCTGGCAGATCCAGGCGAGGCTGGGCCGCAACCCGGGTTCCGCCCTCACAACGATGGAAATTATCCGTGACGGACTGGGTGGCGGCTGGCGGCTCCGGGAGGCCATCGCGGACGCGGCGTAGGGGCGGGAGCGCGGGCGGCACGGACCGTAGGCGCCGCAGAAATGGAAAAGCCTTCCACCGCGACTATTGGGGGATGCCGCGGTGGAAGGCTTGGTATGAATATACCGTGAATATTTGGAAAATGCGAAACACGCGGCAGCGATCCTGGCGTGCAAAAATGCCTATTCGATGGCGTAACTGACGGCCATTCGACGGCTTAGACTCGGCGCCTTTGTCAAGACAGACGGGCTCCAGAGAGGAAGGGTCCGGGCCGGACACATGCCGCATCCGCCGGGGCCGCGGTCTAGGTGTTCCGTGAGTAAGACAGCTAGGGCCGCGCGACCGGGACGAAGACCCGCGGCTGGTCTTTCCACTCTGGTTCCATTTCCGCGATGGTCTGCCGCATGATCCGGTCCGAGGCCTCACGGGCGTCCGCGGGCTTGCCGGCGGCAATCGCCTCGGCCACGTCCACGTGCCACTGCAGCGCCGTGTCGCGCGGGCGGTCCGGCATCAGACCATGCACGGTGCGCCCGGTCAGCGTCTCCGCCACCTGGCCTACCATGTTGGCGAACATTTCGTTCCCGGACCCGGTCAGGAGCAGGGAGTGGAAGTGGATGTCCAGCTCCAGGAACCTCGGCACGTCCCCGGCCCGGCCGGCGTCGCGCATTGCGTGGGAGACATCCACGAGCTCACGGCGTATCTCCTCCGGGGCGTTGGTCGCGGCCAGTTCAGCGGCGACGGGTTCGACGGCGGTGCGCAGTTCGGCGAGGGAGCGCAGCTGCGCGCCGCGGCCAACGCCCGCGAGGCGCCAGCGGATCACCTGGGAATCGAAGGGGTTCCAGCGGTTGGCCGGCAGTACGCGGATGCCCACGCGCTTGGTCGTTTCGACCAGACCGATCGACTGCAGGACCCGCACGGCCTCGCGCACCACCGAACGGGAAACCTGGAGTTCTTCTTCGAGGTGCTCGGCCAGCATGATGTGGCCGGCCGGGAGCTCGCCCGCGACGATGCGGGTACCGAGGTGCTCAATGGCGCGGTGGTGGAGGCTGGTTGACATAGTCGTAAGCATAGTGCGGCGGACGCCGTTCCAGCCGAGGTTTCGGCACGGACGGGCGCGGACGGCGCCGGAAATCATAGACTGTTTGTGACGCGCCATATTCCGCGACGTGGGCACTGCTTTCCCGTAGCCCGCGGAGATACATATGGTTTATTGACAGCCACTGATCCCCAAGAAGAAAGTCCCGCCTCACGCGCGGGACGAACTGCACTCGTTGCACAGAATGAATTGGAGTTTTGATGTCAGCACACATCGGTGTCACCGGCCTTGCGGTGATGGGGGCCAACCTCGCCCGCAACCTGGCCCGGAACGGCTTCACCGTTGCCCTGCACAACCGGTCCGTCGAGAAGACCGACGCCCTGCTGGCGAAACACGGCCAGGACGGCGATTTTGTCCGCACGGAGACCCTGCAGGAGCTCGTTGACTCGCTGGAGAAGCCGCGCCGCGTGCTCATCATGGTCAAGGCCGGCAAGCCGGTGGACTCCGTGATCGAGCAGCTCGAGCCGCTCCTGGAGCCGGGCGACATCATCATCGACGCCGGCAACTCCCACTATGAGGACACCCGCCGCCGCGAAGCGGCCCTGGCCAAGAAGGACCTGCACTTCGTCGGCATCGGCGTCTCCGGCGGCGAGGAAGGTGCCCTCAACGGCCCCTCGATCATGCCCGGCGGCTCCAAGGAGTCCTACGACGCCCTCGGCCCGCTGCTGGAAAAGATCGCCGCCCACGTCGACGGCAAGCCCTGCTGCGCGTGGATCGGCACCGACGGCGCCGGCCACTTCGTCAAGATGGTCCACAACGGCATCGAATACGCCGACATGCAGGTCATCGGTGAAGCGTTCGACCTGCTGCGCTCCGGCGCGGGCATCGAACCGGCCGACCAGGCCAAGATCTTCCAAGAGTGGAACAAGGGAGACCTTGCCTCCTTCCTGATCGAAATCTCCGCCGAGGTCCTCGGCCACGTGGACGCGAAGACCGGCAAGCCGTTCGTCGACGTCGTGGTGGACGCCGCCGGCCAGAAGGGCACCGGCCGCTGGACGGTCATCTCCGCGCTGGAACTGGGCTCCCCGACGTCGGGCATCGCCGAATCGGTCTTCGCCCGCGCGCTGTCCTCCCAGACCGAGCAGCGCAAGCTGGGCCAGGAACTGCTGGCCGGCGCGGAAGCCGCCGTCGAGGTTCCCGAAAGCTTCGTCGAGGACGTCCGCCAGGCGCTGTACGCCTCCAAGCTGGTCTCCTACGCGCAGGGGCTGGACATGCTCACCTCCGCGGCGAAGGAATACGGCTGGGACCTGAAGCTAGACGAGATCGCCTCGCTGTGGCGCGGCGGCTGCATCATCCGGGCCGAGCTGCTGAAGGAGATCACCAAGGCCTACGCCGCGGAGGAGAAGCCGGCCAACCTGCTCTTCGCCCCGGCCTTCACCAAGGCGATCGCCGACGTCCTCCCGGCCTGGCGGCGGGTGGTCTCGACCGCCGTGCAGCTGGGCATCCCGGTGCCGGTGTTCTCCTCCTCGCTGGCGTACTACGATGGCCTGCGCCGCAAGCGCCTCCCGGCTGCCGTGATCCAGGGACAGCGCGATCTCTTCGGCGCGCACACCTACGGCCGTGTCGACGCCGAAGGAACCTTCCACACCCTCTGGGGCGAGGACAAGTCTGAAATCGAGGCGGTGGACACCCACTAGTTCCGCCCCTGACGCCACGGCCGGTGCTCCCGTTACTCTGGGAGCACCGGCCGTTCGTGTTTCCCCGGAAATCCGGCCCCGTCCCCGTCCCAGGAGTGCAGCAGATGACCCAGCCCGTAGCGTTTGTCACCGGTGCCTCCACCGGCATCGGTTTTGAGACCGCGTGGAAGCTCGCAGCCCGGGGATTCACCGTGTATGCCGGGGCGCGACGCGTCGAGAAAATGGAGCCCCTCAAGGCCCACGGCGTGACGGTCATGGCATTGGACGTCACCAGCGAGGAATCCATGGCCGCCGCCGTCGAGCAGGTCATCGCCACCCACGGCCGGGTGGACGTCCTGGTGAACAACGCAGGGTACGGCTCCTACGGATCGCTGGAGGAAGTGGACATCGCCGAGGGGCGCCGGCAGTTCGACGTCAACCTCTTCGGGCTCGCGCGGATGACCCAGCTGGTGCTCCCCGGCATGCGGACCGCCGGGCGGGGCAGGATCATCAACGTGTCCTCGATCGGCGGCAAAATGTACGAGCCGCTGGGTGCCTGGTACCACGCCACAAAGTTCGCCGTCGAAGGCCTGAGCGATTCGCTGCGGATCGAGCTCAAACCCCATGGCATCGACGTGTCCATCATCGAGCCGTCGGGAACCGAATCGGAGTGGGGCGCCATCTCCGGCGACAGCCTGCTGGCCACGTCCGGCCACGGACCCTACATGGACCAGGCGAAGGTGGTGGCGGCGGCTCTGGCTTCCACCGTGGGTTCCACCATGTCCACACCGCCGGACGTCATTGCCGACGCCATCGTCCACGCCGCGACGTCGCCACGGCCCAAGACCCGCTACCCGGTGGGCAAGGGCGCGCGTGCCATCCTGCTGTTGCGGCGGTTGCTGCCGGACCGGGCGTTCGACGTCGTCATCTGGAAGATCTACCAGCGGTTCCCCGCGTAGCACTGACAGATTCCGGCGGTGACGCGGTGACGCGGGGACGCGTCAGTTAGATCCGGTACTCGATCAGGTATTCGGCGGGGTCGACGGCGGGTTTGGTCTCGCGCTGCGCGTCCCGGTGCCGCCAGGTGGCCGGCACGCCGGTAAGGATCGATTCGGCCGGGGCGTCCTTGACCACCACGGCGTTGGCGCCCACGGCGCTGTCCCGGCCGATGGTGATGGGGCCCAGGATCTTGGCTCCTGCGCCGATCACGACGCGGTCCTCGATGGTGGGGTGCCGCTTGATCTTGGCCAGGGAGCGGCCGCCGAGGGTCACGCCGTGGTAGATCATGACGTCCTCGCCGATTTCGGCGGTCTCGCCGATGACGACGCCCATTCCGTGGTCGATGAAGAACCGGCGGCCGATCGTGGCGCCGGGGTGGATCTCAATTCCGGTGAGGAACCTGGCCAGCTGCGAGATCAGCCGTGCCGGGAAGCGCAGCGCCGGATTCTGCCAGAGCCGGTGCGTCACGCGGTGGAACCAGATCGCGTGCAGGCCGGAGTAGGCGAAGAAGTTCTCAAAAGAACCTCGAGCCGCCGGGTCGTGGGACCGGGCGGCGTCGAGGTCTTCCTTCAGTCTTGCGAAGAAGCTCACAAAGACCTTTCTACGAAATCTTGGTTCAGGGCCGGACTTAGCCGCGGATGTCGTCGTACAGCACGGTGGAGATGTAGCGCTCACCGAAGTCGCAGACAACAGCAACAATAAGCTTACCGGCGTTCTCGGGGCGCTTGGCCAGTTCCAGGGCCGCCCAGACAATCGCGCCGGAGGAGATGCCTCCCAGGATGCCTTCCTGGACGCCGAGTTCGCGGGCCACGCGGACGGAGTCCTCCAAGGTGGCGTCCAGGACCTCGTCGTAGACGTTGGTGTCCAGGATTTCCGGGACGAAGTTGGCGCCGATGCCCTGGATCTTGTGCGGGCCCGGGGCGCCGCCGTTGAGGATGGCGGAGTCCTTCGGCTCGACGGCGATGATCTGCACGTCGGGCTTGCGCTCCTTGAGCACCTGTCCGACGCCGGTGACGGTTCCGCCGGTGCCGACGCCGGCGACGAAGATGTCCACCTTGCCGTCGGTGTCGGCCCAGATTTCCTCGGCCGTGGTCTGGCGGTGCACCTCGGGGTTGGCCTCGTTGGCGAACTGCTGGGCCCAGATGGAGTTTTCCGTGTTGGCGACGATCTCCTGGGCCTTCTCCACGGCGCCGCGCATGCCCTCGGAACCGGGCGTGAGCACAATTTCGGCGCCGTAGGCGCGGAGCATGACCCGGCGTTCGGTGGACATGGTTTCCGGCATGGTGAGGATGACCTTGTAACCGCGGGCCGCGCCCACCATGGCCAGGGCGATACCGGTGTTGCCGGACGTGCCTTCGACGATGGTGCCGCCGGGCCGGAGGGCACCGGACTTCTCCGCGGCGTCGACGATCGCGACCCCGATCCGGTCCTTGACGCTGTTGGCCGGGTTGTAGAACTCCAGCTTGACCGCCACCGTGGCGTCAAGTCCTTCGGTCAGCCGGTTGAGCCGGACCAGCGGGGTGCCGCCGATCAGCTTCGTAACATCGTCATAGATCCGTGCCATGGGTGTCTGCGCCTGTCTGTTGAAGAGGGGGAATACTAAGGTCAGCCTAACGAGGGCCTGCAGGGCCTAGCTAAGCATTAAGCCATGCTGAGTAATATTTCCTGGCCTTGGCCAGCTTCGGATTGATGATCACCTGACAGTAACCCTGCTCCGGGAACTTGGCGAAGTAGTCCTGGTGGATTTCCTCCGCCCGGTGGAAGACGGGCAGCCGGCTGACTTCCGTCACGATCGGATGCGCCCAGAGCTGCTGGTTCCGGTCGATGGCTTCCTCGAAAAGGATCTTCTCCTCCGTTGTCTCGTAGAACATCGAAGAGCGGTACTGGGTCCCGACGTCGTAGCCCTGACGGTTGAGCGTTGTGGGGTCGTGGAGTGCAAAGAACATGTCCAGGATGACGTCCGCCGGAATGATCCCCTCATCGAACGTTACGGCCACGACTTCGGCGTGGCCGGTGGTTCCGGAGCAGACGGCGTAATAGTCGGGGTTGCGGTCGTGGCCTCCGGTGTAGCCCGAAACGACGGCGCTGACACCCTTGGTTTTCTGGTAGACGGCGTCGAGGCACCAGAAGCAGCCTCCGCCGAGGACAAAAGTTCTCATGCTCTGTTCAATGGTTCAAAGGCTCCGATGATTCCCGGCGTCTGCGGGGCCGGCCGGCCGATAGGGTAAAAATGTGGGTATGGAACCTGAAAACACCGACGTTTCAGCCGGCCCCGCCGACGCAAGCGCTGCTGCCGGCAACGGATCCGGGGAAACGCCCGGGGCGCCCACCCTTGGCACGGTCCTGCTGGCCGTGGAAGAGCTCTGGCCCGAGTCCCTCGCGGAGGACTGGGACGAGGTGGGTCTCGTGGCCGGCCACCCCTCCGCCGGGGTCAACAGGATCCTCTTCGCCGTCGATCCCACCCTTGAGGTGATCGAGGAGGCCATCGAATTTGGCGCCGAGCTGCTCATCACCCACCATCCGCTGCTGCTCAAGGGCGTCACGTCGGTTGCGGCCACCACCGCCAAAGGCCGTGCCGTGCACCGCTTGATCGAGTCGGGGACCGGGCTGCTGACGGTGCACACCAACGGTGATTCCGCCGTCGGCGGCGTCTCGGATGTCCTGGCCGACGCTCTGGGGCTGCAGAACGTGGCCCCGCTGACCCCGGCGGCCAACGGCCTGCCGGAGGAAGGCATCGGGCGCGTCGGGGACCTTGAGGAAGTCCTGACGCTGGGCGACTTCGCCGCCCGCGTCTTCGGCATCCTGCCCGCGGTGGCCGGGGGAGTGCGGGTCTCCGGGGACCGAGACGGCCTGGTCCGCCGCGTGGCGGTGTGCGGCGGCGCCGGGGATTCCCTCTTCGGCGAGGTCCGGGCGAGCAACGCCGACGTGTACCTGACCGCCGATCTTAGGCACCATCCGGCGTCGGAAGCCCGTGAGGCGGCCATCAATGACAGGCCGTACCTGATCGACGTTTCCCACTTCGCCAGCGAGTGGCTGTGGCTGCCGGCCGCGGCGGAGGCGCTGGGCAACGTGCTGAGCGACCAAGGCCACGACGTCGAGATACGGGTCAGCAGCACCAACAGCGATCCGTGGGACTTCATTCTGACTCCGGGCGGGGGCTAGAGTCTAGGGAGCGCCGATTAGGTGCCCGGCTCCGGCCGGAAGGGAACAAGCGGAGGTAAATAGTGGCCAAGGCAGCACCGGCGGAACAGTTGAAGTTGCTCGAACTGCAGGGACTTGATGCGAAGCTCAAATCCCTGTTCAACCGCCGCCGAAGCCTTGAAAGCGACTCCCGGATCACCGATCTTGAAGCAGCCCTCAGCGTGGCCAACGGTGAATTGGGGGCCGCGAAGGTGGCCGTGCACGACGCCGAACTCGAGCTCAAGCGGGCCGAGGCGGACGTGGAGCAGGTGGCCTCCCGGATCGAACGCGACGAGGCGAAGCTGAACAGCGGCACCGGCCTGTCCAAGGACCTTGTGGCCCTGCAGCGTGACCTCGTGTCCCTGAACAAGCGCCGCTCCGACCTGGAGGACGTGGAGCTGGAGGTCCTGGAGCGGCTGGATTCCCTGCGCCTGCGCCAGGCCGCCCAGCAGCAGATCGTTGACGACATCCAGGGCTCCTTCGGCTCCATCCGCGCCGAGCTGGACGAACAGCTCGCCGAGGTCGCCGCCGAGGCCACGGTGGTGCGCGGCAAGCGCGCCGAATTCGCCGAAGGGCTCGACGCCGGCATGCTCGCCGTCTACGAGAAGACCCTGGCCAAGCGCGGCGTCGGTGCTGCGCGGCTGTTCCACGGCACGTCCGAAGGATCCGGCATGCAGCTCAGCCCGGGCGACCTCGCCGAAATCAAGGCCGCGGCCGAGGACGACATTGTCTTTTGCCCGGACTCCGGCTGCATCCTGGTCCGCTCCTCCGAGTGGGCCTAGCCACCCGACTGACCAGCAGTTAAGGCCGTTTGGGGGCTCAAAGCGGCCCCTGCTGCGAGCTAGTTCGGCAGGATGATGTTCAGGGCGTGCGGCTTCCGGGCCGTGCCCCCAACCAGCTCCGCGGTCCACTTTTCGGCCGCCGCCTTTTGCAGCTGCGCCGGTGTCTGCGGCGCCCTGCCCCGCCGGGTCAGCAGGTGCCGGGCGAGTTCGCCCCGGGTGTGTTTCGCGAAGTGGCTGACCACTTTCCGCACGCCGCCCACCTCGGTGAAGACGTTCACGGCCACGGTCTGCGCAGGCGGGGGAGCCCATGCCGCGGCGTAGGTGCTGGAGCGGCAGTCCACCAGCAGTTCACCGTCCGCGACCCCGGCGAGGGCCGCAGTGAGCTGCGGTTTCCAGAACGATGCCAGCCGTCCGACGTCGGGCAGTGCGGTGGACATCGACAGCCGGTAGGCGGGCACGCTGTCGCCGAAGCGGATGGCCCCCCAGAGCGCGGAAATGACCATGACTGATTCATCCGCCCTGCGCTTCTGCGCGGCCGTCAGCGAGTCATAGCCCAGCGCGTCGTACAGCACCCCGGAGTAGACCTGGTGGGCGGGCGCTGCCGGCTCGGCGTGCAGCCGGGTGTTGCGTTCGACGTCGGCGCGCAGCGAGGCGCCGACGCCTAGGAGCGCCAAGGCGTCTTCGTGGGCGCTGACCGTTCCGAGACCGTCCAGCACTTTGGCGCGGTAGGTGTTCAGTTCGGGGAAGCTCAGGGAGGTCCAGTCGACGGCGTTGCCGACCGTCGCGGGGGTCTTGCCTTCGGAGGGCGGCAGCAGAATCAGCACCGGCCAATCTTAGCCGTCCGTTCCCGGGCCGGGGGTTCAGGCCAGGTTGCGGCCCAGGAAGGACAAGACGTCGGGCAAGACGGACCGCCAGTAGTCGTCGTCGTGGCCGCCGGGCTGGAAGCCGCCTTCGACGGCGCCCGGCAGTCCGGCGCGGTAGTCACGAACCGTGGCGGCAAGGTCGTCCCCGGTGCCGCAATCGATCCGTTTGGGCAGGGCCGCGAGACCGGGCCGGAGCGCGAACACGTCGTGGGCCGCGAAGTCGGCCGGGCCGTCGAAGGCGCTGTCCAAACGCGGATCGTACGCTTCCCAGACCGCCGGACTCAGGGCCGCGACGGCCCGGACGCCGGGCAGCCTGCCCTGGGAGGCGAGCAGAAGAGCGCCGAAGCCTCCCATCGAAAGGCCGAAGAGGCCGATCCTTCCGAGGTCGTAGCCCCGCCGGCCGAGGAACGGCGCAAATTCCCTCACCAGCATCGACTGGGTGTCGGTGCCGTTCGCGCGGGGGTGCCACCAGTTGTCCCCGCCGTCCACCGCCGCGATCGCGAACGGTGCGCCGCCGGCGTCGAGGTGCCGTTGCAGGGCCTCGTCGGCGGCCAGGTTCTCCAGCAGGACGGAGTGGTCGCCGCCGAGCCCGTGCAGGAAGATCGCCACGGGAAGTTCGGGCTGTGGGTTGCCGGGCGGCATGTCAGGCGCGGCCAGGGACCAGTGCGTGGCGACCCCGGGCCGGTAGGCGGAGTTGAAAGACC
This sequence comes from Arthrobacter sp. U41, assembly GCF_007679325.1. GTDB lineage: Bacteria > Actinomycetota > Actinomycetes > Actinomycetales > Micrococcaceae > Arthrobacter. The sequence goes on along the minus strand of NZ_VEGI01000001.1, from coordinate 557,927 downwards.
CGGCGCTGGTCCGGACGGACAGCGGGGCCGGCGGCTCGGTAGCGACGGGCGGGGACGTCTCGACGGGTACGAGACCTTCCGTGCACGCTGTGAGCGCGGACGCACCAAAGCTGATTACTGCCAGCTCAAGCAGCCTGCGCCGGGTCAGGGCGGACTGGTCCATGCACGGATCATAGGCCCGGCCGCAGGCTACGCGGCCCTAAATGGTGGCGCCGGCGAATCCGCCGGTGGCGCGGTTAACTCCGCGGGTGGCTCCGCCGGTGGCGTGGCCGACATTCCTGCAATCCCTGTCTTGGCTGCGTGGTCCTCGCGTGCCAGAAAGGCGGCCAGTTCAGCGATGGTGCTCATCAAGGGCGCGGGGAAGACGACGGTTGAGTTTTTGTCCACCCCGATCTCCACGAGGGACTGAAGATTCCGCAACTGCAGGGCGACGGGGTGGGCCATCATCGTGTCTGATGCCGCGCCAAGCGCCACGGCGGCGATCGCCTCCCCTTCGGCCGCGATGATCTTGGCCCGCTTCTCCCGCTCGGCCTCCGCCTGCCGGGCCATCGCCCGCTTCATGCTGTCCGGGAGCTGGATGTCCTTGAGTTCAACGAGCGTCACTTCGACGCCCCATTCCAGCGTGAGGGCGTCCAGGATTTCCCGGATGTCGCTGTTGATCCGCTCGGTCTCGGACAGCGTCTGGTCCAGGCTGTGCCGGCCCACCACCTTCCGCAGGGTGGTCTGGGCGATCTGGTTGATGGCCGCCGCGACGTCTTCGATCGCAACGACGGACTTCACGGCATTGACCACCCGGTAATAGGCCACTGCCGAGATGTCGACGCTGACGTTGTCCTGGGTGATGATCCCTTGTGACTGGATCGGCATTGTCACGATCCGCAGGCTCACCAGCTGAAGCCGGTCCACCACCGGGATGATAAACCGCAGGCCGGGCATCCGGACCGCGACCACCCGGCCCAGCCGGAACAGGACGCCTTGTTCATACTGGCGGACAATCTTGATCGACATCTTGGCGAGAACGAGTACCAGGATGATGGCGAGGGCCCAGATGATGATGGCTGTCCAGTTCATTTAAATCGTTTCCTTGAATAGCAGGAATACTTCTCCAATTCTCCCACCGGCCGCCCCAAAATACGCGGTGGGAGGGCTCCGCCGGGGGAGACCGTAGAATGGACGGCGGATGGGTTGACCAGGCGGCCGCGCGTCACGTAAGTGGCTCGAGGAACGTCCGGGCTCCGCAGGGCAGGGTGGTGGGTAACGCCCACTCGGGGTAACCCGCAGGCCAGTGCCACAGAGAACAGACCGCCTGCATGCGGCGTGTGCTTGCACGGGCCGCAGGGCAGGTAAGGGTGAAACGGTGGTGTAAGAGACCACCAGCTTCCCGGGTGACCGGGAAGGCTAGGTAAACCCCACCCGGAGCAAGGCCAGACAGGACACGTTTGAGGGCTGCCCGCCCGAGTGTCCGGGTAGGCTGCTGGAGGGCGTCGGCAACGGCGTTCGTAGATGGATGGCCGCTACTCCTGTGCTGGTAACGGCACGGGAACACAGAACCCGGCGTATCGGTCAACCCATCCACCCACACCGCCGCGACTCTGCGTCCCCCGGTGCCCCAATCCCGGGCGGCCGGGGCCCATGTGAGTCATTTCACGCGTCACCGGGCATTCGACCCCGCCGGGCCGCCCGTAGAATGAATGGTGAACGTAGAAGTTCTGCCGCCGGGTCTGCGTTCGCAGTCGGCGGCTTTTCTTTGCTCGACAGGCGCCCGGGGTGGACCGAATCCCCGGCGCCGAGGTGCCGGAGAACCTCCGGCCGCCGACTTCCGCATACGACGTCGTATGTGGTGGATTCTAGGAAGGTATTTCTGTGAGCCAGACGTCAGATTCTTGTCTTGATACGTGGATGGGCCGGGAGGCGCTCGCCGAGGCCATGATTCCGGTGATCGGCCGGCTGTACCGGGAAAACAACGTGGTCACCTCCATCCACGGCCGCAGCCTGATCAACAAGTCCACCATGAACATCCTCAAGGCGCACCGCTTCGCCCGCCGGATGAGCAAGGAAGAACTGCGCCTCGAAGAGACCGCCCCGCTACTGGATGCCCTGACCAAGCTGGAGCTCGGCGCCGCGGCCATCGACATTGCGCGCCTCACCGAGAAGTACCGCGCCGAAGGCAACGGTGCCACCCTGGATGAGTTCCTCCGGGCCGAACTCGCCGACGTCGTGGGCAAGCGCGGCGGCGACGACCGCACCAGCACCGACGTTGTCCTTTACGGCTTCGGCCGCATCGGCCGGCTCCTGGCCCGCCTCCTGATCGAAAAGGCCGGTGGCGGCCATGGCCTGCGCCTGCGCGCCATCGTGGTGCGCCGCGGTTCGGACAACGACCTCGCCAAGCGGGCCAGCCTGCTGCGCCGCGACTCGGTTCACGGCTCCTTCGAGGGCACCATCAAGGTGGACCTCGACAACGACACCATCACCGCCAACGGCGTGCAGATCCAGGTCATCTACTCGGACAACCCCGCCACGGTGGACTACACCGCATACGGCATCCACGACGCCCTGGTGGTTGACAACACGGGACGCTGGCGCGACGCCGAGGGCCTGTCCCAGCATCTGCAGAGCAAGGGCGTATCCCGGGTCCTGCTCACGGCTCCGGGCAAGGGTGAGCTGAAGAACATCGTGCACGGCATCAACCACGGCACCATCACCGACTCGGACACGATTGTTTCGGCAGCCTCCTGCACCACCAACGCCATCACCCCCGTGCTCAAGGCCATCAACGACCGGTACGGCGTGGTGCACGGCCACGTGGAGACGGTCCACTCGTTCACCAACGACCAGAACCTGATCGACAACTTCCACAAGGGCGACCGCCGCGGACGCTCCGCCGCGCTGAACATGGTCATCACCGAGACCGGCGCCGCCAAGGCCGTCGCCAAGGCGCTGCCCGAACTGCTGGGCAAGCTCACCGGCAGCTCCATCCGCGTCCCCACCCCGGACGTGTCGCTGGCCATCCTGAACCTGAGCCTGGAAAACGGCACCACCAAGGACGAGGTCAACGACTACCTGCGGGAAATGTCGCTGCACTCGGACCTCCGCAAGCAGGTCGACTACATCGATTCGCCCGAGGTGGTTTCCACCGACTTCGTCGGCTCGCGCCGCGCCGGCATCGTCGACGGGCTCGCCACGATCTCCAACGACAAGAACCTGGTTCTCTACGTCTGGTACGACAACGAGTTCGGCTACAGCTGCCAGGTGGTCCGCGTGATGGAGGAAATGGCCGGCGTGAACCCGCCGTCGTTCCCCGCCAAAGACGCTGCCGCCACCCTGGAAGCGGCCGGCCTTCCCGTCAAGGTGGACGCCTGAGATCCCACGACTGAATTCTGTTCCGTTCTGTCTTTCCCGGCCGACGCCTCTGGAATCGGCCGGGAAAGGGCTCCACAATGGTGCAATGGAACAGAACTCGGCAGTGGAGCACGAAACCACCCTGGAACATGCGCTGGACGTCGCGCGCCGGAACGCCAAGGAAGCCAAACGGCTCCTCGACGACGCCCGCGCCAAGTACGCGGCTGGTGACGTGGACGAGGCGCGGGTCCAGCAGCTTGAATCGCTGTTGGCCCTCGCCAACGAAGACCTGATGCGGGTGACCAAGGAGAACTGACAAGGCACCCGTCCTCCACACTGTGGACAACCCCCGGGGTGCCGGGGGAGCGGCCTAGGCTTCGGGGGTGGAGAGAATTCGCCCCGCCCCGGGCCCGGGATGACGCTCACCTGGGCGGAGTACCGGAAGGAACGACGCCGGTCCCGCCAGGCGTGGGCCCTGCTGGCCGCCGCGGCCCTCGCCGTCGTCGTGGGTCTGGGCTGGTTCTTCACCGCCGGGCAGTTTGCCGCCGTCGGGCCGCCGGCGGACGGTCCCAGCGAGGTTTCCGTGCTGGCGGCCGGCTGGATGAACGCGGTCCCTTCCGTGCGTCCCGTTCCGCGGGGCCCCGCAGCGGCGCTGCTGGAGACGATCCCCGTCAAAGGCCGCGCAGCCAAGGACAATTACGACCGGAGCGCATACGGCGAGGCCTGGCTGGACGTGGACCGCAACGGCTGCGATACCCGCAACGACATCCTCCGCCGGGACCTTTCCGGCGCCGAATTCACCGAGGAATCCCGCTGCCGGGTGGACGCCGGCACGTTCCGGGAACCCTACACCGGCCGCCAGCTCACCTTCCGCCGGGGATCCGCGAGCAGCAAGGCAGTGCAGATCGATCACGTCGTGGCCCTGGGCGATGCCTGGCAAAAAGGCGCCCAGCAACTGACGCCGGCGCAGCGCGAGCACCTGGCGAACGATCCGCTGAACCTGATCGCCGTCGACGGCCCCGCCAACCAGGACAAAAGCGCGTCCGACGCCGCCACCTGGCTGCCGCCCAACAAAAACTTCCGCTGCCACTACGTTGCCCGGCAGATCTCTGTCAAGGCCGCCTACCGGCTGTGGGTCACTCCGGCAGAGAAGGACGCGATGAAACGGATCCTCGCCGGCTGCCCCGCGCAGCAGACGGTTGTTCCCGAGGCTCAGTAGGCTGCCCGGCCGCGAGCCCCGCCTCCAGCCGCTCCACGTCCTCGCGGTGGCAGAGTTCGGTGGCAGCGGTGGTGACGGTGGCACTTCCGGCGGCGACGGCGGCCCGGAGCGCCTCCGCGAGGGTGCGGCCCTGGGCCAGGCGGAGGACAAAAGCGGCCAGGAAGCTGTCGCCCGCCCCGACGGTGCTGCGCACCTCCACGTCCGGGACGGCCAGCCGGAGGATCCCGGACTTCGAGGCCAGAATGGCACCCTCCCCGCCCAGGGTCAGGGCGACGTGCTCCGCGGACCCGTCCGCGACCAGCCCGGCGGCCGCCTCAACCTGGCTCTCGCCGCTTTCCAGCGTTGTGCCGAAGTGCAGCCCCAGCTCCCGCCGGCTCGGCTTCACCAGGAAAACCCCCTCAGCGAGGGCTTCGGCCAGGGCCGGGCCGGAGGCGTCCACAATGCAGCGGGCGTCATGCCGGCGCGCCAGCCGGGCCACCCGGGCGTAGAAATCGTCCGGGACCCCCGGCGGCAGGCTGCCGCTGGCCACAACGTATCCGCCCACGGGCAGCGAATCCGCCACCAGCGCCAGGCACAGGCGCCACTCGGGCTCACTCAACTCGGGACCCTGCAGCACAAAGCGGAACTGCTTGCCGGTCGTGGTCTCGTCCACCGTGAAGTCCTCGCGCGTACTGCCCTGGATGGGCACCGCCAGGGTGGGGATGCGTTCGGCCTCGATGAGGCGGCGGTACGCCTCTCCGGTGGGCCCGCCGGCGGTGTAGACCGCCAGTGTCCGCCCGCCGAGGCGCTGCACCACCCGGGACACGTTTACGCCCCCGCCGCCCGGGTCAAGGCGGCTGGCGCCGCAGCGCAGTTTGTGGCCGCTGAAAACACGCTCCGTTGCGGTGCTCACGTCCAGCGCGGGGTTGACGGTGAGCGTGAGTATGGGCTGCATCATGCTCCTTCCGGGGCTTCCATGGCCCCAGCATAGGAGCACGGGGCCGCAGCTGTCCCGGGTCCGCCGTCCCCTTGTGGGCAATCAACCGCTCGGCGAGAATGAGCGCGGCAGGACCGGCGGCAGAAAGCCCGCCACGCCGCAAGGAACGGGACGGGAACCATGGCACATGAAAAAGGCGGCTCCGGCAACGCAGGTTCGGGCAAGGGCAAGGGCAAGGGCAAGGGCAAGGGCCGGGGGCGCAAGTCCTCGCGGCTGCCCCTTGGCCTCTATGAGGCGGAACTCTTCCGGCTCCAGGCCGAGCTCGTCGCGCTGCAGGAATGGGTCCGCAGTTCGGGCGCGCGGGTGCTGGTGATCTTCGAAGGGCGTGACGCCGCCGGCAAGGGCAGCGCGATCAAGCGGGTCACCGAGTACCTGAATCCGCGCGCGGCCCGCATCGTGGCGCTGCCCGCCCCGACGGATCGGCAGCGGGGCGAATGGTATTTCCAGCGCTATGTGGCGCATCTTCCGGCCGCGGGCGAGATCGTCCTGATGGACCGCTCCTGGTACAACCGGGCCGGCGTCGAACATGTCATGGGATTCTGCACCCCTGCCGAACACAAGCGCTTTATGGCCCAATGCCCCGTCTTTGAGCGGCTGCTGATCCAGGACGGCATCCTGCTCTTCAAATACTGGTTCTCCATCAGCCACGCGGAACAGGAGAGGCGGTTCAAATCGCGGCTGGATGATCCCATGCGGCAATGGAAGCTCTCCCCGATGGACCGGGACGCGATTCTCCGCTGGGAAGACTACTCGCGGGCCAAGGACGACATGTTCATGCAGACCGACACCGCCGAATCGCCCTGGTACGTGGTGGAGGCCGAGGACAAACGCCGGGCCCGGATCAACATGATCGCCCATCTGCTCTCCAGCATCGACTACACCGAAGTGCGGACGGAACCGGTGACGTTGCCGGAACGGCCCAAGGCCGTCAACTACACGCGCCCGCCCCGGGAGCTGTTCCGGTACGTCCCGGACCACGCCGCGAAGCTCGAGAAGCCGGACGAGGGATAACGGGAGCAGCCAGGAAATCCACTGGCCGGCATTTCCCCGCTCCGGTGCCGTTTCGTCGGACCGGGAAGGTAGGGTACCGGCATGGACATCATCCTGGTACCCGGTTTCTGGTTGGACGCCTCATCGTGGGAGGAGGTGACCCCGCCGCTGGTCGCGGCCGGACATCAGGTCCACCCGCTGACCCTGCCCGGGCTGGAATCGGCCGACCCGCCGCGGGCCGGCATCGGCCTGCGCACCCACATCGACGCCGTGGTGGCGAAGATCGACGCGTTCGATGACCCCGTGGTCCTGGTGGGCCACTCGGGCGGCGGCGCCATCATCCACGGCGCAGTGGACGCCCGCCCGGAGCGGGTGGTCCGTGCCATCTACGTGGACAGCGGACCGCTGGGAGACGGCGGTGTCATCAACGACGACCTGCCGGACGACGGGGACGCGGTGCCGCTTCCGCCGTGGGAGCTGTTCGAGGACGAAGACCTCACCGACCTCGACGAGGAGCTGCGGTCCATGTTCCGGGCCCGTGCCATCCCGCAGCCCAAAGGCGTGGCCCAGGACCAGCAGCGGCTGAACGACGAGCGCCGTTACGACGTCCCGGCGACCATTATCGCCTGCGAGTTCCCGTCGTCAATGCTCACCGAAATGATCGCCGGCGGCCATCCGTACGTGGCGGAACTCGGGCGCGTCCGCGACGTCGACTACGTGGACCTTCCCACCGGGCACTGGCCGCAGTTCACCAAGCCGGCGGAGCTGGGCGCGGCGATCCTGGCCGCTGTGGACCGGGAGGGGTGAACCGGGACCCACGTGAGGAACCTGGTGGCGGACCCGGGTGAAGGGCCCTAGTGGCCGAACGGGTCAGGGTCCACGCCCGGCATCCAGGTCAGCCCCGGGACGCCCCAGCCGCTCTTCTTGGCCAGTTTCATGGCCTTGCGGGCGTAACGGTCGAGGAGGCGGTTGACGTAGAGCTTGCCGTCGAGGTGGTCATATTCGTGCTGGATGACCCGGGCGAACCAGCCGGTCGCCTCGAAATCGACCGGGCTGCCGTCCCCGTCGAAGCCCTGCACGCGGGCCCACTCCGCGCGTTTGAGCGGGAACTGCCCGCCCGGGAAGGACAGGCAGCCCTCTTCTTCCTCATCCGGATCCGGCAGCGCGCCGGAGACCTTGGAAAGCGTCAGCACCGGGTTGACGACGACGCCGGACGGCGGGGCGCCGTCGTCGTTGTCGAACTTATAGACGAAGAGCCGTTTGCCGACCCCCACCTGCGGCGCGGCGAGACCGACGCCGTTGGCGGCGTCGTTGGTCTCGAACATGTCGGCGATCAGGGTCCGGAGCTCGTCGTCGAAGACTTCAACGTCGGCGGCCCGGCGGTGCAGCACGGGTTCGCCCCAGATCGTGATGGGCAGGACGGTCATGTCAGGAAGTTCCTCTGTTGCTGTTGCTGTTGCCGGGCGGGTCAGTCGGCGATGGTGCGGCCGACGACGTCGCGCATGATTTCGTTGGTGCCGCCGAAGATGGTCAGCAGCCGTGCGGCCAGGAAGGCCTGCGCCACGGGGTATTCCAGGATGTAGCCGTACCCGCCGTGCAACTGGAGGCAGCGATCGGTGACGGACTTGGCGCGTTCGGACGCCCACAGCTTCGCGCGGGCAGCGGAGGCGGCGTCGAGCTCTCCGGCGTTGAACGCCCGGATCGCCTGGTCCACGTACGTTTCGGTGACCTCGACCTCGGTGAGCATGTCCGCCAGTTCGAAGCGGGTGTTCTGGAAGTCGATGACCCGCTCACCGAAGGCGTTCCGGTCCTTCGTGTAGCGCACCGTTGCCTCGTAGATGGCACGGACGACGGCGGAGCTTGCCACCGCGATCGCGAGCCGGCCCTGGGGGAGCTGCTCTGCGGCGTACTGCAGGCCCTTGCCCTCTTCGCCCACGAGGTCCGCGTGCGGGACCCGGACGTTGTCGAAGAACAGCTCGGCCGTATCGGAGGCCTTGAGTCCCATCTTGTCCAGCTGCTTGCCCGTGTTGTAGCCCTCGCCCTTGCCGACCATAAACAGGGAGAACGAGTCATGCTTTCCACGGCCGGTGCTGCCGTCGGTGCGCGCCAGGACCAGGGACGCGTTCCCGGAGATGCCGTTGCCGATGAACGTCTTCTGGCCGCTGATCAGCCAGTCGTCGCCGTCGCGCACCGCCTTGGTGCGGACGCCGCGGAGGTCCGAACCCGCGCCGGGCTCGGTCCACGCGATGGAGGTGACGTTCCCGCCGGAGACCATGCCGGGCAGCCAGCGGCTCTTGAGATCCTCGGAGCCGTAGGCCAGCAGGTGGGGGAGGACCATGTCATCGTGCAGGTGGAAGGCCAGGCCTACGGCGAGGTGGTTGCTCCTGGCGAACTCCTCATCCAGCACGGCGCGGAAGCGGTAGTCAACCATGCCCATGCCGCCGAACTCCTCCGGAACGGCCAGGCCCAGCAGTCCCTGCTCGCCGGCGGACGTCCACAGCTCCCGGGACATCATGTGGTCCTCGTCCCACCGGGCGTAGTGCGGGGCGACGGCACGTGTGTTGAACTCGGCGGCCATCTCACGGAACATCTCGTGATCTTCTTCAAACAGCGTGCGCTTCAAGGCGTTTTGTTCCCTTCACGGTTCCACGGACAGACAACAAAGGCCGCACCGGATATCCGGTACGGCCTTCGTCTAAGGTCGAACAATCACTGCCGTCCTTCATGAGGGTGAGCGACGGGGGTTGAACCCGCGACCTCCTGGACCACAACCAGGCGCTCTGCCAACTGAGCTACGCCCACCATGTGCCGCGCCTGCCCTCCGGTGAACCGGCGGGCTGAAAAGGCAACGACAAATAGCTTACCTGCTCTTCGGGGCTGCTTTTGCCACTTTCCGGGTTTTCGCCAAAGTTTTCCGCAAAACGTGGCGGAGATTACATCCGGAGGTGAGCCGCGAAGTCGCAGGCGCTACGGCGCCGGTGTCCCGGAGGACGCCTGGATCGGCGCCGTTTCGTCCGCAGTGCCCATAACCTTTTTGGCGATCCGCTGGGCGGTGGCACTGTCCGGCCCCGGGGCCGGGACGAAGACGGCCTCCCGGTAATACCGCAGCTCGTCAATGGAATCCTGGATGTCGCCGAGGGCCCGGTGGCCGCCGAGCTTGGCGGGGGACTGGAAATAAGCCCGGGCGTACCAGCGCCGGGAAAGTTCCTTGATGGTGCTCACGTCAATGACCCGGTAGTGCAGGTGCTCCACCAGTTCGGGCATGTCACGGACCAGGAAAACTCGGTCGGTGCCCACGGAGTTGCCGCCCAGCGGCGCCTTCTTGGGATCCGGGACCCACTTCTTGATGTAGTCCAGGACGATGGCCTGGGCCTCCGCCATGGTTTTTCCGTGCGGAAGCTCCGCCAACAGCCCGGACCGGGTGTGCATGTCGCGGACGAAGTCGTTCATCTGCGCCAGGGCCGCGTCGTCGGGCTTGATGACGACGTCGACGCCCTCACCGAGGATATTGAGCTCCGAATCCGTCACCAGCGCGGCCACCTCGATCAGGGCGTCGTTGATGGTGTCCAGGCCGGTCATTTCGCAGTCGATCCAGACGATGCGTTCATTAGAAATAGGCACCCGCCCAGCCTACCGTTTCGTCGCCCCCGGGCGGTCCGATGCTAGGATTCCCGGTACGCGGGTCGTGAAATTTTTCGCCCCCGCGGCGTGCCCCGGGCCTCTATTTTCGGCCGGCTGAGGGCAGAGATGAGCCCCACAACAGATTGGACGATCCTGAGATGACGGCGCCTGTGCCTGCGGCAGGGAAAACGGCTGCCGGCACGTCCCCGGACGCGGCAGTTGCGGACGTGGACAACGCCCGTTCACCGCTGCTGGCCGGATTCGTCGGCTCGCTCTTTATGGCGATCGGTTCACTGGGCGTCGGCTGGCTTGCCCCGGCCTCCGAGCTCCGCCGGGTTCCCCTGTTCATCTGGATGCGCACGGAAGCGGTCGGCGTCGGCCTGTGTATTGTTCTGCTCGCCGTCGGCGGGATGCTCCTGGTCCGGGCCTGGCTGAGGCTCGGCCAGCGCGTGCGGGTCTGGGGAGCGGAGGCCCGCAAGGCCACGCTGCAGGCAGTTGTCCTCTGGGGGCTGCCCCTGATGTTCTCGGTCCCGCTGTTCAGCCGTGACGTCTACGCCTATATCGGGCAGGGCAGGCTGATGGTGGAGGGTTTCAACCCCTACGAAAACGGCATTTCGGCGCTGTCGAACTACTTCCAGCTCGGGGCAGACAAGATGTGGACCGAGGCACCCGTGCCGTACGGCCAGCTGTTCCTCTGGATCGAGCAGTTTGTGGTCTGGTCCACCAACGTGCACCCGGAAGCCAGCATCATGCTGTTCCGCCTCGCCGCGCTGGTCGGGATTGTGCTGTGCATCATCTACGTGCCCAAGCTCGCCGAACTGCACGGGGTCAACCCGCACCGCGCCCTGTGGCTCACCGCCGCCAACCCGCTGTTCCTCACGAACTTCATCGCCAGCGTCCACAACGACGCCCTGATGATCGGCCTGGCCCTGGCCGGGCTGTACTACTGCGCCACCCGGCGGGTCATCCTCGGCCTGGTCCTGGTAACCCTGTCCATCTCGGTCAAGCCCATCACCATCGTCTTCCTGCCGTTCATCGGCCTGCTGTGGGCGGGGAAGGGCGCCAGCTGGCCGCGGAAGTTTGTTTTCTGGGGGCTCACTGCCGGTTTCAGCCTGGGCATGCTGTACGCCATGAGCATGGTCAACGGCTTCGGTTTCGGCTGGATCAACGGGCTCTCCGCCCCGGGCAGCATCTGGATCTGGTACGCGCCGGTGGGCCTGCTGGGGCTGGTGGTCGCGTCCATCTTCAACGCTTTCGGACTCGACGGGTGGGGGCTGGCCAAGTGGGTCTACGACGCCGGCAAGCTGCTGGCGGTCGGTATCATCGCATTCCTGATTTTCCGCGGCGACTACGATCGGCTGATCCGCCGCCTCACGCTGGCGTTCGCCGCCGTCGTGGTCCTCGCCCCGATGATCCAGTCCTGGTACGTCGTCTGGCTCATTCCGCTCTTCGCCGTCACGGGCATCCGGGACGACTGGCAGGTCAAGGCGCTGTACTTCATCGTGTCGTTCTTTATGGTCTACGCGATCTCGGATCAGCTGGAAGTCTTCCCCTACCTGCAGACCGCGGACCTGGGACTCGCCCTGGCGCTGGCCCGCAACGCAGCGGCGGTCATCGCCCTGCTGTTCGCCCTGTACCTGATCTTCCTCGACCCAAAAACCAAGATGCTCTTCAGCAAGTCCGAGGAACCGGTCACCACCCGCCCGGTCATCTGAGGCCCACTTATCTGAGTTCCTGCTCATCCGAACGTTCCGCCCTCACGTGATTTTGCGCAGGGCCTCCCGGCGGGACAGCGGGCTCAGCGCCCCGCCGTGCCGTGCCACGAAGTCCCGGACCCACTCCGGGTCCGTGCCGCCGAAGTCACGCAGGGCCCAGCCGATCGCCTTCCTGATGAAGAACTCCGGATCGGCCAGGTTAGGTTCGACGACGGCCTCGAGCAGGGCGGGATCCGTCTCCGATTTGGCTCCCAGCTGCGCCGTGATGGCGGCCCGCCGGATCCATAGATCCGGGTCCGTGCTCCAGCGGCGAAGCACAATGGACATGTCCTCCCGATGGGTCTGCAGCAGCTCGCAAAGCCGGTGCGAGACGCCGTCCACCAGATCCCACCAGGCGCCGCTGCGGATGATTTCCTCGTAGACCGGCAGCATGCTCCACTCACCGGCCGCCAGCCGCAGGCCTGTGAGGTCGATGGCCGCATAGCGTTCCTCCCGCCAGCCGGCTTCCCGCCACAGCGCCAGCACGGTGGACCGCAATTCCGGGAGTGAAGCGGGTGGCAGTTCCCGGGATGCTGCCCTGACGATCCGCCGGACGTCCGGCACCCGGACGCCCAGCGAGGGCATCTCGGATTTCAGGTAAGCCTGCGCACCTGCCGCCCGGTCCGGGTCGGCGGCACGGTGCAGCCGCGTTCGGATCGCGGACATCAGTGCAGCGTTGGCCATGGGGCAACTTTAGCGACGCGACGGCGGGCCCTAGAGTTGGACGCATGTCGATGATCAAGAGCCCGGCCGAGATTGCCCTGATGCGCGAGGCCGGCAGGGTGGTGGCGAACACGCTGGAACGCGTCCGGGAGGCGGCCGCCGTCGGCGTATCCCTCTCGGAACTGGACCAGCTGGCTGCCGCGACCATTGCCGATGCCGGGGCCACACCGGCCTTCCTGAACTACAAACCGCGGTGGGCCTCAGTGCCCTTCCCCGGAGTGATCTGCACGTCGGTCAACGACGCCGTAGTGCACGGCATCCCCAACGACTACCGGCTACAGGACGGTGACCTGCTCAGCGTCGACTGCGGCGCGTTTCTTGAGGGCTGGTGCGGGGACGCGGCGATCAGCTTCATCGTGGGTGCAGCGGACCCGGTGGACCACGCCCTGATCGATGCCACCGAGGGCGCCTTGGCCCGCGGCGTCGAGGCGGCCCGGATCGGGAACAAGATGGGGGACCTGGGCTACGCGATCGGCGGGGCCTCGCGCCGCGCCGGCTACGGGCTGCTGGCGGACCACGGCGGGCACGGAATCGGCAAGACCATGCACGCAGAGCCCCACGTCCCCAACGACGGCCGGCCCGGCCGCGGCATCAAGCTGACCGAAGGCCTGGTCATCGCGATCGAGCCGATGCTGATCCTGGGCGGCAAGGACGACTACGTCCACGACGACGACGAATGGACCCTCCGCTCGGCCAACGGCCGCCGGGCCGCCCACAGCGAGCACACCGTGGCCATCACGAAGGACGGGCCGGTCATCCTGACCCTGCCCTGAGGCGCCGGAATCGGTCGGCCCTAAGGTTGCCCGTGCTTCGGCAGGGTCAGGATCTCGGCTCCGTCGCTGGTGATGGCGATTGTGTGCTCAGTGTGGGCGGTCCGGCAGCCTGTCGCACTTCGGAGCGTCCACCCGTCGGCGTCGGTGATCAGTTCGGCGGTGTCGGCCATGACCCACGGTTCCAGTGCGAGCAGCAGCCCGGGGCGCAGTTTGTATCCACGGCCGGGCCGTCCGGTGTTTGGGACATGGGGATCCTGGTGCATCGTTGATCCAATGCCATGACCTCCGAACTCGGTGTTGATCGGATACCCGGCCGCGCTGAGGACCAGGCCGATTGCATGGGAGATGTCTCCGATTCGGGCTCCGGGCACGGCAGCTGCTATGCCGGCGCTCAAGGCGCGTTCGGTCGCGCTGATCATCGCGACGCTCTCCGGAGGCTGCGAGCCGCCCACGATGAAGCTGATGGCGGCGTCGGCAGCGACTCCGCCTTTGGAGACGGCGAGGTCGAGTGTCAGCAGGTCGCCGTCGGCTAGCGTGTAGTCGTGGGGCAGTCCGTGGAGGACGGCGTCGTTGACGGCCGTGCAGATGTAGTGTCCGAACGGCCCGCGTCCGAACGATGGCTCATAGTCGACGTAGCAGGACAGTGCTCCGGCCTCGGTGATCATGGCCTGGGCCCAGCGGCCGATGTCCAGGAGGTTCGTGCCCACCTCGCTGCGGCTCTTCAGCGTCTGCAGGATGTGAGCGACCAGGGCACCAGCCTCTCTTGCACGGGCCAGTTCCGTGGCGTTCAGGATCTCGATCATGCGGTGCCTTTCTCATGAAACCAATAACTATCCCGGCCATATTATCCCGGTACTAGAATCGGAGCCATGGTCAGATTGCCACTCACACCCGAAGAGGTCGAGCGCGGACAGCGCCTCGGCGCCCTGCTGCGTCGCGCCAGGGGAGAGCGCTCGATGCTCGAGACCGCGCTCGAGGCGCATGTCTCACCGGAGACCCTCCGGAAAATCGAGACGGGCCGGGTAGCGACCCCTGCCTTCCCGACCATCGCGGCGATCGCCGATGTCCTCGGTCTCTCACTCGACGCGGTATGGGCAGAGATCAACCCGCCCGGACGCGGGAGCACACCTGTCAGCTCCGGCCACGGCACACGGGAGCGGTTGGCCTCGTAGGTCTTATCCCCGCAGCAAAGGGGAACGCCGCGGCTAGTTGGGTGGCCGCTTACGCGGCCGGTCCGGGCGCCGCCAACCGGACAACTGCGCGCCCTGGCACCGCTTCGCTTGCCACGTCGAACCCTGCCGACAGGAAGAGGCCCAGGGTGCCGTGATAAAGGTCGGCCGGGCCGGCCTTGGGCCGTTGTCCGCGATCGACGGGATAACCCTCCACCACTTCGGCGCCGTGGGCGAAGGCGTGCCCGACGGCGGCCGCCAGCAGCGCCTGCGCCACGCCAGTGCGGCGGTGGCCGGGGGAGACCACGAAGCACGTGACCGACCACACTTGGCTCCCATGGTCGCGGGCCACCTCCGGGTCCGCCGCTGCCAGAACTTTCGAGCGCAGGATCCGAGGGGAGCAACCGCGGGGTTCCACCGCGCACCAGCCCACGGGGTTCCCGTCGCGGAAAGCCAGCACGCCCGGGGCCGGTGCGCCGCCGTCGAACTTGTCCCGTAGCTGGATCTTCCGCTGTTCCGGGGTGGAAGCCGCCCACTCCGGTCCGGTGAGGGCGAAGAAACGGCACCAGCAGCGCGACGGCTCGCCCCGGACGCCGAAGAGACGCTCGACGTCGGGCCAGTCGGCTGCCGCGGTGGTGACAGCGGGTGGCCGGGTAGGTTCTGCGTTCATGGGAACAGGCCAGCGCCGGCAGGTGTCAGCGTGCGGGTGTTCCCTGGCTTGCCTGTCGGCTTACGCGCGCTCGGTGCGCCGCGCGCCGGAGTTGGATGATGCGGGCGGCTCCGGCGATGGCAACCAGGACGCCGCCCCCGACCGCTGCGATGAACAGCGCAATCCCGAGCGGGACCGAGCCTTCCAGTCCGAAGAACTTCACCAGCACGTATTCCTGGTTCTGCAGGATGAACGCGATGAGCAGGATCAGCACCACTAGTGCGCTGGCCACCGCGGCCCAGACCATTCCAGCGCGGGTCACCTGGCGCGGTTCCGGGGCCTGGGCGGGCGTCTCTGTCCGCGGAGCTTCTTCGCGCGGCGTCTCGGCGCCTGCGGCAGGAGTCGCGGCACCGGTGGCCCCGGACACCAGATCGGTTCCGCCGGCCGGGCGCTCGGCGAGCTGCCCCGCCCCAGCGGACCCTTGCCGGGCGTCAGCCTGCTCCGGATACGGGGCGGTCAAGTCGTGGTTGGGATCTTGGGGATCGAATTCGCGGGGAGTCTGGGTCATGGCGGCCGTACCTTTCGCTTGCGGGCAGGGCGCACAGGGTTCCCTGCTGTCCTGCCAGTCAACTCAATACTAAGCGTGCTGACCGCTAACGGAGGGAGGAAAGGCGAGTGGGCGCTGGAGCGCCGCGCGGGTCCCGCTGAGGGTGCCACCGAATTGTGCGGGGTTTGGGAGTTCGAGGGCTGTTGGCCTGGCAGACGCGAAGGGCCTCGCGGCCCAAGGATGCCTGGCGACGGGCCGGCCAGCATTGCCGGCAACGCGCCGTAACCCGAGCATGGCGCGCCGTGCGTGGCGGGTAGCTGATGGCGGATGGATCGTGCGTTCGCCGCCGGGCGAGCTTTCACCCGGCCGAGTTCGCGGCTCTGGCCTGCGGGAGGTTCCGGCAGGCCAGAGCCGCACTCTGGTGCCCCAGGAGGGAATCGAACCCCCGACCGGCGGATTAGAAGGCCGCTGCTCTATCCCCTGAGCTACTGGGGCATACCGGCGTATCGCCCGGCTGCTGCCGGGGACGCCTCAAAAAGCTTACCGTGCCCTGTGCCCGTCCGCTGTCAGGTGTGCCCGGAGGGCCTGCTGGCTGTGGCGGGGCCGCCTGGTTATCCACATGGCGTCCCCGGGCTCTCGCGGAGTTCTGTCCCCGGCGCGAAGCTGAAGGAGCCTGCTTAGGCACTACATTTCGAGACAGGACATGAGAATGAGTGACAACATCACGGTCCGTGGCTTCGTTGCCACGGAGATCAAAAGTTCGACGACGCCGGGCGGGGTGGCGACGGCGTCGTTCCGGCTGGGCTCAACGGACCGGCGCTACGATCGCGCCACGGGCACCTGGATCGACGGGAACACGAACTGGTTCACCGTCCAGGGCTATCGTCAGTTGGCCGGAAACATCGGTTGCAGCATCAAGAAGGGCCAGCGCGTCATCGTCATGGGACGGCTCAAGATGAGGAGCTGGGAGAATGACGGCCGGATTTACCACGTGGCCGAAATCGCCGCCGAATCGGTTGGCCACGACCTCATGTGGGGCTCTGCCAACTTCATCCGCACGGCTGCCAACGGTCCCCAGGACGCTGCCGGACAGTCCGTTTCGTCCGCGGCCTTCCAGGACGGCAGCCGTGAGGGGACCGATGGGGATGACCAGGCGCGCGCGGGGCACAGCGACGACACCGACGATGACCCCGACGACAACGACACCGACGGGTCAGGACCGCACACCATCTTCATCAATGACGCCAGCGGCGAGGCGGAAGAACTCGACCAGGAGACGGGCGAACTGAAAGGGGCCGCCGCCTGAGCCGGCACGAAGCAGTGGCAGAATTGCCGGGTGAAACGAGACCGGACCATAGGCCACAGGGCGGCGCCGGCCCCAGCCAAATTCGGGGTCCTCGCGCTGGCTCTGCTGCTCACGGTGGCGTGCTCGGCGCCGGCCAGCTCCGGCGCCCGGGTTGAGGCTTCACCCGGCGCTGCCGCCCACGCAATATCCCCCGCGTCGCGTGGCGCCTCCCCGGCTGCGGCCACCTCCGACGCGAAAGCCCGGGTTGAGGCCGCACTCAACAACGTGACCGCCGCGAACCGAAAGCCGGCTAGCGAGCAGCTCCGCTCAGCCCTGATAGACGCCGGGTTCCCCACGGACAGCGTGGAGGTCACCGCCAGCCGGACGCCCACGGGCCTGGACGCGGACGCCGTCGAAGTGGCTGTCACCGCTGGACGGACCTGCATCGTTGCGCAGCTTCGCAACGGCCGCGTTACGTCCTCACTCCTTCCGCCGCTCGCCGACGGCCGCTGCCTCGTTGGTGCGGCCGGCTGAGTCCAGTGTCGCCGGGGCGGGCACCAGGACCGTAGGAATGTGAGTTATCCCGGCTGAACCACTAGATTTGTAGGCATGGCGGAATTTATCTACACAATGACCAAGGCCCGTAAGGCCGTTGGCGAAAAACTGATCCTCGATGACGTAAGCATGTCCTTCTTCCCGGGGGCCAAGATTGGCGTCGTCGGACCGAATGGTGCAGGTAAGTCCACCATTCTCAAGATCATGGCCGGACTGGACACGCCCTCAAACGGCGAGGCCCGGCTCAGCCCCGGCTACACGGTGGGAATCCTGCTGCAGGAACCGCCGCTGAACGAGGACAAGACCGTCCTGGGCAACGTCCAGGAAGGCGTCGGCGAGATCTTCGGCAAGATCCAGCGCTTCAACGAGATCTCCGAAGAGATGGCCAGCCCCGACGCTGACTACGATGCCCTCCTTGAGGAGATGGGCCAGCTGCAGGAAGCGATCGACGCCGCTGATGCCTGGGACCTTGATTCCCAGCTGGAGCAGGCCATGGACGCACTCCGCTGCCCGCCGCCGGAAGCCGACGTCACCCTGCTCTCCGGTGGTGAGCGCCGCCGCGTCGCCCTCTGCAAGCTCCTGCTCCAGAAGCCGGACCTGCTGCTCCTCGACGAGCCCACCAACCACCTCGACGCCGAGAGTGTTCTCTGGCTCGAACAGCACCTCTCCAGCTACCCGGGCGCCGTCCTCGCCGTCACCCACGACCGGTACTTCCTGGACCACGTGGCCGAATGGATCGCCGAAGTGGACCGCGGCCACCTGTACCCGTACGAAGGCAACTACTCCACGTACCTGGAGAAGAAGCGCGCCCGCCTGGAAGTCCAGGGTAAGAAGGACGCCAAGCAGGCCAAGCGGCTCACCGAAGAACTCGAGTGGGTCCGCTCCAACGCCAAGGGACGCCAGACCAAGTCCAAGGCCCGCCTGGCCCGCTACGAGGAAATGGCTGCCGAAGCCGACCGCACCCGCAAGCTGGACTTCGAAGAGATCCAGATCCCGCCGGGACCGCGCCTGGGCGGACTCGTCCTGGAGGCGAAGAACCTCCAGAAGGGCTTTGAGGACCGCACACTGATCGACGGGCTGTCCTTCAGCCTGCCGCGCAACGGCATCGTCGGTGTCATCGGCCCCAACGGTGTCGGCAAGTCCACCCTGTTCAAGACGATCGTCGGACTCGAACCCCTCGACGGCGGCGAGCTGAAAATCGGCGATTCGGTCAAGATCTCCTACGCGGACCAGAGCCGCGGCGGCATCGACCCGAACAAGACCCTGTGGGAGGTCGTCTCCGACGGCCTCGACTACATCCAGGTCGGCAACGTCGAAATGCCGTCCCGAGCCTACGTCGCCGCCTTCGGCTTCAAGGGCCCGGACCAGCAGAAGAAGGCCGGGGTGCTCTCCGGTGGTGAGCGCAACCGCCTGAACCTGGCCCTGACTCTCAAACAGGGCGGAAACCTGTTGCTCCTCGACGAACCGACCAACGACCTCGACGTCGAAACCCTCAGCAGCCTCGAAAACGCCCTGCTCGAATTCCCGGGCTGCGCCGTCGTCGTTTCGCACGACCGGTGGTTCCTGGACCGGGTGGCCACTCACATCCTGGCCTACGAAGGCGACGAGGAGAACCCCTCCAAGTGGTACTGGTTCGAGGGCAACTTCGAATCCTACGAGGAGAACAAGATCGAGCGCCTGGGCCCGGATGCGGCCAAGCCGCACCGCGTGACCCACCGCCGCCTCACCCGCGACTAACCCCGCGGCGCACCGAGCGCACAACGAAGGCTGGCTCCCCACCAGGGGAGCCAGCCTTTCGCATGCCACCGTTATTTTCCGCCGGCCGGCACGCCGTTCAGCCGCGGCCGGCCTTGCGCATCTGGTGCTGCAGGACCTTGGACTGGACCGCGCCCTTGACCTTGTTCTTGAGGTCCGTGGGAATCCGGATCATGCCTTCCTGCGCCACGGTGGCAACGTGCAGGCCGTCGCGGCTGAAGATCTTGCCGGTGGCCAGGCCGCGGGCTCCCTGGGCGCTGGGGGACTCCTGCACGTAGAGCAGCCATTCGTCCACGCGGAGGGGACGGTGCCACCACATGGCATGGTCCAGGCTGGCCACCGACATGCCCGGGGTAATCCAGCTCATCCCGTGCTTGCGGAGGATGGACTCCAGGATCGTGTAGTCGCTCGCGTAGGCCAGGGCCGCGCGGTGCAGCTCCGGATCATCCGGCATCGGCCCGAACGTCTTCATCCAGACAGCGTTGCGCGGTTCCTTGTCTCCCTTGGCCGAGACATACAGGGCCGGGTCAACGTGCCGGATATCGAACGGCCGCTCATAGGCCCAGTGGCGGGCCACCGGGTGATCGTACTTGCCCAGGAGGTCAGCCGTGCTGGGCAGCGACTCCGGCCCGGGGATGCCCTCCGGCATCTCGGTCTGGTGCTCGATCCCCTCGTCCTCTTCCTGGAACGAGGCGATCATGGACAGGATTGGCATGCCCTCCTGGTACGCGTGCACGCGCCGCGCCGAGAACGAGCGGCCGTCCCGGAGCCGCTGGACGCCGAAGGTGATGGGCTTGTTGGCGTCCCCCGGACGCAGGAAGTAGCCGTGCATGGAGTGCACGCCGCGCCCCTCGGGAACGGTCCGGCTCCCGGCAATCAGCGATTGCGCCAGCACCTGGCCGCCGAACACGCGGTGCCGGGGCTGCTGCTGGGAAGGACCCATGAAGATGTCCTCGTCCGTCCGGGCACCCTCCAGCTCACCGAGGTTCAGCAATTGGAGGAGCGAGGAGGTGGGGTCCTGGGTCGGCGGACCCTGCAATCCGGCTTCGGCTTCAGTCATGGTTCGACTCTAGACGTCACTCCGGCGCCGTCCCAAAGAGGCACAGCCGGTAGAGTCGATATTGTGTCTGATGTCCTCACCCAGCCCCTCCGGTTCACCGACCCCCGTGACCTCGCCGACCTGCGCACTTTCGCCACCCGCGCCAAATCGATCGACGACGGCGCGATCCGCCTCCAGGCGTCCGGCCCGGTGCTCGCCGCCTACGTATGTGTGCTGCGGCCGCGGCTGCTGGGGGAGTCGACGCCGACCATCCTCGGGCTGCGGACCATGGCCCTGGCGCAGCCGGCGGACACCGATGTCACCGTCCCGATCTCGGCGGTGCTTGACCGGCTGGCACGTGCGGGGGAGGGCGACGTCGAGCTGCCGCTGCCCCCGGTAACCGTCACCGAATCGTGGGCTGGCGTCGGAGCGCCCCGCACCGGCTGGGAAGCGGTCGGCACTTTGCAGGATTCCGCGCTGCGCCAGTCGGCCGAGGCCGGCATCACCGAGATCGCCGCCATCATCCCGGACAAACCCGGTGCCTTGATCGTCAACAACGCCCGGGCCTCAGTCTGGGGCCGGGAACTCCCCGGCGCCGCCGGGCTTCCGCTGGGTGCCGCGTTCGCGGCCCTCACGCTCGGCTTCCTGGCCGACGGCGAACAGCAGCTTTTCCGGGCGGGACGGTGGTTCCGGCTCAGCGGACCCCGCGGGCACGTCCTGGCCCGCACCGGTTCAGGACTCCAGCTCCAGCTGTAGGGACGTGCGGCGCTGACCGCGCAAAGCGCTTACCGCGCAGGCACTTGCCGTCCAATACCCGGCTGGGTATTCTTTAACGCAGAAAGACCCCGGAGGCATCCCCCCAAGTGCCTCCGGGGTCTTTCCATGTCTGCCCTCAGGCCCCGGAGGGACTGTTCACCATGGACAGGGCCGCCCGTTCCATGTAGTCCCAGAGTGTCCCTTCATACAGGGGCGGGAGGTCCAGGGAATCCACGGCCGTGCGCATGTGGAGCAGCCACCGGTCCTTCGCTTCGGGGGTGACCCGGAACGGCATGTGGCGCATCCTGAGCCGCGGGTGTCCACGCTCCTCGCCGTACGTCGTCGGGCCGCCCCAGTACTGCTCGAGGAACATCAGGAAGCGCCTCTTCGCGGGTCCCAGGTCCTCCTCCGGATACATCGGCCGCAGCAGCGGATCCGTGGCCACACCGTCGTAAAAAACGTCGATGAGCTTCACGAAGGTCTCGTGCCCGCCCACGGCGTCGTAGAAGTTGTCCGTGTAGCCGGGCTGGCTGAAGGGATCGTTCTGCAGCAGCTGCTTGGGCTGGCGGGGTTCGCCGGCGCTGGGTATCGTCATGGCCCTATTCTCCGGCTTTCTGCTGGGGAGCGTGGTCCGCCCCGTCTTCGGGCGGTGTGACGGGCGGGACGTAGTTGCCCTGGGAGCGGTTGCCCACCCTGAGGATTTCGCCATTGCGCAGGTACCAGATGGTGCCGTCCTCGGACCGGACGCGGGTGATCCGCAGGTTCATGGCCTCCACCGTGCCCACCACCTCGGACGTCTCTATGATGTCGCCAATGCCGTACTGGTCTTCGATGGTGATGAAGACGCCGGCGAGGAAGTCGCGGATGAGCTGCTGGGCGCCGAAGCCGATGGCGATACCGAGGATTCCGACGCTGGTCAGGATGGGGGCGACGTCCACGTTCAGGTTTTTGAGCACGTACACGCTGGTGAGGACTGAGATGAGGACACCCACGACGCTCCGGAGCAGCGCCCCGATGGTGTGGGCCCGCTGGACGCGGCGTTCGTGCTCCAGCGCGCGGAGCGCGGGCGCCGCCCAGCGGAAGTACGGCTTCTTGAAGAAGGTGGACCCCGCGGCGATGCGCTTGGTGATGACGGAGATCATGAAGGACGCCACCAGCCACACGGTGATGCCGACCCCCAGGCTGATAAGGACACCCGCCACGTTGATCTCGGACATGGCCGACATGTCCGGCGGGGTGATGGGTTCGGTGGTCATGCTGAACATCGGCGGGGGTACTCCTAGTAGCTGTGTTTCTGCTGCCGGCCGGTAGCGCCGGGCTTCATGTCCTGAGGGGCGGCCGGCGTTCGCCGGGCGCATAACGCTCTGGTCTCATTCAACATTAGCGCCGTACCGTGGCCGCATGCGCATCCTGGTTCTTGGGGGCACGGCCTTCCTCTCCGCAGAAACAGCCCGGCCCTAACCCACCGGGCGGCCCCACCGTTCAGCCGGTTCAGCCCGGCTGGCCCGCCACCACGGCGCTCGGCTCGTGCAGCACCGGGAAGTTGACGCTCCGGGCGATGAAGCAGACCCGGTTGGCCCCGGCGTGCAGTTCCTCCAGGAGTTCCTCCGTCGCCGGAGCCGCGAGGGTCACCCGGGGCTTGAGCGTCACCGATTCGAACTGTCCGCTCCCGTCCCGGTTGGTCCGCATCAGTCCCTCGGCCCGGTCCTCGTACGCCGTCACCACCACCCCGTGCTTCACGGCGACGTGCAGGAAGGACAGCATGTGGCACTGCGACAGGGCCGCAAGCAGCAGCTGTTCCGGGTTGTAGCGGGTCCGGTCGCCGTGGAAGGTGGGGTCCGCGGAACCGTGCAGCACGGGCAGTCCGGGGATCTCGACGTCGTGGTCGCGGGAATAGCCGCGGTACGACGCCGTCCCCTCGCCCAGGTTCCCGGTCCAGCGGACGGTCAGGGCGTAGCGGTGTTCATCGAGGCTCATGCGTCCAGCCTAGGACACGTCCCCGCCCGACTGACTGGCAGCAGGGGCCGTTTCGAGCGTCCAAAACGGCCTTAGCTGCGAGCTGGTCGGGCGGGGCGGTGGCTTGCTGCCTAGTCGGCGTCGGCCTGGCGGGCGCGCAGGGCGCGCGCCACGGCGTCGCGGTTCTCCAGCATCATCCGCCGCAGCGCCGCGCTGTCCTCCGGCAGCGCGGCAAGGAACTCATCGGTCCGGTCGATGGTGGCCTGCGTGGTCAGCTGCGCCGGGTAGAGCCCGACGACGATCTGCTGCGCCAGCGCGTGCGTGCGCTCCTTGACGATGCCCGGAACGGCGTCGAAGTACTTCCCGGCGTACGGCACCAGCAGGGACGTGTCGAGCACCCGGGTGAAGCCGCTGACGGCCGAGCCCTGAAGCGCGTTGGACAGCTCGCCCTTGACCACAATCGAGTCCCAGGCCGCAGCCTTGGCCTCGGGCGTGGGAATGGCCGCCTTGGCGAGGGCTGCCGCGTTCTGCCCGGTGGCGGTGTTGTCGTGCTCGAGTTCGGCGTCGATCGTGTCCTGCCCGGCTCGGCCGCCGACAACGAGCGAGGTGATCAGTTCCCAGCGCAGGTCCTGGTCCACGGTGAGGCCCTCCAGCGTCAGGCTGCCTTCGAGCAGTCCGGACACGGTGTCCAGCTGGGACGCGCTGCGGGCCAGCAGGGCATAGGACTTGACGAACTGCAGCTGCGCGTCGGAGCCGGCCGGGACGCCGGAGGCGAGTTCCCAGAGCCGGTCGGCGGCCGCAACCGTGGTGGCGTCCTTGTGGTCCGCGGCCACATAGAAGTTCAGTGCGGTGGCCAGCTGGCGCAGCTGGACCAGGATCACCGAGGAGTCGGATTCCTCGGCGATGTTGGCCAGGATCAGTTCCACGTAGCCGCGGGCGGGTGTTTCGCCGTCGCGGGCCGCATCCCAGGCCGAGCCCCACACGAGGGTGCGGGGCAGGCTCTGGCTGAAGTCCTTGAGGTGCGCCGTGGCGGTGGCCAGCGACTTCGGGTCGAGGCGGACCTTGGCGTAGGCGAGATCGTCGTCGTTGAGTAGGATCAGGTCCGGCTGTGCCAGTCCGGCCAGCGCCGGCACGTCGGTGCGCCCGCCGTCGACGTCGAGTTCCTCGCGGTGGACGCGTTCCAGCTTCCCGGCGCCGTTGAGGTTGTAGAAGCCGACGGCGAGCCGGTGCGGGCGGAGGGTGGGCTGGGCCTCGGTGGCGGACTGCAGGATCGCGAAGGAGGAGATGGTGCCGTCCCCGCCGACGGACAGCTCGGGCTTGAGCGTGTTGACCCCGGCGGTCTCCAGCCAGAGCCGGCCCCACTGGTCCAGGTCGCGGCCGCTGGACTTCTCGAGTTCGGCCATGAGGTCGCTGAGCTCGGTGTTCTGCCAGGCATGCTTGCTGAAGTACTCGCGGACGCCGGCCATAAACTCCTCCGGACCCACCCAGGCGACCAGCTGGCGGAGCACTGAGGCGCCCTTCGCGTAGGTGATGCCGTCGAAGTTCACCTCGACGTCCTCCAGATCATTGATCTCAGCGAAGATCGGGTGCGTTGTGGGGAGCTGGTCCTGCCGGTAGGCCCAGGACTTCTCCACCGAGGCGAAGGTGGTCCAGGCGTGGTCGAACCGGGTGTTTTCGACGGCGGCCAGGTGGGACATGTACTCGGCGAAGGACTCATTGAGCCAGAGGTCGTTCCACCAGCGCATCGTGACAAGGTCCCCGAACCACATGTGGGCGAGTTCGTGGAGCACGGTGATGGCGCGGCGTTCCACCTGGGCGTCGGTGACCTTGCTGCGGAAGACGTAGCCTTCCAGGATGGTCACGGCGCCGGCGTTCTCCATGGCCCCGGCGTTGAACTCCGGGACGAAGAGCTGGTCGTACTTCTCGAACGGGTACGGGCAGCCGAACTGTGCCTCGAAGAACTCGAAGCCCTGGCGGGTGAGCTCGAAGATGTTGTCCGCGTCCAGGTACTGCATCAGCGATTTGCGGGCGAAGACGCCCAGCGGCGTGACCTTGCCGTCAGCGGAGACCACTTCGCTGCGGACGGACTGGTACGGCCCGGCGATCAGGGCCGTGACGTAGGAGGAGAGCCGAGGGGTGGGGGCGAATTCCCAGACGGAGCGGGCGCCGCCGTCCGTGCCGGGGATGGTCTCGACCGGTGCCGGGGTGGGGGAGTTGGAGATGACATCCCAGTGCGAGGGGGCGATGACCGTGAACGTGAAGCTGGCCTTGAGGTCGGGCTGTTCAAACACGGCAAACATCCGGCGGGAATCCGGAACCTCAAACTGGGTGTAGAGATACACCTCGTGGTCCACCGGGTCCACGAAGCGGTGCAGCCCTTCGCCCGTGTTCATGTACGGGGCTTCGGCGACCACCAGCAGCTCGTTGTCCGCCGCGAGATCCGGCAGCTGGATGCGGACGCCGTCGGACACCTCGGCCGGGTCGAGCTCGCGCCCGTTCAGGGTCACACTCTGCACTGCAGCGGTGACCGCGTCGATGAAGGTCGAGGACCCTGGCTTGGCCGTGAACTTCACGGCGGTGGTGGTGCCGAAGACTTTCTCCCCGCGGGTCAGGTCGAGTTCGACCTCGTAGGAGTCGACGGCGATCAGTTCGGCGCGGTCGCGTGCCTCGGCGCGCGTCAGGTTCATTCCGGGCAAAGTGGGGCCTCCAGGGATGCTTAGGGTGGGAACTCGATACTGTGAAATTATTCTTTCACTTCTGCCGCGCTTGGCAAGTTGCCTGCGTCACACCCGGTTACCGGACGCCGGGCCGCCCGGTGCAGGATCCCAGAGTAGCGTTAGGGATATGGGAAAGCTTCGAGACTCCGTCGACGCCAGGGCGCTGCGTTTCGCCGTCGGGTTCCCCGTGATGCTCGCCGCCGCGTTTGTGGTGTGCGCCGTCCTCCTCCGCTCCGATCTGCCCGCGTCGCTGGCGGTGCGCTGGGTCGGGGGAGCCGCCGTGGACTTCGCGCCGTTCGGGGCCGTCGTCGGGACCGGCGCGGTGATGATCGTGCTGATCGGCTGGGCCGTGCTGGTGCAGGCCGTCCCGCTGTCCCGCCCGGCCATCATGCGCCGGATCATGATGGGTACCGGCCTGTTCGTGAGCCTCTTCCTCGTCACAGTCCTCGCCGCCGTGCTGGTCGGGCAACTCGGACTGGAGGATGCGGGCCGGGCACAGGTGGACGTCGCCGTGCTCGCCATGGGCAGCGGCGCCGCGCTGGGCCTGGGCTTCGTGATGGGCTTCGTCTTCAAGGCCGACGAGCGCTGGTCCACGGATGACGACCGTGCCATGGAGGCGGCGCTGGCCCGCGAACTGGATCCTGACCTGTCCCGTGACTACGTGAGCCTGTGGGTCCACGCCCGCAGCTCGGTCTTTGTCATGCTCGGGATCGCCACCGTACTTCCTGCCGCCCTCCTCACCATCGCCGTGCCCTGGCTGGCCGCCCTGCTGGTGGCCCTGGCCCTGCTGGCCGCGGCGTGCCTGTTCGCCCGCATCCGGGTGGACCGGAGCGGCATGCGGGTTTTCGCCGCGGGGTTTGTTCGGGTCATGGACGTACCGGCCGCTGCCATTGAGGCAGCGACTCCGAAAGAGGTCAAAGCCGCCGACTATGGCGGCTGGGGCTACCGGAGCCGCGGCACCGCCACGGCCCTTCTAGTCAGCAGCGGGCCCGCGGTCGTCGTCGACCGTTCCGACGGGCGGACCCTGACCGTCAGCGGGGGCAGCGCCACGACGGCGGACAACGTCGCGCAGGTGCTCTCGCGGGTAGCGGCACGGGCCCGCCGGACCGGCGGCTCCGCTGAATTGTGAAGTCCGCGATACCGGCGGGCCTGTCCGCCCGCCCGGGCCCTAGTAGGCTGGGAGCAGCCCCCAACCCGCACCGGCAGCCCATGTGAGAGCACGGGCCTGCCCCACCGAACGGATACGCCGTGACCCCCTCCGACCTCCCGCGCGTGCACATCGCCACCGACCACGCCGGCATGGAACTCAGCGCCCACCTCGTCAGCCACCTCGCCGCCAAGGGGTACGAGGTGGTCGACCACGGACCCACGACCTACGACGCGCTGGATGACTACCCCTCTTTCTGCATCAACGCCGCGCTCGCGGTCGTGGCGGACCAGGAAGCCGGCGTCAGCGCCCTCGGGATCGTGCTGGGCGGCTCCGGGAACGGCGAGCAAATTGCCGCCAACAAGGTCAAGGGCGTCCGCGCCGCGCTGGCCTGGAACCTGTCCACCGCGAAGCTCGCGCGTGAACACAACGACGCCAACGTGGTAGCTGTCGGCGGCCGCCAGCACAGCGTCGGGGAAGCCACCGAGATCATCGAGGCCTTCCTGGCCGAACCCTTCAGCAACGACGAGCGCCACGTCCGCCGGATCGGGAAGATCGCCACCTACGAGCGCACCGGTGAGGTCGTCGCCTAGTGCCGGAAGGGCATTCCGTCCACCGGCTGGCCCGCCAGTTCGGGGACGTTTTTGTCGGGGAGCGGCTCGCGGTCTCCAGTCCGCAGGGCCGGTTCACCCAGGGCGCGGCGCTGCTGGACGGCCACACGCTCACCGGCTCCGTGGCGCACGGGAAACACCTCTTCCTGGAGTTCGAGCACGGGCTCATCCTGCACGTCCACCTGGGGCTCTACGGCGCCTGGGACTTCGGCGGCGACGAGCACTTCCGCGGCGCGTCCAGCATCGGAGCGCCCCGCAAGGTGGGGGAGCGGGAGCTCTACGACGACGACGGAGCGCCGGCAGCGTACGCGGGCCCGCCCGCGCCGGTCGGCGCCGTCCGGGTCCGCCTCGCCGGCACCCATGGGTGGGCCGACCTCCGCGGCGCCACCACCTGCGCGGCCATCACGGAGGCTGAGGCGGCCGCCGTGCTGGGCCGGCTCGGCCCGGACCCGTTGCGGAACCTTCCCGGCGACCGCGACGCCTTCGCCGCCAGGGTCCTGGCCAGGCGGACGCCGCTCGCTGCCCTGCTGATGGACCAGAAGGTGATAGCCGGGATCGGCAATGTCTACCGCGCCGAGCTGCTCTTCCGGCAGGGCCTGAACCCGTGGCTGCCCGGGGCCGGGCTCGCCGCGGATGCGGCGGGGCGGCTCTGGGAGGACACCGTTGGCATGATGTCCGACGGCGTCCGCGACGGCCGCATCATCACCACACCCCCGCGCTACTGGAGCGCGGGCGGCGGGGACGCGACCGGCGCCGCCTCCCCGGGTCTCCTGCCCACAGTCCTGCCCGCGCCGGAGGAGTCACACTTCGTTTACCGGCGGCACGGCCTCGACTGCCGTGACTGCGGAACTCCGGTGGCGCTGACCGAACTCGCCGCCCGGAAGCTCTACTGGTGCCCGGCCTGCCAGGCACCCTGAGCCAGCCCGTGGGCCCAACCGCACCGAGTGCTCCATAACTGCCCCTTTGACCCGCCAAAAGGGCAGTTCTGGAGCAGCCGATGGTCCGGGCATGAAAAAAGCCCCTCCGCGGAGGGGCTTTTTTCGTCATATTTCTGAGGGGACGACGGGAATCGAACCCGCGTAATCAGTTTGGAAGACTGAGGCTTTACCATTAAGCTACGTCCCCGGGAATTTACAGGAACTTTCCTGCGAAACTTCCGGGCGGCTGTTGAAGCCGGATACAACTAAACCCAATTCAGGGCCCCGCTGTCAAATGTGCAAACCGGCACAATATAACCGTAGACTGTTCTGTGCACTTACGGGGTGTAGCTCAGCTTGGCTAGAGCACCTGCTTTGGGAGCAGGAAGTCGCAGGTTCAAATCCTGTCACCCCGACTCTGCAGGTACCGCCAGACCTTGGCGGTGCAGAACCCCACCCCCTAAAACCAGGAGTACTTAGACTGTGAAGAGCGCTGTCGAGAACCTCACCCCCACGCGGGTCAAGCTCAATGTTGAGGTCCCCTTTGAGGAATTGAAGCCCAGCATCGCAGAGGCATACAAGACTGTTGCTTCGCAGATCCAGGTCCCCGGTTTCCGCAAGGGCAAGGTCCCCTCCAAGCTCATTGACCAGCGCGTTGGCCGCGGCTACGTGCTGGAGACCGCCATCAACGAAGGCCTCAACGGCTGGTACCAAGCGGCCGTCCAGGAAACCGGCATCCGCCCGCTGAGCCGTCCCGAGGTCGAAATCACCGAGGTTCCGGACCCGTCCGCCACCGACGGTGAACTCAAGTTCCACGCCGAGGTTGACGTGCGCCCCGAGATCGAGCTGCCGGACTACGCCGGCATCAAGGTCGAGGTTGCCGCCGCTGAGTCCACCGACGCCGACGTCGACAAGGCCCTGGACGAACTCCGCGGCCGCTTCGGCACGCTGAAGTCCATCGACCGCCCGGCGGCCGACAAAGACTTCATGACGATCGACATCACCGCCTCCATCGATGGCACCGAAGTTGATTCCGCCACGGGCCTGTCCTACCAGGTTGGCGCCGGCACCATGCTTGAAGGCCTCGACGAAGCCGTCACCGGCCTCAGCGCCGACGAGGACGCCATCTTCGACACCACCCTGGTCGGCGGCGAGCACGCCGGCGAAGCCGCCCAGGTCAAGGTGGTCGTCAAGTCCGTCAAGGAGCGCGAGCTCCCCGAGGCCGACGATGACTTCGCCCAGCTGGCCTCCGAGTTCGACACCCTGGCTGAACTCCGTGAGGACCTGGCCAAGCAGGCCGCAGAGTCCAAGGTTGTTGAGCAGGGCGTCGAAGCCCGCGACAAGGTCCTCGACAAGCTCGTTGAGCTCGTAGAGGTACCCGTCCCGGAATCCGTCGTCGAAGAGCAGCTTGAACAGCACTTCAACGCCGAGAACGCCCACGGCGAAGGAGAGCACGACACCGAGGAGCACCGCGCCGAGGTCAAGGCCAACACCGAGCGTGCCTTCCAGAACGAGATCATCCTTGACGCCATCGCGGAAAAGGAAGAAGTCAATGTCAGCCAGAACGAGCTGATCGACTACATCGTCACCACCGCCAGCCAGTACGGCATGGACCCGAACCAGTTCGCGCAGATCATCGATCAGAGCGGCCAGGTCCCCATGATGGTTTCCGAGGTCCGCCGCCGCAAGGCACTCGCCGTGGTCCTGGGCCAGGCCGAGGTCACCGACTCCGAGGGCAACACCGTTGACCTCAGCGACTTCGTCCGCCCCGGCGGCGAGGAAGCTCCCGCTGAGGCAGACGTCGAGGAAGCCGCATCCGAGGAAGCCACTTCCGAAGAGGCCACCGAGACCGCAAAGAACGATGACCCGGCAGCAGTGAAGTTCTAACACTTCGGCGTTCTCGCGGTTCCTGCCCGCACCCCCGGATCGATGATCCGGGGGTGCGGCTTTTTAAGCCCGCAATGAACCCCTCCGGGCAATCGTGCGCCGTCAGCGAACAGCCCCACGCCTGAGCACAAAGCAGGCGGGAAAACCGTTAGTGTCCATGTAGGAAAGTTCAGTGATGTCGTCCAGTGGCGTCACCGTCGCCAGCGAGAGGTAAGTACATATGTCACAGCAAGCAGGGGCACCCCGGATGGCTACTGTCGATCCGGCCGCCCAGGATAACTACATTTACAACCGCCTGCTGAAAGAGCGCATCATCTGGCTCGGCTCCGAGGTCCGCGACGAGAACGCCAACGCGATCTGCTCGCAGCTGCTGCTGCTCTCGGCCGAAAACCCCGAGAAGGATATCTACCTCTACATCAACTCACCGGGCGGCTCCGTCACCGCCGGCATGGCCATCTACGACACCATGCAGTTCATCCCGAACGACGTCGTCACCGTCGCCACCGGCCTCGCCGCCTCGATGGGACAGTTCCTGCTCTCCTCCGGCACCAAGGGCAAGCGCTACGCCACCCCGAACGCCCGCATCCTGATGCACCAGCCCTCCGGCGGCATCGGCGGCACGGCCTCGGACATCAAGATCCAGGCCGAGCTCATCCTGCACATGAAGAAGGTCATGGCCGAACTGACGGCCGACCAGACCGGGCAGACGGTGGAGACCATCCTCAAGGACAACGACCGCGACAAGTGGTTCACGGCCAAGGACGCCCTCGAATACGGCTTCTTCGACAAGATCGCGGCCCACGCCGGATCGGTCGCCGGCGGCGGCGGAACCAACGCCAACGGCGATAACGCAGCCACCGAGAACTGACCGGCACAGCAATGAATTCAGGAGCAATGAACATGAACTACAACTTCGGTTCGACTGCCGGCAACCTGCCGAGCAGCCGCTACGTGCTGCCGCAGTTCGAGGAGCGCACCCCTTACGGCTTCAAGCGCCAGGACCCGTACACCAAGCTCTTCGAGGACCGCATCATCTTCCTCGGTGTCCAGGTGGACGACGCCTCGGCCGACGACGTCATGGCCCAGCTGCTGGTGCTCGAGTCCACCGACCCGGACCGCGACATCACGCTCTACATCAACTCCCCGGGCGGCTCCTTCACCGCCATGACGGCGATCTACGACACCATGACGTACATCCGCCCGGAGATCCAGACCGTCTGCCTCGGCCAGGCCGCCAGCGCTGCCGCCGTTCTCCTCGCGGCCGGCACGCCCGGTAAGCGCCTGGCCCTGCCGAACGCCCGCGTGCTGATCCACCAGCCCTCCCTGTCCGGCGGCCAGGGCGGACAGGCCTCGGACCTGGAGATCCAGGCCGCCGAGGTCATGCGGATGCGCTCATGGCTCGAAGACACGCTGGCCAAGCACTCCGGCCGGACGCCGGAGCAGGTCAACAACGACATCGAGCGCGACAAGATCCTCACCGCGGCCGAGGCCATGCAGTACGGCCTGATCGACCAGGTGCTGGATTCCCGCAAGATCAAGCCGCAGGCCATTGCCAAGTAGCGCAATAAGTACGTAACAAGAAGTTCCCGACGCCGGTGCGGCCCGCTTTAAGTGGCCGCACCGGTGTCGGCTTTCCACCCAACCCGCCTAAAGTGACCTAGAGTGGAACATGTCACAGGCCGCAGCAAGATACTAAAGGGGTTCACATATGGCTCGGATTGGCGAGAGCACGGATCTGCTGAAGTGTTCTTTCTGCGGAAAGAGCCAGAAGCAGGTTCGGAAGCTCATTGCCGGGCCCGGCGTCTACATCTGCGACGAGTGCATTGAACTCTGCAACGAGATCATTGAAGAAGAACTCGCGGAAGTCGCTGACCTGGGCAGTTTCGAACTGCCCAAGCCCCGCGAGATCTTTGACTTCCTGCAGGAATACGTCATCGGCCAGGAGCCGGCTAAACGCTCGCTCGCCGTCGCCGTTTACAACCACTACAAGCGCATCCAGGCCGGCCACGCCCCCAAGAGCGGCAGCCTGGCCGAAGGTGTGCACCACGACGACGTCGAGATCGCCAAGTCCAACATCCTGCTGATCGGACCCACCGGCTGCGGCAAGACCTACCTCGCGCAGACCCTGGCCCGCCGCCTCAACGTCCCCTTCGCCGTCGCCGACGCCACCGCACTGACCGAAGCCGGCTACGTCGGCGAGGACGTCGAGAACATCCTGCTCAAGCTCATCCAGGCCGCGGACTACGACGTCAAAAAGGCCGAACAGGGCATCATCTACATCGACGAGATCGACAAGATCTCGCGCAAGAGCGAGAACCCCTCCATTACCCGGGATGTCTCGGGCGAGGGTGTGCAGCAGGCCCTGCTGAAAATCCTCGAGGGCACGGTCGCCTCGGTGCCGCCGCAGGGCGGCCGCAAGCACCCGCATCAGGAATTCATCCAGATCGACACCACCAACGTGCTCTTCATCGTGGCCGGAGCCTTTGCCGGGCTTGAGGAAATCATTGGTTCGCGGTCCGGGCGCAAGGGCATCGGGTTCGGCGCCCCGCTCAACGAGGTCAAAAACAACGCGGACTCCTACGGTGAGGTCATGCCCGAGGACCTGCTGAAGTTCGGGCTTATCCCCGAATTCATCGGCCGCCTCCCGGTCATCACCACCGTCTCCAACCTGGACCGGGCTGCGCTGATCCAGATCCTCTCCACGCCCAAGAACGCCCTCGTGAAGCAGTACCAGAAGATGTTCCAGCTCGACGGCGTTGAGCTCGTCTTCGAGGACGAGGCGCTGAACACCATCGCCGACCAGGCGCTCGAACGCGGCACCGGCGCCCGCGGGCTCCGCGCCATCATGGAGGAAGTGCTCCTCCCCGTGATGTTCGACCTGCCCAGCCGGGACGACATCGCCACGGTGGTCATCACCGAAGACGTCGTCGCGAACAAGGCGGCGCCCACGATGATCCCCCACGACGTCAAACGCCGCAAGTCAGCCTGAACCGGAATAAACGGGCCGCACCGGCCGCTGAAACCTGTGGCGCGCCCGGTCATTGACCCGGCGGTGCACCTGTCCCCCCGCAGACTTCCCCTAGGAGATCACCTGTGCCTGAATCCCTGAACACTCCAGCAACAAGCAACAGAGCCGACTTCTGGTTTGATCCGATGTGCCCCTTTGCCTGGGTGACCTCGCGGTGGATCAACGAGGTGGAGGACGTCCGCGACATCAGCATCGACTGGCACGTCATGAGCCTCTCGGTGCTGAATGAGGGCCGCGATGAACTCCCGGAGGAGTACCGGGAGTTCATGAAGAAGGCGTGGGCTCCGGTCCGCGTCATCACTGCCGCCGCTGAACAGCACGGTGCGCAGTACATCAAACCGCTCTATGACTCCATGGGCACCAAGATCCACAACGAAGGCAACACGGACATCGACGAGGTCATCGCCAAATCGCTCGCCGAGGCGGGACTGCCGGCCGGGCTTGCGGCAGCCGGGCAGAGCGACGACTTCGACGCGCAGCTCCGCACCAGCCACGAGGCAGGCATCTCCCTGGTGGGCCAGGAAGTCGGCACGCCGGTGGTCGCTTTCAACGGCACGGCCTTCTTTGGCCCGGTCCTGACCCGCATCCCGCGTGGCGAGGAAGCCGGACAGATCTGGGACGCCACCGTGACCCTCGCGTCGTTCCCCTACTTCTTCGAAATCAAGCGCAGCCGTACCGAAAGTCCCGTCTTCAACTAGGCCCGTAGAAACCGCGTCGATCACCTGCCCGGCCTGCAAAGAGCCCCGAAAGAATTACTCTGATGTAGTTCTTCCGGGGCTCTTGTGCATCCCAAAAACGGGGATCACAATTGAACTTACCCACTTCGAAAGAAGCGGGACGCAGAAACCAAAGATTCAGTGACACTCATCCGACGCAGCCTTCGGCAAAGTCAGATGATGGCTACCAGTGACGAGGTAGGAAGACCTGAAAATCCGAGGATTCTGCCAGATTGTCTAAGACGTCACGTGACAATCGAAAAGTCGAAGCCCCACCAACGGCAAAACGCTGATGGGGCTTCCCCTTTGCCCGAAAACAGGTGGGCCGGATCCCGCCGGCTACGCCTCCGCCGGCGCCAGGACGACGTCGCTCACGGTCAGCT
Source organism: Arthrobacter sp. U41 (assembly GCF_007679325.1). Lineage (GTDB taxonomy): Bacteria > Actinomycetota > Actinomycetes > Actinomycetales > Micrococcaceae > Arthrobacter. Next base: position 523,415 of record NZ_VEGI01000001.1, on the reverse strand, counting down.
CGCCCTCGCCGCCCACCAGCGCCAGCTCGCGCGCGTTCGCCGCGGCCTTGAGGTCGGCCAGGCCGGCCTTCAGCTGCGTGATGAGTGACTCCGAGGCCGTGATGGTCGCGGACAGCACCTCGGTGCGCTGTTTGACCTTGGCCTCGGACTTGGCCTTGCGGATCCCGCTGAGGGCGGTGCCCACGGTGGCCAGCAGGGTGGTGTCGCCGTCGATCTCGATAGCGGACGGCCAGGCCGCACGGTGCACCGAACCGGTGCGCCACCAGCTCCAGACCTCCTCCGTGGCGAAGGGCAGGAACGGCGCGAAGAGGCGCAGCAGCGTGTCCAGGCTGGTCGCCAGCGCCGCGAGGACGGACGCCTGCTCGGCGTCGCCCGCCGCACCGTAGGCGCGGTCCTTGATGAGCTCCACGTAGTCATCGGTGAAGTGCCAGAAGAAGCTCTCCGTGATCTGCAGGGCCCGGGCGTAGTCGTAGTTCTCGAACGCCTTCGTGGCCTGCTGGACCACGTCGGCGAGCTGGGCCAGCACGGCGCGGTCCAGGGGATTGCCGAGCACCGAGAGGTCACCGGACACAACGGAGTCCTCGGTGGCGCCCAGGTTCAACACGAACTTGGAGGCGTTGAGCAGCTTGATGGCCAGGCGCCGGCCGATCTTCATCTGTGCGATCTCGTAAGCCGTGTCCGCACCGAGCTTGGCCGAGGCCGCCCAGTAGCGGACGGCGTCCGAGCCGTATTCCTCGAGCACGTCGGTGGGGACGATCACATTGCCCTTGGACTTGGACATCTTCTTGCGGTCCGGGTCCAGGATCCAGCCGGAGATGGCCGCGTGCTTCCACGGCGCGGAGCCCTGCAGGGAATCGGCGCGCACCGCGGAGGAGAACAGCCAGGTCCGGATGATGTCGTGGCCCTGCGGGCGCACGTCGAAGGGGTAGACCTTGGCGAAGAGGGCCTCGTCGGTGCTCCAGCCGCCCACGATCTGCGGGGTCAGCGAGGATGTAGCCCAGGTGTCCAACACATCGGCGTCGCCGGTGAAGCCGCCCGGAACATCGCGCTGGGCTTCCTCATACCCGGGGGCGGCGTCTGCGGCGGGGTCCACCGGCAGCTGCGCGTCCGAGGGAACAATCGGAGCCGCGAAGTCCGGGTTGCCGTCGGCGTCCAGCGGGTACCAGACAGGCACCGGCACGCCGAAGAAGCGCTGGCGCGAAACGAGCCAGTCGCCGTTCAGCCCGGAGATCCAGTTCTCGTAGCGTGAGCGCATGAACGCGGGGTGGAAATCGATCTCATGGCCGCGGGCAATGAGCCGTTCGCGGCGTTCCGCGTCCCGGCCGCCGTTGCGGATGTACCACTGGCGCGAGGTCACCACCTCGAGGGGCTTGTCGCCCTTTTCGAAGAAGTTGACCGGGTGCATGATTTTCTTCGGCTCGCCGTCGAGGAGCTCCGCGGCGGCCAGGAGCTCCACCACGGCTTCCTTGGCGCTGAAAACCGTTTTGCCCGCGATGGAGGCGAAGGCCTCACGGCCTTCGGCGGTGGTGACCCACTCCGGGGTCTCGCCGATGATGCGGCCGTCGCGGCCCACAATCGCGCGGGTGGGGAGCTGCAGTTCGCGCCACCAGGTGACGTCGGTGAGGTCACCGAAGGTGCAGACCATGGCGATGCCGGAGCCCTTGTCCGCCTTCGCGAGCGGGTGGGCCTTAACCTCCACCTCGACGCCGAACAGGGGAGAGGTGACCTTCTTGCCGAACAGCGGCTGGTACCGTTCGTCGTCGGGATTCGCCACGAGGGCGGCGCAGGCGGCCAGCAGTTCCGGGCGGGTGGTTTCGATGAAGATCTTTTCGCCGTCTTCGGTGAAGAACGGGTAGCGGTAGTAGGCGCCCGCGACCTCCCGGTCCTCGAGTTCTGCCTGGGCCACCGCGGTGCGGAAGGTGACATCCCACAGGGTGGGCGCCTCGGCCATGTACGCGTCGCCGGCGGCGAGGTTGGCCAGGAAGGCGCGCTGGGAGATGGCGCGGGACTTGTCATCGATGGTGCGGTAGGTCAGGTCCCAGTCCACGGACAGGCCGAGGGTCTGGAACAGGTTTTCGAAGACCTTCTCGTCTTCAACGGCGAGTTCCTCGCACAGTTCGATGAAGTTCCGGCGCGAGACGACGTCGAAGTCGCGCTGGTTCTTGGCGGGCTCCGCCGGGGGTCGGTAGCCGGCGTCGTACGCGGTGGTGGGGTCGCAGCGCACACCGTAGTAGTTCTGCACACGGCGCTCGGTGGGGAGGCCGTTGTCGTCCCAGCCCATCGGGTAGAACACGTTCTTGCCGGTCATGCGCTGGTAGCGGGCAAGGACGTCCGTCTGCGTGTAGGAGAACATGTGCCCCACGTGCAGCGAACCCGACGCCGTGGGCGGGGGAGTATCGATCGAGTAGACCTGCGCCCGGGTGGTGTCCGGGTTGAACTTGTAGGTCCCTTCGTCAAGCCAACGCCGGGTGAGGGCGTCTTCCAGCCCCTCCAGGGCGGGCTTGTCCGGAACGTTGATGGGGGCGGTGGTGGGCGTGTCTGTACCCTGCGTGTCTTCAGCCATGGAGCAATTCTTTCACGGTCCGCCGCGGGCAGGCGCAGTGGCCCGCTGCAGAGCCGTTAGGGTGGTGCCATGACTGAGGGAATCCAGAACAAAGCAGCAGTTGTCACCGGCGCCAGCACCGGAATCGGCGAGGCCACCGTGCGTGCGCTCCGGACCGAGGGCTGGACCGTGTACGCGGTCGCCCGCCGTGCGGACCGGCTGGAGGCGCTCGCCGCGGAAACCGGCGCCGTCGCGCTGCCCGCAGACGTGACGGACGACGCCGACGTCGCCCGGCTGGTCGACGAGGTGACCCGTGCCGGCGGCATCGACACACTCATCAACGTCGCCGGCGGCGCCCGCGGCGCGGACAAGGTGGCCGAGGCCCGGACCGAGGACTGGGAATGGATGTTCGAGGTCAACGTCCTGGGCACCATGAAACTCATCCGGGCGTTCCTGCCCATGCTGCGCGCCTGCGGTGAAGGCACCGTCCTGAACCTGACCTCGACGGCGGGACTGTCCGCCTATGAGGGCGGCGGCGGCTACAACGCGGCGAAGTTCGCCCAGCACGCGCTCACCGGGGCGCTGCGGCTTGAAGAGGCCGAGCACAACCTCCGCGTGATCGAGGTGGCCCCCGGCCTGGTCCAGACGGAGGAGTTCGCGCTGAACCGGCTCGGCGGCAACTCCGACGCCGCCGCGAAGGTGTACGCCGGCGTCGAGAAGCCCCTGACCGCCGCAGACGTCGCCGACGTCGTCCGGTACGCCGTCACAGCCCCGCACCACGTCAACCTCGACCAGATCGTGATCCGGCCGGTGGCGCAGGCCGCCAACTACAAGCTCATCCGCAAGGGCTGACGGGACCGGCGTGTCGCGGGGACGCAGCGCAGGCGCTGCGTCCCCGCGACAGTTGTTAGACTTCTCGTAGCAGCTTTGACCCGGCCATCACCGGTGAGCTTCCGGAAGAACGCCCCGGCGCAACGTCAGCACGCGCCAGGGCCGGTAGAACCGGACGGGTAAGCCCGTCACAGCAGTGAATGAGCGGCCGACGCCGGTGCTCCCTCGTTTCAGGGGATACGGCGACGGTAAGTGAGGTGGTACCGCGGTGCCGGTGGTGTCGAAAGACACCGCAGGAGCCGTCCTCGCATCCTGAATGAATCCATTTGTTCACCAGCTCAACCCAGGATGTCGAGATGACTTATTACCCGAAGGCCTCCGCCGCACCGTCCGGCGCCGGCGCCACCGCCTCTGCTTCCCACACGGCTTCCAACACGGCTTCCAACACCTCCGGTGTGTCGGCCTCCGTGAAGTTCCCGGAGATCGAAGAGCGCATCCTCAAGTACTGGGATGAGGACGGCACGTTCCAGGCCAGCATTGACCAGCGTGATGCTGGCAAGGATGGGTCCAACGAATTCGTCTTCTACGACGGCCCGCCCTTCGCCAACGGCCTGCCGCACTATGGCCACCTGCTGACCGGCTACGCCAAGGACCTTGTGGGCCGTTACCAGACCCAGCGGGGGCGCCGGGTGGAGCGCCGCTTCGGCTGGGACACCCACGGCCTGCCCGCCGAGCTGGAAGCCATGAAGCAGCTGGGCATGACGGACAAAACCCAGATCGAGGCCATGGGCATCGACAAGTTCAACGACGCCTGCCGCGCGTCGGTGATGAAGTACGCCGACGAATGGAAGAGCTACGTCACCCGCCAGGCGCGCTGGGTCGACTTCGAGAACGACTACAAAACGCTCAACGTCGAGTACATGGAGTCCGTGCTGTGGGCCTTCAAGCAGCTGCACGAAAAGGGCCTGACCTACAACGGGTACCGCGTGCTGCCGTACTGCTGGAAGGACGAGACGCCGCTGTCCAACCATGAACTGCGTATGGACGACGACGTCTACAAGAACCGCCAGGACCAGACCGTCACGGTGACGTTCCCGATCACGGCGGGGGAGTCGGAGCTGTCCCGGCAGCTGGCCGGCGTGCAGGCGCTCGCCTGGACCACCACGCCCTGGACGCTGCCCACCAACCTGGCGCTCGCCGTTGGGCCCGCCATCAACTACGTCGTCCTGCCGGCCGGCCCGCACGGGATCAAGACCGCGGCGGCCGAGGCACCCGTCTCCGGCAGCTTCCTGCTGGCGGCCGAGCTGCTGGGCGCTTACGCCAAGGACCTTGGCTACGGCGACGGTGCCGAGGGCGTTGCCGCCGCCGAGGCCGCCGTCACGTCCCGCCACACCGGCGCAGAGCTCGACGGCCTGAGCTACGAGCCGCTGTGGGACTACTTCCACGACGCCGAGAAGTACGGCACCGAGAACGCCTGGCGCTTCCTCAAGGCCGATTACGTCACCACCACCGACGGCACCGGCATCGTCCACCAGGCTCCGGCCTACGGCGAAGACGACCAGAAAATCTGTGAAGAGGCCGGCATCCCCGTGGTCCTCTCCGTGGACGAGGGCGCAAAGTTCCTGCCGCTCTTCGGCCACGGCGACCTCGCCGAAATCGCCGGACTCCAGGTGTTCGAGGCCAACAAGCCCATCACCCAGGTGCTCCGCGCCCAGGGCCGCCTGGTCCGCCAGGCCAGCTACGAGCACAGCTACCCGCACTGCTGGCGCTGCCGGAACCCGCTGATCTACCGGGCCGTGTCCTCCTGGTACGTCGAGGTGACCAAGTTCAAGGACCGTATGTCCGAGCTCAACCAGGACATCAACTGGATCCCGGGCAACGTCAAGGACGGCCAGTTCGGCAAATGGCTCGCCAACGCCCGCGACTGGTCCATCAGCCGCAACCGCTACTGGGGCAGCCCCATCCCGGTGTGGCAGTCCAGCGACCCGGACTACCCGCGCACCGACGTCTACGGCTCGCTCGCGGAGATCGAGGCCGACTTTGGCCGGCTGCCGCTGAACAAGGACGGCCAGGTGGACCTGCACCGGCCGTTCATCGACGAGCTCACGCGCCCGAACCCGGACGACCCGCGCACCCCGGAGGAAGGCCAGTCCGTGATGCGCCGCGTTGAGGACGTCCTGGACGTCTGGTTCGACTCCGGTTCCATGCCCTACGGCCAGGTCCACTACCCGTTCCAGAACGAGGAATGGTTCGACACCCACAACCCGGCGGACTTCATCGTCGAGTACATCGGCCAGACCCGCGGCTGGTTCTACATGCTGCACATCCTCTCCACCGCGCTGTTCGACCGGCCGGCCTTCCGCAACGTCATCAGCCACGGCATCGTCCTGGGCTCGGACGGGCAGAAGATGTCCAAGAGCCTGCGCAACTACCCGGACGTCTCCGAGGTCCTGGACCGCGACGGGTCCGACGCTATGCGCTGGTTCCTGATGTCCAGCCCAATCCTGCGCGGTGGGAACCTCGTGGTCACCGAACAGGGCATCCGCGACGGCGTCCGCCAGGTCATCCTGCCGCTGTGGAACGTGTACAGCTTCTTCACGCTGTACACCAACGCCGCTGACGGCGGCAATGGCTATGACGCGAAGCTCCGCTACGACGGCTACGCGGACACCCTGGACCAGTACCTGATGGCCAACACCGGGGACCTGGTCCGGAACATGACGGCACAGCTGGACAGCTACGACATCTCCGGGGCGTGCGACGAGCTGCGCAGCTACCTGGACATGCTCACCAACTGGTACGTCCGCCGCAGCCGCCAGCGCTTCTTCGACGAAAACGTTGACGCCTTCGACGCGCTCTACACCGCCCTGGAAACGGTCTGCCGGGTCTCCGCGTCCCTGCTGCCGCTGATCTCCGAGGAGATCTGGCGCGGCCTCACCGGCGGGCGCTCCGTGCACCTGGCCGACTGGCCGGACGCGGACCTGTTCCCCGCCAACCCGGAACTGGTCGAGGCCATGGACCGGATCCAGCAGATCTGCTCCACCGGCTCCTCGCTGCGCAAGGCCGCCAACCTGCGCGTACGCCTGCCGCTGCAGGAACTTACTGTCGTGGCCCCCGGTGCGGACGCGCTGGACGGCTTCGCCGCCGTCGTCCGCGACGAACTGAACCTGCGCTCCGTCCGCCTGCTCGACGCCGACAACGCCTCCCCGGAGGAGTTCGGCATCGAACAGAAGCTCGTGGTGAACGCCCGGGCCGCGGGTCCGCGCCTGGGCAAGAACGTCCAGCAGGCCATCAAGGGCTCCAAGTCCGGCGACTGGTCCGTCAGCGAAGCCGGCGTGGTAACCGCCGGCGGGCTCGAGCTCGAACCGCAGGAGTACACCCTGGAAACCGTCGTGGCCGAAGCCGCGGAGGGTGCCGGCTCACGCGCCGCAGCGGTGCTGCCCGGCGGCGGCTTCGTGGTCCTCAACACCGAGGTCACTCCCGAACTGGAAGCCGAAGGTGCCGCCCGCGACATGGTCCGCGCCATCCAACAGGCCCGCAAGGACGCCGGACTCAACGTCAGCGACCGGATCCACACCACCGTCACCGCACGGCAGGACGTTGTGGATGCCCTGCTGGCCAACGCCGGGCTGGTCCAGACCGAAACCCTGACCGTCCGGCTGGACACGGTCGCGGCCGACGTCAAGGACCCACAGGTCAGCGTCGTCAAGACCGCCGCAGAAAAAGTAGAGGCCTAATCCATGACCGACGAATTCTCCGTAGAAAGCGTCTACGCCGAACTGCTGGGCCGGGCGCCGGAAAACAAGATGGAGCCCCGGCTGGCCCCGCTGCACCGGGCGATGGACATCCTGGGGGAGCCAAACAAGGCGTTCCCGATCATCCACGTCACCGGCACCAACGGTAAAACCTCCACCGCACGGATGATCGAGGCCGGGCTGCGCGCCCACGGGCTGAGCACGGGCCGGTACACCAGCCCGCACCTGTCCAAGGTCACCGAGCGGATCAGCATCGACGGCGAACCGGTCCCGGACGAGACCTTCGTCCGGATCTGGGACGAGATCCGCCCGTACCTGGCCATCGTCGACAGCGAACTCGAGGCCGAAGGCCAGCCCCGGTTGACCTACTTCGAGTGCCTCACCATCCTGGGCTTCGCCATCTTCGCGGATCAGCCGGTCAACGTCGCCGTCATCGAGGTGGGCCTGGGCGGCATCACCGACGCGACCAACGTCGGCGATGGCCAGGTCTTTGTGGTCACGCCCATCTCGCTGGACCACACGGACCTCCTTGGGGACACCACGGAGGACATCGCGTACGAAAAGGCCGGCATCATCAAGCCCGGCGGCTTCCTGGTCAGCGCCGCGCAGCCCCGCGACGCGGCCCAGGTGCTGCTGGAAAAGGCCAAGGAAACGAACGTCCCGTTCCGCTTCGAGGGCGTCGAGTTCGGCGTCGAATCCCGCACCGTCGCCGTCGGCGGGCAGATGGTCACCATCCAAGGCATCGCCGGCCGCTACGAGGACCTCCTCGTGCCGCTGCACGGCGCCCACCAGGCCGAGAACGCCGCCGTCGCGATCGCAGCGCTGGAAGCTTTCTTCGGCGCCGAAAAGGCGCTCGACGCCGAGGTGGTCCAGGAGGCCTTCGCCTCCGTCACCTCGCCCGGCCGGCTCGAGGTGGTGCGCACGGCGCCGACCATCATCGTGGACGCCGCGCACAACCCCGAAGGCATCCGGGTGTCCGCCGAGGCCATCCACGAGGCGTTCAGCTTCACCAAACTGGTGGTGGTGGTCGGCGTCCTGCGGGAGAAGGACGCCGAGGAGATCCTCCGCCAGCTCAAGGAATCCCTGGGCGACCTGGCCGCCGAATACTGCTTCACCCAGTCCAACTCGCCCCGCGCCGTGCCGGCCGAGGACCTCGCGGAACTGGCCGTGGAGCTGGGCTTCGGCGAGGACAACATCCACGTGGCCGAGAAGCTCGACGACGCCCTCGAATGGGCGGTGGAGCGTGCCGAATCCAATGACGACCTCGCCGGCGGCGTCCTCGTCACGGGGTCCATCACGCTCGTCGCGGACGCCCGGATCCTGCTCGGAAAGGCGGATGCCTAAGCCATGGCGAAACTCACCAAGGCCCAGCGCGAATGGCGCCCGGGCATGCCCAAGAAGCGCCGCTCCACCAAGGTCATGTTCGCCTCGACGGTGCTGCTGCTGGAGGCCTTTGTGGTGCTTTTTGGCACCCTGACCGTCTTCGGACTGCGGCGGGACGAGTTCCCGCCGGTCCTGATCTTCTCGGTCGGGATCGGGCTGGCCCTCGTCTACGTCTTCACGTGTGCGGTACTCACCAAACCGTGGGGCGTGGCGCTGGGCTGGATCCTGCAGATCGTGCTGATCCTGACCGGCTTCCTGGAACCGGCCATGTTCCTGGTGGGCGGCCTCTTCGCGGTGGCCTGGTGGTACGGAATCCGCACCGGCATCCGGATCGACCGGGAGGCCGCGCAGCGCGAACGCGAGCAGGCCGCCTGGGACGCCGCGCACCCCGAAGACCTGAGCAACTAGACTTATTTCCGAATCCCACCCCCAACACATTGGAGCAGTTGTGAGCATTGAGCGCACCCTCGTCCTGATCAAGCCCGACGGCGTCACCCGCAACCTGACCGGCAGCATCATCGCCCGCATCGAAGCCAAGGGCTACACCCTGGCCGAGCTCAAGAAGGTCGACGCGAGCCGCGAACTGCTGGAGCAGCACTACGAGGAGCACGTAGGCAAGCCGTTCTACGAGCCGCTGGTGGAGTTCATGCTCAGCGGCCCGGTCGTCGCCGCGATCTTCGAGGGCCACCGCGTCATCGAGGGCTTCCGCTCCCTCGCCGGCACCACGGACCCGACGACGGCGGCGCCCGGCACCATCCGCGGCGACTTCGGCCGCGACTGGGGCCTGAAGGTCCAGCAGAACCTGGTCCACGGCTCGGACTCCGTGGACTCCGCGGAACGCGAGATCAAGATCTGGTTCCAGGACTAACTCCCGGACCCACCCTCCCGCCGAGGTGACAGTTAAGGCCCATGTTCAACGTGAACATGGGCCTTAACTGTCACCTCGCGGCGGTTAACCGGGGGCTGTCTCCTCAGTAGCCGGAGGTCCCGATGAAGACCTGGATGAAGGCGAAGAAGATCGTGGCGATGACGGCGACGTAGAGCAGCGCCGTGATGATCCAGCCGGAGTCGCCCAGGATCCTCGTGGGGCCCTCGGGCAGCCGGATCACACCGTGGCTCACATTGCGGACCGTGACCCAGACGAACAACGGAATCATCGCGACCCATACCACCATGCAGAACGGGCACAGGATGTGGATGGAGTACAGCGCCTGCGACCAGAGCCACACTACAAACGCGAAGCCCAGGGTCACGCCGGTCTGCAGGCCCAGCCAGTACCAGTGGGCGAATCTGGCGCCCGCGAGCATCCCCATCGCCGTGGTGATAATGACGGCAAAGGCCACAATGCCCATGAACATGTTGGGGAACCCGAATACCGAGCCCTGCCAGGTCTGCATCACCTGGCCGCAGGAGATCCAGGGGTTCACATCGCACACGGTCACATGGCTGGGATCCTTGAGAACCTCAAGCTTTTCCAGCACGAGGGCTCCCGAAGCGAGCCAGCCGACGACGCCGGTGATGAGCAGGAGCCACGCGAATGGCCGGTCGCGGGTCATCGGGGGCAGCGGCCGTTCCGCAGCGGACGGGCTGGTGTCTTCGCGCTGCGGGGCTGCCTCGCCGGTGGTGCTGGAGATGCTGGGCATGAAAGTCCTTCGGGTCGGTGCAACTGATCCGATTCTATCGCCGGTGACTGGACGAAGCCGGGGAAGGCTGGTGCCTTCCCCGGGGATTCGTTGCCACAGTGCGGTCCGGATGCCTTGCTTACGCCTGCTTTGACGGCTCCTGTGAGACAATGATCGTGGCTGGAACCCGATCCACATCCGGGTCCCGGTCCGGCGACTTTGTTCCCAAGACCGCCAATGATGAGCAGGGAGCTACGGATCCTCTGATCCAGGCTGTCCCGCAATGCCATTGGACGGCACCTGGTTGTGGCGTGTAGATCAACGGGTTTCAGAACAATTCCGCCGGCCCTCCAGGGCTGCCGCACCCCACTGCCGGTGCGAACCTGAGGGTATCCAATTGACTTCTGTCAATGCCTGCGGGTGCTGACAAATATTTGCCCCAACGGGTGCCGGATGTGGCGGCACGCCAGGGGCAGGAGCATCGCCACATATGGATAATGACCAGGTTGTCACGGGTAACGGAGATTCTCTTGTTGCCGACGAAGCAGTAGCAACGGCAGAGGCGGCTGTGGCCCTACCGCCGAAGCGGCCGGTCCGGACCCGCCGCAAGGCCCTGCCTAAGAAGGACGCCGCAGCAGAGGCCGCGCCGGACGCAGTCGACGAGCCGGATGCAGCAGCCGCCGCAGAGGCGCCCGCCCCCGAAGCCAAAGCCAAGGCCCCCGCACGCCGCACCCGGGCCCGCAAGGTAGCAGAACCGGCCGAACTCCTGCCGGCCTTCGCTGATGACACCGCAGCTGCCGCCGTCGAGGCGCCGGCAGCTGAGGCACCCGTAGTTGAGGCGCCCGTAGTTGAGGCGCCGGCAGCAGAGGCCGCCGAAGCTCCCGTTGAGAAGCCGGTCCGCCGCCGCGCGAGCCGCGCCAAGGCCGCCGCCCCTGCCGCTGAGGTCCCTGTCGCTGAAGCCGCTGACGTCGCTGCCGCTGAAGCCGCTGCCGCTGAAGTCCCCGCTGCCGAAACCCCGAACGTGGCCCCGGCCGCGGACGCCGCCGCGCAGACACCGGAAGCAACAGAAACCGCTGCACCTGCAGCAACAGAAGCCACAGCATCGCCGGCCGAAGCGCCTTCCGCCGCCGCCTCGCTGTTCCTGGAGCCCGGAGCGGTCACGTCGATGATCTTCCAGGCGCCCGACCTGAACGCCGTCGTGCGCCCGGCACCGGCCGCCGCCGTCGCAGAGGCTGAGGAAGAAGAGGGCGAGGAAGGTGACGGCGAGGACGCCGGAAGCCGCCGTCGTCGTCGCAGCCGCGGACGCCGCGGACGCAGCAGCCGCGGGTCCGACGGCGAATCCGGTGCCGACAGCGATTCCGCCGAAGGCAGCGGAGACGAAGCGGATGAAGCGGATGAACGCTCCGAGGGGACGCTTGAGGACGGCGTGACCTCGCGCCGCCGTCGCCGCCGCCGCCGCGGCGACCAGGACCTCGAACTAACCGGCGGGGAAGACAACGATCCGCCCAACACCGTGACCCGTGTCCGCGCGCCCCGTGCGGCCGCCGAGGCCCCGGTCAACAACCGCGTCACGTCCCTCAAGGGTTCCACCCGACTGGAGGCGAAGAAGCAGCGCCGCCGCGAATCCCGCGATACCGGCCGCCGCCGCACCGTCATCACCGAGGCTGAGTTCCTCGCCCGGCGCGAATCCGTGGACCGCCAGATGATCGTCCGCCAGCGCGACGACAGAATCCAGATCGGCGTCCTCGAGGACGGCGTCCTGGCCGAGCACTTCGTCTCGAAGACCCAGCAGGATTCCCTGATCGGCAACGTGTACCTGGGCAAGGTCCAGAACGTGCTGCCGTCGATGGAAGCCGCCTTCGTCGACATCGGACGCGGCCGCAACGCCGTGCTCTACGCCGGTGAAGTCAACTGGGAATCCGTGAACCTCGAGGGCAAGCAGCGCCGGATCGAAAACGCGCTGAAGTCCGGCGACTCCGTGCTGGTCCAGGTCACCAAGGACCCGGTCGGCCACAAGGGCGCCCGCCTCACCAGCCAGATCTCCCTGCCCGGCCGGTACCTCGTGTACGTTCCCGGCGGTTCCATGACCGGAATCTCCCGCAAGCTGCCCGACGTCGAACGCAACCGCCTGAAGCGGATCCTCAAGGACCGCCTGCCGGAAGATGCTGGCGTCATTGTCCGCACCGCCGCCGAGGGTGCGTCCGAGGAAGAGCTCACGCATGACATCAACCGCCTCCGCGCCCAGTGGGAAGGCATCGAGGGACAGTCGACCTCGACGAAGATCCTCGCCCCCGAGCTGCTCTACGGCGAACCCGATCTGACCATCAAGGTGGTCCGTGACGTCTTCAATGAGGACTTCTCCAAGCTGATCGTCTCCGGCGAGGAAGCCTGGGACACCATCGAGGCCTACGTCACCTACGTGGCCCCCGACCTCGTGGGCCGGCTGGAAAAGTGGACCAAGGACACGGACATCTTCGCTGCCTGGCGCATCGACGAGCAGATCCACAAGGCCCTGGACCGCAAGGTCTTCCTGCCCTCCGGCGGCTCCCTCGTGATCGACCGCACCGAAGCCATGACCGTGGTGGACGTCAACACCGGCAAGTTCACCGGCAGCGGCGGCAACCTTGAGGAAACCGTCACCAAGAACAACCTGGAAGCTGCCGAGGAAGTCGTCCGGCAACTGCGCCTGCGCGATATCGGCGGCATTATCGTCATCGACTTCATCGACATGGTGCTCGAGTCCAACCGTGACCTGGTGCTGCGCCGCATGGTGGAGTGCCTGGGCCGGGACCGGACCAAGCATCAGGTGGCGGAGGTGACCTCGCTGGGCCTCGTGCAGATGACGCGCAAGCGGATGGGCACCGGACTGCTGGAAGTCTTCGGCGAACAGTGCGAAACCTGCGCCGGCCGCGGCATCGTCACCCACGACGAGCCGGTGGAACACCGCCGCGCCAACGTAGTGGCCGCCGAGCACCACGTCCCGCGGACCGAGCAGCAGCCGGCCGCGCGGACCGAACGCAAGAGCCGCCGCCGCGGCAGGGGAGGCCAGGGCACGGACGTGCAGTCCGCCCCGGCAGCCGTGCACGCCGAGCCCACCGAAGCTGAGCGCCACGCCAAGGCCGAGGCAACCCGCGCCGCGCTGGCGAACATCGCAGCAGCGGCGCACGCCGCCCACCTGCACGACGAAGAAGCCGGTACCGCTGCCGACGCCGAAGCCCGCGAGGCAGCCGTTGAAGCCGCTGTCGAGGCAGCTGTGGACCTGGCCGCGTCCGAGGAAGCAGCCGGACGCCCCGCCGCCGTGCTGACGTTCGGCGGCGAGCAGGTCGCCCTGCCCTTCGTGGAGCACGCGGACGAGGCCAGTTCGCCTGCGCTGACGCTGGACCTGCTGACCGAGGCCTTCGCGAACCTGGGTGAAACCGAGGAAGCCAAGGCCCCGGCTACACGCGAACAGGCAACACGTGAACCGGCAACACGCGAACCGGGTACACGTGAACAGGCGGGCCGGGCGGCGACGGCCGCTCCGGCGCGCACCGGTGGAACCGGACCGGGACGTGCCGCCCAGGCGCCGGGTTCACAGACCGAGGCCGAATCCGTGGCAGGTACCTCCCGTGCCCGCCGCGGCCGCCGCAACCGGAGCGCCAGCCGCGCCCAGGGTGCAGCGAATGAGACCTCCGTGGAACAGCGCCAGGAATCGCCGCAGGCCGCAGCCGTTTCAGTGCACGAGGCCAAGGTCCCGGCCGCAACGACGCCCGCGGCCAAACCGGCCGCCAGTGAACCGATCATCCTCGGTGTCGGCGTTCCGGCCTCGGAACTCTAGCAACGGAGCTCCAGCAGCGGAAAACTTCAGCAAGGCCGCGGGTGCGGTCCGGCCGGCGTAGCATTACGCCCGGTTCGGGCCGTGCCCGCGACTTCGTTAAGGCATCCGGCTAGGGTGGATCCCAGACACGGGGTGCCGCGCATCGGGCCGGCTGAGATCCAGACCCGTTGAACCTGTCCGGCTAGCACCGGCGAAGGGATGTCTCTCTTGACCACCGCCTCATCGTTTCTTCCGCCTGTCCCTGCCCTGCTGGCGCCCCGGATCCCGCGGGTGCTGGCCATCGCCGGCTCCGACCCCTCCGGCGGCGCGGGGATCCAGGCCGACCTCAAAAGCATCGCCGCACACGGCGGCTACGGCATGGCGGCCATCACCGCCCTGACCGCCCAAAACACCCGCGGCGTCCGCGCCGTCCACGTCCCGCCCGCGGCCTTCCTGACCGCCCAGCTGGAAGCCCTCAGCCAGGACATCACCATCGACGCCGTCAAAATCGGGATGCTGGGGGACGCATCCGTGATCGACGCGGTCCGCAGCTGGCTGGCGAAGTCCCGCCCCGGCGTCGTGGTCCTGGATCCCGTGATGGTGGCGACGAGCGGCGACCGGCTGCTGCAGGAAGCGGATGAGGCGGCGCTGCATGCGCTGCTGCCGCTCGCGGACCTGATCACGCCCAACCTCGCCGAACTCGCGGTCCTGCTGGGAGAACCGGCCGCCGTGGACTGGGCCGGGGCGCTGGACCAGGGCAAGAGGCTCGCCGCCCGGACCGGCACCACGGTCCTCGTGAAGGGCGGCCACCTCGACGGCGGCAGCGGCGCCGGCGCCAACGCTGGTGACGGGTGCCCCGATGCGCTGGTCAACACTGTAGGGCTCCTGGCGCGGGACGTCATCGTGGTGCCGGGGGAGCGGGTGCGTACCCGTAACAGCCATGGCACCGGGTGCTCGCTGTCCTCGGCGATCGCCACCGTGCAGGCCAGAAATACCCTGCAGGCTAACGCGGGGTACGGGGACTGGGAGGCCGCGCTCCGCGAGGTCAAGCCCTGGCTGCGGGAGGCGCTGCGCGCCTCTGGGGCGCTCGACGTCGGAACCGGCAACGGCCCGGTCCATCACTTCCACCACGTCCAGCAGCACACCCAGGCCCATGGCACCATCGCGAGGGAACCGGCCGAAGGTGAGTTCGCCGTCGCGCTCCGGGAAGCCGCCGCCGCTGACCTTGAAGCGATCTACGGACTGGACTTCATCAGGGGCCTCGCCGACGGATCCCTGCCGGAGAAGGAATTCGCCTACTACCTCAGCCAGGACGCCCTCTACCTCAACGGCTATTCCCGGGTGCTGGCCCGTGCCGCTGCCATCGCACCCACCGAGGCCGAGCAGCTCTTCTGGGCCCGCTCCGCGCAGAACTGCCTCGAGGTGGAGTCGGAGCTGCACCGGACCTGGCTGAGCACCCGTCCGGCCCCGGTGACCACCGGACCCGTCACCAAATCGTATGTGGACCACCTGGTGGCCGCCTCGGTCTCCGGCAGCTACGGGGTGCTGGTGGCCGCCGTGCTCCCGTGCTTTTGGCTCTACGCCGAGGTCGGGGAGTCCCTGCACGCGCGGTTCCTCGCCGCGGGAGCCCCGGAGGCGCATCCCTACGCCGTGTGGCTGGCCACCTACGCGGACGAGGACTTCGCCGCCGCCACGCGGCAGGCCATTGCGTACACCGACGCCGCGGCGCGGGCGGCCTCGGCGGGGGAGCGGGACGCCATGACCCTGGCTTTCCGGCAGTCCGCCCGCTACGAGGTGGACTTCTTCGACGCGCCGCGGCTGCACGCCTGACCCTGGCTTTCCGGCAGTCCGCCCGCTACGAGGTGGACTTTTTCGACGCGCCGCGGCTGCACGCCTGACCCTGGCGGCCGGGGGGAGCCTGTACGATAGGTGGGCACGGTTCCGGAACTCGTTGCGGCAGGCTCTGTCCATACAGAGTGGCGCCTATCACGTACCTCACT
Organism: Arthrobacter sp. U41; assembly: GCF_007679325.1. Taxonomy (GTDB): domain Bacteria; phylum Actinomycetota; class Actinomycetes; order Actinomycetales; family Micrococcaceae; genus Arthrobacter. The sequence goes on along the minus strand of NZ_VEGI01000001.1, from coordinate 507,486 downwards.
CCGGAACCAGCCTCATTTGCGGCCGAAGGCAAAATTAGCGTAGTCTAGACCTTCGGTGCTTACGCCAACACTTGGGTTATGACCTTGAGGACTCTCCGCCCGATTTCGGGTGCGATTGTCCACGGGATAGCTCATGGGTTCCCCCGGGGAATCCACCGGCGTAGAGGCACAGCGTGAGCCGGACCAAACACATTGGACCCAGGTTCCGCACGCAAATCTAGTAATAAACGTCGAGAGAAGTGAGTTCCCCAGTGGTGTACGCGATTGTCCGCGCAGGCGGCCGCCAAGAGAAGGTTTCCGTTGGAGACTTCGTTACCCTGAACCGCGTCCCCGGTGGAGCCGGCAGCACCTTTGAGTTGCCCGCACTGCTCCTGGTAGACGGTGACAAGGTCACGTCTGCAGCTTCGGACCTGGCCAAGGTAAAGGTTACGGCTGAGATCCTTGAGGACCTCCGTGGTCCCAAGATCGTCATCCAGAAGTTCAAGAACAAGACCGGCTACAAGAAGCGCCAGGGTCACCGTCAGGAATTGACCAAGGTCAAGATCACCGGTATCAAGTAACTAATCGTTACTGTTCAGGTTTTCAGCAGATTCCCCAGAATTTTAAGGCAGGCATTTCCAAATGGCACATAAAAAAGGCGCGAGCTCCACTCGCAACGGTCGTGACTCGAACGCCCAGTACCTCGGCGTCAAGCGCTTCGGCGGCCAGGTAGTTTCCGCAGGCGAGATCATCGTCCGCCAGCGTGGCACCCACTTCCACCCGGGCGCCGGCGTAGGCCGCGGCGGCGACGACACCCTGTTCGCCCTGACCCCCGGCGCTGTCGAATTCGGCACCCGCCGCGGTCGTCGCGTTGTGAACATTGTGGCTGCTGCAGCTGCAGAGTAACAACAAGTCTTAAATCGGTGGGGCGGGCCATTAGGTCCGCTCCACCGGTGTTTTAACCGCATTACAATCATCTTGGGCGTCTTAGGACCCCGGGGAAGAGCACTGAGGAGATCCACGTGGCTAGCTTTGTAGACCGGGTAGTACTGCACGTATCCGGCGGTACCGGCGGCCACGGTTGTGTCTCCGTCCACCGCGAGAAGTTCAAGCCGCTCGGCGGCCCCGACGGCGGCAACGGCGGCAACGGCGGCGACGTCATCTTGCGCGTGGACCCGCAGACCACCACCCTGCTTGACTACCACCACGCCCCGCACCGCCACGCCACCAACGGCGGCCCCGGAATGGGCGACTGGCGCGCCGGCAAGCATGGCGAAACACTGATCCTTCCGGTCCCGATTGGCACCGTGGTCAAGTCCAAATCCGGCGAAGTCCTCGCGGACCTCGTGAGCGAAGGCGCGGAATACGTTGCTGCAGCCGGCGGTATCGGCGGCCTCGGCAACGCCTCGCTGTCCTCGCAGAAGCGCCGCGCCCCCGGCTTCGCGCTGCTCGGCATCGAAGGCGAATCCAGTGATGTTGTCCTGGAACTCAAGTCCATCGCCGACATCGCCCTGGTGGGCTTCCCGTCCGCCGGCAAGTCCAGCCTGATCGCGGCCATGTCCGCCGCGCGGCCCAAGATCGCCGACTACCCGTTCACCACCCTGATCCCGAACCTGGGCGTCGTCCAGGCCGGCGACGTCCGCTTCACCATCGCCGACGTCCCGGGACTCATCGAAGGTGCCAGCGAAGGCAAGGGCCTCGGCCACCACTTCCTGCGCCATGTCGAGCGCTGCGCCGCCCTGGTGCACGTCCTGGACTGCGGCACGCTCGAATCTGACCGCGATCCGCTCTCCGACCTTGCCGTCATCGAGGCCGAGCTGGAGAAGTACGCCGTGGACATGAGCTATGCGGGCTCCGACGGCGAAGTGGTTCCCCTGAACCACCGCCCCCGCCTGGTCGCCCTGAACAAGGTGGACCTGCCGGACGGCAAGGACATGGCCGAATTCGTCCGCCCCGAGCTCGAATCCCGCGGCTACAGGGTCTTCGAAATCTCGGCGACCAGCCACGAAGGCCTCCGCCAGCTCGGCTTCGCCATGGCCGAAATCGTGCAGGCCGCCCGCGACGCCGTCGCCACAGCCCCGCCGAAGGTGCAGGCCCCGGTCCTCAAGCCGCGCGCCGTCAACGAATCCGGCTTCAAGATCCGCCGCGAAGAGAAGAACCTGGAGCCGCTGTTCCGCGTCCTGGGGGAGAAGCCCGTGCGCTGGGTCAAGCAGACCGACTTCACCAACGAGGAAGCCATCGGCTACCTCGCGGACCGCCTGGCCAAGCTCGGCGTCGAAAACGAACTCTTCAAGCAGGGCGCCAAGCCCGGCGACATGGTGGTCATCGGCGAGGATGACGGCGTCGTCTTCGACTGGGAGCCCACCATGATGGCCGGCGCCGAACTGCTGGCCGCGCCGCGCGGCACCGACGTACGCTTCGCGGACATCGGCGACCGCCCCACCCGCGGACAGAAGCGCGACGAGCAGATCGAACGCCGCGAGGCCAAGGCCGCCGCCCGCGCCGAGCTCGAAGCCGAGCGCAAGGCCGGCATCTGGACCGAATCCGTCAGCGGACGCCGGGCCGCCAAGCCGCTCAAGGAGAGTGGACTGGGCGCAACCGATGACGAGTAAAGCCGTCACTGACCGCGTCGGGGCGGTCACCCCGCACCCGGCGTCGGACCCTGCACCGGGCGCAACCGCGCCGGACCGCTCCGTGCTGTCCGGGGCGCGCCGGATCGTGGTCAAAGTCGGCTCCTCTTCACTGACGTCCATCAGGGGCGGCATTTCAGAGGAGGCCCTGACCGAGCTCGCCGACGCCCTGGCGCACAAACGTAACGCCGGCACCGAGATCATATTGGTGTCCTCCGGCGCGATCGCCGCCGGGCTGGCCCCGCTCGGACTCGCGAAGCGCCCCCGCGACCTCGCTACCCAGCAGGCCGCCGCGAGTGTGGGACAGGGCCTGCTGATGGCCCGGTACACGCACGCTTTCGGCGCCCACGGGGTCACCGTCAGCCAGGTGCTGCTCACCGCCGAAGACTTCATGCGCCGCCGCCAGCACACCAACGCCCTGCGCGCCCTCGACCGCCTGCTCAACCTCGGCGTCGTGCCGGTGGTCAACGAAAACGACACCGTCGCCACCCACGAGATCAGGTTCGGCGACAACGACCGGCTGGCGGCCCTCGTGGCCCACCTGGTCCGCGCCGACGCACTCGTGCTGCTCTCCGACGTCGACTCCCTCTACGACGGCCCGCCCGCGCACGGCGCACAACGCATCCCGCACGTGGCGGGTCCGCAGGACCTCGACGGCGTGACCATCGGGCGCACCGGCAAAGCCGGGACCGGCACCGGCGGAATGGTCACCAAGGTCGAGGCGGCCACCATCGCCGCCGGGTCGGGCATCCCCGCCCTGGTCACCTCCACGGGCAATGCCGCCGCCGCGCTGGCGGGCAAGGACGTGGGAACCTGGTTCTCCGTCAACGGCTCCCGGAAACCCGTCCGCCTGCTCTGGCTGGCGCACCTCGCGTCCGTGGAAGGCACCCTGGTGCTCGACGACGGCGCCGTCCGGGCCGTGCGCGACCGCCGCACCTCGCTGCTGCCGGCCGGTATTTCCGCCGTGCACGGACACTTCGAGGCCGGCGACGCCGTCGAGATGGTCTCACCCGACGGCACGGTGATCGCCCGCGGCCTGGTGAACTACGGCGCCGCCGAACTCCCGCAGATGCTGGGCCGCTCCACGAAGGAGCTCGGCAGCAGCCTGGGCCGCGGATATGACCGGGTTGTTGTTCATGTTGACGATCTGGTGCTGGTCTAAGCCTCCTGCTCGCCTAAACTGGAACCATGACTGAGGCCCTGACCCCCCGCTCTGCCGTGCTCGCCGAGAAGCTGTTCGCCGAAGGTCTGCTCCCTGCGGACGGACCGGCGGAAGGCAGCCTGGAGTCCGGCCCGGCAGTGTCTCCGGACGTCCCCGGCGCAAACGATGTCGAGGCAGCCGTCCACGCCATCGCCGACCGCTCACGCCAAGCCGCCCGCCGGATGGCCCGCGCCAACCGGGCCTGGAAGGACCGCGGACTCCGCGCCATCGCCGCCGCCCTGCTGGAACGGAAATCCGGAATCCTCGCCGCCAACGCCAAGGACGTCGCGGCCGGCAAAGCCAACGGCACGTCGGCGGCGATGCTGGACCGCCTCACCCTCACGGACGCCCGCATCCAGGGCCTCGCCGCCGCGCTGGAAAACCTCGCCAACCTCCCGGATCCCGTGGGCAACGTGGTCCGCGGCCAGACCCTGCCCAACGGGCTGCGCCTGCGCCAGGTCAACGTGCCCATGGGCGTTGTTGCCGCCATTTACGAGGCGCGGCCCAACGTCACCGTGGATATCGCCGGGCTGGGGCTCAAGAGCGGCAACGCCGTCGTCCTCCGCGGCGGCACCGCCGCCGCTGCCACCAACGCCGCCCTGGTCACGGTGCTACGGGACGCCCTCGATTCGGTGGGCCTTCCCGCCGACGCCGTGCAGAGTGTGGACCAGTACGGCCGCGAAGGCGCCAACGCCCTGATGCGTGCCCGCGGACGGGTGGACGTCCTGATTCCCCGGGGCGGCCGCGAACTGATCCAGTCCGTCGTGACAAACGCCAAGGTTCCCGTGATCGAGACCGGCGAAGGCAACGTGCACATCTTCCTCGACGCCTCGGCGGACCAGGAGATGGCCGTGGAGATCCTGCTGAACGCCAAGACCCAGCGGCCCAGTGTCTGCAACACTGTGGAAACCCTGCTGGTCCACTCCGCCTCGACCGTGCTGCCGGCCGTCGCCGCAGCCCTGCGCGCAAAGGGCGTCACGCTTCACACAGACGAACGGATCCGGGCCGCACTGCCGGCTTCAGTCGATTCCGTCCCCGCTACCGATGAGGACTGGGCCACCGAATACATGGACCTGGACCTCGCCGTGGCGATGGTGGACAGCCTGGATGACGCCGTCAAGCACATCCGCACGTGGTCCACCGGGCACACCGAAGCGATCCTCACCAATGACCTCGGCAACGCTGAGCGCTTCATCGCCGAGGTGGATTCCGCCGCGGTGATCGTGAACGCCTCCACCCGTTTCACCGACGGCGGCGAGCTGGGACTGGGTGCCGAGGTGGGCATTTCCACCCAGAAGCTGCACGCCCGCGGCCCGATGGGGCTGACGGAACTGACCACCACCAAGTGGATCGTCCAGGGCGAGGGCCAGATCAGGGCCTAGTAACGCTGTAACATGGAACAGAAGTCCGGAACGGCGGGAGTACCCGCCGTCGTCACATCTTAAATTCACTAGGGGAGAACATGCTGTCGCAGCAGATCGCCACCATCGTCGCCGCCGCCGGCGAATCAGGCCACGAGGAACTGGCGCCGCTTATCGCCCCGCCGTTCGTGATCGGCGGCATCATGTTCGCCATCCTGATGATCATGCTGTTCATCACGCTGTCCTACTCCAACCTGGGCAAGCGCCACGAAGTTGTCGAGGAGCACGCGGACCCGCACCGCCAGCACCCGAACAAGCACGATCACGGCCAAGGGCACTAATATTTCCGCCACCGGGAAGCAGCGCGGCGCCAAGCGCCGCCTGCGTCTGGGTGTGATGGGTGGCACGTTTGATCCCATCCATCACGGCCACCTTGTCGCGGCCAGCGAGGTCGCGGCCAAGTTCGACTTGGACGAAGTGGTCTTCGTGCCTACCGGGCAGCCGTGGCAGAAGATGAGCAAAAAGGTCAGTGAGGCCGAGCACCGGTACCTCATGACCGTGATCGCAACGGCCTCGAACCCCCGTTTCACTGTCAGCAGGGTTGACGTGGACCGGCCGGGGCCGACGTACACGATCGATACCCTCCGGGACCTGCACACACTGCGCCCCGATGCGGACCTGTTCTTCATCACCGGAGCCGACGCCCTGGCCCAGATCCTGTCATGGAAAGACATCGACGAACTGTGGTCACTCGCGCACTTCGTCGGCGTCACCCGGCCGGGCCACGTGCTGGACGGGATGGGCCGCAAGGATGTCAGCCTCCTCGAGGTTCCCGCCATGGCGATCTCCTCGACGGACTGCCGCACCAGGGTGGCCGCGGGGAACCCCGTCTGGTACCTCGTGCCGGACGGTGTGGTCCAGTACATCGCCAAATACGGACTGTACGGGGGAGATCCGGAGACCGGAGACACCTCCGCCGGCAACGGCGCCGCACGCTATGACCGAAGAACCGAGATAGCCCAACCCGCCAGCACCGAATGAGTTTGCAATGAGTCAGGAACAGCCACCAATCCGCAGCCGCCGCGAATTGCGACAGGCCAGAGATGAACGCCTGGAGGCGGACCAGGACGCCGGCACCCCGGGTGCCGGCGCGGTTCCCCCTGCCTCAAACGTTCCGGCCTCGAAGGATCCTGCCCCGAAGAATCCCGGCTCCGGAAATGCGCGGCCGGCCGACGTAGTGGACCCCGGCGAGCCCACCGAGGCCGAGATCACCGGCCGCCGCCGCATTCCGGGCCCCGCCGACGCCGTGCGCAGCACCACCGGTTCCGAACGGTCCTCCCAGGTTCGCGCCCGTGACCGGGCCACGCTGCGCACCATCAAGGAACTGGCCGAAAAAGAGGGCAACCTCGCCGGCGGCGGACCGCCCACCCGGCGCCAGCTCCGGCTGATGCAGCTGGCGGCCGAAACAGCCCCGGCCACTGCCGCAAACATGATTGTGCCTGCGTCGCCACGCACGCGGGCCACACCGGTTGTGTCCCAGCCCGGGGGAGCCCGGCCCGGTGTCGAGTCCGCTCCCGCCGACGGCACCTCGCGCCAGAAGTCAGAGGACGGCCAGAAGTCAAAGGACGGCCAGCAGTCCGACGGCGGCGTCAGGGCTCCGGGCGGTCAGGGTCCCGAGGGAATGACCGTGGAGCAGGCTTTGGCCGCACGCGAACTCCTGGCCCAGCAGGCCCAAAACCAGCTGGCCAAGATGGAACACATCAACGCCACGGATCCCGACGCCGTCGATCCGGCCGTTCTGGCGGAACAGATCGCCCTCGCCGAACGGGCCGCCGTGCTGAACCGCCGCGCCGCCGCCAAACAGAAGCTGGCCGAGCAGAACAGCAAGCCGGAGCCCGTGCGGAACGATCCCACCACGGTCAACAACCTGGCCATGGTCACACCCCTGGAGTTTGTCCAGGTCCCCGGCGTGGAGCGGCCCGTCATGAAGCGCCCTGCCACGACCCACGTACCGGTCGCCACCAACCCGGGCCCCCGGGTTGAACAGCCCCGGAAGTCCGGCACCCGCCGTCCGGCGCCGTCCCGCCAGCGGAATGCGGCATCCTCAGACGGACGCGGCGGGGTGCTGGCCCGTGCCGAGGCTGCTGCCAAGGCCGCCTCCGCACCCCAGGCCACGTCAGCTTCGGTGGCGGCGAACCCCTCGGCCCAGCCGGAGGAGGACTTCACCGGCAGGATGCCCGTCGCCGCGAATGCCGCCAACGGGCTCGAGCCCTTGGATGCCGCCACCGCCGGACTCGGCCGGGCTCGCCGGTTGCGCCTCGTGCAACTGGTGGTGCTCATCCTCGGCGTGATGGCGCTGATCGCCGGCATCACCCTCATTGTTACCGGCCTTTCCGGCTAGGCAAGCATCGTTCCCGGCCCTGCTGTCCTGGCAGTTGGCCGCTCCACGCATTTTCAACACCACAAGCTTTTCACCCAACAACTTTTCACTTAATAAGGAGTCCCGTGACTGCAACAGAATCATCCATCGCCACAGCCCGCCACGCCGCCCGCGCCGCCGCGGAGAAACTGGCCGAGGACATCATCGCCATGGACGTCAGCGAACGGTTGGCCCTGGCCGACATCTTCCTGATTGCCTCGGCGCCGTCCGAGCGCCAGGTTAACGCCATCGTGGACGGCATCGAAGACGAACTTTCCAAGTTCGACCTCAAGCCGATCCGCCGCGAAGGACGCTCCGGGGGCCGCTGGGTCCTGCTGGACTACGGCGACATCGTCATCCACGTCCAGCACGAGGAAGACCGCGTGTTCTACGCCCTGGAACGCCTCTGGAAGGACTGCCCCGTCGTGGACCTGCAGCTCGGGGACGACGCGTCCGCGAAGGCAGCAGCAACCTCCGAATCGGAGTAGCGGCCAGGCGGGAAAAACGGAATATGCCCGATTTGGAATTTTCCGAAAGGCTGTTCTAAGATATTTGAGTTGCTTCGGAGAGATCCAGACAAAGAGCCGGAGCCGAAAGCGCAAGCTGACGGAGTCGGAGCAACGAAAATTCGGGGCTGTGGCGCAGCTGGTAGCGCACCTGCATGGCATGCAGGGGGTCAGGGGTTCGAGTCCCCTCAGCTCCACCGGATAATCCGCCGGAATCGAAAGATTCCGGCGGATTTTTTTGTGCGGATTTCTGGCCGCAACCGAGATTTTGGCCGGCAAACAGGTCGCCCGCGCAGGTTTTCTCCGGCATGTGCCACGCGTGGGTATATTAGGGCGGATCGGCGTCGCGCATTCGCCCTGATCTGCCCACGTGGTGAGGGTGTCGGCGCGCTGGGGTGTCCGCCTGGGCAGCTGCGGTCCGGGGGCACTTTGACACGGACACGCCGGGATTAGCGGACCCAAGGGCCGGAATCGGGTCCAAAGGCGCCCCGGACGGCGAACGAGGGGTGTCCGGCGTTCCCGCTCCCGACCCGGTGTTGCCTCGGCCCGGAAAATGTCCACCTACCGGAGCTTTTGCCAGGTGTGGGCGTGCCGATTCGCGTCAACCGGAAATGTAGATTAAGATAATCAGGTTGCTTCAGGGAAAACGGTCCTTCACAGGAAAGATTCCCAGGCAAAGTTCGGGGCTGTGGCGCAGCTGGTAGCGCACCTGCATGGCATGCAGGGGGTCAGGGGTTCGAGTCCCCTCAGCTCCACCGAAGAGGTCCTGCTCATTGAGCAGGGCCTCCTTTGTTTTGGCGGCCTTTGTCTGGCCGCCAACCCGACTTTCCGGTGCCCGTGTGGTGTCAGTGCCAGTCGGACGCGCGGCCCGCGAACCTGGTCAATTGCCGGATCGGCGGGCTCTCCGGGACTGCCGCCACTCCCGCCAGGCGCCCGTGGACCATAGAGCCCACACCACCAGGACGGGCTGGAAGAGCAGGCGGATCCCGCGGCTCTGGTCCGAGTTAAGGCCGAACGAGTCGGTGCCCGTGGCGAACTGCGAGATGTTGCCCGGGAAGATTGCCACGAAGAACGCAGCAACAACCCAGCCGAGCGCCGGCCGCCGCCTGAGCAGCAGCAAACCCAGCCCCAGGCCGATTTCAACCAGCCCGGAGGCAACCACCACGAAGTTCACGTCCAGCGGCAGCCAGGGCGGCACCTGGGCGTAAAACGCCTCACGGCTCCACGTCAGGTGGCTGACACCGGCCAGGATGAGGAACCCGCCCAGCAGCAGCCGGCCCGCGGTCCGAAATCCCGAGCGCAGCCGGGACTCCGCGGCTAGGGACGGCACCGGCTGGTGGGGTGGATGAGGGTGCGATGGAAGGCCGTGGGACGGCACCGGGCCCGGCTCCGCACCGGGGGACTGGACTGGGCTGTCGGCCATAAGGCACCGCCTTCGCTCGGGGAACCCAGCTTAGCAATCGGGCCCGACCATCCCTTCGTGCGTCCGCTCGACTAAAGTTGGGGACGTGAATGAGACGCTGCCCCCGTGCCCCGAATGCTCCAGCGAGTACACGTACCAGATGGGGGCGCTCCTGGTCTGCCCGGAGTGCGCGCATGAGTGGTCGGCCGCCGTCGGGCAGGAGTCCGGTGAGCAGGAAGCGAAGCCGATCAAGGACGCCGTCGGGAACATCCTCGCCGACGGGGACACCGTCACGGTGGTCAAAGACCTCAAGATCAAGGGCAGCTCCACTGTCATCAAGGTGGGCACCAAGGTCCGCGGGATCCGGCTGGTGAGCGGCGTCGGCGACCACGACATCGACTGCAAGGTGGACGGAGTCGGTCCCATGCAGCTCAAATCCAGCGTGGTCAAGAAGATCTGACCAGCATGTCCGCAGGGATGGACGGCCGGGCCCGGTCCGCCGACGTCGTGGTGATCGGTGCGGGCCAGGCCGGACTCTCCGCCGCCTACCACCTGCAGCGCCGGGGCTTTGTCCCGGCAGGGACCCCGGCGGAGGGCCGGAATTCTTCCGGGCCGGTCAGGAAATACATCGTCCTCGACGCCGAGGACGGACCTGGCGGGGCGTGGCGCCACCGCTGGAAGAGCCTCCTCATGGCCACCGTGAACGGCATCAGCGACCTGCCCGGTATCCCACAGCCGGCGGTCGACCCGGAAGAAGCCAGCTCAAGCTTCCTGGCCCGCTACTTCGGCGGCTACGAACAGGAACTGGGGCTGGCCATCGAACGGCCGGTCAAAGTCCGGTGCGTCTCGGCGGAGGACCACGACGCCGGCGGGCGGCTCCGGATCGCCACGTCAGGAGGCGACTGGTCGGCCCGCGCTGTCATCAACGCTACCGGCACCTGGACCAGGCCGTTTTGGCCGATCTACCCGGGCCGGGCGTCCTTCCGCGGACGGCAGCTGCATGTTGCCGACTACGTCTCGGCGGAGGAGTTCCGCGGCCGGCACGTAGTGGTGGTGGGCGGTGGTATCTCCGCCGTCGGGCTGCTGGACGAGATTTCCCGGGTCACCACCACCAGCTGGTTCACCCGCCGGGAACCGGTCTGGCGGGACGCCGCGTTCGACCGGCAGGCCGGGCACGACGCCGTTGCCCTCGTCGAGGAGCGCGTGCGGCAGGGCCTGCCGCCGCAAAGCGTCGTCGCTGTGACGGGCCTGATCTGGACTCCTGCCCTGCGCGCGGCCGCTGCCCGGGGTGTGCTGGAGCGCCACCCCATGTTCACCGGCATCGAACCCGGGGGAGTGCGGATGGCGGACGGGAGTTTCCTGCCCGCCGATGTGATCCTCTGGGCCACGGGATTCCGGGCCGAGCTTGAACACCTTGCCCCGCTGCACCTGCGCGGCCCCGGCGGCGGGATCGCCATGGACGGCACCCAGGTGGCGGCCGAGCCGCGGGTCCATCTGGTCGGTTATGGGCCGTCCTCGTCCACGATCGGCGCCAACCGGGCCGGGCGGGCGGCGGTGGCGGGCATCCTGCGTTTATTCGGGGAGCAGGATAAGTTTGCAGGGAAACCCAATTTCCGGGCCTGAACACCCCGGCTCACACCTGACTCACAAAAGGCGGCAGCTCGCGCGTGGCGGACAACACTCTTGATTCCCTCTTCTCCCGGCTGGGCAGGTTCCCGGACGTGGAGGCGGCCAACCTGCAGGCCTGGGACGCCACGGACAAACTCCTCCTGGACACCGCCGCGGACTTGCTCGCTGCCGGATCCCTCCACCCCGGCAGCCGTCTCGCCGTCGTGGGGGACCGGTACGGTGCGCTGACCCTCGGCGCCCTTGCGCTCGGTGGCTTCAACCCCGACGCCAACACCGACGCCGATGCCGCCCCCAACCCTAACGCCAACAGCGACGCCCCCGGCAGCGGGACCCGTCCGGTGCGCGTGCATCAGGACCTCATCACCGGTGAGCGGGCGCTCCGCCACAACGCCGCGACGCTGGGAATCACCGGCGGCTTTGAACAGCACCCACTGGGACCGGGGCTCCTGTCGGGGGCCACCATCGTGCTCCTCCAGCTGCCCAAGTCCCTCGCGGAACTGGACGAGATCGCCGACGCCGTCGCCCGCCACGCCGACCCCGGCGTCGTACTCCTGGCCGGCGGCCGGGTCAAACACATGAGCCTGGGCATGAACGCCGTGCTGGAGCGCCACTTCCGCGAGGTCCAGCCCCAGCACGCCCGGCAGAAATCCCGTGTCCTGCTGGCCCGCGGACCTCAGCCCGCCACGGGCGCCCCGCCGTTCCCCGTCACCGCACTCAACGCCGAGCTGGACCTGACCGTCGTCGCGCGGGGCGCCGTGTTCGCCGGCACCGGGCTGGATATCGGCACCCGGTTCCTGCTGGAGTTCCTGCCCCGGATGCCGCAGGCACGGCACGCCATCGACTTGGGCTGCGGCACCGGGATCCTTGCGGCCATGTACGCCCGCGCGAACCCCGGCTCCCGGGTCACGGCCACCGACCAGTCCGCCGCCGCCGTCGACTCGGCCAGGGCAACGGCGGCGGCCAACGGCCTCGCCGGTCAGGTCGTGGCACTCCAGGACGACGCCATGGGCTCGCTGCCGGATGCCAGCGCCGATTTGATCCTGCTCAACCCGCCGTTCCACGTTGGAGCGACGGTTCATGCCGGCGCCGGCGTCAAGCTGATCGAGGCGGCCGGGCGGGTCCTCGCACCGGGCGGGGAGCTTTGGACGGTCTTCAACAGCCATCTCCACTACCAGCCCGCACTGCAGCGGCTGGTCGGTCCCACCCGGGAAGTCGGCCGGAACCCGAAATTCACGGTGACCGCCAGCACCCGAAAATCTTCCGATGTGTGAAGCGGGCGTGTGGGCGGTCACACCCGCGTAACGTACGATTCAGAAATAAGCAGCGCGTGGCCAAAGACGTTTAGGGGTTACCAGTGACTGAGATCCGCCAGCCCTCACCGAGGCGCGGAACCAACTTGCCCCGCATGGGGGACTTCAACCTCACGGTAATCCTCGATGCCATCCGGCGCTCCCCGGCCGGCCTCAGTCGCGTGGAGCTGGCCCAGATCGTTGGGCTGTCCCCGCAGACGATTTCCAATATCTCCCGCCGGCTGCTGGACCAGGACCTGATCTACGAGGCCGGTAAGGAAGGCACCGGACCGGGCAAGCCCCGGACCATGCTCAGGCTCAAGGCATCCGGCATGTACGCCGTGGGGGTCCATCTGGACCCGGCAGTGACCACGTTCGTGGTGCTGGACCTGGTGGGCGCCGTGGTCAAGCATTCGCGGATCAAGACCCCCGGCGGCAACCACCCCGGGGCCGTCATTGACACCATCGCCGCCGAAATCAAGCTGCTCATCGCGGATTCGGGCGTTGACCCGTCCAAGATCGCCGGCCTGGGGATCGCCTCGCCCGGTCCGATCGACCTCGAGGAGGGCACGGTAGTGGACCCTCCGCTACTGCTCGGCTGGGACCGGGTGCCGCTCCGCGACGCCCTGTCCGCGGCCACCGGGCTGTCCACCATCGTGGACAAGGACGTAACCAGTGCAGCCGTGGCGGAGACCTGGGCGGGCGGCCCCAGCGGCGCCGGCAGCTTCGTTTTTATGTACATGGGCACCGGAATCGGCTGCGGGATCGTACTGAATGACGAGGTAGTGCGCGGCACGTCGGGCAACGCGGGGGAGATCGGCCACATCATCGTTGATCCCGACGGCGACCCCTGCGACTGCGGCCTGCGCGGCTGCGTCAAGTCCACCAGCATTCCCCAGGTGCTGGTGGCCCGCGCCGTCGAAGCCGGCGTCCTGGACGGCCCCCTCGAGGCCGTGACCGGGCCCGCCATCCAGGAGAGCTTCGCCGCGCTGTGCGCCGCCGCCGCGGCCGGCGACCCCAAGGCAGCGGAGATCATCGACCACTCCGCCGTCCTGGTGGCCCGTGCAGTCTCCACCATCACCAATGCATTGGACGTGGACCGTGTGGTGTTCGGCGGGCCCTTCTGGACCTGCCTCTCGCAGCGCTATCTGGAACGGGTCCCGGCGCTGGTCCGGGAAGGCAGCGCCACCCGGAAGATCCACGAAATCGAGGTGGTCGGCACCGGCGTCGGCGAGGACGTCGGCGCGATCGGCGCCGCCTGCCTCGTGCTGGAGCACACGCTGGCACCCCGCTCGCAGCGCCTCCTGCTGGAGGGTTAGGGCCCGACGGCGGGCCGCCGGAGGCCAGCGCCGGCCGGGGCCGGGGACACTGGCGTCAGTCGATGTCCTCGACGACGGTCCCGAAGGGGATCGACTCGTCTATGTGCGCCTGGTGGCCGGTGGGGCCGTGGTTGTAGGACACCTTGACACCGTGCGCTTTGTCCGCCGCAGACTGCATGAGGATGGGCCGGACCGTGTTAATGAAACTCTCGCTCTTACCGGCGAGATACTCCTGGTAACTGGCTGGAAGCTGGATCATGGCAAAAGAATAGTCCCGCGCGGGCACAAAGGGGAGGGCTCCCCGTACCCGGAATACCGGGCTCCAAAGCGGGCACTCTCCGGACGCGGAACCGGCCCTGCGGCGAACAATATTCTGTCCCGACCCGAAATATGCCGTAAAGGCGCGTCTTAATTCGGACCCGGACTTGATCCGCCTCCCGGACGGCCCGTAGAGTCTTATCCAAGTTACCTCAGTAACGTGTCAGCGATCCTCCGCTCACGGTCAGCCCCACGGCGGCCCAGGAGGGTGTGGGTGCCCCCATGTGGGCCTGACATTTGCTCACGGACAACTTCGTATCAGGCGTAACAGTCGCGGCTGCGTCCTGCCGGAGTGTGCTCCGTGTTCCCCAAACTCAACTCACCGTCGGCACCCGTTTCCGGGCAAAGCCGTCAGTGCTCACAGCCAAGGACGCAAATGTCTCCACCAAGCCTTATTGACACCCACCCAAATCTTGCCGGCACGGCCCCCGTCGCGCTGTCCTATGAGCTCTTCCCGCCGCGGTCGCCCGCTGCAGCGGAATCGCTCTGGACCACCATCGGCGAACTGGAAAGCACGGACCCGGACTACGTCTCCGTCACCTACGGCGCCAGCGGCTCCAACCGGGACACCGCCGTCGAGCTCATCAACCGCCTCGTCCAGGAAACCACCCTGCGGCCGCTGGCACACCTGACTTGCGTGGGGAACTCGCCGCAGGAGCTCGCCGAGATCATCGGCGAACTGCTCGACGTCGGCGTGCGCGGCATCCTGGCCCTGCGCGGTGACCAGCCCAAGGACGGCGGCGTCCCGCCCGAGGGTTCACTGCGCTACGCCCAGGACCTGATCGAGCTCATCCGCCGCGTAGAACAGCGCCGCTCCGCGCTGCTGTGCGCCGGCAAGGTGGCCGTCGGCGTCGCCGCGTACCCCACGCGGCACCCGGAGTCCCCGAATGAGGCGCACGACGTCGAGGTGCTGCTGGCCAAGCAGCGCTCCGGCGCCGACTTCGCCATCACCCAGGTCTTCTTCCACACCGAGCAGTACGCGGACCTCCTGACCCGGGCACGCCGGGCCGGCGTCACCATCCCGATCATCCCCGGCGTCATGCCGCTGACCAGCATCCGCCGGCTCACCCGCCTCGGCGAGCTGACCGGCGTCGAACCGGACCCGGAACTCATCGACCGGCTCGCCGCCGCCGATTCCGACGCCGAACGCACCCGGATCGGGGTCGGCGCCACCGTGGATTTGGCCAACGCGGCCCTGGATGCCGGCGCCCCCGGACTGCACCTCTACACCTTCAACGAACACACGGCCGCCCTGGACGTGCTGGACAAACTCGCCCTGGCCCGCCCTCAACGAGGCAATCGGAACAGTGGCAACCGGCACAGCGGCAACCGGCACAGCAGCAGCAGGCCCGCAGCCGGCCGCCGCCAGCTCGCCAGCTGACCTCCCCACCAACACTTAGGACTTCCCATGACTGAACAGAACACGCTCACCCCCACCCCGTTCCCGGCCGCCTCGATCCTGGGCTACCCGCGCATCGGCCGCCGCCGCGAACTCAAGAAGGCCGTGGAGGCCTACTGGGCCGGCAAGATCGACGCCGCCGCCCTGGACGCCGCCGCCAAGGAGATCCAGCTCGGCACCGCCAAGCGCCTCCAGGGCCTGGGCCTCACCGAGGCCGCCGCCGTTCCCGGCACGTTCTCCTACTACGACCAGGTCCTCGACGCCGCCGCCCACCTCGGCGCCGTACCGGCCCGCTTCGGCAACCTCCTGGACGCCGACGGCCAGCTCGACATCGACGGCTACTTCACCCTGGCCCGCGGCAACAAGGACCAGCAGCCACTGGAAATGACCAAGTGGTTCGACACCAACTACCACTACCTCGTCCCGGAAATCGGACCGGAGAGCAGCTTCACGCTGACCTCCAACCGCATCGTCGAGGAGTTCGAATACGCCCTCGCCAAGGGCATTGAGACCCGCCCGTACATCGTCGGCCCGGTCACCTTCCTGCTGCTGAGCAAGGCCTCCGACGGCGCCCCTGCAGGCTTCAGCCCGCTGTCCCGCCTCGAGGACGTCCTCCCCGTCTACACGGCGCTCCTGGAGAAGCTGGCCGCCGCCGGCGCCGGCTGGGTCCAGCTGGACGAGCCCGCCCTCGTGGTGGACCAGGACACCCCCGCCGGCGAAATCCAGGCCGCTGTCGCCCGCTCCTACGAGGTGCTCTCCGCTGCCGCCGCGCGTCCGCAGCTGTTCGTCTCCACCCCCTACGGCGCCCTCAACGGTCAGCTGGGAACCCTCGCCGCAACCGGCATCGACGCCCTGCACCTGGACGTCTTCAAGGGCGAGGTTCCCTCCGCCGCGGCCCTGGCCGCACTGGGCAACACGACCCTGGTTGCCGGCGTCGTGGACGGCCACAACATCTGGCGCAACGATCTTGCCGTCTCCGCGGCCAAGATCGCCGAGCTGCAGAAGTCCGTCGCCAGGCTGGCCGTCAGCACCTCCACCTCCACCCAGCACGTCCCGCACGACGTCGAGGAGGAGGTCCAGCTCTCCGCGCAGCTGCGCAGCTGGCTCGCGTTCGCGGACCAGAAGGCCACCGAGGTTGTCACCCTCGCCGGCCTGCTTACGGACCCGGCAACTGGTGTTCAATCAAGGGATGTGCAGCCGGCCATCGATGAAGCCACCCGCGTCATCGCCTCCCGCGCCGCCGCCGACGGCGTCCGCCGCGCCGAGGTCCGGAACCGCACCGCCGCCCTGACCGGGGCCGACTTCAGCCGCTCCGACTACGCGCTCCGCGAGGCCGCACAGACCGAAGCCCTGCACCTGCCGCCGCTGCCCACCACCACCATCGGGTCCTTCCCGCAGACCGGCGAAATCCGTACCGCCCGGGCCCGCGCCAACAAGGGCGAACTCAGCACCGAGCAGTACCAGCAGCTCATGAAGGACGAGATCAAGCGGGTCGTGGCGCTGCAGGAAGAGCTGGGCTTCGACGTCCTGGTCCATGGCGAGCCCGAGCGCAACGACATGGTCCAGTACTTCGCCGAGAACCTCGAAGGCTTCGACGTCACGGTGCACGGCTGGGTCCAGTCCTACGGCTCCCGCTGCACCCGCCCGTCGATCCTGTGGGGCGACGTCACCCGCAGCGCCCCCATCACGGTGGAGTGGGCCCGGTACGCGCAGTCCCTGACCAGCAAGCCGATGAAGGGCATGCTCACCGGTCCGGTCACGATCCTCGCCTGGTCTTTCGTCCGCGACGACCAGCCGCTCGGCGAGACCGCCAACCAGGTTGCCCTGGCCCTCCGCGACGAAATCGCCGACCTGGAAGCCGCCGGCATCAAGGTCATCCAGGTGGACGAGCCCGCCCTGCGCGAGCTCCTGCCGCTGCGCAAGGCCGATCAGGCCGCGTACCTGGACTGGTCCGTGAAGTCGTTCCGGCTCGCCACCGCCGGCGCCGCGGACGCCACCCAGGTCCACACGCACCTGTGCTACTCGGAGTTCGGCGCCATCATCGACGCAATCGACGGCCTCGACGCCGACGTCACCTCGATCGAGGCCGCCCGCTCCCGCATGGAAGTGGTCCACGACCTCGAATCCCACGGCTTCGGCCGCGGCGTCGGCCCGGGCGTTTACGACATCCACTCGCCGCGTGTCCCGGGTGAGCAGGAAGTCACCGAACTGCTCAACACCGCCGTCAAGCACGTCCCGTCCCGCCAGCTCTGGGTCAACCCGGACTGCGGCTTGAAGACCCGCGGTTACGCCGAGACCGAAGAGTCCCTGCGCAACCTAGTCACGGCCACCCGGACGGTCCGCGCCGGACTTTTGGAAGCCGCCAAGTAGCCGGCACCCGAACCGACGACGGCGGCCGGCCACCCCTGAAGGGTGACCGGCCGCCGTCGTACGTTCTCATCATCGATTGCTGAGTAAGCGCCGTTTTGAGGGTTAAAAGGGCGGCTGCGGAGCAATGGATTCAGGAGACCCAGAGGATCTCGTCATCCACCACTCCGTCCTCGTCCGCGGACGCCACCAGCACCTCGTCAGTGAAGTGCGAACCGAGGGTGAAGTCCAGGACGAAATAGCGTTCCGGCTGGCCGGGGAAGATGCCCACGTGGCCCAGCTTCAGGGCCTTGAGGAACACAGCGTCGGTGAGCTGGCTCTTGTCCTCGACGCCGAACACTGTCCGCAGGTGCTCATCCTTGATGGCGTTGCAGTGGAAGTGCCGGTACTCCTGGGGGCTGGTGCCGTCCTGCTCCAGTTCCTCGGCGATCATTTCCCGGACCTGGTCCACGAGTTCGGGCAGGAAGCGCAGCCGGTAGTCAACCTTGTGCATCGCCGCTTCGTCGAAGTGGTCATGCGCATTGACATTCAGGTCAAGCTCCACGATCTGGCCCGCCAGCTCATGCTTTGCGGTGAGATTGTGATCCCTCCCGTGGTTGAGCTCGACCTCTCCGAAGTGCTTGCTCGCTACCTTGTTCATATCTTCAACATAGTCCTCAAAACCGGCCCGTTCCAGCATTCCGTTGTCCTTTGTCTGGCGGACTCACCATCTGCTGGGTGTGGCGTCGCCTCGATCAGGTACGTCCTGAACGTCCTGGGACGCCCGGGGGTCATGGTCCACGACGTCGTCCACATCGGCGATGAGCACTCCGTCCGCCTCGGCGTTTTCAACCTGCAGGGCCAGTTGGGAGGCGTGCCGCGGATGCGGCGCGCTGGCCATGAGGGTGTCCACCGCGGCGGTCGAGGGTTCCGGGCTGGGCAGGATCTCCTCGGGGACCGCCGCCCCCGCGGGCGCGCCGCGGCGCCGCAGCATCTGCATCCAGCGTGGGGTGCCTCCGAGGATGCCGTTTTCGGCGAGTTCCTCCACTTCGAGCCCGTAGAAATCACCGATGTGGTCGACCAATTGCGCACGGCGGGCTTTTTCGTACGCCCGGCGCTCACGGCTGAACGCGATGTAGGTGGACCAGCAGATGAGCAGCATAACGACGCTGAACGGCAGGGCGATGATGATCGCCGCGGTCTGCAGCGCCACGAGGCCGCCGGAGAGCAGTAGCGAAATGGCCAGGATGGCTGTGATGAAAACAAAGAAGGTGCGGATGCGCTTCTTCGGATTCACCTGGCCGCCGGTGGCGATCATGCCCATCACCAGGGCGCCGGAGTCGGAGGAGGTGATAAAGAAAATAGCGATCAGCAGAATCACACCGACTGTCAGGACCGGGGTGCCGGGGATGAAGTTGAGCATGTTGAACAGGGCGCTGGAGACGTCGACGCTGCCGTCTGCCTCCAGCAGCGTCCCGGTGCCGCTGAGTTCGATGGCGAGGGCTGTACCGCCGAGCACACTGAACCACAGGATGCCGATGAGCGTAGGCACCAGGATTACGCCGGCCACAAACTGTCGAACGGTCCGGCCCCGGGAGATGCGCGCAATGAAAATGCCGACGAACGGGGCCCACGAGATCCACCAACCCCAGTAGAACGAGGTCCAGGACGCCTGCCATGACGCACCGGCCTCCCCGGAGAACGCGTTGACGTTGAAGGACAGGGACACGAAGTTCTGGATGTATGCGCCCATCGATTGCACGAACTCACGCAGCAGGAAGGTCGACGGGCCAAAGACGAGCAAATAAACGACCAGCAGTCCGGCCAGGACCAGATTGATGGAGGAAAGCCACTTCATGCCCTTGGTCAGTCCGGAGAGGACGGACAACAGGACGAAGAAGGAAATGATGAGGATGATGGCGATTTCCGAACCGCGGCTTGCCTGGACCAGGTTGATGCTTTCCAGCCCGGCGCTGATCTGCAGGACGCCAAGTCCCAGCGAGGTGGCTACGCCGAAGAGGGTGCCGACCAAGGCGACGACGTCGATGGCGTTGCCCCAGGAGCCTTGGACGCGCTTGCCGAGAAGCGGCTCAAGCGCCCACCGGATGGAGACCGGCCGCTTGCGGCGGTGGATCGCGTAGGCGAGGGCCAGCCCGATCACCACATAGATGGACCAGGCGTGCACCCCCCAATGCAGATAAGTCTGGCTGAGCGCCTGCTGGGCCAGTTCCGGAGGTGTGCCGCTGACTCCGGGGCGGGGGCTCGCGAAGTGGCTCAGCGGCTCGCTGACACCGTAGAAGACCAGGCCGATGCCCATGCCGGCAGCGAACAGCAGCGCAAACCATGCCAGGAGGGAAAACTCGGGTTCGTCGTCGTCATGGCCGAGCTTGATATCACCAAAACGGCTGAAGCCCAGGAAAAGGCTGAAGACAACAAAGAACGCTGTAATGAGGACGTAGTACCAGTTGAAGGAGTTCACGATATTCGCCTGGACGGTGCTGAACATCGCCTCGGCGGTCTTGGGAGCCAGCAGTGCGAACAATGCGAAGATGGTCACAAGCACGGCGGCCGGCCAGAAGACCCACCGTTCGACTATCCGGGGTCTAGTAATTTCAGCCATCTCTTCAGCGTACCGGCCGGACTCTGGCTGGAATACGGGTTGGATCCGGGAAACGGTGCGGGGGTGCACACCGCCCCGGTACATTGAGTTCATGCAACCTGCTTCTGACGCCGTCGACCGCGCCCGTGAACTCTATGACAGCGGAGTGACCCGCCCCCTGGCCTGGCGGCTGGAGCAGCTTGGCAGCCTGCGCCGGATGCTGGCCGAGCGCCGCACAGAGTTCGCCGAAGCACTGCGCGCCGACCTGGGCAAGCACGCCACCGAGTCCCTGCTGACGGAAATCGGCTTTGTCACGGCCGAAGCCGCGCACCTGGAAAAGAACCTCGAGGCCTGGCTGCGGCCGCGTCCGGTCGCTGTGCCGCTCGCTGTCCAGCCGGCCAAAGCGTGGACCGAACTGACCCCGCTGGGGGTCGTGCTGGTGATCGGCCCGTGGAACTATCCTCTGCAGCTGCTGCTCGCCCCGCTGGCCGGTGCGCTCGCGGCCGGCAACACTGTGGTACTCAAGCCGAGCGAACACGCCCCCGCCACCTCGGCGGCAATGGCGCGCTGGATTCCGGAGTATCTGGCAGGCGCGGCCGAGGTGGTCCAGGGCGGCATCCCGGAAACCGCGGCCCTGCTGGGCCAGCGCTTTGACCACATCTTCTTCACCGGTGGGGAAACCGCGGCCAAGGCGGTGCTGCGCGCGGCGGCAGAGAACCTGACGCCGGTCACCCTGGAACTGGGCGGCAAATCACCGGCCTACGTGGACTCGTCCACAGACCTGGCCAGGGCAGCCAAACGGCTCGCGTGGGGCCGGTTCATGAACGCCGGCCAGACCTGCGTGGCGCCCGACTACATCCTGGCCACCGAGGACGTGCTGGTGCCGCTGGAGCGCGAGCTGGTCAAAGCGATCGGCGCGCTCTTCGGTCCGGACTCGGCCCGCAGCGGCTCCTACGGCAGGATCGTCAACGACCGCCACTTCCAACGGATTGCCGCCCTCGCCGACGGCAGCACCGTGGTCCACGGCGGCGAACGGGACGCCGCGAGCCGCCACTTCGCCCCGACCCTGCTCCGGCCCGCCACCGGGGACACTGTCATGGGGGAGGAGATCTTCGGGCCGCTGCTCCCGCTGGTCCCGGTGGCCGGCCGGGATGAGGCCATCCGGATGATCAACGACGGCGCCAAGCCGCTGGCGCTGTACGTGTTCAGTAACGACGCCGGCACGCGCCGGGCGTTCGCGGAACGCACCTCGTCGGGAGCGCTCTGCTTCGACGTCCCGGCCGCGCACCTGATGGTCCCGGGCCTGCCGTTCGGAGGGGTCGGCGGCAGCGGCATGGGCGCCTACCACGGTGAGCACTCGCTCCGGACGTTCTCCCATGAACGGTCCACCCTGGCCAAGCCCCAGCGGCCGGACACCCTGGAACTGATCTACCCGCCCTACAGCCCAGCCAAACACCGGATCATCAGCGCGCTCGCCGGGATGGGCACGGGACTCCGCCGGCGGCTGCGCCGCCGCTGATTCGGCGCTGATTGCCCTTAGCGGGCGACGCCCTGTTTCGGGGTGGAGGAGTTGAAGGTGTCGGCCAGGAGTTCGACGAAAAGCTGGACCTGCGCCGTCTGTTTTTCATTGATCAGCAAGGCAAAGACGTTGCGTGCCAGCCGGATCTCGGGGACATCCAGCACCACCACGCCGGCCGGTCGGTGCAGCAGCGCCAGCTCGGGAACCAGGGCCGCGCCCAGTCCCGCCGCCGCCATCTCGAGGCTGGCATGGAAGTCATCGCTGTAGGCGACCACCCGCGGGTGCAGGTTGCAGCTGGCAAAGAGCCGCTCGATCACGGTGGCGTCCGAGGTGCCGGGGTGGTGCACAATCCACGGCATGTCGGAGAGGTGGTCCGCCGCCACCTTTGAATCCGTGCCGATGCCCCAGGCCGCCGGCAGCACCACCCGGAAGTCGTCGTCGCCGATCCACTGCCGGTTGACGGTGTGCGGCCATGCGAGGCCCGATTGCCCCACCTGGTACACGAGGGCGACGTCAAGCTCGCCGCCGGTGCGCAGGCCCTGGATGGTCTGGGCCGGTTCCGCCACGGAAACCCGCAGGTCGATGCCGAGTTTCTTCCACGCCGGGTTCCCCAAAAGCCGCGGCAGCACATAGGTGGCCAGGCTGGGGAAGATGCCCAGCCGGAGTTCCTGCCGCGCGGGATCCCCGGTGCGGGAGGCCGCCGCCATCAGCGCCTCGATGTCCGTGAGGACCTTGGCCGCGTGCCGGGTCATCACCAACGCCGCTTCGGTGGGCTGGATGCTGCGGGCCGATCGCTGGAACAGTTCGACGCCGGTGTCCCGCTCCAGCGCCGCCATCTGCTGGGAGACCGCCGACGCCGTGTAGCCGAGCCGCGTGGCGGCCGCCGCGAAAGAGCCGAGCCTGGTCACTTCGACAAGGGTCCGCAGATGAACGGGGTTGATCAAAGGTTTGCCCTTCGCGTGTTCCGGTGAGGCGGGACCGCAATCCCGCTTCATTCTGGCACATTGGAGAAAAGCGAATTGCTGAAAAGTCGCACACATCCGTCAGCCCCGCGGCGACGAATTGCCCATAAGACGATTCACCAGGACGATTCCGGCAGAGCCAACAGGAGCAGACCAGTGTCAGATGCAGCAGGATTTCCCCCGGGCCGGCGAGTAGCTGTGATCGGCAGCGGCGTGGCGGGCCTGACCGCCGCGTACGTGCTGAACCGGCAGGACACTGTGACCCTCTTCGAAGCGGACGCACGGCTGGGCGGCCACGCCCACACCCACGACGTCAGGCAGGCCGGCGGTCCCATGCTGGGGATCGACACTGGCTTCATCGTCCACAACGAACGGACGTACCCCACGCTCCTGCGGCTCTTCGCCGAACTGGGCATTGAGACGCAGGACTCCGAAATGAGCATGTCCGTCCGATGCGACGGCTGCGGGCTGGAGTACGCCGGGGCCCGGGCCAAGGGCCGCGGCATCCTTCCGCGGCCCTCCACCGTGCTGCGCGGACGCTACCTGCTGATGCTCCTCGAGGTGATGCGCTTCTACCGCAGGGCCCGCGCCTTGCTTGCCGAGGAAGCGAAAGCCGGGGCGCCGGAGCTCACATTGGGGGAGTTCCTGGCCCGGGAGAAGTTCAGCAGCTACTTCATCTCGCACTTCATGACCCCCGTGGTGAGCGCGGTCTGGTCCTGCGATCCCACCACGGCGCTGGCTTACCCGGCACGCTACCTCTTCACCTTCCTGGGACACCACGGGCTGCTCGGGGTCTCCGGTTCACCGCAGTGGCGCACCGTCACCGGCGGCTCGCGCACCTATGTGGACAGGGTCGCCGCCACCCTGCCGGATATCCGACTGTCCAGCCCGGTCACCGGAGTGCGCCGCCACAAGCACGGTGTGGAGCTGACCACGACCACCCGTACGGGAACAGTGTCCACCGAAAACTTCGATGCCGTGGTCATCGCCACCCACCCGGCCCAGGCCCTGGACATGCTCACCGACGCCTCGCCGGCCGAGCGCGAGGCCCTGGCCGGCATGCCGTACTCGGTCAACCACACGGTCTTCCACCGCGATGCCGCCGTTCTGCCGTCCAGCGACAACGCCAAGGCGTCCTGGAACTACCGGCTGCCGTCCTGCGACGCCCGGCCGGACAAGGTCCTGGTCAGCTACGACATGACCCGGCTGCAGCGGCTGGCCCCCGTGGACCTGGGGCGCTACATTGTCAGCCTGGGCGAATCCGAGCTGATTGGGGACGACACCGTGATTGAGCGCATGGTCTACGAGCACCCGCAGTACACCCCGGATTCCCTGAAGGCCCAGCAGAGGATCCTGACGCTCGGCGATGACCGGCTGGCCTTCGCCGGCGCCTACCACGGCTGGGGGTTCCACGAGGACGGCGCCCTGTCCGGCGTCAAGGCAGCGGAGCGGCTCGGTCGCACGTGGGATGACCCCGCCGTCGTGCTCAACGAGGAGTACCGCGCCGTCGCCGTCGATCCCGACCTGCAGTCCGTGCCCGCGGAGGGCTCATGAACACATCGGCTGCCATCTACCGCACGTCCATCGCGCATGTGCGCCGCACCCCGTTGCACAACGCCTTCACCTACCGCAGCTACAGCTGGTACGTCGACGTCGATGCCCTCCCCAGCCTCCCGCGCTGGCTGGCCCCGCTGGCCGGCTTCTCCGTGGCGGACCACCTGGGCGACCCGGACGGGACACTGCGCGGCAACGTCGAGCGCTACCTTGCCACCCAGGGCATCACGCTCGACGGCGGCCGGATCACCATGCTGGCCAGCGCCCGGGTCTTCGGACATGTCTTCAACCCGCTGAGCCTGTTCTGGTGCCACGACCCCGCGGGCGGGCTGCGCTGCGTCATCGCAGAGGTCCACAACACCTATGGGGAGCGGCACTGCTACCTCCTGGAGACCGACGACGCCGGCCGGGCCACCGTCCCGAAGGCGTTCTACGTCTCCCCGTTCAACGACGTCGAAGGCCGGTACCGGATGAAGCTTCCGGAACCCGCAGAGCGGCTCGCCGTCTCGATCGTCCTGGAGCGGGAGGGGCAGAAGCCCTTCGTCGCAACTGTGGACGGCGTCCGCCGCGAAGCCACCGTGCCGAACATCCTGGCGGCGGCGCTCGCCGTCCCGCTGGCGCCGCTGCGTGTCGCAGCGCAGATCCGCTGGCAGGGAATCAAACTCTGGGCACGTAAGTTGCCCGTCGTCAAAAGACCACACCACCCCTCACAGGAGGCAGTCCAGTGACCATGACCGAAGCGACCGGACCCCACACGGCGCAGACGAACCCGGCCCAGACGAACCCGGCCCAGACGATTGCCCAGGCGAACCCGGGTGTGCCCTACACGGTGCCGCAGCCGCCCGCAGCCATCGACGCCGCCGTCTGGCCCAGCGTTGCCACCGTGCCTTCGAGCTTCAAGGCCCGGTTGGCAGGCCGGGCCGCGGATGCCATCTTCCGCGCCGCCGTGCGCCGCCTTCCGCTGGAGGTGCGCTACCCCGACGGCACAGTTCTGGGCAGGGCCGCGTCCGGCCAGGCCGAACCGGGCCAGGTTTTCCCGGTCATGACCATGAACCGTCCGGAGGCTTTCGCCGCCCGGCTCGGCGACGGCGGGCTGATCGGCCTGGGGGAGTCCTACATGGCCGGGGACTGGGACGCCGATGACCTCACGGCGGTGATGGAAGTCTTCGCCGCACGGGTGGGGACCCTGGTGCCGGAGCCGCTGCAGAAACTGCGCGGTCTCTACCTTCCGCGCACCCCGCGCACGGAACGGAACACGGAGCAGAACACCCGCTCCAACATCTCCCGGCACTACGACCTGTCCAACGAACTCTTCGCGACGTTCCTTGACAACACCATGACGTATTCCAGCGCCCTCTTCCCGGAGAGCGGCGATGCGCTGCGGAACGTTGCCTGGGACGGCCTGGCTGCCGCGCAGCAGGCGAAGATCGACCGGCTGCTGGACAGGGCCGGCGTCACTGAGGGGACGCGCGTACTTGAAATCGGCACCGGCTGGGGCGAGCTGGCCCTCCGCGCCGCGGCCCGCGGGGCGACTGTCTACTCCGTGACGCTGTCCAGCGAGCAGCAGGAACTGGCCCGGCAGCGCGTAGCCGAGGCCGGCTACGCCGACGCCGTCACGATCGAACTCAAGGACTACCGCGCCGTGGAGGGCGAGTTCGACGCCGTTGTCTCGGTCGAGATGATCGAGGCGGTCGGCTACGAGTACTGGGCCACGTACTTCCAGACAATCGAGCGGGTCCTGGCCCCCGGCGGCAAGGTGGCCATCCAGGCCATCACCATCGGCCACGACCGGCTGATCGCCACCCGGACCAGCTACACCTGGGTGCACAAGTACATCTTCCCCGGCGGCGTCATCCCATCGGTCCGGGCCATCGAGGAGATCACCGAGAAGCAGACCGGGCTCCGGGTCCGTGAACGCCTCGCCATGGGCGAGCATTACGCCCAGACACTGCGGCTCTGGGAGGAGCGTTTTATGGGCCGCGCCGACGATGTCAGGGCCCTCGGTTTTGACGAGGTCTTCCAGCGGATGTGGCTGTTCTACCTTTGCTACTCCCGCGCCGGGTTCGAGACCGGCTACCTTGATGTGCAGCAGATCGTGCTGGACAAGGCCGCAAGCAGGTAGACAGCCAGGTAGAAAGGCAGGCGGCAGGTAGCCGGCCCGGGCAGCGGCTTAGCCGGCAAAGGTTTTGCCGAGCACTTTGGCGAACATCCCGGGCTCTTGCGCCACTCCGCTGCAGCTGCTGGACGCGTTGCTGCCCGGTTCGCGCGGGCTCGAGGAAGTGCACGCAGTATCCCTGTTGGAGGACCACATGGACATCCGCCCGATCCCGCGTTCCACGGCGAAGCTGTTCAGGCCCTCCGCGTCCGCGAGGGTGAACACCTGGCCCTTCACGTCGTTCTCGCCGATCATGGGCGTGAGCCCCATCCTGTTCCAGAGGGCCGCGGCCTCGAGAGGTTTACCGGCATTCCGATACAGCGCCTCAAGTTGCTGATGGGTGGCCTCGGCCGCGCTCTTGGCCGCGTCGAGCATTGTCTGGCCCGGCGCCAGCGGTCCGAAGTTCATCACCATGATGTTGATGCCGGCGAGTTCCACTCCGGCATCGAGCATGGCGGTGACGGACGTTTCGCCGTCCGGGGTGAGTCCGTCCGTCGACACCGGAAGGGTCAGCCACACCTTCAGCGGATCGCCTGCCGGACGGTCTCCCTGAATGCGCGCGACGGCTTCGGCGCGCCTCGCCGATGCGGAGTGATCCGACAGGCCGTCGCCTTCGACGTCGAAATCCAAAGTATCGAGGCGATACTTTGTGATGACCGCCGTGTAAGCCTGAGCCAGCGCTTTGACGTCGGTGCAGGCTACGGCCAGCTCCGTGGCGAGCTGACCCCCAAAAGCTATCGCGACGTCATTGCCGGCCCCGCGGAAGGATCTCACCTGCCCCTCGAGGGCCAGGCCGGCATCGTCCTGGTCAAGAGTGTAGTAGCCGTCCCAGGATGGTCGGCAGGGCTGCTGCGGATGGGCCCCGATGAATGACAGGACGGCAGTGACGGTACCCTGCGCGGGCAGGTCCTGGAGCCGAAGGTTCGGGGTCAAGGTCACGTCAAGGTAGCCGCCGAACCACTGCTGGGGCGCCGGGCTCTTGCTCATTGCATCCTCCCGGCCGTAGTTCCCCGGAGCCGCGGGAGCGCAGGTCGCCACGGCCATCACGACGGCGGCGGCCGCCAGTAACCTGCTCCAACTGCGGGACACTGGCGACTGTCGTGAACGCATGCATGCTCTCCAATGTTCACCAGCCGGCAGGGTCGCCAGCACTCTGGCGGTTTCCCGGCCGGAAGGCCTGTGGTCACGAAGCGGCCAAACGATCGGAGGTCGCCGGGGCCAGGGGGCCCAGCTTCCCGAGGCCAGCCGGCATCAGGACGCTGTTGGTCCGTTCGGGCCTGTACCAGCCGACCGCGGTGCCCCGTAGTGCCAGGATCATGGAGCCGAACAACACATAGGCGCGGAGGGGTTCGTAAATGAGCCTGTAGATGGGCACCACCAGGAGGTGCGTGGGGCTCTCACCGACCATCACTATCGCCACAATCGAAATGAGCATGTGGGTTGCAATGACGAACAGCGAGAACAGCGCGACGGCCTGCCATTCCCCACGGGCGAGGCTGGTCACCGCGACGACGACCGTTAGGGGCATAAAAACCAGCGGGACAAGTACTGAGATCAGTGCGTACGGCATGGTCAGCAAGCCGAGTGCGCCGAACCGGGGATTGAAGAGCATGTGCCGGTGCTTGTACAGGGTCTGGATATTGCCAAAGGTCCAGCGGAGCCGCTGCTTGAACAATCCCCGGACAGTCATGGGAGCCTCCGTCCATGCGACGGCTGAGTTCTCCTGGACGATGCTGTAACCGAGTTGCTGCAGTGAGAGGGTCAGGTCGGCGTCCTCTGCGAGCGTGTCATGGGAGTAGCCGCCCGCTTTGACGAGTGCGTCCCTCCGCCATGCCGCGCAGGCGCCGGGAACAATCGAGATTGCTCCCATGAGGCCCTCCGCCATTCGGGTGACACAGATGCCGGAGAGATATTCCAGGCCCTGCCAGGCCGTCAGGATATTGCGGCGGTTTCCGACTTTCACCAGTCCGGCAACCGCGCCGACGATCTTCCCGTTCCGTGGTTCCAGGAAATGCCGGGCGAACATCTTGATCGTCTGCGGTTCAAACAGCGTGTCACCGTCGAGGGTGATCACGATGTCGCCGCGGGATTGTTTTATTCCGTGATTACTTGCGGCCGATTTTCCGCCGTTCGCTTGGTCGATGACGCGCAGTTGCGGCCATGTCCGGGCGTAATCGGAAAGAACCGCCAGCGTGCCGTCGGTGGAGCCGTCGTTGATGGCGACGACCTCCATGCGCGGGTAGTCGCTGGCCCTGAGAGCGTCGAGGGTTTTGGCGACAACGAGTTCTTCGTTGAAGACCGGCAGAACGACGCTGACGAAAGGCCACTCCTCGTCTTTGATGTCGGGCCAGAGGCGCTTTTTCTGCCGGCGATTGTTGATCAGTGCCAGGACCACATAAAGGAATGTCAGGATGGTCAGCGAGCCGATGCCGAACCAGAACAACCAGCTGAGCAAAACGTTCGGAGTGACCAAATACGTGGTCATCGCGGCCAACGTCGCATTGTCCTCCACTGCGCCCTTGACGTCGCTTTGGGGTACGAATTCGGTCGGCAGTATGGGTGCGACGGTGGTAAAGGTGTAGCCCTGCGCCTTGGCCATCGGAATAAAGGTCTTGAGCATTTCGATGGTTGCGCTGCGGTCCCCGCCGCCATCGTGCACCAGAACTATATGCCCCTGGCCGTCCAATTTCTCGGGTGTGATCGGAACTCCGGGCGCGTACGCCCAGTCACGCGTATCAAAATCCATATTGATGTGGAGGAACCCCAGCTGCTGCGATTGCAGAAGGGCCAGGGAGTTGTTCCCCGGGTCGCCGGTCGGAATCCGGAACAACCGGGTTGCATAGCTGTCCGAGGCACGCATTACGCGGTCCGCCCCGATGATCTGCTGGCGGTTGAACAGGTCGTCATGGGCCCAGAAATCGATGTGGGACATCGTGTGGTTCCCCACCATATGACCTTCCTGCGTTATGCGGCGGAAGATATCCGGGTACTTGACGACGTTGTCGCCTACCGTGAAGAACGTCGCCGGCACACCCTCACGGGACAGCAAATCCAGGATTTCTGGCGTGTTCCTGGGGTCCGGCCCATCGTCGAACGTCAACATCAACGTGCGGTCTGCCGGTTTCCCAAAAGTTTCCATGGCATACGGGCTATCGCCGATCAGCTCAATCTCATCCGCCGTGGCTTCCCGCCAGATGGTACTGCTGAAGGGATCCTTGAGCAGGACCTTTCCGTCGGCCCGCTCAACGAGCGCGATCCGGTCGAAAGCGAAGCCCCCTTCAGGGCCGATCCGGGGAATATTCTTTAGGTCCGCGGTGGACAACAGCTGGCGCGGATACTCCGCGGACTGGTTTTCCTGACCTTTCCATAAGGGTGCACTGGCGGCAGGGAGAATCCAGACGACAGTGAGGATTACCAACGTCACGCTGGCCACCAGGGCGACAAGAATTCTCCGCCAACGTTTTCCGCTGGGGTCAAAGAAAACCGGGGGTTTCAGGGAAAGAGGGGCTGATTTCGTCATGAATGGGCCTCGCCAGGGAATCGTTTTTCTGAAGTCCTGACCTGAATCAGGGAGTGGGCGCCAACGCTGGTTCCCGGCGTCTAAGGCCGGCAGCGGCGTTCAATTTGCAGGAGGAGAAATCGGCGCTCATCTGATCTCTCTCCTTAGGCCGCACGAGCCGCCCGTGGACCGGCGTACTCCTTATGTCTCCGAGGTTAGGAGCGCCGGATAGGGTCACACACGGGTAAGAAACACCTGCCTTTTTCGGGCGGTTCTACTTGTTTCGCGGACGGACTACGGCGCCCGATGACTTTCGATGCGAGTAAGGGCGGAAGGTACCGGTCCTTTTGGCGGCACCACCGGATGGCTGGGGACACGCGGCGTTCAGCTGCCATACGGAGGGCGATGCGCCATGCGAAAAGGGGCGCCCGTGCCGCGCTTCTGTGCGTTCTTTATCAGGGCGTGGAGAGGCGCGAATGTCACGTTTTCAGGGCGCATTTCGGTCGTGCTTTTTGCCTGGGGCAGGGGATCTGTAGGACGTCCTACTTGCGGCTACCGCGAAAGCCGGGGAGCAAGGTAGCGTTCGACGTACTTGGCAGGTTTTGTGGAGGCGGAGGCAGAATGCGCAGAGGTGTCGGAGTGGCCGCAGGCTTGCTGTCGGTTGTCCTGACCGCCGCCGCATGCCAAGGCTCGCCGTCGCCGTCGCCGTCGCCGTCGCCTTCGCCTGCTCCGTCACAGTCGCCGACTCCCTCGCTGTCGCCGACTCCGTCCTCGACTCCGTCGACGGCGGTACAGACCGCCGATCCCGACACGTTCATCACGGCCTACACGTGGTACGACAACACCCCGCCAGGCTCCCCGAACATCAGTCACCCGGTGCTGCACAAGAAGGCCGGCGGGACCGGAACCTACGCGGATCCGGTGACTATCGCCGTCGGGCATTCCCTGGAGACGGGGAAGGACGTCCTTGATTTCCCCGCCGGTACGCGGATTTACCTTCCCGACGTGCGGCGCTATTTCATCGTCGAGGACACATGCGGGGACGGCCCCGCTCCGGAGGAAGGGCCGTGCCACGCCGGCGCGGACGAACACGGCGATGCGTCCACCTGGCTCGATATGTGGATTGGCGGCGAAGGGGAAAGCGAGTCGTTTGCCAGTGGCTGCACAAAGCAGGTAACCGGCGTGCATGCCGCAGTCTTCGACCCCCCGGACAACTACGTCGTGGCCTCCGGCGAGGGCGTGATCCATGACGGCATGTGCGACAGCGGCTACGGCAACCAACTGGTCACCACGACGCCGGTCCCGTAGTTGCGGGATGAGGTCCGGCAGCCCCGAATTCACCCGCTGGAGAGGTGGCACGACGTCGATTAGCCTCTCCGCGGGCTCCGGGGTAACGTTTAGGTCACCGGTCGGCATACACGCCCAACTGGAGCGTCCTGAACGCTGTTGCGTGTGATAAGTCCCCAGGCGGGAGCGCCTTGCGTTCCGCAGACCGTTACCAACTCCGGGCAGGACATCCCTCTACGGGTCTGCCCTTTTCCGCACTCGCACGAAGAGGCTTTATTTTCCATGCGCAGAAATAGTCTGCTGTCCGCCGGCCTGCTCTCGGTCCTACTCGCCACGTCCGCATGTGGCGCCGCAACCGGCACGCAAAACTCATCCGCACAGTCTTCAGCGTCAGCAGGTGCCGTTGAAGCCAACGCCAGCACCGGGCCGGGCAACGCATCCGGCGAGGTCGGCACTTCCCAGCGGGCCGCGGCTGAGAAGGCCAAGCTTGCCGCAGCAGCTGCCAAGAAGGCCAAGACTGACGAAATCGCCAAGGCTGCCGCCGCGAAGAAGAAGGCCGACGCCGCCAAAAAGGCGGAGGCCGCCGCTGCCGCAGCAGCAGCCCGGAAGGACGCCGCAACGCCGTCGGCATCCCCCGAGGCTCCGGCTCCTGACGCCGTGCCTGTCGCAGTTCCTGCGGATCCGAAGCCCGCGCCGGCACCAGCCGTCCCGTCGTCGTCCTCCGAGCGGGTTGTCACCACCGCGTTCACCTCGGCTTACACCTGGTACGACAACACACCGGCGGGCTCGGCCGCCATCAGCCACCCGATCCTGCACAAAACTGCGGGCGGCACGGGTACCTACAACGACCCCATCACCATCGCCGTGGGCCATTCCCTCGCCACCGGCAAGGACGTACTGGACTTCCCGGCCGGCACACGGATCTACCTTCCGGACGTGCGCCGCTACTTCATCGTTGAGGACACCTGCGGCGACGGCGACGAACCCCAGGGCGGCCCCTGCCACCAGGGCGTCAACGTGTTCGGCACCAACTCGACCATCTGGATCGACATGTGGATCGGCGGACAGAGCCTGAGCTCCCAGGCCGCCGACAACTGCGCCAGCAAGGTGACGGATGTCCACACTGCCGTCTTCAACCCGGCCAGCAACTACGTCGTGGCACCGGGCGCAGGTGTCGTCCATGACGGCAAGTGCGACGCCGGGTATGGCAACACCCTCGTAAAGCAGTAGGCAGAGGGGACTGGCTTCCGGCTGCTGCCGGAGGCCCTGCGGGGGCCGGCGGAACTTCGCCGGCCCCCGTCTTCGTGTTCGGGAGCCGGCGGAGGCCCAAAGACCCTGTTCACCGGGGGCCGTCACGGCAGAATTGAGCGGAGTAGCCGCACGCAGGGGGAGGGTGCCATGTTCCGGTCCGGAAGAGCAGTTTCCGCAGCGTTCTGCGCCGCCGCCCTGCTCGTGGCCTGCACGCCGTCCAGCAGCCCGAATTCCGGGAATGCCTCGCCCGGCTCCTCGCCCAGCGCCTCGCCCAGTGCCTCGGAGCCTGCCCTCAGTCCGTCGGCGGGGGCGTCGCCGGCGGAGCCTGAATGGAAAACCTTCACGACGCCGGACGGCGGGCTGATGTTCGACTATCCGCCGGACTGGACCGTCCAGGACCGGGCTCGTGAGGCGGCGCCCGGCGGAATCTTTGTGGACGTCCTCGACGCGGCCGGGAAATCAATGGCAACGTTGCGGACCAACATCGCGGCCAAAGCAGAATGCACCCAGAAGTATCCCTATGCCTTGATGGACTCGGAAGCGTTGCCGGCCCTGGCGCAGAAAGGCGCGGCGCCAGTCTTTGTGTTCGAGGGCCGCGACGATCACGGATCCCATCCCTCGAAGCCGGCACCGCTGTCCTACGGGATCACTTCCGCGCCGCTGCCCTCCGGGCGCAGCGCCTGCCCCATTTTCCAGTTCTTCGAGTGGCCGCCCGGTGTGGCGGCGTTCAGCGGTGTCTACCACGCCGTCGCCACGGCGCCGGGTGTCACGCCTGATGCGAACACCCCGGAGGCCTACACCGCCACCGAAGAGTACGACGCCATACGGCAGACCATCACTTCGCTCCGCCCCGCGGACTGACAGAGCGGCGCGCCGGACAGAACTGAACACGGACGCCGGACCGGTTCCAATCCTGTGCCTTCGACCACTACATGTAGTGCTCAGTGCCACTGCGGCACCGCGCAGCAGCGGACCGCGACACGCCGTCCAGCGTGCGACACGCGGGGCCGTTAATTGTGGCTAACTACTCCACAGGGTGTGGATTTCGTCCGTGAAAAGGGCTGAAACCCGGACATTTTGAAGCCCCCGGGCTGTGGATTAAAAGTGGGCGGAATGACATACTTGTAATACATCATCTTGGGGTCCGCGCGGGACTCTTGCACTACATGTAGTATCGACATACAGTTCGAGCGGAGCGTTAGCAGACCGCCAGGCGAGGCCAGTAACGGATAAGAATTCCTGTTCCGGGCGGGCCCACCGGACACGAACCAAAGACTTCAACAAAGGGGACAGGGACATGACCGTTACGGTTTACACGAAGCCGGCTTGCGTGCAGTGCAACGCGACCTACCGCGCACTGGACAAGAAGGGCATCACCTACCAGAGCGTCGACATCTCGCAGGACGCGGATGCCCTCGAACGCCTGAAGGCCCTGGGCTACATGCAGGCCCCGGTGGTCGTCACGGACCAGGACCACTGGTCCGGATTCCGTCCCGACAAGATCGAAGAACTGGCGCAGGCTTCCGCCGTCGCCGTGGCCTGAACCGCTTCGACAAAAAACGCACGTCAGATGAGGTGACTTCCATGGCACCGGCAACCGCCGTTACGACGCCGACCGGCGCCCGGTCGGTGGCGGGGGACGACGCCAGGACCACCGGCAGCCACCTCATCTACTTCTCCTCAACCTCCGAGAACACCGCACGCTTCATCAGGAAGCTGGGCATCGACGCCGCCCGGATACCCCTCCACGCGAAGGAACCCGCGCTCGTGGCAACCGAACCCTACGTGCTGGTGCTTCCCACGTACGGAGGTACCGGGGGAGAGGGATCCGTTCCGAAGCAGGTCATCCGCTTCCTGAACGATCCGCGCAACCGGCAGCAGCTCCGGGGAGTGATCGGGGCGGGCAATACGAACTTTGGGGACAACTACTGCATGGCCGGCGACATCATCGCCGCGAAATGCCAGGTCCCGCACCTATATCGATTCGAACTCATGGGGACGCCGGAAGACGTCAGCCGAGTACAACAAGGATTGGAACAATTTTGGACACGACTGTCGCAGACACCGAAGTGACCGGGAGCACCCGTATGGCCAGCCACACCGCCGTCGAGAAGCACACCGTCCCCGGAGAGAAGCCGGCCATGCCGGCCGCCTACCAGGGCCTGGGCTACCACGAGCTCAACGCCATGCTGAACCTTTACGGCCCCAACGGCGAGATCCAGTTCGAGGCCGACCGCGAGGCCGCGCACCAGTACTTCCTGCAGCACGTGAACAACAACACTGTGTTCTTCCACGACCTCGAGGAAAAGCTCGACTACCTCGTCAAGAACGAGTACTACGAGCGTGAGACCCTCGACCAGTACACGATGAACTTCATCCGCGAGCTCTACAACCGCGCCTACAAGAAGAAGTTCCGCTTCGAGACGTTCCTCGGCGCGTTCAAGTTCTACACCTCCTACACGCTGAAGACGTTCGACGGAAAGCGCTTCCTGGAGCGCTACGAGGACCGCGTCTGCATGGTGGCCCTGCACCTGGCCCGCGGCGACGAGAAGCTCGCCACGCAGATGGTCGACGAAATCATCGAGGGCCGCTTCCAGCCGGCCACCCCGACGTTCCTGAACGCCGGCAAGCGCCAGCGCGGCGAGCTGGTCTCCTGCTTCCTGCTCCGCATCGAAGACAACATGGAGTCGATCGGCCGGTCCATCAACTCCGCCCTGCAGCTGTCCAAGCGCGGCGGCGGCGTGGCCTTCGCCCTGACCAACATCCGCGAGGTCGGCGCGCCGATCAAGCAGATCGAGAACCAGTCCTCCGGCGTGATCCCCGTGATGAAGCTCCTCGAGGACAGCTTCTCCTACGCCAACCAGCTCGGTGCCCGCCAGGGTGCCGGAGCTGTGTACCTGCACGCGCACCACCCGGACATCTACCGCTTCCTGGACACCAAGCGCGAGAACGCGGACGAGAAGATCCGCATCAAGACCCTCTCGCTGGGCGTTGTCATCCCGGACATCACGTTCGAGCTGGCCAAGAAGGACGAGGACATGTACCTGTTCTCGCCGTACGACGTCGAAAAGGTCTACGGCATGCCGTTCTCCGACGTCTCGGTCACCGAGAAGTACTACGAGATGGTGGACGATTCCCGGATCAAGAAGACCAAGATCAAGGCGCGCGAGTTCTTCCAGACCCTCGCCGAGATCCAGTTCGAATCCGGCTACCCGTACATCATGTTCGAGGACACGGTGAACCGGGAAAACCCGATCGACGGCAAGATCATCATGTCCAACCTGTGCTCCGAGATCCTCCAGGTCTCCCAGCCCACGACGTACCACGATGACCTGTCCTACGACCAGACCGGCAAGGACATCTCCTGCAACCTGGGTTCGCTGAACATCGCCAAGACCATGGACTCGCCGGACTTCGGCCTGACCATCGAGACGGCCATCCGGTCCCTCTCGGCTGTCTCGGACATGTCCAACATCACCTCGGTGCCTTCGATCGCCCGCGGCAACGACCAGAGCCACGCGATCGGCCTGGGCCAGATGAACCTGCACGGCTACCTGGCCCGCGAGCGGGTGCACTACGGCTCCGAAGAGGGCCTGGACTTCACCAACATCTACTTCTACTCGGTGGTGTTCCACGCGGTCCGCGCTTCCAACCTGCTGGCCATCCAGACCGGCCAGACGTTCGGCGGCTTCGAGAAGTCCAAGTACGCCTCCGGCGAGTTCTTCGACAAGTACACGGGCCGGGAATGGGTCCCGCAGACCGCCAAGGTCGCGGAGCTGTTCAAGAACATCCACATCCCCACGCAGGATGACTGGCGCGAGCTGAAGGCTTCGGTCATGGAGCACGGCATCTACAACCAGAACCTGCAGGCTGTCCCGCCCACCGGCTCGATCTCCTACATCAACAACTCCACCTCCTCGATCCACCCGGTGGCATCCAAGATCGAGATCCGCAAGGAAGGCAAGCTGGGCCGCGTGTACTACCCGGCGCCGTACCTGACGAACGACAACCTGGAGTACTACCAGGACGCGTACGAGATCGGCTACGAGAAGGTCATCGACACCTACGCCGCGGCCACGCAGCACGTGGACCAGGGCCTGTCCCTGACGCTGTTCTTCAAGGACACCGCCACCACGCGCGACATCAACAAGGCCCAGATCTACGCCTGGAAGAAGGGCATCAAAACCATCTACTACATCCGTCTCCGCCAGCTCGCGCTGGAAGGGACCGAGGTGGAAAATTGCGTCTCGTGCATGTTGTGATCAACTGAAATCGGTTGAGTAGGTGAAATGATGGAAACGACGACAGCGACGGGCGGCTTGGTCTACGGCATCCGGCTTCGGCGGGAGGTCGACTACCGCTATGTCGGTATCACCACCAAGACGGCCAGTCGTCGTTTCCATCAGCATCTGCGAGTGGCCGCTGAGGGTCGCAAGACGCCCTTCTACGATTGGCTCCGTAAGCACGATCCGGCAGATCTCATCGCGGACGAGCTGGACTGGATCGAAGGCCTGCCCGAGCTTGGGCAAGCCGAGATCGAGTGGATCAGCTACCTGCGACGCGAAGGGGATCGTCTGCTGAACATTGCGGAGGGCGGTCTGGGGCCGACCGGCGTCGTGTGGACGGAGGAGCAGCGCGAAGCCGCTCGCATCAGGAGCACCGGTCGCAAAGGGCTCAGCAGGCCAGGAGCCGAGAACCCGTTCTACGGCGGGAAACACAGCCTGGAGCAGCGCAGGAAGTGGGCGGAAGCTCGCAAGGGAACTCACGCAGGACTGGAGAACCCGAACTTCGGAAAGTTCGGTGCAGACCACCCAGGGTTCGGCCACTCGATGACCGACGAAGCCCGGACGGCGCTCTCCGAAGCAAGGAAGGGCGCCGGCAACCCGAACTTCGGGAAGAAGGCCAGTGCCGAAACCCGTGCGAAAATGTCAGCAGTACGGAAGGGCCGTCCGATGCCTTCCAGCCAGCGAAACGCCCACACCAGACATCACACCAACAAAGGCATAGAGAAAGCCGACTGCAAGTACTGCGTCGAGGACTCAGCCAAACCAAGTCTCTCTTCAGAAAGCGAGTCGGAGTCATGACAGAAAAAGTAAAGCTTCTAAGCCACGTTGAAGCCATTAACTGGAACCGCATCCAGGATGAGAAGGACGTGGATGTCTGGAACCGCCTGGTTAACAACTTCTGGCTGCCGGAGAAGGTGCCGCTGTCCAACGACGTGCAGTCGTGGGCGACGCTGACCCCGGACGAGCAGCAGCTCACCATGCGCGTGTTCACGGGCCTGACCCTGCTGGACACCATCCAGGGCACCGTCGGAGCCGTTTCGCTGATTCCGGACGCGCTCACCCCGCATGAAGAGGCTGTCTACACGAACATCGCGTTCATGGAGTCCGTGCACGCCAAGAGCTACTCCTCCATCTTCTCCACGCTGGCCTCCACCAAGGAGATCGACGAGGCGTTCCGCTGGTCCACCGAGAACGAGAACCTTCAGAAGAAGGCCCAGATCGTCATGGACTACTACCAGGGCGACGACCCCCTGAAGCGCAAGGTGGCCTCCACGCTGCTGGAGAGCTTCCTGTTCTACTCAGGCTTCTACCTGCCGATGTACTGGTCCTCGCGGGCCAAGCTGACGAACACGGCCGACCTCATCCGCCTCATCATCCGCGACGAGGCAGTCCACGGCTACTACATCGGATACAAGTTCCAGAAGGGCCTGGAGGGCCTGTCCGAGGAGCGCAAGCAGGAAATCAAGGACTACACCTTCGAGCTGCTCTTCGAGCTGTACGAAAACGAAGTCCAATACACGCACGACCTCTACGACTCCGTCGGCCTGGCCGAGGACGTCAAGAAGTTCCTGCACTACAACGCCAACAAGGCGCTGATGAACCTGGGCTACGAGGCCATGTTCCCGGCTTCCGTCACCGACGTGAACCCCGCCATCCTGTCTGCCCTGTCGCCGAACGCTGACGAGAACCACGACTTCTTCTCGGGCTCGGGTTCGTCTTACGTGATTGGCAAGGCTGTTAACACCGAGGATGACGACTGGGACTTCTAATCCCTCTGCTGATTGCCAACCAACTTGGTCCTTTTGACAACCTAGTTGGTCCGGTCGCAACCTTGCTAGGCCGTCGGGTCAATAGGCGGGCCCCGCACGTTCGCGCGTGCGGGGCCCGCCAATTTTCCGTACGTACCCATCCCGGGCCGGGCGGCATGACTCAATTTTGGCGACATAGCTAGCGGCGAGACTTGGATAGAAGTTTCCGGGAACCGAGAATGCGCGGATGGCGACTCATGCCCAGTCGGCGAGATTGTCCGTTTACCGGCATGCCAACGTCGCTGACTGTCAAATGGTCACCGCCACCCACTGACCGATGTACGCGCAGCGGTTCTTCGGCGGCATCCACGTCTCCGGGCCACTGGCCTGCTTTGAAGAGTTGAGAGCGGACGTCTGGGCGCTCAGGCTGCGGCTGTCCCCGAGGTCGTTGTAGAAAGCCACCCGCCGTGCCTGGGACCAGTACCTTGCCCCGGATCCCCAGGCTTCATGAACAGGGACCAGATGGTCAATCTGCACGGTCGACGCGGACGTGTGGACGCGGTTATCCCACGACGTCACCCAGCGTCCCGTGCTGGCGTGCAGCCCCGGCTGGTATAGGACACGGCAGTCCTGGACTCCTGGACTAGGACTTCCTCCTGCGTGTTCTGGCAATCCCCGGTTGGTATCACGCCAGACGCCGGAATAGCGGTCCCGGTCATAGCCCGCGCTGACCTCCGCCGCGATGACGAGTCCGCGCACGGCAGTCCGCAGCGGCGCCTTGGACACGGTTGCCGCTTCGGCCGGAACGGCGGCCTTGAAGGTCTTGTTCTCCAGCTTCAGGAACTTGCCCAGATCGGCCGCCTTGAAGTCGTTTTCGATAATGGCTTCCTGGATCTGTCCGCGAAAGTCAGCCGGGCTTGATGTTCTGGTTGAGAGTGAAGAAGTTCGTCGGGTCGTACTTGCGCTTGAGTGCCTTGAGCCGGTCGTACTTACCGGCCCCGTACGCCTGCCTGACCCGCTCCTCACCCTCTTCCATAAGGAAGTTCACGTAGACGCTGGTGTGGTGGGGCGCGAGGGCGGACCAATAGTCGCGAGCCCATTGGCGCTCAGCGTCGAAGCCATCGGCGGTCTTGCTGTTGCCGTTGATGTTGAAGGTGAACCCTGCCTGGCGGCCATTGAACGCGGTGGCGCCGTCGTCGATCCGCCCCACCGCTCCGCCCATCTGCCACAGGGCAACGCTGGTGACCGGCGAGGTGATGCGCCTGCCGTGTTGGACGACGATGTCGATGACGTCGTCGTCGAGGGCTGCGACGTCACAGGACCGGACGTAGTAGGACCAGCCGTGGGGGAACGACGGATCAAACATCCTCTGATGCTCCAGAAAAGGCTTCGGCCGGCAAAGATCCAGCACAGGCGAACCGAATTCCTTGAGCGGCCGCACGACTCGTTCACCGTCCTCGACCGGTCCCGCGTAGCAGGCGACGACCGCCACGACCAGCTTGCCGACCAGGTCGGGCGGGACGATCGGCAGGGCCGGAGCCCTCCGCTGCACGGCGATCGTCATGAGCTCGTCGGGGCAGTCTGCGATCCAATCGCGGTAAAACCGCAGGACTTCCGGGGCATCCTCCATGGGCCAGAAGACCGGACCTGCCATAACGTACGGGCCCACAGGGTTGAGCTTGAACTCGAATTCGGTGACGATGCCGAAGTTGCCCCCGCCGCCGCGAACTCCCCAGAAGAGGTCGGCGTTCTGATCCTCGCTGGCCCTGACCAGCTCGCCGTTGGCGGTGACCACGTCCACGGACAGCAATTGATCGATGGTGAGCCCGTACTTGCGCATGACCCAACCTATTCCGCCGCCGAGCGTGAGGCCGGCCAGCCCGGTATGGGTGACGATTCCCGAAGGAACGGCGAGGCCGAACTCCTGCGTCTCGCGATCGAGCTCGCCGAGCAGCACTCCGGCCTGAACACGTGCCGTGCGCCCCTCCGGGTCCACTCGGATCCCTTTCATCAGCCCGAGGTCGATGAGCATGCCGTCGTCGCACACTGAAAGCCCAGGGAAGCTGTGACCGCCGCCACGCACGGCGACCAGCAGGTCCTGCGAGCGGGCGAGCCGGACGGCAGCGCGTATGTCTGCGACGCCGGTACATCGGGCTATGAGCGCGGGACGGCGATCAATCGAACCGTTCCACACCTTGCGATGCTCGTCGTAACCGGCATCATCCGGACGGACGAGTTCACCCCGAAAGGATGTCTGTAGTTCATCGACAGCACCGCCGTCGATCACCGTGCCCTGTGCCATTGGACTCACGGACCTCTCTCTACTTCAAGCAGATTCCCACACGTTCGGAGGAAGTCACAAGAGGGTGGAGGTTGCGGGAATTGGGCGCCTATCCGCCGCCGGGGGCGGTGAACACTGTCAGTCTCCCTAGGCCCAGTAGCTGAGCAAACAAACCCTGGTCTGCTCCTTCGAGAGCTGACGAGACCGGCTGCTGATTAACGGCGATCAAAACGACCGTTTCTGACCCGCCCATGGCAAGCCTCCGAAAACGACCCGAATGTGATTCGCAGCGATATGTGGCGGTGTTTTTGCAGCGCTAAACGGCACCCTTGGTGCCCTTTAGCCAATGCTTCACCGGGCAGCTCCGTTGAAACGCGGACCGGAGGCTATGGCATCCAGATCATGGGCAGTTACGGTGGCTCCATGAGGGACAGGATGCTGCTGATCATGTGCGGGACGACAGAGTTCAATGACGCCCTCGATCACTACGAGACGGAAGGCTGGCGCCGTGCGGAAACTGGTCTACGGCATGAATCTGACCCTGGACGGCTACATCGCCGCGGCCGGCGACGACATCGGCTGGGGCGGGCCGAGCGACGAACTGTTCCAGTGGTGGCTCGACCAGGAGCGGGCTAGCAGCCTGTCGCTGTACGGGCGCAAGCTGTGGGAGACAATGAGCTCCTACTGGCCGACCGGCGACCAGCAGCCCAACGCCACCCCGGCGGAGATCGAATTCGCGCGGAACTGGCGGGACACGCCGAAGGTGGTGTTCTCCTCGACGATCGACAAGGTCGACTGGAACACCCGCCTGGTCACCGGCGACGCGATCGCCGAGATCACCCGGCTCAAGGCCGGGGACGGCGGCCTGATGAGCGTCGGCGGCGCAACGCTCGCCGGGGCGGCCATGCGGGCCGGGCTGATCGACGAATACGCGCTAGCCACCCATCCGGTCCTGGTGGGCGGCGGCACTCCGTTCTTCACCTCGCTGGACAGCTGGGTGAACCTGAACCTGGTGGAGACGCGGACGTTTCCCGGCGGCGTGGTCCTGACCAGGTACGAGACGAGGCGATGACCGCAATTGCTCCGCGTGGTCGGGGAAGTACTCCACGGCAGCGAGGACATGGGCCGGATCTACTACGAGCCGGACGGTGATCGTGTCCTTGTCAGCGTTCACGTCAAGCAGGACGACATGGAACAGCGCCGCCACATAGAACGACTTCGTTCGACCTGAGGGCGGAACTGCCGGCCGGCCGTTCAAAAAGCGGTGGCGGACAACAGGATACGGAATAGCGAGGGGAGTACAAAGGACCAACTAATTTGTCCATTTCCCGGACCGAGCGGGCTACCGCCTCGGCGGAACTACGCGGGGGAGCGACGGTTCTTTGGGCCAAGAAGCCTGTCCATCTACAATCGTCGTTTCGTCACTGAGGAGTGATTGACCCGGAACGGCCCCGCACGAATGTAGGCGGGGCCGTTTTGTCTCTCATCCCGCCAGGATTTTGCCTACGAATGCAGCCCTCGGAAAGCCGATAGCGGGGGCGGCGCGCCCGATAGGATTCCGGCGGCCGAGAACAATGGATCCCAGTGCGAATCGTCTCGCGTGACTGCTCCATGGCGAATTACAAGAAACGTCACTTGATTGAGGCGCGGCAACCCAACGTCCTTATCCTTCAAGAAGTCGCAAAGAGAGACAATTCCTCAGCTGCCCACCCGTTTGCGGCTTGGACGGGCAGTAACCGAAACAAAGGTCTCGGCTTTTGGGTATCGCCAGCCTTCGTTACAGCCTTACGGAGTTCGCAGCCCCAATCTGCCCTGGCACCTGCCGTATTCGGTGGACGGAATTCACATCCTCGCCCTTTGGGCCCATCAGCTGAATCGCGAGCTCAGGTACGTCCGGGTCACCCACCAGATAGTGGATCGGCGCGCTGGATTCCTTTCGGGCGAATCGGCGCTGGATGTGAATTCGTTAGTCCGGTGGGCGACTTCTAGGGCACACCGGCTGCGGCCTCGGCTGCCGTCAGCGCCTCGCCGAACACCGCCACTGCGGACTGGTAGTTCGCCGTGTTGCCTTCTGACTTCGCCTGCTCGGCCTTGCGCC
This sequence comes from Arthrobacter sp. U41, assembly GCF_007679325.1. Taxonomy (GTDB): domain Bacteria; phylum Actinomycetota; class Actinomycetes; order Actinomycetales; family Micrococcaceae; genus Arthrobacter. The sequence goes on along the minus strand of NZ_VEGI01000001.1, from coordinate 464,449 downwards.
TAGCCCTGATCATGGCCGCGGTAGCGGGGAAAGCTGCATCGGACATCGCCGGAAAATCGAACTGCAGTTTCGGGTCAACCTCGTAGGCAAGCCACCGACTCTCAAGACGTTCATGCATTCGAACAGCGGAGCCAAATGCCTGAGCATCAAACAGCGACAGCCCGGTTAGGCTTCCAGCGACCAGGCCAGCGGCCTCCTCCGCTTTCCGGCTTGCCTCTTGCTGGCGCTGCAGCGATTGTGCGGCCCCCAGTCCTCCGGGGCCCTTGAGTCGGTGCTTCAGAACCATGTTGTTCTCGTATACCCGGATTTCCTCTGGACTCATAGTGTCGAGCTCCGTAGCGCTCTTACTGACCACATCGGCAGGGCCTCTCCGACTAGCGATACTGCTGACCGGTATCGGGAACAGGTATTTGCCCCCTAGGAATCCTCCGAGCAAAACACCCAAGACAGCCCAATCCGGTAAGCCGATTGAGCCTGTCGACCCCGCAGCAAAAAAGGCGCCCACGTTGGTTAGGGCCTGGCCGGTGGTGAATGTCAGGCGGGTCTTTCCGAGGCGCCTCACTCTGCGGTGCGTGGTGAGCTGCTGGTAGTGAAATGTACGGGCCTCTGCGATCCAATCGCGTGCTCGGTTCACCAGTTGCGGTCTTTCAGTCATGACCCCGAGGTTACCGGGCAACACTGACACTCGAGGGATGTCGTCCCTTGGCCGGTCCGCAGTCCTTCCTGTGAGCACTTTGAAAACCGGTTCGACCCCGCACGCCGAGAGCGTGCGGGGTCCTATCGTTCGGCCAGGACTACGGAAGCAGACCGGAACGATGTCGACTGGCTCTATACGGGTCAGCTGGCCTTGGTTGGTCTGTTCGACTCGATGCCGGCCGGTGGCTCAGGTACTCATGGCTGTCAGGGCGTTCAGTATGGCTGTGCACCTGTCGATTGACCCTGTCCCGGTGTCAGGACCAGATCTATAGTCGTGGCATGAAATTGCGGCGGCGGGCGTTGACTGGCGACCGGGGGATCAGCGCGGCCCGGGTGTGGTGGGACGCCTTCCAGGCCCACCGGAAGGGTCCTGACGAGATCCGGCGCCGACAGAAGGCGCGTCTGACCGAGCTCGTCGCCTACGCGCGCACCCATTCTGTCTATTACCGGGAGCTGTACAGGGGGCTGCCCGAGCACATCGTGGACGTCACCCTGCTGCCGGTGACAAACAAGAACGAGCTGATGGCCCACTTCGACGACGTCGCCACGGATCCGGCAGTGACCCTGGCCGGGGTCCAGGAGTTTGTGGCGGACCCGGTGCGGATCGGGCGCCGGTTTGCCGGGAAGTATCTGGTGGCTACCACCGCCGGCACCACCGGAACTCGGGGCATCTTCGTGCTCGATGACCGGTACTGGGCGGTGACCTCAGGCCTGATGGGTATCCTGACCGCCAAATGGTTGTCCTGGCGGGACATAGTCCGGATGATCCGCCGCGGGGCGCGGTTCGCCGGCGTGGTTGCCACCGGCGGGCACTTTCTCTCCGTTGCCGCCAGCACCCGGGAGAAACAGGAGAAGCCGCGCCGGCACCGCAAACTGGGAGTGTTCTCGGTCCACACGCCCCTGCCCCGGCTGGTGGCTCAGCTGAACAGTTTCGGCCCGGCCCTGCTCGGGGGTTACGCCAGCGCCTTGCGGCTGCTGGCTACAGAGCAACAGGCGGGCCGGCTGCGGGTGCACCCCGTACTGGTTCTCAGCACGGCCGAGGGGTTGCCCCCGGATGAGCGGGACCGCCTGGAAGAGGCTTTCGGCGCTGTCGTGCGGGAGGTGTACGGGTGCACCGAGGCCGGATACTCGGCCTATGGCTGCGGCCAGGGCTGGCTGCATCTGCTCCAGGACTGGGTGATCGTCGAACCGGTCGACGCCGACTACCGGCCCGTGCCGCCGGGGACCGTCTCGCACACGGCACTGATCACGAACCTTGCCAATCGCGTTCAGCCCATCATCCGCTACGACGTCGGCGACCGCGTCCTGGTCAGGCCTGATCCCTGCCCCTGCAGGGACCCGGCGCCGGCGATCCGGGTGCAGGGGAGGGCCTCGGACGTGCTCACCTTCCCTGCCGCGGACGGCCACGGCGTGGTGAAGGTGCCACCGCTCGCTCTGGCGACAGTTGTCGACCGGACCCCGGGGGTGGCGCTGTTCCAGATCGTCCAGACCGCACCCGCCAGCCTGTCGGTGAGGCTGCGCCCGGACCCGGCCGCAGACGGCGAACGCGTCCGGGGAACGGTACGGGAGGGCATCACCGCCCTGCTTGCCGACCTTGGCTTGGCCCATGTCACCGTGGAAGATGCTCCGGAGCCGCCGGAACAGACCACCGGCGGAAAGTACCGCACGCTTGTTCCCTTGCCGGCCGGACCACCTTCGTCGTAACCGCCGGCCGCCGGCCTGCCTTGAGTGTGAAGCTGGACTTGCTCGCGAAACCGGCTCGACCGGCTGCCATCTGCGGCGCTACCGTTGAAGTGGTGTCTGGGATGGACGAGCTTGACGGGTTGCTGGCCACGGCGCGGGCGGCGTACGCCCGCGGCGACTGGCATGCTGCTTACCGGCAGCTCAGCCAGGCCCGCGCGTTGTCGGAACTGGGGCCGGGGGACTTGAGTCTTCTGGGCAGGGCCGCGTGGTGGCTTGGGCAGGTCAAGGAATCGTTTGAGGTGTCCGAGGACGTCTACCACCGCTTCCAGGACGACGGCGACGCAGCAGATGCGGCCATGAAGGCCCTGCACCTGGGGCTGCTGTGGTTCATCCGCGGCGATGTGGTCATCGCTTCCGGCTGGGTGAGCCGTGCCCGGGGACTACTGCAGGGTCTTCCGGAAGGACCGGAGCACGGCTATCTGCTTTACCTGGATGCCTGCCTCGCGCTGAGTCTCGGGGACCTGCGCCCGGCGAGGGAGACAGCGGTCAAGTTGCAGGACTTGGGACGGGACCTGCGCGATCCCGCACTCACCTCCTTCGGTTTGGTGCTCGGCGGCCTCGCTGATCTGCGCAGCGGCAGCACCGCATCAGGCTTTGCCCGGCTGGACGAGGCGATGCTGCCGGTACTCGCCGGCCGGCTGCCGCCGGAATGGGCCGGCGAAATCTACTGCACGGTGATCCACGCGTGCCACGAACTGGCCGACCTGCACCGGATGCGGGCCTGGACTGACGCCACTGAGCAGTGGGGCCAGCAGTTTGTGGGAGACGCGGTGTATGCCGGCATCTGCCGCATCCACCGGCTGCAGCTGCTGAGCATCGAAGGTGGCTGGGACGCGGCGGAGCCGGCGATCGAGCACAGCGGGGCGGAGCTCGTGGGCCGGAACAACTGGGTGGCGGGCGAGGCCTACTACCAGCTGGGCGAAATACGCCGGCTTCGCGGGGACATCAGCGGTGCTGGGAACGCGTACGCCCGGGCCCGGGAGTTGGGGACCGATCCGCAGCCGGGGGAGTCTTTGCTCCAGCATGCCGCCGGGAAGAACGATGCGGCGTGGGCCGGACTGTGCGCGGCCTTGGCCGGGAGGGACCGGCTGGCATGTGCACGGCTGCTGTTGTCCGGCGTCGAAATCGCCCTGGCTCTGGGACACGTTGATGAGGCCGAGCGGCTCTGCGCCCGGCTGGAGGAAACCGCAGCCGTCTTCGCCACCGCAGGTTTCCGTGCCTGGGCCGGGCACGCCCGCGCCGCCATGCTGATCGCGCAGTCGCAGTACGCGGAGGCGTTGCCTGTGCTCCAGGCCGTGGTCCACGAGTACCGGACCCTGCACGCCCGCTACGACACAGCGAGAGTCTACGAACTACTCGCCCAGGCGCACCGTGGGCTGGGACAGCCCAGTGTTGCCGCCGCCGATTCGGCGACCGCGCTTGCGATCTACCACGAACTCGGTGCCCTGCCGGATGTGCGCAGGCTCGACGGCGGCAGGCTTCCCGGCGGGCTGACCGAGCGCGAGGCGGACGTGCTGTCGTTCACCGCCTCGGGTGCCAGCAACAAGCAAACCGCCGAGGCATTGTTCATCAGCCAGAAGACGGTGGGCAGGCACCTGGCGAACATCTATGCCAAGATCGGCGTCTCCTCGCGTACGGCCGCCGCAGCCTGGGCCCACGAACACGGCCTGCAGCCGCGCCGCTAGTTCCCGTTGCCTTATGGGGCGAGCCGGGCGGCACCTGGCGGACCGGGCGTCTGCATGATTCGCCCCATGGGCTCCGAACAGAACGCATCGTTCGCCCGATGCTGGCGGCACCCGGCAATTCCTACGCTGGAATCAATCAGGCACAGACGCCTGTGGCAAAGAGAGGAACACCAATGACCATCGAGTTGGAAACATCACTGTCGGAGTTCGACGCCGAGGCCTCCAGGGCCTTCGCCGGACGCTTCGTGGGCATCCTGAACGATGCTGCGACCGCACTGCTGACCAGCGTCGGGCACCAGACCGGCCTGTTCGAGACACTGGCAGGCCTGCCTGCCGCCACCAGCGACCAGATCGCCGACGCCAGCGACCTCAACGAACGCTATGTGCGCGAATGGCTGGGCGGAATGACCGCGGCGCGCGTGGTCCAGTACGACCCGGCGGCCGGGACGTACTGGCTGCCCCGCGAGCATGCTGCCGTCCTGACCAGCGCCGCGGGCCCTGACAACATGGCCATTTTGATGCAGCACATTTCCATGATGGGCGAAGTTGAACAGAAGATCATCGAGCGTTTCCGGCACGGCAGCGGGCTGTCCTACGAGGACTACCCCCACTTCCACCGGAACATGGCCCAGACCAGCGCGGCCGTGCACGACGCGGCACTCCTGGAGGTGATCCTGCCGCTGGTACCCGGGCTGCCTGAGCGGCTGAGGGCCGGGATCGACGTCGCCGACATCGGCTGCGGCAGCGGCCACGCCATCAACCTCATGGCCCAGGCTTTCCCCGCCAGTAAGTTCACCGGCTACGACTTCTCCGTGGGGGCCATCCGCGCCGCCCGCGGCGAGGCGGAACGGATGGGACTGGCGAACGCCAGCTTCGAGGTGGTTGACGTGGCCGGCCTGGACGTCGAGGCCTGCTTCGACGTGGTGACGGCCTTCGACGCCATCCACGACCAGGCGCATCCTGCGTCGGTGCTGCGCAACGTCCGCCGGGCGCTGCGGCAGGACGGGACCTTCCTGATGGTGGACATCAAGGCATCCAGCAAGGTGGAGGAGAACGTTGAGCTTCCCTTGGGCAGCTACCTGTACGCGATCTCGACCTTCCACTGCATGAGCGTTTCGCTCGGACTCGACGGCGACGGGCTGGGCACAGTCTGGGGCGAACAGCTCGCACAGTCGATGCTCGCCGACGCCGGCTTCGCGAACGTGGAGTCCAAGGACATCGAGTCGGATCCGTTCAACGCCTACTTCATCGCCAGAAAGTAAAACGCTAAGGCTACCCGATGCCGAAGGGCCCGCCCGCTAGTAGACGACGGTGCCGGTGGACTGCACCACGGTTCCGGTGCTTTGGGTTCGTCCGCTGACGTCTATCTGTAGCCCGCTGCGCTGCAGGGGCACCTCCAGGGCGTTGGCGAGCTCCGGCAGGGTGGATGTCTGGATGCGATGGATAACCTCCTGGACATCTGCCCTGTCATTGACTGTCACCTTCAGGGTCAGGTCAGGGGCCCTGGCTGTTCCCCGCAGCAGGGCCGCGGAAGTGATGACACCGGGCAGCGTGTTGATTTGTTTTTCGACGGCGGTGGAGAGGACCGACGGGTCGCAGAGGGTGAATCCCTGGCTGGCGTCGTCATGGAGGCGGTAGTCGCCCGCCGGGTTTTTCCTCGGGATCTGGGCGATGACCCACAGCAGCCCCAGAACCCCGATGATGACTCCGATGATCAGCATGGTGGCCGCCACCCAGGGCTGCGCGAAGAACGCGTGCAGATCACCGGTGACGACGGACGTCCTTGGGCGGGCGGTGTCGAGAAGAGTATGCAGTGTCCCGTTGGCCTGCAGGAGCAGGGCGGCGCCGACGGCCACGACAAGGACGCCGAGAATTGTCAGCCAGGTCCGGTTCAGTGTCCCTGCTGTCTGTCTCATCGGAAACCGTCCTTCAAAGAGTCTCGGTGGGCAAAATAGTTGCGGTGGGCGGGTGCGCGAATGGTCCTAATCTCTCGACCGGACCGTCGCGGTAACCTCCGGAACGGGCGAGAGCCCGGTCTCTTCCAGACGGGCCCGCACAGCGTCGGTGATCCTGGCGCGCAGGTCCCCTGGCTCGTGCAGGAAGGTCGTCACGTTCACGTGTACGCGCCCGGTGGTGGCTGTCGCCGAGGCTGTGCGGACGCCGTCGATCTGCCCGCACCGGGCTTTGGCCAGGTGGGCGACGGCGCGGCAAGTCATCACTGTTTCCTGCTCCTGCACCGGTGGCGCCTCATCTCCAACGCCGGAAGCTTCGATGGCGATGGCGTTGTATCCGCCGGGAATGAGGGCGCACAACAACAGGATCACCCCTACCACGACGGCTGCTGTCCCGATCTGCCACGTTGCGGGGTCGTTCCACGTCAAAGCGGCGAGCCAGTCCCGTGGTCCCTCGAGCAGGCTGGGCCACGAGCCGTTGACCAGCCGGGTAATGCTCAGCCAGACCAGGGCGACGCCGGCGGCCAGGAGCAATAGTCCGACGATCAGCGCCGGGACGGCGCGGCTGGGCCGGTGCCGCAGGCGCGTGGACCGTTGACCGTGCCTGCTCATAGCAGCTTCCTTCGTCCGTTGGACTTGGTTCCGGTGGTCAGCCAGGAGATCCTGATGTCCACCTGCCGGACGTCAACTCCGGTCAGCTCTGTCACCCTGGTCGCGATACGGCGGCGCAGTTCCTCGGTGGCCTGGCGCAGCGGCGCCGGATAGAGCATCCCCACCTCGACCCTTAGAGTCGCGATGTTCCCGGCCAGTTCCACGGACGCCTTAGGCCGGGCCGAGAGATCAGCACTCGCGCCGATGCCCAGAAACCCGCCCGAGGCACCGCCGGCGGACGATTCGTCGCTGGCGACCTGGCCGGCGATTTTCTCGATCACCTTGGCCGCCAGCACGGTCTGCCCGCGTGTGCCCGTCTCACCGAGGTCCGCGCCGGCGTAGCCGTCCCCGGACACGGTCAACGCGTGGGTTCCTTGCGGGTTCATCGGCTCGATGCTCTACCGAACAGGGCCTGCACATCGAGTTTTCCTTCCGCGACCCGGCCGACCAGCAGGCCGATGAATCCCAGGATCACCGCGGCCAGCAGCGCCAGCCAGCCGCCGAAGCCCAAAACAATTCCCAGTACCAGACCTATGGTCAGGCACCAACGTGTAGTAGACATAGCCTTCCTTTTCCTCATCGTCCTGTTCCCCTTGGCGGGGGATATTGTGACAGGCGGTTACTGAAGTTCGGTCTTCTGCTCCTGCGGGACGTCATGCTCCTCTTCGGGCAGGTGGACATCAGTGACATTGATGTTCACTTCCAGCACTTCCAGTCCTGTGGCGCGCTCAACGGACTGGATGATGTTGCGGCGGATCGCCTGGCTGACCTCCACCACGGAGAACCCGTAGTCAATGACGATGGAGACATCGATGGCTGTCTGGCGTTCGCCCTTTTCCACGCTGACGCCGCCGCTGACGTTGGTCTGGGAACCCGGAATGCGTTCGGTGAGGGCGCTGAACGCCCGCCGGCCCGCACTACCCATGGCGAACACGCCAGGGACCTCGCGGGTGGCTATGCCGGCCAACTTCTGCACCACGGTTTCCTCGATCGTCGTGGCACCGCGATCGGTGTGCAGTGCGTCCCTGGCCTTCGATTCTTCCAGCGAGCTGCCGTGCGTCTGTCCGGGGGTGGCCATGACGCCGCTGTTGGTTCCGGGGGTCCTGGGTGTCTCTGTCATGGGAAAACATCTCCTCGTGGGACTGGGTGTGGTACGTACACCTGTAAGGACGAAGCCCGGCAGGAATCGTCACGTTGTACGGCGGATTATTTTTCCCAGGCGAGGACAAGCGCCGCGGAACGGTTTCCGGCGTCGGCCGGCTGTGGCATATTGGGGCCAAGGGTCCGGTGAGCATCACGACGGGATGGGCAGTGCATGGACGATCATGGCCCCGGCTTGGAACCGGACCTGGACGAGGGGAGTATTGTCGCCCGCGCCCAGGACGGCGATCTGGCAGCATTCGAACACCTGGTGCTTACCTATCAGTCCCGCCTCTTCAGGCTGGCGTACCGTATGCTGAACGACCGCGGCGACGCCGAGGACATCGTGCAGGAGACTCTGACAACGAGCTGGCGGGCTCTTCCCATGCTGGCTGACGTTGATGCTTTTGGAGGCTGGATCTACCGGCTGGCGACGAACAAAAGCCTGGACCTGCTGCGCAAGCGGTCAGCCCATGCCGAGGACATCATCGACTCGGACGACATGGACACCATGCCAGGGGCCCGCGCGTGCGCGGTCTCGGCCCGGTGGGATCCGGCCCATGAGGCCGAATGGTCGGCCGAACAGAATGGTCTGACCGCCCTCCTGAGCACGCTCCCTCCGGCACAACGGGCCTGCTGGCTATTACGGGAAATGCACGGACGCAGCTATGCCGAGATTGGTGTCACACTGAAGATCAGCCCGACAGCAGTCCGTGGCACACTCGCCCGGGCACGGCACCAGATAGCAGAAGGGATGAGCCAGTGGCGATAGATGACATCCCGCGGCTCGGCTGCGGCCGGAGCATCGACCGCATCTGGGCGACCATTGACCGGCCACCCACCGCACACGAAGAAAAGTGCGGACAATGCCAAACTGCCAGAACCCAACTGCGGGGACTCAGCGAAGCAACCCGTTCACTGCGCGAAAGCGACCTCCACAATCCCGCGCTGAAACCCCGTCCCGGGGTCAAGAACGCCATCATGGACGTGGCCCGTGCGGAAGTCCGCCAGGGCAGCAGAATCCTCCTGCGCAGCGCAGACACCGGCATCACGGAGATCAGTGAACAGGCGCTGAGCTCCCTCATCCGGTCCGCGGCAGCAGCGATTCCCGGGGTCCACCCTCGACGCTGCCGCATCGAAATACGCGCAGCCGCGGCCAGCCTCGCCGGTGAAGACCACCCGGCCGGAACCACCGTTATGGCCACCGACGCCGGTCCGCGCCTCATCGTCAATTTGCGGGTTGCCGCCGCCCCGGGCATCGTCATCCCCCTGGCGGCGGAAGCGCTTCGCCACGAGATCAGCAGCGCGATTCCGGCCGGCGTCGGTATTGGGGCCGGAACCGTCAACATCATCGTGGAGGACCTTTACGATGTCTGACGAACCCCTCCAAGGATCCATCATTACCAGCCAGCTCATCGCCTCCCTTGCCTCCCGCACCACACTGGAAACACCCGGGGTTCTCAGACTGGAACCCACCATCCAAGGCTTCCTGGCCCGGCTGGGTCCCTCCCTGCAACACCTCCGGAATCCCGGCAGTCAGGACAGCACCTTCCGGCACGACGGCGTCACCGCAACAATCAGTGGCGCTACCGCGCGCGTCCACCTAGATATTGCCACCGACATCGCCTATACCGCCCTCGACGTCGCCGAAGCAGTCCAACGGCGCGTGCAGGAAAGCATCAGCCACACCGGCCTTACCCCAGGGGCGGTCGACGTCACCATCCTCGCCATAGAACACCGCCGAGGCACAGCAAACATGTAGCCCTGAGCGACTTACTCAAGGACATCCTGCGCCGAACGTCGTCCGGGCTATCATCGGTAAAATTCATCGTTCCGGAGAGTGGAGCAACAAAATGCAACTCGGCGCCTTTTCGATCAGCCTGGCCGTTAAAGACATCGCGGCTTCCGCGGCTTTCTACAAAAATCTTGGATTTACGGACCACGGCGGCGACATCACCCAGAACTGGCTCATCCTAAAGAACGGCGAGACGGTCATCGGCCTCTTCCAAGGGATGTTTGAGAAGAACATGCTCACGTTCAACCCGGGCTGGAATCAGAACGCGGAGGCGCTCGACTCATTCACCGATGTGCGCGAACTCCAGCGCGAACTGAAGGCCAAAGGCACAGAGTTTCTTTCGGAGGCGGACGAGGGAACCACCGGGCCGTCGAGCTTCATGGTCATGGACCCCGACGGCAACCCCGTTCTGGTAGACCAGCACGTCTGACTCAGCATGCCCAAAGCGGGCATCTAATTGCGTCAACGCAATATGCTGTGACGGCAACTGTCGCGAGCACGACGAAATACACGACGAATTACCAGGGGGACCCATGTCAGCAAGCCAGTACGGAGCACAATTCGCCTATCAGCACCCGGATCAGCAACCAGTGACGATGGGGCAGTTGCGGTGGTACCTGGAGGGCATGCGGCACGCCCGGCTGGCCACATTGTTCGGTATCCTGGCGATTTTCACTCTGGGCGCCTTGTTTGGTCCGTTGGCGATAGTCCAGTCGAAGAAGGCTGAGGCTTTCGGTGTGCCGGCGCCCGAGGGGCGGGTGCTTGGCTGGGTGGGGATTGCCTTGTTCATCCTCTGGGTGGTGTTCTTCATCCTTTACATGGCCCTGATTTTCACCCTCATCGGGAGCCTCCCGGAACCAGGCAGAACGGACGCATAGCTGCCAGGGCAGGGCAGAAACTGAGCGCACTTTTCCTGCTCCATTCGAATACTCTCGAACCCCCGCGATGGACACCGCGCTTATCGGCGGCCACGGCCTGCCGCCGCGCTTGCATCCGTGGAAGAATGAGAGCCTGGTCACGTCCGCACGGCCGGAACCGGCCCGGAGCGGAGCGGCGGTACCCGAAGATGCCCGTATTGAGTCTCGCGTCGCCGCGTAGTAGCGTGACAGAATCTGTCAACACGAATCACACGAATTCGGGAGCGACCATGGCACACGTGACACGTCGACTGGTTGCCGTCACGGCGGCACTGGCAATCAGCGTGACGGGCGGCGCCGTCGCGACCCCCGCATTCGCCGATCCGAGGGAAACCGTTAAGGCTGCGACGGCCACCGGGTACGGCGGTGCCGTGAGCACCGTGGACCCTGAAGCCTCCGCCGCGGCGATCGAAGTCCTCCGCAAAGGGGGCAACGCGGCGGACGCAGCCGTCGCCGCAGCCGCCACCCTCGGTGTGACCGAGCCGTACAGCGCCGGGATCGGCGGTGGCGGCTACTTCGTGTTTTACGACGCCGAGACCGGGGACGTCAGCACCATCGACGGCCGCGAGACGGCGCCGGACGCCATGCCGAAGGACGCGTTTATTGACAAAGCCACCGGGCAGCCCTACCGCTTCACCCCCGAACTGGTCACGAGCGGCGTCTCCGTCGGCGTCCCGGGAACACCGGCCACGTGGGAGCGGGCCCTCGACCGGTGGGGCTCGATGCGCCTTGGCGATGCCCTGAAGCCGGCAATCAAGGTGGCCACCCGCGGCTTTGTGGTCGACAAGACGTTCCGCCAGCAGACCCTCGACAACAAACTCCGCTTCGCGGCGTTCACCTCCACCAGCAGCCTCTTCCTGCCCGGCGGCGACGCCCCCGCCGTCGGGAGTGTCTTCAAGAACCATGACCTGGCCGAGACGTACCGGCTCCTCGCGAGGAAGGGCACGGACGGTTTCTACTACGGCCCGCTCGCGGCTGAGATCGCGGCCACGGTCCAGGCTCCGCCCAAGACGGCCCGGACAAAGCTGCCAGTCCCGGCCGGGCACCTGACCACCGCTGATCTGGCCGCCTACAGCGCCCTGGACCAGGAGCCCACAAAGGTGGACTACCGCGGCCTGGAGGTCTACGGCATGGCGCCCTCCAGCAGCGGCGGCACCACCACCGGCGAGGCATTGAACATCCTGGACACGTTCGACCTCTCCGGGATGTCCACGGCCGGCGCCCTGCACCACTACCTCGAAGCGAGCGCGCTGGCCTTCGCCGACCGCGGCAAATACGTCGGCGACCCGGCGTTCGTAGACGTTCCGGCCGCCGCGCTCACGGACCCGCTGTTCGGCAAGGAACGCGCCTGCCGGATCGAGCCGCTGGAGGCAGCCAAGAAGCCCGTCGCGCCGGGGGACGTGGCAGCGTACGACGGCGTGTGCCCGGCCTCCGTTGCGGCGCCGGCCGACGAGAAGGACACCGAGAACATCTCAACGACCAACCTGACCGTCGCGGACCGGTGGGGGAACGTGGTCAACTACACGCTCACGATCGAGCAGACCGGCGGGTCCGGCATTGTGGTTCCCGGCCGCGGCTTCTTGCTCAACAATGAGCTGACGGACTTCTCCACCGTGTACAACGAGGCCGACCCGAACCGGATCGAGCCGGGGAAGCGCCCCCGCTCGTCCATGGCGCCGACCATCATCCTCAAGGACGGCGAGCCGTTCCTCGCCCTGGGCTCGCCCGGCGGATCAACCATCATCACCACCGTCCTGCAGACCATCCTGAACCGGGTGGACCTTGGCATGGGCATCGCGGATGCGGTCGCCGCACCGCGGGCCTCGCAACGGAACACGGCCAGCGTCACTGCCGAGCCGGCGTTCATCGACGCCTACGGACAGCAGCTGAAAGGGTACGGCCACACGCTCACACCGTCGGGCGACGCGTTCACCTCGGCCGCGGAGATCGGCGCGGCGACTGCCATCGAATTCCTCCCGGACGGCCGTATGATCGCCGCGGCGGAGCCGGAGCGGCGCGGGGGTGGCTCCGCGATGGTGCTCAGGCCGTCGCCTTAGGCCCAGTCAGCTGCACGTCGGCTTAGGAAGAGTTGCCGGTCCCGGTGGCGGGTCCGGCGCCGACCGCGGCGGCAACCAATCGATCGAAACTGTCGGTCCCGCTCTCCGGGGGGACCACAGTGATGACCGCAAGCCACTTTTCGGGGACGACCTTCTCCGGCGTCGCGATCCGCTCCACATGCAGGTGGAGTCCGGGCACCCCGTCGACGAGGAGCGGGCGCTGCTCGCCGCTCTTGACCATGCGCTCAAATTCCTTGACAGACAGCCGGTCACCCGGGGTGTTGGTCACCTCGGCGACCGTGTCATTCAACCTTTTGGTCAGCCCGCACATGAAGTCCCTCCGGCGCTGAACCGCGGGAACCGTGAAGAGCGTCGCGAAGAAGGCAGTGAACAGCGCAAGAGCGCCGAAACTTCTGAAGCCGGGCAGGATTGTCATCAGGAGCAGGCACAGGATCAAACCGAAGACGCTGAACTTGAAGAACCTGCCCGCCGGGCTCTCGCCTGGTTTCTTGGACCACCGCACCACAGCGACGGCGTCCTTGCGGGGCTGATCGACCAGTGAATCTCCCATGACTAGTACCCCTTCAATTCCATCAGCGCTTCGGCCAGGATGATCGCTTCGCTTGCTTCCCTGAGATCGCCCAGCAGGCCCGTATCCGGCAGGGCCGAGACCGCAACGGTGGACCCGGCGAGGGATGAAAAGATGGTGCTCAGCTTTTCGCGGTCCTGTGACAGCATTCGGGACGCCTGCAGCTTCTTCCGGCTGAGCTCCAGCTCCAGCAATGACCTGCGGATGGCCCCGCGCCGGTCCTGCATCACCGCGAGCTTGTCCCGGACGTGCTGGACGCGGCCGCGAAGCATCGATTCCATCTTCACGGCCACATCGTGGAGTTCACTCAACGCGGTGTAAGACTGGTGTGACCCCGCGTGCCCGGCGAGCTGCCCGCTGACGTAATGGCGCCGTTCTTCCCAATCCCGGACACCGGATTCGTAGGGTCCCAACAGCAGCGACACGGCTGCAAGCCCCCGGTCCAACGCCGCGGCCCGGGCGGTCAGGCTGGTCGTGGCGGCATCCAACCTCGACAGGAATGCATCGTAGTTGTCAGGTGGCTGGACGCTCATGGCACGAGAATAGAGGTTCCGCACCCCAGGGCATAGGGCGCGGACCGGAATCCGGCCGTCAGCATCCGGCGGGGCATGGCTGCCGGGTCATCCATCCGGGCGGTTGGGGGAACGGCTGCCGGGGGATCCATCCAGGCGGCGAGGGTACTTGCTGCCTGGTCATCGACGCGGGCGGCGCGGGGAAGGGGGCGGCGGGGTAGCTCCCTGCGGCCTGCAGCATGTAATTCGCCCACTGCGGGCCGGCGAGCATATAACCGTCGATGCCTTTGTAGAACTGGCCATTGATCGTAACGTTCTGGCCGGGCCGCTTCTGCCCTTCCAAGGCGTCGCCGAAGAAAGACGCGGTGGCGATGCCGGACGTGTAGCCGACCACCCACGTGGCGCCGTTGTTGTTGGAGGTTCCCGTCTTCGCGGCCACCGGGAACTGGGTGTGGACCTTGGGCTTGATCCAGACTCCGGACCCGCGTTTCAGCACGTCCTGGAGGACAGAGTTCACGCCGCGCGCCACCTCGGCCTTGACGGCGCCGCGGCAGTCCGTGGTCTCGGCCGGAAACGACTGTCCCGTCGTGTCGGTCACTTTGGTAATGGCCACCGGGGTGCAGTACGTGCCGTCGTTGGCGAACGTGGCATAAGCATTGGCCAGGTGGAGCGGCGCGACCCCAATGGCACCGAGCAAATTGCCCAGCTGGTGCATGTTGATCGGGGCGTTATCCAAACCGCTGTGGAGCCCTACGGCGTCCACCATCTTCTGGATATTGCAGAAATCCAGTTGGGCGGCTGTCGCGAAGGTTGCCGTGTTGATGGAGTTGTAGAGCCCGTAGTCAATGGCCATGGGCCGGTAGTATCCCGCGTCGTTGTTTTGGAGGTCGTCCGTGGCGTCGAGACCGGCTCTCCTCTGTGCCGTGCTGTAGGCACCGAGTACCTTCCCGCAGCTGGATTTCCAGCGGAAACCGAGCGGATATGAGCGCCGGGATGCGTCCACCCGGGCGGTCAGGGGTTTGCCGGCGTTGAGCCATTCCGCGAACGTGAACGGTTTCATGGTGGATCCGGGCTGGAACCCGCCGGCACCGTTCAGGTCATTGCCGTCAGCGTCCTTGGAATCGACGTTGAAATTGAGCTGTGTATCGAATTTCCCGGGCTGGGGGAGAAAGACGGTGTTCTGCGCCATCGCCAGGATCTTGCCCGACCCGGGCGCCACGGAGACCAGCGACGCACCCCACTTGTCCGGGTTGGCCCCGGCCGTGGCGTCCACCTGGACCTGGGCTACCTTTTGCAGCCTGCTGTCCAGGGTGGTGGTGATGGTCAGGCCGCCGCGGTACAGCTTCTTCTGGCGGCTGGCCAGGTCGACGCCGTAGGCCGGATTGTTGAGGATGAGGTGTGATACGTAGTCGCAGAAGTAGGGTGCCATGGTTGCTCCGGCGCACCCCTGGTTCCCCGGCGTAATCTTCAGGTCCACTCCGGTAGCGACGGCGGCGTTGTATTCAGCCTGCATGATCTTCCCTTGGCTGAGCATTCTGGCCAGGACCTCATCACGGCGCTGGAGGGCGTTTTCCGGATGGACGGCGGGGTCATAGAAACTGGGGCTGTTCACCACGCCGGCCAGCAGGGCCGCCTGGGGCAAGGTGAGGTCCTTGGCGGTGGTGCTGAAGAAGTAGCGGGAAGCTGCCTCAATGCCGTAGGCGTCCCGGTTGAAGAACACGATGTTGAGGTAGCCCTCCAGGATCTGGTCCTTGGTGTATTTCTTCTCGAGTTCGATGGCCAGCTTCATCTCCCTCAGCTTGTCTCCGACAGTTTTCTGCCCGCTGCGGATGACCTCATCGCCCCGGTCAGAGGACACGAGGGACTCAGTGACAACATTGGCGACATACTGCTGGGTCAGCGTGGAAGCTCCCTGCCGGCCGCCGCCACTCAGGTTGCTCGACAGCGCCCGCAGGATTCCCTGTGGGTCCACACCGGCGTGCTCGTAAAAGCGCCGGTCCTCGACGGCCACGATGGCGTCCTTGATGTAGGGCGACATCTGGTCCAGGCCGACTTTCACACGGTTTTCCGCGTAGAAAGTGGCGACCAGTTTCCCGTCCGCGGTCAGCACTTTGGTGGACTGCGACGGCGGATCCACCGTCAGCGCCGAAGGGAGCTGATTGAAGAAGGTGATCGAATTACGGCCGGCAACGCCGGCAGCAGCTATGCCGGGAACCACCAGGCCAGCGACCAGGACGCCGCAGACGACGCTGACGGTAACGTATCCGAGAAGCCCAAGGAACGCCGTGCCAAGACCGGAGCCGGTTCGTTTGCCCGGCGCTAGTCTTCCCTGGGTTAGCCTTCTCTGCCTTGGTCTTCCCTGCGCCATTTCCCCCACCAGTCCCGCCAGACAATATTCAAGATCCCGCAAACCTCCGGTGACGGCCCCACCGCCTCGACTCACCGCCGTCGACGGCTTTGTTGTCAGCCCGGTCCTTCCGAACGGTCCGGCTCAGCTCCCGAAACGTCCTCCAGAACGAAAGTGTCTCTGAGGTGGAGTGCCTTGCCGTTGACCTTGTAGGCGCGCTGGCCCTGCCCGTTTTCAATCCAAAAGTCATCCCCGATCGACATCAGTTTTTCGCGCATCACAAAACGCTCACCTGCGGGTTCTTTGTCCCCGTGTCGTAGTAGTCCCATACCCCAAACCTAGGACCGCCTTCCCGGCTGGCGACTCACCCAAAACGGATGAGCCCCGGGCCGCGAAGGCCCTAAAACCTGCGGGCTCCGTGATGACTCCTTGACACTGGGTTTACAGCGCGCAGAAACTGAAAAGTCCAGGCTGCTCAGCGAAGCTAGGGAATGGAAAGACAAATGACCAGTACAGGCTCTTTGGTGATTGTGGTTGGCTTTGACGGTTCCGGAAATTCCCGCAATGCACTGACGTGGGCCCTCGAGGAGGCCAAACTGCGCGGCGGCCAGATTCGGCTGATCACGGCCTGGAGCAAACCGCCGCTCTCATGGTTTCCGGCGGTACTGGAAACGGCCGCGGGAGAAATCGTGGCGGAGGATTCCCCCGAGCAACAGGCACAGACACTGCAGGCTGATGCCCTGAAGACCGCTGAAGACGAGGGAGTGGCAGCCACCGGCAAGGTGGTGCACAGCGATTCGCCGGCGTCAGCACTCGTGGATGCTGCGAAGGACGCGGATCTGGTGGTGGTTGGCTCGCGCGGGCACGGCGGATTTCCCGGTCTGCACGTGGGCTCGGTGGCCACCCAGGTCATCACACACGCCCCTTGCCCCGTCCTGATTGTCCGGCCGAAGCCCGCCTAGGGTGTGGATTGCCCGGCGGGCGTCACGGCCTCTACTCGCTATTTGCCCGGGGGCTCTCCGGCGGGCGTCGATGGCTCTCCAGCAAGCGTTGTAAGCGCGGGAGCGTGGGCCTAATATGTGCCCACAACCCCATTGCGGGGACCAACTCCGGGACCTTCCCTCCAAAGAGCCTTGTTCATACCTGCGGAAGCCCGAGTCCTGGACATCACGGGACAGGAAGAACCATGGCCAAGTATTTGTTCGAAGCGAACTACGTGGGCGAGGGCATCAAAGGCCTTATGCGTGAAGGAGGGACGAAGCGCCGGGATGCGCTGGTCGAAGCCCTCAAATCCGTGGGAGGATCCCTCGAGTCCTTCTACTACGCTTTTGGTGAGACCGACGTGCTGGGAGTCTTCGAGGTCCCGGAGCCGGCCGACGCCGCAGCCCTTTCCCTCATGATCAATTCGACGGGCACCGTGAATGTGCACCTGTTACCGCTCATGACGCCGGAAGATCTTGACGCCGCAGCAAAAAAGACACCGTCCTACCGGGCCCCCGGGCAGTAGGGGGCGGGACACCGCGGACATGCCTCACTTCCGCCGCGGGTTCAGGCTGCCAAGGCTCTGCCGGGACGCTCACGTTTGACGGTCTATCAGTGATGCAGGAGCTCGCGGCGCTCGCGGTAGCGGAGCTGGCTTCCCTTTATGCGGGAGAATGGCCGCATGAGCGAAGCCGGCGAATTCATCGACCGTGCGCTCCAGCGCGAGTCGTCGTGGAGGCGCGCGGAGGAATCCGAGGCGAGGCACGGCGGTGGGCACCGCTTTTACGGCGCGTCCGTCGGGGCCGTGCGCGGCACCGTGCGTGACGCGTTGCGCCGCCATCCGGACCTGGCCCACGATGACATCACCGCCCTCAGCACCGAATTGTGGGACGTGCCGGTCTTCGAACGCCGCCTCGCCGCCGTCGTCCTTCTGCAGTCCAGCGTCCGCCTGCTGACCAACACGGACCTGACCCGGATCGAGGGCTTCGTGCGGAGCTCACGGATGGCCGCCCTGGTGGACCCGCTCGCCGTCGACGTCGTCGGCCCCCTGATAGCCGGACTGGACACAATCGGCAGGGTGCGCGCTGACAGCGTCCTGGACCGCTGGGTGCGGGATCCCGACGGCTGGGTCCGCCGCGCCGCCCTGTTGTCCCCGTTGGGCGAGCTCCGCGCCGGCGCAGGGGACTGGCCCCGGTCCGTGCGCCACGCCAAGTCGGTGCTGGGGGAGCCGCGCCAGCCGGACCTGCCGGAGGACGACGACGGCGCGGTCGCCGCGGCGGCGGTCCGCCTCCTGCTCACGCAAGTGGCCAAGCACCGGCCCGAGCTGGAGCTGCCCTTTTAGGTTCCTGGACGGCGTTCCACCACGGCGTAGGCCTTCTCGTCGAAGAACTCCCAATCTGTGATCACCATAAAACCGAGGGCGTCCACCCGGTCGTTCAGGACGTGGACGTCGAAGCCGCCGTCGCGGGGCTCGGCGTCCCACGTGGAGACGTGGACCTCCCCGTTTTCCAGTACCAGCAGTTCCGTATTGACGTTGAAGTCCTCCTGCGGCTCACCACTGAGCTGGCAGATGGCGACACAGTGCCTGGCGACATCGGGGCTGTTCATTTTGGGCCTCCGCTTTGGGGAACGGTGATGCCATCATCCTATTCCTGAATCCGCGTCCGACGTGGGGAAAGACCAGGGAGGACCGTGGCCGCAATCCCGCTTGCCGTTACCCCAATGTGACATGCCGTGATCATTCCGTTACCGTTGTTATGTGCCTGTTGTTTCCGAGACGGGCTCTCCCCAGCCGATTGCCTAACTCTGCCGCGGCCCGGGGATAACTAGAAGCAACGTCCGGCAGAGACGGGGAAACCACATTTGACCCGCTGTTCTCCAGGGGTCTTGGGGTGAAGCCGCACGGCCCGCCATGATCGGGCCCGAGTGCGGCCGGGTGCCTCCCATCCGAATCCGACAGCTCACCTCGCAGGCATTGGGAGAGGCTCTTTTAATGACTTTTAGCAATACCCGTGCGCCCAAGCGCGCCGATCTTCGCAGCAAACGCCGTACCGCCGGAACCATCGGCCGTCAGGCAGCAGTCCTCGTCGCCGCATCCGGAATGGTGCTCAGCGGCGCCATGGCCGCCAACGCAGCCGACGCTCCGGCGGAGCGCGATTCCGCCCCCGCGTCGTCCGTTGACGTCAAGGGCAAGGTCGCCGCACCGGTTATGGCCGACTCCGCCGTGAAGATCACCTTCGAGCGCCCCGCCGTTGAGACGGCGCCGGCCCCCGTGGTCGAGGCACCCAAGCCCGCGGCCGCTCCGAAGGCCAAAGCTGCACCCGCCCCGGCTCCGGCACCCGCCCCGGCTCCGGCCGCGGCTCCCGCTCCCGCCGCCAAGGCGACGGTTAAGGTCCAGTCGGCTCCCGCCCCCGCCGCTGCCGCCCCGGCCGCCGGCGGAGTCAACGCCACCCTGCTGTCCATGGCTTACGGCCAGGTCGGTATCACGCAGGACTGCACCGCCATGGTTGAGAAGGCCCTGAACGCTGCCGGCATTCCGGTGGGAGACATCGGACCGACGGCCTTCCTGAAGTACGGCAAGGTTGTCTCCACCCCGCAGCCCGGCGACATTATCGTCCAGTCCGGTCACGTTGCCATCTACGCCGGCAACGGCCAGGCCATCAGCGGCGGCATGAACGGCGTCAACGCCACCATGGCGCACCCGCTGTCCTGGCTCACCGCCACCGGTCCCGTGACGTTCGTCCGCGCCGGCTAACAGCGGCACCAGAAGTAGCAGTACGCAGAAAGCCGGTCGATCGGTTGCCTTGGGGGCAACGGATCACCGGCTTTCCGCGTACCCGCGGGCAGTCTCCGGCGCGTACCGCAGCAGCACCACGCCGTTGCCGAAGGTGCGGCTCCCCAGCAGCCGGAGCGGCGTCATGGCGTCCGTCTCCTGGAACAGCGGCTTGCCTTGTCCGATCACTACCGGGTGGACATAGATCCGGTACTCGTCGATCAAGCCGAGCCGCCTGAAGGCCGCCGAGAGATCGGCCCCGCCAACCGCGAGGTCACCGCCGGGCTGTTCCTTCAGCTTCATGATGTCTTCGACCACGACGTCGCGCACCACCTCGGTATTCCATCCGGCCTCCGCGAGGGTCCGGGAGTAGACGATCTTGGGCATGTCCCGCCAGATCCGGGCGAACTCGATCTCCGGCGCCGTGCTTGAGGGGTCCTGGTCCGCCGTCGGCCAGTAATCGGCCATGAGCTCATACGTAACGCGGCCGTCCAGGAAAGCCCCCATGGTCCGGAGCTCTTCGTTGAAGTGGCTGTGCAGTTCCTCATCGACCCGGTGCCAGCTCAAGTCCCGGTCCGGGCCCTCGATGAATCCGTCCAGAGATACCTGCATCATCAGAATGATCTTGCGCATTGCGGCTCCTATACTGGCCTGAGGGGCTGGGCTCCAGCGTACGCCGCTACCGGCGGCCGGGACAGGGCCGTGGGGGCCCGACGCCGGGCGGCGCAGGGCCCGCTGGACCGGTATTTTCTTGCGGACCGGACTCTTGCGCTCCGGCCGGACGCGGGGCACAATGCAGGGAATTTGAAGCCGCGCCGCGGTTCGTTACGAAGAAGGACGAGTATGCCTGTGAACCCGCGTGTGGCGTCAGCTGAGGTTGCGCTCCCGCCGAAGTGCAGGGGCTGAGTCCGGTGGAGACTTCCGAACCAGGCCGGCACTCCGGCGGCGGCCGACATGCGCGGGAGCCGGCCCAGGAGGCCGGAAGAATCCGGCGCTTTGGCAGGATCCGCCCGCAGTTCCTGATCGTGCTGGTGACTGTCCTGGGCCTGATCTCGGCCGCCGGCGTTTATGCCACCATCCAGGCCGGCTCCCCGGTCGACGCCGGTGCTACGCCGGTAGCGTCCGTTTCCGCGTCTGCGCGTCCCGCAGGTGCGGCGCCGGCGGTATCGCCGTCAGGCACCACGCTGCCGCCGACGCCTACGGCAACTCCAACGCCGACGCCGACCCCAACCCCAACGCCAACCGTCGTACCTCCCAGCATCGGACCGGCCCTGGACGCGCAAATCAACGCGGTCATCAAGGCCAACAGTGCCTACGGGTTTGGTGTGGCCCTCATCGATATGACTGACGGAAAGGTGCACACGTACGGGGCGAAGACCAAGTTTGTGGCCGCCAGTACCGGAAAGATCCTCGCCGCAGCGGCCTACTACCATATGGTGGAAACCGGCAGGGCCTCGCTGGCGGCACCGATGGGGGCGTCCACCGCCGGCCAGCAGATCCGGCAGATGGTCCAGCAGAGCAACAACGACTCGTGGGCTTTGATTCTGGCTGCCATCGGCCACCAGGGACTCACCGACTATGCCGCGTCGCTCGGCATCCCCTATGACCGGACCGTGAACGCCCTGACCCCGGCAGAGATGGCGACAACGCTGTCCGAGCTGTACAGCGGCCGGCTGCTCAATGCCGCACACACGGCTCAGTTGCTGTCCTACATGCAGAACACCAACTACGAAGTGCTGATCCCGGCGGCGGTCCCTCCCGGGGTCTCCGTCTTCCACAAGTACGGTCTGCTTTTCGGCAATCTTCACGACGCCAGCATTCTGGTCAAGGGGAAGCGGGCGTTCGTGTTTGTGGTCTACACCCTGGGCCAGGACATGTCGGACATGGCTGCACGGACCCGCGTTATCCACCAGCTCACCGGCACTGTCACCGCCGGACTCTTTTAGCCGAGCCGTTTTTGCCGGGCCGGTTTTGTTGGGCCCGGTTCCGCAACAGGTCACACACTCGTAGGCTGGATAAAGGGAGGTGAATGCCATGAAAGCATCACAGGGAGACCGGATCATCATCCGTGGCACCACGGTCGAGTCTTCGGACCGGCACGGGGAAATCCTGGAGGTCAAGGGGGCTGACGGCGCCCCGCCGTATCACGTCCGGTTCGACGACGGCCACGAGACTATCCTGTTCCCCGGCGGCGACTTCGTCGTCGAACGCGGCAAGGCTGACTGACGCTCCTAGAAACTCGACGAACTGCCGGAGCCGGAGAAGCTGCCGCCGGTGCCGCCGTAACCGGTGGTGCTGCCGCCTCCGCCCCGGGCGCTGCTGACGCTGTGGACGCCGGTGGTGAACCCCGAGTTGAAGGTGGGCACGGAGAGAAAGTAGTACGCGGGGTATACGGTCCCCAGGATGCTGGGTTCGTAGGTCCGCCCGTACTTCACCTTGCTTCCGGCCTGAGCGCTCTCCATCTCCCTGCGCATCAGCGCGGCTTCCTTCTCATTCTTGGCGAAACCATCGATAACGGTGTCGGCGTGGTTCTTGAGCAACTCTGACAACTGCGTGCGCGCGTCGCGCAACCGGTCCAAGGCAGTCTCCGGGGTGATCGCGCCGTCGGCGAGTTCCGCGGTCCATCGTTCGATGTCCCGGTGGCTTTGGTCCCGGAAGGAACGCAGGGCTGCCGCCGTGGCGGAGCCGCCCTCGGCATGGTGCTTGCTGAGCATCTGTTCGATCGCGGCCAGGTCTGCGCGGTAAGGCGCCAGTTGCCGGTCCCAGGCGGGAGCCCAGGCGGAGCCCCGGTTGAGCAGGGCGTTGGTGTCCGCGATAACGTCGTCGAGGGCGTCCAGCTCGGCAGCGGCGTCCGCGTAGCTCCGGACCAGCTTCAGGTTCTGCCGCCTGCTGAGGGCCCGGGGCGTGAGGGCATGGACCTGGTTGGCCAGGCCGGTGGCGGTGTTGTACTTCGCCATGAAGGTCCGGTGCTTCTCCAGCACGGTGCTGCCGTAGCGGGAGGCTTCCGGGATGGTTCCTGCGTTGAGCTCGGTGACCTGGAGATCCATGCTGACGTTGGAGTAGCTGGCATCGCCGCGGGCCAGTTCCTTGCGGCTGCTGACCCGGGTCCGCCAACGCACGATCAGCCAGGTGGCGGTGCCCGCGACGGCGGCTGCCACCGCGGTCCACGCGGCGACGAGGAAGGCCGTGGACCGGTACCAGGGCTGGTTGATCAGCTCCGCGCCGCGCTGGATTCCGGCGATGGTGCCCTCCGTCCACTGGGCATCGCGCAGCAGTTCCTTGGACGCGTTCTGGATGTCCTCGCGCTGTTCGAGTGAGACCTTCCGGTTCTCGCCCATGTAGGTCCCCACCTGCCGGCCCACCGGGTCCAGGGCGAAGATAAAGAGCCCGTTCGCCCACTTCTGCCCGTCCTCGCTGATCCACTCCGGATGCTCGGCCCGGGCAGACCGCAGGACCTCCTCATTCAGGTTGGCCGAGGCCGAGCCGTTGTACGTATATACGGCTACCTTGGTGGGCTGATAGAACTCGATCGCCTGCACGGCCGGCACCAGAGTGTTTTCGTCCAGCACTCCAGCACGGTCCTCTACGACGATGTCGACCGGTGTGACGGCCACGGCCGCCGGCGACGTGCCCGCCAGGCCGATCACAACCAGCAGGAGGACACCGAGGACTTTCCGCACGATTCCCATTTCCTGAGCGTAGTGCCTGCCGCGGGCGCCGTCGACGCCGCTGCCGCAGCGGCCACCGTATGACCCGGGCCCGCATGGCAGCAGCAGGGTTGCGGCGGCCTCACCGCTCCCCGGGGCGTAGGACGGCGGCGAAAGAGCAGGTCAGGACGGAATGGGGCCAAAAGGCACAGTGACCGCCGACGCTCTCTGCCTCATACTGACGGCATGAGTCCCGTGGCGAACGAACCCGAGCCCAACCAGCCGCAGCAGGACGGTCCAGCACCGAACGAACCAGCGCCAAAACAGCCCGCGCCAAAACAGCCTGCGCCGAACCAGCCGGGACCGAACCAGCCAGCGGCCACGGTGGAGCCGCCCGCGGAACGTCACCGGCCGGACCGGACCCTGCTCGCGATTCTCGCCGCGATCGCCGTGCTGGTAGTCGTGGCCCTGATCGTGGTGTTCACCCGGGGGGAGCCCGCGCCTGTGGATGAGGCCACACCTGCCGGCGTGGTCCAGCGATACTCCGCCGCCGTGATCGCCGGGGACGAGGCCGCCGCGGCCGCCTACCTCACCGACGCCGCCAAGAGCCGCTGCAACAACCTGGAACCGGCCGCCGCAGACAATCTCCGCGTCACCCTCGTCTCAACCACCGAACGCCCCGCGTCCGCGGACGTCAAGGTGCTGATCACCGTCTCCGAGGCCGGCGGGCCGTTCGGGAGCGCCGAGTACCAGATGGAGGACGTCTTTGACCTGGTCAAGACAGGGGACAAGTGGCTGATCGACAGCGCCCCCTGGCAGCTGACGGTGTGCCCGAATCCGGCGGTGAAGCGATGACCGCTGAATCCGTCGTGGGCTCGGCCCAGCGGACCGTCCGCCGCCTCATCACCTACCTGCTGCTCTTCGCCCTCGTGGTGATCGCCGCCGTCGGACTCAGCGGGCTGCTGGGCCGGCTCCTGGCCGGGGGCACCGAGCTGGCCACCGGGGATGTGGCCGGGCTGGCGCGCTCGTTGGCGTTCGCCCTGATCGGAGGACCGCTCGCAGCGCTGCTCTGGTGGGTGGTCTGGCGGCGCCTGGACGACGAAACAGAACGCGCGTCCATCGGCTGGGGCCTGTATGTGGCGGGGATGTACGTGCTGGCCCTGGTGCTGGCGACGAGCAACCTGCTGAGTACGGTGGCCACGTTGATCGGCGGCCAGTCGCTGCAATGGCGCCTGTCCCTGGCCACCGGCGTGGTCTGGGCCGCCGTCTGGGCCTGGCACCGCTGGATGTGGCGGCATCCCCGCAGGCGGCCGCTGGACCTGTTGGACGTCCCTACGGTGCTGGGCAGCTACATCGGGCTGGTGATAGGGGTCAGCGGGGCCGTGACCGCCCTGTCGACCCTGCTCGACGCCGCCCTCCGGGGGGCGCTGGCCGCCGCGACGGTGGGGAAGCCCTGGTGGGTGTCCACTTTGCAGTCCCTCGCCTGGGCTGTGGGCGGCGGGCTGGTCTGGTGGTGGCACTGGAAGCACGACGGCGGGCGGCGGCTGCGCGGCGATCTCGCCAGCGTGGGCCTCATCGCCGTCGGGGTCCTGGGCGCCGGCGTGCTGACCCTTGGCGGGGCGGGTGTTACCTTGTTCGTCCTGCTGCGTCTCGCCTTCGACCGCACTGAACCGATGGACCAACTGCTGGAGCCGCTGGCGCCGGCGATCGCCGCCGCAGCGATCGGGTCCCTGGTCTGGGTGTACCACCGCGGGCTGGCCCGCGACAGTTCCGAAGCCATCCGGCAGGGGAGCCGGCTGGTGACGTCCGGCGTCGCGCTGGTGGCCGCTGCCTCCGGGATCGGCGTGATCGTGAACGCGGCCCTCGCCATGATGGCCTCCCCGCTTGCGGGCTCCGGAGCGCGTACCCTCCTGCTCGGCGGCATCAGCTCGCTCCTGGTGGGCGGAGTGGTCTGGTGGCTCACGTGGAAACCCCTGGAGAAGAGTCCCGCGGGGGCGTCCGGTCCTGCCGGCGGTTCCGGGAACTGGCAGAATGCGCGGCGGATCTACCTGATTGTGGTGTTCGGTCTCAGCGCCGTGGTCGCCGTAATCACCCTGCTGGTCATCGGCTACCGGATGTTCGAGTACTTCCTGGGCGACGTCTCGGGCGGCAGCGTGGTGGACAGGATCCGGGCCCCGCTCGGGTTGCTGGTCGCCACCGGCCTCGTCGCCGGATACCACTTCGCGGTGTGGCGCCACGAGCGTGCCGTCACCACGGCCGCCCAGCCCGTCCGGAGGCCGACCGTCGGCCACGTCGTCCTGGTCACCGGCGCCGATCCGGCACCGCTGCACCGGGTCATCGAGGACACCACCGGTGCCAGTGTGACGGTGTGGCGGCGCGCCGACGTCGGGCCGGGCGCGGGTGCCGACGCCGGCAGGCTGGCCGCGGAACTCGCCGGGAAGCTGGAGGGCGTGACCGGGCGGCAGGTGCTGGTGACCGTCGGGCCCGACGGCAGGATCGACGTGATTCCGCTCCGGGGCTGAGGGGCCGGAACCGCGCCCTAGTCCAGGTCGAAGGTCCTTTTGAAGCTCCGCACCGCATTGGTGACAGTGGGGAAGAAGTGGTCCGGGCCAAACCTGCTGCTGACGCCGAACCGGATCAGGCGGTCCTTGATGGGCCCCTTCATCTCGGCGAACACCAGGCTGATCCCGCGCTTCGCCAGCTCATCATCGAGGGCCACCAGGTCATCCAGCGCAGTGGTGTCCAGGCCGGTAATCGCCTCGGACGCCACGATTACCCACCGCACCGGTTCCGGGGCGCCGGCCACGAGCGAGCGGATGTGTTCGGTGAAGACGGCCCCGTTGGCAAAGAAGAGCGGGGCATCGAACCGTGCGATCACGAGTCCGGGGACGCGCTGCCCCTCGGGGTGCCGGCCCAGGTCGTGGTAGCCGGGGACGTCGCCGACGCTGCCCAGCTCGGTGCGGTACGGGTCCAGTGCGCGGAGCACAAAGGCAATCAGTGACAGGCCGATAGCAACCACGATGCCTTCGAGCACACCCACAAACGCGACGCCCAGGAACGTGGCCACCAGCAGGGCGGCCTCGGTCCGGCTCATCCTGAGGAGCCGGCGGAGCGTCTTCACATCGAGGATCGACGCCGCGGCAACCATGACGACGCCGGCCAGGACACTGGAAGGCAGGAAGGTGGTGACGCCGGGCGCCGCAACCATAAACAGCACCACCAGGGCAGCGGCAATAGCTCCGCTCAGGGGGCTCTTGGCACCCGCCTCGAGGGCGATCGGGGTCCGCGAGGTGCTGCCGGAAATCGGAAAGCCGCCAAAGAAGCCGCTGGCCACGTTCGCCACGCCGAGGGCACCCATTTCCTGGTTCCCGTCCACCTGGACGCCGCTCCGGGCAGCGAAGCTCTTGGAGAGGACCGACGTGTCCGCAAAGGCAATCAGGGCGATGCCGGCAGCCGGGCCCAGCAGCGCGACGACGTCGTCCACGCTGATTCCGCCGAGGGCGGGCGCGGGCAGGCCGGAGGGCAGGGCACCCACGGTGGGGAGCGCCGTCGTCAGGTTCAGGACGAACGTCACCGCCGAGGCCCCGACGACGGCGATCAGCACGCCCGGGAGCTTCCACGGCAGGAAACGGCACACAACGATCACGGCGATGGTGCCGGCGCCAAACAGTAAAGCGAGGGGATTGATGGCACCCTGGACGACAGCCTGCGCGGTGCCGGCAGCGCTGTTGACCAGTGAGCCGGCGGGGGTCGGAATGCCGAGCAACTTAGGCAACTGGCTCACCATAATGACCAGCGCGATCCCGTTGAGGTAGCCCACCCGGATGGGCTTGGACAACAGCCCGGTGACGAAGCCCAATTTGAAGACCCTGCCGGCCAGGAGCAGGGCGCCGATGATCAGCGCCAGCACGCCGGCGAGGGCCACCGCGCGGTCCGGATTCATGGCGGCAAGAGGCAGGATGGCGGCCGCGATCATGGGCGCGAGGCTGGAGTCAGGGCCGATGATCAGGACACGGGAGGGGCCGAACACTGCGTACGCGAGCAGGGGGATAACCGAGGCGTAGAGTCCCGTGACCGCCGGAAGCCCCGCTGCCTCGGCATACGCCATGCCCGCCGGAATGAGGAACGCGCTGAGGGCCGCCCCGGAGGCAAGATCGGATTTCAGCCATGGACGCTCATAGTCCCGCACCATCCTCAGGCCCGGCGGGAGGGTTGGTGTCCAGGCTCGGCGCACGGTGGCTCTTGGCTACGCGGCTGGGGATTCAGCGTCGGCCGCGGGAGCGTCCTGGCCGTACTCCGCCGAAATGAGGATGGGCAGATGGTCCGATGCCCCGCGCGGCAGGGTCTCCACGCTCTCGATGTTGAGGCCCTGAGACGTGGCGAAGTCAAAGTGGCCCTTGAACACCTTGTACCGCGTATAGGTACGCCGGTCGCTGAGCGTCAGGTCGTAGCCGGCGTCCTTCATTTGGGCCGTGAGGTTCTTGGTGAAGAACGGGTAGTTGAAATCGCCCACCATCAGCGACATCAGGCCGCCGCCCATGCTCATCAGTTCCGCATGCGCGGCGTGGATCTGGTTCCGCCGGAGCGAGTTGGACGCCGTGAGCGGGGCCGCGTGGAATGACGCGATGACGAGGTCATGGTCCGTCTCGTTATCGATCACCCGGGTGCCGATGAGCCGCTCGTGGGCGGGGGACAGGACCCGGTCATGCAGCGACTTCTTCAAGGCGAAGGTTTTCGTTTCGAACGCCCTGAACCGGTCCATCCGGTAATAGATCGCCAGCCCCAGCCGGTTGCCCTTGGTCGCGTCTGCAAGGTGCAGATCGCCAATCGTGTCCGGCAGGTCGTTGGTGTCGCACTCCTGCAGACACAAGGCATCAATCTCAAAATCGCGGGCCAGATCAACCAGCTCACCGCTGGCATGGTGCTTACGCAGGTTGTAGCTGATGACTCGAATCAGGGGAGCACCTCTTCGGTGGATAGTTGCGGACAGTCTGATTCCGAGTCTACCCAGTCCGGCCGAACGCGTGGGAACAAACGCCGCTGGTCCGGGTGGCACCCCATGTTGGCGGGAGCTGCGCCGGGACCACGGCTGGAATATGAGGCGCGGCTATCGCAACCCGGCCCGTGGCGGGCGCGCAGGCGATAGTGTGTTCTGGGATTAACAGCCACGCGAAAGGGCAGACATTGACGACTGCGGAACTACCGGTGCTAGCCGACGGCGATTTCTACTACGAGGTGCTGGGCGGCGGGCGTTTCCGCTCCACGATCCACGCCCAGGGGGCCTGGAACGAGCACGAACAGCACATGGCCCCTGCCTCCGGCATCATGGCGGAGTGCCTGGAGCGGCACGAACCGCGGGATGACATGCGGATGGCACGCCTGAGCTACGAGATCCTCGGGCTGATCCCCGGCGGCGAGTTCGAGGTGGTCACCGCAACGCTCCGCCCGGGCCGGACCATCGAGCTGGTGCAGGCCGAACTGGTCGCGCAGGGGCGCGTCGCCATCCGCGCCACTGCCTGGCGGATGATCATGTCCGACACGGCCGCCATCGCGGCGTTCGAGGACCCGCGGATTCCCGCGCCGCAGGACTGCGAACCGTATGACGGCGCGAGCATCTGGCCGGGCGGCTACATCGCTTCGCTGGAAATGCGGATTGCCGACGGGCACCGCGCGGGTTCAGGGACGGTCTGGCTGCACACGGAACACCCGCTGACGGACCGGAAGGACAGCAGCGACCTGTCCCGTCTGGTCGGGCTGGTGGACACCGCCAACGGGATCGCCGCCCGGGTTCCGCCCGGCAAGGGCAGCTACGCCTTCCCCAACCTGGACCTTCAAGTGCACATGTACCGTCGCCCCGAAGGCGAATGGCTGGGGCTGGACAACGAGGTCTCCTTCGGCACGGACGGAATCGGCCTGACATCGACGGTGCTGCATGACCTCCAGGGCCCGTTCGGCCGCGCCGAGCAGATCCTGACGCTCCGGAAGTCCTAGGGCAGGACGCTTAAATGAAGTGCGCATGACCCCCGGGGGGGTCATGCGCACTTGAGGGTGCCAGGATCCGGCACCGAATATCCGTCGCGGCGGTCAGCCGCATTGGTCAGTCGCGACGGTCGCGGCGGTCGTCCCGCCGGTCGCCGCGGTCGTCCCGCCGGTCCTCCCGGCGGTCGCCACGACGGTTAATCCCATGGGCGACGACTATTGCTCCGCCAACGGCGGCGGCGGTCCGGCGCCTGCGTCGTGCTGCAAGTGGCATGTCAGCTTCCTTCCTTCAGTGCTTCGGGCTCGGCTTCGGCGTCCGCCTCGAAGGCGGCGATGACGGCCTGGGTCGGGATCCGGCCGCTGGCCACGAGCTGGCCCCCGGCCTTGCGGATGGCCGAACCGAACGGGGCCGCCCACAGGTTCTCCCAGACGAGCACTGCGGCCGAGTGGCCGGGCTCAATGGTGGCGGCCAGGTCCATGACGTCCTGCTCCGAGAGCACCATGGCCAGTTCGGCCTCGGCCATGCGCACTTCGCCGAGCTGGCCCTCTTCGAGGTCGGAGATCTCTGCCGTCTCCAGCGTGCCGTCCTCGGTCTTCCTCAGGAACACCATGTCGAGCACCCTGACGAGCTCACGCTTAACCAGGTCGTCCAGGAACGGTGCGATCTGGCCGTCGCCGAAATTCGGCCCTGGGAACTCCACGACGATCCAGTCCACGGGCCCTAGTTCATCCAATGTCTCAGCCATGCTGAAGCCTCCGTTCTTGTTGGGTACAAGGCGATCCGATGGACCGCAGCAGCTCCAGTCTGTGCCTCCGGTGGGGTGCGGCGCCTCATCCGCACCGGGTGACCTCACCTGCTGTTAGTGGAAGACGAGCCAGCCCACCACGGTTGACAGGCCCGTCAGCACGGCGCCCCAGGCGATGTCCGCCACCACAATGATGAGCGGCCAGTTCTTCAGGGTGGCCGCATTGGTGAGGTCGTAGGTGGCGTAGGCGAAGGTGCCCAGTGCGGCACCGTAACCGAGCGCCGTGAGCCAGCTGCCGCCGTCGAGCGCGGGCTGGAGGGCGAAGAAGACGATTCCTGCGATGTACAGGACGTAGAAGGCGACGGCGTACCCTAGATTGGGCTTGTCCGCCATGAGGTGCCCCAGATGGTTCCGGTAGAACTTGCTCATCGACTTGAGCCAGACGGAATCGATGACGGCGAACGCGGCGGCTACGACGAGGAATTCCAAGATGACCATAAGGGAGCATAACAACATGCCGGAGGCCGCGGTGGCACCACGGACGCTGACCATTTTCCGGCAGGAGGCCTCCCTGGGCGCGGCAGAGGACCTGGACCTTGCCCTGGAACTCCTGCGGAAGGTCAAAACCGGCGAAGTGGGGCCGATGCTCCGGTTCTACCGGCCGGCACCCACCGTGGCGTTCGGCCAGCGGGACACGCACCTGCCGGGCTTCGACGCCGCGGCGCAGGCCTGCCGCGAACTTGGCTTCGAACCGCTGGTCCGCAAGGCCGGCGGCCGCGCTGCCGCGTACCACGAAGGGACCCTGGTGATCGATCACCTGGAACCGGACCGGGACGCGATCGCCGGGGCCAAGGGGCGCTTCTCCTTCTTCGGTGAGCTGCTGGCCCACGCCCTCCGGAGCGCCGGCGTGGACGCCGCGGTGGGGGAGATCCCCGGTGAGTACTGCCCCGGCGAATTCAGCGTCCACGGCCAGGACCCGGCGGTTCCGCAGCACCAGCTCAAGCTGATCGGCACGGCCCAGCGGGTGGTGGCCGGCGGCTGGCTCTTCAGCTCCGTCATCGTGGTGGAGAACTCGGCCCCGATCCGCGCGGTGCTTGAGGCCAGCTACGCCGCGCTGGGCCTGGACTGGGATCCGGCGACGGCGGGCGCCGTCAACGACCTCGTCCCGCGCCTTGACGTGGACGCCATTGAGGCCGCCGTGACCGGCACCTACGCCCGCTACGCCGCCTTGGAGTACGGCGACTTCGGCAGCCTGCTCGGCTAAGCCGGCGATGAATAAGGCCGGGCACACGAGGTGCCCGGCCTTGCCCATTGGCCCGGTGGTAACCGCGGAAGCCTAGTGGCCCCGGGCGATCCATTCCTCCAGGTGCGGCGCCTCGGCGCCGATCGTCGTCGGGTCGCCGTGACCGGTCCGCACCACGGTGTCCCCCGGGAGCGTCAGCAGCCGGCTTCTGATGGACTCGATGATGGTGGGGAAGTCGCTGTAGGACCGGCCCGTGGCGCCGGGGCCGCCCTGGAACAGGGTGTCGCCGCTGAAGACGGTGCCCTCGGTGGCCAGGGAGAAGCACATGGAGCCGGGGGAGTGCCCCGGTGTGTGCAGCGCCTGGAGCCGGGCACCGGCGACGTCGAACGTGTCGCCGTCCTCGATCGCGTGGTCCGGTTCGGTTCCCGGGAACACGCGTTCCCAGAGCATCCAGTCCTCGCGGTTGAGGTACACCGGAGCGTTGACGCGCTTGCGGAAATCACCGACGGCGGCGATGTGGTCATCGTGGCCGTGGGTCAGCAGGATGGCGGTGACGGTCCGTCCGGCAACGGCTGCCTCGATGGCGCCGGCGTCGTGGGCCGGGTCAATCACGAGGCATTCCGCGTCGTTGCCCACGATCCAGACATTGTTGTCGACATCCCAGGTGCCGCCGTCGAGCGAGAACGTGCCCGAGGTGACCAGCCGGTCGATCCGGAGCCCGTCCACGCGGACGCTCACAGTTCCACCACCGAGCGGAGCACCGAGCCGGAGTGCATTTTGTCGAAGGCTTCCTCGATCTGGTCGATCGTGATCCGCTCCGTGACAAACGCGTCCAGGTCCAGCTTGCCCTGCCGGTAGAGGTCGATCAGCATGGGGAAGTCGCGCGAGGGGAGGCAGTCGCCGTACCAGGAGGACTTGAGCGCACCTCCCCGGCCGAAGACATCCAGCAGCGGCAGGTCCAGGGTCATCTCGGGGCTGGGGACACCGACCAGAACCACCGTGCCGGCGAGGTCGCGGGCGTAGAACGCCTGCTTGTACGTCTCGGGACGGCCGACGGCGTCGATCACCACGTCCGCGCCGAAGCCGCCGGTCAGTTCGCGGATCGCCTCCACGGGGTCGACGGCGGAGGAGTCCACGGTGTGCGTGGCGCCGAGGTCCTTGGCGCGGTCGAGCTTCTTCGGGTCGATATCGACGGCGATCACGGTGGTGGCCCCCGCGAGCGCTGCGCCGGCGACGGCCGCCACGCCCACGCCGCCGCAGCCGATGACGGCGACGGAATCGCCACGCTTGACGTTTCCGGTGTTGATGGCCGCGCCGATGCCGGCCATCACGCCGCAGCCGAGCAGGCCGACGGCGGCCGGGTCAGCCTCGGGGTCCACCTTGGTGCACTGACCTGCGGCGACGAGGGTCTTTTCGGCGAAGGCGCCGATGCCGAGCGCCGCGCTGAGTTCAGTGCCGTCCTCGAGCGTCATCTTCTGGGTGGCGTTGTGGGTGTTGAAGCAGTACTGCGGCTGTCCCTTGGCGCAGGCACGGCATTCCCCGCAGACAGCGCGCCAGTTCAGCACGACGCGGTCGCCGGGGGCCACCTCAGTGACGTCCGGGCCCACGGCGCTGACCACACCCGTGGCCTCGTGGCCGAGCAGGAACGGGAAGTCGTCATTGATGGCGCCCTGCTTGTAATGCAGGTCGGTGTGGCAGACACCGCAGGTGATGATGTCCACCAGCGCCTCGCCCGGTCCGGGGTCCGGCACCAGGATGGTCTCCAGCGTGACATCGGCATTCTTGGCGCGGACTACAGCGCCTTTGACTTTATGGACCATGGGAAAGAGCTCCTCTGCTTAGATCACGGGTATCCCCACAACATGCTTGCACAACGGACGACGGCGCGGCCCCTCAGGTGGGCCGCGCCGTCGTCGTTGTCGGTTCATAAAATGGCCTTAGGCCGCGAGGCGGCTCTTGACCTCTGCCGCGGAGGGGTTGGTGGCCGCGGTGCCGTCCGGGAACAGCACGGTGGGCACGGTGCGGTTGCCGCCGTTGAGCTTCTCCACGAGATCTGCGGTGCCCTCAACTTCTTCGATGTTGATCTCGGTGTACCCGATGCCCTGGGCGTCCAGCTGCTTCTTCAGGCGGTTGCAGTAGCCGCACCAGGTGGTCGAAAACATGGTGATGGTGCCGGATTCGGGGGTGAAGTCCACGAAGTTCTCCTTTAACTGATAGGCGGCGCGCGCTGCCTGCGCCGTTGCCGGCAAAAGCAGCCGGCACAATTCATACGTCACTCTCAATAACCGTAACCCGCGGGCCGCTATTCCCGCACAGCCATCCCTGCAGAGCAGGCGGTCGGGAATAGCGCTCCGGAACTCCCGGTTCTTGCCTGTATGAAAGCCATAACGTACAGCGAATACGGCAGTCCCGACGTGCTGGAAGTCACGGAGCAGCCGCTGCCCAAGGTCGGCCCGGGCATGGTCCTTGTGAAAGTCAAGGCGGCCGCGGTGAACCCGGTCGACTGGAAAATCATGGCCGGCTATCTGGATCAGGTCATGGACCTGCAGTTCCCGGCAATCCCCGGGTGGGATGTGGCCGGCCTGGTCGAATCGGTCGGGATAGACGCGCCGCAGTTCAGGCCCGGCGACGAGGTCATCGCCTACGGACGGAAGGACTACGTCCACGGCGGAAGCTTTGCAGAATACATTGCGCTGCCGGAGCGGCTGCTGGCCCGGAAACCCGCTTCCCTTGGATGGGACGAATCAGCCGGCCTTCCCCTGGCCGGGCTGACGGCCTACCAGGTGCTCACCCGTCTGGGCCTGGCGCCGGGTGAGACCGTGCTGATCCATGGTGGCGCCGGCGGTGTGGGCTCCCTGGGGATCCAAATCGCCACGGCGCTCGGTGCCCGGGTAATTGCGACCGCCTCGGAAAAGAACCACGACTTCCTGCGCTCGCTCGGCGCCGAGCCGGTCAGTTATGGCGAAGGGCTCGCGGAGCGGGTGCGCGACCTTCGCCCCGGCGGCGTCGAAGTTGTGGCGGACTTCGCGGGCGGGAACCTCGAAGCCACCCTGGCTGTCCTGGCCGCGGACGGCAGGCACGCGTCCATTGCCGACAGCGAGGTGGAGGAGCATGGGGGCACCTGGATGTGGGTGAACCCCGTCGGCGCCGACCTGCGGGCGCTCGCCGGGCTGGTCGATGAGCACAACATCCGGGTCGAGATCGCCCGGACCTTCCCGCTGGAGCAGGCTGCGGAGGCCTTCCGGCTCAACATGGACGGTCACACCCGCGGCAAGATCGTGGTTTCGCTCGACGGCGCATGATCCGCAGCGGCGGCCGGAGTACGGCCGCCGCTGGCCCGCGGGTGAACCGGGTGGCATGCTGGTGCCATGTGTGGACGCTACGTGATGGCCCGGGCCGTCGGGGACCTGCTGGCAGAATTCGACGCCGGGCTCGAGGAGGAGATCGCGATCCCGCCGTCGTGGAATGTGGCCCCGACGGCGGACGTGCCGATCCTGCTGGAACGGCTGGTGGAGGGGGAACCGGTCCGGCAGCTGCATATCGCGCGCTGGGGACTGGTGCCGTCCTGGGCCAAGGACCCGGGGATCGGCTCGAAGATGATCAACGCCCGCAGCGAGAGTGTGCTGGAGAAGCCGGCCTTTCGGAAGGCCACCCGCGCCCGTCGCTGTGCCGTCCCCGCCGACGGCTACTACGAATGGAAGGGCGAAGGGCGCGGCAAGCAGCCGTATTACGTGCACCCGCGGGACGGGCACCCGATTGTCTTCGCGGGGCTCTATGAATGGTGGAAGGACCCGTCCAAAGCCGAGGACGACCCGGCGCGCTGGCTGCTTTCGACGTCGATCATGACCACCGACTCGCCGCCGGAGGGCTACGCCGGCGGAATGCTGGCCGAACTCACCGCCCTGCACGACCGGGTGCCGCTGCCGATGGACCGGGAGACGATGCAGGCGTGGTTGGACCCGCAGGCCGACGATGCCGCCGGACTCGTGGACCTGGTCCGGGCCGGCGCGCACGACGTCGCGGAGGGCTGGACGATCGACGCGGTCGGCACCGCCGTCGGGAACGTCAAGAACGACTCCCCGGAACTGATCGAGCCGGTGGGGAGCCTCTTCTAGCGGGGTTGGCGCGGCGATAGCTTGTGGGGCTGGTGCCGGGACAGGGCTGTGGCGGTGCAAAACTGTGGAGAGCTGCAGAGCACATCCGTGCTTCACAGCTCTCCGCACACCGGCTCGAATAGCGTGCCGCCGTGTACTCCAAGTCACGTTAGCGTCGCCGGCAAACACCTCAACAGGGCCTTTGTGCCCTTGGCCACGCGGTGCAGTCCGCATATTTGCTGTGATAGATCCGACCCGAATCAACCGGGAAGTGGAATCCTGACTTGGTGACTATTGATTTTTCGATCCGCGAAGCCGTCCCCGGCGACGCCCGGGACTTTGCCTCCTCCCAGGTTCTGGCCTGGCGTGCGGCCTACGCGGGCGTTCTTGACGAGGGTTACCTCGCCGGCCTGAATGTCGAACAGCTTACGCGGGGTTGGACCAGGATTCTGGGGGCTCCCGATGTGGATGTTCGCCGTCTTGCGCTGACCGCCAGCGGGTCGACAGTGGGCTGGTCCGGATTCGGGGTGCCGCGTGATGACGTTCCCGAGGGCACCGGGGAACTCCACGCATTGAATCTGCATCCGGACTATTGGTCCCGGGGCTTGGGGTCTGCGCTGTTCCTGGCGTCCGTGGAGGGGCTTCGCTCCATGGGGTATCACCGCGCGTATCTCTGGGTCGCGGACGGCAATAGCCGCGCCATCCGTTTCTACGAAAGGCATGGCTGGTGCCAGGACGGCACCACCAAAGAGGATGCCCGCTTTGACCCGCCGTTGTTTGAGCGCAGGTTGTCTGTGTCCCTTGGTTAGGAACGTCAGAGCGTCACTTTCCCGCCGCCGTCGACCGTCCAGCTGGGGTTGAAGGCAACCTCCCAGCGGTAGCCGTCCGGGTCGGCGAAATATCCGGTGTAGCCGCCCCAGGGCTGGGTCTTCGGCGCTGCGATGATGGCCGCGCCGGCCGACTCGGCTTCCGCCATCACCCAGTCGACCTCAGCCGTGCTGCCGAGGTTGTGGCTCAGCGTGATGGTGGGAACGCCGGCCGGGGGATCGGTGGCGGCTTCGGCCTGCATATGCCCGGCGTCCCAGAGCGAGAGGAGCAGGCCGTGATTGGCCTGGATGAACAGGACCTCGCCCCGGACTTCCCGGTGAACGGGCCAGCCCAGGCCATCTACATAGAAACTGCGGGAGGCGTCAACACTGCGGACACCCAGTGAAATTAAATCGACTCGTGGCTGCATCATTCGATACTGTCATGCACATGTCCACAAATCACCAGGATGAAAAAGCTGCCAAGGCCGACCGGGAGCAGCTCGCCGCTGTGCGGGTGGCCGTGGACGAGGTGGATGAGCAGATCGTGTCGCTGATCGGCCGCCGCGAGCGCCTGATCCGGATCGCCGGAACCCTCAAGGCCGATAGCGCCGAGGTCCGCGCCCCCGGGCGCGTGGAACGGGTCATCGAACACGTCCGCGCCACGGCGGAACAGAAGGACATCGACGTCGAGCTCATTGAGAAGACCTACCGGGCCATGATCGACGCGTTCATCACGCTCGAGCTGGAAGTCTACAAAGCCAGCTCCTAGGGCTCGGCGGCCTAGAGGGCTTCCTCCACCGGGACATTCGCCTGGTACTCGCGGCCGTCGCAGTCGCTGAAGGCCGTCATGAGGTGCCCCTTGGTCAGGCCCATGATGGTGCTGATGGGAAAGTACCCGGTGATGGTGCTGCCTGAGTGCTCCACACCCTTGAGATCAAAGTTCTCCTCCGTGCCGTCATGGCTGAAGCAGTAGAAGGACACGGCCTCCCCGTTCATGAACTCGATTCCCATTCGCCGTTGGTGGGAATGATCCGGGGTTGCTGCGACGAGCCCCACCACGTAGGCGCCCTGGCCGGGGATGTTTCCGTCTATATCGAACTTCGCCACCAAGGACGTGTCCTCGGCGGCGATGCTGACGTTCTTCAGAAGTGCGTTATGGGAGCTCATGGATCAATCCTGCTACCTGTGCCTGCGTCCGTCCACCCCTGATCTAGGTTTTGCACCGGCACCGTCGTAGACTGGAACTATTCGAATACATGTTCGAATAGTTCCTGGCCTTTTAGGCCAGATGGTTCTTACACACGGTGTGGTCCGGGAGGCGCGATGGGCATGTTCAGCGAGTCGGTGGACGTCGTGTGCGCACCCTCAGGCCAGCCCCTCAACCTTGACTGGGCGGGCCGCCACTACACCATCTGCGCCGAACCGGTCCGCTGGTATGAGCGGCGGCAATGGTGGGCGGAGGAGCGAAGGGCTCCGCTGGGGAGCGGCCCCGGCCTCGTGGACCATGAGATCTGGCGTGTCCAGGTGCAGGTTCAGGAGCACAGGGCAGATTCGCCCGGCCCGGAAAGCCTCACCCTGGACCTCACCCGACATGTCGGCAGCGGACGCTGGCGCCTGCTGCGGATCCATGACGCCCTGCTGCCGTCCCGGAAGTCCGAATCGGCATGAGCTTCACGCATCTCCATGTCTCCACGGCCTTCAGCGCCCATTACGGGGTCTCCTGGCCGGAGGAACTGGCCGCCGCTGCCGCCGCGGACGGGGCCACAGCGCTCGCATGCACGGACCGCGACGGCCTCTATGGAACGGTCAAGCACCTGAAGGCCTGCATGGCGGCCGGGCTGGACCCGGTTGTCGGAGTGGACCTGGCGGTCTTTGACGACGACGGCGATCACCGCACCCAGGTGGGGGGACGCGTCGTTGTGCTGGCCCACGGGCACAACAACGGCGCCGGCTACCGTGCGCTGTGCCGGCTGATCTCTGATGCGCATGCCCGCACCACGGGAAAGGCCGGGGGAGCGGTGCCCGTCGCCGTCACCCGGGCCGAGCTGGCCTCCCGTACCGTGCACCCGGAAACCCTCAAGCCGGTGCTGACCGTGCTGATCGGACCGGACTCCGACGTCGGACGTGCCATGGGAGGGCGGCGCTACCTGCGCCCCCGCACCCTGTTCAAAAGCTGGCTCGACGCCATGCCGGCAGGGACCGTCGCCGCCGAGGTGGTCAGCCAGCTCAGCCCGCCCGGGGAGCCGCTCAGCACCGCCCATGCCGTGCGGATGCTCAAGCTCGCCGCCGAGCACGGGGTTCCGGCCGTGCTGAGCAACGCCGTGCGGTATGTGGCCGAGGACGGAGCGGCCACCGCGGATGTACTGGATTCCGCCCGGACCCTGAAATCCCTGCCCGAACTTTCCGCAGCCCCTCTGCTGCAGCCCAATGGGCAGGCCTGGCTCAAATCCGCGGCGCAGATGCTTCAGCTCGGCAAGGAGATCATGCACGCCGCAGGGTACGGCGCCGCTGACCTGAAAAACCTGATGGCACAGACCGGGGCGCTCGCGGACCGCTGCCGGATGGACCCGGTGACGGACATGGGCTGGAAGCAGCCCGTGGTGCCGGAAGCCTCGGTGATCGGCATCGCCGGGGACGCGCTCGCGGAACTCACCCAGCGCTGCGAGGCGGGCATCAGCCGGCGGTTCCCGGGGATCACCGGCAAACCCGCCGAGGAGCTACGCTCACGGCTGGACCACGAATTGAGGATTATCGACAGCCTAGGCTTCGCCGCGTACTTCCTCACCGTGGCCGAGGTTTCCCGGATGATCCAGGCCATGGGAGTCCGGGCGGCGGCCCGCGGTTCGGGGGCATCCAGCCTGGTCAACTACCTGATCGACGTCAGCCAGGTGAACCCGCTGCAGCACGACCTCATCTTCGAGCGCTTCCTCTCCCGGGACCGCGCCACCCTGCCGGACATCGACATCGACGTCGAAAGCGCCGAACGGCACAACGTGTACCGGAAGATTTTTGAGCGCTTCGGCTCCGAGCGCGTCACGCTGATGAGTATGCAGAACGGCTACCGCGCTCGCGGTGCCGTGCGCGACGCCGGCCTCGCCTTGGGCATGGAGGAGGGGGAGATCGGTGACATCGCCAAACAGCTGTGGCGGTTCTCGGCCCGGAACTTCCGCGAAGCCCTTGAGGAGAAACCCGAGCTGAAGGAATTCGCCGGCCGGGTGGGGCAGCGCGACTTCAGCGGGAACCAGCAGCTGGACCTGCTGGTGGACCTCACCGAACGGCTGGACCGGCTGCCGCGCCATATCTCCATGCACCCCTGCGGGGTCATCCTGGGGGACGCCACGCTCCTGGACCGTACGCCCGTGCAGCCCAGCGGACTGGGCCTGCCCATGAGCCAGTTCGACAAACACGACATGGATCCCATGGGCATGCTGAAACTCGATGTCCTGGGCGTCCGGATGCAAAGTGCCATGGCCTTCGCCGTCCGGGAGGTTATCCGCCTGCATCCTTCCAAAGCCGAGGTGGTGGCCGCAGGCGCCCACCCGGTGGGGCCGGACGGAACAGGCCCGGACTACATCGCCGAGGACGGCAGCATCGACCTCAATGCCGTCCCGCTCGACGACGAACCCACCTATGAGCTGATCCGCAGCACCCACACCCTGGGCTGCTTCCAGATCGAATCCCCCGGGCAGCGGGAGCTCATCGGAAAACTCGCGCCCCGGGAGTTCAACGACCTCATCATCGACATCTCGCTGTTCCGCCCGGGGCCGATGAAATCGGACATGGTCCGGCCCTTCCTGGAGCACCGCCACGGCTTCGCCCCCGAGCTCTATCCGCACCCGGACCTCAAACCCGTCCTCAAGGAGACGCACGGCGTCACGGTGTTCCATGAACAGATCCTGAAGACTTTCGACGTTATGACCAGCTGCGGGCTGGCGCGGGCGGACGAATTCCGCCGTGCTCTCGGCAACGACGCGCTGGAGGGCCGGGTGGAGGAGTTTTTCCGGAAGGAGGCCCGTACCCGGGGGTACAGCCCCGAAGTGGTGGACAAGGTCTGGGGGACGCTCAAGGCCTTCGGCAGCTTCGGGTTCTGCAAAGCCCACGGCGCCGCTTTTGCCGTGCCCACCTACCAGTCGGCCTGGCTCAAGACCCACCACCCGGAGGCATTCCTCGCCGGGCTGTGGGAACACGATCCGGGCATGTATCCCAAGCGGCTCCTCGTCGCCGAGGCGCGGCGGCTGGGAATCCCCATCCTGCCCCTGGACATCAACCGGAGCCAGGCCGAGTACCGGGTGGAACGCGTGGCCGCCGGGCCGGACCGCGGCAAGCTGGGCATCCGGCTGAGCCTGAACGGCATCTACGGGCTCTCGGGGGCGGAGCTGAAAAGGATTGTGGCAGGGCAGCCCTACGACTCGCTCGCGGACCTGCGTGCCAGGTCCCGGCTGAGCAAACCCAGCATCCAGCGGCTGGCCCAGCTGGGGGCGTTTGACTCCCTGCACCGGGCATCCGGAGGGGCCGCCAATCGAGCGGACTTGGTCCACCACCTGCAGACCCTGCAAAGCCGGCCACACCGGAAAGGCATCGACGTGATCGACGGGCAGCTGTCGCTGCCGCTGGGAGACGTCGAGCTGAAGAACCTCAAGGCTGTGCTGCCCGCACCCACCCTGGTGGATACCGTCCGGGCCGAGCTGGACCTCATGGCCGTGGACGTCAGCGATCACCTGATGGCCAGCCACCGGCCGCTGCTGGACCGTCTTGGCGTAACCACCGCGGACAAGCTGTTGGCGTTGCGCAACGGCACTGAGGTGCTGGTGGCCGGGGTCCGCGTTGCCACCCAGACCCCGCCCATGCGGGGCGGCCGCCGCGTGGTGTTCATCAGCATCGACGACGGCACGGGCTGCGTGGACTCCGTCTTCTTCCATGAAGCCCAGGAGCAGGCAGGCCCGCTGCTGTTCGGCACCCGGCTGCTGCTGATCCGGGGGACCACCCGGCGGACCGGGCCGCGGGGGATCAGCATCAGCGCCAGCATGGCCTGGGACCTGAGCCGCACCGAGACCCTGCCGTTCCCGGTCCCGGCCTCCGGCATCCCGGATTCCCCGGAACTCCAGCCGCCGGGACCCCTTGACGGCATCAGCCGCAACCTCGCCATCACCGGGCTGGGAGGCTGAGCGGCGCGTTGGTTGGCCTCTTCAGAAACCGATAGCATGGACGAGGCTGGCTGTGGTCCCCGTACGCCACAAGCTACGAAGCCTTAACTTTGAATAGGAGACACCCGTGTCAGATGCCCAGCAGATCACCCTTCTCGTCGATGGCGAAGAGACCAAGGTGACTACCGGGACCACCGGCGCGGAACTCTTTTTTGAGCGCCGCGACGTCGTTGTGGCCCGCATCAACGGCGAGCTGAAGGACTTGGACCAGCCGCTGCCGGAGGACGCCACGGTTGAGGGCGTCACCATCGATTCCCCGGACGGACTCAACGTCCTGCGCCACTCCACGGCCCACGTCATGGCCCAGGCCGTGCAGCAGCTGCGGCCGGACGCCAAACTTGGCATCGGCCCGTACATCACCGACGGCTTCTACTTCGACTTCGACGTCGAGGAACCGTTTACGCCGGAGGACCTGAAGACCCTGGAAAAGATGATGCAGAAGATCATCAACCAGAACCAGAAGTTCGTCCGCCGCGTGGTCACCGAGGACGAGGCCCGCGAGGCGATGAAGAACGAGCCCTACAAGCTCGAACTCCTCGGCAAAAAGAACGAGGCAGCCGACGCCGGCGAAGGCGTCAACGTCGAGGTCGGCGCCGGCGACATCACCATCTACGACAACGTGGACCGCAAGAGCGGGGACAGCATCTGGTGCGACCTCTGCCGCGGCCCGCACCTGCCCAACACTAAGCTGATCTCCAACGCCTTCGCCCTGACCCGGTCTTCTGCCGCCTACTGGCTGGGCAACCAGAACAACCAGCAGCTGCAGCGCATCTACGGCACCGCCTGGCCCACCAAGGATGCCCTCAAGGCCTACCAGGAGCGCATCGCCGAGGCCGAACGCCGCGACCACCGCAAACTCGGCGCGGAACTGGACCTGTTCTCCTTCCCGGATGAACTGGGCTCCGGCCTGCCGG
Organism: Arthrobacter sp. U41; assembly: GCF_007679325.1. GTDB lineage: Bacteria > Actinomycetota > Actinomycetes > Actinomycetales > Micrococcaceae > Arthrobacter. Next base: position 421,975 of record NZ_VEGI01000001.1, on the reverse strand, counting down.
TGTTCCACCCCAAGGGCGGCATCATCCGTAAGGCCATGGAGGACTACTCCCGCCAGCGCCACGTGGACGCCGGCTACGAGTTCGTCTACACACCGCACATCACCAAGGGCCACCTCTACGAGGTCTCCGGCCACCTGGACTGGTACAAAGAGGGCATGTTCCCGGCGATGCACATCGACGCGGAACTCAACGACGACGGCACCGTCCGCAAGCCCGGCCAGGATTACTACCTGAAGCCGATGAACTGCCCCATGCACAACCTCATCTTCCGCTCCCGCGGCCGGTCCTACCGCGAACTCCCGCTGCGATTGTTCGAATTCGGCTCCGTCTACCGCTACGAGAAGTCCGGCGTGGTGCACGGCCTCACCCGGGTGCGCGGCATGACCCAGGACGACGCCCACATCTACTGCACCCGCGAGCAGATGAAGGACGAGCTCACCGGCACGCTGAACTTCGTGCTGGGCCTGCTCAAGGACTACGGCCTGGACGACTTCTACCTGGAACTCTCCACCAAGAACCCGGACAAGTTCGTCGGCGACGACGCCGCCTGGGACGAAGCCACCCGCACCCTCGCCGAAGTGGCCGAAGCCTCCGGACTGGAACTCATCCCGGATCCGGGCGGAGCCGCGTTCTACGGCCCTAAGATCTCCGTCCAGGCAAAAGACGCCCTCGGCCGCACCTGGCAGATGTCCACCATCCAGCTGGACTTCAACCTGCCCGAGCGCTTCGAACTCGAGTTTCAGGCCGCGGACGGCACCCGCCAGCGGCCCGTTATGATCCACCGCGCACTGTTCGGTTCCGTGGAACGGTTCATGGGCGTGCTCACGGAGCACTACGCCGGCGCGTTCCCGGCGTGGCTGGCACCCGTACAGGTGGTCGGCATCCCGGTGGCCGAGGCGTTCAACGACTACATGTTCGACGTCGTGGGCCAGCTTAAGGCCGCGGGCATCCGCGCCGAAGTGGACATTTCCTCGGACCGATTCCCGAAGAAGATCCGCACCGCCAGCAAAGACAAGATCCCGTTCGTGCTGATCGCAGGCGGAGACGACGCCGACGCCGGCGCGGTGTCCTTCCGCTTCCGTGACGGCAGCCAGGACAACGGCGTGCCGGTGGCCGAGGCCGTGCAGCGGATCGTCGACGCCGTCCGCAACCGGACCAGCTAGCGGACAGGGAAGAACCAGCATGCAGGACACCGCAGGGGCCGCTCCGGAGTATCCGGGGGACGACGGCGTGACCGACGACTTTGGCCTGGCCGGAGTGCCGGACGCGTTCCAGCGCCTGTGGACTCCGCACCGGATGGCGTACATCAAGGGCGGGCAGCACCAGTTCAAGAACGTGGACGACTGCCCGTTCTGCGTGGCGCCGGAACGCGAGGATGACGATTCATTGATCGTCTACCGCGGACGGACCAGCTACGTTGTGCTCAACCTCTTCCCGTACAACCCGGGCCACCTGCTGGTCTGCCCCTACCGGCACATCCCCGACTACACGGACCTGACCGTGGAGGAAACGGCGGAATTCGCCGAGCTGACGCAGACGGCCATGCGCGTGCTGCGCAAGGTCGCCAACCCCACCGGTTTCAACCTGGGCATGAACCAGGGCGTCACCGGCGGCGCGGGGATCGCCGGGCACCTGCACCAGCATGTGGTGCCGCGCTGGGGCGGGGACGGGAACTTCTTCCCGATCATCGCCCAGACCAAGGCCATCACGCAGACCCTGGGCGAGGTCCGCCAGCAGGTCGCGGAAGCCTGGCCGCAGGTGAACGGCGCGGGTCCGGCGGGCGGCGGGGCAACGGATGCTCAATAGGCATGCGCGCGGTTTCTTCACCGCGCTGTTCTCCCCGCTTGCCCGCTGGCTGCTGCGGATCGGCGTGTCCCCGGACGCGGTGACCATCGTCGGAACGCTCGGCGTGGTGGTGGGCGCACTGGTGTTCTATCCGCTCGGCCAGCTCTGGTGGGGCACGATCTTTATTACCGCGTTCATCTTTTCCGACGTCATCGACGGAATCATGGCCCGGATGCAAAAAAGCGGCGGACGCTGGGGCAACTTCCTGGATTCCACCCTGGACCGGGTGGCCGACGGGGCGCTGTTCGCCGGCGTCGCGGTCTGGTTCTTCACCGGGGGCGACGACGCCGCGATCGCGATTGCCGCCGTCGTCTGCCTGGTGCTGGGCATGGTGGTGTCCTACGCCCGCGCCAAAGCCGAGGCGCTGGGCTTCCAGGCCAACGTGGGCATCGCCGAACGCGCCGAGCGGCTGGTGTCCGTCCTGGTGGTCACCGGCTTGACCGGCCTGGGACTGCCAACCGTTGTCCTGTTCGCGACGCTTTGCCTCCTGGCCGCGGCGAGCCTGGTGACGGTCATTCAAAGGATCATCACGGTGCGCCGGCAGTCGCTCGACGAGACCGAGGGCACGGAAACCGGACAAGCCGCCTGAGCGCCCGCGTCAAGGCGCTCCGCGGGGTGTAACCGGAATTCAGGCCGGTGGCGCGGGGGACTAGTATTAGCATTACCGGCCAATGGATCCGGTAATCCGGTGTGTGCGAAGCGGCATTTGTGTGCCGTCCGCGCTCCGGCGAGGTCATCTATCTACCCATAGGGGTTTTTGTGTCTACACCTGATGTAAGCAGCGAAGCCGGCGCGTCCGCGAAGAGCGTTACGGGCAGCAACCGCGTCAAGCGCGGCATGGCGGAGATGCTCAAGGGCGGCGTCATCATGGACGTCGTCAACGTCGAGCAGGCCCGCATCGCTGAGGATGCCGGAGCCGTCGCAGTCATGGCGCTGGAACGCGTTCCCGCCGATATCCGCGCCCAGGGCGGCGTGTCCCGCATGTCCGATCCGGACATGATCGAAGCGATCATCGGCGCCGTGTCCATCCCGGTCATGGCGAAGGTCCGGATCGGCCACTTCGTCGAAGCCCAGGTCATCCAGACCCTCGGCGTCGACTACATCGACGAGTCCGAGGTCCTGACCCCGGCCGACTACGCAAACCACATCGACAAGTGGAACTTCACAGTTCCCTTCGTCTGCGGCGCCACCAACCTGGGGGAGGCCCTGCGCCGGATCAACGAAGGCGCGGCCATGATCCGCTCCAAGGGGGAGGCCGGCACCGGCGACGTCTCCAACGCCACCACCCACATGCGCCAGATCCGCGCCGAGATCAAGAAGCTCGCCGCCCTGCCCGAGGACGAGCTCTACGTCGCCGCCAAGGAACTGCAGGCCCCGTACGAACTGGTCAAGGAAGTTGCCACCACCGGCAAGCTCCCGGTGGTGCTCTTCACCGCCGGCGGCATCGCCACCCCGGCCGACGCCGCCATGATGATGCAGCTCGGCGCCGACGGCGTCTTCGTTGGCTCCGGCATCTTCAAGTCCGGCAACCCGGCCCAGCGCGCCGCCGCCGTCGTGAAGGCAACCACCTTCTTCGACGACCCGGAAGAGATCGCCAAGGCCTCCCGCGGCCTGGGCGAGGCCATGGTCGGCATCAACGTGGATGAGATCCCGCAGCCGCACCGCCTGGCCGAGCGCGGCTGGTAACTAACCTAAAGCACTAACGACGACGGCGGCCGGTCACCTTTTAGGTGGCCGGCCGCCGTCGTTGTTTCCCGTCGATTGCTCCGTAGCTGCCCTTATGAGGCTCCAAAAGGGCGGCTACGGAGCAACGGATGCGGGTTAGTCGAGGCCGCGGCGCTTCAGCAGCGGTTCGAGTTCGGCGTCGCGGCCGCGGAAGGCGCGGAAGGAATCCAGCGGATCGCGGCTGTTGCCCCGGGAGAGGAGCTCGGCGCGGAAGAAGTCGCCGTTGGCCCGGGTGAGGCCGCCGTTGTCCTTGAACCACTCGACCGTCTCGGCGTCCAGCACTTCGCTCCAGATGTAGGAGTAGTACCCTGCGGCGTATCCGGCGCCGGCAAAGATGTGCTGAAAGTATCCGGTGCGGTAGCGCGGCGGTATCAGGTGGTGCGCAACGCCGGCCGCAGCGAGTGCCTTCGCCTCGAATTCCAGGGCATCGTCCGGTACTTCGCTACCATCCAACACATGCCAGGCGAGGTCCAGCAGCGCCGCGCCCAGGTATTCGGTGGTGCCAAAGCCTTCGCCCCACAGCTGCGCGGCGTCGAGCTTGTCCACCACCTCCTGCGGCAGCGCCTCTCCGGTGGCGTGGTGGCGCGCGTAGTTGGCCAGGACTTCCGGCCACATGATCCACATCTCGTTCACCTGCGAGGGGTACTCCACAAAGTCCCGCGGCACCGAAGTGCCGGAGAAACGCGGGTAGGTGACCGAGGAGAACAGGCCGTGCAGGGCGTGGCCGAACTCGTGGAACGTGGTGCGGAGCTCGTCGAGGGTCAGGAGCGTGGGTTCGCCGGCGGGTGGCTTGGAGATGTTGAGGTTGTTGATCACCACGGGCCGGGTGTTGAGCAGCCCGGACTGTTCCACCAGCGAGTTCATCCAGGCGCCGCCCCGCTTGGATTCGCGGGTGTAGTAATCACCCAGGAACAGGCCCAGCTCGGTGCCGTCCGAGTTGCGGACCTCCCAGACGCGGACGTCCGGGTGGTAGCCGGCGAGGTCGCCGCGCTCGTGGAACGTGATGCCGTAGAGCGCGTTGGCGGCGAAGAACACCCCGTCGTTCAGGACGCGGTCCAGCTCGAAATAGGGGCGCAGGGCCTGCTCGTCCACGGCGTACCGTTCGCGCTTGACCTTCGCAGAGTAGTACGCCCAGTCCCAGGCCTCGAGGGGGTGGCCCGCAACCTCGGCCAGCGCCTCGGCCTCGGCATCGGCATTGCGGACCGCGGCCGGTGCCAGCCGGTTCATCATGGTCTGCACCGCGGCGAAGTCCGGGGCCGTCTGCTGGTCCACAACGAGCTCGGCGTAGTTGGCGAAGCCCAACAGTGTGGCCTTCTCGGCACGGAGCCGGACCGTGTCCTTGACGAGGTCCAGGACATCGAGGGAGCTGCCGTCGCTGCCGCGCCCGATGGAGGCCTCGTACAGGCGGCGGCGGACGTCCCGGTTCTCCAGGGCGGCGAGGGCGGGCTGGTTGCTGGGCTGGATGAGGGTGAGCAGGAACTTCCCCTCGTGCCCGGCGGTCCGGGCAGCTTCCGCGGCGCTGGCGACATCGTCGGCGGGTAGCCCGGCGAGGTCCGCGGCGTCGTCGAGCAGCAGGGCGGCGGACTTCATCGCCTCCTTGACCCGCTGGCCGAACTCCGTGCCGAGCCGGGAGAGTTCGGAATTGATGGCCTTGAGCCGCTCTTGGCCGGCGTCGTCGAGCTGGATGCCGGACTGGCGGAACTCCTTGAGGTACTCATCCACCAGGCGGGAGGATTCAGCATCGAGCTGGTCCGTGTTGACGGTGGCGAACCGTTCGAACAGCCGCCGGTTGAGGTAGACGGCGTCCTGGTGGGCCGAGAACTGCGGGGACAGGGTGGTCTCGAGTTCGCGGATGGCATCCGAGGCGTCGGCGGACACGAGGGTGAAGAAGGACGCCGCCGCGCGCTGCAGGAGCTGTCCGGACCGCTCCATGGCCAGCACGGTGTTTTCAAAAGAAGCAGGCTCCGGTGTGTCCACGATGGCCTGGATTTCAGCGAGGTGTTCGGCGAGGCCGGCCTCCACGGCTTCGGCGTAGTGCTCGGTGGTGATGTCCGCGAACGGCGGGAGGCCGAACGGCAGCGGGCTGGGGCTCATCAGGGGATTGGTCATGAAATAACTCTTTCATGTAACGGGGGTGTTCTCAACGGTCTGCTAAGCGTGTTGTGACGGCTGCCACCGTAGGATTGGCGCCATGAGTACCATCACCCCCCGGCGGCGCGCACGCCTCCTCGCCGCCGCCGCAGCGCTTTCCCTGGCCGCTTCCGTGGCTTCCTGCGGTACCGGGTCCGGCCCGGAATCCCCTGCGGCCGACTCCTCGGCTGCCGCCGGGAGCGCCGGCGGGAGCACTGCCGGGCAGGCGGCACCGCAGGGGACGGAATCGACGACGGCGGAATCGTCGCCGTCGGGCACCACGACCCCGACGCCGACCCCAACACCGACGCCGACGCCGGGGAAGGGACCGGCCTGCGAGGCCGTCCGCTGCACCTCGGTGCTGGTGTCCGGGGACATGCTGGTCCACGACGAGCTGTGGGAGCAGGGCCGCGCGGACGCCCTGGCCCAGGGCACGAAGGGGCTGGACTTCGGGCCGATGCTTGAGGGGCAGCGCAAGTACATCGAGCAGAGTGACCTCGCGATCTGCCATCTGGAAACCCCGGTGGCCGGACCCGCCGGGCCGTTCTCCTCATACCCCTCGTTCAACGTTCCGCCGCAGATCATCACGGCCGCCCAGCAGATGGGCTACCAGGCCTGCACCACCGCGAGCAACCACACGGTTGACCGCGGCACAGCAGGGCTGGTCCGCACCCTGGATGCCCTGGACGCCGCCGGGCTGCACCACACCGGCTCCTACCGGACCGAGGCCGACTCCCGGGACATCATGATCGTGCAGACAGCGGCTGCAAAGATCGCCGTCATCGATGCGACGTACGGTCTGAACGGACTTGTCCCGGAGGCGGCCTGGCAAGTGGACATGCTCGACGCCGACGTCATGATCGCGAAGGCGAAGAAAGCCCGGGAGCTGGGCGCCGACATCGTGCTCGGCGCCATGCATGCGGGCGATGAGTACTCGAGCGTGCCCAACGCCGAGCAGACGGGCGTCGCCCATGCCCTTGCGGACAGCGGCCAGTTCACCATGATCTACGGCCACCACACGCACTCGGTGCAGCCGATCGAGAAGTACAAGGGCACCTGGATTGTGTACAGCCTGGGCAACGCGATCACCGAACTCTCGCCAAACTATGTGGTGAACAATGAGGGCCTGCTGGTCCGGGCGCAGTTCAGCCAGGGCACGAACGGCAAATGGACCGCCTCCGACCTGGCCTGGGCGCCGTCGGTGATGGTCCGCGGGCCCTACCGCTGGTGCTCCGCTGCCTCCGACACCCCGCAGGGTCCCTGCGCCGGTGCCGCGGCTGACGCAGCCACCCGCCAGCGCACCAAGACCGTAGTCGAGTCGATGGGCGCCGCGGCTGCGGGCGCCCGCGAACTGCTCATCACCAAGGAACGGTAGGGCTTGGAGGAACGACGGCGGCCGGCGCCCGGGCAGCCGACCGTCCACCTGCTGTGCGGTCTTCCCGGTGCCGGGAAGAGTACCGTGGCGAGGGAACTGGAAACCGGCCTGCCGGCCGTACGGTTCAGCCTGGACGAGTGGATGCTGCGCCTGTATCCGGACCTCCACTTCGCGTCCGGGGACTACGCGGAGCTCGCTGAAGACTGCAAGTCCCTGATCTGGGACACAGCACTGCAGATCCTGTCGGCCGGCACCGATGTCGTGCTCGACTGGAACCAGTGGAGCCGCGAGCGGCGTGCCGTTTGGGCAGGCAAGGCACAGGCCGCCGGTGCCGCCGTCGCCGTTCACTATGTCCGGACACCGTTGCAGACGTCGATCGAACGGGCGGTCGCACGCGCCTGCCGGCGCGAGGCGGGCTCGCACCGGCTTGAAGAGGCAGACGTCCGGCACCTGGCCGGGATTTTCCAGGCACCGGAACCGTCGGAGGGCCTGCCGATCTTGTCCTGATACCGGACGGCTAATACGGTGGTGGTGACGCGGGGGACTTCACGGTCGGCTCCTGTCGCGACTGGACGGGAGGCTTTGTGGGCAAAGTATCGACGGCGGACCGGCAGCCCCGGAACGGGACCTTCGCCAACGGCATGGAATATCTGGGCTGGGGTCAGGGCCCCAAGACGCTCCTCTTCATCCCGGGCGGGCCCGGCAGCACGGTTCCCAAGGGGATGCTGCGCAGGATGTTCCGGAGGCAGTTTGATGAGTTTCTCCGCGCCGGATACGCCGTCTGGGTTGTCACCCGGCGCCGGGGGATGCCCCCGGAACACACCATCGCCGACATGGCGGACGACTACGCGCAGCTGATCGCCGAGCAGTTCGGCGGGCGGGTCGACGTCGTCGTCGCGGAGTCGTTCGGCGGGATGGCAGGCCAGTATCTGGCCGCCCGGCATCCCGAATCCTTCGGCCATATGGCCATGGTGGTCACCGCGGCGGAGTTGAGCGACTGGGGCAAGGACGTCGATTCCCGCTTGGCCACGGCCCTCGGCGGCGGGGACACAAGCGGCGCCGGGACGGTCTTCGCCGAGTATCTGCTGCCGGGCCGGCGGGTGAAGTGGTTACGGCGGCTGATCGGACCCCTGATCGGCCGCCGGATGCTGAGCGGTGCCGATTTCCCGGCCCAGGACGTCCTCACCGAGGTGCAGGGCGAAAGGACCTTCAATTCCCGCGCTGTGCTCCCGCTGATCCGGCGGCCCGTGCTGCTCATCTGCGGAGGCGACGACCGATTCTTCCCCCGCGAAGTCGCGCAGGAAACGGCCGGACTGATCCCGGACTGCACCCTCGTCTGGTACGAGGGGAAGGGCCATCTCCGGGCAGCCTCCAGCGGACGCATCGCCCGCGACGTGCTGGAGTATGCCGGCCGCAGTTGAGGCTCGGCCGGGCCCCAGTTGAGCCTGGGCCGATATGGTGGCCGCGGTGGCCGGGTCCTACGGGCGGATCGGGTCCAGGGCCAGGGTCATGTAGACGCTGTTCGGGTCCTCCCCGTAGTCGCCAAAGGGCGGGCAGATGCTGAACCCGTGCCGCTGGTACAGCCGCCGTGCCGGAGCAAAGAACTCCTGGCTTCCGGTCTCAAGGTAGAGCCGGCCGTAACCGCTACGCCGGGCCTCGGCCACGATGTGCTTCAGCAGGAGGGTGCCAACGCCGCGGCCGCGGGCGTGGGCCGCGGTGCGCATCGACTTAATTTCGCCCTGCCTGATCCCTGCCCCGCCGGGCGCAAGCAGTTTCAGCGCCCCGCAGCCGAGCACCTCGGAGTCCTCGCGCGCGGTCCAGAAGGTGATGGCCGGGCCCGAGAGGGCGTCGGAATCGAGGGCGTGCACACTCTCCGCGGGCGACGTGGCGAACATATCCGCGAGGTGCTCGTTCAGCAGCTCCTGGACGTCGGCCCGGCCCGGGTTGTCACGGTCAATCCGGATCATCGTGAACGGCTCCTCCCCGGAATCTGTTCAGACTCAGCGCGGGCGGCGGGCGGCGTGTTCGCGGGCGAGGACGGCGTAGGAGTCGTCCGGGGTGCCGGGGGAGAAGCTGCCGTACTTGCGTTCGACGGCGGTCCGGATGAGGAAGTCCGCCAGCGCCGGGTTCTTGGGCAGCAGGGATCCGTGCAGGTAGCTCGCCACGATGTTCCGGTAGCGGGCACCTTCCTGGCCGTCGTCGCTGTTGTTGCCGGTGCCCTTGGCCGTGGTCCCCAACGGTGAGACGCCCGGACCCAGGGTGGTCTGGCCGCTGTGGTTCTCGTACCCCAGCACGGTACCGAACTCGGGGGAGGACACGGACACGTTGCCGATCAGCCGCTGGTCGGTGCCGTGGGTTTCGACATCCAGGACGCCGATCCCCGGGATGACGGAACCCGTCCGGGTCTTGAAGAACTTCCCGAACAGCTGGTACAGGCCGCAGATCACCAGCATGGGGGTGCCGTCCTCGGCCAGGGCCTTCAGCACTGACTCCCGGGACAGCAGGTCATCCTGGATAACAAGCTGGCCGCTGTCCTGCCCGCCGCCGCCCACGATCAGGTCGACGTCCGCCGGGAACTCGTCGCCGACGTTGTACTCGAGCAGTTCAGGGGTGTAGCCGTGCCAGCGCAGCCGCTGGGCCAGCACCAGGGCGTTGCCCCAGTCGCCGTAGATGTTCATGTCCCGCGGGTACAGCTGCAGGACCCGGATGGTCCCCTTGCCGGGCGCCGGGGATTCCTCCGGCGGAAGCTCATGCCCGAAGGAGAGGCTGGAGTCGGGCTGCGGGGTCATGAGACCACCTCTACTGTGGTGATTTTGGACAGCTCGCGGCGGATGGCCAGCATGGCTGTGTACGTGCAGAAGATCCGCTTCGGCTTGTCCCTGGCGCCGCTGATGAAAGCCGCCAGCGCGGGGGCAATCTCGGTGTCCACGGCCCCGATAGCGACGTCGTCGTACTGCAGGCGGAGCGCCATGTCGTAGGCGCGGGAGCCGCTCAACTGGTCCACGCCGCCCTCCCGGAGGGTGTCGAATTCGACGTCCCAGAGCCAGGACATGTCCCGCCCGTCAGCGTAGTTGTCGTTGATGGCGATCATCGTGGCGTAACCGGCGGCCGGGAACGACTTCAGCCCGAGGCGGAAGCCGCTGGGGTTTTTCACCAGGACCAGATCCAGGGGCAGGCCGTCGACCACGAGGCTCTCGCCGCGGCCGAACGCCGGCGCCACCTGGGACAGGGCCGTCAGCAGCCCGTCGTTGTCCGCAACTGCGCCGTCCCTGACCGCAATGGCCCGGGCCAGGGTCAGCGCGGCCGCAGCGTTGAAGATGTTGTAGACGCCGCGGAGCTTCATCGCGGTGGTCACCGTGACGCCGTCGCACTCAAAGTCCGCGTCCGCCGCACCCACCCGGCGCAGCACGACGTCGGCGTGCGGCTTGGGCGGAGCCGGCGGCACGGGGCTGCCGGGGGCGGCCCGCAGCTCGTCGTCGTTCGGGAAGGTGCTCAGCAGGGAGTCATCCAGGCCGAAGTACAGGACGTCGGGGCCCTTCTCTATGCCTGCCCCGTGGGTGCCCGCGGTAAGCGTTTCCGCGATCCGGGCGACGCGCGGGTCCTCCCGGTTCAGCACCACCGTTCCCGTGGTCTTCGACGCGATGTGCTGCAGCAGCTGTGCGGTCTTGTCGATTTCGCCGAAACGGTCCAGCTGGTCGCGCAGGACGTTGAGCAGGAGGCTGTAGCGCGGCGGCACTTGGTTGACGAAGTGCACGGCGTGGGCCTCGTCGAGTTCCAGCACGGCGACGTCGGCGTCCAGCCGTCCGCGCCAGTCCACCTCGCCGAGCAGGGCCGCGGCTACGCCGCGGGTGAAGTTGCTGCCGGTGCGGTTGGTAAAGACTTTCAGGCCCTGGCTCTCGAGCAGTTCCACCACCATCTTGGTGGTGGTCGTCTTGCCGTTCGTGCCGCTGACGACGGCGACGCCGTGCGGCAGCGTGGACAGCGTCCTGCGCATGAAGCCGGGATCGATTTTTTCGACCACGAGCCCGGGAAGGGCAGAGCCTCCGCCCCTGAGCCGGGAGACCCGGCGAACGAACTTGCCGAGCGGAATGCTGAAGTAAAACATGCTTTGTAATATATCCCAGTAGCGGCATGGAAGCCCGCCGGAGGGCGGCACGGCATGCCCGGGCGAAGGGCCGCGGGCACTATGCTGTTCGGATGACCAACCCCACTTCCGTGCCTCCTTCCCGCGTGGGAACAGGGCTGCGGATCGGCGTCCTGGCCCTCCAGGGCGACTTCCGCGAACACCTGCACGCGGTGGAAGATGCCGGTGCCACGGGCATCGGCGTCCGCCGCCCGGCCGAACTCGACGGCCTCGACGGCCTCATCATTCCCGGCGGCGAATCAACCACCATCGACAAACTGTCCCGCGCATTCGGGCTCCGCGATCCGTTGCGCAAGCGCATCCACGAAGGATTGCCGGTCTATGGCTCCTGCGCCGGCATGATCCTTCTGGCGGAGGACATTACCGACCCCGCGAAGGACCTGGCCGGCAACCCGCAGCAGACGTTCGGCGGACTCGATATCACGGTGCGCCGGAACGCCTTCGGCCGGCAGCGGGAATCCTTCGAGACGGACCTCGACTTCAAGGGCCTTGACTTCAGCGCCACGGAAAACGGCGTGGCTCCGGTCCACGCGGTCTTCATCCGCGGACCATGGGTGGAACGCGTCGGCGATGGCGTGGAGGTTCTCGCCGTCGTGGAACCCTCCAGGGCGTCCCACCCCGAGGCGCTGGCGGGGACGGCTAGAATTGTTGCTGTGCGTTCCGGCAAGCTGCTGGCCACCTCCTTCCACCCGGAAGTGACGGGGGAGAAGCGCGTGCACGAATTGTTTATTCGAATGATCAGAGGAGAAGCGTAAAGCATGTCAGGCCACTCCAAATGGGCGACGACCAAGCATAAGAAGGCCATCCTCGATAGCCGCCGGGCCAAGTCGTTCGCCAAGCTGATCAAGAACATCGAAGTCGCCGCACGCATGGGCGGGCCGGACCTCGCCGGCAACCCGAGCCTGGAACTCGCCGTCACGAAGGCCAAGAAGACCTCGGTCCCCGCCGACAACATCGACCGCGCCATCAAGCGCGGGGCCGGCCTCACCGGCGAAGTGGTGGACTACACCGAGATCATGTACGAGTGCCGCGGACCGCAGGGCTCGGCACTGCTCATCGAATGCCTTACGGACAACAAGAACCGTGCCGCCTCCGAAGTTCGCCTCGCCATCTCCCGCAACGGCGGAACCATCGCCGATCCCGGTTCGGTCAGCTACCTCTTCTCCCGCAAGGGTGTGGTCTCGCTGCAGAAGAACGGCCTGAGCGAGGACGACGTCCTGATGGCCGTCCTCGACGCCGGGGCCGAAGAAGTCAAAGACAACGGCGAGACCTTCGAGATCCACTCCGAGCCGACCGACCTGCAGGCCATCCGCGATGCGCTGAAGGAAGCCGGAATCGACTACGACACCGACGAGGCCGAGTTTGTCCCGTCCATGCAAGTGCCGCTGGACATCGACGCCGCCAAGAAGTTCATGAAGCTTGTTGACGCCCTCGAGGAACTCGACGACGTCCAGAACGTCTACAGCAACGCCGACCTTAGCGACGAAGTGCAGGCCGCACTGGAAGCGGAGTGACCCTTCGCGTCCTCGGCGTCGATCCGGGCCTCACCCGTTGCGGGATCGGCGTCGTGGACGTTGAGAAGAACCGCCGCGCCACGATGGTGGCGTTCGGCGTCGTCGGGACGTCCCCGGAGGAAAGCCTGGACCAGCGCCTGCTGGTTATCGCCACCTCCATCGACGACTGGCTGGACCGGTACGAACCGCACGTCCTCGCCGTCGAACGTGTCTTTTCGCAGCTCAACGTCAGCACCGTGATGGGCGTGGCCCAGGCGTCCGGCGTAGTGATCGCCGCCGCCGCGCGCCGCGGCATTCCTGTGGCGCTGCATACCCCTTCAGAGGTGAAGGCCGCCGTCACCGGCAGCGGAACATCCAACAAGGACGCCGTCACCAAGCTGGTCACCAAGATCCTCCGGCTCGATGCCCCGCCGCGGCCTGCCGACGCCGCCGATGCCCTGGCCCTTGCCATCACCCACGCCTGGCGGTCAGGCAGCGGCACTTCCAACAAGGGTGCAGTCACCACCGGCCCCGGCAGCCAGTCACTGACTCCGGCCCAGCGGGCGTGGGCCGACGCGGAGGCCAAAGCGCGCCGCACACGCTGAATATCCGGCTGTGCAGCGGCACAGCTTGGTAGGGTATTCGTAGATATGTTCGGATAGCCGGGTCTCCCCGGCTGAATTGAGCTGTAACCCCAGGAGCCCGGCTTTGATCAGTTTTCTTCGCGGAACCGTAGCGCACGTCGGACTGTCCTCCGCCGTGATCGACCTCAACGGCGCCGGCATGAGCGTGAACGCTACACCGCAGACCCTCAGCAGCCTCCGCGTCGGGGAGGAGGGGAAGCTCTTCACCTCCCTGATCGTGCGGGAGGACTCGCTCACCCTGTTCGGGTTCGGCAGCGACGACGAACGGGAGGTCTTTGACGTCCTGCTGAGTGTCAGCGGCGTCGGACCCCGCCTTGCGCTGGCGGTCCTGGCCGTGCACGAGCCCGAAGCCATCCGCGTCGCCGCGCACTCGGGCGACGGCAAAGCTTTCACCAAGGTCCCCGGCATCGGTCCCAAGGTCGCGGGCCGGATTGTGCTGGAACTGGCCGGCAAACTGGTGCCGCACGGCACGGCTGCCGGGACTGCTGCTCCGGCCGCGTCCGCCGAAACGGTCTGGAAGCCGCAGGTCGTGGCGGCCATGACCAGCCTGGGCTGGTCCGAGAAGGACGCCACGTCCAGCATTGACAAGTCGCTGGCGGATTCACCCGAGCTGGCCGAGAAGGGCAACGTGGCTGAGATCCTGCGCGCCACCCTCCGCTGGCTGGGGCAGGACGGTGCCCGCGCCGGGAACAGGATAGGCGCCCGTGGCTGAGCCGTCCCTGGTCGGCGGGGGAGAGGAGCCGGAGGAGCGCGTTATAGAAGCCGCCCTGCGGCCAAAGAACCTGCACGATTTCGTGGGCCAGCACCGGGTCCGCAAACAGCTTTCCCTCGTCCTGGAGGCCTCCCGCATGCGCGGCCGCAGCGCCGACCACGTCCTGCTCTCCGGCCCGCCCGGGCTGGGAAAGACCACGCTGTCCATGATCATTGCCGCGGAGATGAACGCCCCGCTGCGGATCAGCAGCGGACCCGCCATCCAGCACGCCGGGGATCTGGCCGCCATCCTGTCCTCGCTCTCCGAGGGTGAAGTTCTCTTCCTCGACGAGATCCACCGGATGTCCCGGCCGGCCGAGGAAATGCTCTACATGGCGATGGAAGACTTCCGGGTCGACATCGTCGTCGGGAAGGGCGCCGGGGCCACGGCCATCCCGCTGGAGCTGCCGCCCTTCACGCTGGTGGGCGCCACGACGCGTGCCGGCCTGCTGCCCGGTCCGCTGCGGGACCGTTTCGGCTTCACTGGCCACCTGGAGTTCTATTCGGTGGCCGAACTGGAACTCGTCCTGCGGCGCTCCGCGGGCCTCCTGGACCTCAAGGTCAACTCGGCCGGGTTCAGCGAAATCGCGGGGCGGTCCCGGGGCACACCCCGCATCGCCAACCGGCTCCTGCGCCGAGTCCGCGACTGGGCCCTGGTGCACGGAATCGAGCAGATCGATGCCCGGGCAGCCTCCGCGGCGCTGGACATGTATGAGGTGGACAAGCGCGGACTCGACCGGCTGGACCGTGCCGTCCTGGAGGCCCTTATCACCAAATTCGGCGGCGGACCCGTGGGGCTGTCCACCCTGGCGATCGCCGTCGGCGAAGAGACCGAAACCGTGGAAACCGTCGCCGAGCCATACCTCGTGAGGGAGGGACTGCTGGGGCGCACGCCGCGGGGCCGGATCGCCCTGGCCCCGGCCTGGACGCACCTCGGCTTTGCGGTGCCGCCCGGAGTGTTCGCGCAGGACCCGCTGGAGCTCTTCCAGGCAGGGGAAGAGGGCCCCGATGCGGACGGCGTGCTGGGCCGGGAGGCGGATCCGGAATGGATCCGTAATGGTCAATAGCACCGCTCCGTGACGTTTCCCTTTAGACTGGTATGACGCTCGGCACGTTCGGGTCTTTGTTTCTGTGCGCGGCCGGCATCCGGCCGCCGTCGGCGCGGCATGATTGCCTGCCAGCCCGAAGCGAAGCGGACGTTGCTGTATAACCAGCTACGCAAGTACAGAACGGAACTATCCCTGTGTTCGGACTTATTTCTGCCCAGACCCAGCCGCAGGCCGGCGGCGGCATCGACATCATGACCATCCTGCTGTTCGCCATGCTCGGCGTCTTCGTCTTTATGATGTTCCGCCGCAACAAGAAGACCCAGCAGCAGCAGGCACAGCTCCAGTCGAAGTTTGCCCCGGGTGTCGAGGTCATGACCAGCTTTGGCCTGTTCGGCCGGATCGTCGAGATCAACGACGACGAGAACAAGGTCCTCCTGGAGCTGTCCCCGGGCAACACCGCTACCGTGCACCGCCAGGCCGTCACCAAGATCGTCGAGCCGGTTGTCGCCGCCGAGGAGCCCACCGTGGTCCCCAACGACGCATCCTCCTTGATCGCCGACAAGTCCGGCACCGCCGAAAACGCCGTCCCGGTCACCGATGCGCCGCGCGACGAGACGCCGGAAGAAACCCTGCGCCGCCTCAACGACGAAGGCAAGAAAGACAGCTAGTCTGCCTGTTTGAGCTATCCCGCGAAGTAATGGTTGCGGGCAACCGCCGGAGCGGCCCCGTGGGGCCGCATCGGCGGTTCCTCCGTAAATAATAGAAAGATCGACAATGGCACGAACTGGCCCCAAAAACTCAGCCCTCAGGGTGCTGGTCTGGCTCGGCGTTATCCTTGCCGTCATGACCGCCGTCCTGGCAGGTGGCACCATGGCCGGCCAGGCGAGCTGGGCTCCCAAGCTTGCCCTGGACCTTGAAGGCGGCACCCAGATGATCCTGGCGCCCAAGGTCGAGGGCGGTTCGGACATCAACGAAGAACAGCTCAACCAGGCCGTGGCGATCATCCGCCAGCGCGTGGATGGCTCCGGCGTCGCGGAAGCTGAGATCAGCACGCAGTCCGGACGCAACGTTGTGGTCAGCCTGCCCGGCACCCCGTCAAGGGAAACCCGCGCGCTGATCCAGGCGTCCGCCGACATGAACTTCCGGCCCGTGCTGCAGGCCGGTCCGGGCGCGGCGGTCCCGGCGGAGTCCCGGACTCCCGAGGACCAGCTGCCCAAGCCCACCGCGGAGCCCGCCAACGGCAGCGATGTCAACTGGATCACCCCCGAGGTCTACAAGAAGTTCGAGGCGCTCGACTGTGACAACCCGTCCCAGGACCAGCAGGAACGCTCCGACCCGGCCAAGCCGCTGGTCACCTGCGAACCCGCGTCCGAGGGCCGGCCAGCGATCAAGTACATCCTCGGCCCGGTGGAGGTCAAGGGTTCGAACATCAAGAACTCCTCCTTCCAGCTGCAGCGCGGCGCCCAGGGTGCCGTCACCAATGAGTGGGCCGTGGACATCCAGTTCGACGACGAAGGCACCACCAAGTTCAAGACCGTCACCGAGCGGCTGAACAAGTTCTACGTTGAGGCCGGCGGCGAAACCGGTTCGGATCCGAAGTCACAGTTCGCCATTGTCCTGGACGACCAGGTCATTTCCGCCCCGCGGTCCCAGGCTGTTATTACCGACGGCCGGCCGCAGATCACTGGCGGATTCACAGAGGAATCGGCGAAGGCCCTCTCCGACCAGCTCCGCTTCGGTGCCCTCCCGATCAGCTTCGAGATCCAGAGCGAACAGCAGATCTCCGCCACCCTCGGCGGTGAGCAGCTCCGCATGGGCCTGCTTGCCGGCCTGATCGGCCTGCTGCTGGTGGTGGTGTACTCCCTGGTCCAGTACCGGGCACTGGGCCTGGTCACCGTCGCCTCCCTTGTGATGGCCGGCGCTTTGACGTTCCTGGCCATCGACATCCTCGGCTGGACCGAGAACTACCGGCTCTCCCTCGCCGGCGTCGCGGGCATCATCGTGGCCATCGGCCAGACCGCGGACTCGTTCATCGTCTACTTCGAACGAATCCGTGATGAGCTCCGAGAAGGCCGTGGCCTTGTCTCGGCAGTGGAGAACGGCTGGAAGCGCGCAAAGCGCACGGTCCTGGCGTCCAAGGCCGTCAACCTGCTGGCCGCCGTCGTGCTGTACTTCGTGGCGGTGGGCAACGTCCGCGGCTTCGCGTTCACCCTCGGCCTGACGGCCATTGCCGACCTGATCGTGGTCTTTATGTTCACGCATCCGACCCTGCAGCTGCTGGCCCGCACCAAGTTCTTCGGTGAAGGCCACCCGCTCTCCGGGCTGGACCCGAAGAGCCTCGGCGCCGTCCCCCTGTACCGGGGTGCGGGCCGGTTCCGCACTCCTGCGGACAAGCCGGCCCAGGTGGCCGCGCTCCGCGCCAAGAACCAGGGCGCCACGGCTGAGGCCGAACGCCGGATGACCATTGCAGAACGACGCCTCGCGGAACGGCAGGAACAACTTGCCGGGTCCTCCAAGAGCGCGTCCAAGGAGGGCAACTAAATGGCCACCAGCTTCGCTAATTTCGGCAACGAGCTCTACACGGGCAAGCGCTCGTACGACTTCGTCGGCTCCAAGAAGATCTGGTTCCTGATCGCTGCCGTCCTGGTTGCGCTCTCGATCCTGCTGCCCGTCGCCAAGGGCGGCTTCAACCTGGGCATCGAATTCCGGGGCGGCTCGGAATTCACCGTCTCCAACGTCCAGTCCACGGACGCCGCCCTCGGTGAGAAGGCCGTCGAGGATGTTGTCGCCGGCAGCGTCCCGCGGGTGGCCAACGTTGCCGGGAACACGATGCGGATCCAGACGGACAAGCTCACGGAAGATGAGACGCTCCAGATCAAGGAGGGGCTCACCACGGCCTACGGCGTGACGGACAACGAGGTGACGTCCACCTTCATCGGCCCCACCTGGGGTGCCGACGTCACGAAGCAGGCCCTGCTGGGCCTGGCGATCTTCGTCGGACTCGCCGCCGTGCTGATGGCCCTGTACTTCCGGACCTGGAAGATGTCGCTCTCGGCGATCGTCGGCATGCTGGTGACGATGTTCATCACCGCCGGTGTCTACGCCCTCAGCGATTTTGAAGTCACGCCGTCGGCGATCATCGGCTTCCTGACCGTGTTGAGTTACTCGCTGTATGACACCGTGGTGGTCTTCGACAAGATCCGCGAGAACACGGCGGACCTGCAGGCCTCTACCCGCAGGACGTTCGGTGAGGAAGTCAACCTGGCTGTCAACCAGACCCTGGTCCGGTCCATCAACACCATGATGGTCGCCATCCTCCCGGTTGGTGCCATCCTGTTCATCGGCGCGGGCCTGCTGGGCGCGGGAACCCTGCGGGACCTTTCGCTGGCACTCTTCGTCGGCATCCTGATCGGAACGGCGGCCACGATCTTCATCGCTGCCCCGCTCTACGCCTGGCTGCGCCAAGGCGAACCGGAACTGGTCAAGCAGGCCGAACGCGTGCACCAGCGCCGCGCCCAGGCCGAAGCCAAGACCGATTCCCCGGCGGAGCCGGCCACGGCCTAGCCGAGGGATCCTGCCGCAGCCGGAGTGCTGTCCGGGGGTTTGGACGGGCCGGAGAACGTCATTTGTGACGGTCTCCGGCCCGTCGCCGTATCGCCGCCGGTTATCGAAGTATCCTGCTGCGGGAATACACTGGAAGAATTAACGGGTTCGGAGAGGTGCACCATTGGAAGAACGTTCGACGCCGGTGCCATCAGCGCCGGTGGATAAGGCTCCAGGCCAGGGTACGCAGACTGGTGTGGTGGCTCCCGGACGCGCCGATCCGCCGGTACCCGTGGACAGTTCAGGTGCCCGCACCACATTCCCCGGCCGGCGTGAACGCACCCGTTCCCGGCTGGCCCGCCTGACGGGCCGCGGCGCCCCCGCGTATTCCCCCATCCTCGAACCACTGCTGCGCACCGTCCGGGCCAACAACCCGAAAGAGGACTTCGACCTCATCCAGCGTGCCTTCGTGGTGGCGGAGCGCTGCCACCGTGGCCAGAAGCGCAAGAGCGGTGACCCGTACATCACCCACCCGGTGGCGGTCGCCACCATCCTGGCGGAACTGGGGCTCAGCGGCACCACCCTGGCCGCTGCGCTCCTGCACGACACCGTCGAAGACACCTCCTACACCCTGGATGACCTGAAGGCCGAGTTCGGGCCGGAAGTCGCCATGCTGGTGGACGGTGTCACCAAGCTGGACAAGGTCAGTTTTGGTGAGGCCGCACAGTCTGAAACGGTCCGCAAGATGGTTGTGGCCATGGCCAAGGACATCAGGGTCCTGATGATCAAGCTCGCCGACCGGCTGCACAACGCCCGGACCTGGCGCTTCGTCTCGGCCGAATCCTCGGCGCGCAAGGCCCGCGAAACCCTGGAAATCTTCGCCCCGCTGGCCCACCGGCTCGGCATGAACACGATCAAATGGGAACTGGAAGACCTTTCCTTCGCGGCGCTGTATCCCAAGGTCTACGAGGAAATTGTGCGCATGGTGGGGGACCGGACCCCCGAACGCGAAAAGAGCCTCGCCGTGATCCGCAACCAGATCACCGAGGACCTGCGCGACGCCAAGATCAAAGCCACCATCACCGGCCGGCCGAAGCACTACTACTCGATCTACCAAAAGATGATCGTCCGCGACAAGGACTTCGACGACATCAACGACCTGATGGGCGTCCGGGTCCTGGTCGATTCCGTCCGGGACTGCTACGCGGCCCTGGGCGCCATGCATTCGCGCTGGAACCCCCTCCCGGGGCGGTTCAAGGACTACATCGCGATGCCCAAGTTCAACATGTACCAGTCGCTGCACACCACGGTGATTGGCCCGGGCGGCAAACCCGTGGAGATCCAGATCCGCACCCATGAGATGCACCGCCGCGCCGAATACGGCGTCGCCGCGCACTGGAAGTACAAGGACCAGCCGAACCGCACGGCCGCCGGACCGGGAAGCCCGCGCGACGGCGACATGGGCTGGCTCCGGTCCCTGGTGGACTGGCAGCAGGAAACCTCCGACCCCGGGGAGTTCCTGGATTCCCTGCGCTTTGAAATCAACGCCCGGGAAGTGTTCGTCTTCACGCCCAAGGGCGAGGTCATGGCCCTGCCCGCCGGTTCCACGCCCGTGGACTTCGCCTACGCGGTCCACACCGAGGTGGGCCACCGGACCATCGGTGCCCGCGTCAACGGAAAGCTGGTTCCGCTCAACAGCGAACTCAACCACGGCGACTGGGTGGAGATCTTCACCTCCAAGGCCGAAGGTGCCGGACCCAGCCAGGACTGGCAGCATTTCGTCAAGAGCGCCCGCGCCCGCAACAAGATCCGGCAGTGGTTCAGCAAGGAGCGTCGCGAGGAATCAATTGACCGCGGCAAGGATCTGCTGACCAAGGCCATGCGGAAGCAGAACCTCCCGCTGCAGCGGCTGATGACGCACGACGCCCTCGCCGCGATCGCCGAGGACTTCAAATACGTCGACATCTCCGGTCTCTACGCCGGCGTGGGCGACGGGCACACCTCCGCACAGTCCGTGATGGAGCGGCTTGTGGAGAGCCTCGGTGGCAACGATACGCCCGAGGACGACCTCACCGAGGTCTCCATCCCGACCCAGGTCACCAAGGCCCGGTATTCCGATTCCGGTGTTGTGGTGCGCGGCGTTGATGACGTCTGGGTGAAACTTGCCCGCTGCTGTACCCCGGTCCCGCCCGACCCGATTCTGGGCTTCGTTACCCGCGGTTCCGGTGTCTCCGTGCACCGGACGGACTGCACCAACGTCAGTGGCCTGCTGGAGCAGCCGGACCGGATCGTCGAAGTCGAGTGGGCACCCACGCAGTCGAGCGTCTTCCTGGTCGAGATCCAGGTCGAAGCACTGGACCGCAAGTCACTGCTCTCGGATGTGACGCGGATCCTGTCCGAGAACCACGTCAACATCCTGGCGGCCAGCGTGCACACATCCACCGACCGGGTGGCGATCTCCAAGTTCGCGTTCGAGATGGGCGACCCCAAGTACCTGAACCACGTGCTCAGCGCCGTCCGCCGCATCGACGGCGTCTTCGACGTCTACCGCACCACCGGCAACCGGCGGCGCGGCTAAGCACGTCATGGGGGCCCGACGCCCGGGGCCGCCGGCACCTAGGGGGCCGGTCCGGCCTGAAGGTGCTCCAGCTTCGCCAGGGCCGCTCTCTTGTGCGGCATCCTCGGGGTGGCCTCGACCGCCAGGCGGAGCAGCCGCAACTGCAGGCCGAGCTCGGGCTTGCCCAGGAGCGCCCGCAGGGCGGGGACGGCCCGTCCCGCTTCCACGTGTACGGCGATGTCCACGGCGGTGCGCAGCGGAGTGGAGACCATCAACCCGCCCAGGCTCACGACGTCGTACGGACCCAACCGCACCTCATGGAAGGTGCAGCCCCGGGTGGACCTGAGGCTGGAAATCCGCCGGTTGGCGTCCACGAGCAGGGCGAGACGGTCCGGTTCTGCGGCGCAGCCGAAGATCCAGGCAGCCGTCATCCTCCCTGCGACGACCCTTTGCCGGATGGCCGGACGAATGAGGACGGCTGCGGCGCGGGCCCGGAGCTGCGGGGTGACCCGGGTGCCCGGCGGGAGATAGCCCCGCTGGTAGAGCTGGACCAGCACGCCGTCGGACGCCATGGCCTGAAGCTCGGGCCAGGTGAACAGCGCCCCGGGGGAGTACAGCTCAGCCGGGGTCGGGGCGGGCGGGCCGTCAACTATGACCATCCAGCCATCCTGTCCCCATCAGGGCACAGCAAACAGGCCCCGTCCCGGTCATGTGGATAACCGGTGCGGGGCCTGCGTCAGGCGGCCTGGTGCTTGGGGGCTAGGAGAGCTCGCTCGCTGACTTCTCGAGCTGTTCCAGCCAGGCCTCGCGGGCCTCGAGGGCTTCCTTGGCGGCCTTGATCTTACGTTCGTCGCCGGCTTTCTCGGCCTTGGCCAGGTCATCGCGGAGTCCGGCGATGGCCGATTCCAGCTGCGTCAGCGCGCTGTTGGTGCGTGCCTTCGTCTCCGGGTTCGAGCGCTTCCAGTTCTCGTCCTCGGCGTGGCGTACGGCGTCTTCGACCTTCCGCAGCCCGGCTTCGACGCGTCCCATGTCGGCGCGGGGAACCTTGCCGGCTTCTTCCCAGCGGTCGCGGATGGACTGGAGCGCCTTCTTGGCGGCCGCGAGGTCCTTGATGGGAAGCAGCTCGTTGGCTTCCGCCAGCAGGGCCTCCTTGACCACCAGGTTGGCGCCGTATTCCTGGTCAATCTCGTCGTTGGCGGCCTGGCGGTTGGTGAAGAAGACATCCTGCGCCGCGCGGAAGCGGGCCCAGAGGGCATCGTCGTCCTTGCGGCTGGCGCGCGGTGAGGCCTTCCACTGGTCCATCAGGCGGCGGTACTCGCCCGCGGCAAAGCCCCAGTCGGTGGACGTCGAGAGTGCTTCCGCCTCGGCGATCAGCTTTTCCTTGGCGGCCTTGGCTGCCGAGTTGTTGCTGTCCAGCTGGGAGAAGTACGCGCGGCGGTGCCGGTCAAAGACCGTACGGGCGGCACGGAAGCGCTTCCAGAGCGCGTCCTCGTTGCTGCGACCCAGCCGGACGCCGCTCTTCTGCGCGGTCTTCCAGCTTTCGAACAGTTCGTTCATCCGGGCGCTGGAGGTCTTCCACTGGATCTGAGCGGGGTCGTGGCCCGCAATCTCCTCAGCCTCGGCGACGATCGCTTCACGGGCGGCAAGTTCGGCTGCCCGGACGGCGTCGTGTTCGGCTTTCTCGGCCTTTTCAAGCGCCGTGATCTGCTGGGAGAGCGTGTCCAGGCGTGCCTCGGCGGAGCGGAGATCGCCCACCATGTTGCGTTCCGCCAGCTGCTCGCGCAGGTGGGTGACGGTCTTCTGCATATCCGTGGTGGGCGCCTTGGAACTCACGCGCTGTTCCAGCAGCACAATCTGCGCGACGACGTCGTCGTACTTCCGCGCAAAGTAGCCAAGGGCTTCGTCATCGCTGACGCCGGGATACTGGCCGACGGGGTGCTCCTCGCCGTCCACGGTCAGGAACACGTGGCCGTCGCCTTCAACGCGGCCCCAGCGTGCCGCTTCAGCCAGCGACGCGGCGGAGGACACCGCAGCCGGCGCGGCGGCGGGGGCAGCCGGTGAAGGCTTGGCTTTCGGCCGTGCAGCGAACGCTGCCGGTGACGGCGCGGGCCGGGATGCGGCAGGGGCGGCCGGAGCCGGGTCATTGCCAGGAGCCTCGGGAGCTGCGTCCTCAGCCGGGGCGGCCGGAGCTGCGTCCTCGGCGGGGGCTGCTTCCTCGGCCGGGGCGGCGGGAGCTGCGTCCTCGGCCGGAGCAGCATCGTCGGCCGGAGCCGCCGGTGCGGCGTCAGCCTCGGGAGCTTCCTCCTCGGCGTCGGCCACAGGGGCCTCCGCGGCCGGCTCGGTTGCCGATTCCGGCGCCGTGCTCGTGGGAGTGTCGGTCGCCTGAGCCGTGCCCTGGTCCGTGCTCTCGGCCGCGCCCTGTTCTGTGCTCTGTTCTGCGAACACAGCCTCGGCTTCGGTCTCGTTGGCAGCTGCTGCTGACACTGTTTCGTCGGATTTCTGACTGTCTGTCACCGCTAGAAGTCTTTCGCTTGGAGGGAAATACCGGGGCCGTGGCCACAAGGGCAACGGCTGGTTACTTCAGAGAGAACGAGTCTATCGTGACTGGTTCCGCCGGTGCGCCGTCTGCGGGGTTGTCACCCGGTTTTAGTCCGGCCGCCGCAATCTTGGTCACCACGTCCAGGCCGGAGGTCACTTTGCCCACCACGGTGTACCCGCCGGCGGCGTCGGCCGGAATGACGGTGTCCTTGTACACGATGAAGAACTGTGTGCCGTTGCCGTAGGCGTTGCCGCCGCTCCTGGCCACGGCGATGGTTCCGGCCGGGTAGCTGTTGTCCTCCGGTGTGTTCTCCAGTGGACCCCAGGAGTAGCTCGGGTCGCTGCTGCCGTCGCCGGCCTTGGAGCCGCACTGCAGCACGCCGAACGTCTCGCCGGTGGTGAGCCGGTGGCAGTTGAGCCCGTCGTAGAACTTCTGGTCCGCGAGGGACTTGAAGACCGCCGCGGCCTGGGGCGCCGCCGTGCCGTCGAGCTCGACGCCGAGCGTGCCGCTGTTGAGCTTGAGCTCGCCGGTGAAAGTCTTGCCGGCCGCCGTTGCAGGCTTCGGGATGTTCGCGGCGTTGCTCGTGGGTGCGGCCGAGGGTGTGGCGGACGGTGAGGTTAGCCCGGCCTGCGCGGCGGCGTATTCATCTTCCGTCGGATTGGACGAGAAAACCGTCAGCTGCAGCACCAGCGCGACGAGGAGCGCGGCCGTACCCGCGCCAATGGCGAGGACGTTGTCGCGCTTGCGGCGCTTGTCCTGCTCCTTGCGCAGCTCACGCTTCGCCTCCATCTGCTGGACGCGCCGCTTGGCTTCGCGGGCGCTCCGTGAACTGGCCGCCAAAAGTCCTCCTGGTGTCAGGCTGAAACCGCGGTGGCGCCAGGGCGCCGTCGAGTGTTCAGCGGTAAAGCTGCCGGCAGTCCGGCGGTTCCCGTCCGCATTAGAAGTTGCGGGCGCGGAAAGCATAAACTGACTGCCGCACACAGTTTATGCATGACCGGCCTGTCTGCCGCCCATCTGATCGCCGTTTCGGACAGCCCGTTTCGGCCGCAGCGCGGGGCAGGAGGCTCCGGCCGGTTTTACCTGAGGAGAAAATCCACCATGGCACGCACCGCCTCCCTGTCCGGATTCCCCGAGTGGCTTCCCGAGGAGCGGCTGGTGGAGCTGCATGTGCTGGATACGTTGCGCCGGGTCTTCGAACTCCATGGGTTCTCCTCGATTGAGACCCGCGCCGTGGAAACGGTCGGACAGCTGCTCCGCAAGGGTGAGATCGACAAAGAGGTGTACGGGCTCAGCCGGTTGCAGGAAGACGACGGCAACGCCTCAGCGGACACGGGCAACGCCGCATCAACCGGCAAGAGCGATCCGCACGCCCTCGCCCTGCACTTCGACCTCACCGTGCCGTTCGCCCGGTACGTCGTGGAGAACGCCGGCTACCTGGCGTTCCCGTTCCGCCGCTACCAGATCCAGAAAGTCTGGCGCGGCGAGCGTCCGCAGGAGGGCCGTGCCCGCGAGTTCACCCAGGCGGACATCGACATTGTGGGCGACGGCGACCTGCCGTTCCGGTACGACGTCGAGATTGCGCTGGTCATCGCCGAGGCCCTGAGCGCACTGCCGATCCCCGCGTTCCTGCTCCGGATCAACAACCGTAAGCTGGCCGAGGGCTTCTACAACGGCATCGGACTCACGGACACCGCCGGGGTGCTGCGCAGCATCGACAAGCTCGAAAAGATCGGCCCGGCCAAGGTGGCCGAACTGCTCAAGTCCGAGCTCGGCGCCACGGACGAGCAGGCCCAGTCCGCCCTCAAACTGGCCTCCATCCGCACCGAGGACACCTCGTTCGTGGAGCAGGTCCGCGCACTCGGCGTCAGCAACGAACTCTCGGAGGAGGGCCTGACCGAACTGGAGCAGGTCATCGCCGCGGCCGTCCAGCGGGCGCCCGGCAAGGTGGTCGCGGACCTCAGCATTGCCCGCGGCCTGGACTACTACACCGGCACCGTGGTGGAAACGGTCCTGGTGGGCCACGAACAGCTCGGTTCCATCTGCTCCGGCGGACGCTACGACGCCCTCGCGAGCAAGGGCAACCGCAAGTTCCCCGGCGTCGGACTCTCCATTGGCGTGACCCGTCTGGTCTCCCGGATCCTCAGCCAGGACCTCGCCAAGGCAACACGCTCCGTACCCACTGCCGTACTGGTCGCGCTTACTAACGATGACAGTTGGGGCGCCGCGCAGGACGTCGCCGCGGCGCTGCGCGGCCGCGGGATCGCCACCGAGGTGGCGGCAAAGGCCGAAAAGTTCGGCAAGCAGATCAAATTCGCGGACCGCCGCGGCATCCCCTTCGTCTGGTTCACCGACGACGACGGCAAGCACCAGGTCAAGGACATCCGCACCGGGGAACAGGTCGACGCCGATCCCGCCACGTGGGCTCCGGCCACGGAGGACCTGCATGTCCGGGTCCTCAAAGCCTAGGCGGCCCGAACGCCGGCAAAGCGTACGCGCCGGCTAAGCGGCGGCTTTCCGGAGCCGCAGCACGAGGAAGCGCCCGGCCACCCCGACGGCCAGCACCGCCGCCATCACCAGGACCGAGGCGGGCGGCAGGGTGACGGCCAGGACCAGGCAGCCGAGGAAGCCCAGCACGTTGAGCCAGCGCGGCGCATGCCAGGGGCGCGCGGACAAGGTGAAGGCGGCGGCATTGGTCACCGAGTAGTAGATCAGCACCCCGAAGCTGGAGAAGCCTACAACCGTCATCACGTTCGTGCTCAGCAGCAGGACAATGACGACGGCGGCGACGGCCAGTTCTGCGACGAAGGGGACGGTGTGGGCGCCGCCCACCCGCGCCAGCGGGGACGGCAGGTCACGTTCCCGCGCCATCGCCAGGGAGGTCCGGCCCACGCCCGTAATGAGGGCCAGGAGCGCGCCGAGGCACGCGGCCGCCGCCCCGGCCTGGACGAAGGGGACCCCGGCGCTGAGCTGCGAGACGGCCACCGCGTCCAGCAGCGGCGCCGTCGAGGTGGCCAGCTGCTGCGGCGGGAGGTGCCACTGCAGCAGCAGGGCCAGCCCGAGGTAGATCACGAAGGCCCCGGCCAGCGCCGCGAGGATGGCGCGGGGGATGGTGCGGGTGGGGTCCTTGACCTCTTCGCCCAGGGTGGCGATCCGGGCATAGCCGGCGAAGGCGAAAAACATCAGCCCGGCCGCCGGAAGGACGCCCCAGCCGCCGCCGGACACCGACAGTGATGCCTGGGCCGCTGATGCCCCCGCAGCGCCGGGGGCGCCGTCCGGGTGCGGTCCCAGCAGCGACGCCACGGCGACGAACACGATCGTGGCGAGCACCGCGGCCAGCAGGATCCGGGTCAGCAGTGCGGTCCGGGTGATGCCGAGCAGGTTGACCCCGGTGAGGACCACAACGGCGGCCACCGCCAGGGGTGTGGCGTAGGCCGGTGCAACGTAGTGCCCGAACGTGAGCGCCATCGCCGCGCACGACGCCGTCTTGCCCGTCACGAAACCCCAGCCGGCAAGGAACCCCGGCCACTCGCCCAGCCGTTGCCGCCCGTAGATGTAGGTGCCACCGCTGGACGGGTATTTGGCGGCCAGCTGGGCGGAGGCCACGGCGTTGCAGTACGCGATCACGCCGGCCACGGCCACCGCGACAGCCAGCAGGGGCCCGGCCAGGGCCGCGGCCGGTGCGAAGACCACAAAGACGCCGGCGCCCAGCATCGAGCCCAGCCCGATCGCGGTGGAATCCAGGACGCCCAGCCGGCGCTGCAACTGCTGATGGTGGTGCTGGTCCGGAGACGGACTGGCGGGACGGCGGCTTGCCATGGAGGGAGGTGCCTTTCCAACGGGTAAACTCGTACGGGATCGTTCCTGTAGCGATCCTATTGAACATGAGTTCTGATTTCCCTCTGTCTTCTTCAGAAAGGCGTGCTGTGCTGCGCACACATGACCTCGGATCCCTTCGTTCCGAGCACATTGGACAAACCGTAACCCTCGCCGGCTGGGTCGGCCGGCGTCGTGACCACGGTGGTGTCGCCTTCGTTGACCTGCGCGATGCCTCGGGCGTGTCCCAGGTGGTCGTCCGTGAAGAGGAAGTGTTCCACGGACTGCGCAACGAGTACGTGCTGCAGATCATCGGCACCGTCTCCCGGCGCCCCGAAGGCAACGAGAACCCCGCGCTGCCCAGCGGCGAGATCGAGGTCATGGCCGAGAAGGTCACCATCCTCAACACCTCCGATCCGCTGCCGTTCCAGATCGACGAACATGTGGAAGTTGGCGAGGAAGCCCGCCTCAAGCACCGGTACCTGGACCTGCGCCGCCCCGGCCCCGCCCGCAACCTGCGCCTGCGCTCCGAGGCCAACCGCGTGGCCCGCGAGCTGCTGCACCAGGACGGCTACGTCGAGATCGAAACCCCGACGCTGACCCGTTCGACGCCGGAAGGCGCCCGCGACTTTGTGGTCCCCGCGCGCCTTGCCCCGGGTTCCTGGTACGCGCTGCCGCAGTCCCCGCAGCTGTTCAAGCAGCTTCTGCAGGTGGGCGGCTTCGAGAAGTACTACCAGATCGCCCGCTGCTACCGCGATGAGGACTTCCGCGCGGACCGCCAGCCGGAATTCACGCAGCTCGATATCGAAGCCAGCTTCGTCGAGCAGGACGACATCATCCGTCTCGGCGAGAACATCGTCAAGGCACTGTGGAAGCTGATCGACGTCGAGATCCCGACGCCGATCCAGCGCATCACGTACCACGACGCCATGGCCCGCTACGGCTCGGACAAGCCGGACCTGCGCTTCGGCCAGGAGCTCACCGAGCTGACCGAATTCTTCAAGGACACCAACTTCGGCGTCTTCAAGGCCCCCTACGTCGGTGCAGTGGTTATGCCCGGCGGCGCCTCCCAGGCCCGCCGCGCCCTCGACGCCTGGCAGGAATGGGCGAAGCAGCGCGGCGCCAAGGGCCTGGCGTACGTCCTGTACAAGGAAGACGGCGAACTCGCCGGTCCGGTCGCCAAGAACCTCACCGACACTGAGCGTGCGGGTCTCGCCGACGCCGTCGGCGCCAAGCCCGGCGACTGCATCTTCTTCGCCGCCGGCGAGAAGACCCCGTCCCGCGCCCTCCTCGGCGCAGCCCGCGTGGAGATCGGCCACCGCACCGGCCTGATCAACCCCGCTGACTGGGCCTTCTGCTGGGTCGTGGACGCACCGATGTTCGAACCCGCCGCAGCCGCCGTGGCGTCCGGTGACGTCGCCGTCGGCGCCGGCAAGTGGACCGCCGTGCACCACGCGTTCACCTCACCCAAGCCCGAGTTCATGGACAGCTTCGACCAGGATCCCGAGTCGGCGCTTTCCTACGCCTACGACATCGTCTGCAACGGCAACGAAATCGGCGGCGGCTCCATCCGTATCCACGAGCGCGACGTGCAGGAACGGGTCTTCGAGCTCATGGGCCTGGACAAGGAAGACGCCCAGACCAAGTTCGGCTTCCTGCTGGAGGGCTTCAAGTTCGGCGCGCCGCCGCACGGCGGCATCGCCTTCGGCTGGGACCGCGTGGTGGCGCTGCTGGCCGGCGTCGAGTCCATCCGCGACGTCATCGCATTCCCCAAGTCCGGCGGCGGCTTCGACCCGCTGACCCAGGCGCCCGCGCCGATCACGGCGCAGCAGCGCAAGGAAGCGGGCGTGGATTTCAAGCCCGAGGCCAAAAAGGCCGCGCCGCCGAAGGCTGACGACGCCAAGTAACCTGGCGTGTTGACCAGCAAAGGCTCTCCGGGACACCGGGGAGCCTTTGCTGTCGGAGCAACTGCTGTCCCGGAAGCACCGGAGCGAGGGGGTCTCATGGAACCGGAACCGATTACCGGGCTTGAAGCGCTGATGGACGCCGCGTGGCCCGCCGCAGAGGCGGAAGTGTCCGGCGGCTGGGTGCTCCGCGCCGCCTCCGGGGTGACCCAGCGGGCCAACTCCGTCTGGCCGCGGGAACCCGGCCTCGATCCCCACGAGTTGCTCGCGCGGCTCCGGGAGGCACGTCTCTGGTACCGGAAGCGCCGGCTGCCGCTGATCTTCCAGGTGTTTGAGGACCCGCGCCATGCGCCGCTGAACGCTGTACTGGACGCGGAAGGGTTCACCCGGCAGTCCGAAACCCTGGTGCTGGCCCGCGGCGGCGGCACGGACTCGGCGCCGGCCGACCCCGGCGTCGAGATTTCGGCCGCGCCCTCCGCGGAGTGGCTGCGGCTGTGGTGGAGCGTGGAAGGCCGCGGTGATGATACCGCCCTCGCCGTCGCCCGCGGGATTCTGGAACGCTGCCCCGCGCTGTACGCACTCGTGCGCGACGACGACGGCCTGCCGGCCGCCGTCGGACGCCTTGCTATTCCTCAGGGCGTTTCCGGCGGCACCAGCGGGGGAGCTGGCGCGGGCGGGGGAGCCGGCGGGCTGTCCGGCGGGCTGTACTGCATGGCGACTCGCCCGGACGCGCGACGGCGAGGGTATGCCTCCCGGATCCTGCAGGCGCTGCTGCGTGCGGGTGATGCCAGGGGCGTCGGCAGGTACTGGCTGCTGGTCATGGCCTCCAATGCCGGAGCCCGGGAACTGTACAACCGCGCCGGGTTCCATGCCGTGGGCCGGTACCTGTACCGGCAGGAACGGCCGAAGCGGCATCTGACCGGCTGCTGACGCCGTGCTCTCATTCTCCCGGCGCGGCTGATTCCCGGGACTCCCGGTAACGCAGGAGCCGGTAACTAATGGCGGACGCCAGCAGGAACGAGACGAACGCATAGGCTGCACCGGCTGCGAGGGTGGCCACCGGGTCCGCTCCGGTCAGGAAAAGCGTGGCACCGGCGAGCAGGACGGAGGCCGATCCGGCACCCCAGGCGGCGGCCCGTGCCTGACTCTTGAGCGACGGAAACGGTGTATTCCACGCCTGCACGAACAATCCCGCAATGGCGCCGGTGGCCGGCGCCAACGCCATCCCGGCTCCGACCGGCAGTCCGATCAGGACCGGCATGATCCCGATTCCGCCGGGTCCCCAGCCCGCGAAGAGCTCGGGCTGGATGGCCCGCTGGATCGCCGAAACCGCGCTGAGGACAGCGCCCGCTCCTGCACCGGCCGCCATCCCGGCAAGGACCGCCAGCAGGTACAGCGGAAGCAGCAACGATCCGAGCTTCTGTCCCGCGGTCTGCCTCATGGAACCACGATATCGGCCGGTCGCAACGGGTGCCCGCCGTTGCCGGCTGGATTGGGCCGCCGGGACTGGCCATAGGGCGCCGTGGCTGGCCTATGGCCCCGGTTGCCGGACTATGCCCCGGTGACTGAACGGCGGGCGAGAAAAACTGCCTGGGGCGTTGTTTCATAAGTCCGCGGCGGGCGGGTCATCCGGGCGACCACGCTGAAACCGGCGCCCGCCAGATATTCGGTGATGATCTCCGGTGTGAAGAGCTGGGCCTCCATCGACACGTCATACCCGTAGGCGCGTGAGAGATGCCGGTGACCCTCGCCGACCTGGAAACTGAGCAGTGCATGGCCCCCGGGTACCAGAACGCGGAAGAACTCGGCAAATATCCGGGGGAGATCCTTGGGCGGCGAATGGATGATCGAGTACCAGGCGAAGACCCCGCCCAGCTGCATATCCGCGAAGGGAAGCTCCGCCAGTTCGCCGACCTCAAAGTTGAGCTCTGGACTGGACCGACGGGCCACGTCGATCATGCCGCCGGACACATCGATTCCTGTCACGTCCACTCCCAGCGTCGCCAGTAACCGGGTCATGCGGCCCGACCCGCAGCCGGCATCGACTACTGAACGGGCGCTCCCCTCAGCCACGTGGGTGACGAACGCTTCGATCATGCCGCGGTCCACCGGCGCTTCGAAGCTGGCGTCGGGCAGCAGGCTTGCGTAGCTCTCTGCCACCAGATCGTACGTGGACCGGACGTTGGCAAGGCGATCATCAGCGTTCATCTGGACAGGCTACCGGGGCGGCTGGGAACGGCGTGCTCTGTATCCGCCGCCGTGCCTCGCGCGGGCAATACCACTGCAGGGGATACCGCCGCCGTTCCCATAAGGGGCGTTGTCAGCGTTTACCGGGTCGTGCATAGTGATACGCACCGAGTGTTCCCGCCCGAAGGGATGGACGACCAATGGAATCCAAGCCAGCCTCCGCGGCGATCCGTGCAGCCCATCGAAAATTGTCGGAGGCGCTCCCGTTCAGTGACCGGGCCGACTTTGGCGATGCCGACAGGGGGTTCATCGCAGCTCTGGACCCGGGAGTGGTGAGTGCATCGGACGGCCGGGTTGTCTGGGACAGCGACAGCTACGCGTTCCTCTCAGGAGAGGCCCCGCCGTCGGTCAACCCCAGTCTCTGGCGCCAGTCCACCCTGGTCGCCAAACAGGGTCTGTATGAGGTGGTTGAGGGCATTTACCAGGTGCGCGGAGTGGATCTTTCGAACGTCACGTTCGTAGAGGGCGACACGGGAGTGATCGTGATCGACCCGCTCATCTCGACGGAGACGGCGGCCGCGGCACTCGCCCTCTACCGTATGCATCGGGGCGAGAGGCAGGTTGTCGCCGTCATTTATACGCACAGCCACGTGGACCATTTCGGCGGTGTTTTCGGTGTTGCGTCGGGGGAGGCGGTGAACGCCGGCCACATTGAAGTGATCGCACCGGTTGGTTTCGTCGAACACGCGGTGTCCGAAAACGTCTATGCCGGGACCGCCATGGCCCGCCGGGCCGGCTATATGTACGGCGCGGCCCTGGATCGGGGACCTCTTGGTCAGGTTGGCGCAGGTCTCGGCCAGACGACGTCGACCGGAGAAGTCGGACTCATCGTACCGACCCTTGACATCAGTGAGACTGGCCAGACACACACGGTGGACGGCGTCGAGATCGAGTTCCAGATGGCGCCGGGGACTGAGGCGCCGGCGGAGATGCACTTCTACTTTCCCCGGTACCGGGCACTGTGCATGGCCGAAAACGCGACCCACACCCTGCACAACCTGCTGACCCTGCGCGGGGCACTCGTCCGCGACCCCCACGTGTGGGCAGGCTACTTGACCGAAGCCATCGAAACTTTCGGCGCTCGAACTGACGTCGCTTTCGCATCCCACCATTGGCCCACCTGGGGATCAGATCGCATCGTGGACTACCTGGCCACGCAACGGGACCTATACGCCTACTTGCATGATCAGACCCTGCGGTACATCAACCAGGGGTACACAGGATCGGAGATCGCCGAGATCATCGAACTGCCGCCGGCGTTGGCGCGTGCCTGGAGCACCCGTGGCTACTACGGCTCCGTCAGCCACAACGTCAAGGCCATTTACCAGCGGTACATGGGCTGGTTCGATGCCAACCCCGGGCGACTCTGGCCGCATCCCCCCGCCGAACTCGCGAACCGGTACGTCGAGGCGATGGGCGGGCTCGATCAAGTCGTCAAAATCGCCCAAACAGCCTTCGAGTCGGGAGACTTCCGTTGGGCGGCGACCCTACTGGATCACGCCGTCTTCGCCGACCCCGACCACATTGCAGCCCGCTCCCTCTATGCCAACACCCTGGAACAGCTTGGGTATGGCAGCGAGAATGGAACCTGGCGGAACTTCTTCCTGTCGAACGCCACCGAACTCCGCGGGGGCAACTTTGGCACCCCGGCAGTGACGGCAGCGCCAGCGATTCTCGCCCAACTCACTGCTGCACAGATCTTCGACTCACTTGCGATCTCGGTCAACGGACCCAAGGCATGGGATCTCGATCTGACACTGAACGTGACGTTTACAGATCTCGAGACGAACTACCGGGTCACCCTGCGCAACGGGGTGCTCATGAGCACCCCACGGGCCGCCGATGCGACGGCCCCGGTGAAACTCTCGCTCACCAAAAGCCGGATGCTCGCGCTCCTCGGCGGGGACATGGACTCTGCCGGCATCGACATCGACGGTGACGCCACCGTCCTCCAAGCCCTGCTCGGCGTACTCGAGAAGGGCGATCCGTCGTTCAACGTCGTGACCCCGTAGCTGGCCTGTTCCCAGGCATGCCACGTACGAAATTCTCGATCTGATCAAGTGCGGACGATTGGGCGGCGACGGACGCACGCCAGTCGCCGCGGACTTGCAGTCCATGATCGGCACCGGGAATGTCGACGAAAGTCCCGTTCCTCTCATCTCGGCGGCCACCGTCCCACAGCTCGTCCTTCGTGCCGCCCAGCAAAAGGTCGGACTTCGAGGTGGTGGCCAGCGTGTCCCGGATATGTGGGTCGGTGAGTATTGGGGTGAGCCACAGGCCCGGCACGCCCGCCCGCTCGGCCCAGGGGAGGCACAGCGTGCCAAATGACTTGGCTACGATCAGCCGGGATGCTGCTGGGGGAGCGTCGGCAAAAGCCATTTCCGCAGCGATGGCCGTATAGGCGTACGGGTCCCTGCGCGCCGCGTCGTCCAGCGTCCATCGGACCGCCTGGACATGCCAGCCAAGGTCCACGAGCATCTGTGCCGTCCAGAACAGCAGCGGCGCTTCCACCGGATAGTTAGCGCCGGGAAGGATGACCGCCACTTTCGTCTTCTCCGTCGTGGCGCGGAGTCCGGGCCAGGGGAACGATTCCATGGCTGAATGGTATCTACGAGTTCCTCTGTTACGGTCAGCGTCGCTCCGCGGCGTCGTTGGAAAGCACCCGAGTACTGGAGCTACAGTGGCGGCATGCCCGAGCTGATCGAACCAACCCGAGGTCTGCGCGCTGCGTGGCTTGAGGCGCGTGCCGAGTGGGGTCCTGGCGTCCATGAAGACGGTTTCGGGCTGTTGACCGCCGACGACGTCGATTCGCCAGCCGGGTTCGCAGCCTGGCTGGAGCGGCTGGCTGGGGAGTCGGACCGCTGTATGTACCGCTGGATTGTTGAGGACGACCAAGTGCTCGGCGGGATAGCGCTGCGTCACGGAGGAAGCGACATTGTGCCGTGGGCCGGACACATCGGCTACGGCATACGGCCGTCGGCCCGCCGGGGCGGACTGGCAACTTGGGCGCTCGGCCGCATGGTCTGCGAGGCGCGGGGACTCGGCATGGAACGCTTGCTGGTTATCTGCGAGGCTGGAAACCTCGCCTCGGCGAAGACTATCGAACGACTCGGCGGCCTACGCGAGGATGGCGCCAGGCACGGACCCGTACTGCGTTACTGGATCAGAACCGGTGAGCCAGGCACGTGAGCCAGCTGCGGTGGCGCACGACAGATCTCGGCGTCGCATTTCGGCGACTGCGGCCGGATTGGTCTGAGCAGGGTGTTCATCGAGAGGCCTGAAAGCGTTCCCATGCTGATTGCCTGGTCATTCCCAGCGACGCGCCGATGCGCGCCCAGCTGATCCTTCGTTCACGCGCGGTTCCTACCCAGACACCCAAACGCTCCTCGACCTGCGAGGCGACGGCGGCGATCTCCGGCAGGTGCGCCAGCAGCTCGTCGTCGGTCATTCCTGACCAGGGAGCCCTTACAGGTTATCCTTCCTTGCGGCTGAACGGTTCCATGGCCGCCGCGGCACAGTCCCTGCAGATGGCAGCTCCGGGCTTGCCAGAGCCCTTCGAGAACCCGTACCCGCAATACCTCCTGCTCCAGTCCGCCTGAACCACTTGTCGCGTGCCCTTTCAGCGAGTTCGTTCGAACAGGAAGTGCACCGTCTTGGGCCGGGAAGTCAGCCCGCATCCACGATCGGGGAAGCGGTTCGTTGATCTTTGTCGTCGCCAAGGGACGTGGCAGCACCCGTGGTGATTCCGCTCAGGATCTCAATGTAATCCAGAGTTTTAGGAGTGACATGCCGCACGGCCGCCAGCTCTTCCCGGAGAACGCCTCTCGTGGCGTCCTCACCGAGCGTCGCCCGGAGGTCCATTACCGTTTCGATGCCCTGCCGCTCGAACACGTACGTGATGTCCTCGACCTGGGCCAAGCGGCCAGGCGACGGCCAATCGATGACATCCGAGAGCGTTCCCGTATCGAGGCGACTGCGGAACCCGCTGGTCGTGGCGGCATCCGGCCATGCCTCAATCAGGGCGACAACGCGAGGCATTACGGTCGCGTGATAGTTCTGCCGTCGCTGCAAGGTTGCATCGACGATTATGGCCCCGATATGGTCCCAGCCACGGCGGCTTCCGGTCGAGGCGTCCGTGCCCTGTGGGCCCACTACCGCCGGAAGGTTGGAATCATCACTATCGATAGTCATAAGTGAATACTTCCATGTCCCGCCGCTGAGGACGGGCCGACGGGCGTAAGTCCGTGCCGGCGCTAATGACGCCAACGTGATACGACCCCAGGGATCCGTCTGCTTCCCGGTGATGGAACGTGGCCTCGGAGACGTGTCGCCGGGGACTATCGACAAGGCTGGCCTGACGGGACAGGGCCTTTCAGCACTTAGGGCCCCGGTCGCGGACGGAGAATAATCGGGGCGGGGGAATATGCCGTTCCCGCGCCCAGGATGCCCGACCAGGCATCCGTGGCCACACTCATGGAGGCATCTCATGAAAGTTGTTATCGCGGAATCCGTAGCAATGATGGCCATCGGTGACGGTGTCCTCGGAGTGTTGTTTCCGGTGCAGCACTCGACCCGGTGGGAATTCGGCCCCGTGCCGTGGCGTAAGTGCATGCGCATGTGGGCTGACCACCCTGAACTGACGCGGGCTGTGAGTCTTCTACAGATCGCCGCGGGCATCGCCTTGGCGTCGCGCCTTCCGTCTACTTCGGCGGGTAAGCCCTAAAGGACATCAGGCGGATACGACGGATCCGTCACCAGGACCCGCACCGCGCACAGGTCCGCGGCCGCCTTCTTCAGCACGGCGGCGCGCGGGTCCGGGACGTCCAGGAACGCCAGCCTGGGGCGGGCCGCGTACTGCTTCAGCACCGGCTCGGCGAGGACCTGCCCGGCCAGCGTCCGGTCGCCGCCGGGCGCCACGTACTCGATCCGGTGATCCGCGAAAATCCGGGCGGCATGCTCAGCAACGGCCTCCACCAGTGCGTCGGCCTGGTTGGCCCGGCGCCGGGCAAAACGCTGCTGGGACCAGCCGCCGGCAGCCGTCCGGGACTGGACATGCCGCGTGCCCGTCTTGGACGCCAGCACAGCGCCGCCGCTGACCACGGCCACCGAGTAGCCGCCGCGGCGCACCAGCACCGCCCCGATGCCCCGCTGCTGGGAGGCCAGCGAGGCCAGGCGCGTGACGGCGTCGCTGCCGCGCCCGGGACGCCCGTCCGCCGGCCACGGCGCCTGCAGCAGGGCCACAGCTCCGTCCGCGGCACTGAGCTGCAGCCCGCCGTCGAGCTCCTCCTCGGTGAGCCCGCCGTGGCTCGCCGCGAAGCGCTCCACCCACCCCAACAGCCGTGCGCCGGAGACGAACGCCACACGGGTGCTGGAGGTTGTCATGGCGCGGGTCTCCGATATGAGGGTGTCTGGGCGGGCGGGAACTAGAAGTAGCCTATCTATGTGGATGATCTCTTTGGCGCAGGGCGGGACAGCGGCGCCGCAATCGAGGATGACGGCGACGTCGAGGAATCCGGCGAAAGCCGCAGAGTCTCCCCGCGCAGCCCGCTCGCCGTCAGGATGCGGCCGCGGACGCTCGATGACGTAGTGGGCCAGCAGCACCTCCTTGGCCAGGGCTCGCCGCTGCGCCAGCTCGCCGCCGGCACCGACGCCACCGGCCCCGCGGGCCCCAGTTCACTGATTCTCTGGGGGCCTCCCGGAACCGGCAAAACCACGCTCGCGCACGTCATCGCCAAGGGCCCGGGGCGCAAATTCGTTGAGCTCTCCGCCATCACCGCCGGCGTCAAAGACGTCCGTCGCGTTATGGACGAGGCCCTCACCGCCCGGGACCTCTTCAAGACCACCACTGTGCTGTTCCTGGACGAGATCCACCGCTTCAACAAGGCCCAGCAGGACGCGCTGCTGCCCGGCGTCGAAAACCGCTGGGTGGTCCTGGTCGCCGCGACCACCGAAAACCCGTCCTTCTCCGTCGTCTCCCCGCTGCTCTCGCGGTCTCTCCTGCTGACCCTCAAACCGCTCACGGACGCCGACGTCGAGGGCCTGCTCCTGCGGGCCGCGACGGATGCCCGCGGACTCGGCGGCAAGGTAGAACTCACCGACGACGCCCTGGCCCACCTCGTCCGGCTCTCCGGCGGGGACGCCCGCCGTGCGCTGACCGCGCTCGAGGCGGCCGCCGGCGTCGCGTTCGGGGACGCGGACGACGCCGACGGGATCGAAGGGACCGGCGGGGCGTCCGTCGCCGCCCCGGTGAAGATCGACCTCAAGCACACGGAACGCGCCCTCGACGTCGCGTCCGTGCGCTACGACCGCGCCGGCGACCAGCACTACGACGTCGCCAGTGCCTTCATCAAATCCATCCGCGGCTCCGACGTCGACGCCGCCCTGCACTACCTCGCCCGGATGCTCGAGGCGGGGGAGGACCCCCGGTTCGTGGCCCGCCGCATCGTCATCTCCGCGGCCGAGGACGTCGGCATGGCCGATCCCACGGCGCTGCAGACCGCCGTCGCCGCTGCCCAGGCCGTCCAGCTGATCGGTATGCCCGAAGGCCGCATCATCCTGGCCGAGGCCGTGGTCCACCTCGCCACCGCACCCAAATCCAACGCCGCCTATATGGGAATCAACCAGGCGATCGCCGACGTCCGCGCCGGCCTCGGCAACGGCATCCCCGCCCACCTGCGGGATGCCCACTACCCGGGGTCCAAGCAGCTGGGCAACGGGCAGGGCTACAAATACGCCCACGACGCTCCGCACTCCGTGGCCACCCAGCAGTACCCGCCGGACGACCTCGTGGGCCGCAACTACTACGAGCCCACCGCCAACGGCGCCGAACGGGACATCGCCACCCGGCTGGACCGGCTGCGCAGGATCATCCGGGGAAAGTGACCGCCTGCCCTTTCGAAATCGTGGCCCGCATGATCCTCGGTCCCGGCTGGCGGTGGTCCGAGTCCATCAGACCCTTGGAAGAGACCGAACTCTGCGAGCACCACCACCTCGGGTTCTGCATTGCGGGGGTCATGGAAGTGGAATCGTCCGGCGGGGTGCGCTCCACGATCCGTGCCAACGATACGTACGCGATTCCGCCCGGCCATGACGAATGGGTTGCAGGAAGTGAGCCGTTCGTGGCGGTGGAGTTCCTGGGTGCAGCATCCTTCGGACGGCGCAGCGGCCGGGGCGTGCACGCCAGGATCTGACGGCCGACCCTGCCGGCCGGCCGTCGCTGTCAGTGGATCCTGACGGGCGCTGACAGACGGCCCCGCCGGGCCGCCGGCGCCGACAGCGGGCTCCAACATGGTAAGGTTGTTCGTTGTCTGGCAAGGCACAGACGCACAATCCACCCGATTCCAGCATTGCACGCTGGTGCGATGTCCAGCGGATGGGTTTGCCCTGTGCCCAGTAGCAAAAGGCAGCGGTTGGCCGATGCTCTCCATCGTGGAGGCCAGTAACACTGACACACCGCAGATATTGGAAGGACACAAGTGGCTAACAACACTCGTGCTCGCCGTACCGCACGCCTTTCGCGTGCACTCGGCATTGCTCTGACCCCCAAGGCCGCCAAGTACATGGAGCGCCGCCCGTACGGCCCCGGTGAGCATGGCCGTGCCCGCAAGAAGCAGGACTCCGACTACGCCGTACGTCTGCGCGAAAAGCAGCGTCTGCGCGCCCAGTACGGCATCCGCGAAGCCCAGATGACCCGTGCCTTCGAAGAAGCACGCCGCACCAAGGGCCTGACCGGTGAAAACCTGATCGAACTGCTCGAAATGCGTCTCGACGCCCTCGTGCTGCGTGCCGGCTTCGCCCGCACCATCGCCCAGGCCCGCCAGCTGGTTGTCCACCGCCACATCCTGGTCGACGGCATCCGCGTTGACCGCCCGTCTTTCCGCGTCTCTGAGGGCCAGCTGGTCCACGTTCACAGCCGCAGCGAGTCCATGCCTCCGTTCCAGGTTGCAGCAGCCGGCGCTCACCGCGACGTCCTGCCGATGGTTCCGGCATACCTGGACGTCAAGCTTGACGCCCTGCAGGCACGCCTGGTCCGTCGCCCCAAGCGCTCCGAGGTCCCCGTGACCTGCGAAGAGCAGCTCGTCGTGGAATTCTACGCACGCTAGATCCAGCGCGACACCTTACAAAGAAGCCCGTGGCACGCGCCACGGGCTTCTTTGTATGTAAGGTACTTGGGGGAGTTCTGCGGTTGCCGGCTGACTCAGCCGGAGATGCCCGCAGCTACACAACGCAACAAGGAGATGAACGACTATGACTGGTGGCGATATTGCCGGCCTGATCGCGGCCGGAGTGTTTGCACTGCTGGTCCTGCTGCTTGCCGTACCGATTCTGAAGCTCGGGGGAGTGTTCGACGAAGTGCGGACGTCCATCCGGTCCATCAGCGACGGCGCCACCCCGCTCATGGACGAAGTCACCGCCACCGTCACCACCACCAACGAGCAACTGAAGAAAGTCGACGGGATCGCGAACAACGTCTCCGACGCGTCCGCCAACATCTCGGCGCTGTCCTCGCTCATGGCCGCCACCATTGGTTCACCGCTGATCAAGGTCGCGTCCTTCAGCTACGGCGTGCGCTCGGCCTTTTCCGCCCGCAAAAAGCCCGCCACCGGCCGCCGCAGCCGCTAATCCCAGCTGGAGAACCTGACATGAACAGAATCATCTGGATGGGAATCGGTGTCGCCATCGGCGTCATCGCCTTCCGCAAAATCAACGAAGCCCAGTCCAACCTGGGCCCCGAGGGCCTCAACCGGGCCGTGGGCCGGCTGGCCGACGGCCTGTACGATTTCGCCGACGCCGTCCGCGACGGCATGAACGAGCGCGAGACCGAACTCCGGAGTGCGCTCGGCATCGACGCGGGCCTGGAGAAGGCCGTCAGCAAGAGCTCCGCCGGCAAGGATGCAGTCCGGCGCTAGCCGGGAGAGAATGGGAAAAACGGCGTGACCCCCTCTAAGGGCCGCCTGCACGGCCACTGGCCGGAACCACACCGTTCCGCGGACCACGCCCGTGAGCAGGAACGCAGTGGACAGAAAACACAGTGAACGAAAAACACAGTGAACATAAACGCTGTGAACGAAAAACACAGTGAACATAAACGCTGTGAACGAAAAACACAGTGAACATCAACGCAGTGAATATTGAAGGGTAAGTAATCAGCTCATGAAGTCGCAGGAGATCACTAAGCGCTGGATCGACTTTTTTGTCAGTAAGGGCCACACGGCGGTTCCCTCCGCCTCCCTGGTCTCCAGCGACCCCTCCCTGCTGTTCACAGTGGCCGGCATGGTCCCGTTCATCCCTTACCTGACCGCCAGGGAGGAAGCACCCTACAAGCGCGCCACGAGCGTGCAGAAGTGCATCCGGACCGGCGACATCGAGGAAGTCGGCAAGACGGCCCGCCACGGCACCTTCTTCCAGATGTGCGGCAACTTTTCCTTCGGCGACTACTTCAAGGAAGACGCCATCAAGTTCGCCTGGG
Source organism: Arthrobacter sp. U41 (assembly GCF_007679325.1). Classification (GTDB taxonomy): domain Bacteria; phylum Actinomycetota; class Actinomycetes; order Actinomycetales; family Micrococcaceae; genus Arthrobacter. The sequence goes on along the minus strand of NZ_VEGI01000001.1, from coordinate 380,748 downwards.
AACTGCTCACCACAAGCGTTGACGACGGCGGCTACGGACTGCCGCCGGAGCGCCTCTGGGTGACGGTCTACGAAGAGGACGACGAGGCCGAGCAGCTCTGGCTCAAGAACACCGGCATGCCCGCCGAGCGGATCCAGCGGATGGGCAAGGCGGACAACTACTGGTCCACCGGCCAGCCCGGCCCTGCCGGCCCCTGCTCCGAGATCTACTACGACCGAGGCCCGGCGTACGGCGTCGAGGGTGGTCCCATCGCGGACGAGAACCGCTACGTGGAAATCTGGAACCTCGTGTTCATGCAGTACCAGATCGACAACGTGCGCTCCAAGGTGGACTTCGACATCACCGGCGAACTGCCCAAGAAGAACATCGACACCGGCCTGGGCATGGAACGCCTCGCGATGATCCTCCAGGACGTCGAGAACATGTACGAAACGGACCAGGTCCGCCCCGTCATCGACAAGGCAGCGGAACTTTCCGGCCGGGAATACACCTCCGCCGAGTCCGCCGAGGACCCGCACCACACCGACGACGTCCGGATGCGCGTCGTGGCCGACCACATCCGTTCCTCGCTGATGCTGATCGCCGACGGCGTCACCCCCTCCAACGAAGGCCGCGGCTACGTGCTGCGCCGCCTGATCCGCCGGGCCGTGCGCTCCATGCGCCTGCTCGGCGTCGAAAAGGCCTGCCTCCCGGAACTCCTGCCCGCCTCCCGCGACGCCATGAAGGGCGTCTACCCGATCGTGGAGACGGACTTCGACCGGATCAGCAGGATCGCCTACGCCGAGGAGAAGGCGTTCCTGCGCACCATCGCTTCGGGCACCGCCCGTCTCGAGGACGCCGTCAAGGACTCCAAGGCCGCCGGCCAGCCGCTCTCCGGAGCCGACGCCTTCGCCCTGCACGACACCTACGGCTTCCCGATCGACCTCACGCTCGAAATGGCGGAAGAAGCCGGACTCAAGGTGGACGAGCCCGAGTTCCGCAAGCTCATGCTGGAACAGCGCCAGCGCGCCCAGGCCGACGCCAAGGGCAAGAAGGGCTCCCACGCCGACCTCAGCGCCTTCCAGGAACTGCTGTCCGCCGGCGAGACCGTCTTCACCGGCTACACCGAACTCACCGGCGAGTCCAAGGTTCGCGGCATCCTGACCGGCGGCCGCAAGGTCTCCCAGGCCTCCACGGGCGAGGAAATCGAGCTGGTCCTGGCCGAGACGCCGTTCTACGCCGAAGCCGGCGGCCAGGCCGCCGACACCGGCCTGATCACCGGCGACGGCTTCGTCGTCGAGGTCCTGGACGTCCAGCGCCCCATCAAGGGCCTGAGCGTGCACAAGGCAATCGTCCGTGAAGGCGAAATCGGTGCCGACTCCCTCGTGCAGGCCGCCGTGGACCGGGAACGCCGGCACGCGGCCGAGCAGGCCCACACCGGCACGCACATCGTGCACGCAGCCCTGCACCAGATCCTCGGCCCGGAAGCGCTGCAGCGCGGTTCCTTCAACAAGGCCGGCTACCTGCGGTTCGACTTCGCCTGGGGTGAGGGCCTGAGCCCGGCCACACGCTCGGAGATCGAGGAAGTCTCCAACATCGCCATCCGCAACAACTACCGGGTGGAGACCAAGGTCATGGGCCTCGCCGAGGCCAAGGCCCTCGGCGCCATGGCACTGTTCGGCGAGAACTACGGCAACGAGGTCCGCGTTGTGGAGATCGACGGCGCCTGGTCCCGTGAGCTCTGCGGCGGCACACACGTCGAGAACACCTCGCTGATCGGCAGCCTGTCCCTGCTCGGGGAACAGTCCGTCGGATCGGGAAACCGCCGCGTCGAGGCCTTCGTCGGTATGGACGCCTTCCGGCACCTCGCCGCCGAACGCGCCCTCGTCACCGAACTCACCGAGATGCTCAAGGTTCCCTCCGGGCTGCTCGCGGACCGGATCGCCACCACGCTGACCAAACTCAAGACGGCAGAAAAGGAACTGGAGCGCCTGCGCAAGGAACAGCTCACGGCAGCAGCAGCACAGCTTGTGGGCACCGCCAAAGACGCGGCCGGAGTCAAGGTCATCGCGCACGACGCCGGGCAGGTCAGCGGCGCCGACGACCTGCGCGGCCTGGCCCTGGACCTGCGGACCCGCCTCGGCTCCGAGCCTGCCGCCGTCGCGGTCGCCGGGGTCAGCAACGACCGCCCGGTCATCCTGATCGCCACCAACGAGGCCGCCCGCGCGGCCGGCGTCAAAGCAGGTGCCCTGGTGCGCCTCGCCGCCGGAATCCTCGGCGGCGGCGGCGGCGGCAAGGACGACGTTGCCCAGGGCGGCGGCACCGACGCCACGAAGGTCGGCGCGGCCCTTACCGCCGTCGTGGACGCCATTACCCGGCGATAACGGACGAGCCGTGAACGAAGCTGCTGTGCCCGGCGACTATCCCCGGGGCGTGAAACTCGGGGTAGACGTCGGCACCGTCAGGGTGGGCGTGGCGGTCTGCGACCGCGACGGCATCCTGGCCACCCCGCTGCGCACCCTGGAACGGAACGCGAAGAAGAACACCGACGTGCGGATCCTTGCTTCCCTTGCCGTCGAGCTGGGTGTGGTGGAGATCTTCGTGGGCCTTCCGCGGACGATGAAGGGCGAGGAGCATGCCTCGGCTCGGATGGCCTCGGACTACGCGGTGCTACTGGCGGGTAAACTGGTAGAGCTAGGTTCCGAGGTGCCGGTACGGCTGGTCGATGAGCGGCTGAGCACGGTGACGGCCCACCGGAACCTGCATGAGGCTGGCATGAGCAGTCGAAATCACCGTAAGGTAGTTGATCAGGTTGCGGCCGCAGGTATCCTGCAGCATGCAATCGATATGCAAAAGGCCAGGGGGACGGAGGTCGGAAGCCGCGTATACGCGGACTCCGCGCCGGGGCCAACCGGGGATGGCGCTCAGGCCGCTCCGGCATTAGACACGCATTCTGCACAACGCATTCTGCCCAAAATGGAAGGCTACAGTGAGCCCGGTCAATAGTGACGACCCCTCCGGTGATGCTTTCGGCGGCGCCGGCCGACCGCTGACGCGCAAAGAAATCAGGGCCCAGGAGAAGTCCCAGGTGACGCAGGGTCACGATGTCATCCCGCCGCAGGCTTTCGAGACGGGCGAGGACACCCCGCCCGACGCCGACGCCGGGCGCGGCAGTGCCCCCGACGCCGACGCCGTGTCCCGGCCGGAGCCGATCGCGCCCGCCGACGCGCCCGTCCTGCCTCCCGCAGCGCCCACCGTGCATGAAGAGCCGCTCCCCGCAGAGCCCGTGTACGAAAAGCCCATGCATGAACAGCCGGTCCATGAAGAGGCTGACCGCTCGCCCGTGCATGAAGAGCCGGCCCCTGAGCAGCCCGTCCATGAAGATCCCGTCCGCGAAGAACCCCGGTACGAACAACCCGCCCACGAGTACGCCGGCGCAGCTGCCCGTGAGGACACCGCACCCCACTACGGCGACATCCCGGCCGGTTACGACGCCCGGCGCGACGCCGATTTCCACGCCGTCGACCCTGCCGACGAGGCAGAGTACGGCTACAACGACGCGGACGCTGCTGACTACCCCCACGAGGAAAACGGCCATGCTGCGATGGCCGGAGGTGCCCCCATCCGCACGTCCAAAGGCCCGTCCAAAAAGGTCCGCCGCCGGCGTCGCTTCCTTGCCCTGCTGCTGACCCTCTCGGTCTTCGTGATCGCGGTGGCCGTCGGCGCCCAGTTCCTGAAACCCCTCCTCGGCGCAGACAAGCTGGAGGACTACCCGGGCCCCGGAACGGGCGAGGTGGTCATCACCGTGCCGGAGGGTGCCGGACCGAGGTCCGTGGCCGTCCAGCTCCAGGAAAAGAACGTTGTGGCGAACGCCGACACGTTCCTCCGGGATTTTCTGGCGTCCGGCGGCGCGCTGGCCCCCGGCGAGTTCAGCATGCGTAACGAAATGAAGAATTCAGACGCCGTGGACGTGCTGCTGAACAAGGGCCAGGACAAGGTCATGTACGTGGCGCTGAGCGCCGGGCTCAGGATCGGCGAATCGCTCCAGGCCATCTCCGAGGGCACCGGCGTCCCGGTGGCCGAACTCCAGTCGCTCAATGAATCGCCCGCGCAGTTCGGGGTACCGGCCAAGGCCAAGAACCTCGAAGGTTTCCTCGCCCCCGGCGAATACCGGTTCCCGCTCGGCACACCGGCCAAGGAGGTGCTGCAGAAGCTGGTGACCACCACGCTGGACGAACTCAAGGCCCAGGGCGTCACGGACCCCGCGAAGCAGTACGACGTGGTCACGGTCGCCAGCATCGTCCAGGCCGAGGGCGGCCAGGCCGAGTACGGCGACGTGGCGGGCGCGATCTACAACCGCCTCAAGCCGACGAACACCGAGACGAACGGGCTCATCCAGTCCGACGCCACGGTGACGTACGGGCTCGGCATCAAGAGCTTCCACATTGACGAGGAACAGAAGGCGGACAAGTCCAACCCTTACAACACCTACGCCAATCAGGGACTCCCGGTGGGACCGATCGGCTCGCCGGGCAAGACGGCCATCGACGCGGCGGCCAAGCCGAAGAAGAACGAATACCTCTACTGGGTGACCATCAACCTGGACACCAAGGAGACCTTGTTCTCCAAGACCCTGGCGGAGCACAACGTCTACGTGGCCAAGTACAACGCGTGGTGTGAGGCCAACCCCGGACGCTGCGTATGACGCACCGGGCCGCCGTGCTCGGGCACCCGATCAGCCATTCGAAGTCCCCGGCGCTGCACCGCGCGGCCTACGCCCACCTGGGGGTGGAACTGGACTACGAGGCCATCGACGTGACCGAGGAAGCGCTGCCGGCGTTTATGGCACGGGTCCGGGAGGACCTGCGGCAGGGGCGCGGCTGGCGCGGGCTGTCGGTGACCATGCCGCTGAAGTCCGGCATGGTCCGTGAGGTGGACGAGGTCCGCGGCGTTGCCCGCAGCCTCGGAGTGGTGAACACCGTCGCTTTCGAGGCCCCGCCGCCGGGGGAGGACCCCGGCACCACCCGCCTGGTCGGCTACAACACCGACGTGGCAGGAATCGTCAACGCGCTGCGCCACGCCGGCGCGGCATCGGCGCCCTCCGCCGTCGTCCTGGGCGGCGGCGGCACCGCGGCGGCCGCCGTCGCGGCCCTCAAGGAACTGGGCGCGCCCGACGCCGAAATCTACGTCCGCGACGTCAGCCGCGCGACGGAGGCGAAGACGGCCGCCGCCGCCGTCGGACTGGCCATCCGGGTCCTCCCGCTCAGCGGGGCAGCCGCCGCGCTGGCCAGGGCCGACGTCGTGATTTCCACACTGCCACCCCGCGCCGCGGACCCGCTGGCGGAAGAGCTGGCGGGAGTGCTCGCGCAGCGCGCCGGCGGGTCGTCCGCTCGCCCTGCCCCGGCCCGGCCCGGTGTGCTGCTGGACGTCGCCTACGATCCCTGGCCCAGCCGGATTGCCGCCGCCTGGCAGGACGCCGGCGGCACCGTGGTCCCCGGGCTGGAGATGCTGATTTACCAGGCCGTGGAACAGGTCCGCCACTTCAGCGGCCTGGGCGAGGCCATGCCGGCCGACGTCATAGATGTGATGTGTGACGCAGCCGGGGCGCCCCGGCGGGTGTTCTAACCGCCTTACATGGCAGGATGGATTTTATGTTGCGTTGGTTGACTGCCGGAGAATCCCATGGCCCGGCCCTGGTCGGAATTATTGAAGGCGTGCCCGCCGGTGTTGAACTCACCAGCGCGCAGATCGCCGATTCGCTGGCCCGCCGCCGGCTCGGCTACGGCCGCGGCGCCCGGATGAAGTTCGAGCAGGACGTGGTCACCATCCTCGGCGGCGTCCGCCACGGCATCACCCAGGGCGGCCCCGTCGCCATCCAGGTCGGCAACACCGAGTGGCCCAAGTGGGAGCAGATCATGTCTGCCGATCCCGTGGCCCCGGAAACCCTCGCGGACCAGGCCCGAAACGCCCCGCTGACCCGCCCCCGGCCCGGCCACGCGGACTTCACCGGGATGCAGAAGTACGGCTTTGACGAGGCCCGCCCCGTGCTGGAGCGAGCCAGCGCCCGCGAAACGGCCACGCGCGTGGCCCTCGGAACCGTCGCTTCCGCCTTCCTCAAGCAGCTCGGCATCGAGCTCGTCTCCCACACGGTCTCGATCGCCAGCACCGCGGTCCCGGAAGGCCGCCCGCTGCCGGTGCCGGCCAATGTCCTGGCCCTCGACGCCGATCCGTTGCGCTGTTTCGACCGGGAAACCTCCGACGCCATGGTCGCCGAGGTGGATGTCGCGCACAAGGAAGGCGAAACCCTGGGCGGTGTGGTCGAGGTTCTTGCCTACGGCCTTCCGCCGGGACTCGGCAGCTACGTCCACTGGGACCGCCGCCTCGATTCACGGCTGGCGGCCGCCCTGATGGGTATCCAGGCCATCAAGGGCGTCGAGGTGGGCGACGGCTTCCTCACCGCGTCCCGCCGCGGCTCGGCAGCTCATGACGAGATCGTCAAGGACGCCGACGGCAGGATCATCCGCACATCCAACCGCGCCGGCGGCATCGAAGGCGGCATGAGCATCGGCGACGTGCTCCGCGTCCGCGCCGCGATGAAGCCGATCGCCACCGTGCCCCGCGCTCTCAAGACGGTCGATGTCAGCACCGGAGAGGCCGCCAAGGCCCACCACCAGCGCTCCGACGTCTGTGCGGTTCCTGCCGCCGGAGTGGTCGCCGAGGCCATGGTGGCACTGGTCCTGGCCGAGGCTGTTACGGAAAAGTTCGGCGGCGATTCCGTGCAGGAAACCGTCCGCAACATCAAGGGTTATCTGGACAACATTCCGGCGTCCCTGGACTCGATCGGCCAGTAGTGCCGGCCGAAACTCCTGCGGTGCCGGCCACGGACGCTGCCCGGTCCGCCGCGTTAGCCCGTCCCATTGCGTTGATCGGGCCGATGGCGGTGGGAAAATCGGCCATCGGCCAGCAGCTCGCGCACCAGCTGGGGGCTACGTTCGTGGACACCGACGTGGTGGTTGTTGCGAACCACGGATCCATCGCGGAGATCTTCGCCAGCCGGGGGGAGCGCGCCTTCCGCGAGCTTGAGGCCAGGGCTGTCGCGCGGGCTGTTGAAGACGCGCAGGGCACAAATACGGTAATCTCGCTGGGCGGCGGCGCTGTGCTGGACTCCGGCACGCAGCAACTGCTGGAGCGCTGCACCGTGGTCTACCTGGAATGTGATGCGGACACGGTGGCGGAACGCATCGCCAGGAATTCGGGCCGGCCGTTGCTGGCCGGAGACGCCATGGAACGATGGAAGACACTGTTCGCCACCCGGCGGCCGGTCTACGAGCGGCTCGCCGACCTCGTGCTGGACGTGCGGGCCGGATCCGTTCCGGACCTCGCCCACCGGCTTGTAGATGCGCTGCACGGGTACACCCCGGGGACAACCCCGGACGTATCCGAACCAGCGGGGACAAAGGAAGTTAATAAGTGATCACCGAATCAACCGTCATCAAAGTCACCGGGCAGACGCCCGGTGAGAATTACGACGTCGTTGTGGGCCGCGGCCTGCTGGCCAGCCTCCCCGGGCTGTTGGGGGAGCGGGTCAAGCGTGTCCTGGTCATTCACCCCCGGGCGCTGCGCCTGACCGGCGATACCGTCAGGGAGGAGCTTGCCGCGGCGGGCTTCACCGCGCTCACGGCCGAGATTCCCGACGCCGAAGAGGGCAAGCACATTGAGGTGGCCTCCTTCTGCTGGCAGGTACTGGGGCAGAACGACTTCACCCGTTCGGACGCCGTGGTCGCCGTCGGCGGCGGTGCCGTGACCGACCTCGCCGGATTCGTTGCCGCCACCTGGCTGCGCGGCGTCAAGGTCATCCACATGCCCACCAGCCTGCTCGGGATGGTGGACGCCTCCGTCGGTGGCAAGACCGGCATCAACACCGCCGAGGGCAAGAACCTCGTTGGGTCCTTCCACCCGCCGGCCGGTGTCCTCGTGGACCTCGACACCCTGGACACCCTGCCCAAGAACGAGATGATCTCCGGCATGGCAGAGGTCATCAAGTGCGGCTTCATCGCTGACCCGGCCATCCTCGATCTGATCGAGAAGGATCCGGCAGCCGTCTCCGATCCCCGATCGGACACTGTCCGCGAACTCATCGAACGCGCCATCACGGTCAAGGCCCGCGTGGTGTCCGAGGACCTGAAGGAAACCGGGCAGCGGGAGATCCTCAACTACGGCCACACCCTGGGCCACGCGATCGAACTCGCCGAACGCTACTCCTGGCGCCACGGCGCCGCCGTCGCCGTCGGCATGATGTTCGCCGCTGAACTGGCGCGCAGCGTCGGCCGCCTAAGCGACGCCGACGCCGACCGGCACCGCAGCATCCTGGAAAGCCTCGGGCTCCCCATCACCTACCGGCGCGACCGCTGGCAGTCCCTCCTCGACGGCATGCGCCGGGACAAGAAGTCCCGCGGGGACCTGCTGCGCTTCGTTGTACTCGACGGCGTGGGCCGCCCCGGCATCCTCGACGTCCCGGACACCTCGCTGCTGTTCGCCGCGTACCAGGAGATCGCCTCCTGATGCCTTTCGTCACAGGTACCAGCGATTGGCCGGATGCGGGCTTTCCAGGGATCAAGATCAACCCGGACAGCCTGGTACCCCAGATCGTCAACGAGGAGACCTGCGCCGCGGCGCTGGCTGCCTCGACCGACCCCGGTGACCTGATCTTCGTCCGGCTCGTTGAGGGGCATGCCGCCGAGGCCGCCGAGCTGCTCGCCGAGGCCCGGTACAGCGACCCCTCCTCGCTGCGCCTGCGCATCTTTGAAGCGGACATCCTGCGGGTCTCCAACCGGCTGGACCGGGCGGTTGAACTGTTCCGCCAACTGCTCGCGGAAACGCATGGCACGTTGGACGAAGCCGCCGTCCGCCAGCACCTCGGCCGGTCCTACTTCGCCAGCGGCAACCTTGCCGCCGCCGTCGAATCCTTCGCGAAAGCCCTTGACCTCAGGGTCGCCGGCTCCGCAGACGCGGCACTGATCTACGCCTCCACCGTGGCGCTGCAGCGCGCCCGGGACGTGCTGGATCTCGCCTCCTGAATCCGGGCCGCCCGGGCGGCGGCGGCGGTTCCGGACCGGTGCGTCCGGCAGGTGGGGCGCAAACCCGGTAGAATGGTTTTTGGATTTTTGATAAATACGCGCTGGCAGCCATTCGGCCTGCTTGCCTGGCATAACCGGCTGGCAGACCTAGGCAGCTAAAAACGAAACCAAGAGGATACAGTGGCAACCACTAACGACATCAAGAACGGAACCGTCCTTAAGCTTGAGGGCCAGCTCTGGAACATCATCGAGTTCCAGCACGTCAAGCCCGGCAAGGGAGGCGCGTTCGTGCGCACCAAGATGCGCAACGTGATGTCCGGCAAGGTGGTCGACAAGACCTTCAACGCCGGACTCAAGATCGAGACCGCCACGGTTGACCGCCGCGACTACCAGTACCTGTACCAGGACGGCGCGGACTTCGTGTTCATGGACACCACCGACTTCGACCAGCTGACCGTTCCGGGTGCAACCGTCGGCGACGCCACCAACTTCATGCTCGAAAACCAGATGGTCAACATCGCCATCCACGAGGGCAACCCCCTTTACATCGAGCTCCCGCCGAGCGTTGTGCTCGAGATCACCTACACCGAGCCGGGCCTGCAGGGCGACCGCTCCTCGGCCGGCACCAAGCCCGCCACGCTTGAAACCGGCTATGAGATCCAGGTGCCGCTGTTCGTCGAGAACAACACCAAGGTCAAGGTCGACACCCGCGACGGCAGCTACCTCGGCCGGGTCAACGACTAGTGAGTGCACGCGGTAAGGCCCGTAACCGGGCCCTTGAGGTTCTCTTCGAGGCGGAGCAGCGTTCCGTCTCGGCGTTCGATGTACTGAAGTCCCGCCGCGAGCAGACGGACCAGATCGTCAACCCGTACACCCTCGAGATCGTGGAGGGCGTCGTCTCCCACCAGGTGGCGATTGACGAGTTCCTGGAAACCTACTCGCAGGGCTGGACGCTGGAGCGGATGCCGTCCGTGGACCGCATCATCCTGCGGATCGGCACCTGGGAACTGCTCTACAACGACGACGTCCCCGACGGCGTAGCCGTCAGTGAGGCCGTGGCGCTTGCCAAGACCCTCTCCACGGACGAATCGCCGCAGTTCATCAACGGCCTGCTGGGCCGCCTGCAGCAGCTGAAGCCTTCGCTGCTCGCCTGACCTGCCACGTTTCTGCGAAGAACCCCGCCCGGGTTGTCCCGGGCGGGGTTTTTTGTGTCTCCGGTCAGACCCTCGGCCGGCACCTCGACCGGGCCCTATCACCGGCGCGTCCACCCGGGCTTCCACCGGGGCCGGGCGTTGGCGCCGGCCCTTCCGCCGGCCCTTCCACCGGCGCTGGCGCCGCGGATATTGTAGGCGGGTGGACACCAACCCCGCGCTCGAGGCGACACTCCGTACCCGGCTGGGGCCCAGGCATCCACGGTTCGCCGCGGCCGCCATTGCCGGCGGGGAGACGGCGGTGGCGCTTGGCGGCGTCCCCCCGCACTCCGACTTCGAAATTGGCTCGATCTCCAAGGGAATCACCGGCCTGCTCTATGCGGACGCGTGCGGGCGGCGCGAACTTTCCCCGGCCACGCCGCTCGGAGACCTGCTTCCGCTGGGCGATTGCCCCGCGGCGGGCGTCAGCCTAGGCTCCTTGAGCCTGCATGCTTCCGGGCTGCCCCGGCTGGCGCCGGCACTACCCGGGTCCGCCTCTCAGACCAGGCGCACGGCGTCGTTCCTCTTGCACGGGGAGAACCCGTACGGAGAGAGCCTGGCGGAACTGCTGGCGCAGGCCCGCGCGGCCCGGCTGCGCCGGCCCCGGCCCCGGTACTCCAATCTCGGCTTCGAACTCCTGGGCCACGCGGTCGCGGCCGGTGCGGGGATGAGTTACCGGGACCTCGTTGCCGCACGCCTTTCCGGGCCGCTGGCACTCGACTCCTTCTACATGCCGGCGACCCCCGGCGAATTAGGCCCGGACGCCCTGATCGGTACCAGCCGGCGGGGCCGGCCACGGAAGCCCTGGACCGGCGAGGCCCTGGCCCCGGCGGGCGGGATCCGCGCGGCCATCCAGGACCTTGCCCGGCTCGCCGGGGCGCTCCTGGACGGCTCCGCCCCGGGCCGCTCCGCCCTTGACCCGGTGGCCACCTTCGCCGGGCCGGCCCTGCGCATCGGCGCCGCCTGGCTGACTCTGGAGGCCAACGGGCGCCGGATCACCTGGCACAACGGCGGCACGGGCGGATTCAGCAGCTGGATCGGCCTGGACCGGGAGGCGGGGGCCGGGGTCGTGCTGCTCTCCGCCACGGCAGCATCTGTCGATCGTCAGGGGTTCGGGCTGCTGCGGGAACTGGCAGCGCGTTAATGCGCACGTGGCGGTGAGCTGCTCAGGGCCGCCAGCTCAGTACGGCCGGCGCAGGACGGATAGCGCAGTACGGCCGGCGCAGAACCGCCGGCGCAGGACGGCTAGCGCAGAACAGCCGGCGCAGGACGGCCAGCGCAGAACCACCGGCGCAGGACGGCTAGCGCAGGACGGCGGACCGGAGGGCGGCGATCCCGGCAAGCTGGTGGCGCTCCTCGAGCTGGTGTTCCGGCACGTCGCGGCCGCTGAGGATCCGCTGCCTGGTGAAGGCGAGCTGGGTGGCGGCATGGAGGAAGGCCTTCATCTGCGGGCCCCGGCCGATCGATTGGGCCCAGCGCAGGGCCGAGCGACGGCCGGCGCTGGTGGCCAGCATTTCCACCTCGGCGGCGGTGAACCAGCCCGCCGCCGCGTATTCCTTGAGCCGCTGGCGGGTGAGCCGGCGCTCCGCGACCCGCAGCAGCACGATCACGAGTACCGCCAGCAGGAAGATCGGCACCTGCACCAGAACGTACTGGGCCAGGAAGTCCGCCCCCATGCTGTTCCAGGCGCTGTGCAGCAGCATCGCGGGGACCAGGCCCACGAAGAACGCCAGCACGGACAGCCCGTTGTGCCAGCGGCGTGCGGCGAGGCCCATGATCAGCCCGGTGGTGCCCGTGAAGATGGCGTGCGCGAACGGTGACATCACGCCGCGGAGGAAGAACACCACCGCCAGTTCCGTGCCGGGGTCGCTGGACTCGGCGATCGCGCGGCCGAAATAGAGGATGTTCTCGGTGAACGCGAAGCCGGCCGCGATGGTGAACGCGAACACTACCCCGTCGACCGGCCCGTCGAAGTGTTTCCGGGCGAAGAGCAGGAGCAACAGCAGCCCCAGCGCCTTGGCGAATTCCTCCACCACCGGCGCCTGGACCGTGACGGCAAACGTTGTATAGTCCAGCCCCGAGGCGGGCCCCGCGATGAGCGAGAAATAGGGCTGCAGGAGCATGGTTACGGCAATGGAGACCACGGCTCCCCAGATGAAGGCGAACAGCAGCAGCGACCGCGGCTCGGGTTCCCAGCGGTCGATGAACCGCACCGTCAGCAGCACCGTCCCCAGGGGAATGAGCGAGGCGATGAAACCAATGACGAAGCCGGGGATTCCGGTGCTGCCCAAGAGGAAGGGGAGGACCAGGAAGAGGCTGAGGAACGCAAGGAAACCGCCGACCAGCAGCAGCCCCGATGCGCCCGCCGAACTGCGGCCGCGACGGGCCGCGGGAGGGGCCGGCGGTGCGACCGGCTGGAACCGGCCCGCGTCGTTCGGCGGCGCCTGCCGGTAGTACTCCGGCTGGACATGCCCCAGCCACGTCGGGTTGGCCTGCTGGGGCAGCGGCCGCTGGCCGGGGGAGTAGCCGAGGTGGTCTTGTCCCGGCCGCGGCTCGTTCGTCGTCATGGACTCGAGCCTATGTCCGTGTGAGCTTAAACGCATGCCGGCGCCGCCGGGGCGCCGATGCCGCTGTGGTAATTTGAGAGGGCAAACAATCCTTTTTTAATTCCGTCCCGTGAGGCGGGGAAAGGGGAGACGAGCGTTGACTTCTGTTCCAGAAGCACCGGTTCCGGCCAAGGTTGTACTCACCCGAGTGGTACTCAGCCAGGCGGACATCGACCGTGCACTCACTCGTATCGCCCATGAGATCCTCGAGTCCAACAAGGGCTCCCAGGACCTGGTCCTGTTGGGCATCCCGCGCAGGGGCTACCCCCTCGCCGTCCGGCTCGCCGCGAAAATTGCCGCCGCCGATCCCACCGTGGACCCCGCAGCGATCGTCGGCCAGCTGGATGTGACCATGTTCCGCGACGATCTCTCGCACCAGGCCATGCGCCCGCCGTACCCCACCCAGCTGCCGCGCACCGGCATCGACAACAAAGTCGTGGTGTTGATCGATGATGTCCTGTATTCGGGCCGGACCATCCGGGCCGCCCTGGACGCGATCATCGACCTGGGCCGGCCGCGCATTGTCCGCCTCGCGGTGCTGATCGACCGCGGCCACCGGGAACTGCCCATCCGCGCTGACCACGTCGGCAAGAACCTCCCCACATCCTCCGCCGAGAAAGTCCGGGTCCGGCTTGCCGAAACCGACGCGGTGGACGGCGTGCCCGTCAATGAAGTGGTCATTGAGGCCACCGCATGAGGCACCTGCTCTCCACGGAAGACCTGAGCCTGTCCGATGCCGTCCGCATCCTCGACACCGCCGAGGAAATGGCGGCCGTGGGGGAGCGTGAGGTCAAGAAACTTCCCACGCTGCGCGGCCGCACGGTGGTCAACCTGTTCTTCGAGGACTCCACGCGCACCCGCATCTCCTTCGAGGCGGCCGCCAAACGGCTCTCCGCCGACGTCATCAACTTCGCGGCGAAGGGCTCCTCGGTCTCCAAGGGCGAATCCCTGAAAGACACGGCCCAGACGCTCTCCGCGATGGGCGCCGACGCCGTGGTCATCCGGCACTGGGCCTCCGGCGCCCCGCACCGGCTCGCCGCCACGGACTGGATCGACGCCGCCGTCATCAACGCCGGCGACGGCACGCACGAACACCCCACCCAGGCGCTGCTGGATGCCTTCACGATGCGCCGGCACTGGTCCAAGCTGGCCGGTACCCCGTCCGCGGGCGCGGACCTCACGGGGATGCGGGTCGCGATCGCCGGGGACGTGCTGCACTCCCGGGTGGCCCGCTCCAACGTGTGGCTGCTGCGCACCCTCGGTGCCGAGGTCACCCTGGTGGCCCCGCCGACGCTGCTGCCGATCGGCGTCGAAAAGTGGCCGTGCACCGTCAGCTACGACCTCGACGAGACCCTCGCCAAGGGCGTCGACGCGATGATGATGCTGCGCGTCCAGGGCGAACGGATGAACGCCTCCTTCTTCCCGACCACCCGCGAATACTCACGCCGCTGGGGCTTCGATGACAACAGGCTCCGTGCCCTGGACGGTCTGGGCCTGAAGGACACGATCATCATGCACCCCGGGCCGATGAACCGCGGCCTGGAGATCTCGTCCGCCGCGGCCGATTCGCCGCGCTCCACGGTGCTGGCACAGGTCCGCAACGGCGTGTCCATCCGGATGGCGGCCCTCTATCTGCTGCTCTCCGGCGACACCCGCGAGCCGGCGGCCCACGCCGGCACCACCCGATTCCACTCCGCAGAGAACACCTCCGCCCATGCCCCCAAGGAGAGCCACTAATGGCATCACAGCAACAGGACGCAGGCACCGGCGCCTACCTGATCCGCGGCGCCGCCATCCTCGGCGGAGCCCCCGAGGACCTTCTGATCCGCGACGGGATCATCGCCGCACGCGGACAGAACCTGTCCGCCGACGGCTCCGGGGTGAGGAACGCAACAGTAATTGAGGCCGCCGGACTCGTCGCCCTGCCCGGCATGGTGGACATCCACACCCACCTGCGCGAACCCGGCCGCGAAGACGCCGAAACGGTCGAAACCGGAACGCGTGCCGCGGCCCTGGGCGGCTACACGGCCGTGCACGCGATGGCCAACAGCACACCGGTGGCGGACACCGCCGGCGTCGTCGAACAGGTCCTCACCCTGGGCCGCACCGCCGGCTGGGTGGACGTCCGCCCGGTGGGCGCCGTCACCGTCGGCCTGGCGGGGGAGCAGCTGGCCGAACTCGGTGCGATGGCGGACTCCCGCGCCCACGTGCGGGTGTTCTCCGACGACGGCATCTGCGTCCACGACCCCGTGCTCATGCGCCGCGCGCTGGAATACGTCAAAGCGTTCGACGGCGTGGTGGCCCAGCACGCGCAGGAACCCCGGCTCACCGCCGGCGCGCAGATGAACGAAGGCGAAGTCTCCGCCGTCCTCGGCCTCACGGGCTGGCCCGCCGTTGCCGAGGAAAGCATCATTGCCCGCGACGTGCTGCTCGCCCAGCACGTCGGATCGCGGCTGCACGTCTGCCACGTCTCCACCGCAGGATCTGTCGAGATCATCCGCTGGGCCAAATCCCGCGGCGTCAACGTCACGGCCGAGGTCACGCCGCACCACCTCTGGCTGACCGACGAACTCGCCCGCAGCTACGACCCCGTCTACAAGGTCAACCCGCCGCTGCGCACCGACGCCGATGTCCAGGCCCTGCGCGCCGCGCTGGCCGACGGCACCATCGACGTCGTCGGCACCGACCACGCACCGCACCCCAGCGAGCACAAGGAATGCGAGTGGGCCCAGGCCGCCATGGGCATGACCGGGCTGGAAACCGCCCTGTCCGTGGTGCAGCACACCATGATCGAAACCGGGCTGATGGGGTGGGCCGACTTTGCCCGCGTCACCTCCACCGCCCCGGCCGCGATCGGCCGGCTGGAGGACCAGGGCCGCCCGCTCGACGCCGGCGAACCCGCCAACGTCACACTCGTGGACCCGGCTGCGCGCTGGACCGTGGACCCTTCTAAGATGGCAACCATGGGACGTAACTCTCCGTTTGCCGGCCGGGAACTGCCCGGCAAGGTGGTGGCCACGTTCTTCAAGGGCCACCCCACTGTCCTCGACGGCAAGCTCAACACCCCCTACCGCTGGCTCCCGGAGACATCCGACCCCGCCGGGAACACCGGCACCGCAGCGGCGGGCCGCAGCTGATGGTCAAGGAACTCTCCCTGATCTTCACGCTGGTCCTGATCGGCGTCGCCCTGGCCCTGATCTGGTTCGGCTGGCGGAACCGGCTGCGCCGCCAGTCCGACGTCGACCCTCTGCCCCCGATCCCCGCGGAACTGGGCACCGCGGTGGCCGTCGCGGACGGGCAGTACGTCGCCTCCACCACCGCCGGTGACTGGCTGGACCGCATCGCCGTCCACAACCTAGGCATCCGAACCAACGCCGAGCTCAGCGTGCACCCCGAGGGCGTGCTGTTCGACCGGTCCGGCGCCGGCCCGGTCTTCATCCCGGCCGCCAGCCTCACCGGGGTGCGGCAGGAAAGCGGCATGGCCGGCAAATTCGTCGAAAAAGACGGACTGCTGGTGGTCAGCTGGATGCTGGGCAGCCGTGAACTGGATTCCGGCTTCCGCACCCGCCACGCCGACGACAAAACCACCCTCCTCAACGCCCTGCAAGATTTGATCCCCGCGGCCCCTCAGGCCAATGCCGATAGTGGAAAGTAACAACGTGACGGACCCCAACCAAATGACATCTTCCGCAGCAGCCTCCACCCCGGCGGCCCTCGTCCTCGAGGACGGCCGCATCTTCCGCGGGACCAGCTACGGCGCCACCGGAACCGCGCTCGGCGAAGCCGTGTTCGCGACCGGCATGACCGGCTACCAGGAAACCATCACGGACCCTTCCTACGCCCGGCAGCTGGTGGTACAGACCGCCCCGCACATCGGCAACACCGGTGTCAACAAGGACGACGCCGAGTCCCGGCGGATCTGGGTGGCCGGCTACATCGTCCGCGACGCCGCCCGCCGGCCCTCCAACTGGCGCTCCGAACGTCCCCTGGACGACGAACTGCTGGAACAGGGAATCGTCGGCATCCAGGGTGTGGACACCCGCGCCATCACCCGGCACCTGCGCGAACACAAAACCATGCGCGCCGGCATCTTCTCCGGCGACGCGGTCCGCGCCACGGACAAGGAACTCGTGGACACCGTCCTGGCGAGTGCCCCGATGGAAGGCTCACGCCTGGCCGAGGAAGTCAGCGTGGACGAGGCCTACACCGTGGAACCCAAGGACTGGGGCTGGGACGGCGAGCCGCGCTTCAGCATCGCCGCCATCGATCTGGGCATCAAGCGGATGACCCCCATCCGGTTCGCCGAGCGCGGCGTCCGCGTGCACGTGCTGCCGGCCACCGCCACCCTGGCCGATGTCCAGGCGGTCAACCCCGACGGCTTCTTTATGTCCAACGGCCCCGGCGACCCCGCCACCGCCGACAACCAGGTCAAGCTGCTCCGTTCAGTCCTGGACGAGAAGATCCCGTACTTCGGGATCTGCTTCGGCAACCAGATCCTGGGCCGCGCCCTGGGCTTCGGCACCTACAAACTGCGCTACGGCCACCGCGGCATCAACCAGCCCGTCATGGACCGCCGCACCGGCAAAGTGGAGATCACCTCGCAGAACCACGGCTTCGCCGTCGACGCCCCGCTCGACGGCGCCACGCAGGCCCCCGAGGAGCGCTTCGGCCGCGTCGAGGTCAGCCATGTAAGCCTCAACGACGACGTCGTCGAGGGCCTGTCCTGCCTGGACATCCCGGCCTTCTCGGTCCAGTACCACCCCGAGGCCGCCTCCGGGCCGCACGACGCCGCCTACCTCTTCGACCGTTTCATCCAGCTGATGGCGGACACTGCTTCGTCAAAGACAAAGACTGCCACCGAATCCAAGACTGAGGACAAGAAGTAATGCCCAAGAGAACTGACCTTAAGAGCGTCCTGGTCATCGGGTCCGGTCCGATCGTGATCGGCCAGGCCGCCGAATTCGACTACTCCGGCACGCAGGCACTGCGCGTCCTCAAGGAGGAGGGCCTGCGCGTCATCCTCGTCAACTCCAACCCGGCCACCATCATGACCGACCCGGAGTTCGCCGACGCCACTTACATCGAGCCGATCACCCCCGAGGTGGTCGAGAAGATCATCGCGAAGGAACGCCCGGACGCGGTCCTGCCCACCCTGGGCGGCCAGACTGCGCTCAACACGGCCATCGCGCTGGACAAGAACGGTGTGCTGGAGAAGTACAACGTCGAACTGATCGGCGCCAACATCGCCGCGATCGAGCTTGGCGAGGACCGCGAGAAGTTCAAGGGCGTGGTGGAGCGCTGCGGCGCGGAATCGGCCCGCAGCCACATCATCCACACCATCGATGAGGCCCTCGCCGCCGCCGAGGACCTCGGCTACCCGATGGTGGTCCGGCCCTCCTTCACCATGGGCGGCCTCGGCTCCGGCCTCGCCTACGACGAGAGCGACCTCCGCCGGATCGTCGGCCAGGGGCTGCAGTACAGCCCCACCAGCGAAGTGCTGCTCGAAGAGAGCATCCTCGGCTGGAAGGAATACGAGCTCGAGATGATGCGCGACAAGAACGACAACGTCGTGGTGGTCTGCTCCATCGAGAACTTCGACCCGGTGGGCGTGCACACCGGCGACTCGATCACGGTCGCTCCGGCCCTGACCCTGACGGACCGCGAATACCAGCGCCTGCGCGACATCTCCATCGCCGTCATCCGCGAAGTCGGCGTCGACACCGGCGGCTGCAACATCCAGTTCGCCGTCGAACCCGACACGGGACGCGTCGTCGTGATCGAAATGAACCCGCGCGTTTCCCGCTCCTCCGCGCTGGCGTCCAAGGCCACGGGTTTCGCGATCGCCAAGATCGCCACCAAGCTCTCCCTCGGCTACACCCTGGACGAGATCCCGAACGACATCACCCAGAAGACTCCGGCGTCCTTCGAGCCCACCCTGGACTACGTCGTCGTGAAGGTCCCGCGCTTCGCCTTCGAGAAGTTCCCGGCCGCGGACCCCACGCTCACCACCACCATGAAGTCGGTGGGCGAGGCCATGGCCATGGGCCGCAACTTCACCGAGGCCCTGCAGAAGGCCCTGCGCTCCCTCGAGCAGAAGGGCTCCCAGCTCGACTTCAGCCACGTCCCGGAATGGGAAGTCGCGGAGCTGATCGAGAAATCCAAGCGGCCCACCACGGACCGCCTGCACCAGGTCCAGCGGGCCCTGCTGGGCGGCGCCACCGTGGAGCAGCTCTTCGAGGCGACCAAGATCGACCCCTGGTACCTGGACCAGCTCCAGCTGCTGAATGAAATCTCGGTCGAAATCCGCAAGGCCTCCGCCCTGACCCCGGAGATGCTGACCCGCGCCAAGCGCCACGGCTTCTCCGACGAGCAGATCGGCGCCCTGACGCACAACTCCGAGGACGTCGTCCGCGGCGTCCGGCAGGCCCTCGGCATCCGCCCGGTGTACAAGACTGTGGACACGTGTGCCGCCGAGTTTGCCGCGTACACGCCGTACCACTACTCGTCCTACGACGAGGAGGACGAGGTGGCGCTGCACGCCAAACCGTCCATCATCATCCTCGGTTCCGGCCCCAACCGGATCGGCCAGGGCATCGAGTTCGACTACTCCTGCGTGCACGCCTCCATGGCGCTGCGCAAGGCCGGGTACGAGACCGTGATGGTCAACTGCAACCCCGAGACCGTCTCCACCGACTATGACGTCTCCACCCGGCTGTACTTCGAGCCGCTCACGCTGGAGGACGTGCTCGAGGTCATCGCGGCCGAGGAACGCACCGGCGGCGTGATGGGCGTCTTTGTCCAGCTCGGCGGCCAGACCCCGCTCAAGCTCGCCCAGCAGCTCGCCGACGCCGGCGTGCCGATCCTTGGCACCTCGCCGGAAGCGATCGACCTCGCCGAGCACCGCGGCGCGTTCTCGCGGGTCCTCGACAAGGCCGGGCTCATCTCGCCGAAGAACGGCACCGCCGTGTCCTTCGACGACGCGAAGAAGATCGCCGACGAAATCGGCTATCCGGTCCTGGTCCGCCCGTCCTACGTGCTCGGCGGCCGCGGCATGGAGATCGTCTACGACGAGCCCAACCTCTCGCGCTACATCGCCAACGCCACGGAGATCACCCCGGACCACCCCGTGCTGATCGACCGCTTCCTGGAGGACGCCGTCGAAATCGACGTCGACGCCCTCTACGACGGTACCGAGATGTACCTGGGCGGCATCATGGAGCACATCGAAGAGGCCGGCATCCACTCCGGCGACTCCGCATGTGTGCTGCCGCCCATCACCCTGGGCAACAACGTGCTGGAGCGCGTCCGGACCGCCACGCTGGCGATCGCCGAGGGCGTCGGTGTCCGCGGCCTTATCAACATCCAGTTCGCCCTGGCCTCCGATGTGCTCTACGTCCTGGAAGCCAACCCGCGGGCCTCCCGCACCGTGCCGTTCGTCTCCAAGGCGACCGGTGTGCAGATGGCGAAGGCCGCCGCCCTGATCGGCACCGGCGTCACCATCAACCAGCTCCGCACGGCGTACAAGATGCTTCCGGAAACCGGCGACGGCTCCACCCTGCCGCTGGACGCGCCGGTCTCGGTCAAGGAAGCCGTGCTGCCGTTCAGCCGCTTCCGCACCCTTGAGGGCAAGGTGGTCGACTCCCTGCTCGGCCCGGAAATGCGCTCCACGGGCGAGGTCATGGGCATCGACAAGCACTTCGACACCGCGTTCGCCAAGAGCCAGGCGGCCGCCAACAACGCGCTGCCCACCGAAGGCAAGATCTTCGTCTCCGTAGCCAACCGGGACAAGCGCTCGGTCATCATGGGCGTCAAGCGGCTCTCCGACCTGGGCTTCGAGATCGTTTCCACCGGCGGGACCGCCGATGTGCTGCGCCGCAACGGCATCCAGGCCACCCCGGTCCGGAAGGTGGCGGAAGGTTCCAGCGCCGAAGGGGAGGGCACCATCGCGGACCTCGTCGTCGCCGGGGAGATCGACATGGTCTTCAACACCCCCTCGGGCGGCGAAGCCCGCAGCGACGGCTACGAACTGCGCGCCGCCGCGACTTCCATCGGCATTCCGTGCATCACGACGGTGGCCGAGTTCAACGCCGCCGTCCAGGCCATCGAGGCGCTGCGCACCTACGAGTGGTCCGTGACAAGCCTGCAGGAGCACGCCGCGGCCCTCTTTGCCTCGCAATCGCAGCAGGCCGCAGCCCAGCAGGGCACGGCCCAGCAGACCGCAGCCCAGCAGAACACAGGCACGAACGCAGTAGCGCAGAATGCCTGAGGCCGTCACCGCGGATACGGCCGGCCGGGAGTCTTTCGGCTCCCGGCTGGGCCGGGCCATGGCGGACCGCGGACCGTTGTGCGTCGGAATCGACCCGCACCCGGCGCTGCTCCACAGCTGGGGACTGAATGACGACGTCGCCGGCCTGGAACGCTTTTCCCTCACCGCGCTGGAGGCCGTGGCTTCGCTCGCTGCCGCGGTGAAACCCCAGGTGGCGCTGTATGAGCGCCACGGCTCTGCCGGCATGGCTGTGCTGGAGCGGGTCCTCGCCGCGGCCGCGGAGGCGTCGGTCCTGACCATTGCCGACGCCAAGCGTGGCGACATCGGCTCCACCATGGCCGCTTACGCCGATGCCTGGCTGCGGGACGGCTCCGCCCTGGCCGCCGACTCGGTCACGCTGAGCCCGTACCTGGGCTTCGAATCACTCCGGCCTGCCCTGGACCTCGCGGCGCAGAGCGGGCGCGGTGTGTTCGTCCTGGCGCTGACGTCCAATCCGGAAGGCGCATCCGTGCAGCACGTTGGCGGAGCGGACTCCGTGGCCCGCCGGATCGTCCGGGCTGCAGCCGCGGAGAACCAGCGGTATGCCGTCGGTCAAGACGGCGAGGCTCTGGGCTCCACGGGCCTCGTCGTTGGCGCAACCGTCGGCTCCGCGCTCACGGACCTGGACCTGGACCTCGCAGCCGTGCGCGGCCCGATCCTGGCCCCGGGCCTCGGTGCGCAGGGCGCGACGGCGGCGGACCTGCGCCGCACCTTCGGCAGCGCGTACGGCCAGGTGCTCGGGACCTCCAGCCGGGACATCCTTGGCGCCGGCCCGCGGATCCAGGACCTGAGCGACGCCGCGCAGCGGACCCTCGAGGAGCTCCGCTCGGTCTAAGGGCGCAATCCGGGGGCCCGGCCGCCAGCACCCGACCTTTGGACAAGCTGGGACCGGGCCATTCGTCCATTGATTTCCTTGGTATCCAGACGGTAGGTTCAGGACAAGTCCGCGGTACCGGCCGGGGCGATGTCAGGCCCCGTCCGGCCGGGCCGTTTGTGCGGTCCGTCTGACAATGCAGGGAGGCATTCAGTGAGTTTGCGACCCCTCACTCCGCAGGAGCGTGCCGACGCCTTGAACAAGGCCGCCGCCGCCAGAACCACCCGGGCCGACGCCAAGGACCGGTTGAAGTCGGGGAAGCTGTCCATCGCGGAGTTGCTCAAGGCCGGTGAGAGCGACGACGCGATCGCCCGGATGAGGATTGTGGAACTGCTGGAGGCGCTGCCTGGCATCGGTCGGGTGCGTGCCGCGGCGATCATGGACCAGTTGGGGATTGCCGCATCACGCCGGGTCCGGGGCCTGGGAATTCACCAGCGCCGCGCGCTGGTAGATTTTATAGACGACAAACAGCCCGGTCCGCCGCGCTGACCCCAACCCCGCCCGAAGGAATATGTGAGCAACAAACCGGGACTGACAGTCCTCGCCGGCCCGACGGCTGTTGGTAAAGGCACCGTGTCCACCTACATCCGGGACAACTATCCCGGCGTCTGGCTTTCCGTCTCGGCGACCACCCGCCCGGCGCGCCCGGGCGAGATCGACGGCGTCCACTACTTTTTCAAGTCGGCCGAGGAATTCGACGCCCTGGTCGACAATGGCGAACTCCTGGAGTGGGCCGTGGTCCACGGCCGCAACCGCTACGGCACGCTGCGCAGCACCGTGGACGCCGCGATCGCCGACGGCCGTTCGGTGCTCCTGGAGATTGACCTGCAGGGTGCCCGGCAGGTCAAGCAGGCCGTGCCGGACGCCCAGTTCGTGTTCCTGGCGCCGCCCAGCTGGGATGAAATGGTCCGCCGCCTGGTGGGCCGCGGCACGGAAACAGCGGAAGAACAGCAGCAGAGGCTGGAAACCGCTAAACTAGAACTTGCCGCTGAACCGGAGTTTGACCACACCGTCATCAATGATGACGTTCGTCGGGCAGCGGACGAGCTTGTTTCACTCATGGGGCTGACCCCGAACCCACGCTAGGCGCCGGGACGTATCGGCCCGTTAGAATTTGGAGAATTCGTGTCCACGAACCTTGAAGGCATCATCAACCCGCCGATCGACGAGCTGCTGAAGGCTGCCGACTCGAAGTACGGACTGGTGATTTTCGGCGCCAAGCGCGCACGTCAGATCAACGCCTACTACGCGCAGCTGCACGAGGGCCTGTTCGAGTACGTCGGCCCGCTGGTCGACACCAAGCTGAACGAGAAGTCGCTCTCCATCGCGCTGCGCGAAATCAACGAAGGCAAGCTCGTCTCCACGCCGATCGAACCTGCAGAGTAACTTCGCAGACGCAGACGGAGGTCACGTGCGCATAGTCCTCGGAGTCGGGGGAGGGATAGCCGCCTACAAGGTGGCGTCGCTCCTCCGGCTTTTTACTGAAGCCGGCCATGACGTCACCGTCATCCCCACGGAGGCCGCGACCCGCTTCGTCGGCGTAGCCACCTGGGAAGCGCTGTCCGGGCATCCGGTCAGCAACAGCGTCTTCGACGACGTGCACACTGTCAACCACGTCCGCCTCGGCCACGAAGCCGAGCTGATCGTGGTGGCCCCTGCCACGGCCGACCTTCTGTCGCGCGCCGCCACCGGCCAAGCCAACGACCTCCTGAGCAACACCCTGCTGATGGCCGGCGACTGTCCGGTGCTGATGGCCCCGGCCATGCACAGCGAAATGTGGCAGCACCCGGCAACCCAGGCCAATGTCGAGACTCTCCGCAGCAGGGGAGTCACCGTGCTGGAGCCCGCCTCCGGCCGGTTGACCGGATCCGACTCCGGGCCGGGCCGGCTGCCCGAGCCGGAGGCGATTTTCGAAGCGGCCCTCGCCCTCGCCGGTGCGCCGTCGGTCCCCAACTCACCGGACATTACGGCCCCCGACGCCGCACCCTCCCCGCCCGCTGCCGGCCGTCCGCTGGCCGGGCTCACCGTCACGATCAGCGCCGGAGGCACCCGCGAGCCACTGGACCCCGTCCGGTTCCTCGGAAACCGCTCCTCCGGCAAGCAGGGCGTGGCGCTGGCCGCCGCCGCCCGCGACGCCGGTGCCAGGGTCCGGCTGCTGGCCGGCCACATGGATGTCCCGCCGCCGGCCGGCGTCGACGTGATCAGGGTGGAGACCGCCCTGGAGCTTCGTAAGGCCGCCCTGCACGCCGCCGCCGATTCCGACGTCATCATCATGGCCGCCGCCGTCGCGGACTTCCGCCCGGCGGATGTCGCCGGGACGAAGATCAAGAAGCGCGACGACGTCGCCGATCCCGTCATCACACTCGTTCGGAACCCGGACATCCTGCGGGAGCTCGTCGAGGTCCGGGATGCGGCCTCCCGCACCCAGCTGGTGGTGGGCTTCGCGGCCGAGACCGGCGACGCCGACGGCGACGTTCTGGACTATGCCGCGGCCAAGCTGCGGCGCAAGGCGTGCGACCTGCTGGTGGTCAACCATGTGGGCCAGGACAAGGTCTTCGGCGAGGACACGAATTCCGTAGTCATCCTTTCCCGCACCGGCTCCGAACCCCAAGAGGCGTCGGGTTCCAAATCCGATGTCGCGGCTGCCGTGATAGACCGCATCAGCGCCGAGCTGAGCCGGGTTGTCCCGCCGGCCTGAGCCTGGCGTAAGCAACGTCTCCTTAGCACGGGGACACACGCCGCCGGACGTCCGTTTTCCAACCAGTAAGGTAGTTGAGTGACTTTACCGCTGCACATCCCTGACTTCCACGGGTCCACGCCCGCCTCGCTCCGGCTGTTCACGTCCGAGTCGGTGACCGAAGGGCATCCCGACAAAATCTGTGACCAGATCAGCGATTCCATCCTCGACGCCCTGCTGGCCAAGGACCCCGAGTCCCGCGTCGCGGTGGAGACGCTGGCCACCACCGGGCTGGTCCACGTCGCGGGCGAGGTCACCACTGACGCGTACGTAGAAATCCCGCAGATTGTGCGGGAGACCATCCTGGGCATCGGCTACGACTCCTCGGCAAACGGCTTCGACGGCGCCCGCTGCGGCGTCTCGGTCTCCATCGGCCAGCAGTCCAACGACATCGCCGGGGGCGTCTTCAACTCGCTCGAAGCCCGCGAAGGCCGCCAGGAGGACGATTACGACCTCCAGGGCGCCGGCGACCAAGGCCTGATGTTCGGCTATGCCAGCGATGAAACCCCCTCCTACATGCCGGTCCCGATCTGGCTTGCGCACCGGCTCTCCGAGCGGCTGACTGAAGTCCGCAAGAACGGCGAGCTCGCCTACCTGCGCCCCGACGGCAAAACCCAGGTCACCGTAGGCTACGACGGCGACCGGCCCGTCTCGGTCGAGACGGTCGTGATTTCCAGCCAGCACGCCGAGGGCGCCAGCCTGGACCAGCTCCGTGCCGACCTCGCCGCGCACGTGGTGGACCCGGTCATGGCGCTGTCCAACCTGGACATCTCGCGGACCAGGAACATCCTCAACCCGGCCGGTGCCTTCGTCATTGGCGGCCCGGTGGGCGATGCCGGCCTCACCGGCCGCAAGATCATCGTGGATACCTACGGCGGCATGGCCCGGCACGGCGGCGGCGCCTTCTCGGGCAAGGATCCGTCCAAGGTGGACCGTTCGGCGGCTTACGCGATGCGCTGGGTGGCCAAGAACGTGGTGGCGGCCGGTCTCGCGAAGCGCGCTGAAATCCAGATCGCCTATGCGATCGGCCAGGCCCGCCCGGTGGGAACCTATGTCGAGACCTTCGGCACCGAGACCGTGGATCCGGCCAGGATCAGCGCCGCGATCGCCGAGATCTTCGACCTGCGCCCGCGCGCGATTATCGATGCCCTTGACCTCAAGCGCCCGATTTACGCCAAGACGGCGGCCCACGGCCACTTCGGCCGCGAGGATCCCGACTTCACGTGGGAGCGCCTCGACCGCGTGGACGCGCTGAAGGCCTTCTTCAACGCCTAAGACGTCCCTGTTTTCACATGCAGTCCTGACATGCACTCAATGTCATTGCCCTGTGATGTGCTGTAGCCAGGCCGCCGGTACCGGCGGCCTGGCTACTCTCAATTGGGCCGGAAATTCTTTGGCCGGCATCGACCCGCTGTTGAAGGGAGGACCCGCGCGATGAGCCAGCGCCATGGCGCCGCGGCGTCGGACGAGCCCCTGCAGCTGTCGCTGCTCCAGGGCTTTCCCTCCTCCTCCGCACCAGCAGCCGGCCCCGCCCTGGCTGCCCGGCTCCCGGTGGCCCGGGTGCGCCTGGAGTCCTCGCTCCCGCACCTTGACCGGCCCTTTGACTACAGTGTGCCCGCCGCGCTTGATGCCGCGGCGCAGCCCGGTGTCCGGGTGAAAGTGAAGTTCAACGGTCAGGAACTTGCCGGATACCTTATGGACCGGGTGGCGGAGTCCGACGCCGGCCACCCCCTGGTGCCGCTGCACAAGGTGGTTTCTCCCGTTCCGGTGCTGGTGCCGGCTGTCGCCGACCTCGCCGTACGTGTGGCCGCGCGGTATGCCGGCAGCGTCAGCGACGTGCTGCGCGTCGCCGTGCCGCCGCGGATGGCGAAACTGGAGAAGGACCTTGCCCCTGAGGGTGTCCTCGATCCGTCTCTCTTCGCTGATGCCGGCGCCGAGGCCGGAACGTCCATCCTTGCCGGCCTGGAAGCCTCCGGCTGGACCTCCTACCGCAACGGCCGGGCCTTCCTGCAGCACCTCAATGCAGGTGAGTCGCCGCGGGCGGTGCTTAACGCGCTCCAGGGTTACGGACCCGGAGGCTGGCCCCGGCTGATCGCCGAGGCCGTGGCCGCCGTCCGTCTGTCCGGCCGCGGCGCCGTCGTCGTGGTGCCTGACTACCGGGACCTGGACCGGGTGGAAGAGGCCCTCCTGCAGCTCCTGCCCGCAGGGGACATCGCCCGGCTCACCGCCGACGACGGCCAGACTCCGCGCTACCGCAGCTTCCTGCGGATCCTCAGCGGCGCGGCCGGGGTGGCCGTCGGCACCCGGTCCGCGGCCTACGCACCCGTTCACAACCTCGGCCTCGTGGTCTGCTGGGACGACGGCGACGATCTGCACATCGAGCAGCGCTCACCGTACGCCCACTCCCGCGAAGTCCTGCTGCTGCGCGCCGAACAGGAGGGTGCCGCCTGCCTGCTCGCCGGGCACACCCGGAGCACCGAGACGCAGCGCCTCGTCGAGGCGGGGTGGGCTCGGCCGGTGGAGGCGGACCGCCCGGTGGTCCGCAGGATCGTTCCGCGGGTGCTCAACACCGCTGACAGCTACGAACTTGAACACGACCCGCTGGCCAGGATCGCCCGGCTGCCGGGTGCCGCCTGGCGTGCCGCGAAGGACGGTCTGGAACGCGGCCCGGTCCTGGTCCAGGTGGCCCGGGCGGGCTACGCGCCGTCGCTTGCCTGCGAGAACTGCCGCGAACCGGCGCGTTGCCCCGCCTGCAGCGGTCCCCTCGCCATCGCCGGGGCCACGGGGAGCTCGGCCGTGCCGCAGTGCCGCTGGTGTTCGACGCCGGCCGCCGCCTGGCGCTGCACCACCTGCAACGGGGTCCGGCTCCGCCGCGGCGCCACGGGGGCCCTGCGCACGGCCGAGGAGCTGGGCCGCGCCTTCCCGGGCAAGCCGGTGATCACCTCGTCCGGGGACCGGGTGCTCGCCACGGTTCCTGATTCGAAGGCCTTGGTGGTGGCCACCGTCGGCGCGGAACCGGTCGCCGCCGGCGGTTACGCGGCCGCACTGCTGCTCGACGGCGATTCACTGCTGCGGCGCGAAAACCTGCGGGCGGGGGAGGACGCCGTCCGGCGCTGGTTCAACGCGGCGGCCTTGGTCCGCCCGGCGGGCGACGGCGGCCTGGTGGTCATCACCGCGGACGACGCCGCCGGCGTGGGCGCCCTGCTGCGCTGGGACCCCGCCGGGTACGCCCAGCGTGAACTCTCCCTGCGCCAGGAACTGCAGCTGCCCCCGTCCGTCCGGGTCGCCTCCATTACCGGTGGCCGGACCGCCGTCGGGCATTTCAGCCAGGCCGTTGAGCAGCAGCTGGCTGCGCAGGGCATCGTGTTGCGGACTGCCGGTCCGGCCCCCCTGGTGATGGCCGGTGCCCCCGGCCCGGCAGGAAGCCAGGGGAAAGTAGCGGCTACCGCCGAGGAGGATGTCCGGACGCTGCTGTTCATCCCGTACGGCCAGGCCGCACACGTCACGAAAGTGCTGCGGGCGGTCAAGGTCGCCGCAGCCGCCAAACGTACCGACGATCCGGTGCAGCTGCGGCTCGACGGTGTGGACGTGCTCTAGGCGTTCGGCCGGAGGCGGTGCCGGCGCGGAGGAGGTCCGCGGCGGCTACTTCCGGCCGCGTCCCGTCGGCTTGCCCGGGCGGCGTGCGCGCAGCGCTACGGCCTCTTCTGCGACGGCCAGCAGCCGGCGGGCGGACTCATCCCAGCTGAAGTCCGCGGCGCGCTCCACCGAACGGCGGGAACGGGCTTTCCACAGGTCCGGGTCCTCCAGCGTCCGGACCGCCGCGGCGAACTCTGTTGGCGAATCCGGATGGACGTAGCTGACGGCGTCGCCGCCCACCTCGCGGAAGATCGGGATGTCGCTGGCGATCACGGGGGTGCCGTGGGACATGGCTTCCACGAGGGGCAGGCCATAGCCCTCCGCTTTGGACAGGCTGATCAGGGCTGTCGTGCGTCCCAGCATGGCCTCGTACTCGGCGTCGGTCACGCCGTTGTGGAAGACGATGTCCGCGCCCGCCGGCGCCAGTGCTTCGAGTTCCGCCTGGCGTTCCGGGGTGATCCGGCTGAGCAGGTGGAGGGTCATGTCGGGGAGTTCCGCCATGCCCCGGATCATGGTCTCAACGTTTTTGTACGGCATAAACGAACCCATGTAGAGCAGCGTATTGTCCGCACCCGCCCCGGGGTCCCGGGGCGTGTGGCCGTGCTGCGGCGCGTTGCCCACGATCCGGACGGGACGCCGGGTGAGCCGGTACTTCGAGATCAGTGAGGCGGTGGTGGAGCTGATGGTGGCGACGACGTCGGCCCGGTTCAGCAGGAGCCGCTGCGGCCAGAACGCCTTGTGGTACAGGCGCCAGAGGACCCGGACCGGGGCCGGCAGGAAGCCGGGAGGGGCCGGGTGCTCGTAATAGATGAGGTCGTGAAGGGTCAGTACCAGGGCGTACTTCCGGCCCCAGCTGCCCATGGTCTGCATGGGGCACACCACCACATCGGCGCCGAGTTTGTTGACCTTCCCGGCGACGAACAGTTCGGCCGGGGAGAGCGGGCTGTTGACCAGGGTGTACGGCACATCCGGCAGCATGGCGAGCTGGCGGATATCGCTGATCAACATGGACACGTCGGCGATTTTGGCCGTGGCAGCGATCAGACTCGCGCCGTAGCGGCTGATGCCGTCATGGTGGTCCAGGCGGGTGAAACGGGCATCGATAAGGATTTTCACGCGGAGTGGTCCTTCAGGAAGCGTCGGATGAAGCCCGCGGCGGGTTCCGGGGTTTCGTAGTGGATCAGGTGGCCCACGCCCGGGATGACGTCCAGGTGCGCATCCGGGAGGAGGGCCAGCAGCGTGTGCTGGTCCGGCAGCGTCGCAATCTCGTCCTTTTCCCCGGCAATCAGCAAAACGGGAAGGCTGAGGCTGCCGGCGACGTCGGCGACGTTCCCGCCGACGGAGGCCTTGAACGCCTCCAGCAGGCTCTCCCGGTCCGCGAACGCGGAGAAATACGCGCTGTGCTGGGCATGCACAAAACGGCGCAGCTCCTTGTCTTTGGTCTTTGCCATCGTCTCGCTCATGACCCGGACGATCAGCTGGCTGCGCAGCAGGCCGTGTCCCAGACGGCGGGGGAGGCGTGCCGCGGCCTGGTAGTACAGGACGGCGAGTTTGGTCATGAGACCCTTGGGCCCCTCGAGGGCGGGAGCGGCGATCGGGTTGATCAGGATCAGCTCCGAAACGGTTCCGGGGTGGGCCGCCACGAAGTGGCTGGCGACGATCGAGCCGAAGGAGTGCCCCAGCAGGACGGTCTCCGGGCCCAGGCCCAGGGCCGCCATGAAGTCCGAAACGAACCGGACGTAGCTCTCGACGCTGTGTTCGGCGTCCGCGAAGGCAGCCGAGCGGCCGAAACCGGGGAGGTCCGGCATGATGAGCCGCATTTCCGGGAGCTGGTCGGCCACCCGGAGCAGGCCATGGTGGTCTCCGCGGAAGCCGTGGATGACCAGGATGGTCCGCGTCTCCGGGGTCACGCGGAGCGGCTCATAGCTCCAATAGGCCACCTTGGCGCCGTCGAGGACCATCTCGGCGGCGCGGGTGCGGGACTCCAGCCCGTCGCTGAACAGGGGAGCGCGGGAGGAGGGCTCGGTAACCACGTTGTCCATTCGATGGGTCCTAGTTGACTGAGTCCGGGTGGGAGCCGGTGCGGAAGCCACGTTCCAGACCGCCCAGGGCCTGCATGGCGACGTCGTCGAGGCTGAAGTCGAAGACATCCAGGTTCTCGCCGATCCGGTCGTGGGAGCTCGCCTTGGGGATGGCGACATTGCCGAGCTGCACATGCCAGCGGAGGATGACCTGCGCCGCGGTCCTGCCGTGCGCGGCCGCGATGTCCAGCACCACCGGATCCTGCAGGACCTGGCCGCGGCCCAGCGGGCTCCACGCCTCGGTGGTGATCCCGAGGCCGCGGTGCAGGGTGCGCAGCTCCTCCTGCTGGAGCCACGGGTGCAGTTCGATCTGGTTGACGGCCGGGACCACCTCCGCGGTCTGGAGCAGTCGGTCCAAGTGGGCGGGCTGGAAGTTGGAGACTCCGATCGCCCGGGCCTTGCCCTCCCGGTACAGGGTCTCCATCGCACGATAGCTCTCGGAATACAGCCCGCGCTGCGCACAGGGCCAGTGGATCAGGTACAGGTCCACGTATTCCAGCCCGAGGTTGGCCATGGAGGTGTCAAAGGCGCGCAGGGTGGCGTCATAGCCCTGGTCGTCGTTCCAGAGCTTGGTGGTGACGAAGAGGTCCTCGCGTGAGAGCGCGGGGGAGGACTCGCCGGAACCGCCGCGGGCGTCGTCGTGGCTTGAGAAGCCGGACAGCGAGCCGATACCGCGGCCAACGCCCGTCTCGTTGCCGTACATGGCGGCAGTGTCGAAATGGCGGTAGCCGGCCTCCAGCGCCATGGACACGAGTCCGGCGGCGTCTCCGGGGGGCACCTTGTAGAGTCCGAACCCCAACTGGTCGATCAGGACACCGTTGTTGAGGCTGAGCCGGGGCGAGGGTTTCATAACCCCGACTTTACCGACTCCGCCGCCGCGGCTCCCCACGGCAGGCCGGATCAGGCCAGGCCGTCGAAGCTGACAAGCCGCCGGGCGCTGGCCTCGTCGAGGATCAGGTCGGTGGCCAGGCCCGCGGCAAGGGCGCCGCGGAGGCCGTTGAACTTGGAGGCACCCGACACCACGCAGATCCTCCGGCGCACCTGGCGCAGCTGGGCGAGGTCCGGGCCGGTGGAGCGTTCGTTGAGGGTGATGCCGTCCGAGGAACCATCGGCGCGGAAGAACACCGTGGCCACATCGCCCACGACGTCGGAGTTGGCCAGGACGTTCAGGTCTTCCTCGTCGAGGTAGCCGCCGGCGTACACGTGGCTGGGGTAGTCGGCGTCGACCGATCCCACACCAAAAATCGCGATGCTCATACGGGCCTGCAGCTCAAGGATCCTTTGCACACTGCGCTCATTCCACATGGCCTTCTTGGTCGCGGCATGGTCGAAGAACGCCGGCACCGGGAACTGTTCCACGCGTGCCCCGTAGGCACTGCCGAAGCGCCGCATGATGTCGGAGGCATAGGTGATGCCAGTGGTTTGCATGTTGCCCGCGCCGTTGAGCTGGACGATCACGCTGTCATGGGTGATCTTCCGGGTCAGGTGCCGGCTGACGGCGCTGAGGGTGGACCCCCACGCGACGCCGATGATGGCATTGGAATCCACCAGCGGGCCGATGGTGCGTGCCGCCTGCATGGCCACGCGGTCCAGTGTTTCCGCTTCATTCAGCGTGTCCACGACCGGAACGACGTGCACATCCACCTTGTATTCGGCGCGGATCATGCTCGCCAGCTCCGGGCCGGTGTCCAGGGGACTCCGGATCTGGATCTGCACCAGGCCGGATTCCCGGGCCGAGGACAGCAGCCGCGAAACGGTGGACCGGGACGTCCGGAGCTCCCGTGCGATGGCGTCCATGGTCAGGTCCTGCAGGTAATACAGCTGGGCCGCGCGGAGCGCGTCAGAGTGGCGTGAGGGCGTCATCCCATTTCCGTTCTGCACGTTTGTGCATAGTGCTTGACTCCATTTTCCATTACTCCAAAGAATAGTGTTGAACGGCGCCGCGCCAAGGGGCGCGCCGCACAGGACGAACCCCAAAGGAGTAGTTCTTGGGACAGAAGGATTCAGCCCGCAACCAGGCATCGGCCGGCGAGCGAGCATCGGTGCAGAAGCTGCGGACGCGGCCCCACGCCCAGGTGCTGATCATCGGCGGCGGCATCAACGGGGTGGGCACCTTCCGGGACCTGGCCCTGCAGGGTGTGGATGTGGCCCTCGTGGAGCGCGGCGACTACTGCCAGGGAGCCAGCGGAGCGTCCTCACACATGATCCACGGCGGGATCCGCTACCTCGAAAACGGTGAGTTCCGCCTCGTCCAGGAGTCGGTCGTCGAACGCAACCGGCTGCTGCGCATCGCCCCCCACTACGTCAAGCCGCTGCAGACCACCATCCCCATCTTCAGCACCTTCTCCGGAATCCTCGCCGCGCCGCTGCGCTTCCTGACCCACAAACAGCAGGGCGCACCCAAGGAGCGCGGGGCGTTCCTGATCAAAGTCGGGCTGAGCCTCTACGACTTCTTCTCCCGCGACGGCGGCACCGTGCCCCGGCACCAGTTCCGCGGCCGCAAGCGTGCCCTGGCCGAACTGCCGCGCCTGCACCCCGGCATCAAATACACCGCCACCTACTTCGACGCCTCCGTCCACAACCCGGAACGGCTGACCCTGGACGTGCTGCAGGACGGCGAGAAGGCCGGCGCTGCGGGCGCCAGTGACGCGCGTGCCAGCAACTACCTGTCCCTCGTCTCCGTCAAGAACGGTGCGGGCGGACGCGGCACCGGGAGCACCGTGGAACTCCGCGACGAGCTCACCGGAGAACTTTTCGACTTCTCCGCGGACGTCGTCGTCAACACCACCGGCGCCTGGGTCGACCTGACCAACGAGGCGATGGGATCGGCGTCGGCCTTTATGGGCGGAACCAAGGGTTCGCACATCGTGCTGGACCATCCGGACCTGCTGGCCGCCTGCAACGGCCGCGAGATCTTCTTCGAACACACCGACGGCAGGATCGTGCTGATCTATCCGATGGGGGACCGGGTCCTGGTAGGCACCACCGACGTCGACGCCGACATGGCCGAGGACGCGGTGTGCACCGAATCGGAAATCGACTACTTCTTCGACCTGATCGGACACGTCTTCCCGGATATCACCGTGGACCGGGAGCAGATCGTCTACACCTTCTCCGGCGTCCGCCCGCTGCCCAAACACGACGCCACCCAGCCGGGCTTCGTCAGCCGCGACTACCGGATCGAGCGCCGTGCCGGTGCCGGGCTGGGCGGCGCCGCCGTGCTCAGCCTGGTTGGCGGGAAGTGGACCACCTTCCGGGCCCTCGCCGAACACCTGACCAATGACGTCCTCGCCGAACTCGGCGTCGAACGGAAAGTCTCGACGGCGAAACTCGCCATCGGCGGGGGCGCCGGCTTCCCGGACAGCGAGGACGGCGTGCAGCGCTGGATCAAGGCGCACATGGGCGCCGGGCGCGACGCGGACCGCACCGCCGGGCTCCTGACCCGCTACGGCACCCGGGCCGGAGAAGTCATCAGCTTCCTCGACGCCGCCCCGGACCGGCGCCTGCACTCGACCCGGGAACTGAGCGTCCGCGAGCTGGAGTTCATGGCACAGAACGAGCAGATCGGGCACCTCGTCGACGTCCTGATCCGCCGCACGTCCCTCGCCTTCAGGGGACTGGTGACCGGCGAGCTCCTGAACGAGGTTGCCGAGATCCTGGCCGGTCCGCTGGGCTGGGACGCGGCAAAGCGGACTTCCGAGATCACCCACGCTCAGGAGGTGCTCAAGCGATTCCACGGCGTCCAGGTCCACAGCCTGGTCTCCTGATAGACCTCGGCGGCCGGACGGGGGACGTCCGGCCGCAAGGACTGCGTGGTTCCTCTGGGGGAACCGGCGCAGTTGCCGGCCGGCGGCGCCAACACGGCGCCGGCCCAACAGCCCCTCAAACTCGCGAGGGGCTGACAACAGAAAATAGAGGAGTCAAAGATGTCTCTTGGAATAGTTTTCCTGTCCGAAGTATTCGGTACCGCAATGCTGACCCTGCTGGGTTGCGGCGTTGTGGCAAACGTTGCGCTCAAAGGCACCAAGGGCAACAACGGCGGGTTCCTGATGGTCACCTGGGGATGGGGCATCGCCGTCTTCTCCGGCGTCTACGTCGCCGCGATGTCCGGGGCCCACCTGAATCCCGCCGTCACCTTCGGCCTGCTGCTCAACGGCAAGACCGAATACGCCCCCGGCGTCCCCGTCGACGCCGTCTCCACCCTCACCTACTTCGGCGGTGAACTGCTGGGTGCCTTCCTCGGTGCCGTGGTGATGTACCTGGCCTACAAGCAGCACTTCGACGCCGAACCGGAACCCGCCAGCCAGCTGGCGGTCTTCTCCACCGGTCCGGCCATCCGCTCCACCCCGTGGAACCTGATTACGGAGATCATCGGCACCTTTGTCCTCGTCTTCGTCATCCTGACCTTCGGCGGGACACCTTCTGGGCTTGGCCCGCTCGCCGTCGCACTGCTCGTTGTTGGTATCGGCGTCTCCCTCGGTGGTCCCACCGGCTACGCCATCAACCCGGCCCGTGACCTCGGCCCGCGCATTGCCCACGCCCTGCTGCCCATGAAGGGCAAGGGTTCCTCGGACTGGGGCTACTCCTGGATTCCCGTCGTCGGACCGTTGGTCGGCGGCGGCCTTGCCGGTCTAGTGGCGGCAGTTGTGCCGATCATCGCCACCGCAGCGGCCTAGCCCACTCTCTACGCACTCATTCAACAGCCAGCCCAAGACAAGGACGTCAACATGAACCAGTACGTAATCGCTATCGACCAGGGCACCACCAGCACGCGAGCCATCGTGTTCGACCACAGCGGCAGCATCGTTTCCACGGGCCAGATGGAGCACGAGCAGATCTTCCCGCAGGCCGGCTGGGTGGAACACGATCCCGCTGAGATCTGGAACAACACCCGCGAGGTCATCGCCGCCGCCCTGTCGAAGGCGAACCTGACCCGGCACGACATCGCGGCGGTCGGCATCACCAACCAGCGCGAAACCGCGGTGGTCTGGGACAAGACCACCGGTAAGCCCATCTACAACGCGATCGTCTGGCAGGACACCCGCACCCAGCCGATCGTGGACGAGCTGGCCAAGGACGGGGGACCGGAGCGCTTCAAGCAGAAGGTCGGCCTGCCGCTGGCCACCTACTTCTCCGGAACCAAGATCAAGTGGATCCTGGACAACGTCGAAGGCGCCCGCGCCAAGGCCGAGGCCGGGGACCTGGTGTTCGGCAACACCGACTGCTGGGTGCTGTGGAACCTGACCGGCGGGACAGACGGCGGCGTCCACGTCACGGATGTCACCAACGCCTCGAGGACCATGTTCATGGACCTCGAAACGCTCTCCTGGGACCAGGAGATCATGGACGCCTTTGGTGTTCCGGCCTCCATGATGCCGGCCATCAAGTCCTCCTCCGAGGTCTACGGCACGGTCCACACGTCCCAGCTGCTGCGTGAGGTTCCGGTCGCAGGCATCCTGGGCGACCAGCAGGCGGCGACGTTCGGCCAGGCCGCGTTCGAGCCGGGCGAAGCCAAGAACACCTACGGCACGGGCTGCTTCCTCATCTTCAACACCGGCGAGGAAATCGTCCACTCCAAGAACGGGCTGCTGACGACTGTCGGCTACAAGCTCGGCGACGCCGCTCCGCACTATGCCTTGGAAGGCGCCATCGCCGTCACGGGTTCGCTCGTGCAGTGGCTGCGTGACAACCTCGGCATGATCAGCAGCGCCCCCGAAGTGGAGACGCTGGCGGCCTCGGTCGAGGACAACGGCGGCGTGTACATTGTTCCCGCGTTCTCCGGCCTGTTCGCTCCCTACTGGCGTTCCGACGCCCGCGGCGCGATCGTCGGCCTGACCCGCTTCGTGAACAAGAACCACATCGCCCGCGCGGCGCTGGAGGCCACCGCCTTCCAGACCCGCGAGGTGCTCGACGCCGTCAACGCGGACTCAGGGGTGCCCCTGACCGAGCTGAAGGTCGACGGCGGTATGGTGGCCAACGACGCGCTGATGCAGTTCCAGGCGGACATCCTCGGTGTTCCGGTGATCCGGCCCAAGGTGGTGGAGACCACCGCACTGGGTGCCGCCTACGCCGCCGGCCTGGCCGTCGGCTTCTGGAAGGACCTGGGCGAATGTTCGGCCAACTGGGCCGAGGACAAGCGCTGGGAACCGACCATGGACCAGGCCGAGCGCGAACGCCAGATGCGCCTGTGGAAGAAGGCCGTCACCAAGTCCATGGACTGGGTCGACGAGGACGTGAAGTAGGTCCCAGCCTCTGTCGAGGGAGGCCGCACCCGCCCTGCCCGCTTCGCGGTGCCCACCACACCCTGGCGGGGTGCGGCCTCCCTCTCAGTTGCGGCCCCGATTCAGCCGCTCGTGCCGACTTACCTGTCGTCAGTGGTCGGTGCGCTAAAGTAGTCCTATGCGTGCGATCCTCCTGCTTAGCTAGCCGCCCGGCATCCCGACTAGAACTCGGATTGTCGTGCGGCAGCCCCTCCGTGTCGAGGGGCTTTTGTGTGTCTGGACCCGTTGGGCGGACGGCAGGGGAGCGGGCAAGGCCGGACACTAGCCTTGGCCCGGGAGATTTATCGGCACAAGACTTGACGGTACATAAGGCTTGACAGAACAGAAGAGGCCAGCAGTGAGCGTTCAGCCGGAGACAGAGACCGGAACAGCAGGAGCCGCAGCGGAAGCACCCGAGGAAGGTGCCTACAGCTTTGCGGCGATGGAAGCCAAGTGGCCGCAGGTCTGGGAAGACCTCAAGGTTTTCACGCCCGTCGATGACGGGTCGAAGGAACGGCGGTACGTGCTGGACATGTTCCCGTACCCCTCCGGTGATCTCCACATGGGCCACGCCGAAGCGTTCGCGATGGGCGACGTCGTCGCACGCTACCTGCGCCAGCAGGGCTACGACGTGCTGCACCCGATCGGCTGGGATTCCTTCGGGCTGCCCGCTGAGAACGCGGCCATCAAGCGCAACGCGCACCCCAGCGAGTGGACCTACGCCAACATCGACACCCAGGCGGCCTCGTTCAAGCGCTACGCCATCTCTGCTGACTGGTCCCGCCGGATCCACACCTCCGATCCGGAGTACTACCGCTGGACGCAGTGGCTCTTCAAGCGCTTCTACGAGCGCGGACTGGCCTACCGCAAGAACTCCCCGGTCAACTGGTGCCCGAAAGACCAGACCGTACTGGCCAACGAACAGGTGGTCAACGGTGCCTGTGAGCGCTGCGGCACCGCCGTCACCAAGAAGTCGCTGAACCAGTGGTACTTCAAGATCACCGACTACGCCGACCGGCTGCTCGATGACATGGACGAACTGCGCGGCCACTGGCCCGAGCGCGTCCTGGCGATGCAGAAGAACTGGATCGGACGCTCCGAAGGCGCGCACGTCAACTTCGTGATCGAGGCCGACGGCGGCCAGCCCGCCAAGGACGTCACGGTGTTCACCACCCGCCCGGACACCCTGTACGGCGCCACGTTCTTCGTCGTCGCCGCGGATGCACCGCTCGCCGTCGAACTGGTCACCGAAGAACACTCCGCCGCCCTCGACGCGTACCGCGAACAGGTCAAGGCGCTCAGCGAAATCGAACGCCAGTCCACCGAGCGGGAAAAAACCGGCGTCTTCACGGGCCGCTACGCCATCAACCCGCTCAACGGCGAGAAGCTGCCCGTCTGGGCCGCCGACTACGTCCTGGCCGACTACGGCACCGGCGCCATCATGGCCGTCCCGGCACACGACCAGCGCGACCTCGACTTCGCCCGCACCTTCGACCTGCCGGTCCGCGCCGTGCTGGACACCGGCGAGGAAGACCCCGCGGTCAGCGGCACCGCGACCTCGGGCGAGGGCACCCTGATCAACTCCGGCGCCCTGGACGGACTGCCCAAGGCCGACGCCATCCCGGCTGCCATCGAGATCCTGCGGCAGCAGGGCACGGGCGAGAAATTCGTGAACTTCCGCCTGCGCGACTGGCTGCTCAGCCGGCAGCGCTTCTGGGGCACCCCGATCCCGATCATCCACTGCCCCGCCTGCGGCGAAGTCCCGGTCCCGGACGAGCAGCTGCCCGTCACCCTGCCGGCGGATCTCCGCGGCGAGGACCTGTCCCCGAAGGGCACGTCGCCGCTGGCCGCCGTCGAAAGCTGGGTCAACGTCAAGTGCCCCGAATGCCACGGCCCGGCCAAGCGGGACACGGACACCATGGACACGTTCGTGGATTCCTCCTGGTACTTCCTGCGCTTCGTCTCGCCGGAGTTCACCGACGGCCCGTTTGATCCGGAGAAGATCAACGACTGGATGCCGGTGGGCCAGTACGTCGGCGGCGTGGAGCACGCGATCCTGCACCTGCTCTACGCACGGTTCTTCACCAAGGTCATCCACGACCTCGGCATGATCGACGCCGACGAGCCCTTCAGTGCGCTGCTGAACCAGGGCCAGGTGCTCAACGGCGGCAAGGCCATGAGCAAGTCCCTGGGCAACGGCGTCGACCTCGGCGAGCAGCTGGACAAGTTCGGCGTCGACGCCGTGCGCCTCACCATGATCTTCGCCTCCCCGCCGGAGGACGACGTCGACTGGGCCGACGTATCGCCGTCGGGCTCCGCGAAGTTCCTGGCCCGCGCCTGGCGCCTGGGCCGGGACGTCACGAGCGCGCCCGGCGTCGACTTCGCTACCGGCGACCGTGCCCTGCGCACAGTCACCCACCGCACCATCGCCGACGCGGAAGCGCTGCTGGACCACAACAAGTTCAACGTGGTGGTGGCCAAGCTCATGGAACTGGTCAACTCGACGCGTAAGACGATTGACGCAGCCAGCGGCGGCGCGGACCCGGCCGTCCGCGAAGCCGTCGAAACCGTTGCGGTCATCCTGAGCCTCTTCGCGCCGTACACGGCTGAGGACCTCTGGAACGTGCTGGGACACCCCGCCTCCGTGGCCAACGCAGGCTGGCCGACGCACGACGAGGCCCTCCTGGTGCAGGACACGGTCACCGCCGTCGTCCAGGTCCAGGGCAAGGTGCGGGACCGCCTGGAAGTCTCGCCGGAGATCGGCGAGGACGAACTGCGCGAACTGGCCCTGGCCTCTGACAACGTCCAGCGCGCCCTCGACGGCCGGGGGATCCGCACGGTGATCGTCCGGGCACCTAAACTGGTCAACATCGTTCCGGCCTAGCCGGGCAGGCAAAACACTGGCCGGCCGCCGGTTCCAACCGGCGGCCGGCCACCAGCGCGTGCCCTGACAGCAAACGCAGACAGCAGGAGGTGCTTCGTGCCCCATCGCGACCCCGCAGGGTGGCCGTGGCTGAAGGAGCGCCTCAGCGGGTTCCGCCAGGCCACACGGCCGGCAGTGGGCCGCGGAGCGGCCCCTGAAGCAGTGCCCGCCACCATCATACGGACGGCCGTGGTCACGGACTCGGCCGCAGCACTCCCAGCTGACTGGGTGCGCGGGCTGGCCGTCGACGGGCGCCTGACAGTTGTCCCGATGCCCGTCATGGTGGGAACTGACATCTACGGCGAGGGCGAAGATGACATCGCCGACACCATCGCCGTGGCCCTGGCGAGCGGAGAACCCGTCAAAACATCGCGCCCGTCGCCCGGACAATTCGAACAGGCCTACCGCGCGGCCCGGCGGCAAGGGTATGAGTCCGTCGTGTCGGTCCATATATCCGGGGAACTGTCCGGAACCGCGGATTCGGCCCGCCTCGCGGCCGCGCGGGTGGATTTCCCGGTGGAAGTCCTGGACTCGCGCACTGTCGGCATGGCGCAGGGGATGGGCGTGCAGGCTGCCGTGTCGGCCGCGGCGGAGGGCAGGACCGCGGCGGAAGTGCGGGATCTCACTGAGCAACGGCTGGCCCGGACCAAGGTCTACTTCTATGTGCCGAGCCTCGAGCAGCTGCGGCGGGGTGGACGGATCGGCGCCGCCGCTTCGCTCTGGGGGACCATGCTCTCCATCAAACCCATCCTCGCGGTGGAAGACGGCAAAGTGGTCCCGCTCGAGAAGGTGAGGTCGGCGGCGAAGGCGGTCGCCCGGCTCAAGGAGATCGTGGTGGCCGACGCCGCCGCCCGGCCCGAGGGGCGGGCCAGACTCGCCGTCCACCATTTCGGCAACCCGGCCGAGGCCGAACAGCTCGCGGCACAGCTGGCCGACGCCGTCCCCGGCTGCGCTCACGTCCAGATCAGCGCGCTCCCGGCCGTGCTGGCGGCCCACGCCGGCCTCGGCGTCCTGGCGGTGATTGTGGGGGAGGACAGCGCCCCCGCCGGCCCGCCAGATCCCGTCACACGTGGCATTTCCTGATCCTGCCGCCGGATTCTGAAGACCGGACCGGCGTCAGCGTGGCGGCGGCCCGGCCTCCTGCGGCTTCCCGTCCAGCCTTCGGGCGAGAGCCAGCAGGCGCTGGCGATCCGCCGGCGGGTAGGTTCCGGCGCTGACCGCCTCGCGCATCCGGTTCACCTGATCCAGGATCTCTTTCCGGTACCGGCCATCGCTGTCGCACCAGGACAGGTCCTGAAGTAGTTCGAGTAGCCGCTCTGCCACGGCCGGGTCCGCCTTTCCGTACAGCCGTGGCTGGGCCATGACCAGCTCCAGCAGATCCCCGAACGAAGGCATGGCCAGGATGACACGGACTACGCCCTCGTCATCGGTGAGCTGAATCGGGCCCGGACGGCGGTGAGCCAGTTGGCACAACAGGGCGGACAGGTGCCCCAGGACATGCACAGCGGTTGTCGGATCGTTGATTCCCGGCGACAGGGCACGGGCCGCGACGTCCACGAGTTGGCGGAACCCGAAGCCGACGTCCTGGACATTGGTTCGTTCAGTCCCTGTGAGGACGGCAGCGTTGGCGGCCGCTTCCAGCTTGTCCCACGCTTCGCCGGTGATAGGGGATTGAATACCAACCGGCCACGCGGTGGCGAAGGGGACACCGTGGACAAGTGAGCTGCCGGGTTCGCGGTCAACACGGATCACTGCCCCGCTGTCCACGGCGGCCTGCACGAGAGCCCCGGCATCGATGGACGTGAGGAATCCAGATTTTGAACGCACGATGCGGGTTCCTGCGTCCTGGCCGGGGAACTCCCCGGTGGCAACGTCGGGGCGATCCTCAGGAAAGACCCTGTCGATGGTTGCCTGGGTTTCGGCACTGACCCTGCGCATCATTGTTTCAACACGGATTTCCCGGGTGAGATGGGCCAGGAAGAGCACCAAACCCATGACGCTGGCGATCGCGAGCACGTAGGCGATGGTGACGGAGATTTCGGGGACAAATGATGTTTGCCCGCTGCTTTCGGACCGCACACTGCGAAGGACAGTCAAGGCGAAGGCGAAGGCTGCCAGGAACAGTGCCAGGGTTGCATGGACGAAACGGTCTGCTGTGAACGTGCGCAGCAGCCTGGGCGAGAACTGGCTGCTGGCCAGTTGCAGCGTTACCACCGTGAGCGAAAACGTCAGGGATGTGACGGTGATCAAAGATCCAGAAATCGCCTGCAGCACGGACCGGGCCGCCTCCGGACCCCCGCTGAAGAGCAGAATCGCGACGCTGTCGGGAACCTCATCATCCACGGCGGCGTCCAGTG
Source organism: Arthrobacter sp. U41 (assembly GCF_007679325.1). Taxonomy (GTDB): domain Bacteria; phylum Actinomycetota; class Actinomycetes; order Actinomycetales; family Micrococcaceae; genus Arthrobacter. The sequence continues at coordinate 338,723 of NZ_VEGI01000001.1, read as the reverse complement.
CCGGCAGCATGAAGCCCAACGCCACGGAGACGGCCACAGCGAGGGCGGGCACTGGCCAGAGTTGTGTCCTGAAAGTGTCCATCAGGCGTGCTGCGCGCCCGCTTCCCGCCCGTTTCCCCGAATTCGTTAACTGCCTTTCGGCCACTAGGTCCTGCCCTCCTGAGAGACGTGGTTTCTGGGTCTTGTCTAGCACCCGCGCAAGGTGGCGCCTACCCCGGCGGCTTCTACGGCGCGGCGGACGCCCGAGGGGTTACAGCGGAGTAACGCGCCGGCCACTCCAGCTTTCGATTCAATTACGGGCGTTGACCGGCCCGGGGGAAGCTTCCTAGCGTGGGTAAGCAGCGGCACCGATCCGGCAGGTTCACGAAGCCGCCCCAACCGGCACGGAACGATCCTTGCACCTGTGGAGGTTCGCTCGTCTTGCCGAACGCCAACGAAGGAACAGTGATGAATCTCCATCCAGCTCGTATCATCGACGGCGCCAACGCCACTCAGGCGTGCCAGGTCCCCGACTGGCGCTCTGGGTCCAGCCGCGGTTCTGGCAAGGCCTGTGATCCGGAGATCGAACGGATGCTCACTGCGCACATCCACTGCGGGGAAGAAATGACCCTGATTGTCCCGGAGGACCCGCGGCACGCCACTACGGATGACCGTGCCGTCGCCGGGCCGGCGCGGCGCAATGGCGCCGGAACTTACAGATGTTTTTGCGGGTTTTCTTTCGATCAGGGAAGGGAATATCAGGGAAGGGAATAACCACCGACGGGTCTGCCGGCCACGGCGGAGATGACCACGCGGGTCACACCCGGGAACTTCGTCAGACGGATGACATTCCGGCGAATGAAGGCGGAACGCCGGGTTGCCGGAACGAACCACCGGGCCGCCGACTCCCCGGCCCGCTGGTGTTCTTCGACCAGCGGCCTGAGTCGTGTTTCGAAGGCGGAGAGGGCCGTGCTGATTCGCGGGTGTTTGTCGAGTTCGCCTGCCAGGGCAGCGGCGGCGGCCATTCCGAGGGAGGCCCCCTGTCCGGCAAGCAAGGACACTGCCGCGGCTGCATCGCCGATCAGGATGACCCGTCCTGTGTGCCAGCGGGGCATCCGGATCTGGGCGACTTGGTCGTAGTACAGGTCGTCGGGGCAATGCTGCAAGGCAGCGGGGCAGATCCAGCCGAGTTTTCGGTATCTGGACCGCAGCATGGTCTGCGGATCGGGCGGGATTTCGGGATTTTTGGAGCGCTGCACCGCCATTGCAGTGATCGTGCCGTCACGCAGCCGGTAGAAGAACATGGCCGCGTTGCGTGTATCGGTGACGGCGAATCTTTCCCCAATCAGCCCGGCGAGTTCGGCGTCGCGGAAGGAATATGCTGCCACGTGGAACCCCAGGTAGTGGAGGAAATCTTCCTCCGGGCCGAACGCCAGAGACCGGATGACAGAGTGGACACCGTCCGCGCCGATCAGCAGGTCGGCCTCCAGCACCTGGCCGTCGTCGAGCGTGACTGCAACAGACTCAAGGGATTCCGACACGGTGGTCACGGAACGGCCGTAGCGGACATCCGTTCCCGGCGGTAAAACTTCACGGATGGCCAGTTCGAGGTCCGGGCGCAGGATGCTGATCAGTTGGCCGTCGGCAACCCGCGCGAACCTTGCAAAGGGCAGGCTGGCTCGGCTCACGCCGCGCCGGTCAACATATTCGACACTTTGAACGCCGTAGCCAAGTCCGCGGAGCCGGGGGATGATGCCCATTCCGTCGGCCGCTTGCCAGCCCGGTCCGAAGAAATCGATCATATAGCCTTGCGGGCGCGGGCCCGTCGACTGCTCCACCACCACGACCTGCCATCCGCGCCTGGTCAGAAACGCAGCCGCGGACAGCCCGCTGATCCCGGCGCCGCAAATGACCGCTTTCATCGGAAGACCTGACACCCGGCTGGCCGGCGCGGCCGGCGTACAGGCGCTACCGGGAATCCGCCGTTTTCCATCCAGGCCTCCTCACGACCCTCCTCACTGCGACCCTCCTCGCTGCGACCCTCCTCACGGCGCGGTGGCCGCTGGGCTGCACGACGCATGGTCTTGGCGGCCGTCCCTCGATTCTCCCTCCCGGACCCCGCCTTTTTGAAGCCTCGCCGCGTGCAGCAGGACGCTGAAGGGCCGACGCAGTGTGAATCCCGTCAACGCCGGCGGGCCCCCTCGCGCCACGTCAGCTTCGGAGAAGTCCCACCAGCCGGGGCGCTCAGCCTGCCGGGACGCCGGGGACTGTCGACATTGCGGGCTCCCTTTACCGGATGCCGCCCGCCCCCCGGCGCGTCCCGGAGTATCCACATAGGTCCCGGTAGGCCTGATCTGTGCGTCTCACGCTTCGTACGATGGGCACATGCCGCGCCACCATCCGGGAGTTCCGCCGAGCATCGATCCGGCCAGTATCGATCCGGGCAGTATCGACTCGGGCAGTATCGATTCGGGCAGTGCCGAACCGCCGGGCATCGATCCGGGCGGCGCTGCTGTGGGCAGCGCCGGCAGCAGACTGTCTGCTGCCGTTGGCTCCGGGTCCGGACTGCTCGGCGTGCCGCCGCTTGTTTCCCCTACCGCGGAGCGCGGCGACCCCTGTCCGCGCGATAAGCAGGCACCGAGCAGGATCAGGTGGCGTACCGGCCGGCGCGCTGCCGCATTGCTCTGCCTGTTGGCTTTGGCGCTCCTGGCCTGGTTCTGGTGGCAGGCGGCCGACGGCTCAGCGGACGTCAGCCCGCTGAGCTCCATTAGCGCCGAAGCCGGCGACGTGCCGGCGGTGGAACCTGGAAACGGACCAGTATCCGCCATGGGCGAATCTCCCGGCGACGCCGAGGGGGAAACTCCCGGAAACGTCATCGTGCACGTGGCCGGCGCGGTCCGACGTGCCGGAATTGTGGAGTTGCCGCGGGGGAGCCGTCTGCACCAGGCCATCGACGCGGCAGGCGGCAGTGCCCCGGACGCGGACTCCGACCAGCTCAATCTCGCATCTGTCCTTGAGGACGGGCAGAAGGTCCTGGTGCCGCGGAAAGGTGAAACCCTGCCTTCCGGAGATGTTCCTGCGGGCGGCGGGGGAGCTAGGGGCGGCGGGGACGGTCAGGTGAGTGCTGACGGACCCTCTGCCGCTGCCGGAAAGGTGAACATCAACACTGCCGGTGTGGAGCAGCTGGCAACCCTGCCACGGGTCGGTCCGGTGCTCGCACAGCGGATTGTGGAATGGCGGGCTGAACATGGGAACTTCCGGCGCGTCGAGGAGCTGGACGCCGTGGACGGGGTCGGACCCAAGATGCTAGCGGCCCTGCTGCCACTGGTCCGGGTCTGAGGTAGCGACCCATGGAACGGCACAGCCGCTGGCAGCGGTACATCGACTCCGCCGTCAGCCGGACCCCCGGAAGCGTCGGAACAGCGGGCGGCGGGCAGCCCCGGCGGAGGCCGCGGCACGACGCCGGCCCGCAGCGCCGTTGGCCATGGCTTCGTCACCGGTTTGCGTCATTCGCACTCCTGCAGCGGGCAGCCCCGGCCCGAGAGGAAAAGCTCCGCAGGATGGATGTGCGCCTGGTCCCCTCGGCGTTGCTGGTGTGGGGTGCGGCCGCGGCGGGGCATTACCTGCATCCCGCACCGCTGGCGGCGCTGTTACTGGCTCTGGTGGCCGCCGCCTCGGGACTGTTGCTGCTCCGGGCGCCGCCCGGCGTCGAGCCCGGCGGCACAGCCCGCGGATGGCCGGGCGGCCGGGGTGGCAGGTCGGGCGGCAGGGCCAGCGGCAGGGGCGGCATGGCCAGCGGCAGGCCGGACGGCAGAGCCGGCGGGGATGGCAGGACAGGCGGTCCGTCCAGGCGGTCCACTGGCCGTGCCCGGCGTAGCTTCCCGGCGACCCTGGCTGTGGCTCTGATCTTCGGCGCGACGGCGGGCGGCCACGCGGCGGTGGACACCTCCCGCCGGCACGACGGTGCCGTGGCCGGATACGTGGCTGCGCGGGCCGACGTCGCCGTGGAAGTGGAGATAGCAGGTGCGCCCCGGCGGCTCAGGACGGTGGGCCGTTCCGGGCTCGCGGACCGCTGGGCGGTACCGGCGAACCTGATCGAAATGCACGTTGAGGGGCGCCGCGTCCGCGCGCAGGCCACCCTGCTCGTGATGGGCGGCGCCGGCTGGGACCAGGCCGCTCCCGGACAGCGGCTCCGCACCACCGGCAAGCTCTCGGCTCCCGAGCCAGGCCAGGCCGAGGCCGCTGTCCTGTCGGCAAGCTCCGCCCCGCTGATGCTCTCGGCGGCGGGGTCCGCGCAGACAGGTCCGGCGGGGCTCCGGCAGGATTTCACGGCAGCCGCCGGGCGCTTCGACGGGGACGCCCGGGGACTTCTGCCGGGCATGGTCACCGGCGACACCAGTTCCCTCGACGCCGAGTTGGACGCCGCCATGAAGACGGTCGGAATGACCCACCTGACGGCCGTCAGCGGCGCCAACTGCAGCCTCATCCTGGGTGTCCTCCTTGTGGCCTTGCGCAGCCTGCGGTTCAGCCGGGTGTTTGCGGCGGTTCTCTGCCTGGCGGGGTTGGGCCTGTTCGTTCTGATGGTCGGCCCGGACGCCAGCGTGCTCCGGGCCGCCGTGATGGGCGGGATCGGGCTCGTGGCACTGGCCGGCGGCCGTCCAGGACGGGCTTTGAGCTTCCTGTGTCTTGCCGTGATCGGGCTGCTGCTGGTACAGCCGGCGCTGTCCACCAGCTTCGGATTCCTGCTGTCCGTCCTCGCCACCCTTGGCATAGTGGTGGCGGGCAGGCCGATCATGACCTGGTTCCCGGCAGCCGTGCCGCGCTGGCTCGCCGCGGGGATGGCGGTGCCGCTGTCCGCACAGGCTTTCTGCGGGCCTGCGATTGTCCTGCTGCAGCCCCAGTTCTCCGCCTACGCGCTTCCCGCCAATATGGCCGCCGCGGTCCTCGTGGCCCCGGTCACAGTGCTGGGGACCGCCGCCGTGCCGTTGGTGCCGCTGGTCCCCGCCCTGGCCGCCGCACCGCTGGGTATCGCGGCGGCCTTCGCCACCGGTGTGGGAGCAATCGCGCGCTTCTTCGCCGGACTGCCCGGCGCCGGCCTGCCGTGGCCGGAGGGCGCATTCGGCGCCGCCACGATGGCCCTCTTCTCCGCCTGCACACTCGCCGCCTGGTGGCTGCTCTTCCATCCGGCCCGCACGGCCGCGCTGGCCTTGGCGGCGCATGGACGGATGGTGGTGTGGCTCAACGGCAGACTGCCCCGCCACCACGGCCCGTCGGCGCCGCCGGACGGGGCCGCGTCCGGCTTGGTGCACCGCCCGGGCCGTGGCAGGCTTAGAGTCTGCAAACAATCTTCCGGGAGGAAACCTCAGTGGCTGCTGCCCAGACCCCACGCGCCCGGTCCGCCGCGTCGAACACCGCCACCTGGCGCGACGTGACCCCGGCCGCTGTTGTGCTGGTCGGCGGGCCGGAAGACTATCTGGGTTCCCGGGCCATGGACCGCGTCCGTTCGCAGGTCCGCGCCGCAGCTCCCGACGTCGAAGTCACGCGGCTCAATGCCGGCAACTATGAGCCGGGCTCCCTGGCCATGAACGTCAGCCCCTCCCTCTTCGGCGAACAGAAGCTGATCGAGGTCGAAGGGCTGGAGGGCATGAACGACGCCTTCCTTGCCGACGGGCTCAAGTACCTCAAGCAACCCGAACCCGACGCCGTGCTGGTGCTCCGCCACAGCGGCGGCGTGCGCGGCAAAAAACTCCTCGACGCTGTTAAGGCCGGCGGCTGGCCGGTGGTGGACTGCCAGCCTCTGAAGAAGGACGCGGACAAGATCTCCTTCGTAACGGCCGAGTTCAAGGCCGCGTCCCGGCGTATCGAACCTGACGCCGTGCACGCCTTGGTCAACGCCGTCGGCGCCCACCTGGCCGAGCTGGCCGCCGCCTGCAGCCAGCTGATCGCCGACGCCTCCACCGGGGTGGATTCCGCCATGGTGGACAGATATTACGGCGGCCGGGTGGAAGCCACCGCTTTCAAGGTCGCCGATGCCGCGATGGCTGGCAACGCCCCGTTGGCGCTCTCCACCCTCCGCCACGCCCTCGATACCGGGGCTGACCCGGTGCCGCTGGTGGCCGCGCTGGCCTCGAAGCTGCGCACCCTTGCCAAAGTCGCCGGCGCCCAGGGTTCCTCGGGCCAGATCGCCAAGCAGCTGGGCATGCAGCCCTGGCTTGTCGAGCAGGCCCAGCGTGAAGCGCGGCGCTGGACCCCGGAGGGACTGGTCCGCTCCATCCAGGTCACGGCCGAGGCTGATGCCCAGGTCAAGGGCCTGTCACGGGACCCGGTCTACGCCGTCGAACACGCCGTGACGGTGATTGCGACCTCCGTGCGCCGCTGACCCCGGGGCAGGCCTGACGGGTTCCGTTGATCCCGGGGCAGGCCGGACGGGTTCCGCGACTTTCGGGCGTGGACGGGTTCCCGCAGGTGGCATCTGGAACCCTTCCGCACGTGGCGGGTGCCGCGTGCGCACCATAGATTGCACGTTAACTGGAAGTGGCCGGCACCCCAGGGGTGCCGGCCACAATCATCAGTTCGAGTGAACTGGAAACCTTAGAGCGCGTTGACCTTCTTGGAGATGGCCGACTTGCGGTTTGCAGCGTTGTTCTTGTGGAGAACGCCCTTGCTGACAGCTTTGTCCAGCTTGCGGCTGGCGGAAAGCAGTGCGGCAGCCGCAGCATCCTTGTCGGTGGACTCAACGGCGGTGTTGACGGCGCGGATGGCCGTCTTCAGCTCGGACTTGACTGCGTTGTTGCGCAGGCGTGCCTTCTCGTTGGTGAGGATGCGCTTCTTCTGGGACTTGATATTAGCCACGTGTGAACTCTCTTTTTCAATGCGGAAAATGGTCTAGAGGGCTTTCAGATTGGCCATTGACTGAGCGGCGTGGGGATACCTATGGCGACCAACCATCTGTGGCCGTCGACCTGCACGGACACACAGCTGTCAATAGTAGCAGAAACGACGCCACAGGTACGAACAGAGTGACGATTGTCCGGACCGGTCAGTGCCAGCCGTGGCGGGACTTCAGCACGGCGGCGATGGCGCTGAAGCGGCCGGCGTCGAGGATGGCTCCCTCGCGCCGGACGTCCCGCGGGTCGATCTGCAGGACGCGGTCCAGTTTCGCTTCGCTGGGCCGCCATTGCCGGTCCCACGGGCCGGTCCCGATGTCCACGTAGTCGTCCGACCGGCGGGCGTCGCCGTCGTGATCCTTGCTGGTGAGCATCAGGCCGAGCAGGTAGCGGCCGCTGGTGCCCACTAACAGCACCGGACGGTCCTTGCCGCGCGAGTGGTCCTCCTCATACGGCACCCAGGTCCAGACAACCTCGCCCGGTTCGGGGCGGCCGTTGGGGGAGGGGGCGTAGCTGATCTTCGCCGTGCCGCGGAAGTCGCCGGGGTACGTACCGGTCAGGCCGGCGACGGCGCCGCGCCCGGTGCCAGGGCGCCCGCCGGTCTTCGTGCCCGCCCGTGCGGGCCGGGATTTCGTGCGGGACGGTCCGGCCTTGCCGGAGCCGCCGGGCGCGGAACCGCTGCGCCCTTCCAGGAAGCGCAAGGTGCTGCGGACTGCATTGCCGATCGAGCGTAAGTTCCATGCCATGGGGAAAACCCTACCGCCAGGCGCCGGCCGGCAGCTGGCGGCGAGGCAAGCGCCGCGGCGCGAACACGGCACGCGAACTCAGCGCACGAACACAGCGCACGAACTCAGCGCAGGAATATCGGGGGCGAACACAAGGCGGTATGCACGGAGGGAACCCGGGGCACGGTGAGGGGGCGCAACGGAATCCGGGGATGCACTCCCTCGGGTCCGGACGTGGGAGACTATAGGAACGATAATTGCGGCACGTCGCAGGATGGGAAAGCAGCATCCCCGCGATCCGTGCAACGCCACCAGTAATGCCAACAGTAAGGACCCTGCGTGTCTCCCATGGCCCGCACCGCCCCGGTGCCCGCCGCAACAGATCCGGCCATCATCCGGAACTTCTGCATCATTGCGCACATTGACCACGGCAAATCCACACTGGCCGACCGGATGCTCCAGTACACCGGCGTCGTCCAGTCCCGTGACATGAAGGCCCAGTACCTGGACCGCATGGACATTGAGCGCGAACGCGGCATCACCATTAAGTCCCAGGCAGTCCGTATGCCCTGGGAGCTCGACGGCACCAGCTACGCGCTGAACATGATCGACACTCCCGGCCACGTTGACTTCACGTATGAAGTCTCCCGCTCGCTGGCCGCCTGCGAAGGCGCGGTGCTGCTTGTGGACGCGGCCCAGGGCATCGAGGCCCAGACCCTCGCCAACCTCTACCTGGCGATGGAAAACAACCTCACGATCATCCCGGTCCTGAACAAAATCGACCTCCCGGCAGCCCAGCCCGAGAAGTATGCGGCGGAACTCGCCAGCCTGATCGGCGGTGATCCCGAGGACGTGCTCCGCGTCTCCGGCAAGACCGGCATGGGCGTCGAGGCCCTGCTGGACAAGATCGTCCGCGACCTGCCGGCCCCCGTCGGCGACCCGGACGCGCCCGCCCGCGCCATGATCTTCGACTCCGTGTACGACACGTACCGCGGCGTCGTCACCTACGTCCGCGTGGTGGACGGCATGCTGCACCCCCGCGAACGCATCCAAATGATGTCCACCCGCGCCACGCACGAACTCCTCGAGATCGGTGTCAGCTCCCCGGAGCCCACGCCATCCAAGGGCCTCGGCGTCGGCGAAGTGGGCTACCTGATCACCGGCGTGAAGGACGTCCGGCTGTCCAAGGTAGGCGACACCGTCACCAACCTGGCCAAGCCGGCCACTGCATCCCTTCCCGGCTACGCCGATGCTAAGCCGATGGTCTTCTCCGGCCTCTATCCGCTGGACGGCACGGACTATCCGGTGCTCCGCGACGCGTTGGAGAAGCTGATGCTCAACGACGCCGCGCTTGTCTACGAGCCCGAGACGTCCGCCGCGCTGGGCTTCGGCTTCCGCGTGGGATTCCTGGGCCTCCTGCACCTGGAAATCACCCGTGAGCGGCTGGAACGCGAATACAAGCTGGACCTGATCTCCACCGCCCCCAACGTGGAATACGAGGTGACGCTGGAGGACAAGAAGGTTGTCCACGTCACCAACCCCAGCGAGTACCCCACCGGCAAGATCGCCGAAGTCCGCGAGCCGATGGTGTCCGCCACCATCCTTGCGCCGAACGAATTTGTCGGGGCCATCATGGAGCTGTGCCAGAGCCGGCGCGGCGTGATGGGCGGCATGGACTACCTCTCCGAGGACCGGGTGGAGATCCGGTACCGCCTCCCGCTGGCAGAAATCGTCTTCGACTTCTTCGACATACTCAAGTCCAAAACCCGCGGCTACGGCTCGCTGGACTGGAAGGCCGACGGCGAGCAGGTCGCCGACCTGGTCAAGGTGGACATCATGCTCCAGGGCGAGCAGGTGGATGCGTTCTCCGCCATCACGCACCGCGACAAGGCCTACGCCTACGGCGTGATGATGACGGGCAAGCTGCGCGAACTCATCCCGCGGCAGCAGTTCGAGGTGCCCATCCAGGCTGCCATCGGCTCGAGGATCATCGCCCGGGAAAGCATCCGCGCCATCCGCAAGGACGTTCTGGCCAAGTGCTACGGCGGTGACATCACCCGAAAGCGCAAACTGCTGGAAAAGCAGAAAGAAGGCAAGAAGCGCATGAAGATGGTGGGCCGCGTCGAGGTCCCGCAGGAAGCCTTCATCGCGGCCCTGACCACGGACGAGTCCAAGGACAAGGCCAAGAAGTAGCGGTGCTCGTGATGACTGTCCCCACCCAGACGGGACCGGACCGTGCCTAGCGCCCTCCCGCTGGGCGACCCGGCGCCGTCGGACGGGCTGCTGCCCGGGCAGGCGCTTGAAGGCGCCAATGCCCGGGCCTTCGGGCTGTACGTTCACATCCCCTTCTGCGCCGTGCGCTGCGGCTACTGCGACTTCAACACCTACACCGCCACCGAGCTCGGCGGCGGGGCGTCCCAGGACGCCTACGCCGGCACCGCCGTCGCGGAGGTGGACTTCGCGGCCGCTGTCCTGAAAAACAGCGGCCTGCCGGCGCGCCCGCTCAGCACCGTCTTCTTCGGCGGCGGAACCCCCACCCTGCTCCCGGCAGGGGACCTGGCCCGCATCCTCACCGCGGCCATCGGGGCCTGGGGTCTCGCGCCCGGCGCCGAGGTCACCACGGAGGCGAACCCGGACTCGGTCACTCCCGAATCCCTGCAGCTGCTGGCCGACGCCGGCTTCACCCGGGTGTCCTTTGGTATGCAGTCCGCGGTGCCGCACGTCCTGAAGGTCCTCGACCGCACCCACACCCCCAGCCGGGTGCCCCAGGCGGTCCGGTGGGCCCGGGAGGCTGGCCTCGCCGTCAGCCTGGACCTCATCTACGGCACGCCGGGGGAGTCGCTGGCCGACTGGCGCTACTCCCTGGAGACGGCGCTGTCTTACGCGCCGGACCACATCAGCGCCTACGCGCTGATCGTCGAGGACGGCACCAAACTGGCCGCGCAGATCCGCCGCGGCGAAGTCCCGGAAATCGACGACGACGACCATGCGGCCAAATATGAGCTGGCCGACGAACTGATCTCGGCCTCGGGGCTGTCCTGGTACGAGGTCAGCAACTGGTCCCGCACCCCGGAGCAGGCCTGCCGGCACAATCTCGCCTACTGGCGCGGCGACGACTGGTGGGGGATCGGCCCCGGCGCCCACTCCCACGTGGGCGGCGTGCGCTGGTGGAACGTCAAACACCCCACCGCCTATGCCAACCGCCTGGGATCCGGGCTCTCGCCGGCCGCAGGCCGGGAGACCCTTGATTCGCAGACCCGCAGCGTGGAGCGGGTCATGCTGGAGGCCCGCCTGAACTCCGGCCTGGAGATCACCAGCCTGGGCGGCCTGGGAGACACCGGCCGGCATGCCGTCGCCGGGCTCATCGCCGACGGCCTGATTGACCCCGCTTCGGCGTTCCGCGGCAGCCTCGTGCTGACGCTCAAGGGCCGCCTGCTCGCCGACGCCGTGGTCCGCCGGATCCTGCCTGACTAGTGGTCCGGGGGTGCCTGACCAGTGAACCCGGGGGATCCTGACCATCAAAGCCAAAAAGCCGGCCGCTGCCCTGAGGGGCAGCGGCCGGCTTTTCTGAATCTCGGAGCGGGTGCCTGGGTCCGCGTGTGCGGGACCTCGCAGGCAAGAAAGTGCGGTCCGCTATTTGATCCAGCGGAGGTTGAAGTCGTACCGGTGCGGCTGGCCGCGGTTGACGTGGATGCCGGCGGCCACCGAGAAGCACGTCACGGCGATCCAGATGACCGTGGCCAGGACCGCGAAGATGTTGCCCACCACCGGCACAAACACCAGCAGGTTGCACAGCACAGCCGCGATGGTGGGCGGCAGGGTGAAGTTCAGGGCTTCCTTCGACTCCTGCGCCGTGAACGGGCCGCGGTCCTTGAAGATCAGGTAGATCAGGAGGGAGGGGACGCAGCCCAGGATACCGCCGAAGTGCGCCAGTGTGGCCCACTGCCGGTCCTCGCTCGCCGTCAGCGGCAGTGCATTTGCTGGAACGCCATGGTACGGAGGCTGGCCATGGCCGGCCTGGTTGCCGGTGTGTTCGCGGGCGTCATCTGCCACGGTGTTGTCCTTCGGATTGCGGTGGAGCGTTGGTGCCTGGAGGTGCCAGGGCTGCGCCGGAAGCGTAGCCGCCGTTCCAAGAATACTTGCTCCGGCGCCAAATGAGGATCGCCCGGCGGCGCCGGTGGCCGGTCAGCCCCCTCAGGGAACGGTGAGGAAGTCGATGACCTCCTCCACCCTGCCCAGCAGGGACGGTTCCAGATCGGCGTAGCTGCGGACGGCGCCCAGGAGTTTTTGCCAGCCCAGGCCGATGTCCTCCTTGGTGCTGTGCGGCCAGCCGAAAGCCATGAGGATGCCGGTCTTCCAGTCCACACCCCGGGGAATCACCGGCCACTTCTCGATCCCCAGGACGGCGGGCCGGATGGCCTGCCAGACGTCCACATAGGGGTGTCCGACAATCAGCACGTTTCCGGCCGCACCGGGGGAGGCCATCACGGCGTCGGCGATCCGGGACTCCTTGGAATCGGGAACCAGATGGTCCACGAGGACACCGAGCCGGCGCCCGGGTCCGGGCCGGAATGCCGCCACGGCGCCTGCGAGGTCATCAATGCCGTGCAGCGGTTCAACGACGATGCCTTCCACCCGGAGATCGTCACCCCAGACCTTCTCGACGAGTTCGGCGTCGTGCTTGCCTTCCACCCAGATCCGGCTGGCTTTGGCCACTTGGGCGCGCTGGCCCGCCACCCGGACGGAGCCGGAGGCCGTCCTTGTGCCCACGGCCGCCGGGGAGGCCCGCGGCGCCGGCGGCATCAGCCGGATCGGCTGTCCCTCGAGCAGGAAGCCGAAGCCGAGCCGGAAGGACCGGGACTTGCCGCGGCGGTCCTCGAGGGCGACGACGTGCATCCCGCCGGACTTCTCGACGCGGGTGACGGCGCCCACCCAGCCGGACTGCACGTCCTCGAGCACCATGCCGCGCTCCACCGGCACTTCAGGAAGCTGGATCTTGGCGGGGGCGGACAGGTCCTGGGGGCCCCAGTTCTGGTACGACATCGGTTCCACACTGCTTTGCGCTCGGTTTGCTACGGCGGGCTGTGCCCGAAAACACCAGCCCCAGGATGAACGCCTGGAGCGAATCCAATGCTAACAACGCGGCGACTCATATTAGACTGGTTAGCACTTAGGCATGTCGAGTGCTAACCAACATGTCCTGAACCAGCACAGCATGCGGTGCGGCCGGGAACGGCGGCGCCGGATGCCGGACAGTCGATTGGAGGTGGAGCGTGAGCGAACCGCGCAAACTCGAAGTGCTGCGCGCCATCGTGGAGGACTACGTCCATTCACGGGAACCCGTCGGCTCCAAGGCCCTCGTGGAACGGCACCACTTGGGCGTGTCCAGCGCCACGATCCGCAACGACATGGCGGCCCTGGAGGATGAGGGCCTCATCACGGCGCCGCACACGAGCGCCGGCCGGATCCCCACCGACAAGGGCTACCGGCTGTTCGTGGACCAGATTTCGGCGGTCAAGCCCCTCTCGCCGGCCGAACGGCGCGCCATCCAGGCCCTCCTGGAAGGCTCCGACGATCTCGACGACGTCCTGGACCGGACCGTCCGGCTGCTGGCGCAGCTGACCAACCAGGTGGCCGTCGTCCAGTACCCGCATCTCAGCCGCGCCAAGGTGCGCCATATCGAATTCGTCCTGCTGGCACCCCGCAAGGTGCTAGCGGTGCTGATCGCGGACACCGGCAAGGTGGAACAGCGGGTCATTGACGTGGGGGAGGATCTTCCCGAGGAGGCCCTGGCCGAACTCCGCACACGCTTCCTTGGCGCGCTCTCCGGGACGCCGCTGAACGCCCTGCCGCAGTCGTTGCTGTCCGTGGTTGCCAGCTGCCCACCCGCGCGGCGCAACCCGGCCCAGGCCCTGGCCCGCGGCCTGGAGGCACTGGCCACCAGCAGCCGCGAGGAGCGAATGGTCATGGCCGGAACCGCCAACCTGGCCCGCTCCAACGTGGACTTCCCGCTGAGCATCGGCCCGGTGCTGGAAGCCCTGGAGGAGCAAGTGGTGATGCTCCGGCTCCTGAGCGACATGGCAGCGGACCCGCGCGGGGTGACAGTCAGCATCGGCCGGGAAAACCCGTACGTCGGGCTCGCGGAGGCTTCGGTGGTGGCTACCGGCTACGGTCCGGACGCCACGGCGAAGGTCGGGGTGCTGGGACCCACCCGGATGGACTATCCCACCACCATGGCTGCGGTCCGGGCCGTGGCCCGCTACCTTTCACGAATCCTCGGCCCCTAACCGGCCGCACTCCATGGCCCGTCCCGACGGGCCGGCACCAGACTTCTTGCCCAAACCGGCAGTACAAAAAGGAAGAGATACACACTTTGAGCAGCCATTACGACGTTCTTGGAGTCTCCCGCGAAGCTACGGGCGAAGAGATCAAGAAGGCCTACCGCAAGCTGGCGCGGACCCTCCACCCCGATGTTAATCCCGGGGACGACGCCTCGGACCGGTTCAAGGCCGTTACGCATGCCTATGAGGTCCTTTCCGATCCGCAGAAGCGCCGGGTCTACGACACCACGGGGAATGAGAACGGCACCGACAACGGCTTCGGCGGCGGCAGCTACTCCGGCCAGGGCTTCGCGTTCCAGGACATCTTCGAGACCTTCTTCGGCGCCGGCGGCCAGGCAGGACCCGCCTCACGGGTCCGCCGCGGCCAGGACGCCCTGATCAGTGTGCGGATCGAGCTCCGCGACGCTGTCTTCGGGGTCAACAAGAAACTCGAAGTCGACACCGCCGTCACGTGCCCCACGTGTGAGGGCTCCTGCTGCCGCGAAGGCAGCCACCCCGAGCGCTGCGACATCTGCGGCGGCAGCGGGCAGGTCCAGCGTGCGGTCCGCTCCATCCTCGGCCAGGTCATGACCGCGGCCCCCTGCGGCTCCTGCGAGGGCTTCGGCACCGTCATCAAGGATCCATGCAACGAATGCGCCGGCCAGGGCCGCATCCGCAGCCGGCGTTCCCTGACGGTCAAGGTTCCCGCCGGCGTCGCCACCGGCACCCGCATCCAGCTCTCCGGCCAGGGCGAGGCCGGTCCCGCCGGCGGTCCCGCCGGCGACCTCTACGTGGAGATCCGGGTCAACAACGACGCCACCTATGTCCGCGACGGCGATGACCTGCACGCCAGCCTCAACATCCCCATGACTGCAGCCGCGCTGGGCACCGAGCTCACCCTCGACACCTTCGACGGCCAGCAGGAAATCGACGTCAAGGCCGGCACGCAGTCCGGTGAGATCATCACCCTCCGCGGCCTCGGCGTCACGCACCTGCGCGGCTACGGCCGTGGCGACCTCAAGGTCCATCTGCAGGTGGACACGCCCGCCAAGCTCGACGCCGCCCAGGAGGACCTGCTCCGCCAGCTCGCAAAGCTGCGCGGTGAGCAGTTCACCGAAGGTAAGCTCACCGCCAGCGGCGGGGTCTTCGCGAAGCTTCGGGACAGGCTCGGTAACCTGTAGCCGTGAGTAACCCGGTCTTCTTCACAGCCCCCGGCACCTTGGACGGGATGGCGCCCGGTTCCGTGTTCATTCTGGACGGAGCCGAGGCCCGCCATGCGGTCACGGTGAAGCGTCTCGCCGTGGGGGAGACCGTGGACATCGCCGACGGCGCCGGCAAGCGCCTGAGCGGCGCCGTGGCCGCCGTCGCGCCGAACGAGCTGACGGTGACGTGCTCTGAGCTCTCCGACGAGCCGCGGCCCGGGGTCCGGCTGGTCCTGGTACAGGCCCTCGCCAAGGGAGACCGGGACGAACTCGCGGCCGAGACTGCCACCGAACTGGGAATCGACGCGATCGTGCCGTGGCAGGCGGAACGCTCCATTGTCCGGTGGAAAGCCGAGCGCGCGGCGAAGGCCCACGCCAAGTGGCAGTCCATCGTCACGGCGGCGGCCAAACAGGCCCGCCGGGCGTGGATCCCGGAGGTCCGTTCCGCCGTCGACGGCGCCGGGCTGCAGGCGGCGGTGGCCGCCGCGGACCTCGCCGTCATCCTTCATGAGGACGCCGTACGTCCGCTGCGGCAGGTCCTGGAGACTTGGCAGGCCGGTTTCGCCGGTGAGGACTCAGCCGCTGAGGACTCGGCCGCTGAGGACTCGGCGGGTGAGGGTCGCGGCCGGCCAGGTTCGGAGGATAACGGTTCCGGCGGCCGTGAGGTCCTGCTCATCGTGGGTCCCGAGGGCGGCATCAGCCCGCGGGAAGTGACACGGCTCTGCGACGCCGGCGCCGTGACAGCCCTGCTGGGGCACCATGTCCTGCGCTCATCCACGGCCGGTCCCGCCGCCACGGTCCTCGCCAGCGACATCCTGGGCCGCTGGTAGCCCAGGGGATCAGCAGGCCGGTCGGCCAAAGAAACGATTGTTCCCCACCGGCCCCCTCGACTCGCAAGCTCGGCCAGGGAACCCTGCCGGCGTGGGCCCAACCGCCGTTTTGAGCTGTCAAAAGGGCCGTTGCGGAGCAATCGATGGTCAGTCCGACGGGGATTGCGCTATTGGACCGCGAACCCGCGGGTGTCTACGTTCAGGTCCTCGGCGGGATTGCCTTCCTCGACCTGCGACACCCGGACCTCATAGTTGCCCGGGCCCAGGTTCACCGACAGGCTGAAAGCGCCCGATTTCCCGGCTTCGTCCGAGGCGGTCACGGTCCCGTTCACGTAGCTGGTCGTGACGCTTCCGTCGATCCGGAGCACCTCCCACCGGAGCACGCCGCCCGGAGAGGTGCTGCGGCCGTTGATCTTGACCGCGCCGTCCTCCACCGAGGTCCCTTCCTGGGGATCGATGATCCAGACCGGGGCGACCATCCCGGCACTGCGTGAGGTCGGCGCGCCGAGGCGGACGTGGTTGAAGGCAACGTAGTCGGTATGGCCGTCCACCAGCACCACCACCTGGATCTGCTGGCCGGAGTCAATCAGGCCGGCGCTGGCAGCGGCTGCCGTCGCGGTGTAGACGAGCTGTTGCACCGCGAGCTCGGCCATGGCCGGATCCACATTGCTGTTGAACGCATCGGCGGACATGTCCACCGTGATGACATTTTTGCCCGAGATGGAGCTCGCCAGCATCTTGGGATTCTGCCAGGGGGTGAAGAAGTCCGGGTCGAGCGGCTTCTCCGACATCATGACCCGGAGCGCGCCCGTGACCGGGTTGTCTTCTTCCGGGACGTCGCGGAACTCGCGGTACAGGAACGTGTTGTCGTTGCTCCGGCCGATCCAGTACACGGGCGCCTTGTTCGATGCCTGCGTGGTCTCCAGCGGCGCGCTGGTGGTCGCCGCCGACGCCTCGGCCGACATGACCTGCGGGGGAGTGTTGGAGTTCGTGACACCGGGCTGGGGAGTGGCCACGCATGCGGAGAGCGTTAAGGCCGCGGGCAACACCATGAGCAGCATGCCGCGGCGTATCCGCCAGCCTGCTGCTCTCTGTCCCGTCCCGTGGTCCCTGATTTCCGCTGCCCTTGTCTGCTCTGTGCTTGCTTTAAGTCGCTTGCTTTAAGTCGTTTGCTTTAAGTCGCTTGCTTTAAGTCTCTGTTTGCTTCATGTCCCGGTCTTCCGGCTGCCAGTGTGCCCGGCGTGCCGGTTCGTCCGGTGGTCCGCCCTCAACGCCGTGGCGGTGGCCGATTTCCAGCATCGCATACGGCGATGCCGCCAAACCGGGGATCGCGCCGTCGGGCCGGAACTGCAACGGGAACGATATGAGGCCGATGCGAAGTTGATACCTAAATCCGGGAACGGCGACGGTATTCCGGTGAGGTCGCCGCCCGACAGGCCGCTGGCCCGGAGGCGTCCGCAGCCGGTCACTGGCGTAAGATAAGAGAATCCGCTGACCCCGGAACCAGGAGGCGACCACCGCTCCCTGGCCGGATCAGGAGCCGGATCAGGAGACAGACCAATTCCTACTGGAGGGGACCAGAGGCCCGCGGGCCAGCACCATGACTGAAGCAGCGAACGGCAAGGCCCGGATCAGCGCCGGAGAGCGCGCCGCAGGTGAATTTCCCCACTCCCTACCAGGGCTGCGGACGGAGGTAGTCCTCTTCGACAGCTCCGATCAGATGGTCCAGTCCCTCGGCAGTCATGACGAAGCCCTTCGCTTCATCGAGATCCAGTTCCCGGCTGTCGACTTCCACGTCCGCGGCAACGAGCTCGCCATCAGCGGGCCGGCCGCCGACGTGCCGCGGATCATGCGCCTGTTCAATGAAGTCCGCGGGCTGGTCGCTCGAGGCACGGTCATTACGCCTGCCGTCCTGCAGCAGCTCGTGTCGATGCTCCGGACCCAGTCCCTGCAGAACCCGGTCGAGGTGCTCACCCACAACATCCTCTCGAGCCGCGGAAAGACGATCCGGCCGAAGACGCTGAACCAGAAGAACTACGTCGACGCGATTGATGCCAACACGGTGATCTTCGGCATCGGCCCGGCCGGTACCGGCAAGACGTACCTGGCGATGGCCAAGGCCGTCCAGGCGCTGCAGCAAAAGGAAGTCACGCGCATCATCCTGACCCGTCCCGCCGTCGAAGCGGGGGAGCGTCTCGGGTTCCTGCCGGGCACGCTCAGCGACAAGATCGACCCGTACCTGCGGCCGCTGTACGACGCCCTGCACGAAATGATGGACCCCGAATCCATTCCCCGGCTGATCGCGGCCGGAACCATCGAAGTCGCACCGCTGGCCTACATGCGCGGACGCACGCTCAATGACGCCTTCATCATCCTGGACGAGGCACAGAACACCACGCCGGAGCAGATGAAGATGTTCCTCACCCGGCTGGGCTTCGGCTCCAAAATGGTGGTCACCGGGGACGTCACGCAGGTGGACCTGCCCTTCGGAACCCGGTCCGGCCTGCGGATTGTGGAAGAAATCCTGGAAGGCATCGAGGACGTCAACTTCACCGTCCTGGACGCCTCCGACGTCGTCCGCCACCGTCTGGTGGGAGACATCGTCAACGCCTACGGCGTCTGGGACGAGGTTCAGAGGAACCGGGTCAAGCACTCCGTGGCCCGGGAGAAGCGGGGAGAACACGCATGAGTATCGAGGTCAACAACGAGTCCGGCGTCACGGTCGACGAGGCGGAGCTGGTGCAGCTGTCCCGGTTCATTTTCGAACGCCTCTTCATCCACCCGCAGGCCGAGCTGTCCATCCTCCTCGTGGATGAACCGGCCATGGAGAAGCTGCACATCGAACTGATGGACGAGCCGGGCTCCACCGATGTGCTCTCAGTGCCCATGGATGAGCTGACGCCGGGCACCCCGGACAAGCCCACCCCGCAGGGCATGCTCGGTGACATCGCCATCTGCCCGCAGGTGGCGGAGGCCCAGGCGATGAACGCCGGCCACTCCACCCAGGACGAAATGCTGCTCCTCACGACCCACGGCATCCTGCACCTGCTCGGCTTCGACCACGCAGAGCCTGAGGAAAAAGAGGAGATGTTTGGTCTCCAGCGTGAACTGCTCTCTGCCTTCACCGGCAAGGACGCCCCGTCAGAGACGATTCAGTGACGCCACTGATCCTCGCCGGCATGGCGCTGGTTTTCCTGAGTTTTGCCGCCTTCCTCACCGCGGCTGAATCTGCTTTCAACTACCTTTCCCGGCACGACGCCGAAGCGGTGATCCTGAACGGCCGCGGTACCGCACTGAAGCGCATCATGGCCGAGCCCGTGGCGCACATGCGTGCCCTGCGGTTCTGGCGCATCTGGTTCGACATGGCCTCGGCCGTCGCCGTCACGGTGTTGCTGACCAGCGTCTTCGACAACATCTGGCTCGCCGGGCTGATCGCCACCGGTGTTATGGCGCTGCTGGGCTTCGTGATCGTGGGCGTGTCCCCCCGGCAGCTCGGCCGGGTCCACTCGGCCGGGCTGGTCCGCTTCAGCGCACCCCTGATCCGCTGGCTGTGCTGGGTCTTGGGACCGATCCCCGGCTGGCTTGTCACCCTGGGCAGCGCGGTGGCCCCCGGGGCGCCCGCGGACAACGAGGCGTTCTTCAGTGAAGAGGAGTTCCGCGAATTAGTGGACCGCGCCACGGAGTCCGACGTGATCGAGGACAACGAGGCCGAACTGATCCAGTCCGTGTTCGACTTCGGCGACACCCTGGTCCGGTCCGTGATGGTGCCGCGCACCGACATCCTCAGCATTGATTCCGGCTCCAGCCTGCACCGGGCCATGTCGCTGTTCCTGCGCTCCGGCTATTCCCGGATCCCGGTCATCGGCGAGAACACAGACCAGGTCCTCGGCATCATCTACCTCAAGGACGTGGCCGCGGTCATCCACAACCTCGGCCCCGGCGAGGAGCCCCCCGTCGTCGACGAACTGGCCCGCGAGGTCCGCTACGTGCCGGACTCGAAACCGGTCAGTGAGCTGCTGCGTGAACTGCAGAAGGAATCGACGCACGTCGCGATTGTCATTGACGAGTACGGCGGCACCGCCGGACTGGTCACCCTCGAGGACCTCATCGAGGAAATCGTCGGCGAGATCGTGGATGAGTACGACACCGAAAGCGCGGAAGCGGTGGAGCTCGGCGACGGAAGCTACCGCGTGAGCGCACGGATGAGCATCGATGACCTCGGCGAACTCTTCGACCTGGAGCTCGACGACGACGAGGTGGACACCGTGGGCGGCCTGCTCGCCAAGGCGCTCGGGCGGGTTCCGATCGTCGGCAGCACGGTCGTGGTCCACGGGGTATCCCTCCGCGCCGACCGGCTGGAGGGCCGGCGGAACCGCGTCAGCCACATCATTGCGGCCGCCGTTCCAAAAGAAGACACTGACCTTGAAGACCTTCTCGACGAGGCCGCACCAATCCAACAGGGAGTCTCACGTGAGCAAGCAGAATAAGTCCGACGGCGCCGCGGCCCATGGTGGCTACCGCGCCGGTTTCGCCGTGCTGGTGGGGCGTCCCAATGCGGGCAAGTCGACCCTCACCAACGCGCTGGTGGGCCAGAAGGTCGCCATCACCTCGGCCAAGCCGCAGACCACGCGCCACACCATCCGCGGCATTGTCCACCGGGACGACGCCCAGCTGATCCTGGTGGACACCCCGGGCCTGCACCGCCCGCGCACCCTCCTGGGAAAGCGGCTCAACGAACTCGTCGCCGATACCCTCGCCGAGGTCGACGCGATCGGTTTCTGCCTCCCGGCCAATGAGAAGATCGGCCCGGGCGACAAGTTCATCGCCGCCCAGCTCGCCGCCCTCGGCAACAAACCCGTCATCGCGATCGTGACGAAGACCGACACGGTGGACCGGCAGGCCCTCACCGAACAGCTGCTCGCCGTGGCGGCCCTCGGCCGCGAAGTCCTCGGCGAGGACGGCTGGAAGGACATCGTCCCGGTTTCCGCGACCGACGGCTTCCAGGTGGGCACCCTCGCCGACGTCCTGATCGGCCACATGCCGCCGTCGCCGCCGCTTTACCCGGACGGGCACCTGACGGACGAACCGGAAGCTGTGATGATCGCCGAACTCATCCGCGAGGCCGCCCTCGAGGGTGTCCGCGACGAACTGCCGCATTCCCTGGCCGTCGTCGTCGATGAGATCGTTCCGCGCGAAGGCCGGCCGGAAGACCGGCCGTTCCTGGACGTCCGGGTCAACCTGTACGTCGAGCGCCCTTCGCAGAAGGCCATCATCATCGGCAAGGGCGGCGCCCGGCTCCGTGAGGTCGGCACCAACGCCCGCAAGGGGATCGAGGCGCTGCTGGGCGCCCGGATCTACCTTGACCTCCATGTGAAAGTCGCCAAGGACTGGCAGCGCGACCCGAAGCAGCTCGTGAAACTCGGCTTTTAAGCGCGCCCGTACCCGTCATCTGCGGCGTCCGCGCCGCTCCCATGGAGCCCGCCATCGGGAATTTCCCAGAAACGGACTCTAAAATAGGCGAACCCCGTTCGTGAAGGAAGGCTCAACCGTGTCTCGACCCCGTGATGACAGTGCAGACGGAACCGGAAACCCGGTTCGGTCAGGTTCTGCCGCCCGGCACACGGATGATCCCGCCGTCGGACCGGCACGCCATCTGGGTCCGACCCGCGGCATGCCCCGCTGGCTGAAGATCGGGACGGGTATTATCTCCCTTCTCCTGGTCGGGGTCCTTGCCTTCGGCGCCTATTGGGCGTTCCGGCTGCAGGGCAACATCAGCAAGGCCGCGCTGGGCGCCGGGAGCGACAAGACCGAGGCAGCCGTGAACGATTCGAACGACCGGATGCAGATCCTGATCCTCGGCTCGGACTCCCGCGACGGCAAGAACTCGCAGTACGGCGCCCCCGACGACGCCGCGGGCTACGGGCACTCGGACGTGATGATGCTGATGGACATCTCCGCGGACAACAAGCGCGTCAGCGTCGTGAGCTTCCCCCGCGACCTGCTCGTGGACACTCCCAAATGCACCGACCAGAAGACCAAGAAGCAATTCCCGGCGCAGCAGGACGTGATGATCAACGCGGCCATGACCGAGGCAGGCATCGGTTGCGCCGTCGACACGGTCAACAAACTCACGGGTCTCGAAATCGATCACTTCATGATGGCCGACTTCAACGCCGTCAAGGAACTCTCGAACACGGTCGGCGGTGTGGAGGTCTGCATCAGCGACGCCGTCTATGATCCGGACTCCAGGCTCCGGCTCCCCAAGGGGACCTCCAAGGTCCAGGGCGAGCAGGCGCTGGCGTTCCTGCGGGCGCGGCACGCGTTTGCGGACGGTGGGGACCTCGGCAGGATCAAGGCGCAGCAGGGGTTCCTGTCCTCCCTGACCCGGAAGATGAAGAGTGACGGCACGTTGTCCAACCCCGTCAAGATGCTGGAGATCGCCGACGTCGTCACCAGGAACCTCACGATTGACGAGGGCCTTGCATCCATCCCCACCCTGCTGACGGTCGGGAACCGGCTGAAGAACATCGACGTCGGCAAGGTCGCCTTCGTCGCGGTTCCGACGGTGCCGGCGGTCAGCGACCCGAACCGCCTGCAGGTGGCCGAGCCCGCCGCGTCGCAGCTCTTCGCGGCGATGCGCAAGGACATTGACCTCACGGACCCGACCGCGCCACCCAGCCCCTCCGCGTCCGCGAGCCCGGCGGCGAGTGCCAGTGCCTCGCCGACGCCCAGCGAGAAGGCCCCGGCGTACAACAAGGCGCTGCAGCCCGTCACCGTGGCGAACGGCTCCGGCACCCCGGCGCGGGCCCAGGAGATCACGAAGGTCCTCACCGGCAGCGGCTTCACGCAGATCAACCAGTTCGCCGCCGACCCCGTGGCGTCCACCGCGGTCTACTACGGCGAGGGTTTCGCCGATGTGGCCGCCGACGTCGCCTCCCTCCTGGGGATCCCGGCGAAGCAGGTGCTGCCGGCCGGCATCGTCGGCGTCCAGGTCTACGTGGGCAGCAGCCCGGCGGGCGGCGCCAAGGGCGGCACCCCAAGCGGCGGAGCCGCAGTGGACCTCCCCGATGACATCGTCAACCAGACCGCCGGCGATGTTGTGTGCCAGCAGGCCAACCCGGCGCTCATCACCCGCTGACAGGTATCTTCGGAAAGCAACGGGCCGGCCCCCGGGGAGGATTCCCCGGGGGCCGGCCAGTTTTATTGGATTGCTGGTTGCCTGGCATTTTTGCCTGGCAGGCTCCCTACCAGATGCTGACGCGTTCCGTTTCGGGCATCCACATGCCGTCCTGCTCCGCCGTTCCGAATGCCTCGTGGAAGGCGTCAAGATTTTTGGCGATCTGGTTGGTGCGGAACTCGTTGGGGGAGTGCGGATCGGTGGCCAGCCGGCGGATGGCCTCCTCGGTCCGCATCACCTGCCGCCAGCCCGCGGCCCATGATGCGAAGAACCGCTGCACCCCGGTCAGTCCGTCCAGGACTGGCGGCTCCTGCCCGTCGAGGCTGATCAGGTAGGCCTTGTACGCGATCGTCAGGCCGCCGAGGTCACCGATATTCTCGCCCAGGGTCAGTTTGCCGTTGACGTTGTGCCCCGGCGCTGCGGTGGGGGAGAGCGCCTCGAACTGGGCCACCAGCTTGGAGGTCAGCGCCTCGAAGGCGGTCCGGTCATCCTCCGTCCACCAGTTGCGCAGCAGGCCACTGCCGTCGTACTGCGAGCCCTGGTCGTCGAATCCGTGGCCGATCTCGTGGCCGATGACCGCACCGATGCCGCCGTAGTTGACGGCGTCGTCGGCGTCGGCGGTGAAGAACGGCGGCTGCAGGATGGCTGCGGGGAACACGATCTCGTTGAGCAGCGGGTGGTAGTACGCATTCACCGTCTGCGGGGTCATCAGCCACTTGTCCCGGTCCACCGGCTTGCCCACTTCATCAAGATGCCGGTCGACGTCGGCGCTGTGCGCGCGCTCCACGTTGCCCAGCAGGTCCGAGGGGTCGATCTCCACCGCGGAGTAGTCGATCCACTTGTCGGGGTAGCCGATCTTGGCCCGGAACGAATCGAGCTTCTTGAGTGCCTCGTGCTTGGTTTCCTCGCCCATCCAGCCAAGTCCGGTGATGGATTCACGGTAGGCCTCGATCAGGTTCGCCACCAGCGACTCCATGCGCGCCTTGTGCGTCTCCGGGAAGTGCCGGGCAACATAGATCTGGCCGACCGCCTCGCCGAGCGCAGCCTCGACGACGGCGACCCCGCGCTTCCAGCGGTCCTTGTTGCGCGGCGTGCCGCTGAGTGTGGTGCCGTAAAAAGCGAAGTTGGCATCAACAAACGCAGCGGACAGGTACGGCGCGGCGGCGCTGATGACGCGCATGGCCAGCCATTCCTGCCAGACGGACAGCGGCTCCGACTCCAGCAGCGACGCCGCCCCGGCGAAGAAATCCGGGGTGCTCACGATCAGTTCCGCACGCTTTTCCGGCGCGATGCCGGCGGCGTCGAACCAGGTGGTTAGGAGCGGGAAGAGCTCCGTGGCCTCGTCCGCGGTCCGCAGGTTGTAGGTCTTCTGGGGGTCGCGCAGCGTGACTTTGTCCCAGTGGTGGGATGCCAGCGCGGTCTCCAGCGCCACCACCCGTCCGGCTGCGGCCTCCGGACCGGTGACCCCGGCGAGTCCGAAGACGGTCTTCACATGGTCCTGGTAGGCCCGGACCATCGGCGCGAACTTCTCTTCGCGGTAGTACGACTCATCCGGCAGCCCCAGGCCGCCCTGGCCGGAGTACAGCAGGATCCGGTCCGGATTTCCGGCGTCGGGGGCCGGATAGATGTAAAAGAGGCCGCCCACGTCCGCGCGGAACAGCCGGCCGGACAGGGCCACCAGATCGGCGGCCGACTCCGTAGCGAAGACCTCGGCGAGCCGGGAACGGATCGGGTCCAGGCCCTTGGCCTCCACCCCCGCTTCGTCTAGGAAGCTGTTGTACAGGTCCCCGATCTTCCGCTCGATCCCGGTGGAGTCCGCTCCGTGGGCCGCTGCGTCCTCGATGATCTCTTTCACGGCGAGTTCCGAGCCGTCGCGCAGCGCCGTGAACGTCCCCTCCAAGGGGCGGTCGTCGGGTATCTCGGTGCTCTTGAGCCAGGTGCCGTTGACATGCTGGTACAGGTCATCCTGCGGCCGGACACTGGAGTCGATGTTGGACAGGGCGATCCCCGAAAGTGGCACAGATGCTCCTTTGAGAGGCAGTCCGGCACCGCCTTGGCAGGGGATGCCGGTCTGCATGGTGGACGTTACGGAGGTATGGCTCCTTCATCTTACGCACCCGTGTTACTGTGAAAACGTGCGCGCAGAACTGCTTCT
The DNA here is from genome assembly GCF_007679325.1 of Arthrobacter sp. U41. Taxonomy (GTDB): domain Bacteria; phylum Actinomycetota; class Actinomycetes; order Actinomycetales; family Micrococcaceae; genus Arthrobacter. Next base: position 313,448 of record NZ_VEGI01000001.1, on the reverse strand, counting down.
CCTTAGCTGCCGCGGCGAGGCCTCAGACGCGATCTAGCGCAAGGCCCACCCTCGCTGCGGAGTTTGTGTTGCCCGGCCACCCTTTCACCAGGAATCACAGAAAAGGCCCCGATTGTAATGCGAAACGCACAGAAGCCCTCAGGAATGCCCGTCCACCGCTACGTTCCGTTCCAGGACATCATCACGGTTGAACTGCCGGACCGCACCTGGCCGGACAAAGTCATCACCAAGGCCCCGCGCTGGTGCGCCGTGGACCTCCGTGACGGCAACCAGGCACTGATCGACCCGATGAGCCCCGCCCGCAAGCTGAAGATGTTCCAGCTGCTGGTCCGGATGGGCTACAAGGAAATCGAAGTCGGGTTCCCTTCGGCCTCGCAGACTGACTTCGACTTCGTCCGGCAGCTGATCGAGGGCAACCACATCCCCGACGACGTCACCATCCAGGTCCTGACGCAGGCCCGCGAGCATCTGATCGAGCGGACCTACGAGTCCTTGGTCGGTGCCAAGCAGGCCATCGTCCACCTGTACAACTCGACGTCGGTCCTGCAGCGCAGGGTGGTTTTCAACCAGGACGAGGACGGCATCCTGGACATCGCGCTGCAGGGCGCGCGGCTGTGCAAGAAGTATGAGGAGACCCTGCAGGACACCCACATCACCTATGAGTACTCCCCGGAATCCTTCACCGGGACCGAGCTGGAGTACGCCGTCAGGGTCTGCAACGCCATCGCCGACGTGTTCGAGGCCTCCGCCGACAGCCAGGTCATCATCAACCTGCCCGCCACGGTGGAGATGGCCACCCCCAACGTCTACGCCGACTCCATCGAGTGGATGAGCCGGAACCTGCACCCGCGGGAGGGCATTATCCTGTCCCTGCACCCGCACAACGACCGTGGCACCGGCGTCGCCGCCGCCGAACTGGGCTACCTCGCCGGCGCGGACCGGATCGAAGGCTGCCTGTTCGGCAACGGCGAACGGACCGGCAACGTGGACCTGGTGACCCTGGGGCTGAACATGTTCGTCCAGGGCATCGACCCGATGATCGACTTCTCCGACATCGACGAGGTCCGCCGCACCGTGGAGTACTGCAACCAGCTGCCGGTGGCCGAGCGCACCCCCTACGGCGGTGACCTTGTTTTCACCGCCTTCTCCGGCTCGCACCAGGACGCCATCAAGAAAGGCCTGGAAGCCCTGGAAAAGGACGCAGCCGCCGCCGGGAAGGACGTCGCCGACTACCCCTGGCAGGTCCCGTACCTGCCGGTCGACCCGAAGGACCTCGGCCGCAGCTACGAGGCGGTCATCCGGGTCAACTCGCAGTCGGGCAAGGGCGGCGTCGCGTACTTGCTGAAAAACGAGCACAACCTGGACCTGCCGCGCCGCGCCCAGATCGAGTTCTCCGGCGTCATCCAGAAGCAGACCGACACCGTGGGCGGCGAAGTCAGCGGAGCCCAGCTCTGGCAGGTCTTCCAGGATGAATACCTGCCCTCCGGCTCGGCCGACGCGCAGTGGGGACGCTACGCCCTGGGCCCGTTCGGCACCGAAACGGACGAGGACGGGTCCATGACGCTGCACGCCACGCTCAAGATCGACGGCAGCCAGGTCCACCGCACCGGCACGGGCAACGGCCCGATAGCAGCCCTGCTGAGCATCCTGCGCGAGGACGGCGTCGACGTCCGGGTGCTGGACTACAGCGAACATGCCCTGTCCGAAGGCGGCAGCGCCCTCGCCGCGGCCTATGTCGAGTGCGCCGTGGGAGAGCGCGTGCTGTGGGGCGTCGGGATCGACGCCAACACCAGCACGTCTTCGCTCAAGGCCGTCATTTCGGCCGTGAACCGGGCCATCCGGGACGCCCGGGCCTAGGCTGCCAGCCGCTTTTCAGGCGCTCAGCGCCGCCGGTCCGTCCGGCGGCGCGGCGCGCCTGAGCCGCGGCGGTTCCCCGGAATGCAGTGTTTCCCTCAGAGCGATGCGAAGATTAAGCGTGGCCCAACCCTCCTCCTTTGCCTCCCGCGCCTACCGTGATGACGGTGTGGTGCTGCGTACCCACAAACTGGGCGAAGCGGACCGCATCATCACCATCCTGACCAAGCACCACGGCCAGGTCCGCGCGGTAGCCAAGGGCGTACGGCGCACCAGCAGCCGCTTCGGCGCCCGGCTTGAGCCCTTTATGGTGGTGGACCTCCAGTTGATATCCGGCCGCACCCTGGACATTGTCACGCAGGCTGTCGCGAAGGGTGCCTACGGCAGCAATATCGCCGCGGATTACGGCCGCTACACGGTGGCTGCCGCGATGACCGAAACTGCGGAGAAGCTGACCGACGTCGACGGCGAAGCCGGTACCGCCCAATACAACCTCCTCGTCGGCGCCCTGGCCTCACTGAGCCGGGGCGACCACACCCCCGAACTCATCCTCGATTCCTACCTGCTGCGCGCCCTCGCCACCGGCGGCTGGGCCCCGAGTTTCACCGACTGCGCCCGCTGCGGGGCCGGCGGGCCCCACACCGCGTTTTCGGCGCCGCTCGGCGGCATGGTGTGCGCGGACTGCCGCCCGCCCGGATCGCCCGCCCCCGCCGCGGAAACAGTCCTGCTGCTGGGCGCGCTGCTGACGGGGGACTGGACGACGGCGGACGCGTCAGTTCCAGCGCACCGGCGCGAGGCGGCCGGCCTGGTGGCCAGCTACCTGCAGTGGCACCTCGAGCGGGTCCTCAAGTCCCTCAAACATGTGGAGCGAACCTGACTGTGGCACCGGAAACTATGGCACCGGGAAAATGTGGCACCGGGAAAGAACTAGGGAAAAACTGTGGCATTGGTTAAAAAGAAGCGTCCGGTCCGGCAACGGAGCACCCCCGTGGTGAGCCCGTACCCGCACCCCTCCGGAGCCGTCCCCCCGGCCATCCCGGCGGAGTTTATTCCGCGGCACGTCGCGATCGTGATGGACGGCAACGGCCGCTGGGCCAACCAGCGCGGGCTGCCCCGGATCGAGGGCCACAAGGCGGGGGAGCCCGCCCTGCTGGACGTGATGGCCGGTGCGATTGAACTCGGCATCGAGCATGTGAGCGTTTACGCCTTCTCCACGGAAAACTGGCGCCGTTCACCCGAGGAGGTCCGCTTCCTGATGGGATTTAACAAGGACGTGCTGCGTCGTCAGCGCAACCAGCTGGATGAGTGGGGTGTGCGGATCCGCTGGTCCGGCCGGCGGCCCCGGCTGTGGGGCTCCGTGATCCGGGAATTGGAAGAGGCCGAGGACTTCACCCGCGGCAACAGCACCTGCACGTTGAACATGTGTGTTAACTACGGCGGGCGTGCCGAGATCGCCGACGCCGTCTCCGCGATCGCGGAGGAAGTTGCCGCCGGCCGGCTGAAGCCGGGCGCCATCACCGAGAAGACGATCCAGAAGTACCTGGACGAGCCGGACCTGCCGGACGTTGACTTGTTCCTGCGCAGCTCCGGCGAGCAGCGGCTCTCCAACTTCATGCTGTGGCAGTCCGCCTACGCCGAGTTCGTTTTTATGGACACGCTGTGGCCCGACGTGGACCGGCGCACGCTGTGGGACGCGGTGGAGGTGTATGCGCAGCGGGACCGCCGTTACGGCGGGGCAGTGGACGCGGCCCCCGCAGGCCCGGCCTGACACCAGGGTGCTGACACCAGGGTGTTAACTCTGCGCGCCGCCGGGTGAAGGCGCCGCGCGGCTCAAGCGGTGCCGCCGTCGTCGAGGACGTAGGCGCGGAGCCAGCGGGCCAGCCGGGCGTAGGCGTCCGCGCGGACGCGCGGGGCGGACAAAAACACGTCATGCAGTGCCCCGTCGATCCGCTCCAGGGTGACGGTCCGGCCCAGGCTGAGGGCGCGCAGGGCGATCGTGTTGACGTCCAGGACTGCATCGGTGCGCCGCATGGATTCCTTCCAGAACATTCCGTTGGCGCTGGCCCCGGAAATCAGGACCAGGATGGGAACCTGGATGTCCAGGCCGCGCGCCACCCGCGCCTGCCCGGTCAGGACCGCGCTCAGCCAGCCGGCCCGGACGGGGAACGCCCGGGGCGGGCGGTAGTTGTCATCCAAGGTCCATTCGCCCTCCGCGGCGCTGCTGATGCTGCGCCAGTAGAAGCCGCGTTCGGGGAGCCGGATGACGGCTTCGGGGCGGAACCGCGCGAGTGGTTCCACCATGGTCCGCGCCGCCCGGCGCACGGCCGGGCTGCCATGCATCTCCAGCCACGGGCTGTCGAGGATCAGCTGCGAGATAACGTCCGGATGCCGGCTGGCCCACAGCGCGGCAATCAGCCCGCCGGTCGAATGTCCCATCAGCGCCACCGTCGGCGGTGCCTCGGCGTCGGGGTGCAGCGCGGCGATGATGCCGATCGCCGCGGTGATCTCGGCGTCGTAGTCGTCCAGGTCGGCCACATAGCCGCCGTGGGTGCCGGCGTGCAGGCTCCGGCCGTGGTTGTGCATATCCAGGGCGAAGAACGCGAAGCCCTGGCGGGTCCAGAAGTCGGCGAGCTCCTCGTTGAAGAAGTAATCGCTCCAGCCGTGCAGGAACAGCACGGCCCGGGGCCTGCCGGCGTCGCCGCCGGCAGCGGCTGGGCCCTCCTCGGCGCCGGGAACCCGTCGGACCAGCGTGGCGGCCCGTTCGACGCCGTCGGGGCCGGTTGCCGGGAAGGTGCAGGCTTCGAAGTCGTCGCCCAGGATATCGGGAACCCATTCCATTGCTTCATGCTAGCGCCCGGCGGCGGGCGGGTTTGGTCTGGGCCGCCGGAACGGGAAAACTAGAGCCATGCGCGTATATCCGACCTTCTTCCGGCTGGCCTTTTCATGGATGGACGCCGAACGCGCCCACAAAATCGGGTTCAGGGCCATCCGGCTTGTCCACTCCTGCGGGGCCGGGCGGGTGCTGCAGAGGTTCACCGCCCCGGCGGCGTCGCTCCAGACCCGGGCGTTCGGCCTGACGTTCCCGTCGCCGTTCGGTCTGGCGGCCGGGTTCGACAAGGAGGGCCACGGCATCGAGGCGCTGACCGAGCTGGGCTTCGGCCATGTGGAAGTCGGCACGATCACCGGACAGGCCCAGCCCGGAAACCCCGCGCCGCGGCTCTTCCGCCTGGTCCAGGACCGGGCCGTGGTCAACCGGATGGGATTCAACAATGACGGGGCCGCCGCCGTGGCGCCCCGCCTGAAGTCCGCCCGCGCCGCCCTGCAGCGCCGCCACCCCGGTGTCCGCCCGGTGATCGGCATCAACATCGGCAAGAGCAAGGTGGTGGAACTGGACGACGCGGTGGCGGACTACCTCATCAGCGCCCGCAGCCTGGCGCCCGCCGCCGACTACCTCGTGGTCAACGTCAGCTCCCCGAACACCCCCGGCCTGCGGCTGCTCCAGGACGTCGATTCGCTCCGCCCGCTGCTGACGGCAGTGGGGGAGGCGGCGGACAAGGCCTCCGGACGCCACATTCCGCTGCTGGTCAAGATCGCCCCGGACCTCAGCGATGACGACATCGACGACGTCGCGCGCCTGGCACTGGACCTGAAGCTGGACGGAATCATCGCCACCAACACCACCATCGCCCGCACCGGCCTGTCGTCCGCCCCGGACAAGGTGGCGGCCTGCGGCGCCGGCGGACTGTCCGGCGCCCCGCTGAAGCAGCGGTCCCTGGAAGTGCTGGCACGGTTGAAGGCGGCAACCGGCGGCAAGCTGACCCTGGTCTCGGTGGGCGGCGTCGAAACCGCGCAGGACGTCCAGCAACGGCTCGACGCCGGCGCCACCCTCGTGCAGGGGTACACGGCGTTCCTCTACGAAGGTCCGTTCTGGGCTGCCCGCATCAACCGGCAGCTCGCTAAGCACCCGTCGCGGCGCTGAACCCGGCCCGGGGCCCCGCGGGCCAACGGTCGGCACCGCTCGGCCACACCGACAGGCGCCGTCACCACACCGGGACGACAAAGCCCCCGGCAGTCCAGCTGCCGGGGGCTCCTTGGTGATCGGGGAAATCAGGCGGGGTATTCGCCGCGCTTGACGAGGGGCTTGGGAAGGCGCAGGCGCCGGAACTGCAGTGAGCGCATGGAGCCGTACCAGACGGTGCCGCGCTCCACGTCGCCGAACTTTTCCGTCAGGCGCTTCCGGAGCTTGCGGGAGAGGATAAAGACGTCGACGAAGACGGCCAGGAACATGACCCAGAATCCGCCCAGGACGTAGATCATCTGCTCGCTGGACGCCGGGACGAGCAGGGAGACCACCACGAAGATCAGTGCGCCGAACATCAGGTACTCGCCGAGGCTGAAGCGGGCGTCCACATAGTCACGGGCGAAGCGCTTCTGCGGACCCTTGTCCCTCAGCGGCAGGAACTTCTCGTCGCCGGTGTCCAGGGCCGCCCGCATTTTCAGCCGCTGCTCCTGGACCGCTGCACGCTCTGCGGCCTTGGAGGCCTTGCGGTCCTCCGGCACGAGCGGCCGCTTGCGGGCCGCCACCTGCGCGCTGCGCTTGGGCGTGGGCGCGCCCTTGCCGAGGGCGGTATCCCGGGCTGCTGCCCCGGCCGCCTGCTGGTCAACTATGTCCTGCGCCGATGGCGCTTCTTTTTTACGTCCAAACACCCCTACAGAATACCCCGCGGACACGGGCACGAGACCCAGCCCACACAGGGTATGACGCGCCGCGGCAGAGTTTAGGGTTTAGCGTGATCCACGGCACGGGTAGTGTTCTGGCCATGACTTCATCACCCGCGGGGAACCCGCAAACCGCAACCGCCCCGGCCGGAAACGTCGACACCGAGGCGCTCCGGCAGGCCGTCACCGAATCCTTCGACACCACCATCGCCCAGTTGAAAGAGCTCGTCGCCATTCCGGGCATCGCCTGGCCAAGCTTCGACCCGGCCCCGCTCAACGCCAGCGCCGACGCCGTCGCCGGGCTGGTGCGCGCCAGCGGATTCGACGACGTCCGGATCCTGCGCTGCAACAAGGAAGACGGGACTCCCGGCGGCCCCGCCGTCGTCGCCCGCCGTCCCGCCGCCGACGGCAAGCCGACGATCCTGCTCTACGCCCACCACGATGTGCAGCCCACCGGCGACTTGGCGCTGTGGGAGACGGAGCCGTTCACCGCCGTCGAGCGTGACGGGCGGCTTTACGGCCGCGGTGCCGCCGACGACAAGGCCGGGATCCTGGCCCACATTGCTGCCTACGCGGCCGTGACCCGCGTCCTGGGCGACGATCTTGGCCTGGGTGTGACCTTCTTCTTCGAGGGTGAGGAGGAAGCCGGTTCCCCGACCTTCCGAACTTTCCTGGAAACCCACCGGGAGCTGCTGCGCGCCGATGTGATCGTCGTCGCCGACTCCAGCAACTGGAAGGTCGGCATCCCCGCGCTCACCACCAGCCTCCGCGGTCTGGTGGACGGCACCATCGAGGTCAAGGTCCTGGACCACGCGGTCCACTCCGGCATGTTCGGCGGCCCGGTGCTGGATGCGCCCACCCTCCTGTCCCGTCTCATCGCCACCCTGCACGACGACGAGGGCAACGTCGCGATCGCCGGCCTGGTCAGCCGGGACGACGCCACCGTGGACCTCTCGGAGGAGGAATACCGCGCGGACGCCTCCGTGCTCGACGGCGTCCGGCTTGCGGGCACCGGCACGATCGCCTCGCGGATGTGGACCAAGCCGGCGCTGTCGATCATCGGCTTCGACGCCCCCGCCGTCGACGTCGCCTCCAACACCCTCCTGCCCCGGGCAAAGGCCAAGTTCAGCATGCGGCTCGCCCCCGGGCAGGATCCGGCCGAAGCCATGGATGCCGTCCGACGGCACGTGGAAGCCAGCGCGCCGTTCGGCGCCCACGTGGTCTTTACGCCGGGGGAGAGCGGCAACGCCTTCCTCACGGACACGTCCTCACGGGCTGCGGGCATCGCGATGTGGGCGCTCGGCGAGGCGTGGGGCGTCCCGGCAGTGGAAACCGGTATTGGCGGCTCCATCCCGTTCATCGCCGACCTGACCGAGCTGTACCCGGATGTCCAGATCCTGGTCACCGGCGTCGAGGATCCCGATTCCCGGGCGCACAGCGCGAACGAATCCCTCCACCTTGAAGACTTCCGGAACGCCATCGTTGCCGAAGCCCTGATGCTCGCGCGGCTGAATGAGGACGGACTGGCCTGACCGGACGGGCCGGCCGGGTTCCGGGGGAACATCCGGCCGGCACTAACGGTTACGTCAGAAGTTAGAGCTACACGGCTGATCGACGTAGCATGTAGCTATAGCCCGTACCGAATAAGTAGGGGCGGGTGCCGCCCCGGCGGTGCCGCCACCACCGTCGTTAGAAGGTAGGCCATGAGCACTACAACCAATGAAAACAGCGCCGACACCACCGCCACGGCGGGCGAGGAACTGGCCACGCACGAAGTCCAGCTGACCGACGTCGCGGCGGGCAAGGTCCGCAGCCTGCTGGAGCAGGAAGGCCGCACCGACCTGCGCCTCCGCGTGGCTGTGCAGCCCGGCGGCTGCTCCGGCCTGATCTACCAGCTCTACTTCGACGAAAGGCTCCTCGACGGAGACGCCGTCCGGGACTACGACGGCGTTGAAGTTGTAGTCGACAAGATGAGCGTCCCCTACCTCACCGGTGCCAGCATCGACTTCGAGGACACCATCTCCAAGCAGGGCTTTACGATCGATAACCCCAACGCCGGCGGCTCCTGCGCCTGCGGTGATTCCTTCCACTAAGGCCGGGCAATCTGCCCGGCCTTAGTGCCGAGGAACCATAACGAGCGGACCCGGCAAATAGGTCCCGACGCACGGCGCGGACATGTGGGCGAAAACTCGCGGGGAGCGGTAAGCTCTACACCGAGTAGTAAAACTTTTCGTGTGCCCCGACCGCGATTTTGCGGACCGGGGCGACAGCAACAAGTAGGAAGGGCCGTCTGTGAGTTCGCAGAACCGAACCGGCAGCCGACGCAAACAGATCACTACGATCACTGGCTTGGCACTCGCCGGCGCGTTGGCTTTGACTGGATGTTCACCAGAGGTACAGAAAGGGTGGCTGCCCACGGAACGTGGCACCACCAACCACACTGACCGCATCATGGACCTCTGGGTCAACTCATGGATTGCCGCACTGGTTGTCGGTGTCATCACCTGGGGCCTGATGATCTGGTGCATGGTGGCCTACCGGCGCCGCAAGGGCACCGTCGGGTTCCCCCGGCAGAACAGCTTCAACCTGCCCCTCGAAGTTTTCTACCTGACGATCCCGCTGTTCATGGTCCTGGTGTTCTTCTACTTCACCGACCGCGACCAGCAGGCGATCGACAACCGCGCAGAGCCGGCCGACGTCGTCGTTGACGTCCGTGGCAAGCAGTGGGCCTGGGACTTCAACTACAAAAAGGGCGACGTGATCCGCGAGGATGTCCACGAAGCCGGCGTCCAGGCGCACCTCACCGGTGAGGCAGTGGACAAGGAAAAGCTCCCCACCCTGTACCTCCCGGTCAACAAATCCGTGGATGTCGAGCTGAACGCCCGCGACGTCATCCACTCCTTCTGGGTCCCCGCCTTCCTGCAGAAGCGCGACATGATCCCCGGAAAGACCAACTACATCAGGTTCACCCCCACCAAAGAGGGAACCTACGACGGCAAGTGCGCCGAACTCTGTGGCGAATACCACTCCGAAATGCTGTTCCGCGTGAAGGTCGTTTCCGACGCCGAATTCCAGGCGCACCTGGACAAGCTGCGCCAGGACGGCAACACCGGTCTCCTCGGCGAAGAGTACGACCGCAACCCGGCCCCGACCGAATCCAAGTAAGGGGAGCGACGTGGCAACCACCTATTCACAGCCCACGGGGACACTTGAGGCTCCCGTAGTACCGAAATCCAAGGGACGCATCGTCGTCAACTGGATCACCTCCACCGACCACAAGACCATCGGGTACATGTACCTGATCGCGTCCTTCGTGTTCTTCTGCTTCGGCGGCGTCATGGCGCTGCTGATCCGCGCCGAGCTGTTCGAGCCCGGCATGCAGATCCTGCAGACCAAAGAGCAGTACAACCAGCTCTTCACCATGCACGGCACAGTCATGCTGCTGATGTTCGCGACGCCGCTCTTCGCCGGGTTCGCCAACGTCATCATGCCGCTCCAGATCGGTGCACCCGACGTCGCCTTCCCGCGACTGAACGCACTGGCCTTCTGGTTCTTCCTTTTCGGCTCCACCATCGCCGTGTCCGGCTTCGTCACCCCGCAGGGTGCTGCCTCGTTCGGCTGGTTCGCGTACGCGCCGCTGTCCAACACGACGTTCAGCCCGGGAGTGGGCGGTGACCTCTGGGTCTTCGGCCTGGCGCTCTCCGGCTTCGGCACCATCCTTGGTGCGGTCAACTTCATCACCACGATCATCTGCATGCGTGCCCCGGGCATGACCATGTGGCGTATGCCGATCTTCACCTGGAACATCCTGGTGACGGCGATCCTGGTGCTGATGGCGTTCCCGCCGCTGGCCGCGGCCCTCTTCGCGCTCGGCGCGGACCGGCGCTTCGGTGCCCACATCTTCGACCCGGAGAACGGCGGCGCCGTCCTTTGGCAGCACCTGTTCTGGTTCTTCGGACACCCTGAGGTCTACATCATCGCCCTGCCGTTCTTCGGCATAGTCTCGGAGATCTTCCCGGTCTTCAGCCGCAAGCCGATCTTCGGCTACAAGGGCTTGGTCTACGCAACGATCTCCATCGCTGCCCTGTCCGTGACCGTGTGGGCACACCACATGTACGTCACCGGCTCGGTCCTGCTGCCGTTCTTCTCCTTCATGACGATGTTGATCGCCGTTCCGACCGGTGTGAAGTTCTTCAACTGGATCGGCACCATGTGGCGGGGGTCCATTACGTTCGAAACCCCCATGCTGTGGAGCATCGGCTTCCTGGCGACGTTCCTCTTCGGGGGCCTGACCGGCATTATCCTGGCCTCCCCGCCGCTGGACTTCCACGTCTCGGACTCCTACTTCGTGGTGGCGCACTTCCACTACGTCGTCTTCGGCACCGTGGTGTTCGCGATGTTCGCAGGCTTCTACTTCTGGTGGCCGAAGTGGACCGGCAAGATGCTCAACGAGCGTCTGGGCAAGATCCACTTCTGGATGCTCTTCCTCGGCTTCCACGGCACGTTCCTCATCCAGCACTGGCTGGGCGTCGAGGGTATGCCCCGCCGCTACGCGGACTACATGCCCCAGGACAACTTCACCTGGATGAACCAGTTCTCCACCTACGCCTCGTTCCTGCTGGGCGCCTCGCTGATCCCGTTCTTCTGGAACGTCTACATCACCTGGCGCAGCAACGAGAAGGTTGAAGTGGATGACCCGTGGGGCTTCGGCGCCTCGCTCGAGTGGGCGACGTCCTGCCCGCCGCCGCGCCACAACTTCACCTCGCTGCCGCGGATCCGTTCGGAGCGTCCTGCCCTGGACCTGCACCACCCCGAGCTTTCCCAGACATACACCGTCGAGTCTCCTGCCCCGGCCGCAGAAGCCCTCGGTAACGCCGACCAGAAGGACAACCCCTAGTGAAGATCGAATCAAGGATTTTTGGACTCGGAGTCTTCTTCTTCGTGCCGGTCGCCGTGATCTACGGCTTCCTCACGAACTGGTCCGAGTGGGTCGGCATCCTCGGGGTGCTGCTGGTCGGCGGCCTCGCCGGCATGATCGGCGCCTACCTCGCCTTCACCGGCAAGCGCGTCGGGATGCGTCCCGAGGACCGCAGTGACGCCGAGATCCACGAGGGCGCCGGCGAGCAGGGCCACTTCAGCCCCTGGAGCTGGTGGCCGCTGGTGCTGGGCCTGGCCAGCGCCGCCGGATTCCTCGGAATGGCCATTGGCTTCTGGATTGTCTACATCGCCGCTGGCCTCGCGCTGGTTGCTTTGGTCGGCTGGGTGTACGAGTACAGCCGCGGAGACCACGCGCACTAACGTCCGTCAGGACACAAACCGCATCAACTACGACGGCGGGCCCCACCTTTCCGGTGGGGCCCGCCGTCGTTGTTTGTCTGTGCCCTCTGGAGGGGCCTGTGGGCCGCTCAGCGGGTCCGGGCTGACTCCAACAGGGTACGGAGCCCGTCGAGGGCTTTCTCGACGTCGTCCGGGCTGTAGCGGGCCGGGACAGCGTCAGGGGAGACGGCCAACTCCACGGCGCAGCCGCAGTGGAAGTCCTCGGTCATGACTTCCAGCAGGGAGCGGGCGTCCACTCCGGGCCTGCCGCCCCTGCTGATCGTGACGGGCAGGCCGGTCTCGTGGACAGCACGGACAAACAGGGCCGCGGGCCGGGCATGCAGTCCGACGTCGGCCTTGACGATTGCGTTCCGAACGGGCAACGGGACTCCCTGGTCTTTGACGGTGTGATTAGTGCCGGCGGGCTGCCGGCGCATTCAAGCCTAGTCGCGGGCCTGCTTCCGGGCGAACGGCGACGCAGGTGGTCTAGACCTGTCTGCCGCGTGGCTTAACCTTGAAGCATGAAGATTTCCGGAAGGCCGCGCAGTGGCGGCCTCTGACGCAGCTCGCATGGCCGGCGAAATAGACCGGCAAAACGGTACGCCCATTTACATCCAGCTCAGGGAAATTATCAGGGCCCACATTGTGAGCGCCTGCCCGCCGGGTTCGGCGCTGCCTTCGGAGCGGGACCTCGCCGAACGGTTCGGGCTGGCCCGGATGACGGTTCGCCAGGCCATTGACGCCCTGGTGGGGGAGGAGGTCATCGAGCGTGTGGTGGGACTTGGCACGTTCGTGCGGAAGCCCAAACTGGACCTCCAGGTCAAGCTGACCTCCTACAGCGAGGAAATGCAGCGCCGCGGCATGGTTCCCGCCGCGAAGGTCCTCAGTTTCGAGCAGATCGGTGCCAGCGCGTTCCTGGCCCGGGAACTGCAGTTGGAAGAGGGAACGCCCCTGGTGCGGTTCCGCCGCCTCCTGCTCGCGGACAACGAACCCATGAGCGTCGACGAGAACTTCATCCCCGCCCACCGGGTGCCCGGACTGCTCGACGGCGAACCACCAACCTCGCTGTACAACGTGCTGAGCGAACGCTTCGGGCTGGTGATGGAGTGGGGCGAGGACATGATCGAGGCAACGGCTGCTTCCCCGTCGACCGCCCGGCTGCTCAACGTTGAAGTCGGCTCGCCGCTCCTGAAGATCCAGCGCCACGCTTTCGTTGCGCGGGCCATGGTGGACTACTCCGTGTCCTACTACCGGGCCGACCGGTACAAGCTCTGGGTGCCCCTGCAGCGGCCGGGCGTCCGCCCCACGCGGAACTACGCCACGGGGTACCGCTCGTAGGAAGCACGCGGCTGGATACGCAGAAAGGCCCGGTCCTGGTGGACCGGGCCTTTCTGGTGTTCACTGCGGCCTGTTAGTGGCTGAGCGTTTTCTGCGACTCGCCGGACTCGATGGCCTCGTGTTCGCCGTGGTGGCCGTGGGCCGCCGCGAGCTCTGCAGGAGTAGCCGGAGCAACCCGGTCCTCGAAGAACCACTTGGAGAGCAGCGCGCGGCGCTTCTCCTTCTTGTCGACGACGCCGTGGGCGTTCGGCTCCGCGGGAAGCGGAGACGGCGACTCGAAGCCGACAAGCTTGTAGCGCTTGTACTCGTCCAGCGGTGCGTGGACCTCAATGAACTCGCCGTGCGGGAGGCGCACGATGCGGCCGGTTTCGCGGCCGTGCAGGGCAATCTCGCGGTCCTTGCGCTGCAGGGCCAGGGCGACGCGCTTCGTGACAATGAAGGCGATGACCGGGCCAACGAAGAACAGTGCCCGCAGCCAGTACGTCACATCGTTCAGTGACACGTGGAAGTGCGTGGCGATGAGGTCCGAGCCGGCGGCCGCCCACATTACGCAGTACCAGACGAAGCCGGCCATGCCGATGGCGGTACGCGTGGGAGCGTTGCGCGGACGGTCGAGGACGTGGTGTTCGCGGTTGTCCTTGGTGATCCAGCGTTCGATCCACGGGTAGGTGAACAGCACGGTGAAGATGATCCCTGCAGGGACCAGGGCCGGAAGCAGCACGTTGAAGGAGAAGACCTGGCCGAACCAGACCTGCTCGACACTCCAGTCGCCGATCGTGCCCGGCATGAGGCGCAGGGCGCCATCAACGAAGCCGATATACCAGTCAGGCTGGGTGCCCGCCGAGACGGGGGAGGGGTCGTACGGGCCGTAGTTCCAGATCGGGTTGATGGTGAAGAAGCCCGCCATGAGGGCGATGACACCGAACACGATGAAGAAGAAGCCGCCGGCCTTGGCCGCGTATACCGGGCCGAGGGGGTAGCCGACGACGTTACCGTCGTTGCGGCCCGGGCCGGGGTACTGGGTGTGCTTGTGCACCACGACCATAAAGAGGTGCAGCACGATCATCAGGAGAATGAGTGCCGGAACCAGCAGGATGTGGAGCATGTACAGGCGGCCGATGATGACCGTTCCCGGGAATTCTCCGCCGAAGAGGAAGAACGAGATGTACGTTCCGACGACCGGGATGGACTTGATCACGCCGTCGATGATGCGCAGGCCGTTACCGGAGAGCAGGTCATCGGGGAGGGAGTAGCCGGTGAAGCCGGCTGCCATCGAGAGGATGAGCAGCACGCCGCCCACCACCCAGTTCATTTCGCGGGGCTTGCGGAATGCGCCGGTGAAGAACACGCGCAGCATGTGCACGGACACGGACGCCACAAAGAGCAGCGCGGACCAGTGGTGGACCTGCCGCATGAACAGGCCGCCGCGGACGTCGAAGGAGATGTCCAGGGAGGAGCTGTAAGCCACGGACATTTCGACGTTCTTCAGCGGTGTGTAGGACCCCTCGTAGTGGGTCTCCGCCATGGACGGGTCAAAGAAGAAGGTCAGGAACGTGCCCGAGAGCAGCAGGATGACGAACGAGTACAGGGCCACTTCGCCGAACATGAAGGACCAGTGGTCCGGGAAGACCTTGCGGCCAAATTCACGCAGGATGCCTGATCCGCCGACGCGCTCGTCAACGAAGTTGGTGATGCGGCCGCCTTTGGTCTTGGCGACGAAGGTGGGGGCATTAGGCGTTGATGTTGCGCTCATGCTCATCACGCTCCCAATAGCTAGGTCCAACAGGTTCAAGGAAGTCGCTGGTGGCGACCAGGTATCCCTCGGCGTCAACCGCGATTGGCAGTTGGGGGAGAGGACGGCTGGCCGGCCCAAAGATAACCTTGCATTCCTGCGTGAGGTCGAAGGTTGACTGGTGGCACGGGCACAGCAGGTGGTGCGTCTGCTGCTCGTACAGGGCAACAGGGCAACCAACGTGGGTGCAGATCTTGGAGTAGGCGACAATCCCGTTGTAACCCCAGTCCTCGCGTCCCGGCGACGGGTTGAGGGACTCAGGATTCAGGCGCATCAGCAGGACGACGGCCTTGGCCTTCTCGTTCAGCTTGCCTTCGCCCAGCTCGTTGAGGCCTTCGGGGATGACGTGGAACGCCGACCCGATGGTGACGTCCGCCGCCTTGATGGGGGTGCCATCAGGGTCACGGGCCAGGCGCTTGAGCTTGCCCTCCTGGGGTGCCCACATGGTGTGCGCCAGCTTGTCGTCCGGACGCGGACCCAGGTCGCCGAAGATCGCGACGGCCGGCAGGGGAGCCAGCGCCACGGCGCCAAGGAGAGTGTTGCGGATCAGCGGGCGGCGCTTGATGCCGGTTTCCTCGACGATGTCATCGACGATCCGGACCGCTGCCTGGCGGTCATCCTCGGTACGGATGGCATGGCGCTCTTCCGAGACTTCATGGTCCGGCATCAGGGCCTTGGCCCAGTGCACGATTCCGGTGCCGATACCCAGCATGGCAAATGCGGTGCCAAGACCCAGCAGCGCGTTCTGCAGCCGGATCGTTGCGATCGATGTGTCATCTCCCAGATCGATGGCGAAGTACGCCACCAGGAAGATCAGGGTGCCAACGACCGAGGTCCCGAAAAGAAGGGCTACCTGCCGTTCTGCTCGCTTTGCGGCCTTCGGGTCCGTGTCAGCCAGGCGCAAACGATGCGGGGGAATTCCAGGATCCTGGAACTTCTCCACCTCATTCTGACCAGCCGTAGCTACGGTGCCCGAGTGGTTCGGACTGCCGTCACTATGGTTGCCCATAATTCGCCTCATCCCTCTCTCGTCTCGGCGTGTGCCGAGTTAGCTTTCAATTCAAACTGCTGACGGGTCAGCAGAAACTTCTTACAGGTGCAACAGGTGGGCTAGGACGTCCGGGACGTCAGCCAGATGGTGAAGGCGATGATGACACCGAGGCCGGCGATCCAGACAAACAGACCTTCAGACACCGGACCCAGGGAGCCCAGGTCCGCGCCGCCGGGTGAACCGTTGGCCTCAATCTGCTTAAGGAACGTGATGATGTCGCGCTTGCCCTCGGGGGGAAGGTTGGCGTCGCTGAAGACCGGCATGTTCTGCGGGCCGGTGACCATCGCTTCGTAAATGTGCTTGCTGGACACACCGCTCAGAGCCGGAGCGAACTTGCCGCGGGTCAGCGCACCGCCGGCAGCAGCGGCGTTGTGGCACATGGCGCAGTTCACACGGAACAGCTCGCCGCCTTTGGCGGCGTCACCCTGGCCATCGAGGACACTGGCCTCGGGAATGGACGGGCCCGGGCCGAGCGACGCAACATAGGCGGACAGCTGGTGGGTCTGCTCATCGTTGAACTGGACAGGCTTCTTGGGAGCCTGCGGGGCGTTCATCTGCATGGGCATGCGGCCGGTGCCGACCTGGAAGTCGACGGCGGCAGCGCCGACGCCTACCAGGGAAGGGCCGTCCTGCGTACCGCTGGCGCCCATGCCGTGGCAGGTGGCGCAGTTGGCCTCAAAGAGCTTTTCGCCTTCCTCTGCGTCGTTGGCGCTGAAGGTGGTGGTGGCTTTGGCCTGGTTGACGGTGGTGGCAACGGCGTACAGCCCACCAGTGACCAGGAGGCCCATCAGCAGCAGTGCAATCGCTGCCAGTGGGTGACGTCGCTTCTGCGAGAGTGCCTTCACGTGGTGGTTCCTTTATTCGATCCTGCGTGGGCTCCGGGAGCCGCTTCTTGAAATTCTGCCTCTTGTAGAAAAAGAGTCAAGTCTTGCTACTTGAGGACGTAGATGACCAGGAAGAGGCCGATCCAGACGACGTCGACGAAGTGCCAGTAGTACGAGGTGACGATTGCGGAGGTTGCTTCGAAGTGGCCGAACTTCTTCGCTGCGAAGGAGCGGCCCATGATGAGGAGGAAGGCAACCAAGCCGCCGATAACGTGCAGGCCGTGGAAGCCCGTGGTGATGTAGAACGCCGAACCGTAGGCGTTGGAGGAGAGCGAGACGTGCTCGGAAACGAGCATGGCGTACTCAGCCGCCTGGCCGGCCACGAAGAAGGCACCCATGATGAAAGTCAGGGTGAACCATTCGTTCATTCCCCAGCGGGTGAAGCTGAGGGGCCCGCCGCTTCGGCGCGGCTGAAGCCGCTCAGCGGCGAAGACGCCCATCTGGCAAGTAAAGGAACTTGCCACGAGGACGATCGTGTTGATGAGCGCAAAGGGGAAGTTGAGCTTGGCTGTCTCCTCGGCCCACATCAGTCCGGAAGTCGAACGGAGTGTGAAGTACATGGCGAAGAGACCGGCGAAGAACATCAACTCACTGGACAGCCAGACTACGGTTCCAACAGAAACCATGTTCGGGCGATTCAGCGTCGGGTGCGCCGGGGTACTGGGGGCATGGGTCGCAGATGTCACATAGACATTATGTCTATAAAACTCCGTCCTGCCCAACGCAAACCGCCTTTTGGGAGGACTTTTTCTACAAAGACGCGAATTCGCGCGGAAAAGTTCCCGGACCCGTTCACATTGGTCTTTGCCGTCCGCACCTCGATAGCATCAGAACGTGACTTCTCAGGCATCTGCACAGGCGGCAGGCAACACCTGGCCGCGGCTCATCAACGCCCTCATCAACGGCACGGATCTGACTGCCGGCAACACCGAGTGGGCAATGAACTCGATCATGTCCGGAGAGGCCACGCCCGCGCAGGTTGCCGGATTCCTCGTGGCGCTGCGGTCCAAAGGCGAGACCGTGGACGAGCTGGTGGGCTTGGTTGAGGCGATGATCACCAACGCCAGCCCCATTGAGATCGCAGGGCAGAAACTGGACATCGTCGGAACCGGCGGCGACCAGCAGAACACCGTCAACATCTCCACCATGGCAGCGCTGATCGCAGCCGGCGCGGGTGCCAAGGTGGTGAAGCACGGCAACCGGGCAGCATCCTCCACCTCTGGTTCCGCTGATGTCCTTGAGGCCCTCGGTGTCCGGCTGGACCTGCCCATCCCTCGGGTCGCCCTCAACGCGGAGGAAGCGGGCATCACGTTCTGCTTCGCCCAGGTGTTCCACCCCTCGATGCGCCATGCCGCCGTCGCCCGCCGGGAACTCGGCGTGCCCACGGCCTTCAACTTTCTGGGACCCATGATCAACCCGGCCCACGTGCAGGCCTCCGCGGTGGGCGTCGCCAATGAGCGGATGGCCCCGCTGGTGGCGGGCGTGCTGGCCAGGCGCGGCAGCCGCGGACTTGTGTTCCGCGGGGATGACGGGCTGGATGAACTGACCACTACCGGCCCGTCCCGGGTGTGGGAAATCCGGAACGGCGCGGTGAATGAAGAAACGTTCGACCCCGCTGATCTGGGGATTCGACGGGCAACCCTTGAGGAACTCCGCGGCGGCGACGCTGCGGCCAATGCCGCCGTCGTGCGGTCCGTTCTCGCCGGCGGCCGCGGTCCCGCGCGGGATGCGGCCTTGCTGAACGCCGCTGCCGGTCTCGTGGCCTTCGACCTGGACGCCGTCGGGCCGTTCAGCGGGCGGATGGCCGCGGCATTGAAGCGTGCGGACGAGTCCATCGAATCGGGTGCGGCCGCAGCCGTCCTGGACCGCTGGGTCGCGCTCTCGCGCAGCTGACCTGCGCACCGCCCGGGCCGGCGGCGGGGATTAGGCCGAGCAGGACAGTGCTGCCGTCGGCCCCGCCTGTGTGGCCCTACTGTTCGAAGCCGAGGGCGAAAGCCGCGTCCAGGTCGTGCTGGGAGTAGGCGCGGAAGGCGATCTGCGTGGTGGTGTGGACGACGCCGGGGACCTTGGAGAGCTTGTCCGCGATGGCGTCTGCCAGATCCTCGTGCTTCGGGACCCGGGCGATCGCAATGAGATCCCACTCGCCGGTGACGGAGTAAACCTCGCTGATGCCCTGGATGGCGGAGATCTCTTCCGCGGTCTCCGGGATGCGGGAAGCGTCTGTCTTAATCAGGACGAAAGCGGTGACCACGTGTGAACCTTTCCGGATCTGTTGCGCCGTTGCCGGCCGGTGACGGGCCCTGACGGTAGTCCCCGGAGCCCCGGCCATGTCTTTGCAAGCCTAGTCCATCAGGGCTTTCCGCGGCGTGTGTTTCGCCGCCGGATGACCGCGGCCACCAGGCGGTATCCGAGCAGCAGCAGCCCCAGGCTGAGCAGCGCCACGATCACGAACGGCAGGACCACCGTTTGCCCGGTGACGGCCCGCAGGAGCATGCCAACAGTGACCGCGCCGAGCCAGACGCCGACGCCGGCCGGCCAGAGAGCCAGCGGTGATCGCCAGATTCGCAAGGCCAGCCAGGTCACCGCAGCGCCGGCCAGGAACGGCCAGGCGGTGGCGAGCACGCCGGTAACGACGTCCCCGCGCTGATGGGCGTCACGGCCGATGGCCGCGAAAAGGAGAATCAGTGCCGCGTCGGCGCATGCAGCCAGCACGGCTGTCCGCCTGGCTGCCGACGCCGGGGCCGGTCCGGTCGCGGCGGGGCGGGGGAGCGGCGGCGTTGAAGAAGGCATGCTCCAAGCCTATCCGGGTGCGGCACTAGGACCGTTGCGCCCGGCGATCACCGTGCGCTTCGAAATCATGGGGCGGACTTTCACGGCCTTGTACGGGGGACCGGCAACCATTGCGGTCCTGCAGAAGGCTGACGACGGAAGCTACGCCCGGGGCCGCGCACGGAAGGCCGTGACGTTGCGGCGGACTTGGCTTTGCATCTTGCCGTCCCATCGCCGCAGGGTGTCCAATCCATATAGGCGGCTCCGTGCCGCGCCATGGCCTGAGGGGGGCGGGTCGACAGCTGCACACCAGGAGGTTCCCATGCCTGCCAAAGACGCAAAGGCTCCGGCGAAGGCCGCCGCCCGGGGCACTTCTGAACTGCGGCGCGCCGACGCCGCCGATGCCCTGCCGCCCGAAGAGCCGGATCAGATCCGGAATGTGGCGCTGGTGGGCCACTCCGGAGCAGGCAAGACAATGCTGGCCGAGGCGCTGCTTGCCGCAACCGGTGCCATTTCGCGGAAGGGGTCGATCGCCGAAGGCACCACGGTCGGCGACTCGGAGCCGGCCGCTGTCCACCAGCAGCGATCCGTCGCCCTCTCCGTGGTGCCGGTGACGGCCGGCGGCATCAAAGTGAACCTCCTCGATACCCCGGGCTACCCGGATTTTGTCGGGGAATTGCGGGCAGGGCTGCGCGCGGCCGACGCGGCGTTGTTCGTAGTGTCGGCCGTGGACGGCATCGACGCTGCCACAACGGCACTCTGGGGCGAGTGCCAGCGACTCGGGGTGCCGCGGGCAGTGGTGATTAGCCGCCTGGATCATCCGCGGGCGGATTTTGACGCCGCCCTCGATAGGTGCCAACGGGCCTTCGGGGACTCGGTGGTGCCGCTGTATCTTCCGGTCAGTAAGGGGACAGAAGTCACCGGCCTGTTGGGCCTGCTCTCGGGCACCGTTTCGGAGCAGCCGCCGGATAATGCGCCGTCCGTGTTCCGGAACACGGACGACGTCGAGCGTGTCGCCTCGGAAGCGGCCCGGGGAACCCTGATTGAAGGGATCATTGCCGAAAGCGAGGACGAGTCGCTGATGGAGCGGTACCTTGACGGCGAGGAAATCCCGCAGGAGGTCCTGGTCAGCGACTTGGAGACGGCTGTTGCCCGGGGCTCCTTCCATCCGGTGATCGCCACATCCGCCGAGACCGGCGTCGGCCTGGCCGAACTGCTGGAGGTGATGACGCGGGCCTTTCCCGCACCCACCGAACGACCCCGCCCCGCCGTGTCCCATCTTGACGGGGCGCCCGCGGAGACACCGGACTGCGACCCCGCCGCCCCGCTGCTGGGCGAAGTGGTGCGCACCACCACCGATCCTTTCCTGGGCCGTGTGTGCCTCGTCCGGCTCTTTGCCGGCACGCTGCGGGAGGACTCGGCCGTCCACGTGGCCGGCAGGGGCCTGGCGGACCGGGGCCACGTCGATCACGACAGCGATGAGCGGGTCTCCCACCTGTATTCGCCGCTGGGAGCCAGCTTGCGGCCTGTGCCGTTCAGCGTCGCGGGGGACATCTGCGCCCTGACGAAGCTGGGGCCGGCCGAGACCGGGGACACGGTTTCGGCCAAGGAATTTCCGTTGCTGATCCAGCCGTGGGAGATGCCGGAGCCGCTGCTGCCCGTTGCCGTGGAAGCGGCCTCCCACGGTGATGAGGATGCCCTGGCGCGCAGCCTGGGAAAGGTGGCCGCGGGCGATCCGGCGCTCCGGGTGGAACGGAACGCCGAAACGCACCAGCTGGTCCTCTGGTGCATGGGGGAGGCGCACGCGGACGTGGTCCTGGGCCGGTTGCGCGAGCAGGGCGTGAACCTGCGGACCGTCGACATTGTGACCCCGCTGCGGGAAACTTTTGCCGCTCCTGCCGCAGGCCACGGGCGGCACGTGAAGCAGTCGGGCGGCCACGGCCAATATGCCGTCTGTGACATCGAGGTTGAGCCGCTGGAGCGGGGTGCCGGCTTCGAGTTCGTGGACAAGACCGTGGGCGGGGTGATTCCGGGCCCCTTTATCACCTCGGTGGAGAAGGGCGTGCGGGCACAGATGCAGAAGGGTGTCTCCGCGGGTTTCCCGGTAGTGGACATCCGGGTGACTCTGCTCGGCGGCAAGGCGCACAGTGTGGATTCGTCGGACGCGGCCTTTCAGGCCGCCGGTGCGCTGGCCTTGCGGGGAGCCGCCGCAGCCGGCCGGATCCAACTGCTGGAACCCGTCTCGGCGGCGACGATCGCCGTCGCCGATGAGCACGTCGGCGCTGTGATGAGCGATCTGTCGTCGCGCCGGGCGCGGCTGACCGGAACGACGTCCACCGGGGGAGACCTGACCGAAATCAGCGCCGAGGTGCCGGACCAGGAGCTGGTGCGCTACGCCGTCGAGCTGCGCGCCCTGACATCGGGCAGCGGCCGGTTCAGCCGGAGCTACCTGCGCCACGAACCCGTGCCGCCGGCCGCCGCGCGGACGGCGGCGAAGGACTGAGCAGGTCAGCGGCCGCGCAGTGAAGCCGCCGCGGGGACTCCGGCCGGGAAGTCCGGCAGGGCACCGGCGGGAGTGTGGAAGATCCACATCGACAGCACCCGGTAGGCGTCCCAGTCGCCGTCGGCTGCGCGCAGCGACGCCACCTGGGAACCGTCCGTCTCGTCCGTGACCCTGATCACCTCCAGGCGGACCGGCGGTGCGCCCGGCAGGCCGAGCGGGACAAAGCCCGTCGGGGGCAGTGTTCCCTGCGGGAAGCGCACGGCAGCGCCGCCGACGGAAACGTCGAGAAGGTCGCCCCGGACGCCGTCGCTCTCCACGGGGGCGTCCACCTCGAAGCGGTGGGCGTTGCGGCGCGACGTAGCGAATTCCGCGGCGCGGATTCGCCGGGTGCCGAGGACCAGCACAACGCCGGCCAGAACCAGCCACGCACCGGAAGCCACAGTGGACCCCGGAGTAGTGCGCCAGGGAACCAGTCCGGCGAGCCCGGCCGCAGCGTAGAGGATCACGAGGCTGATCAGCACCACCATCACGATCAAGATGCGCGGTGTCCGGCCGCGGAGGCGGTCGTCGGCGGCACCCTTGGGCGTGACTTCAAAGTGGAGAATGTTCCGCGTGATGAGCCACCACAGGCATGCCAAACCCACTGGTACGCGGAAGATGCGCAGCGCGAAGGCGGTGGGCCAGTGAATCTCCTGGCGCATCAGCCGTTTGGAACCCCACAGCCGGATGGTGAACATGGCGATGAAGACGCCGGTAAACAAGAGGGGGCCCGCCGTGGACGTCTGGGCGCCGGAGAGCATCACCAGCACCGGAATGAGGAAGGCGACCAGGGTGGCGATGCCTTCGAGCCACCAGAGTGTTCCGTTGAGGTACTCGTGGTAGTTCCGCCAGGACATCCAGCTCTTCGCCGCCCAGAGCTTTTCGTGGACCAGGATCTGCATGGCCCCCATTCCCCAGCGCCGCCGCTGGAGGAGGTACTGGTCCGGGGTGGCCGGGGCCAGCCCCACAGCCAGGGTCTGGTGGTGGTAGACCGTTTTCCAACCGCGCCGGATGAGTTTGAGGGTGGTGTGCATGTCCTCGGTAATGGTCTCCGTTGCCACCCCGCCGACCTCCCGGAGGGCGCTGACCCGCAACAACGACGTCGATCCGCACCAGAACGGCCCCGCGCCCGGCACGTTGCGCGAGGGCATCATGACGTTGAAGAACATGCCCTGTTCGCCGGTGATGCCGTCGTCGTCGAACGCGCCTCCGTTGTAGAACGACTGCGGCCCCTGAATGAGGGCCACCTCGTCGTCAGCGAACCAGCCTAGCGTGGCGGTCAGGAAGGTGGGCAGCGGTACGTGGTCGCAGTCCAGGACGGCAATGATGTCGATCCCCGGGGCGCCCGCGGCCTCTTCGGCCGCCATCAGGTCGAGGGCATGGTTCATGTTGCCGGCCTTGGCGTGATCATGGACGTGGCGCCGGACGTAACGGGCACCGTAGGCGGCGCACATCTCCTCCACCCACGGCCGGTCGCCGTCGTCCAGAACCCACGTCTCGTGCTCCGGGGCGAGTTCGCAGGCAGCGGCGACCGTGGGTGTCAGGACCTCGATTGGTTCGTTGTACGTCGGGATCAGGACCGCCACGCGCATTCCGTGCGGCGCCTCGTCCACCGGCGCCGGCGGGTGGCTGTCGATGTTCCAGACTGCCCACGCCTTCAGAACCAGGCCTGTCAGCGGCAGCGCTTCGAAGGTCAGCAGGATCCACGCGATGGTGAGGTTCCATTCGCCGGAGGGCAGGGTGAAGAGCACGCGCCAGACCAGGTAGAGAATCAGGGCCGCGATCGCGGCGAGGGCGCCCGCGTGTGCCAAGTGACGGGAGCGCGGAGCCTCGAGTCCGGGACTTCCCAGCCGGGCGGCCCAGCCGGCAATGCCCGCTTTGGCCAGGGCTTTGGCTTTCGGCGGGGCGGCTGGCGGAACGGCGGACAGTTCTTGTGTGCGTAGCCGTACGTCGTCGCGGGACACGGCATCTCCTGAGCTAGATTGTTGCCCCCAACGGCCTCAGCGTATCAACGCGTGGGGCGGAAGTAATCTCGTGGGGCAGAAGCTGCGTTAAAGCTTCGGGTTCTGCGGCGATTAAGGGGTCGGGGCCGATTGCGGGCGACGGCTCCGGCGTCGGCAATTCCGGTACCGGTCCCGGCCGAGGGTGGCGCACCGCCGGCTTACCGGTGATGATGATTCCAGTGTCCCGAAGTTCAGCGCTTGCCCCGTGGCACTGTTCACCGGTGAGCCGACACCCGCGGACAGGCTAGTTCAGATGCGCGGGCGGCCGGAGGAAGGAATAGCCAGTGTGGAGCGACGTTCAGGAAGGCGAGCCCTCAGCATCCTGGGCGGAGCTGCCTGAAAACGGCTGGGGGGCGCTTATGGGGTGGGCCGCCGGCCGGGACAACCTGCGCCGCTGCCCGTCCTCGGACGCGGGCAGGACGGTCACCGGCTACATCGAGGACGCTAGTGGGCGGACACCGTTCGAGGAGCCGTTTACCGCTGCCGACCGGGAAGGCGTCGATGATGATATCGACATGTACCTGGGGGACGCGGGCGTCCCTCCGCGGCCGAGGGGGTTTGTCTGGATGATCCGCGTTCCGGACGGATCCATCTCACCCGGGGCCTTTTTGTCCGACGTTGACGGCGCAGTTCTTCGGGCGGCAAACTCCGTCACGCATCCAAAGCAGTGGTTGCCGGTGTTCACCGACGTTCTCCGCGACTTTTACGCGCGGGGGTAGCTGCTCACTGCACGATCAGCTTCGGAGGTAATGGCGCAGGCCTGGAATGGCGAAGTCAACCTTTCCGTAGCCGGCTGATTCGATGAGGCCCGCGGCGATGAGCCTGTTTCGGTACTTCGAGACCACGTTGGGTTTGGAACCAATGGCGTGCCCGATCTGGGCGGCGGTCGATGCGCCGTCCTGCTCGGCCATGGCGTCCAGGAATGCGCGGTCCTTCTCAGAGATGTCAGACAGCGCGGACTCCACGACCACGAGTGTGTTGCGTCGGTGAGAGGCTGTGATGGCCATCTGAACATTGTCCGCGTTGAGGGTCCACCCCGCCTTGTCCGCTTCCATCCAGAGGTAGTAGCCGACGAGCTGGATGAGGAAGGGGTAGCCTTCAGTGGCCTCCGCCGCCTCGGTGATGTGGGCGGGGGAGACGTTGATGCCGCTCCGACGGAAAAGCTCCCGGTATGACGCAGTGACTTCGGTGATGGCCGCCTCGTGAAGGTTTATCCTGTCGGCCCGGCGGAGGAAGGTCGCGACTCCTTCGTTGAGCAGATCCGACACGGCGGAGGGGAGCCCGGCGAAGATCAGGCCGATGGGCAGCCCTTGACGGATGAAGTGCTGAACGTCCGCGGCCAGCTGGGAGATTTCCGCGCGGTCGACGGCGTGAATCTCGTCAATGGTGATGACCAGGCCCGTGCCTTTTGCTTGCAGCAGCCCCAGCAGCTCCTCTCCGGTCCGACGCCAGTCCGGAGCGCGCTCCTGGGGGAGCTGGGTGGTCAGCCCAAACCCTGCGGCAGAGAAGGCGGTGATCTTCCGGGTGGGCGGGCCGTCGCCGAGCTCGTCGAGCAGGCGGAGCATGTCGTCGCCGATCCTGGCAAGGAATCCGGGGTTGGCCGTCCGGGAGATGACGGCCCAGCCATGATCCCTTGCGATTTCTTCCGCGGCGCTCAACATGACGGTCTTCCCGATGCCTCTGGCTCCGGTGATGATGGTGAGAAGTCCCGGAGCGCCCGAGCCCTGGCGGAGGCCGTACTCAAATTCGTCCAACAACCCGGCGCGCCCGACCAGGTCCGGCGGCGTGGCACCGGCCGTCGGTTTGAAGGGGTTCTGCACAGGACCTCCTGGGTGAATCGGGGTGAATCCGGGTGAAACCGGTGAAACTGGTGAAACTCCCGTCAGCCTACATCAAACCGTGGTGGGCCCTGGCACCCAGCGGAGTGCCGAGGGGCGGGGTGAGCTCAGGTAGTTGGCCTTCCTGTAGGTGGCTACGACGTGGACGAACCGGTCCCGGTCGTAGCGGGTGAGCAGGTAGCTCGGGCCCGTGGCTCCGGCGATCGGCTTCCCGTTCCGGTACCACTGCCAGGTCACGGAGGTCGCTGCGGGGGTCGACAGGGTCACCGAGGCCCGAAGGAGCTGGCCGGCGGTGTGGGTGCCGCGGACAACGGGGGCGGGAAGCTTGGTGAACACCGCCAGGGGCTTGATGGCCCGCGAGACCACGCTGAGGTCGACCGTGTTTGCCCGCTTGAACGTGACCTTGAAGGTGATCTGGCGCCACTGGTCGGCCGCCGTCAGCCGGTACGAGGTGCCCCTGGCCCCGATGATCGGTCTCCCGTCCCGATACCACTGGTAGAGCGCGGTCGACGGCGACGGCGAGGTGTAGCTCGTCCGCGCGCTCAACACGTACCCGACGACCGTGGAGCCCACGATCCAGGCGGGGCCGCTGGTGAAGTAACCGGGCGGGAGGACCGCGGCCGAGGCAGGGCTGGAAGCCTGGACGTACCCGTTCCTGCCGTAGAAGACCCGGACTGTGATTTTGTGGCCGCCGTCGTCCCGAGTGAGCCGGTAGGTCGGGTCCGTCGAATGGTCGGTGAGGCGCTGTCCGTCGCGGTACCAGACGTACTGCACGCTTTCCGGTGCGGGGGTCGGGGCGGTGCCGGGAACCGCGGTCAGCAGTTGGCCCGCCACCGCCGTGCCCTTGATGGTGGGTGTCGACGGGGTAGTGAACCGTCCGTAGACCCGCACGGCTTGGTTGAAGGAGCTTGCTTTGGATTGTCCGACGTAGCCGGCGGCCACAGGGGTCACAGCGACTCTGATGTCCCGGCCGATGTCCTCGGGGCGCACGGTATAGGTGGGGGCTGTTGCCCCTGCGATGTGCTGAACCCAGGTGGAGGACCCGCCGTAAGTGGGGTAACCCCATTGGTAGGCGTACGTCATGCCGGCCGGGGCCGGCTCCTGTGTGGCCGGGGCGGAGGCCTTCAGTATGGTCCCGGGAAACGCGGGGGCCGAGCCGGTGGCGTAGGTAATGACGGGCTCGGCAGCGAGGTTCAGGTAGCCGCGGAATGCCGGCGCGAAGGCGACTGTGTCACTGACTGGCCGGTAACCCGGTGCGGTGAACTCTGCGGCGGCGGTGAGTCTCCTGCCGAAGTCATCGTCTGTGACCGTGTACTCCCCGGCTGTGGCGCCGGGGATCGGCTCTCCGTCCCGATACCAGGCATAGGTCCTTGCGACCGGAACCTGCAGGGTAGGCAATCCGCTCAGATAGACGGAGTATCTGATGGATTTGCCCACGATCGGCTCGCCACTTGCCGCTGCGCTGATCTCGAGGCGGCCAATGACAGGGGCGGTTTCGGCTGAGGTTATGACGACCGGGTCCTGGCCATCGACTGTGGCGGTGACGCGGACAGAGATTCTGGCGCCGAAGTCTTCCGGCTGGGGGCGGAAGCTGGAGTACGGCCCCAGATAGGGATAGGGGATGGCGTCGCCGTCGCGCAGGTACTCGTACCGCAGCGCACCAGCCGGTGCCGTCGGGGAAATCCGTGCGGTCAAGGACCCGTAAACCACGGGGTCGCCTTCGAGCGTCACGGTCGTGGCTGCGGCAGTTGTCTCGGACCGGGTGACCGGTTCGTTGGCCACGGCGGCGGGTGCCGGGGCAACAAAGACGGAGAGGACTGCGACGGCGCACAGCGCGGCCAGGGCACGGCGCGCGCGTCCGGGCAGGACAGAAGATGGACTCACGAAAGATTCCCCCAGGTCAGCGTCGGCTGAGGAGCAGCCACACGAATTACCGCTGACAGTATCCGAGAGAAACGTGCGGCACCAGCATTTTCCCGTCCGGCCATCCGCACACTGACCTAAGCCCGCTTCAGGGCGCATCACGGGCGGGCTGACAGCGGCGCCTCGGGACTGATTCCGGGGGTCGCTTACTCGGCGTCCGCGGCTCCGCGGTGGTACCCCGTGCAGTCTTTCACCATGAGGATGAGGGTCGTGGCCATGCCGAGCACGGCTATGGTGATCGGGACGTAATCCTTGTTGTGGAGGATGGCGAACGCTCCCTCCGGAATGGCGGGCGCGATCGTCATAACGGCCAGCAGCCAGCGCAGCGTGAACCCGCGGCGTCGTCTCTCTCCTGGACGGAGGGCCTCGGCGACGGACAATCGGAGAGCCGTGTCTGCCGGCGCGCCACCGCCGATGATGATGGCTGCCCCGGTAACGGCGAAGACGGAGCCCAGGAGGTACTGGCCGAGCGGGAGCGATGCCACCATCCCGATGAGACCGACGAACGCCCCGGAGACCACGAGTAGTTGGGCGCGTTTGACGGCGACGGGCGTGCGCGTGGCGGCGGCGGTCATGTGGTCCTGTTCTGTTGGGGGAGATGACGTATGGTTCACGCCCCGGGGCCTGGTGTGGCGGGGCGGGGAAATAGAGTGACAGTACGCGTGCAGTGAGGCTATGTTACTGCGTCGCCACGGCCCACCTCCGAGTCACCCGCGATGTCGAATTCGGTGGTGATCCGGGCGGAGGAGCGGACGAACCCGTGGGCGCAAATCCTGTGCCACGCCCAGGACCCGGAGGACGGGATATCAAGCATCAGATGCCTCAGGAACATTTCTACTTTACATAATGTTGATTATCGGCGTTCTGATACAAGTCGAGAGGGGCCCCTGAGTGGCGCCTGCTAACGATGCTTTCCGGGCATTCGAACCGGCCGATCCATTGTCTTCTGCGCCGACCTCGCTGAGAATGAACCATGACGGTCTACCTGAGGTCCCTGGAAACTGCTGTCCCGCCAACTGTCTTGGTCCAAACCGAAGCCCGGGATGTCTTTGCGGCCCAGCCGGGCCTCACCAGGCTGGGCACCCGATTAGTCGGCACGTGCTTTGACTCCGCCGCCATCGACACCCGCTACACGGCCGTTGCCGAACTGACCAAAAATCACCGCGCGGACAATCCGCTGTTTTTCGACGCCGGCACGGGTCTAGTGCTCAGTCCCAGCACCAAGGTGCGCAATGACATCTTTGCCACCGAGGCCACCAAGCTCTTTATTGAGGCGGCCCAGAAGGCCTTGGATGCCAGCCCTGGAACCAATCTACTTGACATAACTCATCTCGTCACAGTCTCCTGTACCGGGTTTTTCAACCCCGGCCCGGACTACAAAATCGTCCGGGCCCTCGGCCTGAATCCCGCGGTGCAGCGCTACCACCTGGGTTTTATGGGCTGCTATGCGGCATTCCCGGCGCTGCGGGCGGCCAAATCATTCTGCGAGGCCGATCCGGACGCCGTTGTGCTGGTGGTCTGTGCCGAACTCTGCTCCCTGCACGTGAGGACCTCGAACGATCCGGACACCATCATGGGGTCGGCGCTCTTTGCCGACGGCGCGGCAGCGGCCATCGTGACCGCGCGTGAGGACCCGGAGCAGCCTGCCCTGATGCAACTGGACCACTTCGAAACGGTCCTGACGCCAGTCGGTGAGGAATCCATGGCCTGGAACATCGGAGACGAAGGCTTCGAGATGGTCCTGGGCAACTACGTCCCGCACATCATCGATGACCACATCATCGGCGCCCTGGAACCGCTCCTCTCCCGGGAAGGCAGCCTGCTGGGACTCCCCTACCGCGACATCCGGCACTGGGCCATCCACCCCGGCGGCCGCAGCATCCTGGACAAGGTGCAGTCCAGGCTGGACCTGACCGACGAGCAGCTGGTCCCGGCCCGGGAAACCCTGCGCAACTTCGGGAACATGAGCAGCGCCACCGTGCTGTTCGTGCTCCGCCACATCCTCGACCAGGCGCCGGCAGAGGCCGACGACGGCGGCGGGGAACGGATCTGCTCCATGGCGTTCGGGCCGGGACTGACCGTGGAAACCGCGCTGTTCACCAAACTCACCAGCCCGGCACGCGATGAGTCGACACAAGCGGCCCGGGACGCGGCCTCCCCCTCCGCCCAGCCGGAATCGGCCCTGGCCTGAGAACCGGTGGAACTGCTGCGGGAACGGGCGGCCCACGCCGTCGAGGAAATGGACCTGCCCGGCTGCGACCCGGACAAGCTGGACCGCACCTACGCCCAGTTTGCCCTGGTCAATCGGGCCGTCTCCGGCTGGCGCGGCATCTACCTCCGCCAGCTCAGGCCCCGCCTCCGCCAGGGCGCGCCGGCCACCCTGCTGGACATCGGCTGCGGGGGCGGGGACGTGCCGGTGATGCTCTCGCGCTGGGCGGCCCGGGACCGGCTCCGCCTGGAAATCACGGCGATCGATCCCGACCCGCGCGCCAGCCGCTTCGCCGCGGAACGGCACCGGGGCTCGGGCGTGACGTTCCGGCAGGCCACGGCGGCGGACCTCGCCGGTGAGGGGCAGACCTTTGACCTGGTGGTGTCCAACCATGTGCTCCACCACCTGGCGGAGGACGAGCTTCCGCTGTTCCTGGCCGAGTCTGCGGGGCTGTGCCACGGCAAGGTCATCCACAACGACCTTCGGCGCAGCCCTGCCGCCTACGCCCTGTTCCTCGTCGGCGCGCTGCCCTTAACAGGCTCCTACATCAGGCAGGACGGCCTCACCTCCATCCGTCGCAGCTACACCGATGCGGAGCTTCAGGCCGCCGCTCCCCCGGGCTGGAAGGTCCTCCGGCGCGCCCCGTTCCGTAACCTGCTGATTCTCGACCAGGCCGCCCGTGGTTGATGTCCTGGTGATCGGCGGCGGGCCGGTGGGACTGTTCATGGCTGCGTTACTGCTCCAACAAGGTGTGAGCGTCCGGATCCTGGAGCAGCGGACCGGCGCCGAACCGCACTCCCGGGCGATCGGCATCCATCCCCCGTCGCTGGATGCGCTCCAGGGAATCGGCGTGGCGCCGGCGCTGGTGGCGGAGGGGGTCCCGATCAGGCGAGGCCTCGCCGTCGGCGGCGGCAGGACGCTCGCGGAGATGTCCTTTGCAGGCGTCTCCGACAGGTTCCCGTATGTCCTGTCGCTGCCGCAGGCACGGACGGCGGCCATTCTGGAAGACCGTGTCCGGCAGCTTGACCCCGCAGCCCTGCACCGCGGTGTCCGGGTCACACGGCTGCACGACGACGGCGGCCAGGTCATCGTGGACGCCACGACGGGAGGCGGGGAGGTCCGGTACACGGCGGCCTTCGCCGTCGCCGCCGACGGAGTCCGCTCCACCATCCGCCCGCAGCTGGGTGTTCCGGTCCGCGCGAAGGACTATCCGGACCGCTACCTGATGGGCGACTTCGCCGACACCACCGGGTACGGTCCCGACGCAGCCCTGTTCCTGGAATCCGAGGGGATCGTAGAGTCCTTTCCGCTGCCGGGAAACTTGCGCCGCTGGGTGGTCCGCCTCGCGGCGTCCGACGGTGCCGGAGACGCCCGCTGGCTCGGGCACAGAATCCGGGAACGGACCCGGATCGACGTCGACCCCGCCAGCAACAGCATGCTGAGCAGCTTCGGCGTACGCTCACGGCTGGCCGGCCGGATGGTGACCGGCCGCACGGTCCTGATCGGGGACGCCGCCCACGAGATCAGCCCCATCGGAGGCCAGGGCATGAACCTGGGCTGGCTCGACGCCGCCGCCCTGGCCCCGGTGGTGGTCGCCTCGCTGCACGGGGCGCACGTGGGGACGGCACTCCGGGCCGTTGAAGGCGACCGGATGATTGCGGCCGCCCGGGCGGCCCGGCAGGCCGAAATCAACATGGCGCTGGGGCGGCCCCTGCCGGCCGGACCATTGTCAGTGCGGAACCGGGCCCTGGCTGCGGCAGCTTCGGTACCTGCTGTCAACGGATTCGTGGCCCGCCGGTTCACCATGCAGTGACAGGCCATGCAGCGACAGGACATGCAGTGACAGGCCCGGGCAGTGACGGGCCCGGGCACGAAGGCTCAGGCGGGCGTGAAGTAGCAGTCGTAGCTGTCCTGGCTGACGATCTGCCCGTCCCGGACCTCGAAGACGGACGCGATCCGGGCGCGGATGACCTCTCCGGCGTCCCAGTGCGGCAGGTCCATCAGCACGGTGGCCGTCCACTCGGCTTCCACCACCACCCGGGTGCCTTCACATGTGGTGCGCCGTACGTCGAAGCGCTGCCCCGAGATCACGTCGTGCGCCGCAGCCGCGCCGGCGAGGGCCTCGTCGCGGTTCCGTGTCGCACCGGCCGGGGCCAGCAGGTGGGGCGCCTCGGTCAGGGTGTAGTCCGCGGCCAGGAACGGAGCGATGTCCTGTGCCCCGCTGCCGCGTTCAAGAGCGTGCAACAGGCCGAGGACGCATGCCAAGGGGGTGGGTGACGTCATGGCTCGAGACTAACGGAATTCCCCCGTCCGGGGCCGGACGCACGGCTCCGCGCCGGGAATACACTGACCCCATGGGCTGTATACCTACACCCCGGGTCCACCCGCTCCGACGTCCGGCCGGCGGATCCGGAGTCTTCAGGTTGTTCATCGCTGCGGCGGCCGCGGCGGCCATCGCAGCGACTGTGTCGTGCAGCGCGGGGACATCCGTTCCCGGAGAACCTTCCGCGACGCCCCCCGCAGCGGCAGGCCCGGCGGGAACAGACGTCCCGGTCACAGCCGAGATCAACCAGCTGCGCGACAACTACAGCCGCCGGATCATCTCCATCCGGCTGACCAACACCACCGCCCGCCCCGTGACCGTGCTCGGCGCACGTGCATCCAGCCCGCTGTTCTCCGGCACCCTCGACTGGCCGGCGTCACCCGGCGGAATCGAACTGCCCCCGGGCCAGACGAAGATCCTGCCCGCACCATTGAGCGCCCCCGACTGCGGGCCTCCCGCGACCGGACCGAATGGGGACGCCACGGTGACACTGCAGCTGGCCGAAACCAACGCAACCCGGCCCGCAGCGACGGTGCCGGCCACCGACCCCCATGGCGTGCTGAGCCGGAACAACGCGGAAATGTGCCTCGCCCTGGCGGTCTCCGCCGTCGCCGGGATCCGGCTGGATCCGGAACTGGAAGTGTCGGCTGACGGGCAACGTGCCGTGCTGGGGCTCGCCATCACCCCGCGGAGCACCCCCGGTTCCGCGCATCCCGGTCTGTCGGGAACCCTGACACTTCACCGGGTGGGCGGGACCACCCTGATTGGGGAAGACCCGGCGGTTCCCTGGCCGCGTTCCGTCGCGATCCGCGCAGGCGGGTCCACCCAGCACTTCCGGCTGGGGATCCGGCCCGCACGCTGCGATCCGCACGCCATTGCGGAGGACAAGGTGGGGACCCTGCTGCCACTCAGGGTGTCCGCCGGCGGACGCGACGGTGTTGTGAAGCTCGACGCTGGTGCGATGCTCCGTGCACGGATCCATGACTTTGTTTCAACCGCTTGCGGACGCCAGTAGTCTGTTGGCATGTCACCTGACGCCAAGCCGACTGACTACAGCGCCGCCCGCATCCATGAAACCGTCCAGCAGATCCTGACCGCCGGGCTACTCCCCACCATTGTCCAGGCGGGACATCCGGTGCTCCGGCAGCTCGCAGCGCCGTTTGACGGCCAACTGAACGACGCCGAACTCGGCCAGCTGATCGACCTCATGCGCAGCGTCATGCACAAGGCTCCCGGCGTCGGCCTTGCGGCACCACAGCTCGGCATTCCGTTGCAGATCGCGGTCCTGGAGGACCAGTTCGACGTCGATCCCGAGGTCGCCGCTGCCCGCGGCCGGGAGCCGCTGCCGTTCTTCGCCATGCTCAACCCGTCCTTTGCGCCGCAAGGCGCTTCCGCCGTGGCGTTCTACGAAGGGTGCCTGTCCGTGAACGGACTTCAGGCCGCCGTGGTCCGGCCCGAGGCGGTGGGGCTCGACTTCACGGCCCCGGACGGAAGCGCGCAGCAGCGGGAATTCAGCGGCTGGCAGGCGCGGATTGTCCAGCACGAGACCGACCACCTGCACGGCATCCTGTATCTGGACCGGGCCGAGCTGCGGTCCATCAGCAACAACGCCGAGTACTCCGCACGCTGGTCCCAGCCCGATATCAGCCTCGCCCGGGAAGAACTGGGGTTCCTCCCGGGCGCCTGATCCGCCGGATGGGCCCGGGCAGGTGCCGACCGCCGCCGCCTCTGGGTTGTGTGTTGCCTTAGGGCCGCGCCGCAGGCGCCGGGTTCTCCGCCGTCGGAAGGTAACGGGCCCACCACTGCAGGATGTGGTCGAAACGCTGCTTGCGGTGGTGCGGCGTCCCGGAGCGGGAAAGTTCGTGGTTCTCCCCCGGGAAGACCAGGAACGCGGCCTCCACGCCCAGCTGTTTGAGCGCGGTGAAATACCGCTGGCCCTGCTCCACCGGGCACCGGAGGTCCTCTTCGCTGTGGATGACCAGGGCCGGCGTGCGGACCTGTTCCACCCGGGCCATCGGGCTTTGCGCGGCCATCTGTTCGGCGGTGCGGCCGGTGTACTCCCCGCCGAAGAACCAGCCGATGTCGGAGGAACCGGTGAAACTTACGGGATCCAGGAAACCACGTTCCACAATGGCAGCCTTGAAACGGTGGTCGTGGCTGATGGTCCAGGCGGTGAGGTAGCCGCCGTAGGAGCCTCCCATGATGCCGAGCGAACCCTCGTCAAGATCCTCGAATTTTCCGAGCGCACCGTCGAGGAAGGCCAGGACGTCCTGCATGTCCAAGGTGCCCATCTTCTCCTTGATGGCCCGCCCGTGGGCCTGGCCGTAGCCGGCGGAACCGCGCGGGTTGCACATCAGGACGGCGTAGCCGGCCGCGGCGTAGACCTGGGCCTCGTCGAAGAGGGCCCCGGTGAACTGGGCAAACGGGCCGCCGTGGATGTTCAGCAGGACCGGGTGGGGTCCCCGGCCCGGCGGCCGCACCAGCCAGCCGTGGACGGGGTAGCCGTCGGCTGAAGGGAACGTCAGCTCCACCGGCTCAACGATTCCGGCGTCCGAGCGGAGCTGTGCGGAGAAATCCGTCAGCACGCGGAGCTGCCCGCCGTCGAACACCGCCACGTCCCCGGAGGTTCCCGCGTCGGCGAAACTGACCACAAGCGATCCGCCGCGGGCCGCGGCGCCGCTGACGGTACGTTCGCCCTGGACCAGGGCCTGGTGGTTCCCGGAGGCCCGGAACTCGTGCAGCTCCACCGTGCCGCGGGCATTGTTCAGCAAAAGCACGGAATCGGGCCCGCGCAGTTCGATCTTGCCGTTGCAGCCGAGGTCCATGGTCTCGACGTCGCTGAGGCGTGTGGCGTCCCCACCGCCTGACGGCATCACGTAGAGCGCGGTGTTGCGCGCCACGAAGTCCTGCCCCGACTCGCCGAGGTCCTGGGCGAGGAAGAAGATCCACTGCCCGTCCTCCGACTGGCGGACGGCGTGGATGGACTGCCGGCCGGTATTGTCCGCGACGACGGGCTCCGGCTCCGCTCCCCCGGCGCCGTCGCCTACCGTGAGGCGGTAGATGCCGGTGGCGAGATCGGCGTCGCTGCCTTCATGCAGGGCGGCCGTGAAGTAAATGGTTTGTCCGTCGGCGCCGAAGCATGCGCCGTTGTGGTCTGTTGCGGCAGAGGTCAGCTGCTGCGCGACCGGCAGCAGCCCGGCTGATTCGGCGTTGCCGCGGCCGGGTGATCCCCCGCCCTCTGCGGCGGCCTTCAACGCCCGGCCCTTGGGTGCCACCTTGGGTTCGGCCCCGGGGTCCGGAACCTCCACGAGGAACAGCTGAACCGGTTTGTCCGCGGTGTACCCGACGCCGTTCATCCGGTACTGGTAGTCCGTGATCAGCCGGGCATCCTCACCGCCGGCGGAGATCCCGTCGGTGCTGCCGTAGCGGCCGTCGTCCGGCACCCGGGCACCATAGACAATGCGCCGGGAATCGGGTGACCATGCGAACGCCGACACGCCCAGCGGTGCGTCGGTGACGGGCTGCGGCTCGCCGCCGTCGGCCTCCACGATGTGGAGCTGGGGCTTGCCGGCCTCGGCGGCCCGCAGGAACGCCAGCACGCGGCCGTCCGGCGAGAAGTCCGGCGCGGTGTCGCGGAATCCGCGGGTCAGGCGGCGCGGGGCGCGGCCGGGGTTCGGTGGGGAGTCCAGCGGCACCGTCCACAACTGGCCGACGTAAGCGTCGGCGTCGAAGTCGGGCCGCAGCACCGACACGACGGCGCGGCCGCCGTCCGGATGCACGGCGGGGGCGGAGACGGACTTGAGCAGCGGCAGATGTTCGGATTTCACGTGAGCGAGCCTAGCCGCAGTTTTCCCGGTAGTGAAATAGCTCACGTCGGCGGGTCCGGACCTGTGGCGGCGCGGCGGCATCCGCCCGCTGTGCAGGTCCGGCCGGAGGCCCCGCCCGGACGTTACCGCCCCTAGGATGGACAGTATGCCCGCCGATCCCGCCACGTCCTTGCTGTGCCCGGTCTGCCGGGACCCCCTGGGATTCAGCGACGCCGCGGGCCGTTCACTGGTGTGCCCGGCCGGGCACAGCTTCGACGCGGCCAAACAGGGATACTTCAACTTCCTCGTCGGCAAAGGCACCGTTTTCGAGGCGGACGCCGCCGACATGGTGGCGGCACGCTTCGACTTCCTCTCCGCCGGCCACTACCGGCCGCTTGCCGATGCCGTGGCGGAGCGGGCGGCCGCGGCCCTCGCCGGCGACGCGGCGGGAAGCCCGGGGACGGTCCTGGACGCCGGAACCGGGACCGGTCACTACCTCCGGGCGGTCCTGGACCGGCTGGCGCACGACGGCGTAAGCGCCGGAGCCATCGGCCTGGACATTTCAAAGTTCGCGCTCCGCCGGGCGGCCCGGCTGAACCCGGACGCCGTCAACGTCGTCGGCGACGTGTGGCAGCCGCTGCCGCTGGCCGACCACGCCGTCGACGTCGTCACCGTGGTGTTCGCTCCGCGCAACGCCCCGGAGTTCGCCCGCGTGCTGCGCCCGGGCGGGAGGCTCATTGTCGTGACACCGCGGCCGGGCCACCTTGCGGAGGTTGCCGGCCAGGCCGGCATGCTCGGCATCGACCCGGCCAAGGACGAACGGCTTGCTGCCTCGCTCGGAGGACACTTCGCCGCGCTCTCCACCGACCACCTGGACGTACCCCTCTCGCTGTCCCCCGACGACGTCGCCCGGCTGGCCCTCATGGGCCCGGCCGGGCATCACCTGGACCGCGGCGCCCTGGCGTCCCTCGCGGCGACGCTCCCCCCTCTTACGGCCGTGTCCGCCCGGTTCCGGATCAGCGTTTTCGAGCCCCGCCACTGACTCCCGGCATACCCGGAGGTAACGACTTGGCCACGTTCGCCACCTGATTTCCGCTGCCCTCCGCTGGCGTTGCCGTTCGGCTTAGTATGGAAAGACAGTTACTGAGGGTCTGCGCCTGCAGCCCCCGTGGCGAAGGGGGAAACGATGTTCGAATGGCTACCCGAAAACTGGTGGGCCCTGTGGCTCACGGTCTTCCTGGTTTTTGCCGTGGTTGAAATGATCACCCTGGACCTGTTCTTCATCATGCTCGGCGGCGGCGCCCTCGCCGGGCTGGTCGCTTCGCTGGCCGGAGCCGACCTTGGCCTGCAGATCGTGGCTTTCTGCGTGGTTTCGCTGCTGATGATCGGCTTCGTGCGGCCCGTCGCCCTCAAACACCTCCACAAGGGCCCGGCCGACCGCCGGAGCAATGTGGAACGCCTCATCGGCGAATCCGCCCTGGTGATGGAGCCGGTCAGCGCCAGCGGAGGCCTGGTCAAGATCGGCGGCGACGTCTGGAGCGCCCGCTCGGAAACCGGAGTCCTGGCGCCCGGACAGCATGCGGTCGTCAGTGCGATCGACGGCGCCACAGCGGTCGTCGCGCCGCAGCCGGAAACCGCAACTCAATAGCGCCACAAGTATTCCGGCGGCCGACACCGGCGCCGGGCATGCGGCGGCACACCGCCGCAGACCATAGCAAGACCAATCTGGGGAATAGGTGATGTATGGATATCGCAGTCGCAATCGTGCTGCTGGTTCTCGTTGCGTTCGTAATAATCGTGCTGGTCCGGTCGGTGCGGATCGTTCCGCAGGCCCGGGCCGGCGTCGTCGAACGGCTGGGCAAGTACCAGCGCACGCTGAACCCCGGCCTCACGATCCTGATCCCGTTCGTGGACCGGCTGCTGCCGCTGCTTGACCTGCGTGAACAGGTGGTCTCCTTCCCGCCGCAGCCCGTGATCACCGAGGACAACCTGGTCGTCTCGATCGACACGGTGGTCTACTTCCAGGTGACCGACGCGCGTGCGGCCACGTACGAGATCGCCAACTATATCCAGGCGGTGGAGCAGCTCACCACCACAACGCTGCGAAACGTCGTCGGCGGCCTGAACCTCGAAGAGGCCCTGACCTCGCGTGACCAGATCAACGGGCAGCTGCGCGGCGTGCTGGACGAAGCAACCGGCCGCTGGGGCATCCGTGTCTCCAGGGTGGAGCTCAAGGCGATCGATCCGCCCCACTCCATCCAGGACTCCATGGAGAAGCAGATGCGCGCCGAACGTGACCGCCGCGCCGCCATCCTTACAGCGGAAGGTACCAAGCAGTCCGCCATCCTGACCGCCGAGGGCCAGCGTCAGTCATCCATCCTGAAAGCCGAGGGCGACGCGAAGGCGGCGATCCTCCGTGCCGACGGCGAGGCACAAGCCATCCAGAAGGTGTTCGACGCCATCCACAAGGGCAACCCGGATCAGAAGCTCCTGGCCTACCAGTACCTGCAGACCCTCCCGAAAATCGCCGAGGGCTCCGCGAACAAGCTGTGGATCATCCCCAGCGAGGTCGGCGAAGCCCTCAAGGGCATCGGCAGCGCGCTGGGCGGCAGCAAGGACGGCCAGCCCAACGACAGCCTGTTCGGTCCGGATTCCGACGCCGCGGCGGAACCCGCGCCGGCCCGGGCGGCTTCGCCGGCACCGGCAGTAGGATCCGCCACCGGCACCGCTGGCATCCCGGCCACGCCGGAGGCATAAGTAACGCGCAGGAACGGGGTGGCATCCGCACGGCGGGTGCCTCCCCGTTCTGCTGCCCAAAACATCCGACGCCGGGGCGCAGGCTTTACCGGGGGTGTCTTCTACCCGTATAGTTGAGTATTTGTCCGGCTGGTTCACTCCGGTGGAACAATTTAGCTTCTCTAAGCGTTGAATCCTGTGACGACTTTTCACGTGCGGGTCTGTGGTATCCGGTGATATCCGGTGATTCAGCGCAATGCAAACAGCAGTCCGGTGCGGCCTCGCGGCCCCCGGCGAACGCAGGGCATGACCCTGCGAACCGAATAGAGGGAGAAAAGATGAGCGATCGCAGCCTGCGGGGTATGCGCCTTGGCGCACAGAGCATGGAAACCGAATCCGGTGTCGAGCCGGCTCCGCGCCAGCGCGTTGAGTACCGTTGCGAGGACGGCGAACAGGTGTTCGTGACCTTCTCTTCCGAAGCGGAAATCCCCCCGGTCTGGGTATCGAAGACAGGCAAGGAAGCCCTGCTCGTCGACGGCGAACGCCCCGTCAACCTCAACGAGAAGGCAGTCCGCACACACTGGGACATGCTCCTGGAACGCCGCTCATTGCCTGAACTCGAGCAGATCCTTGAGGACCGCCTCACGATCCTGCGCGAACGGCGCGGCGAACGCCGCTCCGCCTAGGCAGCCCGCGCACCAGCCACAAGGGCCGGGCCCGCACCGTCATGACTGACGGTGCGGGCCCGGCCCTTGGTTTATGCCGGCAGCGCCTAGGCTTTGGTGCTGGTGGACTTGCCCGTGAACCTGTCGGTCACCTTGTTGCGGGGCAGCTTCCCGGTAAGGGTGTTCCAGCGGGCCGTCAGGCCCCACTTGGTGACATTGATCATGGCCTCGACCACGATGTTTCCGCTCATCTTCGAGGCGCCCAGCTCCCGCTCGACGAAGGTGATGGGGCGTTCGACGATGGTCAGCCCGAGCTTGGCCACTCGCCAGGCCAGGTCCACCTGGAACCCATACCCCACCGAGTCGACGGTGTCCAGGTTCAGTTTCTCCAGCGTGCTCCGGCGGAACGCACGGAAACCGCCGGTGACGTCCTTGATCTTTACGCCCAGCATGATCCGCGCGTAGGTGCTGCCCACCCGCGAAATCGCCTGCCGGTACAGCGGCCAGTTGACCACGCTTCCGCCCGGGACCCAGCGGGAGCCCATGGCGAGGTCCGCGCCCTGTTCCACGGCTTCGAGCAGCTGGGGAAGTTGCTCCGGCTGGTGCGAACCGTCGGCGTCCATTTCGACGAGGATGTCGTAACCGGCGTCAAGGCCCCATTTGAACCCGGCGATGTAGGCGGCACCCAGGCCGGCCTTGCCGGCGCGGTGCAGGACATGGACCTGGCTGTCCTCTGCGGCCAAGCGGTCCGCCAGCTGCCCGGTACCGTCGGGGCTGTTGTCGTCGACAACCAGGACGTCGGAGCCCGGCACGGCAGTGCGGAGGCGCCCGAGCGTCTTGGGCAACGATTCCAGCTCGTTGTAGGTCGGGATGATGGTGAGGACACGCACAGCGGGCCTTTCCTTGAAGGGAGCGGTCAAGCGCCGGGCGGTCTGCGGATAGCGGACACACGGCGCAACTTTCCATTATAGGGAGTCGCCGGGCCCGCGCGGGCCGAAGCCGGATTCCGGGGCAGGTCCACCCGCTTCGGGCCAGTACCGGCGGGACGCGAAACACGCCGCCGAACCGTTTTCTGCTGCGAAGTGGACCCGCCCCCTGGGAATACCCATGGCCACAACCAGGGAAGCTACCGCGCGGGCGGCAACCTGGAACTGACCGGGGGACGTCCGGAGGCTGCGGCCTGCACAACCCTCCGTTGCCCCTCAATGCTACGGGGACGCCCGGATCTGTCAACCGCTCCGTGACCTGCCGTTTCATCCATCGCCGCAGGTCAGGGGTGTATTGCGGCGGGCCAAGTTTCGGTGCCGGCCCCTAGGTCCGGCGCCGGGCGTCAGCTCCGGAGCGAGCCGGCGGAGTACAGTTCCAGGCCGTCCCTCACGGTCTGCAGGCACACCGGTTCGGTGCCCGTGTCCAGCGCCGGCAGCAGCGGTGTCCGCGCGCGGGGATCCGTGCTCCAGGACTGGACCCTGCCGTCCGCCACCTGGACCATCAGTTCCTCGACCTCCCACACAGCGAAACTGGCCGGAGCGCCTGGAACCAGCTGGCCGGCCATCGGGTTCCGGTACCGGGCCGCCCGCCAGCCGGCCCGGGTGTGTCCGAGGAAGGCGGCGCGGGCGGAGATCTGTTCGGCGGGGTTGTTGTGCTGCAGGCAGGCCCGCACGCTGGCCCAGGGCCGCAACGGGGTCACCGGGCTGTCACTGCCGAAGCAGACCGGCACGCCGGCGGCGTAGAGCGAGGCAAAGGGGTTCATGCCGTGCCGCCGGGGTCCGAGTCGCTGCCCGTAGAGACCGGCGTCTCCGCCCCAGGCCGCATCGAAGCCGGGCTGTGCGCTGACCGTCACGGAGTATTTGGCCAGCCGGCTGATGGATTCCGCGTCGGCGAGCTCGACGTGTTCGAGGCGGTGGCCCGCCGCCCGGACTTTTTGTTCGCCGACTTCCGCGGCCGCCAGATCCAGTGCCTCCAGGGCGGCGTCGAGGCCTGCGTCCCCGATGACGTGGAACCCGGCCTGGATGCCCAGCAGCGAGCACGCCGCGAGGTGGGCTCCGGCCTCGGCGGCGGAGAGGTACAGGCTGCCGCGCTCCCCCGGCGCGTCGCTGTAGTCCGCGCGCAGCGCCGCGGTCCGCGACCCGATGGAACCGTCGATGTTCAGGTCCCCCGCCAGCCCGAGCACCGGCACGCCCAGTCCGTCGAGGATGGACCGGGCATGGTCGGCCGAGTCGGCCAGCTGGCCCCAGTAGGGCAGGATCTCCGGAACGGCGTCCGGCCCGGCGTTCCATCCGGCGGCGAGCTGCAAGTCCTCGATGCTGCCGATGTGCGGGGCCGCCATCTCGGCCAGTGCCACGTAGCCGTTGGCCGCTGCCTCGGCGAGGGCCTGCTGCTGGTAGCCGCGGAGTGCCTCGGCGGGCAG
The DNA here is from genome assembly GCF_007679325.1 of Arthrobacter sp. U41. Taxonomy (GTDB): domain Bacteria; phylum Actinomycetota; class Actinomycetes; order Actinomycetales; family Micrococcaceae; genus Arthrobacter. The sequence continues at coordinate 271,273 of NZ_VEGI01000001.1, read as the reverse complement.
CCGGCGTGCCTCCAGCCGGGCGGCCGTGTGCGCGGCGCGCTTGACCTGGCCGCCGGGGCCGGAGCCGTCCATCCCGTCGAGGCCGGCGGCCGCCGCCAGCGTGGACGAGACGAGCGCTGAGTGCACATCAACGCGGGAGAGGTAGACGGTCCGCCCGCCGGCGGCGCGTTCGAGTTCTTCCCGGGAGGGCAGGGCCGGGTCCGCCCACTGCGTCTCGTCCCAGCCATGCCCCAGCACGGCGCCGCCCGCGCCGGACGCGGTGAACCCGGCGACGGCGTCGAGCAGTTCCCGGGCGGAGCGGACATCACCGAGCTGGAGCGAGTCCAGGGCGATGCCCGTCTCGGTGAGATGGACGTGGGAATCGACGAAGCCGGGTGCCAGCAGGGCGCCGCGCAGATCAATGACCTCCATGGCCGAATCTGCAATCGAGGCTGCTGCCTGCTCGGAGCCGACCCAGGCAACCGTGTCGCCGTCGACCAGCATCGCCGTCGCGAAGGGATCGGCGGCGGTGTAGACGGAACCGTTGCGGTACATCGTCAGCTTGCGCGGTGCGGCGGTGGCCGGTGACTCGGTCATGGGTCGGGGACTCCTTAATAACGGGCGGCAGTACTTGGCGGCCCGTGCGGGCCGGGTATCGACGTCGTGGGGCGGCCGGCGGAACGGCCGCGGTGGTCAGGCCACGGAGGAATACGCGACGACGCCGCGTTTGATGAGCTTGATCGCTTCCCCGCACAGCCGGGCGACCCGCGGGTCCAGGGACGGGATTTTCGCCAGCTGGTCCAACAGGTCGATGACCTGCTTCACCCAGCGGACGAAGTCGCCGGCGGCCAGGTCCGTCCCGCTGAGGACGTCCTGCAGGTGCCGGCCCTTGGCCCACTTGAATATCGGCCAGACCAGGCCCAGTTCGGGTTCACCGGTCAGGGGGAGCTTGTTCGCTTCCTCGATGTCCTCCAGGGCGGACCATTCATGCACCACAACGTCGACGGCGGACTCCAGGGAGATGCTGGGCATCTTGGGCCGGAGCCCGCGGTCCTCGCGTTTGGCCTGGTAGACCAGGACGCTGGCCAGCGCGGCGACTTCGACGGCGTCGAGGTCGTTAAAGGCGCCCAGCCGCAGGGACTGGGATATCAGCAGGTCCTTCTCGCCGTAGATCCGGCGCAGCCGTTGCCCGTCGGGGCTGATGGTGAGCACACCGGCGTCCGAGGTTTCCAGGTAACCGTAGGTGGACAACACACCGCACACCCGGTCGAAAGTCTTGGCGATGGTGTTGGTGCGCCCCTGGATCTGGCGGACCAGCCCGTCGGTCTCCTGGCGGAGCTTCCAGTAGCGCTCCGACCAGCGCGCGTGATCCTCGCGTTCACTGCAGCCATGGCACGGGTGCGCGCGGAGCTCCCGGCGCAGTTCCGTGATTTTCCGCTCCTGGTCCGGGAGCGCCGCGGCGCGGCCGAAGTCGTCGTTCCGGTTCGGCGGGGCGGGCGGCCGGTTCTCCCGCAGGGCGTTGCGGACCGAGGATGCAAGGTCCCGCCGCGACTTGGGCACCTTGGCGTTGAAGGATTTAGGGATCCGGACCCTGGTGATCGGGGCCAGGGGGCCTTCGACGTCCTGCGTACTGATCCGCCGCAGCTGGTTGTCCAGGGTCATAACCGCGGGCCGCGGTTCGCGGGAGTGGTGGTCTGAGCTGAGGACCACGGCGAGCCCGGGCGCCCGGCCGGTGGGGACATCCACCACGTCGCCGGGGAGCAGCCGGCTCAGGGAGTCCTCGGTGACGGACTTCCGGGCCCGGGAGCTGGTCTTGGACGCGTTCTTCTCCGTGTCTGAAAGGGCCCGCCGGATCCGGGAGTACTCGGTGAAGTCGCCGAGATGGCACGTCATGGCCTTGCTGAAGCCAGCCAGGGACTCCTCGCGGCTGCGCACCTGCTTCGCCAGCCCAACGACCGAGCGGTCGGCCTGGAACTGGGCGAAGGAGGACTCCAGGATCTCCCGCGCCCGGGGCCGGCCGAACTGTGCCAGTAGGTTGATGGACATGTTGTACGTGGGCCGGAAGCTGGAATTGAGCGGGTAGGTGCGCCGCGAAGCGAGGCCGGCCACCGCGGCAGGGTCCGTACCGGGCTGCCAGAGAACCACCGCGTGGCCCTCGACGTCGATCCCCCGCCGTCCGGCGCGGCCGGTCAGCTGGGTGTATTCCCCCGCGGTGATGTTGACGTGCGCCTCGCCGTTGAACTTGTCAAGCTTCTCCAGCACAACGGAGCGGGCCGGCATGTTCACGCCGAGCGCCAGGGTCTCGGTCGCGAAGACGGCCTTGACCAGCCCGTCAACAAAGAGTTTCTCGACGACTTCCTTGAAGGTGGGCAGCATGCCGGCGTGGTGGGCGGCCAGTCCGCGGAGCAGCCCGTCGCGCCAGCTCCAGAAGCCCAGGACGTCCAGGTCGTCGGAGGGAATGTCCTGCGCCGCCTCGTCGACGCGGCGGGCAATGATGAGCTGTTCCTGCTCGGTGGTCAGCCACAGCCCGGCGGCGACGCACTGGGCCACGGCGGCGTCGCAGCCCGCGCGGGAGAAGATGAAGGTGATGGCGGGCAGCAGGTCCTGCCGGTCGAGGCTGGCGATGACCTGGGGGCGGCTGGCCTTCCGGACCGGGCTGCGCTGGCCGGCCTGCTGGGCGTCGTCGCGCTGGTTCCGCTGGCGCCGCTGGTTGCGGCCGCCGTGCCCGAACCGTCCGCGGAAGTTCATCTGGCTCTCGGCGCGTGCCATCGACAGCAGCTCAGGATTGACCTCAAAGCCGGGCCGGTCGCTGAGGTCCGCTGTCTTCACGGTGGCTGAAACGGTGGCTGATGTTCCGGCCCCGGTCCCGGCGGCCGGGGCGATTTCGTCGAACGTGGTGTCGCCGGCGAAAAGGTCCACGATTTTCCGGCCCACCATCACGTGCTGCCAGAGCGGCACCGGCCGGTGCTCGGACACGATGACGTCGGTCTGGCCGCGCACTGTGTCCAGCCACGCGCCGAACTCCTCGGCGTTGGAGACGGTGGCGCTGAGCGAGGCCACCTGGACTTCGCTGGGCAGATGGATGATGACCTCTTCCCAGACGGCGCCGCGGAAGCGGTCCGCCAGGTAGTGGACCTCATCCATGACCACAAAGCCGAGGTCGGCCAGCGTGCTGGAATCGGCGTAGAGCATGTTGCGGAGCACCTCGGTGGTCATCACCACCACCGGGGCGTCGCCGTTGATGCTGGTATCGCCGGTCAGGAGACCCACCCGGTCCGCGCCGTACTTGTCCGCCAGTTCAGAGTACTTCTGGTTGCTCAGGGCCTTGATGGGGGTGGTGTAGAACGCCTTGAGGCCGCGCTGCAGGGCCAGGTAGATGGCGAACTCCCCCACGATCGTCTTGCCGGCCCCCGTGGGGGCGGCCACCAGGACACCCCGGCCGGCCTGCAATGACAGGCAGGCCTCGCGCTGGAAGTCGTCGAGTTCGAAGGCGAGCGAACGGATGAAACCGCCCAGATAGGTTTTGGCTTCAGCGGCCCGCTCGGCACTGGCTCGGTAGCGTTCAGACGGCGATTCCGGCCCGGTTATAGAGGACATGGTTCCAGCCTAGTGCGCCGCGGGCTACAGATTCTCCAGCTCGGAGCTGGGAGTCGCCTGGCCCGCGGTCGCTTCGGTCTCGGCGGCGCGTTTGACGGCGCGCCGTTCGCGGCGGCGGTCGTTGAGCAAGCAGAGGCCGATGGCGGCGAAGAAGAGAAGCAGCATGGGCCCGGCGAGGTAGAACATGCTCATCGCATCGGCTCCGGGGGCGGCCATGGCCGCGAAGAGGCAGACCAGGAAGACGGTGATGCGCCAGCTCTTGACGAGCTGCTTGCCTTTGATGATGCCCGCGAGGTTGAGCCCCACGAGGACCACCGGCAGCAGGAAGGCGATGCCGAAGGCCAGCAGGAGCCGCAGCACGAAGGAGAGGTACACCTGGGCGCTGATGAAGTTGGAGCCGCCTGAAGGCGTGAAGTCGGTCAGTACCCGGACAGCGTTTGGAAGCACCAGCCAGGCCAGCAGGACGCCGCCCACAAACAACGGGACGGCGGCAGCCACGAAGGACAGCGCGAGGCGCCGTTCCTTTTTGTGCAGGCCGGGGACGATGAAAGCCCACAGCTGATACAGCCAGACCGGACTGGCGATGATCAGGCCAAGAAAGACCGAGACCTGGATCATCAGGTCAAAGGAGCTCGCCACGCCGTCGAAGTTGAGCGTTGCCTGACGGCCCTCGTGTTCGTTGAGGTCCCTGATCGGCTTGATCAGCGCCTCAAGCATCGGCTGGTAGACAAGGAACCCGACGACGGTACCGAGGACGACGGCGATCGCGGACTTGAAGAGGCGGTTCCGCAGTTCCTTCAGGTGGTCGAGGAGCGCCATCCTCCCCTCGGGGTTCGACCGGCGGCTCATGGTTACTGCCACGCGGTGTTAGGCGCGGTTCGGCGGCGGAACGTCGGTTCCGTCTCCGGCGCGGTGTTCCGTGCCGGCGGACTTCGGGTGGTTCACGACTCTGCCTTCGACCGGCTCGGAACCGTCAGTGGCGTCCGCGGCGCCGTCCTTCTTCATTTCCCGGACCTCTGACTTGAAAATGCGCATCGACTGGCCAAGGCTCCGGGCCATGCCGGGCAGCTTCGGTGCAGCAAAAAGCACCAATGCCAGAACGATGATGATGATGAGATGCCAGCCTTCAAGCCTCATAACAAGAGGTCCTTTCGTTGAAATACATCCTACGTCTATGTCTATCTGAATTCGATGTCGCGCAGCCGCTGGGGCTGGCCGCGGTCCGCCTTGCGCTGGATGCGCCGCTGGCGGCGGGCTTCCTGACGGGCGTGCTTGGATGCGCGATAATCATGCCCCATCTGGACCGGCGAGGCGAAAACGGCGGATCCGGGTTCCGGCAGCGAACCGCTGTCCGCAGGTCCGTCGCTGCCGCCGGTTCCCGGGTTTTCGGCGTGGCCGGGTGCCGACGGGAAAGCGGAGAACCGCTCCCCCGCAGCATCAAGTTCCTTGACCGTGGCCATGAACTGCCGGAACAACCGGGCTCCGAGCACAACGAAGAACAACAGCGATAGCGCGACGAGCGCTATCCAGATCACGATCCAGGACCACCAAGGCATGCTGAGTAGTCTAGCCGCCGTCGCGGCTAGTCTTCATATTGGGCCAGGGCGGCGGACAGCCATTCGCGGGAGGCTTCCGCCAGCTCTTCGGGGTGCAGGATCCGCGCCGCCCCACCGTGCTGGGCCACGAACATGGGCAGCCAGTCGGTGCTGCCGAAGCGGATTTCGGCCAGCAGCCCGCCGTCAGGCAGCGGGGCCGTCCGCTCCGCGTAGTACTCATCGGCGAGGCCCGCTCCGCGCCGGGTGAGTTCAACCACCACCACCGCGTCGTCGTCGTTGGGGGTGAAGAGCTTCACGGGGAAACTGTCACCGGGCTTCGCCGATTCCGAGACGGGCAGCCCCGTGGATTCCAAGGCCTCGATCCGGTCCAACCGGAAGTTGCGCAGGCCCTGCGCGGAATGGCAGTACGCCTCGAGGTACCACGTGTTGTCCAGCGAATAGAGCCGCAGCGGGTCAATGTTCCGTTCGGAGACGGAATCCCGGAGCGGAGAGAAGTAGCGCAGCCGCAGCCGGGTGCCGCTCCGGATGGCTTCCCGCGCGGTTTCCAGGGCCGCGGCGTTGCCCGGCCCCACCTCCGGTGCGGAAAGGGCCGCCGCCTTGAGTCCTTCCTCCCCCGCGGCCGCCATGAGCTTGAGCGTGACGGATTCCAGCGTGCCTCCTTCTGCCAGTTCCGGCAGGCCGTTGAGGGTCTCCAGCCCGGTCAGCAGGGCGCAGGCCTCCTCGACCGTGAAGCGGACCGGCCGCTTCAGGTCGAGATCCTCGGTGATGGTGACGTGGTCGTCGTCCCACTGGATGTCCAGCAGGTCGTCCGGGTAGCCCTCGGGCAGCCCGGAACAGATCAGGATCCGCAGGTCCGCTTCCAGCTCCTGGCGGGTGATGCCGAATTTCGCCGCCACTTCGCTGATGTGGAGGCCCTGGTTGTGGACCAGGAACGGTACCAGCTGCAGCATCCGGGCCAGCTGGTCCTCCGAGGTGCGTTTGCGGCCACGCCGGGGTGCGGCCCCGGCAGGCAACGACGGCTGCGGGGAGCCCGCGGTGAAAGCGACCGGCGGGGCGGGTGCCGAGGCGAAGTCTGCGGCGGCCGCCAGGCGGCGGCGCACGGAGGTGAGGAGTTCAGGCGGGGACACTACGCGGACCCGGGGTCCGTAGGAGGCGAGTTCCTCGGCGAGGGTCTCGGCGTCGCGGTACGGCACGCTGAGGCGGTCGCGGCCGGCTTCGGGTAGCCCGGCGCCCGCTTCCGGTACGGGGTCGGGCAGGGCGCGTCTGCGGAGCCCGTGCAGCCTGCCGGACTGGACGTCGACGACGGCGGTCCTGACCGGCAGCTCTGCCAGTCCGGCCAGCTCGGCGCGCATGTTGAAGTCCACCGGCGGGGTGAAGCTCTCCTTCTCGAGGACGGTCACGGCGGACGTGAGGCGGGAGAGGCGGAAGAAGCGCTTGTCCCCGCGGTTCCTGTCCCTGGCCACGAGGTACCACTGGCCGAAGCGGCTGCCGAGGCCCCACGGTTCCACCAGCCGCTCCTCTTCCTTGCCGGTACTGCCGGCGAGGTAGGAGAAAGTAACGGGGTGCTGCGCGTGCATGGCGGCCACAAGGTCCTCGAAGGCCTGGCCGGCGGGACGGATCCGCGGCTGGACTCCGGGAGGGAGTTCGGCGTCGACGAGTTCCCCGGAGGCCTGCAGCTTGCGGACAGCATTGACGGCCGCCGATCCGAGCGCCGCGTGCTCCCACAGTTGGGCCGCGAGGATGAGCACGGTGCATTCGGCCGGGGTGAGGCTCACGTCCGGAAGCCGGTTGGATTCCTTGCCGATGCGGTAGCGCGTGGTTGCGGGGTCATCCGATCCCCAGCCTTTGTCCGTGACGGTCTCGACGTCGAAGCCGAAGTGCCGCAGTTCGCCCTTGTCGCGTTCGAACATCCGGCCGAAGGCCACGTCCGTGCTGGTGGTGTCGTGGTAGACCTTGTCCCGCAGCTCGCTGCGGCGCAGGCCGTAGGTGGTGTTGAGCAGGGCGATGAGCAGGTTCAGGAGGCGTTCTGTACGTGAGGCTGACACCCCGCAAGGGTACTAAAGTCCCTGCCCCAAACTGACAAAAGCGCGGTAACAGCCGGAAGAACTTTTCCGATTGTTACCGCGCTTGCGCATGTCAGCAGCTTATTCAGCCTGCTGATTCAGTCGACCGATGCCAACTGTTTAGCGGACGGCGACGAGGTCGACGACGAAGATCAGGGCCTCGTTGGGGCCGATTGCCCCGCCCGCGCCGCGGGAGCCGTAGGCGAGCTCGGACGGGATTTCGAGCCGGCGGCGGCCGCCGACCTTCATGCCCAGCAGGCCCTGGTCCCAGCCCTGGATGACCTGGCCGACGCCGACCCGGAAGTCGAGCGGTGCGCCGCGGCCCCAGGAGGCGTCGAACTCTTCGCCGGTGGACCAGGCCACGCCGACGTAGTGGGTGGAGACGGTGTCGCCTGCCTTGGCTTCGGCGCCGTCGCCCTCGATGAGGTCGGTGATGACCAGTTCGGTGGGCACGTCGCCTTCGGGGAAATCGATTTCCGGCTTCTGGCGGTCCAGGTTGCGCTGTCCAAATGACATGGTTACTCCTTCTAGCGTGGCTTGTGGTGAGGTGTGGTGTTACTTGACGCCGAGGATGTCGACGACGAAGACGAGGTCGCCCTTAGCCTCGCCCTGGCCCTTCGCGCCGTAGGCGAGGTCCTGGGGAATGACCAGGAGGACGCGGGAGCCGACCGTCTTTCCGGTCAGGCCCTGGGTCCAGCCCTTGATGACGCCGGTGAGCGGGAATGAGGTCTTCTCGCCGCGGTCGAAGCTGGAGTCGAAGACCTTGCCGCTGGACAGTGCCACACCGACGTAGTTCACGGTGAGGGTGTCGGTCGCCTTGACCTCAGGGCCGGTGCCCTTGATGAGGTCCTGGGAGACCAGGGCCTTCGGGGCGGCTACGCCCTTGACGGAGATCTCCGGGACGCCCTTGTCGTTTTCCTTGACGGTCGGCAGGCCTGCCGGCGGCGTCACGGTTTCGCCCTCGGGCTTGTCCAGCACCTTGGGAGCGTCCTTGGCCGAGATGACCTTGACGACGAGGAGCTGCGTGGGCTGGGTCTCGGCGCCCTCAGCCGCTGCCTGGCCGGGAACGGCCAGGGCGAGGTGGGAACCGATCTTCGAGCCGACGAAGGCGTTGTAGATGACGGGGCTCTCGGTCTTGAGTGCCTCGTTGAGTTCGAGATCCTGCGGGTCCTCAGGGAACGTGTCCTCCAGGGTGGAGCCGTCCTTGCCGCTCAGGGCGACAATGGAAATCCCGGCGATCTGGTTGGCCTTGACCCGGTCTCCGTCGCCCTCGGTGACCACCTTGACGGTGGGTTCCTTGACGTCGAGGGGCTTGGTGAATTCAACACCGGGGGCCTTCTTGTCGCCGTTCTCCGTCAGCTTGAGGGAGTCCAGCTTGGCGGTCTCGCCGGCGGACTGGCTGGTGGGTTCCGGGGCGGCTGGTTCGCCGCCGCCGCAGGCGGTCAGCAGCAGCAGTCCGGGAAGAAGAATTGCTAGTAGTCGGCGCACTTAAGAACTTTCGTCGGGGCAGGATGGACGCCTCGCCGGGCATGTGCCAGCGGCAAAGCAAGCGTGGCCGCGAACGGCACCCTTTCAGAATAACGCGGAAAGCTGGGTATCAGCCCATAGAGTTCAGCAGGGCATCCACACGATCGTCGACGCTGCGGAACGGATCCTTGCACAACAGGGTCTGGTGGGCGCGGTCGTTGAGCTTCAGATGCACCCAGTCCACGGTGTAGTCCCGCCCGAGTTCCTGCGCCCGGCGGACGAAGTCGCCGCGGAGCTTGGCCCGGGTGGTCTGCGGCGGGGCGTCCACCGCGTCCTTGACCGCGGTGTCGTCCACCACGCGGCGCACGGCACCGCGGGACTGCAGCAGGTAGTACAGGCCTCGGGTCCGCGAGATGTCGTGGTACGTCAGGTCCAGTTGCGCGATCCGGGGCGCGTCGAGGCCAAGGTTGTGCCGGGCGCGGTAGTTGTCCATGAGCTTCTTCTTGATGGCCCAGTCCACTTCGGTGTCGATCTTGCTGGTGTCACCGCTTTCGATCGCGTCGAGCGTGCGTTCCCACAGGTCCAGGATGAGCGGCACGTGGGCGTTGTGGGCGCCCTGCTCCGCGACGAAGGCCGTGACCTTGCCCAGGTATTCGCGCTGGATTTCCAGGGCGGTGAGCTGCCGGCCGTTGGCGAGCCGCACCAGGGCGCGTCCGCTGAGGTCATGGGAGATTTCGCGGATGCTGCGGATGGGGTTCTCCATCCGCATGTCGCGCATGATGACCCCGGCCTCAATCATCCGCAGGATCAGGTCAACGGTCCCCACCTTGAGCAGCGCCGTGGTCTCGGACATGTTGGAGTCGCCCACGATCACGTGCAGCCGACGGTAGAACTCGGCGTCGGCGTGCGGCTCGTCACGGGTGTTGATGATCGGGCGGGACCTCGTCGTGGCGGACGAGACGCCTTCCCAGATGTGGTCGGCGCGCTGGGAGAACGCGAACGTGGCCCCGTGGGGGGTCTTGAGGATCTTGCCGGCGCCCGCGATCAGCTGCCGCGTCACGAGGAACGGGATCAGGATCTCGGCAAGCCGGGAGAATTCCCCGCGCCGCGGGATGAGGTAGTTCTCATGGCTGCCGTAGGAGTTCCCGGCGGAGTCGGTGTTGTTCTTGAACAGGTAGACGGTGCCGTTGAAGCCCTCCGCCGCGAGCCGTTCCTGCGCCTCGTCGACGAGGTCGTCCAGGATCAGCTCCCCGGCACGGTCGTGCGCGATCAGCTGGGCCAGGTCGTCACACTCCGCGGTGGCGTACTCCGGGTGGGACCCGACGTCGAGGTACAGCCTCGACCCGTTGGTCAGGAACACGTTCGAGGACCTCCCCCAGCTCACCACCTTGCGGAACAGGTAGCGGGCCACCTCTTCGGGGGCCAGCGGACGGGACTCCGGGCTTGAATAGGAAATCCCGAACTCGGTCTCGATGCCGAAAATGCGCTTGTCCATCTCAGTTCTCCTCAGCCAGCAATGCCGTGATGTCTGCGTCCTCAAGCCTGCGGAAGGCGCGGCGGGTGCCGCGGCTGCTTTCCGAGCCGCGGTCCAGGACGGCCACCTCCACTGCCGACGCCGGCAGCGTGGTGGTTTCCTTGTCCGCGACGAGACCGGCCAGGGCCAGCCTGATGGCGCCGGCGAAGTCGAGTTCGCCCTGCCAGCCTGCTGCGACGGCCTCGGAGACCTTGTCCGCCTGGCCGCCCATCACGATGAAGCCGTTCTCGTCGGCAATCGACCCGTCGAAAGTCAGCCGGTAGAGGTGATCCTCTTCCGGGGAGGCCCCCACCTCGGCCACGGCCAGTTCCACTTCGAAGGGCTTCTGTTCCGCTGTGAACACCGCCCCCAGGCTTTGCGCGTAAACGCTGGCGAGGCCCCTCGCCGTGACGTCCTCCCGGTCGTAGGAATAGCCGCGCACGTCGGCGTAGCGCACCCCGGCCTGGCGGAGGCTCTCGAATTCGTTGTACTTGCCCACGGCCGCGAACGCGATCTTGTCGTAGATCTCGCCGATTTTATGCAGCGAGGGTGACGGGTTCTCGGCCACGAGGGCGATCCCGTCGCGGCAGCTGATGACCACCACGGAGCGCCCGCGCGCGATCCCCTTCCGCGCGAAATCCGCGCGGTCCTTCATCAGTTGTTCGGGCGATACGTAGAACTGCTGGGTCATCTCAGGCCTCCCGCTGGGCCAGGGCCCTGGACTCGATGATGGTGCCGGCCAGTGCCGCGAGCTCGCGCTCCGGAACCCGGAAGGCACCGGTTCGGTTAACGATGTAAACCACCGGCCAGAGCTGCCGGATCGGGTCGGGACCGCCCGTGGCGGAGTCGTCGTCGGCGGCGTCGTAGAGCGCCTCGACGGCGACGGCGACGGCGTCCTGCTCGGAGAGGTTGGGCCGCCAGAGTTTCTTGAGCGCGCCGCGGGCGAACATGGAGCCGGACCCGACGGTGTGGTGCTCCTGCTCCTCGTACCGGCCGCCGGTCACGTCGTAGGAGAAGAGCCGCCCGACACCGGCGGGACGGTCGAAGCCTGCGAACAGCGGGACCACCGCGAGGCCCTGCATCGCCATCGGCAGGTTGCTGCGGATCATGGCGCCGAGCCGGTTGGCCTTGCCGTCAAGGCTCAGGAGCGTCCCTTCGATCTTCTCGTAGTGTTCGAGTTCGACCTGGAACAGCCGGGTGATATCCAACGCGATGCCCGCCGTGCCGGCGATGCCGAGCACCGAATACTGGTCCGCCGGGAAGACTTTCTCGATGTGCCGGCTGGCGATGACGTTGCCCATGGTGGCGCGCCGGTCCCCCGCCATCAGGACCCCGCCGGCATAGCTCAGGGCGACGATCGTGGTCCCGTGCGGCGCCTGCAGCGGCTGTGCTGCGCCCGCAGCCGGGGTGCCCGCCGGAAGCTGCCGTCCGAACGGCAGCAGGTCGGGGCGCTGGCGTTGCAGGTGTTCAGTGAAGGAGGACGTGGCGTTGGCTGCTACCTGGTTGGCTGTGGTTTCCTGCACTGGTGCACTCCCTCAACGTAGTGAATCAACGACTTCCGGCCCTCAGCCCTGTCCCGGCGCAACCCGTGGGCCGCCGTGCCCGGGCCGTTCTACTGGCCGCCCTTTTGGACGAACGCGCGAACGAATTCTTCGGCATTGGACTCCAGCACTCCGTCGATCTCATCGAGGAGATCATCGACGCCCTGGGTGGCGGCCGACGCCTGTCCCTCCGCGGGGGCCGGCGGGGCGGCGGGGACGTCCTCGTCGACCTCGGTGTCCCGCGACTTCGGCTGCTGCTGCTCCTGGCCTGCCATTGTTTTCTCCTTCTGTCCGTCCCTCGTGGCGAGGGACTTCCTGTAAGCCATATTGCCACGCCAGGGGGCTCTGCGGGGCGCTTTGTTCCTAGGAACCGGGTGGGAGTCCCAGCAGCTCGGAGAGGAACGGTCCGGCCTCCCGGTGGCGGGCGAAGAGCCCGCCGGTGAGGGCCTCGGTTCCGCGCAGCGGCTCCCGGGTGGGGACCCTTTGCAGCCTGCCGCGGCCGGGCACATCGAAGATGACGGAGTCCCAGCTGGCGCCGACCACGTCGGCTCCGAAGCGGCTGATGCAGCGGCCGCGGAAGAACGCCCGGGTGTCCGACGGCGGTTCGGTGACCGCCCGCTGGATCGTGGCGTCGTCAACCAGCCGCTGCATGCGGTCCCGTGCCAGCATGCGGTAGTAGAGCCCCTTTTCGGGCCTGATGTCCGCCCACTGCAGGTCCACAAGGCCCAGCCGTGCGTGGCCCCAGTCCAGCCCGTCACGGTCCCGGTAGCCCTCCAGCAGGGAGAGCTTCGCGAGCCACTCCACGGAGGACGCGGCGGCGGCGCGGTCGCTGCCCAGTTCCGTCAGCGTCGCCGACCAGCGCTCCAGCACCTGATGGGTGTGCCCGTCCCCGTCCACGGCGTCCGCGACACCGGTGTCCTGGGCATGCTTTGCGGCCGCTTCGTAATAGATCCATTGGAGGTCCAGGGCGGTGATCCGCCGCCCGTCGAGCAGCCGCAGGGTGGCGGTCAGTGAGGTGTCATGGCTGACGGCCTGCAGTGCGGCGACCGGCTCGTGGACTTCAAGCTTGGGGGCCAGGCCGGCCTCGATCAGGCTCAGCACCATGGCGGTGGCGCCGAATTTGAGGTAGTTGGAGGCCTGGCTGAGATTGGCGTCGCCGATGATGACGTGCAGCCGCCGGTACTTGTCCGCCGTCGCATGGGGTTCGTCGCGGGTGTTGATGATGGGGCGCCGGATGGTGGTCTCGAGGCCGACCTCGGTCTCAAAAAAGTCCGCCCGCTGGCTGATCTGGTACCCGGGGCGTGACCCGTCCTGTTTCATGCCCACCCGGCCCGCGCCGCAGATAATCTGCCGGGTGACGAAGAACGGTGTCAGCCCGCGGACGATGTCCCCGAAGGGGACGTTCCGCGGCATCAGGTAGTTCTCGTGGGAGCCGTAGGAGACCGACTTGTTGTCGGTGTTGTTCTTGTAAAGATTGATGGGCGGCAGTTCAGGGTCGGCCGCCAGCCGGCGCACCGCGGCCAGGGCCACGAGGTCGCCGGCGGCATCCCAGGCGACCGCGTCGAGCGGGCTGGTCACTTCCGGGCTGGAGTACTCGGGGTGGGCATGGTCGACGTACAGCCGGGCGCCGTTGCCGAGGACCATGTTCATCAGGAGGGTCCCGGACTCGTCCTCGCCGTCGGCCTCAAGTTCCTGCCGACCATAGGCGAGGGCGACAGCCTCGGCGTCAAGGACTGGAGGCTGGTCGGTCAGCTGGTCGGGGTCGGCCTGACTGCGTTCCAGCGTCCAGCCGCGGGCGTCGTGCAGCGGCTCCTCGTCGGTGTAGTCCCAGCGGGTTTCGGCTCCGCCGGCCGCGCGCTGCCTCGTCACCTGGGCGTAGGCCTGGATCACCCGGGCGGACATCATGGTGGCGTTGGCCCCGGGTGCGGAGGGTGCATGAATGCCGTACTCCGTCTCAGAGCCCATGACCCGCATGGCGCCGCCGACCGGCAGCCCGCCGGACACGCCGGCCGGCTTGCCGGACACACCAGCCGTCACAGGTACTGGCCCGTGTTCGGCATCGTCTCGATGGACTTGCCGGGTTCCTGCCCGGCCTTGCCCTGCACGATGGTGCGGATGTAGGTGATGCGTTCGCCCTTCTTGCCCGAGATCCGTGCCCAGTCGTCCGGGTTGGTGGTGTTGGGCATGTCCTCGTGCTCGCGGAACTCGTCGACGACCGCGCGCAGCAGGTGGTCGATCCGGATGCCCTTCTGGCCCACCGTCAGCAGGTCCTTGATGGCGTATTTCTTGGCCCGGTCCACGACGTTCTGGACCACGGCGCCGGAGTTGAAGTCCTTGAAGTAGAGCATTTCGGTGTCGCCGTTGGCGTAGGTGACCTCGAGGTATTCGTTGGACTTGTCGGTGGAGTACATGGCCTCCACGGTGCGCTGGACCATCGCATCCACCGTGGCCTGGACATCGCCCTGGTGCTCGGCGAGGTCGGACTCGTGGAAGGGCAGGTCGGCCGTGATGTATTTGTTGAAGATGTCAGCGGCGGCTTCCGCGTCGGGGCGGTGGATCTTGACCTTGACGTCCAGCCGGCCCGGCCGGAGGATCGCCGGGTCGATCATGTCCTCGCGGTTGGACGCGCCGATCACGATCACGTTGTCGAGCCGCTCCACGCCGTCGATCTCGCTGAGGAGCTGCGGGACGATGGTCGTTTCGACGTCGGAGGAGATGCCGGTGCCACGGGTGCGGAACAGCGAGTCCATTTCGTCGAAGAACACCACCACGGGGCTGCCCTCGGAGGCCTTCTCCCGGGCGCGGGCAAAGATCAGCCGGATGTGGCGTTCGGTCTCGCCGACGTATTTGTCCAGCAGTTCCGGGCCCTTGATGTTCAGGAAGTAGCTCTTCATGTCCGTTTTGCCGGTGCGTTCGGCGGCCCGGGCGGCGAGGGAGTTGGCGACGGCCTTGGCGATGAGCGTTTTGCCGCAGCCCGGCGGGCCGTAGAGCAGGATGCCCTTGGGCGCTTTGAGGCCGTGTTCGCGGTACAGGTCCGGGTGCAGGAACGGCAGTTCCACGGCGTCGCGGATCTGTTCGATCTGCGGTCCCAGCCCGCCGATGTCCTGGTACGTGATGTCCGGCACTTCTTCGAGGACCAGGTTTTCCACCTCGGAGCGCGGGATCTTCTCGAGGGCGTAGCCGGTGCGGGAATCGATCGAGAGGGCGTCCCCGACCCGGAGCTTCTGCGCGAGCAGGGCGCCGGAGAGCCGGACCACCCGTTCCTCGTCCGCGCGGCCCACCACCAGTGCACGGTCCCCGCCCAGCATTTCCTTCAGCGTGACCAGGTCCCCGGCCCGTTCGTAGCCGAGTCCGGCCACCACCAGCAGCGCCTCGTTGAGGAGGACCTCCTGGCCGACAGCCAGCTGGTTCATGTTGACCAGCGGGCTGATGCCGACGCGCATTTTGCGGCCGGCGTTGAAGATGTCCACCGATTCCTCGGTGGCGGCCTGCCCGCCGTTGCCGGCGGAGGGATGGCGTTTCGGGTTCAGCTGCAGTACCGTGCCGAAGCTGTACGGCGGCTGGCCCTCCTGGTCGAGGGCGTTCTTCAGCCGGAGGATTTCCTGCTTGGCGGCCTCCAGCATGGTGACCAGCTTGGAGTTGTTCTGCGTGGCGGCGGCGAGCTGGCGGTCAATATGGCGGAGTTTATCCCGGAGGATATTGACCTGCCGCTCGGCCACGGACAGTTCACCGGCGCCCTGGCGGTCGCCCCCGGCCTGTGCCTGTCCCGCCGCGTCCTCTGCCGGTGTCCGGCCCGGATCGGTATTCGGAGTCTCCATCGTGCATCAGCCCCTTCCTACGCTTCTATTAAGACATTAGCCCCAAGAAGCCGGGTGCCGCTGAAGACTTCCGAAATGCGGACTACTTCGTAATATCCGGATCGTCCTTGACGTTGGTCCCGGCGATGGCGTCCCGGGCGGCCCGGCGGAGCTTCTTGTCGGACACGGCGCGCTCCCCCACGGCCCCCGGCGTCCAGGCATTAACGTCCTCTTCGTTGAAGTCGGTCTTGGACGGGCGGCGCTTGACTGAGATGCCGGTGACGCCGTCGGCGAGCCGCCGGGTGACCAGCAGGAAGCCGGTGTGCGCGACCATCCGGTGGTCCGGGCGCACGGCGAGGCCTTCGAGGTGCCAGCCGCGGACCATGGATTCCCAGGCGTCGGGTTCGGTGAAGCGGCCGTCGGCGCGGATGGCCTCCGCCGTCCGGGACAGCTGGGTCACGGTGGCCACGTAGTTGATCCACACGCCGCCCGGGGCCAGTACGGTGGCGACAGCGTCCAGGCATTCCCACGGTGCCAGCATGTCCAGCACCACACGGTCCACGGAGCCGGGCTCTTCGGTGCGGACCACTTCCTCCTGGAAGTCGCCGAGGGAGATCTGCCAGGCCGGGTGCGGGCCGCCGAAGATCGTTTCGACGTTGCCGCGGGCGATGTCGGCGAATTCCTCCCGCCGCTCGAAGGAGTGCAGGTAGCCGTTGTCCCCCACCGCGCGGAGCAGCGAGATGGACAGTGCGCCGGAGCCGACGCCGGCTTCCACGACGCGTGCGCCGGGGAAGATGTCCGCCATGGTGACGATCTGGCCGGCGTCCTTGGGGTAGACGACGGCTGCGCCGCGGGGCATCGAGAGGACGAAGTCCGAGAGCAGGGGGCGCAGCGTCTGGTACTGCTGGCCGACGTTGTTGACCACCACGGAGCCGTCCGGCTTGCCGATGATTTCGTCGTGGTTCAGGAAACCGCGGTGCGTGTGGAAGGCCCCGCCGGCCTCGAGGCTGATCGTGTTCATACGGCCGCGCTCATCGGTCAGCTGCACCCGCTCGCCTTCCCGGAACGGTCCGCGGCGGCGCGCCGCGCCGACCGGGGCGGAGGCATTCGCGGTGCCGGCCGCCGGGGCGGTGGTGGTTGCTGCGCTGCCGGCTGTACCGGCGTCGTCCGGGCTGATGCCGGCGGCGGTGTCGCTGCTCATGAAAATGTTCCTCAATCCTGTGAAGCTGTGTGGCCGCGGATGGTGCCGGCGGTCCTGCGGCTCGTGCCCGGCGGTCCGTGTCCGGGGCTCGAACCCGGAAATACACGACCGGCAGGTAACTCTACCGGCTTTGGCCGTCCGTCCGCTTGCCGCCGCCGGAACCCTTGCCCGTGAGGGCGCCCAGGACAGCGGATTGCCGGAGCAGCCCGGTGACGGTTCCGGCGCGGTCCACGACGGCGTATTCCAGGCCCTCGAGCTGGGCCAGGTACTGGATCAGCTCCTGTCCCCTGGACCACTCGGGCACGTAAGCGCCCGCGCCGAGGGCGTAGGACACGGCGGTCAGGGGCGTGGCGGCGGTGGCTGCCGCGGGAACCGTGGCGACCGCGCCGGCGTCGACCACGGCGGCCGGCCGCCCGTCCGGGCGGTACAGCACGACGGCGGGCACCGCACCGGTGGCAGGGACCGGCGCAAGGGCCAGCATGTCGGCCACGGTGGCCGACTCCGGCAGGCCCACCGCGGGCTCGGCGAGGGCACCGGCCTCCACGAGCGGCAGCCGGCTCCGCAGCCGGGCCTGCCGGATCGACGCGCTGGCCCCCATCCACAGGAAGCCGCAGACGAGGATTGTGATGAGCACCAGTGACGTGTCCGGCTCACGGCCGCTGAGCAGGGGCAGGACAACAAACCAGCCCACGAGGCCAATCACGATGATCCGGCCGCCCCAGCCCGCCGCCACGGTGCCCTTCTCCTGGCTGCCGGTCAGTTTCCAGACGGCGGACTCCACCAGGCGTCCGCCGTCCAGCGGCAGCCCCGGGAGCACGTTGAAGAGGCCGATCAGCAGGTTGGCCCAGAGGAAGATGTTCGTCAGGATCCCGGCAACGCCCGTGAGGTCGCCGGCGGTCAGCAGCAGCCAGCCCCCGGCGGCCAGGACGAAGTTCGCCGCCGGACCGGCCATCGCGACGATGACGGAGCGGCCCGGTGAGGCGGTGAAGCTCTCGAACTGGGTGTGCCCGCCCCAGAGGTTGAGGACGATCTTTTCGCTGGGCCAGCGGTAGATTTTGGCGGTCAGCGCGTGCGCGAGCTCATGAGCGAGGACCGAAACCAGCAGCAGGAGGGCGTAGGCGAACGCCACGGCGTAGGCGCCGGGGCCCAGCTCAGGGTTGTTGGCCCGCAGCACCGGGCCGTAGACGATCACCGTGAACGCCGCAATGATGAACCACGAGTAGGCCAGGATCACCGGAATGCCGGCGATGCGGCCTAGCGGGATGCCCTCCCGCCGGCTCTGTTTCTGGGGGTCCTGACCGCTGCGGCCGCGGGTGTCGGTGTCAGTCATGGACGGGGCCCTGCCCGGCGCGGGCCAGGCCGAAGGTTGCGTCCGGGAACTCGTGGCGCAGGGCGACGAGCTCCTCAAGGTCGGCCACTGTCCGCCCTTCCAGGGTGTCCCACATGGCGCGGCGCGGGTCGTGCGGCAGCGGCACGATGTGCGGAATGGCGACGGTCAGCACGCCGGAGGCGACGGCGGCGGCCACACCCGGTTCGGAGTCCTCCAGGGCGACGCAGTGGTGGAGGCCGAGTTCCGGGTCCTGCTCCTGCAGCAGTTCCACGGCCGTCAGGTAGGCCTCGGGGTGCGGCTTGCCCTGGGTGACGGTGTCGCCGGTGACCAGGAAATCGAAGTAGGGCTTGGGCAGGCTGGCGACGATTTCCCGCGCCAGCGGCGCCTCGGACATGGTCACGAGGACACAGCGGATACCCGCAGTGTGGAGTTCCTCCAGCAGTTCACGGGCGCCGGGCCGCCACGGCACGGACGTGCGGACCTGGCTGATGACATGGGCGGTCAGGATATCGATGATCTCGCGGCGCTCGAGCCGGACGCCGGCGTCCTGCAGGATGCCCGCGGAGAAGACAAGGGACTGGCCCACCAGCTGCATGGCCTTCTCATGGGACCACTGCCCGCCGTGCGCGGTGACGAGGGCGTGTTCGGCCTCAATCCAGTACGGCTCCGTGTCGACGATGGTGCCATCCATGTCCCAGAGAGCGGCTTTGAGGAGGGGCTGGGCAGCTGAGGATTGCATGCTTTCCAGTCTACGGGGCGGCCCTGAGAGGGGCCTGTGACTACGCCCACGGCGAATATCGCCAGTGCGTCTGCGATTCCCGGCGCTTCATTCCATGCGTGGCCCGGGTCCTTGGACGTAGGGTGAAGGGATGAATAGCTTCGAGGTAGACCCCGCGGAAACGGGCGACGTGCCCGAGCCGGAACGGCTGCTGCAGCCCGTACCCGAGGGCCAGCGCGTCACGGTGCTGCTCGCGGCCTTCGAAGGATGGAACGACGCCGGGGAAGCGGCGAGTGATGCCCTGCGCTATTTGAACAAGCTCTGGGGCGGCAAGAAGGTCGGGTCCATTGATGCCGACGAATACTACGATTTCCAGTTCACCCGGCCCACGATCCGCCGCACGGCGGCCGGTGACCGGAAGATCAAATGGCCCTCAACCCGGATCTTCAAAGCCAGTGTTCCCGATTCCAACGTGGACGTCATTTTCGTCCAGGGCACCGAGCCGTCCTATAAGTGGCGGGCCTACACCGCCGAGCTGCTGGTCCATGCCGAGGCGCTCCACGTGGACTACGTGATCCTGGTCGGTGCCCTCCTGGCCGACGTGCCGCACAGCCGGCCCATTCCGGTGAGTTCCTCCACCGATGACCCTGCGCTGCGTGAGCGGATGGACCTTGAAGCATCGCAGTACGAGGGCCCCGTGGGGATCGTCGGGGTGCTCGCCGAAGTTGCGCTGCTGGCCGGGCTGCCCACCGTCTCGCTCTGGGCCGCCGTGCCGCATTACGTCGCCCAGGCGCCCTCCCCCAAGGCGCAGCTGGCGCTGCTGCACCGGATCGAGGAGTTGCTGCAGCTTCCGCTCGACACGCAGGAACTCGTCGAGGAAGCGGACGCGTGGGAGCGCGGCGTTGATGAGCTGGCCACCGAAGACCCTGAAATCGCGGCCTACGTCCGCCAGCTGGAGGAAGCGAAGGACACCGCTGACCTCCCGGAGGCAAGCGGTGAGTCAATCGCCCGGGAATTCGAGCGCTACCTCAAGCGCCGCGGCAAGGACAAGCCTTAGAGGTCAACCCCCTGGAGGCCAACCCTCTCGAGTTCGACCCTCTAGAGGTCAACCCCGAGCAGCGCGTTGACGGCGTCGCTCACCAGCGCGGCGTCTGATGCGTCGGCCGCCGCGGCGCGGCCGTCCGCGAGGGCAGTCCGGGCCCATTCATCGACGGCGGCGACGGCCCCGGGCGCGTTCAGGTCGTTGGACAGCTCCGCCCGCATCCGGGACACCAGCCCGGCAGCCGAGCCGGCGGGGGCCACGGCGAGGGCTGCCCGCCAGGTGCGGAGCCGTTCTTTGGCCTCGGCGAACCCGGCCTCGGTCCACGACCAGTCACTGCGGTAGTGGTGGGCCAGGATGGCCAGCCGGATCGCTGCCGGTTCCTCGCCCGCGGCGCGGAGTCTGGAGACGAGGACCAGGTTTCCCTTGGACTTGCTCATTTTTTCCCCGTCGAGCCCCACCATCCCGGCGTGCGCGAAGTGCTGGGCCAGGGGCACGCCGGACAGCGAGTAGGCGTGCCCGGCGCCCATCTCGTGGTGCGGGAAAATGAGGTCCGAGCCGCCGCCCTGCACCGTGAACGGGGCGGGCAGGTACTGCTGGGCAATGACGGTGCATTCGATGTGCCAGCCGGGCCGGCCCTCCCCCAGGTCGCCGCCGGGCCAGCTGGGTTCGCCCGCGCGGGCCACCCGCCAGAGCAGGGGATCCAGCGCCTGGCGTTTGCCGGCGCGGCCGGGGTCTCCTCCGCGCTCGGCGAAGAGCTCCAGCATCTCTGCGTCGGACAGTCCGGAGATGGCGCCGAGGGTCCAGGCGTCGGTGGCCTCGGCGGAGTGCTTGCCGGCGGCCTCGACGTCGTAATAGACGTCGCCGTCGGGCTCACCGTCGCTGCCGGCCACCCGGTACGCGAGGCCGCGTTCCACGAGCTGCTCGATCGCGGGCACAATCAGCGGTACCGCTTCGACGGCGCCCACATAGTGGTCCGGGGCGAGGACGTTGAGGGCTTCCATGTCCGTCTGGAAGAGTTCGATCTGACTGGCGGCGAGGTCGCGCCAGTCCACGCCGGTCGCCGTCGCGCGCTCCAGCAGGGGGTCATCGACGTCGGTGACGTTCTGCACGTAGGAGACCTGCTGCCGGCCATCCCGCCAGGCGCGGTTGAGCAGGTCGAAGGCGACGTAGCTGGCCGCGTGGCCCATATGGGTGGCGTCATACGGGGTGATTCCGCAGACGTACATGGATTGTTCGCCCGTTGCGCCGAGGGTGACCACTCTGCCCTTGGTGGTGTCGAAGAGGCGGAGGGCAGGCATGCTGCCGGGGAGCTGGGGAACGGGGCGGGAGATCCAGGACTTCACAACCCAAGCCTAGTGCTAGGCGCTGATGACGTTGAAACCGAGGAGCACGTACAGGGCCAGGCCCAGGAGAATCCGGTACCAGACAAAAAGCCGGTAGCTGTGGGTGGAGACGTACTTCAGGAACCACCCGATGATGATGTATCCCACCACGAAGGCAACGGCCGTAGCGAGGGCCGTTTCCGGAAGGCTGTACGGTCCGGTGACGCCATCCTGGGAGACCACCTTGTAGAGCTGGTACAGGCCGCTGCCGAACACGGCCGGGATCGCGAGCAGGAAGGAGTAGCGGGCGGCGGCTTCGCGGGTGTAGCCCATCAGCAGCCCTGCGGTGATGGTGCCGCCGGAGCGGGAGACCCCCGGGATGAGGGCCAGGGCCTGCGCGAATCCGTACAGGATGCCGTGCTTGTAGGTCAGCTGGGTCAGGTCGCGGTCCTGGCGTCCGACGGCGTCGGCGATGGCGAGGATCATGCCGAAGACGATCAGCATGGTGGCGACGATCCAGAGGCTGCGGAGCACGGATTCGATCTGGTCCTGGAACAGCAGCCCCAGGACGATGATCGGCAGGCTGCCCAGGATTACCAGCCACCCCATCCGGGCGTCCGGGTGCTGCCGGGAGACTTTGCCGGTCAGTGAACCGGCCCACGCTTTGACGATCCGCACAATGTCGCGCCAGAAGTACACCACGACGGCGGTTTCCGTGCCGAGCTGGGTGATGGCGGTAAACGCGGCCCCGGGATCTGCCGCGTTGGGGAGGAAGGAGCCAACAATCCGCAGATGGGCGCTAGAGGAAATCGGGAGGAATTCTGTCAGTCCCTGCACAAGGCCCAGAAAGGCCGCTTCAAACCAGTTCACGTAGATAGACCCTACGTCATGAAGCATTCCGAATCCCCGTAAGCTTGCTGACATGCAGCAGCGTTATGTCGGCAACAGTGGGTTGCGTGTGTCCTCCGTTTCCCTTGGCACCATGTCCTGGGCCCGGGAAACCGATGAGCAGGATGCCTCGGCACTGCTCCGGACCTTTGTGGACGGCGGCGGAACCCTGATCGACACGGCCGCGTCCTACGGCGACGGCCAGGCGGAGGCGATGCTCGGCGGAATGCTCGGAGACGTCGTCGCCCGTTCCGAGGTGGTCATCTCCACCAAAGCGGGACTCGCGACGTCGGATGGCCGGCGCAGCGTCGACACCTCCCGGAACGGGATGCTCTCCGGCCTGGACGCGAGCCTGGCCCGGCTCGGCACCGACTACGTGGACCTCTGGTTCGCGCACGCCTGGGACCCCAATGTCCCGCTGGAGGAGACCCTGTCCGCGCTCGAGTTCGCCGTGCGTTCAGGCCGCGCCCGCTACGCGGGGGTATCCAACTTTAACGGCTGGCAGACGGCGAAGGCCGCCGCCGTCGCGGGTTTCCCGCTGGTCGCGAACCAGTCGGAGTACTCCCTCCTGCACCGCTCCCCCGAAACTGAGCTGGTCCCGGCCGTGGAGGACGCCGGCCTGGGCCTGATGGCATGGGGGCCGCTGGGGCGCGGGGTCTTGAGCGGCAAGTACCGCGGCCATATCCCGGCGGATTCGCGGGCGGCGCAGGCGCGGATGGCCGGCTATGTGGAACCGTACCTCGAGGGTGCGGCGTCCAGTGTGGTGGAGGCCGTGGCGATGGCGGCAAAAGGCCTGGGACGGACGTCTTTGGACGTTTCGCTGAGCTGGCTGCTGTCGCAGCCGGGGGTCGCGACGGCGATCGTGGGGGCGCGCACGCCGGTGCAGCTCAAGGAAATCATGGATGCAACACTGGCGCCGCTCCCGCCGCAGATCGCGCAGGCCCTGGAGGACGTCTCCAACCCCGCCTGAGCGGGAGTATTGGCCGGCCTCACGGCCGGACTCAGTCCTGGAGGATTTCGAGGTCTTCCTCGTCGTCGACGTCTTCGTCCTCATCCTCGTCGCTGTCGTCATCGATCACTTCAAGCGGCGTCACTTCGCCGTACGCTTCGTAGAGCGAGTCGTCGTAGACTTCAAAGGCATCAGCAACGGCGAAGAACGCTGCCTCGACCGCCGGATCCCCGGCCCCCCGGCGCGCGGACGCGGCGGCGAGGTGTTCTTCCAGGGCAGACGTCAGGGACTGAAGCGCGACACGCGGATCGATGCTCATGACTTCACGTTAGCCGGAAAAGGAAGAAAATGGAGAGCAATGAAGGAACATTTTCTCAGCAGCTCAGTCCGGCGGGAACGGGACTATGTGAGGCAGTACGAGTACCTCGTACTGACGGTAAGTCCTGAGGATTCCCTGCCCGAGGCGCGCCGCCGCCTGGTGGAGCACTCCGAGTATGGCAAGTGGGAACTGGAACGCAGTGTGCTGTATTTGGGCGGCGGACGCCGCTTCTGGCTGCGCCGCCGGGTGACCCAGGTCCAAAGGACCGTTTAGGGTTCTGGAGGCCAGAGGACCATTTAGGGATCTGGAGGCCAAAGGACCGTTTAGGGGTCTGGAGGCCAGAGGACCGTCTAGCTCCGCTCGAGGGGTCCCAGCCACGCGTTGGCCACTGTGTTGTGCGCTGATTCGTCGTCCGAGGGGTGGAACATTCCCGCAAGCACGTCGCGGTACAGCCGTTCCAGTTCCGAGCCGCGGAAGTAGCTGGAGCCCCCGGACACCCGAATGGCAAGGTCCACGACGGTGCGGGCCGTCTCCGTCGCACTGACCTTCAGTCCCACCAGCTTCGGGAACCACTGGGCGCCGTGTTCGGCCAGTGCGTCGACGTCGGAGGCGACGCTCGACAGCTGCGGATACAGCGCGTCCATCGCCATCGCCGCGTCGGCCACCTTCCAGCGGATGTCCGGATCCTGGGCATAGCTGCGCCCGTCGTTCTTGAATGAAGTCCGGCCCTTCACGGCCTCTACGCCAAGGGTCAAGGCCCGTTCGCCGATCCCCGTGTACACGGCGGCCAGCAGCGTCTCGAAGCAGGCAAAGATGGCGAAGATCAACGGATCCGCGTTCGGTCCGACCGGCAGCTTCCGGAAAATCCGCGCGGCCGGGACCACTGCGCCGTCCAGAACGGTGGTGTTCGACTGGCTGGCGCGCATGCCTAGGGTGTCCCAGTCGGCCAGGATCTCGTAGCCGGGGGTGTCCCTGGTGATGAAGCCGTGGACCAGCTGCCCTTCGCCGTCGCCGGCCGAGGTGTCTTTGCCGAAAATCCCCAGCCGGGTCCACGCCGGCGAGAGGCTCGTGAAAATCTTGCGGCCGGTGAACGCGTAGCCGCCGCCGGCGTCCGGAACGGCCGTGGTGCGGGAGTCGAAGAGCACCGAGTCGTTCCCCGCCTCAGAGTTGCCGAACGCGAAGATTTCGCCCTGCGCGGCGTCCTTGAGGACGAAATCCAGCGAGGCGTCGCCGCGGGCGGCCAGGACATGCGCGACGCCGGTCCACACGAGGTGCATGTTGATCGCCAGCGCGGTGGCCGGGGCCGCCGTCGCCAGCCGGCGCTGCAGCTGCGCTGCCGCCGCGAGCCCGAGTCCCAGTCCGCCGTCGGACGCCGGCACGAAGATCTTCAGATAGCCGGCCGCGGCCAGCTCCTCAAGATCCTCCTGGAAGAAGGCGTTGTCCCGGTCGTAGCCGGCCGCGCGCCCCCGGATCCGAGCGAGCAGGTCATCCGGCAGGACATCGGACAAGAGATCGGGCTGGGCATTTTTGGGGCGCATCAATGGTGTCTTTCGGGCGTTAGTAGTTGGTGAGCAGGGTGTCCAGCACGCGTGCACCGAATTTCAGGGATTCGGTGGGGACGCGTTCGTCCACGCCGTGGAACATCCCGGTGAAGTCGAGTTCGTCCGGGAGCTGGAGCGGGGCGAAGCCGTAGCCGGTGATGCCCAGGCGGCTCAGGGACTTGTTGTCCGTGCCGCCGGAGAGTGTGTAGGGCAGGACCTTGGCTCCCGGGTCCTCGGCGTGCAGGGCGTCGATCATGGAGTCCACGAGGTTTCCGGCGAACGGAACCTCGAGGGAGACGTCGTTGTGGACGTAGCTGACGTCCACGCCCGTGCCGGCGAGTTCGCGGACGATCTCGAGGACGTGCTCCTCCTGGCCGGGCAGGGTCCGGCAGTCGATGAGGGCCTCCGCCGATTCGGGGATGACGTTGTGCTTGTAGCCGCCCTTAAGCAGGGTGGGGTTGGTGGTGTTCTGCAGGGTGGCGCCGACGAAGCGGGCCACCGTGCCGAGCTCTTTGAGGATTTTGTCGGGATCGTCGGGATCGAATTCCACCCCCGTGAGTTCCGTCACGCCGTCGAGGAACTGCCGGGTGGTGGGGGTCAGCTCCACCGGCCAGCGGTATTCCCCGATGCGGGATACTGCACTGGCCAGTCGTGTGACGGCGTTGTCGGTGTTGATCTGGGAGCCGTGCCCGGCGCGGCCGTGGGCGACCAGCCGGAGCCAGGACAGGCCTTTCTCGGCGGTCTGCAGCAGGTAGGTGCGCTGGCCCCCGATGGTGGCGGAGAAGCCGCCCACCTCGGAGATGGCCTCGGTGGCGCCGTCGAAGAGCTCAGGGCGTTTCTCGATCGCGTAGCGGGCGCCGTAGGTGCCGCCGGCTTCCTCATCGGCGAAGAAGGCGAAGATCAGGTCCCGTTTGGGCTTGCGTCCGGTGCGGGCAAAGTTCCTGAGGACGGCGAGGATCATGGCGTCCATGTCCTTCATGTCCACGGCGCCGCGGCCCCAGATCATACCGTCCTTGAGTTCGGCGCCGAAGGGATCCACCGACCACTGGTCGCGGAGTGCGGGGACGACATCCAGGTGACCGTGGACTACCAAGGCGCTGGCAGACGGGTCCTCGCCGGCCAGCCGGGTCACCACGCTGGCGCGGCCCGGGGCGGACTCGAAGATTTCGGCGTCCAGTCCCACCTCCGTCATCAGGCCCGCAGTGTATTCGGCAGCCGCCCGCTCCCCCGGGCCGGAGCCGTCTCCATAGTTGGAGGTGTCGATCCGGATCAGTTCCTGGCAGATTCTGACGACTTCGTCCTCGGGCCTGATGTCAGTCATGTGTAACTCCTCGTGGCGTCGGCTCTGTTGCTGGCTTCAGCCTACCCACACCTCCCCTCCGGGCCCCGATTATTTGTTTGCCGAAAAGTCGTGCTAGAGTCTTTCTCGCTGCTTCGGAGAAATCCAAAACGCTGAAAGGCGAAATGGTTCACCGAATACCACCTGCGCGGGTGGCGGAATGGCAGACGCGCTAGCTTGAGGTGCTAGTCCTCGAAAGGGGGTGGGGGTTCAAGTCCCCCTCCGCGCACAACAGGAAAAGGCCCTGGAATCGTATCGATTCCAGGGCCTTTTTCGCGTGCCCGGCAACCCGGGTTTGCGGCCAAAGACGGCTTATCGGGAAATAGACAAACATGTGTAAGTCCCGGCTTGCCAGGGGTCGTCCAGCCGGGGTGCCGGGTCGCGGAACTCGTGCGCCCCGGGTCTCGCCGGGCGGCTGCGTCGCTTCTAGGCGTCCTGGTGCAACGCGGTCCGGATAATGCCGACAAGTGAGCGGAACCCGGGATCGGCCTGCAGGCCATCCAGCAGGACGGGTCCGCCGGGACCCGCGAGGGGTATGCGCCAGTTGGGGTATTCCGTGCTGGTACCGGGCTGGTTCTGCGTCCGGGTTTCGCCCACCGCATCCACCAGCGCGACACCCAGCAGCGATGAGGGCGTCAGGGTGGTGAAGGCGTAGAGCGCCTCCACGGTGCGCTGCACGTCCCGGTGTCCCGGCTCCGGCAGCAGGCCGCGGTCGCGCAGGAGACGCAACACGGCTTCCTGCTCCGCGGCGGCTTCGGCGCGTTCCTCGTGGACCGGTCGCTGCAGCAGCCCCAGGGATTCGCGGAGGGTGACATGCTCGCCGGCCAGGTACCCTGCCGTCGGGGGCAGGTCATGGGTGTTGACGCTGGTCAGGCACTGCTGCCGGTAACGCTCCGGCGGGATCGGACCGTCGCCGTCGTGCTCGAACCAAAGAATGGAGGTGCCGAAGATCCCGCGCTCGGCGAGGTAGTCCCGGACCCATGGCTCGAACACGCCCAGGTCCTCGCCGATCACGATCGCCCCCGCCCGCTGCGCTTCCAGCGCGAGGATGCCGATGAGTGCCTCGTGGTCGTAATAGACGTACGTGCCCTCCCCCGGCTCCGCCCCCTCTGGAATCCACCACAGGCGGAACAGCCCCAGAATGTGGTCCACCCGGATCCCGCCGGCGTGCCGCAACACCGTGCGGAGCATGTCCCGGTAGGCGGCATAGCCCGATTCAGCGAGCCGGCCGGGGTGCCAGGGCGGCTGGGTCCAGTTCTGGCCCTGCTGGTTGAACATGTCCGGCGGTGCGCCCACCGAGACGTTCCGGGCCAGGACTCCGGCCAGCGACCAGTCGTCCGCGCCCCCCGGCTTCACCCCAACGGCAAGGTCGTGGATGACACCGATTTCCATGCCCGCCCTCCGGGCCGAACGCTGGGCGGCCTCGAGCTGCTCGTCGCAGAGCCACTGCAGCCAGCGGTGGAACTCGATCCGGCCTGCCAGCAGCGCCCGCTGCTCCCGGCAATAGGCGGTCTCCGGCGAGGAGGCTTCCGCCGCCCACTGGGCGGCGTCGGGGGCCAGCTTCTCGGCCAGGGCGCACCACAGGGCGAAGTCGTCGAGTCCCTTCCCCTCCCGGGCACAGAAGTCAGCGAACGCGAGTGAACGGGCGGGGTCGCGCTGAACGCCGAACAGCAGCTCCAGGGCAGCCAGTTTGGCCCCATAGCTGGCGTTCCGGTCCAGCAGCCCGGTGGAGTGGTTGGCGGGGTGCTGTTGACCGGCCAACCGCTCCACCTTGGCCCGGCCGGCCGGTTCGAGGTAGCCGTACTCGGGGATCTCCTCCACCCGGAGGTAGAGCGGGTTGAAGTACCGCCTGGTGGTGGGCAGGTAGGGCGAGTCCTCGACCGGAGGCCGGGGCTCGGCGGCGTGCAGGGGGTTGACCAGCAGGAAGCCGGCGCCTTCCTGCCCGGTCATCGCGGCGAGATCGGCCAGGTCGGTGAAGTCGCCGATGCCCCAGGACCGGGAAGACCTCACGGAGTAGAGCTGCGCGGTCAGGCCCCAGTTCCGCCGTCCCGACCCGCCCGATGAAATGAGCGCCTCGGTGGTGTGGAGCCGCCGGGGTGTGACGATGAGCGGGCATTGGGCCACCGCTCCCCCGTTGTCCGCCAAAAGTGTGTGCCACCCCAGGGGCACCCGGTCCGGCACCGCGAAGGTCGCCCGGCCTGTAAGGACGCCGTCGACGTCCACCGGCGCATCCCAGTTGTCCCGCTGCGTTGCCTCGAACCTGGTGCCGTCCTCGGCGACGATCCAGACGCTCACGGCGCTTCCGTGCGGCACATGGACATTGACGAGCAGTCCCTGTCCCTCCCGCGCGACGGCGACCGGCGGCAGCAGGCGCCGCCACGGCGCCAGCCTGGCCTCGGCCAGGGACCGCTCCGTCTCCTCCGTGTCCCCCGCCGGGACACCCAGCGCGGTGAGCACTGCGCGCAAGGTACTTTCCGGGACGGACCGTTCGACGCCGTCCCACCCCCAGTACGTGGTCCCCACTCCGTGGGCCGCCGCGAGCTCCCTCAGCAGCAGGGGTGCGCCGGAACCGTTGGTATGGTGCATGCCATCAGCCATGGGGCAACTCTAAACGCTGCCCCCGTGCCCCGTCCCGTGCCGGTGGACGTGGGTTTCACCGACCAGTTCCTGCAGCCCCTCGACGGTGCGCGCCAGCGAGAGCTCCGGGGAGGCTACGATGAACGGCAGCAGGAGCCGGTTCTCCTTCTCCAGGTGCAGGGCGAAGATGTTCCGGAGGGAGCCTGCGGCCACGGCCGCGTCCACCCCGGCGGATCCCCGCAGGTCCACGACCAGGCCGACGATCACCTGATGCTCGGCCAGCATCCCCTCCACAAGCAGCCGGCCCTGCGGCAGCTTCCCTGCTCCTGTGTACAGCGGTCCCTCTTCGGCGAGCGCATGCGGGACGAGTTCGGTCTCGCACCACTCCACCAGCACCTCGTGGGCGTCGTGCTCCGCCACAGTGTCGCCGGTCCTGACGGCGCGGACCAGTGTCGCCGCCAGCGCGCTGAGGCGCTTGAGCATGCCCGCATGGTGCTGTTCAACCGCCGCGAAGGCCGCGGCGTCGTCATCGGCGCTCTTGTTGACGGTGCCGGCCGCTGGCTGGTCCATGACGTCTCCTGGGGCTGTGGAATAGGGCTTCCCCGCTCTTTTCCCCACTGTACGGCGGGAATTCCCCGGGCACCGGGGCCTTTCGGCCCAACCAGGTGGTGCCTGCCCGCCGCGGGTTCCGCCGCCGGTTTCCGGCTCGGGATTTCGACGCCGGGTTTCGACGCGGGACACCGCGCCGCGCTAGCCTTGCAGCCTATGGTCGACGTCGAACGGTTCCGGACTCTCCTTCAGGAGGAGCGCCGCCGCAAACTTGAACTCCTTCCCGCGCTGCGCCGGGACATCACGGCGGTGAACGCCGCCCGGCAGGATTCAAACGTCGATGACGAACACGACCCCGAGGGCTCAACCATCGCTTTTGAGCTCTCCCAGGCCTCCGCCCTGATGGACCAGAGCCGGCAGGGCCTGGCGCACATTGAGGCAGCCCTGGCACGGATCGACGCCGGCACCTACGGAATCTGCTCCGTGTGCGGCGAAGCGATCGCCGAGGGACGGCTGGAAGCCAGGCCCTGGACACCGTATTGCATCCGGCACAGTGCCGGCCCGGCCGGGCCTACCCCAAGGGGCAGGGCTTGACCGACGCGGCCGGGACCTGGTGGGACCGGATTGCCGCCGGTTTCACCCAATCCCCCGTCCCCCACGTCACCGGCACCGAGCTCGCCCTGGTGGTCCTGCTCGCCGTCGTTCTCTCCCTGCCGCGGGTGACCTGGCGGTACTTCGGGTTGCTGGCCACCGTGACGCACGAGCTCGGCCACGCCTTCGCGGCACTGATGACGGGACAGCGTGTGGGCGGCATCCGCCTGGGCCTGGACCATTCGGGCACCACCACCACCTACAGCCGGCGCCCCTTGGCGGCCGTCTGGTCCACCTTCTGGGGCTACCCGGTGCCGGCCGTCGTCGGGGCCGCTATGGTCTGGAGCGGCTTCAACGGATGGGGCCCGGCAGCCATGTCGGTGGGGACCCTCATCCTGCTGGCCTCGTTCCTGTTCATCCGCAACGGCATCGGTCTGCTCATTACCGCGGCTGCGGTCCTGGCCGCCGCCATGCTGGTGCTGTTTGTCCCTCCCGAATTCACCGGCCATGTCATGATCGTGCTCGGCCTGGCACTCCTGGTCGCCGCCGTCAGGGACCTTGGCAAGGTGGCCACCGTTCACCTGCGGCACCGGGACCGGCTGGCGTCGTCGGACGCGTATCTGCTGTCCCGGGCCACCCGCATCCCCGCGGCCGTGTGGATCGTCCTGTTCGCCGTGGTGGTCGGCGCGGCCTGGTGGTTCGCCTGGCAGCCAATGTCCCAGGTCCTCGCGGCCGGACTGCCTCCACAGTGGCAGGGAGCAGCATTGCACGCCTTTGGCAGTGCCCCGGCATAGGCTGGGACCATGAGCCAAACACACACCGACGATCCGGGATTCAGCACCAAGGGCGCCTATGTCACCGGCGGCGAGGAGTTTACCCGGGACACCAACTACATCGAGGACCGGATCACCCGCGACGGCACCCCGGGCCCGAACGGTGAGCCCGGCTGGCCGGTGGAGCCGGGGCGGTACCGGCTGATCGCGGCCCGCGCCTGCCCGTGGGCCAACAGGACCGTGATCGTGCGGCGGCTGCTGGGCCTCGAGGACGCCATTTCCCTCGGCCAGCCCGGCCCCACGCACGATGCGCGCTCATGGACCTTTGACCTGGATCCTGACGGCAGGGATCCGGTGCTCGGTATCGAACGGATCCAGGAGGCGTATTTCCGCCGGTTCCCGGACTATCCCCGCGGCATCACCGTCCCGGCCATTGTCGACGTCGGCAGCGGCCAGGTGGTGACCAACAACTTCCCGCAAATCACGCTGGACTTCTCCACCGAGTGGACCGGGTACCACCGGCCGGGCGCGCCGGACCTGTACCCGGAGGCGCTGCGCGGGGAGATCGACGCGGTCAACAAGAGGGTCTTCACGGAAGTGAACAACGGCGTGTACCGCTGCGGCTTCGCCGGTTCGCAGGAAGCGTACGACGCAGCCTACAACCGGCTCTGGACCGCCCTGGACTGGCTGGAGGAGCGCCTCACGGGCCAGCGCTACCTCGTGGGCGAGACGATCACCGAAGCCGACGTCCGCCTTTTCACCACGCTGGCCCGGTTCGACGCCGTGTACCACGGGCACTTCAAGTGCAACCGGCAGAAGCTCAGTGAGATGCCGGCGCTGTGGGCCTACGCCCGCGACCTGTTCCAGACCCCCGGATTCGGCGACACCACCGACTTCGTCCAGATCAAGCAGCACTATTACATCGTCCACGAGGACATCAACCCCACCGGGATCGTTCCCGCGGGGCCGGAGCTCGGCGGCTGGCTGACCGGCCACGGCCGCGAAGCCCTCGGCGGGCGTCCCTTCGGCGACGGAACACCGCCCGGCCCGGTCCGGGCCGGGGAAGAATTGGCCCCCGGACACGGCGCGGGCTAAGCCGCAGGAGGGCCCCGGACGGGTTCGTCCAGTTGTCGCAGCAATATCCCCGCCCTAGGGTGAACCGGGTGACAACTACAGACGAGGCCGCCCGCACCGGCGGCCCCTCCCTGCCCCGGCGGCTCTGGCGGATCGCGTCCGGCAACGTACGTTCGGCACTGCTGTGGCCCCGGCTGCAGCTGGCCTTCAAAGCGGGACTAGCCGCGGGCATCGCCTTCGCCATCGCCCCGTTTATGCCGGGCTCCGCGGCCGACTACCCCTACTACGCTCCGCTGGGCGCCCTGGTGGCGATGTACGAGAACGTCGCCGGCTCCATGAAACAGGGGATCCAGACTCTCGCGGGCCTGGCAATCGGCGTCGGCCTGGCCTTTGTGCTGTTCATCCTTGGCAGTCCCACGCCGCTGACGGTCGGTGTGGTGATGGCTTTCGGCGTCATCCTCGCCGGACTCCCGAAGATCGGCGCGGGCCGGGACTGGATCCCGACGGCGGCGCTCCTGGTGCTGCTGGTCGGCGGCCACGATCCGGACCAGTTCTCCTTCGGCTACCTCCTCCAGATGGGGGCCGGGGTCACGGTGGGCATCCTGGTGAACCTGCTGGTGTTCCCGCCGCTGCACTTCCGCGCCGCCGAACTCAGCATCGCCGAACTGCGCCTGGCGCTCGCCCAGCAGCTCTGGGACATGGCCAAGGCGCTGAAGGAGAGCTGGCCCCCGGAGCACGAAGACTGGTCAAAACGCTCCGACGCGCTTGAAGCGTCCGCACGGTCCGTCCGCCTGGCGGTGGAGAAAGCGGACGCCAGCCGGCGGGCGAACCCCCGGCGCCGGCTCCATCCCCGCGACATCGACCAGGACTACCGCAACCTGCGGGACCTGGAACGGGTGACCTTCCACGTCCAGGACGTGACCCAGGTGCTCTCGGACGTCATCTGGGCCAAGGACACCCCCTTTGTGGTGCCGGACGAATACGCCGCGCCGCTCGCCGACGCCATGGCGGCCGTCGGCGACGTCCTCCGGGCGGTCGAGGAGGAGGAAAGCCCGGAGCGGCGGGCGGAGCTGAGCGCAGAGGCCGACGACATCGTCAAGGCCCTGACGGCAAGGGTCGGCAGCGAGGAAACGGCCACGGGTGCTCCCAGCGCCGTCGAATCGATCCTGCTGAGCCTGCACCGGATGCTGCGTGTGGTGAAGGAGTCAGCAGACAGGGACCAGCGCGGTTCCGGCGACGAACAATCAATAGCCGAATAGACGGGACAACGACGGCGGCGCCTTCCCCTTCCGGGGAGGGCGCCGCCGTCGGCCTTGTGTCTGCCGTCCTTCTGCCGGCTGTCCCTCTGTCTGCCGTCGCGGCTAGAGCGCGGCAACCGATCCGCTGAAATGCCGGCGTCCGGAACGCGCGTTCCAGGCGACATAGCCCGAGCGCTGCCACGCCCCCGCGGTGTCCTGGACGGAACTGATGTCCAGTGCCACCCGGGCCGGCAGGAACACCGGCGCCTCGAAGGCCACGTCCCAGCTGAAAGCTTCACCCTTCACGGCGCCCACGTCCGCCAGCGCCCTCGACGCGAGATACATGCCGTGCGCAATGGACCGCCGCATGCCCAGCGCCTTGGCCGAAAGGACACTCAGGTGGATCGGGTTGAAATCGCCGGACACGGCGGCGTAGGCCCGCCCGGTATCGACGCCCAGCTGCCACAACGCAGTGGGATCCGGCGCCGAAAAGTCCGCCGCCGCCGAAGCAGCCGTGGTCTTGTCGAGGCCGGGCAGGAAAACGCCCTTCGCCAGGTAAGTCGAAACACCGCGCCAGCTCACGGCGTCCTCCCCCGTACAACCCACCTCGGTGACGACATCAAGCTGGGTGCCGGACCGGTGGCCCCGCAGGTTCTCCGTCCACGCCCGGACGTCCAGGGCCTGCGTAAACCGCAGCGGCGCGGACTGCACCACGTGGTTTTGCAGGTGGATCATCCCCAGCAGCGGCAGCGGGAAGTCATCCCGGTTCATCACACTCATGGCCAGCGGGAACGCCAGCGCGTGGATGAAGCCGGCCGGCAGCACATCGCTGGCCGTCTCCCCGATCAGGTGCTGGTAAGCGGTGAGGTTCTCCACCGCCGCCTTCACCCCGCGGACCTCGTGCCGTGCCTCCGGAAGCCCGTTCCCCGCATGGGTGCCCAACACCCGGCGGCGGGCGGCGGTGGCGGCCGCGTTCACGTACAGCTTCGACAGCGACGGCATCTCACCGAGGATGACGGGCCCGGATGGGCTCATGCTCCCACCAGGTTCTGGCCGCAGACGCGCAGGACCTCGCCGGAGACGCCGCCGGCAGCGTCACTGGCCAGGAACACGATGGCTTCAGCCACATCGCCCGGCTTGCCGCCCTGCTGCAGGCTGTTGAGCCTGCGGGCGATCTCGCGGGTGGCGAAGGGGATCTTCGCGGTCATCTCGGTCTCGATGAAGCCCGGGGCGACGGCGTTGATGGAACCGCCGTGCACCCCGAGCAGTGGAGCCGTGGCCCGGACCATACCCATCACACCGCCCTTGGAGGCGGCATAGTTGGTCTGGCCGCGGTTGCCGGCAATTCCGCTGGTGGAGGCCACGGAGACGATCCGCGGTGAGTTCCGGAAATGCTCCGAGGCCAGCAGCGCCTCGTTGATCCGCAGCTGCGCGGCGATGTTGACCGCGATCACGGAGTCCCAGCGGCTCTGGTCCATATTGGCCAGCAGCTTGTCCCGGGTAATGCCGGCGTTGTGGATCACAATGTCCAGGCGTCCGTGGCGTTCCACAGCGTGCTCGATGATCCGCTCTCCGGCGTCCTCCCGGGTGATGTCCAGTTGCAGGGCGGTGCCGTGCACCTCGTTGGCCACCGCGGCGAGGTGGTCCCCTGCCGCCGGGATATCGACGACGACCACCGTGGCGCCGTCGCGGCGCAGGGTGCGCGCAATCGCGGCGCCGATTCCCCGCGCGGCCCCGGTCACGACGGCGACCTTGCCCGCCAGCGGCTTCTCGGCGTCGGCCGGCAGCTGTCCTTCCGCGGAGCTGACGGTGAGGAACTGGCCGTCGACGAACGCGGAACGGCCGGACAGGAAGAACCGGAGGGCCCCGAGGGTACTGGGGCTGGTGGTGCCGGCCCCGCCTGCGAGCAGGATGCCGTTGGCGGTGGCACCGGCGCGGAGTTCCTTGGCCAGCGAGCGGACGAGCCCGTCCACTCCCTGACGTGCCGCGGCAGCGGCTGGATCTGCAGAGTCGGATGCGGCACGCGAGACGGTGATGACGCGGGCATTGGGTGCCAGGTCGCGGAGGGACGTGGCCGCGGTGAGCACGGGCCGGGCCAGGTCCTCGGGGCGGGCCAGTTCGTCGAGCACAAGGATGATGGCGCCGAGCTTCTCTTTGGGCACGGCATGCCGGCGCACATCGAGATCCCAGGCCAGCAGGGTGGCGGCCAGCTCGTCGGCTCCCGTGCCGGTCCCCTGGACCAGAACGGGCTCGGTGATGAGCGGCTGGCCCGGCTTGTGGCGCCTCAACACCACGGGCTGGGGCAGTCCGAGTTTCCGGGCAATGTCCCGGCCCGGGGCGCGGCTCACGAATTGGGTGTATTTGTCGGTCATCGGATCCCCCTAGTGTGCTTCAAGAATGGCGACGACGCCCTGGCCGCCGGCGGCGCAGATGGAGATGAGGCCGCGGGCCGGACGGCCGTCCACGCGGTCCTTGGCGTGGAGCATCTTCGCCAGCGAAGCGACGATCCGCCCGCCGGTGGCCGCGAAGGGGTGGCCCGCCGCGAGGGAGGACCCGTGGACGTTGAGCCTGGTGCGGTCGATGCTGCCGAAGGCCCCGTCCAGCCCCAGCCTGGTGCGGCCGAATTCCTCGTCCTCCCACGCTGCCAGGGTGCTGAGCACGGTGCCGGCGAATGCCTCGTGGATTTCGAAGAAGTCGATGTCCTCGAGGCTGAGTCCGTTGCGGGCCAGCAGGCGCGGCACGGCGAAGGCGGGTGCCATCAGGAGGCCGTCCTTGCCGTGGACAAAGTCGACGGCTGCCGCCTCGCCGTCCACCACCGTGGCCAGCTTCGGCAGGTCGTGGGCGTCGGCCCACTCCTCCGAGGCGAGCAGCACGGTGGACGCGCCGTCAGTCAGCGGGGTGGAGTTGCCCGCCGTCATGGTGGCCGCGGAACCCAGGCTCTTGCCAAAAACGGGCTTCAGGGTGGCCAGCTTTTCGAGGCTGGTGTCGGCGCGCAGGTTGGAGTCCCGGGTCAGGCCGCGGTAAGGGGTGAGCAGGTCATCGAAGAAGCCGGCGTCGTAGGCGGCGGCGAGGTTGCGGTGGCTGTTGAAGGCCAGCTCATCCTGGGCCTCCCGGGTGATCTTCCACTGCGCCGTGGTGAGGGCCTGGTGCTCTCCCATGGAGAGCCCGGTGCGCGGTTCGCCGGTGTTGGGGGCATCCGGCGTGAGGTCCTTGGGCCGGAGCCGGCTGAGGACCTGGAGACGCTGCGGCAGTGTCTTGGCACGGTTGAGGTCAAGGAGCACTTCGCGCAGGCCCTCGCTCACAGCGATGGGAGCATCGGAGGCGGAGTCCACGCCGCCGGCGATGGCTGAGTCGATCTGGCCGAGCTTGATTTTGTTGGCGAGGCCGAGGACTGTCTCCAGCCCGGTGGCGCAGGCCTGCTGCAGATCGTAGGCGGGCGTCTCCGCGGAGAGTGCGGAGCCGAGCACGGCTTCACGCGTCAGGTTGAAGTCACGGGAGTGTTTGAGCACGGCGCCGGCGGCAACTTCCCCGATGCGCTCATCCTGCAGCCCGAAACGGGCGATGAGTCCGTCCAGGGCTGCTGTCAGCATGTCCTGGTTGGAGGACTTGGTGTAGGCGCCCCCGGTCCGGGCAAAGGGAATGCGGTTGCCGCCCACGATGACCGCTCTGCGAACCTGCGGGAGCTGGGAAGCGGCGGGTCCGGCTGCTGCGCCGGCTGCAAGGTCCGTGCCCGATCCTGCCGCCGGTGTGCCAGTGCCTTTGGCTGCCGGGGGCGTCGCTGCGCGGGTCGGTTCCTTTGGTCCGGGTGCGGACTGTCCGTTGACGGACATGGGCTGTCTCCTTTGATCAAAGCGGGTTACCGATACCCAGCGTACCTGATACGCTGGGTATCGTGAACATCCCCCAGTCAGACCTTCCAGGCGGAAGCGCCGCCGGCTCCCCCGCTGCCGGCGGTGGCAGTGTGGACGGCCGAGCCTCGCGCTGGCAGTCGCACCGCGAAGAGCGCCGCCGGGAGCTCATCAAGTCAGCCCGCAGGGCCGTGCACGCGCTCGGCAGCGATGCGTCCATGGAGGACATCGCCGCCGCGGCGAGCACCTCCAAATCCGTGTTCTACCGGTACTTCGGGGACAAGGCCGGGCTGCAGCAGGCCGTGGGTGAAGTGGTGCTGAGCCAGATGCAGCGCCGGATACAGGAGGCCGCGCAGAGCGCGCAGACTCCCCGCGAGGGACTGTTCGCGATGGTCTCCGCGTACCTTCAGATGGCTGAGACCAGCCCGAACGTGTACGCCTTCGTGACGCGTTACACCCCAGGCGACACCGGAGCCACCAACGGCACCATCGCCACCGCCGGCGCTCTGGGCCACTTCTTCGCGGCGATCAGCGATATGATCGCCCGCCCCATGCGCGACCACCTGGGCGACTCGGCGGGGCGGGAGGCCGTGATCGGCTACTGGCCGAACGCGGCGATCGGCCTGGTCCGGAACGCCGGCGAACAATGGCTCGCCAGCCCGGAGTCCCCGTCCAAACCCGGCCAGGAAGCGATGGCACGCCAGATTACCGACTGGCTGTGCCTCGGCCTTGCCCCAGAGCTGCGCGCAGCCGCCCCGAGCCCGCCAGCGCCAACTTCAGCACCGCCCTTGTCAGAACCAAAGAAGGAATCGACATGACCGAACTCGCAGACCGCCCGTCGGGCGCAGCCCCCAACAAGTCAGCCCCCAACAACACAGCCCGCAACGCCGCTGTCCGCAACACGTCAGCGCCGGCCGCCGCGTGGAACTCCTCCGGGGCGCCGGCCCCCGTCGTCGACGTCGCGGCCCTGGGCGAGCTGCTCCTGGGCAAGTGGGCCGAGACCCGCCGTGCCGCCCGGAACCTCGCAGGCCGGCCGGAGCTGTACAAAACAGAGGGCCTGACCCACACCGAGCACCGCGGGCGTGTCTTCGGCCAGCTCAAGATCCTGGTGGAAAACGGCGCGGTGCACCGTGCTTTCCCCGTGTCCGTCGGGGGCGCCGACGAGCACGGCGGCAACGTGGCAGGCTTCCAGGAGCTCGTCATCGCCGATCCCTCACTCCAGATCAAGGCCGGCGTCCAGTGGGGCCTGTTCGGTTCCGCCGTGAACCACCTCGGTTCCGCGGAACACCACGAGAAATGGCTCCCCGGCATCATGAGCCTGGACATTCCCGGCTGCTTTGCCATGACGGAGACCGGGCACGGCTCGGACGTTGCCAGCATCGCCACCACCGCCACGTACGATCCGGCCACGGAGGAATTTGTGGTGCATACGCCGTTCCGTGCCGCGTGGAAGGACTACATTGGCAACGCCGCCATGGACGGCCTCGCCGCGGTGGTCTTCGCCCAGCTGGTGACGCAGGGAGTAAACCACGGCGTCCACGCCTTCTACATGGACCTCCGCGACCCTGAAACCAAGGAGTTCCTGCCCGGAATCGGCGGCGAGGACGACGGCGTCAAGGGCGGCCTCAACGGCATCGACAACGGCCGGCTGCACTTCACGCACGTCCGGATCCCGCGCACCAACCTGCTGAACCGCTACGGCAACGTCGACGCCGACGGCACCTACAGCTCCCCCATCACCAGCCCTGGCCGCCGCTTCTTCACCATGCTCGGCACCCTGGTCCAGGGCCGCGTCTCTCTCGACGGCGCCGCCGTCACCGCGTCAAAGCTCGCCTTGAAGACTGCCATCCAGTACGCCACGGAGCGCCGCCAGTTCAACGCCTCCTCCCAGACCGACGAGGAAGTGCTGCTGGACTACCAGCGGCACCAGCGCCGGCTGTTCACGCGCCTCGCCACCACCTACGCCGCGGGCTTCGCCAGCGAACAGCTCCTGCAGAAGTTCGACGACGTCTTCTCCGGCCGCACCGACACGGACGAGGACCGCCAGGACCTGGAAACCCTCGCGGCAGCGCTCAAGCCGCTCAGCACCTGGCATGCCCTCGACACCCTGCAGGAATGCCGCGAGGCCTGCGGCGGCGCCGGCTTCCTGATCGAGAACCGCTTCGCCTCGCTCCGTGCTGACCTGGACGTCTATGCCACCTTCGAGGGCGACAACACCGTCCTGCTGCAGCTTGTTGCCAAGCGGCTGCTTGCCGACTACGCCAAGGAATTCCGCAGTGTGGACTTCGGGGTGCTGGCCCGCTACGTCGTCGGCCAGGCCACCGACGCCGCCATCCACCGGACCGGCCTGCGCGGGGTGGCACAGTTCATGGCGGACACCGGGTCTGTGCAGAGAGCGGCCATCGCGCTCAAGGACGAAGCGAGCCAGCGCGCGCTGCTGACCGACCGGGTCCAGACCATGGTCGCCGAAGTCGGCTCGGCCCTGAAGGGCGCCGGCAAGCTGCCGCAGCAGCAGGGCGCCGCGCTGTTCAACAGCCACCAGAACGAGCTCATCGAAGCCGCCCAGGCACACGCCGAACTGCTGCAGTGGGAAGCCTTCACCGAAGCGCTGGGGAAGGTCACGGACCCGGGAACCAAAAAGGTCCTGACCTGGCTGCGCGATCTGTTCGGCCTGTCCCTGATCGAGGAGAACCTGTCCTGGTACCTGATGAACGGCCGGCTCTCGATGCAGCGCGCCCGGACCGTGGGCGATTACATCAACCGGCTGCTGGTGAAGATCCGCCCGCACGCCCTGGACCTGGTGGACGCTTTCGGCTTCGGCCCTGAACATCTCCGCGCCGAGATCGCCACGGGCGCCGAAAAGGTCCGCCAGGACGAGGCACGCGAGTACTTCCGCCGGCAGCGCGCCAGCGGCGACGCTCCGGTGGACGAGAAAATCCTGCTGGCCCGAAAGACCCGCGGGCAAAAGACCCAGGGAATCGACAAGCGCCGCGCCTGACCCGGCCGGAAAACGACGACGGCGCCGCCCCCATTCCGGGGCGGCGCCGTCGTCGTCTGTTCTCTGGAGACAGCGGGTCAGGAACCCTTGGGGAGCACCGAGCGGTACACCTCAAGCGTGGTTTCCGTGATCGATTCCCAGGAGAAGTGCTCCTCCGCCCGGCGGCGTCCGGCCTGGCCCATGGCCCGGGCCCGTTCGGGATCGGACACCACCTCGGTCAGGGCGGCGGCGAATTCGGTGACAAACTTCTCCGGGTCCAGCGGAGTGCCGGTCCCGTCCGTGACCTGCTCGACGTCCACCAGCAGGCCGGTTTCGCCGTGCTGGACCACCTCGGGGATTCCGCCGGTGGCGCTGGCCACAACGGCGGCGCCGCAGGCCATGGCCTCAAGATTGACGATGCCGAGCGGCTCGTAGATCGACGGGCAGGCGAACGCTGTGGCGTGGCTGAGGACCTGGATGAGTTCGTTCCGCGGCAGCATCCGCTCCACCAGGATCACACCGCTGCGCTGGGTCTGCAGCTCCTCGATCAGGCGGGCGGTTTCGGCCGCGAGCTCGGGGGTATCCGCGGCGCCGAGGCACAGCACCAGCTGCACGTTGGCGGGCAGCTTGGCGGCCGCGCGGAGCAGGTAGGGCACGCCCTTCTGGCGTGTATTGCGGCCTACGAAAACCACGCTCGGCCGGGCGGGATCGATCCCCAGGGCGCGGACGACGTCGTCGTCCTCGTCCCGGTTCCAGAGGCTCACGTCGATCCCGTTGTGGACAACCTTGACCTTGGCGGGGTCTACCTCGGGGTAGCTGCGGAGGATGTCCTGGCGCATGCCCTCGGAGACGGCGATGATCGCGGAGGCGGCCTCGTAGGCGGTTTTTTCCACCCAGGAGGACAGCGCGTAGCCGCCGCCGAGCTGCTCAGCCTTCCACGGACGCAGCGGCTCGAGGCTGTGCGCACTGAGCACGTGCGGAATGCCGTGCAGCAGCGAAGCGATGTGCCCGGCCATGTTGGCGTACCAGGTGTGCGAGTGCACCAGGTCCGCTCCCGCGATGTCCGGGACGATCCGCAGGTCCACGCCCAGGGTCTGCACCGCGGCGTTCGCCCCGGTGAGGTCCTCGGGCACGGCGTAGGACGTGACCGTCGCTCCGTGGTACCCCGGTTCACGGGGCGCGCCAAAGGCGCGCACCTGCAGATCCACGTGCTGGGCGAGCACCCGGCTGAGTTCGGCCACGTGGACCCCGGCGCCGCCATAGATTTCGGGCGGGAATTCTTTGGTCACAATGTCTATACGCACAAACCCCAAGGTAGTCGTTACGGTGGAACTGATCTAGTGTGAAGACGTTCGGGCGTGCCGGACTGTTTTGGGGAAGTACAAAGGCGTTCAGGAGCGATCACCATGCCGAATAAGAAAGTTCTGGCTATTGTCCTTGCAGGCGGCGAGGGAAACCGGCTCATGCCACTGACGGCGGACCGGGCCAAACCCGGCGTGCCGTTCGCGGGAAGCTACCGGCTCATTGACTTTGCGTTGTCCAATTTGGTCAATTCCCGCTACCTGCAGATCGTTGTGCTGACGCAATACAAGTCGCACAGCCTGGACCGCCATATTTCCGAGACCTGGCGGATGTCCACCCAGCTGGGCAACTACATCGCCTCGGTCCCGGCGCAGCAGCGCGTGGGCAAGAGCTGGTTCCTCGGCAGCGCCAACGCCATCTACCAGTCACTGAACCTGATTCATGACGCCAACCCGGACATCGTGGTGGTTGTGGGCGCAGACCACGTCTACCGGATGGACTTTGCGCAGATGGTGGACCAGCACGTCGCCAGCGGCGCCAAGGCCACCGTTGCCGCCGTCCGCCAGCCGCTGCACATGGCCGACCAGTTCGGTGTCATCGAAGTGGACCAGGAGAACCCGGAGAAGATCGCGGCCTTCGTCGAGAAGCCCTCCTCCACGCCGGGCCTGGCCGCCGATCCCAGCCAGTTCCTCGCCTCGATGGGCAACTACGTCTTCGACGCCGATGCCCTGGTCGAAGCGCTGCACGTCGACGCCGAGCGCCTGGACACCAAGCACGACATGGGCGGCGACATCATTCCCTACTTCGTGGACAAGGGAGAAGCCGGCGTCTACGACTTCACGCTGAACGAGATCCCCGGCTCCACCGAACGCGACCGCACGTACTGGCGCGACGTCGGCACCATCGACTCGTTCTACGACGCGCACATGGACCTCATTTCGCCCGTGCCGGTCTTCAACCTGTACAACTCGGAATGGCCCATCTACACGCGCCAGAGCATCTCCCCGCCGGCCAAGTTCGTGCGCGGCCAGAAGAACACCGTGGGCACCGCATTGGATTCGATCGTCGCCAGCGGTGTCGTGATCTCCGGCGGCATCGTGGAAGGCTCCGTCCTGTCCAACGACGTCTACGTCGGGACCGCCAGCCGGGTCCTGGACTCCGTCCTCATGGACAAGGTCAACATCGGTGAGGGGGCTGTGGTCAAGCGCGCCATCATTGACAAGAACGTCAAGGTCCCGGCGGGCGCCGCAATCGGCCTCGACGCCGACCTGGACCGGTCCCGCGGCTTCAAGGTCACCGAATCGGGCATCACCGTCCTGTCGAAGGGGCAGTTCGTGCCCGAACCCGGAGAGGCCGAACGTGCCCTGTCCGCCGCCAACCTTATCCTGGTGCCCGACGCCGTCCGTGCCGCCACGGAGAACTGGCCCGCCATGAGGGAATCCGTGGACAAGGTCGCCGAGGTCCAGGCCGCCGCAGTGGGCGTCCAAGGCGCGGGGTCCCCGAAGGACCACTGAGCCTTCCCTTAGCGGGGATTCATGAAGTGCGGGAGCCCGGCGCCGGCGTCGGTCCGGGCCCCGCGCAGGCTGTAAAATTGGGGGAATGAGCTCCCCCGATCTGCAGTCCGATCTGACCCCCGAGGAAATCCAGGCCTGCCTCAAGGTCCTGAACAGCATCCACGTCTACGACGAGGAGCACCCGGACTATATTTCGGTGCGCCGGGCCACCGGCAAAATGTTCAAGGCCGTTAAGCGTCACCGCCGGGTCAGCAAGCGGGACCTGATCGCCGAGGCCGACCGTGCCGTGATCGCCCAGACGGCGACAGCCGCCCCGGACCGGATCGACGACGAAACCCGCGGCAACAAGCTCGCCCCGTCCACAACGGGGAGCATCGCCGGACACCTCATCAGGTCCCGGCCCTGCTACATCTGCAAGCAGCACTACACCCAGGTGGATGCGTTCTACCACCAGCTGTGCCCGGAATGCGCGCTCTTCAGCCACAGCAAGCGGGACGCGCGGACGGACCTGTCGGGACGCCGTGCGCTGCTCACCGGCGGCCGGGCGAAAATCGGCATGTACATCGCGCTGCGCCTGCTCCGCGACGGCGCCCACACCACCATCACCACCCGCTTCCCCAAGGATGCCGCCAGGCGCTTCGCCGCCATGGAGGACAGCGGCGATTGGCTGCACCGGCTGCGGATCGTCGGCATCGACCTGCGCGACCCCGCCCAGGTGATGGCGCTGACAGATT
Organism: Arthrobacter sp. U41; assembly: GCF_007679325.1. GTDB lineage: Bacteria > Actinomycetota > Actinomycetes > Actinomycetales > Micrococcaceae > Arthrobacter. Next base: position 227,934 of record NZ_VEGI01000001.1, on the reverse strand, counting down.
CCCTGGACGCCGCCGGTCCTCTCGACATCATCATCAACAACGCGGCCCAGACCGTGCGACGCTCCGGCAACGCGTACAAGCCGCTGGTCGACGCCGAGGACGAGCCGCTGCCCGAGGCCCTGCAGGCCGCCAACGGCGGCCCTGAACTCGTGACCTTCGGCCACGCCCACGACAAGCACCCGCTGGCCCTGGCCAGCACCGTCCTGGAACACCCGGTGCTGGCCGGGGACGCCATCACCTCGCTGGCGCTCTCCACCGGCTCCGCATCGCTGGAGCGGATCGCCGCCGGCACCGCCATCGACGCCGGCGGCCTGGTCCCGGACCTGGCCGCCATCAACAGCTGGACCCAGGTGGTGGATGAAGTCGACCCCCTCGAAATGCTCGAAGTCCAGCTCTGCAACGTCACCGCGCCCTTCCTCCTCGTCAGCCGGCTCCGCGGGGCGATGAAACGCTCCACCGCGAAGCGGAAGTACATCGTGAACGTCAGCGCCATGGAAGGCCAGTTCTCCCGCGCCTACAAGGGCCCGGGCCACCCGCACACCAACATGGCCAAAGCCGCGCTGAACATGATGACCCGGACCAGTGCCCAGGAGATGCTGGACTCAGACGGTATCCTCATGACCGCCGTCGATACCGGCTGGATCACCGACGAGCGCCCGCACTACACCAAGGTCCGCCTCATGGAGGAGGGCTTCCACGCCCCTCTCGACCTCGTTGACGGGGCCGCCCGGGTCTACGATCCGATCGTGATGGGCGAGTCAGGCGAAGACCAGTACGGCGTCTTCCTCAAGGACTACAAGCCGAGCCCCTGGTAGGCGCTGGCGCCCGGCGACGTCGGGCGGCGTCCGGCGTCGTTGGGTATGGGGGCCCGGGGCGGGCCTTATGGCCCTAATGGGGTGCCGGGGCAGAACGTAACGTGGGTCCACATGAACACAGAGACCACGCCTGCGCCCGATTTCGGACTGTCCCTTGACCAGTGCTGGACGCTGCTGGAAACAGAAGTGGTGGGGCGGATCGCCCTGATCGTGGACGGCCATCCGGAGATCTTTCCCGTGAACTTCGCGCTGGAGCGCCGCTCCATTGTGTTCCGCACCGCCGGCGGGTCCAAACTGTGGGCAGCGATGACGGCCAAGCCGGTCGCTTTCGAGATTGACGGCTACGACGCCCACGAGCAGCAGGCCTGGAGCGTTGTGGCCCGCGGCGAGGCGCAGTTGATCGAAAGCCAGAAGGAAAAGGACGCCGTGGACGAACAGCTGCTTGAGCCGTGGCAGCCGGGCGACAAGGACTACTACGTGCGTCTTGCGCCCAAGGCCATGACCGGGCGCCGGTTCAAAGTCAACCGGCCTGACCTGTGGACCACCCGGCTCTCCGATCCCCGACGGGCCTCGTTCGAATAAGGCGCCGTTCGAACAGGGCGCCGTTCTAAGAAGGCCCGGTTCAATCAGCGGGCCGGGCCCTGCCTACTTGGCGGCCTTTGCCGCCTTCGACTCCGGTGAATGGACCACCAGGACGGGGCAATGGGCGTGTGCCACCAGTGCAGAACTCACGGACCCGATCAGCATTCCGCCAAACCCGCCGTGCCCGCGGCGGCCCACCACCACCAGGTCGGCGTCCCGGCTTGCCTCGATCAGGGTGTACCGCGGGTGACCCTGCACCAGCCGCGTTTCGACGTTGACAGGCCTCTCCGCCCCGAACGCCTTGTCCACTGTCTCCTGCAGGATTTCGCCGGCCCTGACGTCGAAGTCGTCGATCCCCATCGCGACGTAACCGTCGTACACGGGAGGAACATCCCAACTGGCCACGGCGACCAGCGTGGCCGAGAGAGGTCCGGCGAGGCTTTGTGCCTGGCGCAGCGCCTCCACCGAGGCATCGGAACCGTCAACCCCCACCACGATGGTCCGGATGTCCCTGGCTTCGGTCATTGCTGGTCCTTTCGTCGTGCGGTTGACGCGTCCAGCCTACAATGGCGGACCAGCCGCGACGACGGCTAGGGTCGTATGTCCTGTGGGCGGTCTGCAGGACCCAACCCGGCGGGACCTAGGACCCTTGTCGGGGTTGCCGGCAGGGGGAAGAATTGCATTGGTCGGGATCGTATACCACTCGCGGGGGCAGCCCGCAGGGACCGTCAGTTCGCGCGAGGTCCGGGCGACCGGCGACAGCGGCGCCCGGGTCGGCGACAATGGAGTCAGCGGACACGCAGGTATGATCTGCGGACAGGCTGGGGACCACCGCACCACACATGGCAGCGCAAGCCGCCGGAGGGAGAATCATGATTGCCTGGGCAGACGCAGGTCTCACTGCACCCGACGGGGCGCGGGCTGTCATACGAGTCTTCATCCTGGATGACCACGAACTAGTCCGACGCGGCCTTCAGGAACTCCTTGAAGGTGAAGGCTTTCAGGTGGTGGGAAGTTCAGGCTCCGCCGTCGAGGCAACCCGCCGGATCCCCGCCCTGCATCCTGACGTATGTGTGCTCGATGCCAGGCTTCCGGACGGGACCGGCATTGAAGTCTGCCGCGACGTGCGTTCGGTGGATCCGTCGCTGAACTGCATCATCCTGACCAGTTTCGACGACGAACAAGCGCTGCGCGGCGCCGTCCTGGCGGGGGCGCGCGGCTATGTGCTGAAAGAAATCGGCGGCACCGACCTGATCGGAGCACTGCGCCGGGCGGCCGCCGGCGAGTCGCTCTTCGAGGAGGGCGTGGCCGCCGGCGTCGTGGACAGCCTGGTGGAGGCTGAAGAAGTGGATCCCCGGACGTCTTCCCTCACACCCCAGGAGCGCCGGGTGCTGGAGCTGGTGGGCGGCGGACTCACGAACCGCCAGATTGCCGCGGAGATGTTCCTCGCGGAGAAGACGGTCAAGAACTACGTTTCATCGCTGCTTGCCAAGCTGGGCTTCGAACGGAGGACCCAGGCCGCCGTGTTCATTGCCGGTCCCGCGTCGCCGGTGCAACCCTCAGGCCAGCCCGAGGGCAACCGTGCCCACAGCGCCAGCCGGTAGCCGGCAGCTGATGGCCGGCAGCCGCCGCTCGCGGCGGTACCTGAGGGCGCCCGCTCAGGACGCGCGAGGGTACGGCGGCTCAGGAAGCGATGCTACAGCGGCACTGACCACTCAAGGCTCGTGCCGGCATCCGGAGCGCTGACGATCGTGCATTCGCCGTCCAGCATCTTGGCGCGGTCTTCCAGGTTGGCGAGTCCCCTGCGCTTTTCCGGTTCCGCGAAGCCTGCGCCGTTGTCCGTGATGACAACCGTGACCCGGCCCTTGACGACGCCTACCGACACAGAGATGGCGTCCGCCCCGGAATGCCTGATGGCATTGCTGAGGCCCTCCGAGACCACGGCCACAACGTTGTCGGCCTTATCCGGTGTGACGGCGTCCACCGGGCCCGTCAGGGTCAGCCGCGGGGTGAACGGCATGGACTTCGCCGAGCTGCGGGTCACCCGCCGGATCCGGCCGCTGAGCAGCTCCGTTTCCCCGCTGCTGCTCTTGAGCGAGTAGATGGTGTCCCTCAGGCTCCGGATCGCCTCGTCAAGCTCTCCGGTGATGGTGCGGATCCGCTCCGTGGCGAGCTCGTCCTTGGTGAAGCGGGTCAGGCTCTGGACACTGAGCCCCGCCGCGAACAGACGCTGGATCACAAGGTCATGGAGGTCGCGGGCTATTCGGTCCCGGTCGGTGAACACCAGCAGTTCCTCGCGGAGCCGGTGGACACGGGCAAGCTCAAGGGCGAGGGCCACATGGGAACCGAAGACGGCACCCATCTCGATGTCCGTGCGGGCGAAGTGGAGTGCGTCCGGGTCCCGGACCAGCACCAGGAGCCCGTGATGCGCTCCCTGCGTGCTCAGCGCCACCGCCAGCAGCGGCCCGGTGATCCCGCCGTCGATCTCTCCGAAGAGCGCGGAGGCGTCGTCCAGAACAACAGGTTCCCCGCCTTCGAGGACACTTTCCAGCAACGGTGAATCCAGTCGCAGCGACCGGCCCGAGAACTGTGAACCGCGCTTTCCGGCGACGCCGGCGACGATATGGCCCGAGGCGTCCCCGGCGGCCGCCACCAGCAGCGCCAGTTGCGAGCCGGATTCCTGCAATGCCCGGCTGGCGATGGGATCCAGTCCCCCGGAGGTGTAATCACGGTCGCTGCTGAGCATAAGCCCGGAAACGTCCATACAGGCTTCCAGCCAGCGGGCCCGGCGCCGGGAGTCGTCATAAAGACGGGCGTTCTCAATGGCCACGCCCGCGGCGGCGGCCAACGCCACGGCGAGGCCCTCGTCCTCGGCCGTGAAGTCGCTGCCGTCCTCCTTTTCCGTCAGGTAGAGGTTGCCGAAGACCACATCCCTGACACGCACAGGAACGCCGAGGAAAGACTTCATGGGGGGATGGTTCGCCGGGAAACCGTAGGATTCCGGATGCTGGCGCAGGTCGTGGAGCCGGAGGGGCCGTGGGTCGGAAATCAACAGCCCCAGGACTCCGTGGCCGGTAGGCAGCGGCCCGATCCGGTGGGCGAGTTCCTCGTCAATGCCTACCGTGATGAAGTGGCTCAGCGCGCGGTCATCGCCGATGACGCCCAAGGCGCCATAGCGGGCATGAAGAAGCCGGCAGGCGGACTCCACCACGCGCTCCAGCACGGCATCCAGGCTGAGGTCCTCGGCAACGGCGACCACTGCTTCCAGCAGTCCGGCCATCCGTTCCTGGGACTGGAGGAGCTCCTCGGCCCGGGAGACGAACCCCCGGAGGACACCGTCAACCATGGGTTGCGGCTCCGTGGCGGTCTGGTCCTGGCGGTCCCCCATTGAATGCATGCTCATGGCCCCAATTCAATAAAAACGAACGCGACGCTCGTCAACGCTGACGATTGTGAAGCCAGAATACCCCGTGGCAGGTGCAAAGACCCGAGTAGTCGGACGATCAGCCCGGGATTGTGACCTTTTCCCCTACCCCGCTCCGGCCGGGCTGGCGTAGGCTCGGCGCCATGAGTACTGATCCCAACCCGGGCAAAAACCAGCAGGCACACGAAGTTGAGAATCTTGACAACCACGAATGCTGGCGTCTGTTACGCGGCGTCAGCGTGGGCCGGCTGGCGGTGTGGGTGGATGACCATCCCGATATCTTCCCAATCAACTACAAGGTGGACCACGGCACCCTGGTGTTCCGCACGGCGGACGGCACCAAACTGCAGGCAGCCACGGCAGACACTCCGGTGGCACTGGAGGCCGACGGCATTGACGCTGACACCGGCATCGCCTGGAGTGTGGTGATCAAGGGACAGGCCGCGCCGGTGAAGAACCAGCAGGAGGTCCTCGACACCGTGGGCTTGTTGCTGTTTCCGTGGCAGGCTGGCAAGAAGGAACACTTCGTCAGGATCACGCCGGACACTCTTACCGGCCGCCGCTTCAAGGTGGTCCCCCCGCTGACCTGGTGGACGCCGCTGGATGACGCCACCCGGTCCGGCCTCGAGTAGCGGAGTTCACCATGGCGACAAGCCAGGACAAGGAAGAGCAATCCGTTCTCGTCTCGAGTGACAACGCGCGCGGGAAGCACCACGCCGAGGTCCTCATCATGAACAGGGATGCAGACGGGCCCGGAGGATCGGGCCACTACTATAACTCCCTTGGGGTGGACGATGACGTCTCCGACAAGGACTTCGACGCGCGGTTCCGGGCACTCGATCCGGAGAAGCTGAGGAAGGAACACGGCGGAGACGGGGTCCGCTTCAACGGTCCGCGCCGATTCCTGGCCGACCGGTTCGAAGGTCAGGCCTTCGATGGGGGCAAGCTGAGCATGTTCGGCCCCCTGCCCATGTATTTGTATGGCACCTTCGTCGTTCCGGATTTCGACGCATTCATCGCTGGAAAGCAGACTCCCTACCGGGAGACGGTCTCCAAGCGCACCACCACATGGTTCTTCGAGGCCGGCTCAGAGGTTTACGAGCTGGTTTCCCCTGAGGAAATCGTGTTCGTCATGCAAAGCGCCTCGTTGAGAGTGGACCCCGACAACACTGTCGACAAGCTGCCGACACTCGACGAACGCCTGGCGTTGCCGGAGGGATGGACCTACCGGACCCGGACGCTCGAGAACGAACTTGTCATGCCGGCCATCTATGACAGTGACCCGCCAAACACGATTGTCCTCGACGAGCTCGAGAACAACTACCAGCGCCTCCGGACCGGATAGGCCGCGGACTGCGGCGCGAGCATAGATGATGTGGGCCCCGGGCTGTCTTGTGCCTGCGTCGTCCTGCGGCGTCAGCGCGGGACCTTAGACAGCGGGTTCGACGGGCGGGAACGTCCAGGATCCGTCGAGGACCTCGGGTCGTGGCTGATACAAACGCACGGTGTAGTTCCAGCCGTCCATCAGGTGCAGGCAGTTCGGCCGGCCATCGGAGCACGCTCCGAGGTGGACGACAACTGAACCGTCCGTCTCCTTCCGGGCCGTGAGCTGGTTGACGCTGCAGCGACCCTCGTTGCTTTCTTCGAAGAAGCCTTCTGCGTTGTAGAGCGAGATCGACCAGAATGCGTCAACCGGCACGTCACGGACAACGATGCGGTACCGGCCCACCGGGAGGCCAGGCTCGACGATCTGGTAGAACGTTTCCTGTTCGGGCAGACCTCCCCAGCCCACGGCCGTGCCGATGAGGTGCAGGACCGGATCGACGGTATCGCGGGAGCCGAACATCCCTTCCGTTCCGGACAGGGTTCGACCGAGTTCGGTGAGCGCGTCGCGGACCGTGTTGAACGACTCCTTGTCGTAGTCGGGGATTCTCAGCGGCTCGGCCGAGCCGGCGGTCACCTCCAAGCCGTCCTGGATGGCGTTCGCCTCAGCCACGTCGCTGGGGTCGGCCGGGTCGGCCAGCACGCGCATAACCAGGAGCACGTAGCGGGTACCGAAGTCGGCGGCCGTGAGCTTGTGGTCCCCTGGCGAGTGGATGACGCGGTTGATGAAGTGGTCCTGATTGACAACCGTTAGCGAGGCGTAGCGGCCGCTGCTGTCAGGCATGGTGACGGTGGCACCATCGGCGAGGTCGACCACGGCGAAGCTATAGAGTGTGTCGCGGTTCATCCGCACCACGGTCTGCTGATCGAGCGGCGTCGGCACCCGAATGTGCTGCCATCGGTTGACCCCACCGGCACCCACCATGATCGCCGCCATCATGCGGTTGGATTCGGCCCGCACGAACGTCTCGACGGTGACCCGGACCGTGTCGCCCACGCGGTTCAGTCCCAGGGGTCGAAGTTGGCGACGTCCCCGGTGCAACCCTGATACATGTTCTCCAGGTCGTCGGCGACGATGTGCGCCATCCCGTTGGTATCCAGGATCAGGTCCCGGTCGAGCGTCTTCGCCTTGAACTGCCATCCCCCGGCCAGCTCCAGCCGGTCACCGAGCGTCGGCAGATCGGCCTCAGTGAGGTCCGAAGCCTTGTGGTTGGTGTAGGTCTGCAAAACCCAGGTGACGCCTTCGGGTGAGCGGAGCAAAAAAACGGGCCGCCCGGCCAGGAATTCGTATGTGGAGACCCGGCTGATCTGACCGGGACGATAGGCGAGGGCAGCCTGGCCGGCTCCGGGGGTGAAGTTGACCGGCATCTGCATCCTGGCCACAAAGTTGAACTTGAGACCTTGAAGGTCGCGGGGTTCGCCGACCAGGGCGATGGTCAAGTGATCCATCATCCAGAACCGGCGCGGGTTCTTCCACACCGTATCCGACCCCGTCTCGCCGGCCAGCGCGTCGACATCGATTGCGTCGAACAGCTCCGGCGGGCACTGGTTGAGCCCGGTGGTGTTGAACACCTGGGCATCGAGACTCGCCGGTTGGCCTTTCATCAAGAAAATCTCACCTTGCGCGTACCCACGGGCATCGTTAACGTATGCGGATTTCTCGGTCACGATTCACACCTTTCGCCTCGCGGTCCACTGACAGCCTGCTACGGCTGAATCGACGGCAGTAGTGCCGAAGGTCACTGGATCCTTTGGCCCGGTGATGCCGAAACCTGGGATGCGAAAGGGGAATCAGGCCAGGCGCGTGATCTCCACCGTCACGCTGAGGGCGGAGCCGCCGCCGCCGGACAGGATTCCCTTGAGCGGGGGCACGTCGCGGTAATCCCGGCCACGGGCCACGGTCACGTGGAAGTCGCCGGCCGGTTTGTGGTTGGTGGGGTCCCAGCTGCGCCATTCGCCGTCCCACCATTCCAGCCAGGCGTGCGACTGTCCCGCGACCGTCTCGCCGAGGTCCGCCGTCGACCGCGGGTGCAGGTAGCCGGACACATACCGGGCCGGAATGCCCCGGCTCCGCAGCGCGCCGATGGCCAGGTGCGCCAGGTCCTGACAGACACCCTGGCGCTGGTTCCAGGCCTGCTCGGCGTTTGTGGTGACGCCGGTGGAGCCCTTCATATAGGTCATTTCGCCGCGCATCCATTCGAAGACCGCCATGGCGGCCTCGTGCGGGTTGCGGTCCCCGACGACGCCGGGAATGATCCCGAGCACTTCGGTGCCCGGCCCGGTGAGCTGCGACTGCGGGATCCAGTCGCTGAACTTGTTGAGGGTGTCCGGGGAGACGAGGACGTCCCAGCCGACGATGTCCGCCTCGGCCGGGATCCGCTCCACCCGGTGCACCTCGACCGTGGTGGTGGACAGGACTTCCAGGTGCTCGTGCGGCATCTGCATGTCGAATGCGGTGACCCGGGTGCCCCAGTAGTCGCGGTAGCTGCTCAGCGACGCCTGGGACGGTGAGACCTTCAGCGAGGACTCCAGCACCACCTGCTGGGGATCGGTCAGCGGGGTCATGCGGGCCTCGTTGTAGGAGAGCGTGACCCGCTTGTTGTACTTGTACGCCGTCTTGTGGATGATGCTCAGCCGGGTCATGAAACTTCTCCCACCCAGGCCAGTTCGTCTGCCTGATTGAAGTACTTACGGGAAATGGCGTCCGACGCCTGCGAGACAGCCTTCTGGACACGTTCCATGTGCTCCGGCAACTCCGACATCAGGTCGTCGGTGCGGTGGAACTCGAGGAAGGTGCGGGCCTGGCCCACGATCCGCCGGGCGTCGTTGATGAAGCCGACGCGCTGGGCCGAGGGGTCCAGCTTCGCGAGGCATTCGTCGGCGTCACGCAGCGCGTACACGATGGAGCGCGGGAACAGGCGGTCCAGGAGCAGGAACTCGGCGGCGTGCTGGTCGCCAAAGGCTGCCCGGCGGGTCCGCAGGAACGATTCGTAGGCGCCGGCGCAGCGGAGCATGTTCACCCACGACATCCCGGCGGAGAGCACGTCCCGGGTGGAGAGCATCCGGGCGGTCATGTCGGCGCGTTCCAGCGAGCGGCCCAGGACCAGGAACTGCCAGCTTTCGTCGTGGCTGACCGTGGTGTCCGCCAGGCCGCTGACCATGGCCGTTCGTTCCAGCACCCAGTTGCAGAAGCGGTAGGTGCCCACCACGTCCTTGCGGTGCTGGTTGAGCCCGTAATACGTGGTGTTCAGGCTCTCCCAGAGCCCGGACGACACGGTTTCCCGGGCTCGGCGGGCGTTCTCCCGCGCCGCGCCGAGGGAACCTGCGATCGACGTGGCGCTCTGCTTGTCGTAGGCGAGGGCGTTGAGCAGTTCGGGCAGGCCGAAGTCCTCGCTCTGCGCCCGGGCGCCCATCACGGCCAGGAGCTCCTGCGCCACGCTGCGCTGTTCCTCCATGGGCAGGTGGTTGAGCCGCTCAAGGTGGACATCGAGGATCCGGGCGGTGCCGTCGGCCCGTTCCACGTAGCGGCCGATCCAAAACAGTGACTCGGCGATACGGCTAAGCATTCGCGGTTACCTCCAGCGCATCGGAAATCTGAAAAGGGCAGGGCAGCGGAAAAGCGGGTGGCACGGTGCCGGGGATCATTGCTGCTGCTCCTTCTGGCTGTCGCGCCAGTTGCTCTCGACGGGCCAGACGGAGACCCGTTCGCGGACCGTGATGGCCGGGCGGGGCAGGGTCTCCACGGGCACCTCAGGGGAATCCGCCAACACCCAGGTGTCCTTGGAACCGCCGCCCTGGCTGGAGTTCACGATCAGGGACCCTTCCTTGAGCGCCACCCGGGTCAGGCCGCCGGGGAGGACCCAGACGTCGTCGCCGTCGTTGACCGCGAAGGGGCGCAGGTCCACGTGCCGTGGGCCGAATTTGTCGCCGCTGAGCGTGGGCACCGTGGACAGCTGCAGGACCGGCTGCGCGATCCAGCCGCGGGGGTCCGCGACGACGCGCTTGCGCAGGGCGGCCAGTTCCTCCTTGGAGGCGTCCGGGCCGATCACCAGGCCCTTGCCGCCGGAACCGTCCACGGGCTTGACCACCAGTTCGTCCAGCCGGTCCAGGACCTCTTCCCGGGCTTCCTTCTCTTCCAGCCGGAACGTGTCCACGTTGGCGATCACGGGCTCTTCGTTGAGGTAGTAGCGGATCAGGTCCGGGACGTAGCTGTAGACCAGCTTGTCGTCGGCGACGCCGTTGCCCACGGCGTTGGCGATGGTGACGCCGCCGGCGCGGGCCGCGTTGACCAGGCCCGGGCAGCCGAGCATGGAGTCGGCCCGGAACTGCAGCGGGTCCAGGAATTCGTCGTCGATGCGCTTGTAGATCACGTCGACGCGCTGCTCTCCGGCGGTGGTGCGCATGTAGACGCGGTTGCCGCGGCAGATGAGGTCGCGTCCCTCGACGAGTTCCACGCCCATGAGGCCGGCGAGAAGGGTGTGTTCGAAGTAGGCGCTGTTGAAGACGCCGGGGGTCAGGACCACCACGGTGGGGTCGTCTACGCCGGACGGTGCCGTTTTGCGCAAGGCGGAGAGGAGCCGGCGCGGGTATTCCTCGACCGGCCGGATGAGCTGCTGGCCGAACGCCTCGGGCAGGCCCTTGGCCATGGCGCGGCGGTTCTCCAGGACGTAGCTGACACCGGAGGGGACGCGGACGTTGTCCTCGAGGACACGGAAGGTCCCGGCGGCGTCGCGGACGACGTCGATCCCGGAAATGTGCACGCGGACGCCGCCGGCCGGCTCGAAGCCGTGCACCTGGCGGTGGAAGTGGGCGCTGGTGGTGACGAGCTGGCGCGGGATGACGCCGTCGGTCACCACGGCCATTTTGTCGTAGACGTCGTTGAGGAACGCCTCGAGCGCCCGCACGCGCTGCGCGACGCCCTGCTCCAGCACGGTCCACTCATCGGCCGGGATAACACGCGGCACGATGTCGAGCGGGAAGGGCCGCTCCTCCCCCGCGAAGTCGAACGTGACGCCGCGGTCCAGGAAGGTCCGTGCCATGGAATCCGCGCGGGCGGTGACATCAGCGAGCGAGAGTTCACGCAGGGCCCCGGCAACCTGCCCGTACGACTTCCTGGGCTCCTGCCCGGGGGTGAACATCTCGTCGTAGGCGCCGGTGCGTTCGGCGGCCACGGAGTAATCCTGAAATAGGTCAGACATGCTCACTAGACAATCACCTTTTTGTTGCGAAATCATTTCCATGCCCGCTGGAGCGTGGCGCCGGGCAGCGGGAACCGACCGGGCGTGGCGTCGAGTCGGCGGGAAACCCGGGTTGACCGCTGGGCGGCCGCCGTGGCGCGTGCGGGCTTTTCCGAGCGGTTGGGGCAAAGTTGGTGCGTGCCACTGTTAACTCTCCGCCCGCTTCTGAGGGCCCGGCCGCTGCCCGGCCTGGTTCCCGGACTGCTGGCCGCGGCAGCCGCCGTCGTGCTGTCCCTTGCCGTCCACACCCTGGTTCCCGTGCTCCCGGCGATGACCCTGGCCGTGGCGTTCGGGCTCTTCGCCGCCAACATACCGGGGCTGTCCGGCTGGACGGCGGGCCCGGGCCGGCCGGGCCTGGACTTCGCCGGCAAACACCTGATGCGCGCCGGGATCGTGGTCCTGGGCCTGAAGGTCAGCCTCGTGGACGTGCTGGGCCTGGGCTGGAGCGCACTTCTGCTGATCACGGGCGTGGTGCTGGCCGCGTTCGCCGGAACCTACGCCATCAGCAGGCTGTTCCGGCTGCCGCCGCACGTGTCGCTGCTGATCGCCACCGGCTTCTCCATTTGCGGGGCTTCGGCCATTGGCGCGATGGCCGCGGTGCGCCGGATCCGGCAGCACGACACCGTGCTCCCGGTGGCCCTGGTGACCCTGTGCGGCACCCTGGCGATCGGTGTGCTGCCGCTGCTCATCCGGCCGCTGGGCCTCTCCCCGGAGGTTTTCGGGGCCTGGGCCGGGGCGTCCGTGCACGACGTCGGACAGGTGGTGGCCACCGCGCAGACCGCCGGGGCCACGGCGCTGGCGGTCGCCGTCGTCGTCAAACTCACCCGCGTGATCCTCCTGGCCCCCATGGTCGCCGCCGCCGGCCTCCACCACCGCAGCACCGCCGACGCCGGCACCGGCCTGAAGCGGCCGCCCATCGTCCCGCTGTTCGTCCTCGGTTTCGTCGCCCTCGCGGCCCTGCGCACCACCGGATGGCTCTCCCCCGCCGTGCTCGACGCCGCCGCGGTTCTTCAGGACATCCTGCTGGGGATGGCGCTGTTCGGCCTCGGATCGGCGGTGCGGGTAGGCCAGCTGATCCACACCGGGGCGCGGGCATTGCTGGCCGCCTTGGCGTCCTGGTTGCTGATTGCCGCGCTGGGGCTGGGCGCCGCGTTCCTCATGATTAGATAGCTGGGTGTCGAACCAGAACCTGCGCCGCGATGAAGCCGCAACCCGCTCAGCCCTGATCACCACCCACAGCTACGACGTCTCCCTGGACGTCCGCCAGGCTGCGGATCCGGAGGTCGCCGGGTACACGAGCCGCAGCGTCATCAACTTCTCCGCTGACGAACCCGGGTCCTCCACGTTCCTGGACTTCATTAGCAGCCAGGTGCACAGCGTCTTCCTCAACGGCAAGGGACTCCCGGGCGCCGACGTCGTGGACGGCTCCCGGATCCGGCTGGACAACCTCCAGGCGGAGAACCAGGTCACGGTCACGGGCACCGCGCTGTACAGCACCTCCGGAGAAGGCATGCACCGCTTCTTCGACCCCGCGGACGGCCAGTGCTACCTCTACACCCAGTACGAGCCGGCCGACGCCCGCCGGGTCTTCGCCAACTTTGAGCAGCCCGACCTGAAGGCGGAATTCACGTTCCACGTCATGGCGCCCTCCGCCTGGCAGGTATCCTCCAACGGCGTTGAAACCCTGCGCACGCAGCTCACCAGCGATCCGGACACCAGCCGCTGGGACTTCGCCCCCACGAAGGCGATGTCCACCTACATCACCACGGTGCTGGCCGGCCCGTACTTCAAGGCCGAGGACTCCTGGCGCGGGACGCTCACGGACGGGTCCGTCCTGGACGTTCCGCTGGCCCTGTACTGCCGCGCCTCGATGGCGCCGTCCTTCGACCCCGGGGCACTCTTCACCCTCACCAAAAACGGCCTGGACTTCTTCAACGAGCTCTTCGACTTCCCGTACCCGTGGGGCAAGTACGACCAGGCCTTCGTGCCCGAATACAACCTCGGCGCCATGGAGAACCCGGGCCTGGTGACGTTCACGGAAAACTACGTCTTCACCTCGCGGGCGGCCGATTCGCAGTACCAGGCCCGCGCCAACACCCTGCTGCACGAGATGGCCCACATGTGGTTCGGCGACCTCGTCACGATGCAGTGGTGGAACGACCTGTGGCTCAAGGAGTCCTTCGCGGACTACATGGGCACCCTCGGCGTGGACCGCACCACGGACTGGGACACAGCCTGGGTGAACTTCGCCAACAACCGCAAGGCGTGGGCGTACGTGCAGGACCAGCTGCCGACGACGCACCCGATCGTCGCCGACATCCCCGACCTTGAGGCAGCCAAGCAGAACTTCGACGGCATCACCTACGCCAAGGGCGCCTCGGTGCTCAAGCAGCTGGTTGCCTATGTGGGGTTCGAGGCTTTCGTCGAGGGGTCGCGCCGGTACTTCAAGGACCACGCCTACGGGAACACCACCCTGGCGGACCTGCTGGCCGCGCTCAGCGCCGCCTCCGGCCGGGACCTCGCGGACTGGGCGCGCCAGTGGCTGCAGACCTCGGGCATCTCGACCCTCACCGCCGGGATCGAAGAGTACGACGGCGTCCTCCGTGCCGTCACGCTCCACCAGGACGCCCAAGACCCGACGACGGGCCGGCAGGAGCCGCGGCCGCACCGGTTGCGGATCGGCCTGTACGAGATGGACGACGCCGGCGCCCTGGTCCGCACGGACAGCGTCGAGACCGACGTGACCGGCGCCCGGACGGACGTGCCCGCCCTTGCCGGCAAGCCGCGGCCGGCCCTGCTGCTGGTCAACGACGACGACCTCAGCTACGCCAAGGTGCGGCTGGACCCGCGCTCCGAAGCCACGGTCCGGAGCTCGCTCAGTTCACTCACCGATCCGATGGCCCGGGCCCTGTGCTGGACCGCGCTGTGGGATTCGGCGCGTGACGCCGTCACGCCGTCGGCCCTGTATGTGGACGCCGTGCAGCGCTTCGGCCCCGCGGAGACCGGCATCGGTGTGCTGCTGAACGTCCTGGGCAACGCGTCCACGGCGATCGAACGCTACGTCCCGGAGGCGAAGCGGGCCGGTGTCCGCGGCGGTTTCCTCTCCGTGGCGGCCGACGAGCTCCAGCGCGCCGCGCCGGGGTCCGACCAGCAGCTGGCGTGGGCACGCACCGTTGCCGCGACCAGCCGGTTCGACGGCAGCCGGCTGGACCTGGTCCGCGGGATTCTCGACGGCAGCACGGTTATCGACGGCCTGTCCGTGGATGCGGAACTCCGCTGGAACCTCTGGCACGCCCTCGCCGCCAACGGGCAGGCCACCACGGAACAGCTCGACGGGGAACTGGCCGGGGACAACACCGCCGCCGGCAAGTCCGGGCACGCCACCGCCCTCGCAGCCCGCCCGGATGCGGCGGTCAAGGAGGCAGCCTGGACTGAGGCGGTGCATGGCACCTCCCTGTCCAACCAGCTCCTCAGCGCGACCATCGCCGGCTTCAACACCGGCCCCGCGGCGCTGCTGCAGGGCTTCATCGACCGCTATTTCGCATGCCTGGAGGACGTGTGGGCCGGGCGCAGCATCGAGATCGCCAGCCGGATTGTCCGCGGGCTCTACCCGGCAGGGCAGGACCTCGACGGCGGCACCCCGGACTCGCACCCGGTGATCATCCGGACGAATGAGTGGCTTGCCGGGCATCAGGACGCCCCGCGGGCCCTGCGCCGCATCATTATCGAACAGCGCAGCCACCTTCACCGCTCGCTCACGGCGCAGGCCCTGAGCTAACCCACCGCGTCCGCTGCTCCGTAACTGCCCTTTTGACGGCTCATAAGGGCCGTTGCGGAGCAATCGACGGGACATCGAGGTCTTAGGGGACCCGGTGCAGCCACTCTTCGGTGCCGAATTTGGCCTCGACCCGCTGCCGGGCCGCGGCGATTTCTCCGTCAGTGAGCTCCGACGGCGTCGCCGCGTAGCGTTCCGCGAAGACGTCCATCATGGCCGCGACGATCTCGGCCCGCGCCAGGCCCGTCTGCCGGCGCAGCGGATCCACCCGCTTCTTCGCGCTCCGAGTGCCCTTGTCGGAGAGCTTCTCCTTGCCGATCCGCAGGACCTCCACCATCTTGTCGGCGTCGATGTCGTAGCTCATGGTGACGTGGTGCAGCATGCCGCCGTTCGCGAGCCGCTTTTGCGCGGCTCCGCCGATCTTCCCCTGTTCGGTGGCGATGTCGTTCAAGGGAACGTAGAAGGCGTTGATGCCCATTTTCTCGAGGGCCGCCATCACCCAGGCATCCAGGAAGCCGTAGGAATCGGCGAAGCTGACGCCGTCCACCAGGGTCTGCGGCACGTACAGGGAGTACGTGATGCAGTTACCGGCTTCCATGAACATCGCTCCCCCGCCGCTGATCCGGCGGACCACGCTGATGCCGTGGCGTTCGACGCCGGCGGGATCCAGTTCGTTGCGGACGGACTGGAAGCTGCCGATCACCACGGACGGTTCTTCCCAGTCCCAGAACCGCAGCGTCGGGTTGCGGCGGCCCGCGCCGACCTCTTCGGTGAGGACCTCGTCGAGGGCCACGTTGACGTGGGTGGGCAGCACGGAGGGCCCGATGATGTTCCAGTGATGGTCCGCCCAGCCGGTGGCCTTGACCAGGGCGCGGCGGACGGTGACCGCCACGGCGTCGGCGGAAAAGCCGAACAGGACCGCGTCGGCGGGCAGGGCCGCTGCCACGGCGGCGGAGATGTCCGCCGCGCTGGCATCCGCCGGGAGGCCGGTGAGTGCCCGGTTGATCTCCAGCAGCGCCTCGTCGGGCTCCAGGAAGAAGTCGCCGCTGAGCGAGACGTTCGTCAGGACGCCGTCGACGACGTCGAAGTCGGCCACCACCAGTTTGCCGCCGGGGACCTTGTACTCCCCGTGGCGGCGGGTGCCGCCGTCGTCAGCGTTGCTGGGACCTGGAACGGGGCGAAGGGTCGTCATGACCTTAATCCTGCCACGCCCGGGCGTTCTGGAGGCACAGTGGCGCCGGACGCAAAAAGCCCGCACCGTCACCGGTGCGGGCTTTCCAAAAGACCTTGGGGAGAAGAAGTTACTTCTTGCCGCCGAAGCCCTTGAAGCGAGCGTTGAAGCGCTCGACGCGGCCTGCAGAGTCCATGATGCGCTGCTTGCCCGTGTAGAACGGGTGGGACTCGGAGGAGATTTCGACGTCGATGACCGGGTAGGTGTTTCCGTCTTCCCACTCGATGGTCTTCTTGGAAGACACGGTGGACTTGGTCAGGAACTTGACGCCGGAAGCCAGGTCGTTGAAAACAACAGCTTCGTACTTCGGGTGAGTATTAGACTTCATAATTGGACCTTTGTTCGCACAACTGGATTTTGCCAGTTGCCAGGTATGAATGGGATGGCCGGCGGAATGGACCGGACGGCCAGCTATCCATCATAGCGGAAAGTCAGCGCCTTCGCCGCCTGACCAGCGCTCCAGCCCAACAGTTCAGCCCAACAGTTCAGCCCAACAGTTCAGCCCAACAGTTCAGCCCAACGGTTCAGCCCTGCCGTTCAGTCCCTGGGACGCAACTCCCAGAACGCGACGGCGGACGCCGCCGCGACGTTGAGCGAGTCAACGCCCGCGCGCATGGGGATTTTCACGGCGAGGTCGACGGCGGCGAGGGTGCCCGCGCTCATCCCGGCGCCCTCGGTGCCAAGGACCAGCGCGAGTCTCTCCGGCTGGCGGGCGGCCAGCTCATCGAGGTCCACGGCGTCGCCGGTGAGTTCCATGGCGGCCACGGTAAAGCCCTGGTCCCGGAGCGCCTGCAGGTCCCCCGGCCAGTTCTCCAACCGGGCCCACGGCACCTGGAACACCGTTCCCATGCTGACCCGGACGCTGCGGCGGTACAGCGGATCCCCGCAGCGCGGCGAGACCAGGACGGCGTCGACGCCCAGCGCCGCGGCGGAGCGGAAGATCGCTCCGACGTTGGTGTGGTCCACAATGTCCTCCAGCACAGCGACCCGGCGCGCCCCGGCCAGGAGCTCGGGCAGCGGCACCGGGTCGGGGCGCTGCATGGCCGCCATCGCGCCGCGGTGGAGGTGGAAGCCGGTGATGTCCTCCAGGAGCGCGGCAGAGCCGATATAGACCGGAACGTCAGGGTGCTGCTCGAAGACGTCCGCGAGGTCCTCGAGCCACTTCTCGGCGAGGAAGAATGACCGCGGCCGGTGCCCCGCGGCCAGGGCGCGGCGGAGCACCCGGGAGGACTCGGCGATGTACATGCCCTCGGCGGGCTCCCGGAGTTTGCGCAGGTGCACATCGGTGAGCCGGGTGTAGTCGGAGACCCGCGGGTCGTCGGCGGAGTCAAGGTGGTGGAAAGTCACTGGCGGGCCATTTCAGCGGGAGGTATCAGCGGAAGTTTGGGGGCGGTTCAGGAGTCAAGGGACCGGGTCACGTGAACAGGTTGGCAACCATGAAACCCAGGGCGACCAGGCCGAGGACGAAGATGACCCCGCGCAGAACCACCGGGGACAGCCGGCGGCCCACTTTGGAGCCGATCACACCGCCGATCAGCGAGCTCACGGCGATCAGTCCTACGACGGTCCAGTCGATCCGGCCGAACGCGAAGAGGAGGTAGGAGATTGCGGCGACGATGTTCACGCCGAGGACCAGGATGTTCTTCATGGCGTTGGCGTTCTGCATGGTCCCGGTCATAAAGACGCCCAGGATCCCGACCAGCAAGATGCCCTGGGCTGCGACGAAGTATCCGCCGTACACGCCGGCGAGGTAGACGAGGACCAACAGGAGGACGCCGTGGCCGCGGTCCCGGATGGCGTGCTCGGGGTTCTGTTCCCGGTTCCGGACCCACTGCTGCAGCCGGGGCTGGAAGGCCACCATCAGCAGGGCGAGCACGATCAGGACGGGGGCTGCGTAGTGGAAGACTTCCTCGGGCAGGTGCAGCAGCAGGTAGGCCCCGGTGATGCCGCCGAGGAGCGAGGCGGGCAGCAGTTTAAGCAGCTGCTTTCCGCGTCCGGTGAGCTCCTTCCGGTAGCCCCACGCGCCGGTGGCGTTCCCGGCCACGAGGCCCATCGCGTTGCTGATGGACGCGGTGACGGGCGCGTAGCCGAGGGCGATCAGCACCGGGAAGGTCACCAGGGTGCCGGAACCGACGACGCTGTTGATGGTGCCGGCCCACAGCCCGGCAAAGAAAATGAAGACGCTACTGAGGAACTCCACGCGCGGTCAGCGGCGCGCTCAGCGGCGGGCGGTGGCCGTGTACCGGCCGGCGGTGACACTGACGTCCAGCGGCAGCCCGAAGGTCTCGCTCAGGTTCTCCGCGGTGAGGACGCCTTCGATCGGGCCCTGGGCCACCACACGGCCGTCGCGCAGCAGCATGGCGTGCGTGAAACCGGGCGGGACCTCTTCGAGGTGGTGGGTGACCAGGACGATCGCCGGGGCGGCCTCGTCGCGGGCCAGTTCACTGAGCCGGTAGACGAGGTCCTCGCGGCCGGCCAGGTCCAGTCCGGCGGCGGGTTCGTCGAGGAGCAGCAGTTCAGGGTCGGTCATAAGGGCGCGGGCGATCTGCACGCGTTTGCGCTCACCCTCGGAGAGCGAGGCGAAGGGCCGGTTGAGCAGCGGGCCCATGCCCCACTCGTTCAGCAGGGAGAAGGCGCGGCGTTCGTCGTCCTTTTCGTAGCCCTCGCGCCAGCGTCCGGTGACCCCGTAGGCGGCCGTCACGACGACGTTGAGGACCTTCTCGTGTTCCGGGATCTGGTTGGCCAGGGCTGCCGAGGACAGGCCGATGCGGGGCCGGAGCTCGAACACGTCGACGGCGCCGAGAATCTCCTCGAGGATGCCGGCCATCCCGGTGGTGGGGTGGAGCCGCGCTGCGGCAATCTGCAGCAGAGTGGTCTTGCCGGCGCCGTTGGGGCCCAGGATCACCCAGCGCTCCCCTTCCCGGACCTGCCAGTCGACCTTGTCCAGGAGGGTTTTTGCCCCACGCACAACGCTGACGGCGGCCAATTCAAGAACATCACTCATAGGAGTAGACACTAGGACATAAAAGCGGGCGACTGATAACCGGAACGCCGGGCCCGCCCCGGGTGCGGGCCCGGCACCCTGGGCCGGGCCGCGGAGGTGTCACCGGAGCGCAACGAATTCGGATCCCGATCCGCCTGATCGCTAGGATTGTAGCCATGACCCTCAACGTGACCGCAGTGAGCTATGCCCCGAAACTGACCCTTCCCGAGGTGCAGCGGCTCCGGTCACTGCTCACCGCGTCGGGACTGACCCTCGGCGCCGAAACGCGCACCGGCGACTCCCGCTACGAGGTGTACACGGCAGACGGCAGCGTTGACCCGGCCGCCGGGGCGGATGACGGTGAGGCAGCACTCGCAGGACTCCGCGGCGCGGCGGCCGTAAACCTCCCCGCCGGAGTGGACACGGCAATTGTCCCCACCTCGCTCCGGAATGCGCAGCGGAAGTTCCTCATCTTGGATGTGGATTCCACCCTGATCCAGGAGGAGGTGATCGAACTCCTGGCCGCCTACGCCGGCAAGCGTGAAGAAGTGACTGAGGTGACGGAGGCCGCGATGCGCGGCGAGCTGGATTTCGCCGAGAGCCTGCACGCACGGGTGGCGGTGCTCGCCGGGCTGCCCGCCGACGTCGTCGATTCCGTCCGTGCCGAAGTGACCCTGAGCCACGGCGCGGCGGAACTCGTGGCCGCTTTCCAGGCCGCGGGCCACGTGGTGGCCGTGATCTCCGGTGGCTTCAACCAGATCCTGCAGCCGATTGCCGAGGAACTGGGGCTCGACTACTGGGTGGCCAATGAACTCGAAATCGCCGACGGCGCCCTGACCGGGAAAGTGATCGGCGAGGTGATTGACCGGGCGGCGAAGGAGAAATACCTGCGCGAATGGGCCGCCCGGGAAGGCATCCCAATGGCCCACACGATTGCCGTGGGCGACGGCGCCAACGATCTGGACATGCTCGGTGCCGCGGGGATCGGCGTCGCATTCAACGCGAAGCCGGCCGTCCGCGCTGTGGCGGACGCCGCCGTGAACCTGCCGTACCTCGACGTCGTCCGGCACATCGCCGGCGTCTGAGGGATACTGCCCAATAGCGGGTCGCTGACCAACAAGGAAGGCCGGGGCGGTTTGCCCCGGCCTTCCTTTATTGCCATTTGTTCGGCCTGTACGGCCGGTCCTTAGCTGTTGCTCTTGTCGAAGTAGTCGGACCCGCCGACGTACTCGGTGTGGCCGGACTCGACGTCAGCGGTGACCATCTTGGCGACCTCGGCGGCGAACTCCGTGACCGAGTACAGTTTCCCGGCCTCGGCGCGGCGGGCTTCGATGGCGCCCGGGTTGGAGCGGTCCAGCAGGGTTGCCGTGACGGTCCCCTCGATCATGTCTCCGGAGACGACAACCAGGGAGATGCCCTTCTCGGCCAGGTTCGGAACCAGGGCGCGGAGTGCGTCCTCGCCTGCGCGCTTGCTGCGTGCCACCGGCTCGTAGTCCGGCATGGTGGGTACGGTGTTGATGAAGTGGGCCTGGTGGCTGGTCACGAAGACCACCCGGGACCCCTCGGGCATCAGCGGCACGGCGGCGTTGAGCATGTTCACCTGGGCGTCGCGGTTGAGCTTGAGGGCGTAGCCCTCCTCCATGCCGGATTCCATGCCCCCGGAGGCGTTCAGGACCAGGACGTCGAGGGAACCGAAGTTCTCCATCGCGGCGCTGGCCAGGGCCTGGACGCCTTCCTGGGTGGTGAGGTCGGCGCCCACGGCAGCGGCTCGGCCGCCGGCCGCCTCGATCTCGGCAACCACCTTGTTGGCACGCGGAGCCTTTTGGCGGTAATTCACGACGACGGCGGCGCCCTCGTCGGCGAGGATCTTGGCCACTTCAGCGCCGATGCCGCGCGATGAACCGGTCACAATCGCAGTCTTGTTCTCCAGCAGTCCCATACGAGCTCCTTTGTTCCAAACGTCCAAAAACGGTGGGTCTGCAGTCCATCATGCCAGCGGCGCCGGCCATTTCGGTTGTTCGGGTCCCACAAAGAAGCTACCGCAGGCTAGTTGCGGCACCGCCGCGGGCGTAGGCTCGCGGGCATGACATGGCCGAGTGAGCGGCAGCGGGAGGCACCGTGCCCCGGGGCCTGAGCGAGGAATCGACGCCGGAAGAGCTGTTCAGCGGATCGCCGCGCGGCTTGGAGCTGTTCCGCGCCGTGGAGCAGCTGCTTTCCACGCCTTCGCCGGCCGGAATCCGGGCAACGAGAAGCCAGGTGGCGTTCCGGGCGCGGCGGGGCTTCGCCTATGTGTGGTGGCCCGGCCGGTACGTGCATTCCGATGTCCCGGCCGTGCTGTCAATCGCGCTCCCGCGGCACGTGGAATCCCCGAGGTTCAAAGAGGTGGCCCACCCCTCCCCCGGAGTGTGGATGCATCACTTGGAGCTTCATGCGGTGGACGACCTGGACGGGGAGGTCCTGGACTGGCTGCGGGAGGCGAGGGCCAACGCCGGCTAGGTGTGGTCGATCCGGATTTTCTTCGCCGTGGTGTCCGGCGGCGTGGCCGGGGCGGGCGCACGGACTTCGAGGACACCGTCCTTGTAGGTGGCGGTGATGTCTTCTTCCTTGGCCCCCGGAGGCAGGGCGACGCTGCGCATGAACGAGCCGTAGCGGAACTCGGAACGGTACCCGTCCTTGCTCTTGTGCTCGATCTTCTCCTCGCGCTCGGCCCGGATGTGCAGCATGCCCTCGCTTACGGAGACATCGACGTCCCTGTCCGGATCGATTCCGGGAACTTCCGCCCGCACCACCAGGGTGTCGCCGTCCTGGAACTGCTCCACCTTGATGGACGGGGACATGGTGAGGTCGCCGTCCAGGAAACGCTTGATCGGCTCCAGCACGTCCGACGGCACCCACTTGTTAAGTTCAGCCATGATTGTCCTCCCGGATCCATGCCCCTGCCCGGTGCGGTGAGGGGCTGTAGCCCCATTACACACCCGGGAGGGCACACGGCAAAGGGCAAAAAGTCCTGACGTGGCTGCCCCGGCAGGTGCCGTCCGGGCCGGTGATCCGGCTAGTGCCCCATGCCCAGACCGCCGTCGACGGGGATGACCGCGCCGGAGATGTAGGAGGCCTCGTCGCTGGCGATCCAGCGCACCACGTTGGCAACCTCGGAGGCCTCGGCGAAGCGTCCGGCAGGCACCTTGGACAGGTAGTCCTTCTGGGTTGCCTCGGGCAGTTCCGCCGTCATGTCCGTGTTGATGAAGCCCGGCGCCACCACGTTCGCGGTGATCCCGCGGCCGCCCAGCTCGCGGGTGAGGGAGCGGGCGACGCCGACCAGGCCGGCCTTGGACGCCGAGTAGTTGATCTGGCCGGGCGCGCCGTAGAGGCCCGAGACAGAGGAAATCAGGACCACGCGGCCTTTGCGCGCCCGGATCATGCCCTTGGAGGCCCGTTTGACCACACGGAAGGCGCCGGTGAGGTTGGTGTCGATGACTGAGGTGAAATCGTCCTCGCTCATCCGCATCAGGAGGGTGTCCTTGGTGATGCCGGCGTTCGCCACGAGTACTTCGACGGGACCGTGGGCCGCTTCCACTTCGGCGAACGCGGCGTCCACCGAGGCTTCGTCCGTGACGTCGGCCTTGACGCCGAGAATGCCGTCGGGGAGCGCGGATTCGCTGCGGTAGGTGACGGCCACCTTGTCTCCGTTGGCGAGGAAGGCTTCGGCGATGGCGAGGCCGATTCCGCGGTTTCCGCCGGTGATCAGGACGCTGCGGCCGGCGGTTGCTGTTTCAGACATGGTGGGGCTCCGGAATTCTGCGGCGGACGGCGCCGCGGTGGGGGCGGGATTTTCCTGCCTCCGATCTTAGCGCCCGGCAGGGCCGCGTTTGGGCGGCCCTGCCGTTGGTGAGAGAATTGGAGTAAGCCTTTGGGAGCGTGATCTGACAGCCTTGACACTCAAAAACCAGCACGGTGGACCTGTGCCCGGGAACCCGGACGTCCCATCCGGTGATTCCGAGGTTCACAGCATCACGGACGCCTCCGCGGCGCACTCTGAAGAAATGCGCCAGCGGATGATCAAGTACGCCGTGGCGATGGGCATCCGCATGGTGTGCCTGATCCTGATTTTTGTGGTGGACGGCTGGCTCAAGATCCTCCCGGTCATCGGGGCCGTGTTCCTGCCCTGGTTTGCCGTCATCATTGCCAACGGCAGTGACAAGGCGGAGGTCCATGCCGACTCGCTGCTGGACTACGCGCCGCTGGCCCAGCTCGACGCGCCGGCCGCCACGATAAAGGACGGCCCGGAGGGCGACCCCTCGATGACGCTGCTGCAGGGCGAGCTCGTCGACGACGAGGACTCCCCGACAGAGAACTTCCCGAAGCGCGGCGCGGGAGACGCCGGGGACGACGCCGGCCAGGGGCGGGCGGCGTCGTGAACCTTTTTGACCTGGCCGGGAACGGCGGGGCGGCCGGCCCGGCCGATGCCGTCTGTTCCCGCAAAGCGTGCCGGAGCGGCGCAGAATGGCAGCTGCTCTGGAACAACCCGAAGATCCACACCCCGGAGCGGCGCAAGATCTGGCTGGCCTGCGGAGAGCATCGGGCATGGCTCGAGGATTACCTGCAGACCCGCGGGCTTTGGAAGGAAACTGTGGCACTGAACCCGGCAGGTAGGGCAAGCTGAATGTACCGTTTTCTCTTTTCCAGCAAGTGGCTGGGATACCTGCTGCTTGCCGCGATCTTTGCCGCTGCCTGCGTCGGACTGGGCCGCTGGCAGATGGACCGCCGCGCCGAGACCCTCGCCGAGATCAGCCGTGTCACCTCTAACTACTCCGCTGCGCCGGTCCCCTTCGCCGAGGTCAAGGAGCAGTTCAGCTCCCTCGCGCCGGAACGCGAGTGGACCCAGGTGGAGCTGAAGGGCAGTTACGACGTCGCCGGACAGCGCATTGTCCGCAACCGTCCGCTCAACGGCCAGCCCGGCTACGAGGTGGTGGTCCCCTTCCGGGTGGAAACCGGCGAGACCGTCGTCATCGACCGCGGGTGGCTGCCGATCGGGAACAACAATCCTGGCCAGCCGGACACGGTACCCGCACCCCCGCAGGGCACCGTGACCGTCGTCGCCCGCCTGAAACCGGCCGAGCCCGATCTTAAGCGCGGCGCCCCGGACGGGCAGCTGGCCTCCATTGACCTCACCGCCTATGCGGCCGAGCTGGGTTACCCCGTGCTGACGGGCGCGTACGGGCAGCTGGCGTCAGAGAACCCGGCCGTGGCGGAAATGCCCTTCCCGTTCCCCAAGCCGTCCACCGAGGAGGGCACACACCTCTCCTACTCCCTGCAGTGGTTTGCCTTCGGTGTGCTGATGTTCATCGGGTTCGGGTACGCCGCCCGCCAGCAGGCCCGCAATGCCGCCATCGACGCCGAAGACGCCGAAGCGCAGGCCGGCGGCGTAGGCCCGGCGGGCGGTGTGATGCACTCCAGCGGTCCGGTGGCCCGCCGCCGCCCCGTCCCCCGGAAGCGGAAGAACGCGACCGCGGAGGAAGAGGAAGACGCCATCCTGGACGCCCAGGGGTTCTGAGGGATGGACATCGTGGTTCCGGAGCCGGTGGCCCGGGTGAAGCGCGCGTTGACCGTTCTGGGCGCGGAGGACACCGTGACGGTGTTCGATTCGACAGTCCCGACGGCGGCTGCCGCGGCCACCGCCTTGGGCTGCGACGTCGCCGCCATCACCAACAGCCTGGTGTTCGACCTCGACGGTGCTCCCCTGCTGATCCTGGCCAGCGGGGCCGCCCGGGTGGATGTCCGGAAGGTCGCGGCGCAGCTGGGCACCGGCAGCATCCGCCGCGCCTCCCCCGGGTTCGTGCTGGAACACACCGGCCAGGAAGTCGGCGGCATAGCACCCATCGGCCACCCCCAAAGGATCAAAACCCTGCTGGACGAGTCCCTGTCAGCCCACCCCGTGCTCTGGGCCGGAGCAGGCGACCACCACTCGATGTTCTCCATCAGCTACCGAGAACTCCAGCGCATCACCGAAGCCAAGGAAATGCCCGTCCGCTAGCGACGGCGAAAAGGTGACGCCCGCAGGAGCGCCGAACGCGGCGGTGCCCAAAGCACGAGCGCAGCGGCGCGGCTGATTTGTGTAGCGTGCGTCTAAGCGAGGTACGAGCGAGCACGCGGCAAATCGGGCGCGGTGCGAAGCGGAAGGCAGGGCGCGCACCAGCCCACCCGGGAGGCCTACGCCAGCGTAATCAAGTCCAGGTAGTCCGCGTTCCACAGGTCCTCGACGCCGTCGGGCAGCAGCACCACGCGCTCCGGATTGAGCGCCTCAACGGCACCTTCGTCGTGGCTCACCAGCACCACGGCACCGGTGTAGTTGCTCAACGCTCCGAGGATTTCGGCGCGGCTGGCCGGGTCAAGGTTGTTGGTGGGCTCATCGAGGAGCAGCACGTTCGCGCTCGAGGCGACGATGGTCGCCAGCGCCAGGCGGGTCTTCTCGCCGCCGGACAGCACACCGGCGGGCTTGTCGACGTCGTCACCCGAAAACAGGAACGAGCCCAGGATGTTGCGCACTTCCGCGTCGTTCATGTCAGGTGCGGAGGAGCGCATGTTCTGCAGGACCGTCCGGTCGACGTCGAGCGTCTCGTGTTCCTGGGCATAGTAGCCCACCTTCAGGCCGTGACCCGCGACGACCTCGCCGGTATCCGGCTTGTCGACGCCGGCGAGCATCCGCAGCAGGGTGGTCTTGCCCGCGCCGTTGAGGCCCAGGATGACCACCTTGGAGCCGCGGTCGATCGCGAGGTCCACATCGGTGAAGATCTCCAGCGAGCCGAAGGACTTGCTGAGGCCGTCCGCGGTGAGCGGGGTCTTGCCGCAGGGCGACGGATCCGGGAAGCGCAGGGCGGCCACGCGGTCGGTTGCGCGCACGGCTTCCAGTCCGCCCAGCAGACGCTCGGCGCGCTTGGCCATGTTCTGCGCGGCCACGGCCTTGGTGGCCTTGGCGCGCATCTTGTTGGCCTGGTCGAAGAGGACCTGGGCTTTCTTCTCCGCGTTGGCGCGCTCCCGCTTGCGGGCCCGCTCGTCCGTTTCGCGCTGCTGCAGGTAGCGCTTCCAGTCCATGTTGTAGAAATCGATCTGCGCGCGGTTCGGATCCAGCAGGAAGACCTTGTTCACGGTGGCTTCGAGCAGTTCCGTGTCGTGGCTGATCACGATCA
Source organism: Arthrobacter sp. U41 (assembly GCF_007679325.1). GTDB lineage: Bacteria > Actinomycetota > Actinomycetes > Actinomycetales > Micrococcaceae > Arthrobacter. Next base: position 201,320 of record NZ_VEGI01000001.1, on the reverse strand, counting down.
GGCCGCCCTGGTGGTTCTTCAGGAACTCACGGAGCCAGGCGATGGAATCGGCGTCGAGGTGGTTGGTGGGCTCATCGAGGAGCATCGTTTCGGCATCCGAATACAGGATGCGGGCCAGCTCCACACGGCGGCGCTGGCCGCCGGACAGGGTCTTCAGGGGCTGGTTCAGCAGGCGGTCCGGGAGCGCCAGGTTGGAACAGATCGCGGCGGCCTCGGCCTCGGCCGCGTAGCCGCCGGCGGCCAGGAACTCGGATTCCAGCCGGTCATAGCGGTTCATCGCCTTGCGCTGGACGTCGGCGTCGTCACTGGCCATCTCCTCGTGCGCCACGCGGAGCTTCCCGACGGCGATGTCCAGGCCGCGGGCGGACAGGATCCGGTCACGGGCCAGCTGCTCCATGTCCGGCGTGCGCGGGTCCTGCGGCAGGTAGCCGATCTCGCCGGTGCGGGTCACCTTGCCCCCGGCCGGCAGGCCTTCACCGGCGAGCACCCGGGTCAGTGTGGTCTTGCCTGCACCGTTACGGCCCACAAGGCCGATTTTGTCTCCCTTGTCGATCCGGAAGCTCACCTGGTCCATAAGGAGGCGGGCGCCGGCGCGCAGTTCGAGATCCTGGACGGTAATCAATGCAGCTAAGGCCTTTCACAACAGGGAACGCCGCGGCACAACGATGGTATCTGGAAGGGGCCGGGGCAGTGCGGCCGAGAGGACGGCCTCTCCAAGTCTACCGGCCCCGCCTGCGCCCCATGACAAGAGAGCCTCTGCGGAGCACCCGGGAGCCTTTGGTGCCGCCCTCCAGCAACGGGGCCGCCGGTTAGTGGAGCACCTACAAAAAACGCTCCCCGCCATGCTCGTAGAGTCAAAATGAGAAGCAGGTCCCCCGATACACTCGCGATAGGAACTCCCATGACGACAACCGACGGCACCGCAGCCGCCACCCCCGCCCGGGGCCGGAACCGCTGGAACGCCACCGACCTGGGACTGATCGCTGTGTTCGCCGCGCTGGTGGCAGCATCCGCCCTGATCGCCGCCATTCCGGTAGGCGGCCTCGGCGTGCCCATCACCCTGCAGACGCTCGCTGTGATGCTCACCGGCCTGGCACTGGGCCCCGCCAGGGCGTTCGCCGCCGTCGGACTTTACGTCCTCCTCGGGCTCGCCGGGCTGCCGATCTTCAGCGGCGGTCGCAGCGGCCTCGGGGTCCTCGCCGGCCCGTCCGCGGGCTACATCATCGGCTTTGTGTTCGCGGCCACGGCGGTGGGCTGGCTGACCGTCGTCGTGCTCCGCCGCACGGCCGGCCGTCCCGGCAGGTTCCGTGCCGTCCTGCTGTTCGCCTCCGCGATGGTGAGCAGCATCATCTTTGTCCACGGCCTCGGCATCCTCGGAATGATGGTCAACGCGAAGCTGGACTTCTCCAAGGCGTTCCTCGCCGACGTGGTCTTCTACCCCGGGGATGTGATCAAGAACGCACTGGCCGTGACCATTGCGCTTGCGCTGCACAAGGCCTTCCCGGACCTGCTGATCCGCCGGATCCGGACCGCCGCGACCCCCGGCCCCGTATCAGCGGCCCCCGTTGCCGGCGCCGAGGCGGACAGCCGGCCGTGAGCACCATCGTGCTGGACCGGGCCGCGGTGCGGGTGGCCGTGGACGGTCGCCCCGCACCCAAGACCCTGCTTGAGGAGCTGAGCCTGCGGCTGACGGAGCGGCGGATCGGCGTGATCGGCGCCAACGGTTCCGGCAAGTCCACCCTGCTGCGGCTCCTGAACGGACTCGTAGCGCCGAGCAGCGGCACCGTCACGGTGGACGGCTCGGACACGGTCCGCGCGGTGCGGGAGGTACGCCGGCGCGTTGGTTTCGTGTTCACCGATCCGCTGTCCCAGCTGGTGATGCCGACGGGCCGGGAGGATGTTGAGCTCTCCCTCCGTCGTTCGGTCCGCAACGCGCGGGAACGCAGCAGCCAGGCGGAGGCGACCTTGGACCGTTTCGGGTTGCTGCCGCTGGCCGACCAAAGCATCTACGAGCTTTCCGGCGGGGAGCGGCAGCTCCTGGCCCTCGCTGCCGTCCTCGCCGTGGACCCGCAGGTGCTGGTCCTGGACGAGCCCTCCACCCTGCTGGACCTGCGCAACCGGGAACTGCTGCGGCGGACCCTGGCGGGGCTCAGCCAGCAGGTCATCCTCTCCACCCACGACCTGGACCTCGCGCTGGACCTCGACCGGGTCCTCGTCGTCGACGCCGGGGCGGTGGTGTTCGACGGCGGTCCGGCCGCCGCCGTCGCCCATTACCGGGCCATCTGCGCGGAGGCTCTGCCGGCTCCCGGCGCGGGGCCGGACCGGCCGCACGTCAATCAGCCGCAGGCCAACCAGCCGCGCCTGGAGCAGTTGTGAGCGGGCACGGATTCCTGTTCGCCAACTATGTGCCGGGGAACTCGCTGCTGCACCGCGCGCCGCTGTGGCTGAAGTTTCTCCTGGTCCTCGGCTGCGGCATGGCATCGTTCCTGATCGTGGACTGGGTGGTGGCCGCCGCAGCCCTGGTGCTGATGTGTGCCCTGTTCCTGCTCAGCGGGGCCGGGTTCCGGCGGCTGTTCCGGGCGGTCCGTCCCGTGCTGCCGGTCCTCGCGGCCATCGGGCTGTTCCAGTGGTGGCAGCTTGGCGGGCCCACGGCGGCACGGATTGTGCTCAATGTGCTGGTCTGTATTGTGGCGGCGTCGATCCTGACCGCCACCACTCCGGTGCAGCGGCTGCTGGACGGGGTAGCTTCCCTGGCGCAGCCGTTCCGGCGGTTCGGTTCGGATCCGGAGCGCTTTGCCCTGACCATCGCCATCATGCTGCGGAGTATCCCGTTCATCGCGGGCGCGTACAGCGACGTCCGAGACTCCGCCCGGGCCCGCGGCCTGGAACGCAACCCCCGGGCCCTGATCCTCCCGGTGTTTATCACCACTGTGGCCTTCGCCCGGCAGACCGGCGACGCCCTCGCGGCCCGGGGACTGGGCGAAGCGGGCGACGACCACGCGGGATAGGATGCGGACTATCACGCCGACGGGCCGCCCGGGACCGTCATCCCCGGCGGGACATGCCCTCCCCATGCGCGGAGCACTGGACATAAGCCCAGTATGTCCATTGCCCGGGCCCAAGACTGAGCATGTCCCATGGAAGCCTGACGCTGCAGCTAGGAAAAGCTCCGGTACTCCAGCAGTGCGGCGGTGCCCATTCCCCCGGCGATGCTGATCATGGCCAGCGCCAGTTGCCCCTCGACCGGGCTGCGCCGGGCCTGCGCCAGCAGCCTGGTCACCAGCACCGCGCCGGACGCTCCGTAGGCGTGCCCCAGGGCCAGCGCGCCGCCGTCGAGGTTGGCGCGTTCCGCCGGGATGCCGAGCTGGTCCAGACACGCCAGGGTCTGGGAGGCGAAGGCCTCGTTGAACTCCACCAGGCCCAGCTCCGCGGCGCGGACGCCGCACCGTTCCAGAAGCCGTTCGGCAGCCGCGGCCGCCCCGATGCCCAGCAGCCTCGGGTCCACGCCCGCGGTGTCCGTGCCCAGCACCAGCAGGCCATCGCGGGCTCCCAGTTCGCGGGCTCGTTCCACCGAGGTGATGACGACGCCGGCAGCACCGTCCGCGTCGAAGCAGGAGTTCCCCGCCGTGACAGTGCCGCCCTCGGCGAACACCGGCGGGAAGCGTGCCAGCACGGCCTCCGTAAGTCCCCGGCGCGGCCCGTCGTCGGCAGTCACGGTGCCGCCGCCGGAACCAACAGCGCCGTCGGAGACAACAGCGCCGTCCGCAACGCCGGGGAGCTGCACAATCTCGGCGTCGAACGCCCCCGCGTCGGCGGACGCCAGGGCCCGCCGGTGGCTGCGCAGCGCCAGCTCGTCCTGCCGCTCCCGGCTGATGCCGAAGTGTGCGGCAACATTCTCGGCGGCCACTCCCATGTCCGGGTCGCCCAGGCCCAAGGGAACAAACTGCGCCCGGGCGAAGAAGTCGGGAACACCCCCGGCACCCCGGTGTGCACGAAGCGGCGCAGTGCTGATGCTCTCCACGCCGCCGGCCAGGTACAGTCCGCTGCCGCCGGCGGCCACCTGACGGGCGGCCAGCACGATCGCGTCCAGTCCGGAGCCGCATTGACGGTCCACCGTGACGCCGGGGACGCTGACCGGGAGCCCGGCTTCGAGGGCCGCCAGCCGGGCCAGGTTTCCGCCCCCGCCCACGGCGTTACCGATCACGACGTCGGCAACCGACTCCGGAGCCGCGCCGGCATCGGCCAGCAGGGCACGGAGCACGGGGGCCAGCAGTTGGTGGGCGGGGACCGCTTTGAGTGCGCCGTTCGCCCGGCAGATCGGCGTGCGGCGCGCGGCAATGATCACCGGCTGCCGTTCCTCCGGGAGGGGGGCATCCGCGGCGGATTGCGGCTGCCGCTCAGCCAAGGCGCCGGATTCTGGGGTCGTTGCGCGCAATCCATTCGAGCAGCAGTTCCCGGCTGAGCTTCCCGCGGTCCGTCAGGGGCAGTTCGGCCAGGACAAAATACTCCAGCGGCCGTTTGTTCCGTGCCAGCACGTCCTCCACGCCCGCCTTCAGCTGCGTGGCGGTCACTCCGCCGTGCGACGGCACAATGCCGGCCACCACCTTCTGGCCGCGGAGATCGTCCGCGAAACCGGCGGCGACGGCGGCGGCCACCCCGGGGACGGAGGCCAGCGCCAGCTCCACCTCGTGCGGATAGACGTTGGTGCCGGCCGTGATGATCATGTCCGAGCGGCGGCCCAGCATGTGCAGGGTCCCGCCGTCGAGGTAGCCCTGGTCCCCCACGGTGTGCCAGCCATCGAAGCTCTGCAGGGCCTGGCCGTCATCGCCCCAGAGGTAGCCGTCGCTGACCATCCCGCTGCGGACGCAGATGTTGCCGTCGGTGCCGTCCGGCAGTTCGGCGCCGTTGTCGTCAAGGATGCGGATCGCGACGCCGGGAAAGGGGTTCCCGATTCCCGTTCCGCGCTGCTCGGCCCGCTGCCCGGGCCGCAGCCCGGCCCCGGAGACGAAGCTGAGTTCGGAGGCGCCGTAGTACTCGAAAATGGTGGCGTTGGGCGCCCAGCGGCGGGCAGCTTCGAGGGTCCGCGCGTCCAGTTTGGAGCCGGCGCAGATGATGCTGCGGATGCCTGAGGCGTCCACACCGCCGCTGAGTCCCCGCTCGCTGAGGAGCCGGAGCATGGTGGGAACAAGCACCAGGCGCGTGATGCCGTCATGGCTGACCGCCGCGTGGGCGTCGCCGACGTCGAACCGCGAAAGGGTGTGGAACTCCGAACCGGCGTACAGGCATTCAGCCAGGGCGTAGAGATTCAGGCTCGCCGCGAGGGGCCCGGGCGCCAGGGTTTTGTCCTCCGCGGCGAGGCCGAAGAACTCCACCGAGGCGTCGAAGGACAGCTGCCAAGACCGCCGCGTGCGGGTGAAGGCTTTGGGGACGGACGTGGTGCCGGACGTCAGGCCGATCAGGAATGTCGTGTCCGGGCGCCCGTCGGCGAGCTCCGGACCGTCGGCGGGTTCTGAAGAGGGGCCCGTGGCCGGCACAGTGTTGCGGATCCGGTCCCTGATCCCGTCCTGGAGCTGCTGCGGCCACAACGGGTCCAGCACGGCGCATCGCCGCTCCCCCGCAACCGCGGCGGCAAACGCAGCGGCGAAATGCAGCGAGTTCTCCTCCGACAGCACGGTCACGGCGGGTGTGTCCGGCACCAGGCCGGCGGCCGCGTCCCGCAGCTGCTCCCAGCTCAGGCGCTGCCCGTCCACGACGACGGCGGTGCCGTCGGGGCGCTCGTCGGCCCAGCGCTGGAGTCTGTTGAGAAAAGGCATCAGGCCAACTTTACCGGGCTGGAACCACCGCCCGGCAGGGACGCGATATTGTGACAGCATGAGTTTCAATGACAATGTCCAGCTGGACCCCTCGCAGGTCCAGGACCGCCGTGGCATGGGCCGCGGCGTCAAAGTCGGCGGCGGGATCGGTGGCGGCATCGTCCTGCTGATCGCGGTCCTGCTCGGCATCAATCCGAGCATGCTGGAAGGCCTGGGCGGCACCTCGCAGGACTCCGGGGCGCAGGGCCAGGGCACCGCGCCGGCCTGCGTCACCGGCGCCGACGCCGACGCCCGGCTCGACTGCCGCATCACGGGCACGGTCAACAGCCTGAACGCCTTCTGGCCGGCCTACCTGGCCCAGTACAACAAGCGGTACCCGCGGCCGGACACGGTGATTTTCGACCAGGCGACCAACACCGGCTGCGGCGCCGCCACCTCGGATGTGGGCCCGTTCTACTGCCCGGCTGACACCACCGCGTACTTCGACCCGGGGTTCTTCCAGGACCTTGTGGACCGCTTCGGATCTTCCGGCGGGCCGCTTGCGCAGGAGTACGTCGTTGCCCACGAGTTCGGGCACCACGTGCAGAACGTGCTGGGCAGCCTGGACCGCGCCCAGCAGGACCCGAAGGGACCGGAATCCGGAGCCGTCCGCGTGGAGCTGCAAGCCGACTGCTATGCCGGACTGTGGGTCCGTTACGCCACCACCACGGAGGACCCCGCCACGGGCCAGCCGTTCCTGGATCCGCTGACGGAACGGGACCTGCAGGACGCCCTCTCGGCCGCCTCGGCCGTGGGCGACGACCGGATCCAGGAAGCCGCGACGGGCCGGGTGTCCCCGGAAGCCTGGACCCACGGCTCCAGCGCCCAGCGGCAGAAGTGGTTCTACCAGGGGTACACCACGGGTGACATCACCAAGTGCGACACGTTCGCCGTCGCCACTCCCTAGCCCGTCCGCTGCTCCTTAACTGCCGTTTTGGGCTGTCATCAGGGCGGTTGTGGAGCACTCGATAAAACGACGAGGGGGGGGCGGGGGGGGGGGCCGCGTCGGGGACGTGGGCGGCGCGGCGCCCCCGCAGGGGGGGGGGCCCCGCCCGCCGTCGTTTGCCTGCCTGCGGGGCAGGGCGGTTCTAGATGTTGAAGCCGAGGGCGCGCATCTGGTCGCGGCCGTCCTCGGTGATCCGTTCCGGACCCCATGGCGGCATCCACACCCAGTTGAGGCGCCATTCGTCGACCACACCGTCCAGGGCCTTGCCGACCTGCTCCTCGATGACATCGGTGAGCGGGCAGGCGGCCGTGGTGAGCGTCATGTCGATCAGGAGGGCGCCGTCGTCGTCGGAGTACTTCAGGCCGTACAGCAGGCCCAGGTCCACGATGTTCACACCCAGTTCAGGGTCGATCACATCCTTGAGTGCCTCTTCGACATCCTCGAGGCCCGTGCGGGCCACATTGAGTTCGGTCATTGTGAAGTCCTAACTAGGCCTGTGCTGCAGCGTCAGCGGCAGCGATGGTGGCTGCCCCGGCGCCGGTGGCGTAGCGGTCGTAGCCTTCTTCTTCAAGGCGGTCGGCAAGCTCCGGGCCGCCCTCTTCGACAACCTGGCCGTCAACGAACACGTGCACGAAGTCCGGCTTGATGTAGCGCAGGATCCGGGTGTAGTGCGTGATGAGCAGGGTGCCCATGTTGCCTTCGGCGTGGGCGCGGTTGACGCCCTCGGAGACAACCTTGAGCGCGTCAACGTCCAGGCCGGAGTCGGTCTCGTCCAGGACGGCGAACTTCGGCTTGAACAGTTCCAGCTGGAGGATCTCAACGCGCTTCTTCTCGCCGCCGGAGAAGCCCTCGTTGACGTTGCGCTGCGTGAAGTCCGCGTCGATGCGCAGCTGCGCCATGGCGGCCTTGACGTCCTTGGTCCAGGTACGCAGCTTGGGGGCTTCGCCGTCGATGGCCGTTTTGGCGGTGCGCAGGAAGTTGGTCATGCTGACACCCGGAACCTCCACTGGGTACTGCATGGCCAGGAACAGGCCGGCGCGGGCTCGCTCGTCGACGCTCATCGCGAGGACATCGTCGCCGTCCAGCGTGATGGTGCCGGCGGTGACGTTGTAGCGCGGGTGGCCGGCAATGGTGGACGCCAGGGTGGACTTGCCGGAACCGTTCGGGCCCATAATGGCGTGGGTCTCGCCGGTCCGGATAGTCAGGCTGACGCCCTTCAGGATTTCCTTCGTGCCCTGCTCGGTGTCAATGCTGACGTGCAGGTCCTTGATCTCAAGAGTAGACATGTGCCTTGTTCTCCTCTGCACCGTGCCCTCCGGCACCGTGCGGTTTCTTGTCGATAAGTGTTCTAAAACTGACTGCTGACGACAACGGCCGTCAGCTGAAGTTCGGGGCCTCGGCGCCGTTCAGGACGTTGGTGAAGTCCACATAGACTTCGTCGTCCAAGACGGTCACGGCGAAGACGGGAACCGGATCGTAGGCCGGCAGCTGGAGCGGCTCGCCGCTGCGCAGATCGAACTGGGAGCCGTGGCCCCAGCACTCGATCATGCAGCCCTCCACCTCGCCCTCGGACAGGGAGATGTCCGCGTGCGAGCAGGTGTCCCCGATGGCGTGGATTTCGCCCATCGAGTCCTTCACGATCGCGACGGGGTAGTCGTCGACCAGGATCCGCAACGCCTGCTTGAGTTGGATCTCACTGGCGTTGCAGACGAGCTCGCCTCTTGGCTGTTCAGTCATTGATGGTTTCCGTATTCTCCAGTGCTGCGTCCTACAGTGCTTCGCACTAGTTGTCCGTTGCCGCGAGTTCGCGCTCGACGGCGGCCGTGAGGCGCTCCTCGATGGCAGGAACCTTGATCTTCTGGATGATCTCGTTCAGGAAGCCGCGGACCACCAGTCGGCGGGCCACCTCTTCCGGAATGCCGCGGGCCATCAGGTAGAACAGGTGCTCGTCGTCGAAACGTCCGGTGGCGCTGGCGTGGCCGGCGCCGGCGATCAGTCCGGTCTCGATTTCCAGGTTCGGCACGGAGTCGGCGCGGGCGCCGTCGGTGAGGACCAGGTTGCGGTTGGCCTCGTACGTGTCGGTGCCTTCTGCTTCCTTGCGGATCAGGACGTCACCCACCCAGACGGTGTGCGCGTTCCGGCCCTGCAGCGCGCCCTTGTACAGGACGTTGGACTTGCAGTTGGCAACGGCGTGGTCCACGAAGAGGCGCTGCTCCAGGTGCTGGCCGGCGTCGGCGAAGTACAGGCCGAACATTTCCGCTTCGGCGCCGGGGGCGGTGAAGCGGGCCGACGGCGTGACGCGCACGAGGTCGCCGCCGAGGCTGACGACAATGTGCTTGAACTTGGCGTCCCGGCCGAGCTTGGCCTGCTGGGAGGAGGCGTGCACGGCGTCGTCGTTCCATTCCTGGAGCGAGATGACGGTGAGCTGAGCGCCGTCCTCCACGAGGATTTCGATGTTCTCCGAGACGACGGCGGTGCCCTGGTGGTCCAGGACAACGACGGACTTGGAGAACTTCTCCGCGACGATCACAACGTGCTGCGCGGCAGCCCCGGTGCCCTGGCCGGTCAGCAGGACGCTGACTTCGCCTTCGGCCTGAACCTCGGCCGGAACCGTGATCACGGTGGCTTCGGTGAAGTTCTCCCAGGCGTTTGCGGAGACGCGGTCCTCGGGGATAGCGGCGGAGCCGATCCGGCGGTCGTCGCGGCCGACGGTTTCCACGATGACGTTGTCCGGCGCGGTGACGCTTACGGACGGCGCGGCGCCGCCCAGGACCTCGGTGTGCAGGCCGCGGAGGCGCTTGAGCGGGGTGAACCGCCAGTCCTCTTCCATGCCGGTGAGCGGCTTGAAGTCAGCCAGCTTGTAGGAGGTCAGGCGGCCGGCGCGTGAGCTGTCCGGGACGCCGACGCCGCCGCCGTGCGAGTGCCGTTTAACGGCCTCGCCGGCCAGCGGGGACTTGGACTCCGCGGCGTTCAGCGGTGACAGGCTCTCGCCTTCCTCGGTGAAACCGTTGATGAACGGCTGGGCTGACGGCGCGCCGATGCGGGCCTTTTCAGTAGTGATGTCAGTCATTAACCGACCGATCCTTCCATCTGCAGTTCAATCAGGCGGTTCAGCTCAAGCGCGTATTCCATCGGCAGCTCGCGGGCAATCGGTTCGATGAAGCCGCGGACGATCATCGCCATGGCCTCGTCTTCGCGCATGCCGCGGGACATCAGGTAGAACAGCTGCTCTTCGCTGACCCGCGAGACCGTGGCCTCGTGTCCCATGGTGACGTCATCCTCGCGGATGTCGATGTACGGGTACGTGTCCGAACGGCTGATGGTGTCCACCAGGAGCGCGTCGCAGCGGACCGTGTTGGCCGAGTGCTTGGCGCCTTCGCGGACCTGGACCAGGCCGCGGTAAGCGGCACGGCCGCCGCCGCGGGCCACGGACTTGGACACGATCGAACTCTTGGTGTTCGGCGCGATGTGGACCATCTTGGAGCCGGTGTCCTGGTGCTGGCCTTCGCCGGCGAACGCGATGGACAGGGTCTCGCCCTTGGCGCCCTCACCCACGAGGTAGACGGCCGGGTACTTCATGGTGACCTTGGAGCCGATGTTGCCGTCGACCCACTCCATGGTGGCGCCCTCTTCGCAGATGGCGCGCTTGGTCACCAGGTTGTACACGTTGGTGGACCAGTTCTGGATGGTGGTGTAGCGGACGCGGGCGCCCTTCTTCACAATGATTTCCACGACGGCGGAGTGCAGCGAGTCCGAGGTGTAGATCGGCGCGGTGCAGCCCTCGATGTAGTGGACGTAGGAGTCCTCGTCGGCGATGATCAGCGTCCGCTCGAACTGGCCCATGTTTTCCGTGTTGATGCGGAAGTATGCCTGCAGGGGAATGTCGACGTGGACACCCTTGGGCACGTACACAAAGGAGCCGCCGGACCAGACGGCCGTGTTCAGCGACGCGAACTTGTTGTCGCCCACCGGAATGATGGTGCCGAAGTACTCCTGGAAGATCTCCGGGTGTTCCCGCAGCGCGGTGTCGGTGTCCAGGAAGATGACGCCCTGGGCTTCAAGGTCCTCGCGGATCTGGTGGTAGACCACCTCGGACTCGTACTGCGCGGCGACGCCGGAGACCAGGCGGCTGCGCTCGGCTTCCGGGATTCCCAGCTTCTCGTAGGTGTTCCGGATGTCCTCCGGGAGGTCCTCCCAGGTGGCGGCCTGCTTTTCCGTGGACCGCACAAAGTACTTGATGTTGTCGAAGTCGATGCCGGAGAGGTCTGCACCCCAGGTGGGCATGGGCTTGCGGTCGAAGTACTTCAGGCCCTTGAGGCGCAGGTCCAGCATCCACTCCGGCTCGCTCTTTTTGGCCGAAATGTCGCGGACAACGTCTTCATCGATGCCGCGTCGGGCGTTGGCGCCGACGTCGTTCTTGTCGGACCAGCCGTACTCATAGGTTCCGATTCCGTGGAGCTCGGGATTCTTTTCCAGAATCTCCGAAATCACAGTGGATTCAGCAACCTTCTTCTCTGATAGTTGGTCCGTCATCACGGCCTTTCTTGCAGATGGTTGGATACTTCGTCCAGGTCGCCCGGGGTGGCTGCGGGGCTGTGAGGCCCCCTGGCCGCCGGACGGCCTGTAGGTATGTGGGTGGTGCAGACATGGCCGCCGCGCGCCAGCGTGGAAAGCCGGCGGACGTCGACGCCGACGAGCCGGGCGAACACCTCGGTCTCCACGTCGCAGAACACGGGGAACTGCGCGGCCAGCTGCTGGATGGGGCAGTGCCCCTGGCACAGCTGGACGCTGGAGAGCGCCGCCGGCAGGGGTGCCTTGGCTTCGATCGACGCCGTGGACGCCACGAACCCGTCGCGGCTCAGCGCCTCCGACAGTGCCTGCGCCCGGGCGGTGATGTCCGGGCCGGCGGCGTTGATCTCCGGCGCGTAGCGGCGTTCCATGTCACCGAAGCGTTCGACGGCGAACTGCCGCACGGCGTCGGGACCGGCCGCTTCGCCGAGGCGCTGCAGTGCCAGGGTGGCGATGTCCAGGTAGTCGTTGCCAAGCGACGACTGACCCTGGGAACTGAGCACGTAGCGGCGTGCCGGGCGTCCGGCTCCGGCGCCCGCGCGGGAGGCGCGCTTGACCTCGATCACCCCGTCGCGTGAGAGGTGGTCCAGGTGGCGGCGGACCGCGGCGGGGGTGAACCCAAGCAGGTCACCCAGTTCGGCGGCGCTGATGGGGCCGTGTTCCAGGACGGCGTTCAGGACGCGGTCCCGGGTGCGCTCTTCCGGGTCGGCTGCCGGGAACGCGGCCGCAACCTGCGCCGCCACAACCTGCGCGGCAGCGGACTCCACGGAACCGACTGCCCCCGCCTCCGGCGGCACGGCTGATGCCGGGCGCTGGCGAACGCGCCCGGAAGCGACAGACGTGGAGGTGCTCATGGAATACACAACACAATCATGTCGTAATTTAGTCCCCCGTTCCAGTAAGGCATGGCTATCCCCGGCTGCATCCCCGGGCTGTCTCCCCGCCACGGGCCGGTGCGGCCGACCGCCGGAGCGCCACGTACTACATCCCGTAGAATGCTGTGGTGCGATCCCCCGAATCCCCCGTCCTGTCCATCAGCGGGCTAGTCAAGGATGTTGGTCCACTGCCCACGCTCGACGGCAAGATGCTGCGGGTGGTCAGTGGCGTTTCCCTCGTGGCCGAACGCGGCCAGGTCACTGCCCTGCTGGGGGCCAACGGCGCCGGCAAAACCACCACCATCGAGTGCGCCCAGGGACTGCAGAAGCGCACGCACGGCAGCATCAGCCTCCTGGGTGAGGACCCGGACACGGCCGGCGCCGGACTGCGGGCCCGGGTGGGCGTGATGCTGCAGGACGGCGGGTTGCCGCCGTCGGCCCGCCCCATCCCGCTCCTTAAGCATATTGCCGGCATGTACCAGGACCCGTGGCCGGTCGGGGAACTGATCGACCGTCTTGGCATCGACGCCTTCAGCCGGACCTCCGTGCGGCGCCTCTCCGGCGGGCAGAAGCAACGGCTGGCCCTCGCAGCCGCGCTCGTGGGCAACCCCGAAGTGCTTTTTCTTGACGAGCCCAGCGCCGGCCTGGACCCGCAGTCGCGCCAGCTCGTGTTCGGGCTCATCTCCGAACTCCGGAACCGCGGGATGGGAATCGTCCTGACCACCCACCTTATGGACGACGCCCAGCGCCTCGCCGATTACGTCTACATCATCGACGCCGGCCGCAACGTCGCCGAGGGAACAGTCGCGCAGCTCCTGCAGCACCCCCTCCCGCCCGACGCCGGGGAGCAGCACATCCGCACCCTGCTGTTCGAGGCCGACCCGGGCCTGGATTTCACCGGCGTGCTGCCCGACGGCGTGGACGTCACCGAAGCACGGGCCGGCAGCTACGCCGCCACCGGCGCCCTCACCCCCGCCGACCTCGCCGCGATCACCGCCTGGTGGGCGGCCCGGGGCATCATGCCCCGCTCGCTGAGCCTTGAAGCCCGCAGCCTGGAGGACGTTTTCCTCGACATCTCCGGAAGGGAGATCCGATGACCCGCGACAGTGCCGCACTGGGCAGCGCGCCATCGGGCAGCGCCGTACCCGCCCCGACCCTGGGCGGTGCGCCCGCCCCGCTGCTGCGGCGCATCATGCTGCAGGGCCGGTACGAGACCGTCACCATGCTCCGGAACGGCGAACAGCTGATCCTGGCCGTTGTGCTGCCGCTGCTGGCCATGGTGGGACTGACGGTCACGCCCCTGCTGGACGGATACGGTGCGAGCCGGATCAACGTCGCCGTGCCGGGCATCCTGGCCCTGTGCGCCATGTCCACAGCCTTCACCGGCCAGGGCATCTCCACCGGCTTCGACCGCCGCTACGGGGTCCTGCGCTTCCTCTCCACCACCCCCCTGGGCCGCACCGGGCTGATCGCCGGGAAGGTGCTGGCGGTCCTCGCGGTGCTGTCCCTGCAGGTGCTGGTAGTCACCGCCGTCGCCCTGACCCTGGGCTGGCAGCCGGATCCGCAGGGCTGGGCTCCGGCCCTGGCCCTGCTGGTGCTGGGTGCGGCCGCGTTCACGGCGCTGGGCCTGCTGGTGGCGGGCACCGTCCGGCCGGAGGCGACCCTGGCCATCACCAACCTGCTGTGGATCCTGCTGGGAGCCCTGGGCGGGATCGTGATCCCGGCGGAGAAGCTGCCCGCCCTGCTGCAGTCGATCGTGCAGTTCCTTCCCTCCGGCGCCCTGGGAGAGGGGATGCGGGACGCGTTCCTGTCCGGCAGCGTCAACCCTGTTTCCGTCCTTGTCCTGCTGCTCTGGACGGCGATTGCCGGCGGCGCAGCAACCCGTTGGTTCAAATGGAATTGAGAAAACTGTGAGCACGGCCTCCCGCCCTCCCCGGACCGCTACCCGGACCATCGCCTGGCTGCCCGTCACCGTCGACAAAACGGTGAAGCGGCTGGCGGTGCTGTCCCTGATCGGCCAGACGATCCTGATCGTGACCGGCGGCGCCGTCCGCCTCACCGCCTCCGGCCTGGGCTGCCCCACGTGGCCGCGGTGCACCGACGCCTCGCTGGTGAACACCCCGGAAATGGGGATTCACGGCATCATCGAATTCGGCAACCGCCTGCTGACCTTCGCCCTGGCGGCGATCGCCGTGACGATGCTGGTGTACCTGTGGAACCTGCGCAAGGAACGCCGCGACCTCTTCCTGCTGGCCCTGGCGCTGCTCGCCAGCATCCCGGCGCAGGCCGTCATCGGCGGCATCACGGTACTGACCCAGCTGAACCCCTGGGTGGTGGGGCTGCACTTCCTGGTTTCGATGGCCCTTGTGGTCGTGGCCACCCTGCTGGTCAACCGCGCCTACGGGCGGACCGGAAAGTTCCGGGTGGCCGAACTGGCGGCCCTGCCGGGCGTCGCGCGTCCGCTCATGACGGCCGTCGCGCTGTTCTCTGCCCTGGCCGTCTGCCTCGGCGTTGTGGTCACCGGTGCCGGCCCGCACGCCGGCGACGCCGACGCACCGCGCAACAACCTGGACTGGGACCTCTTTTCCCACATCCACGCCGTCCCGGCGTACCTGGTGACGGCAGGGGCGTTGTTCGCGCTGTACCTCGTCCTCCGGGATGGGATCACCGGCCCGTTCCGGACCGCCGTCTTTATGCTCCTGGGCGTCACGGTGCTGCAGGCCGTCATCGGCTTCACGCAGTACTACAACGGCATCCCGGCGCTCCTGGTGGGGGCCCACATGCTGGGGGCCGCCCTGCTGATGAGCGCGGCAACGAACGCCGCCGACCTTGCCCGCAGCAGCCCGGTCAAGTAGCTGGGGCACGCAGGCCGGTCAAGACGGCCGGTCAGGTTGGCCGGACCCCTTGGGCCGGTCACTGATCCCTGGTTGAGTCACCGCACAGTCCACAGACAGAAGCACCCCGGTCCGATTGGGCCGGGGTGCTTCCGTCTCGCCTGGTAGCGTGCGTGCCGCCTGGCTAGCCGCCCATGACGGCGGAGCCGACGAACGGGTCGACGGCGAGGGCGATGAAGAGCAGGGTGAGGTAGCTGATGGAGCCGTGGAAGACCTTCATGGCGCCCTTGTTGGACACGTCGCCGGCCTGCGCGCGGTTGTACAGCGCGTGCGATTCGTAGAGGAACCAGGCGCCGGCGAGCACGGCGGTCACGGTGTAGACCCAGCCGGCGCCGCCGGCCGGTACCAGCAGCAGCGAGCACGCCACCATGGCCCAGGCGTACAGGACAACCTGGACCGAGACCACCTTGGCGCCGGCGATCGCGCCGAGCATGGGCACGTTGGCGTTGCGGTAGTCCTCGCCGTACCGCATGGACAGCGGCCAGTAGTGCGGCGGGGTCCACAGGAAGATGACCATAAACAGGACGATGGCGGGCCACTCGACCGTGTTGGTCACGGCGGCCCAGGCAATGAGCACGGGGAAGCATCCGGCCGCCCCGCCCCAGACGATGTTCTGGGCCGTGCGGCGCTTGAGGATCATCGTGTAAATGACCACGTAGAAGACGATCGCTCCGAGGCCAAGCCACGCGGCCAGCGGGTTCGCCCCGAACCACAGGATCGCGATGGCCGCCGCGCCCAGGAGCCAGGAGAAGACCAGCGCTTCGCGGGGCGTGACCTCGCCCGTGACCAGCGGACGGTTCTCCGTGCGGTGCATCAGCTTGTCGATGTCGCGGTCGAGGTAGCAGTTGAATGCGCCGGCGCTGCCGGCTGCGAAGGCTCCGCCCACGAGGGTCGCCAGGATCAGGCCGATCGACGGGAAGCCGCGCTCCGCGTAGATCATGGTGGGCAGGGTACTGACCAGCAGGAGTTCGATGACACGGGGTTTGGTGAGCGCCAGGTAGGCCTTGGCTTTGCGGCCGAAGCCGATTTTTCCGCGGATGGGCGAAGCGGTCAGCGGCGTATCTGTTGTGCTCACGGTGGCAGTCACTCTGTTCTGTCTGGCTGTTCAGTCCGGCTGGTTCAGCAACGCGGGTTGCATAATCGGAGGGGTCCGCGCGCAGCGGACGGGCGTGTCCCTCGCCCCGTTGGTAGCCACGAACCATCATACCGTGCGGGCGCGCGAAGGCACGTCCCGTGAGCCCCGCTGAGGCGCCGGCATGATTCGCGCAGGTTAACGCGGGCTCACGGACGCCTCGGACGCCGGTGATTCATATAAGCGTAAAACCCGTCCATTTGGTGAGATATACAGCACCAGGCGGGGGGAATGGGGCTAAGCTGTCACCAGATCAGCGTGTTCAGCCACGGCCAAAAACGGCCGCCCTGCCTCTGCATTATCCGCAGAGGTGCGTTTGGACACGCGACTGAATGATAGATCAACGTTTCGATGGTGAACGGCTGGTACGTACCGCAGCGGGCACCTAACTGTGCTCCGGCGGGACTGACCAGACTCTGCCGTCAGCACAGAGAGGGGCCCGGTTTTCGTGCCACATTTGGAAGAGCAAGAACTGTCATGGACCAGCTTGGACCAGCGCGCCGTGGACACCATCCGTGTCCTGGCCGCCGACGCTGTCGAGAAGGTCGGTAATGGCCACCCCGGCACCGCGATGAGCCTGGCTCCGGCCGCCTACCTGCTCTTCCAGAAGCTGATGCGGCACGACCCGCAGAACCCTGACTGGCTGGGACGCGACCGGTTCGTCCTCTCCCCCGGCCATACCTCCCTGACGCTGTACATCCAGCTGTTCCTCTCCGGCTACGGCCTGGAACTGAAGGACCTTGAGGCACTGCGCACCTGGGGCTCGCTGACCCCGGGACACCCGGAGTACAAGCACACCAAGGGCGTCGAAATCACCACCGGCCCGCTGGGCCAGGGCCTCGCGTCCGCCGTCGGCTTCGCGTACTCCCAGCGCCGCCAGCGCGGATTGTTCGACGCCGACGCCGCCGAGGGCACCAGCCCGTTCGACCACACCGTCTGGGTCATCGCGTCCGACGGCGACCTGCAGGAAGGTGTCACGTCCGAAGCGTCCTCGCTCGCCGGACACCAGGAGCTCGGCAACCTCGTGGTGATCTACGACGAGAACCACATCTCCATCGAGGACGACACCGACATCGCCTTCACCGAGGATGTCCTGAAGCGCTACGAGGCCTACGGCTGGCACGTCCAGCGCGTCGACTGGACCCGCACCGGGGAGTACAAGGAGGACGTGCAGGAACTGCACGCCGCCCTGCTGGCTGCCAAGGCCGAGACGGGCAAGCCCTCCATCGTGTCGCTGCGCACCATCATCGGCTACCCGGCCCCGAAGAAGCAGAACACCGGCAAAATCCACGGTTCCGCCCTCGGGTCCGAGGAAGTCGCCGCGCTGAAGAAGGTCCTCGGTTTCGACCCCGAGCGTTCCTTCCAGGTGGACGACGAGGTCCTGGCCCACGCCCGTGCGGCCGTGGACCGCGGCGCGGCAGCCCGCAGCGAATGGCAGGAGGCCTTCGAGGCCTGGCAGTCCCGCAACCCTGAGGGCGCCGCCCTGCTGGAGCGCGTGGAGGCCCGCAAGCTCCCGGCCGAGCTCGAATCCGCCCTCCCGGTCTTCGAAGCCGGCAAGGACGTCTCCACCCGGGCCGCCTCCGGCAAGGTCCTGAATGCGATCGGCCCGGTCATGCCGGAGCTGTGGGGCGGCTCGGCCGACCTCGCCGAGTCGAACAACACCACAATCGAGGGTTCGCCGTCGTTCATCCCGGTCTCCCGCTCCACGGACGCCTGGAAGGGCAACCCCTATGGCCGCGTGCTGCACTTCGGCATCCGCGAACACGCCGCCGCGTCGATCGTCAACGGCATCAGTCTGCACGGCCGCACCCGCGCCTTCTCGGGCACCTTCCTGATCTTCAGCGACTACCAGCGCCCCGCGATCCGGCTCGGCGCGCTCATGGGAGTCCCGTCGCTGTATGTCTGGACGCACGACTCGATCGGCCTCGGCGAAGACGGACCCACCCACCAGCCCGTAGAGCAGCTCGCCTCGCTCCGCGCCATCCCGGGCCTGGACGTCGTCCGCCCGGGCGACGCCAACGAGGTCGCCGCCGCATGGAAGGTCATGCTCGAGAACCACGAAAACCCGGCCGGCATCGTGCTGACCCGCCAGAACATCCCCACCTATGCCCGCGGAACGGGGGACGCCGACGGCGACACGTTCGGCTCCACCGCCGGCGTCGCCAAGGGCGGCTACGTCCTGGCCGAAGCCTCGGCCAACGGCAAGACCGCCGAGGCCCGGGTCATCCTCATCGGCACCGGCTCGGAGGTCCAGCTGGCCGTCCACGCCCGCGAAGCCCTCCAGGCCGAAGGAATCCCCACCCGCGTCGTCTCCATGCCGTGCGTGGAGTGGTTCAACAAGCAGGACGCCGCCTACCGCGAAGCGGTGCTCCCGGCTGCAGTCAAGGCGCGCGTATCGGTCGAAGCCGGGCTCTCGCTGGGCTGGAGGGAATTCGTCGGCGACGCCGGCCGTTCCGTCTCCCTCGAGCACTACGGCGCTTCGGCGGACTACAAGCGCCTGTTCCAGGAATTTGGCATCACTGCGGAGGCCGTTGCCGCCGCGGCCAAGGAATCCCTCGCCGGCCTCCCGGCCTGACCCAAACCCATCGCCTTCCGGGCCGCCGCCGCTGCCGGCGGCGGCCCCAGACTTCAGGAGTGACCATGACCACCACCCCCAGCGCCACCCCCACGCAGCAGCTCTCCGACGCCGGCGTCTCCATCTGGCTCGATGACCTGTCCCGCGGCCGGCTCAACACCGGCACGCTGCGCAAGCTGATTGAAGAGAAGAACGTTGTGGGTGTCACCACGAACCCCAGCATCTTCCACGCCGCCATCACCACGGGCCACGACTACGACGGGATCATCGCCGCCAAGGCCGCCGCCGGCGCCAGCGTCGAGGAGACCGTCTTCGCGATCACCACGTCCGACGTCGCCGACGCCTGCGACCTCTTCGCTCCTGTCGCCGCCGCGACCAAGGGCGTCGACGGCCGCGTCTCAATCGAAGTCGACCCGCGCCTGGCCTGGGACACCGCCGGAACGACCATCGAGGCGAAGGAACTTTACGCCCAGGTCAACAAGGACAACGTCCTGATCAAGATTCCCGCGACCCTCGAGGGCCTCGAAGCCATCACCGCCACCCTCGCCGCCGGCATCAGCGTCAACGTCACGCTGATCTTCTCGCTGGAGCGCTACCGCGCCGTCATCAACGCCTTCCAGTCCGGCCTGGAGCAGGCCAAGGACAACGGCCACGACCTCTCCCGGATCCACTCCGTGGCCTCCTTCTTCGTCTCCCGCGTGGACTCCGAAATCGACAAGCGCCTCGACGCGATCGGCACCGACGAGGCCCGCGCCCTCAAGGGCAAGGCCGGGCTGGCCAACGCCCGCCTCGCCTACCAGGTTTACGAGGAGCTCTTCTCCACCGAACGCTGGGCCCTTCTGGCCGACGCCGGCGCACTCCCCCAGCGTCCGCTGTGGGCCTCCACCGGTGTCAAGGACCCGGCGTACCCGGACACGCTGTACGTCACGGAGCTCGTCGCCCCCGGCCTGGTCAACACCATGCCGGAGAAGACCCTCGACGCCACGTTCGATCACGGCACCGTCACGGGCAACACCATCACCCGCGGTTACGACGACGCCAACGCCACGCTGAACGCCCTCGATGCCCTCGGCATCTCCTACAACGAGGTCGTCGCGGTGCTCGAGTCCGAAGGCCTCGACAAGTTCGTGGCAAGCTGGAAGGAACTGCTGGCCGACGTCGAGGGCGCCCTCGCCGCTGCACGGAAGGACGCATAGTCCCCATGACCACTCTCAGCTACGACGCCACGGGCGCCGCCCGTCTGGCCCACGAACAGCACCTGCCCGCCCTGCTGGAGGACAAGGTCGCCACCCGGATCTTCGCCAAGGACCCCACCCTGTGGGGTGCCGACGCCGAGGCCGAAGCGTCCGTCCGGCTCGGCTGGGTCGAGGCGGCCACCGTCTCCCAGCCGCTCGTGGCGGACATCCTGGCCCTCCGTGACGCCCTGCGGGCCGAAGGAGTCAGCCGGATCGTCCTCTGCGGAATGGGCGGATCCTCGCTGGCCCCCGAGGTCATCGCCGGAACCGCCGGCGTCGAGCTGACCGTGCTGGACAGCACGGACCCGGAACAGGTCGCCGCCGCCCTCGCGGACCGGCTGGCCGAAACGGCGATCGTGGTCTCCTCGAAGTCCGGCTCCACCCTGGAGACGGACTCGCAGCGCCGGATCTTCGAGCACGCCTTCACCGAGGCCGGTATCGACGCGAAGAGCCGGATCATTATTGTCACCGATCCGGGCTCACCGCTGGACAAGTCCGCACGCGACGCGGGCTACCGTGCGGTCTTCAACGCCGATCCCCATGTCGGCGGCCGGTACTCGGCGCTCACCGCATTCGGGATGGTGCCCTGCGGCCTGGCTGGCGTGGACATCCAGGCGTTCCTGGACGAAGCGGAGGAAGCTGCCGAGGTCCTCAACGAGGACGGCGAGGAGAACATCGGCCTCGCCCTCGGTGCGGCGCTGGGCGGCACGAATCCGCTGCGCGACAAAATCGTCATCGCCGAGGACGGCTCCGGCATCAAGGGCTTCGCCGACTGGGCCGAACAGCTTATCGCGGAATCCACCGGCAAGCTCGGCACCGGCGTGCTCCCGGTCGTTGCGGGGCCGGCGTCGCCGGAAACCACGCTGGGCGCCCCCGATGTCCTGGTGGTCCGGCTCGTCGCCGCGGACGCCGACGTCGAGCTCGGCGAGAACGAGGTCGCGATTGCCGGCGGCCTGCCCACCCAGATGATGACATGGGAGTTCGCCACGGCTGTGGCCGGGCGCCTGCTGGGCATCAACCCCTACGACCAGCCCGACGTCGAGGCCGCCAAGGTGGCCGCCCGCGGCCTGCTGGACGCCCAGCCGGAACCGACGCCGGCAGCCTTCACCGACGGCGCCATCGAGGTCCGCGGCGGCGACTGGCTCGGCTCGGCCACCACTGCGGCCGGGGCAGTCAGCGCCCTGCTCGGCGAGCTCGGACCGGACAGCTACCTGAGTGTCCAGGCCTACTTCGACCGGCTCGCGTACGCCCCGCTGGAAGGCGTCCGGGACCAGCTGGCAGCCGTCAGCGGCCGTCCCGTGACGTTCGGGTGGGGACCGCGCTTCCTGCACTCCACCGGGCAGTTCCACAAGGGCGGACCCGCGATCGGCGTCTTCCTGCAGGTGACGGCCGCGGCCGCCACCGACCTGGCCATCCCGGACCGGCCCTTCAGCTTCGGCGAGTTGATCTCGGCACAGGCCGCCGGCGACGCCCAGGTCCTGTCCGATCACGGCCGTCCGGTCCTCCGCCTGCACCTCACGGACCGGGCTGCCGGCGTCCGCCAGCTGCAGGACCTCGTCGCCACGCTGGCCGGCCAGGCTGTTCCCTCCACCGAAAGCTAAGGCACCAACGCAACCATGCCAGAAACCTACAACGGCGGCAGGAACACGGCCGGCCGGGGGCGCAATCCGCTCCGGGACCCCCGTGACCGACGCCTGAACCGTATTGCCGGACCGTCGTCACTGGTCCTGTTCGGGGTCACGGGGGACCTCGCCCGCAAGAAGCTCATGCCAGCCGTGTACGACCTCGCCAACCGCGGGCTGCTGCCGCCGAGCTTCGCCCTGGTGGGCTTCGCCCGTCGGGAGTGGGACAACGAGGACTTCGCCGCGGAGGTGAAGGACGCCGTCAAGGACTACGCCCGCACCCCGTTTGATGAGACGGTGTGGGAGCAGCTCGCGAAGGGCGTCCGGTTCGTGCAGGGCGAGTTCGACGACGACGACGCCTTCAAGCGGCTCAGCGAAACGATCGACGAACTCGATGAGCAGCGGGGAACACGCGGCAACCACGCGTTCTACCTCTCCATTCCGCCGAACGCGTTTGAACTGGTCTGCCGGCAGCTGTCCAAGCACGGCCTGGCCCAGGCCGAGGGCGACAAGTGGCGGCGTGTGGTCATTGAGAAGCCCTTCGGCCACGACCTCGAGTCGGCGCGCCAGCTCAACGACATCGTGGAATCGGTCTTCCCGCAGGACGCGGTGTTCCGGATCGACCACTATCTGGGCAAAGAAACGGTGCAGAACATCCTGGCGCTGCGCTTCGCCAACCAGCTCTTTGAGCCGCTGTGGAACGCGAACTACGTGGACCACGTCCAGATCACCATGGCCGAGGACATCGGCACCGGCGGCCGGGCGGGCTACTACGACGGCGTGGGCGCGGCCCGCGACGTGATCCAGAACCACCTGCTGCAGCTCCTGGCGCTGACCGCGATGGAGGAGCCGATTTCCTTTAACGCCGATGACCTCCGCGCCGAGAAGGAGAAAGTCCTCGCCGCCGTGCGGCTCCCCGATGACCTTTCCACGCACTCAGCCCGCGGACAGTTCACCGGCGGCTGGCAGGGCGGTGAGAAGGTGGTGGGCTACCTCGAGGAGGACGGCATCCCCGCCGACTCGGAGACGGAGACGTTCGCCGCGATCCGGGTAGACATCAACACCCGCCGCTGGTCCGGTGTGCCGTTCTACCTGCGCGCCGGCAAGCGGCTCGGGCGTCGGGTGACCGAAATTGCGGTCGTGCTCAAACGCGCCCCCAACCTGCTCTTCACCGACCACGGCGAGGACGACTTCGGCCAGAACGCCGTGGTGATCCGGGTCCAGCCCGACGAAGGCGCCACCATCCGCTTCGGGTCCAAGGTTCCCGGCACGCAGATGGAAGTCCGTGACGTCACCATGGACTTCGGGTACGGGCACTCCTTTACGGAGTCCAGCCCGGAGGCCTACGAGCGGCTTATCCTCGACGTGCTGCTGGGCGAGCCGCCGCTGTTCCCCCGGCATGCCGAGGTGGAGCTGTCGTGGAAGATCCTGGATCCGTTCGAGGAGTACTGGGCGAGCCTTAATGAACAGCCCGAGCCATACGCACCGGGAAGCTGGGGGCCCGCCTCCGCCGACGAACTGCTTGCCCGTGACGGACGAACCTGGAGAAGGCCATGATCGTAGATCTTCCCGATACCACCACCTCCAAGGTCTCCAAGAAGATCATGGCGCTGCGCGAGCAGGGCGGAGTGATTGCCCTGGGACGGGTGCTGACCCTCGTGGTCGTCACCAAGTCCGGCCTCGAAGAGGAAGCCATCGAGGCCGCCAACGAGGCCAGCCGCGAGCACCCCTGCCGGATCATCGTCCTCGCCGACGCCGGGGCCAGCGCCCCAACCCGGCTCGACGCGCAGATCCGGGTTGGCGGTGACGCGGGGGCGTCCGAGGTGATCCTGCTCCGCGGCTACGGTGAACTCGCGGAGGAAAGCGAATCCCTCGTCGCGGCCCTGCTGCTGCCTGACGCCCCCATCGTGGCCTGGTGGCCGCACGGCGCCCCCAAGAACGCCTGCGAGACGTCGATCGGGCGGATCGCGCACCGGCGGATCACCGACTCGGCCAACGAGTCCGACCCGCAAGCGGCACTGGAAAACATCCGGCGCACCTACAAGGCCGGCGACACTGACCTCGCCTGGACCCGCCTGACCAACTGGCGGATCCAGCTGGCAGCGGTCCTGGACCAGGTGGACGGCTCGCCCGTCACCGCCGTCGCCGTCGAAGGCGCCTCGGACTCCCCCAGCACCATCCTGCTCGCGGCCTGGCTCACGCTGGCGCTGGACGCGCCGGTCACGATCGTTGCTGACCCCGCAGGGACCGGGATCCGGCGCGTGCGGCTCACCCGGGCGGCCGGCGACGTCCAGCTGTTCCGGCCCGGCCTCACCGTGGCGGAGCTGACCCAGCCCGGCCAGCCCGTCCAGCGCATCTCGCTACCGCGCCGCAGCCTGAAGGACTGCCTCGCCGAGGAACTCCGCCGGCTCGATCCGGACGAAGTGTTCGGTGAAGTGATTACTATTGGACTGCCACGTACCAATCTAAGGAGTGTCCGTCCCAGTGAGCGCTGACCCCAGAGTAAGCATCCATCCCGACTCGACGGTCCTCATGGCCGCCATCGCGGCACGCCTGATCACCAAGCTGGTGGACATCCAGGACAAACACGGCGAGGCGACGGTGGTGCTTACCGGCGGGTCGATGGGCATCGGTTCGCTTAAAGCCGTGGCCGAATCACCGGCGGCCTCCGCCGTCGACTGGTCCAAAGTCAACTTCTGGTGGGGCGATGAGCGCTTCGTCGCCGGCGAGGACCCGGAACGCAACGCCCGCCAGGCCCACGAGGCTCTCCTCTCGCATATTCCGGCCGATCCCGCGCGGATTCATGTGCCCGGATCCACTGACGAGTTCGGCACTCCCGAGGAAGCGGCCGCGGACTACGCCGCCAGGCTACGCGACGCGGCGGCCGCGGAACACGCCGCGGACATGTCCGATGACCGCCCGGAGCAACCGGCCGCCCTGCCCCGCTTCGACATCGTCCTGCTCGGCGTCGGACCGGACGCCCACGTTGCGTCACTCTTCCCCGAACAGGCCGGGATCCGGGAGAAGGAACTCTCCGTGGTGGGGGTCCGAAACTCCCCCAAGCCGCCGCCGCTGCGGATTTCCCTCACGCTGCCGGCCATTAACACGGCGTCGGAAATCTGGATGGTTGTGGCCGGCGAGGACAAGGCAGGGGCCGTCGGATTGGCCCTCGCGGGAGCGAACCCGGTGCAGGTGCCGGCCGCCGGCCCGCGGGGCCGGAATGAGACGCTGTGGTTGATCGACGAAAACGCCGCTGCCCGGGTGCCGGAACAACTGGTCCGGAAGGGCTGACCGGGAAGGCCTGCCCGCTTCTAGCCCTCCGCGCGATCCCCTGCACTATTCCCTGCCCTGTCCCTCCGGCTATCCCCCTGCGCTATCCCTCCGGGAACATCCGGCGGGCCCGCAGCCTCTCAAGCGCTCCGGCCAGCACGTCTTCGGCGTCCTGGCTGGAGCGCCGTTCTTTAACATATTCGAGGTGGCTCTTGAAGCCGTCCGCCGGGGCTTCCTCAAGGGCGAACTGGGCCTCGTCCCGGGTAGCCGTCCCGCCGCAGCGGCGGCAGTCCCACACACCGGGGATCTGGTCGTCGGGCAGTTGGGCAAAAACCAGCGGGGTCTCGTGGCCTTTGGCGCAGAGGTAGGTGATGCGGATACGCGGGGTGCGGACAGCGGCGCCGTCGAGCGGTTCGTGGCGCGGCGCGGCCCCTTCGGTGGCCCCTACTCGGATACCCCGGAAACCGGAGGCGGAATGCAGCATCGGGAACTCCTGGCTACTTGGCGGACGGATTGAGCGTGCAATCAGCCACAGTGTAGTTCGGAGTTCCCGATGCCGGGAGGGCCACAAGGACCCGATATGAAGTTTTTGAAAGACCGAACAGCTAGGAGTCTCCGCCGCCGCTGAACCGCATGATCAGGCCGAGGCCAATGATCACAAGGCCCCACGTGACGCCCAGGATGACCGTGAAGCGGTTCAGGTTGCGCTCGGCCACACCCGAGGAGCTGAGGCCGGAGCTCATGCCGCCGCCGAACATGTCGGACAGTCCGCCACCACGGCCCTTGTGGAGCAGGATGAGCAAGGTCAGCAGGAGGCTGGTGATTCCAAGGAGAACCTGCAGAATGACATGAAGAACGTCCACGACGGCCTTTCAGAAGATTTGGATTGCGGGGGCCACGACAGTGTCCGGACTAATCCGTCAGCAGGTGACTCTCGAACCTGACAATATTAGCAAACTCGGCGGCGTCAAGGCTGGCACCGCCGACGAGCAATCCGTCCACGTCGCGCTCCTTGAGGATCGAGGCGGCGTTGTTGGCCTTGACCGAACCGCCGTAGAGGAGGCGGGTCTTGCCGGCGACGTCCGCGCCGAAGAGGGTGGAGAGCTCGGCGCGGATGGCGGCGCACATTTCCTGGGCGTCCTCCGGGCCGGCAACTTCGCCGGTGCCGATGGCCCACACGGGCTCGTAGGCGACGACAAGTTCGGCAGCCTGCTCAGGGGTAAGGCCCTCGACGCCGGCGCGCAGCTGGGCGAGCGTGTGGTCCACATGGGTGCCGGCCTGGCGGATTTCCAGGCCTTCTCCGACGCAGAGCACGGGCGTGATCCCGTGCCGGAAGGCTGCCTTGGTCTTGGCGTTCAGCACCTCGTCCGACTCGTGGTGGATGGTGCGGCGTTCGCTGTGGCCCACCAGGACGTAGCTGCAGCCGAGCTTGGCGAGGAACTGACCGGAGATGTCGCCGGTGTAAGCGCCGGAATCGAACTGGGAGAGGTCCTGGCCGCCGTAGACGACCTTCAGCTCATCGCCCTGAACCAGGGTCTGGACGCCGCGGAGATCGGTGAACGGCGGGAAGACGGCGACCTCCGCCCGGCTGTAGTCGTGCTTGGCGTCGGACAGGGTCCAGGCCAGTTTCTGCAGGAGGGTGATGCCCTGGACGTGGTCCATGTTCATCTTCCAGTTGCCCGCGATGAAGGGTGTGCGGTCGAAGGTGCCGTTGGTTGACGTAGTCACGTGGTCTCCAAAAAGTTCGTAGCAGTGAAACAGCCGGCCGGGCGCCCGTCGTGGGACCGGGCGCCCGGCCGGCTGGAGGTTTCTACCGGTCCAGGACGCTCAGGCCGGGGAGTTCCTTGCCTTCGAGGTACTCGAGGCTGGCGCCGCCGCCGGTGGAAATGTGCCCGAACTGGTCGTCGGCGAAGCCGAGGGTCCGGACCGCTGCGGCGGAGTCGCCGCCGCCCACCACGGTGAACGCCGCTGTTTCGGTGAGCGCCTGGGCGATGGCCCGGGTGCCGGCGGCGAAGGCCGCGAACTCAAACACACCCATGGGGCCATTCCAGAACACCGTCTTGGCTCCCTTGATCCTGTCAGCGAAGGCAGCGGCCGATTCCGGACCGATGTCCAGGCCGATGCCCTGGGTTCCGAAGCTGCTGCCTTCAATCGCATCGGCGCGGACCGTTTCGTGGTCGGCGTCGGCGGCGAACTTGCTGGCCACGACGACGTCGGTGGGAACAACAAATTCGGTCCCGGCGTCTGCCGCACGCTTGAGGTAGTCCTGGACAACGGGGATCTGATCCTCTTCCAGCAGGCTGCCCGCCACCTTGTGGCCGGCTGCTGCGAGGAAAGTGAACAGCATGCCGCCGCCCACCAGGATGGTGTCGGCCTTGCCGATGAGGTTGTCTATAACCGCGAGCTTGTCGGAGACCTTGGAACCGCCCAGCACCACAACGTAGGGGCGCTGCGTGTCGGTGGTGAGCTTCCGCAGCACCTCGACCTCGGTGCGCACCAGATCGCCCTGGTAGGACGGCAGCCGCGTGGCGACGTCGTACACGCTGGCATGCTTGCGGTGCACGGCACCGAAGGCGTCATCCACGAAGGCGCCGTTGCTGCCGGTCAGGGACACCAGTTCATCCGCGAACGCGCCGCGCTCGGCGTCGTCCTTGGACGTTTCCCGGGCGTCGAAGCGGACGTTTTCGAGGACGAGGACTTCACCGTCCTGCAGGGCCGAGGCGGCCGCCGTCGCGCGGTCACCGACGGTGTCCTCGGCGAGGGAGACCTTGAACGAGGCAAGCTCCGCCAGCCGCGCCGCGGCGGGCTTGAGCGAGTACTTGTCCTCGGGGGCGCCCTTGGGGCGGCCAAGGTGTGCTGTGACCAGCACGCGGGCACCGGCGTCCGTGAGCTTTGCCAGCACTGGCAGGGAGGCCTTGATACGGCCGTCGTCAGTCACTGTAGAGCCGTCGAGCGGCACGTTCAGGTCACTTCTGACCAGAACGTACCGCCCGCGGACACCATCAGCGATCAGTTCGTTGAGGGTGTGGAATGTCATGAGTCTTACCCTAGCCCAGCTTGGCTGCGACGAGCTCCGTGAGGTCAACGAGGCGGTTGGAGTAGCCCCATTCGTTGTCATACCAGGAAACAACCTTGACCTGGTTGCCGATCACCTTGGTCAGGCCCGAGTCGAAGATGGACGACGCCGGGTCACCGACGATGTCCGAGGAGACAATCGGCTCGTCGGTGTAGGTCAGCAGGCCCTTGAGCTCGGCGGACTCGGAGGCGGCCTTGAGGGCTGCGTTGACTTCCTCAACGGTGGTCTCGCGGGAGACGGTGACCGTCAGGTCCGTCGCGGAACCGGTGGGGACGGGAACACGGATGGCGTAGCCGTCCAGCTTGCCCTTGAGCTCCGGCAGGACCAGGCCGATTGCCTTGGCCGCGCCGGTGGAGGTGGGCACCATGTTGATGGCGGCGGCGCGGGCGCGGCGGAGGTCCTTGTGCGGGCCGTCCTGCAGGTTCTGGTCGGCCGTGTACGCGTGGATGGTGGTCATCAGGCCGCGCTCGATGCCGAAGGCGTCGTTGACAACCTTGGCCAGCGGTCCGAGGCAGTTGGTGGTGCAGGAGGCGTTGGAGATGATGTGGTGCGCGGCGGGGTCGTAGAGCCCGTCGTTGACGCCCATCACGATCGTGATGTCCTCATCCGAGGCGGGGGCGGAGATCAGGACCTTCTTGGCGCCGGCATCGATGTGCTTCTGCGCGTCGGCGGCCTTCGTGAAGAAGCCGGTGGATTCGATGACGATGTCAACGCCGAGCTCGCCCCAGGGCAGCTTGGCCGGATCGCGCTCGGCGAGGACCTTGATGGTCTTGCCGTCGACGACGATGTTGCCGTCCTTGACCTCGATCGTCTCCTGCAGGCGGCCGCCCACGGAGTCGTACTTGAAGAGGTGGGCCAGAGCTTCCGGGCTGGTGAGGTCGTTTACGGCCACGATTTCGAGGTCCGCCCCCTGGGCAAGTGCGGCGCGGAAGTAGTTGCGGCCAATACGGCCAAAGCCGTTGATACCAATACGGGTGGTCACGTTTTCAGTCTCCTTGGTGCTCTTGCGAGCACGACTAGTTGAGAAGGCGCTCAAGCCAACTAACAGATCCCGCACGCCATTGGGCAGAGATGATTAACAGATCGGAGGGCGACCAGCCACATTGCTGAAGGCTAACCGCCTTCCGTGACCTATCTTACGTTTAACTTGGCCTGCCCCCGCAAGTGCGGGGGCAGGCCGTCCACTATTCGAGCCTTACGGCGGCAAATGTGAGCTTTGTTACGTTCCGGTTTCCGGCGGCGCATTCGAGACGCCGCCGCGCACGGGGCTTTAGAGCGTGATGAGGCCGGTGGCGTTCTTGCGGGCGGCATCGAAGCGCTTGGCGACGTCGGCCCAGTTGACGATGTTCCAGAACGCCTTGACGTAGTCAGCCTTGACGTTGACGTAGTCCAGGTAGAAGGCGTGCTCCCACATGTCCAGCATCAGCAGCGGGGTGGTGCCAACCGCGACGTTGCCCTGCTGATCGTAGAGCTGCTCGATCACGAGGTTGCCGCCGATGGGCTCGTAGGCCAGGAAGGCCCAGCCGGATCCCTGCAGGGCGAGGGCGGCTGCGCTGAAGTGGGCCCGGAACGCGTCGAAGGAACCGAACGCGTCGTCGATGGCTGCCGCGAGTTCGCCTTCGGGTTTGTCGCCGCCGTCCGGGGAGAGGTTGTTCCAGAACACCGAGTGGTTGACGTGGCCGCCGGTGTGGAAGGCCAGATCCTTGGAGAGGCGGTTGATGTTGGCGTAATCGCCCTTGTCGCGGGCTTCGGCCAGCTGCGCCAGCGCGTTGTTGGCGCCGGCGACGTACGCGGCGTGGTGCTTGCTGTGGTGCAGCTCCATGATCCGCGCGGAAATGTGCGGCTCCAGCGCTGCGTAGTCGTAGCTGAGATCGGGCAGTACGTACTCGGTCACAAAATCCTCCAATGTCGTGGACTGGTTGTCCGTTTGGTAACTCTCGGATTGTGCATCCGGATGTTGTGGCACCCGGAAGTCTCTGGATCGGAATCCAGTGGGAATAGCCTCCAGTCCCTCCGAGGTATTCCCGCCGGCCCGATCCGATTCTGCAGTTGTTTCCAGTGAGAGGCTACTCGTCCAGCATTTCCGGCGTCACATTGGCCTCCGTGCCGGGGATGCCGAGGTCCTGGGCGCGTTTGTCCGCCATGGCCAGCAGGCGGCGGATCCGGCCCGCGATGGCGTCCTTGGTCATCACCGGGTCCGCGAGGCGGCCGAGCTCGTCCAGGCTGGCCTGCTTGTGCGCCACACGCAGTTCACCGGCGTATTTCAGGTGGTCCGGGACGTCGTCGCCCAGGATCTCCAGGGCCCGGTCCACGCGGGCGCCGGCAGCGACGGCGGCCTGCGCCGAACGGCGCAGGTTGGCGTCGTCGAAGTTGGCCAGCCGGTTCGCGGTGGCGCGGACTTCCTTGCGCATCCGCCGCTCTTCCCACACCATGAGCGCGTCGTGGGCACCCATCCGGGTCAGCAGCGCGGCGATCGTGTCGCCGTCGCGGATGACAACACGGTCCACTCCCCTGACCTCGCGGGCCTTGGCCTGGATGCCGAGGCGGCGGGCCGCGCCGACGAGGGCCAGGGCCGACTCGGGGCCGGGGCACGTGACCTCCATGGCGGAGGACCGGCCGGGCTCGGTGAGGGAACCGTGGGCCAGGAAGGCGCCGCGCCAGACGGCTTCGGCGTCGGCGGCGGAGCCGTTCACCACCACCGAGGGCAGGCCGCGGACCGGGCGTCCGCGGGCGTCCAGCAGGCCGGTCTGGCGGGCGAGGGCCTCCCCGTCGCGCACCACCCGGACCACGTAGCGGCTGCCGCGGCGCAGTCCGCCGCCGGACACAACGATGATTTCACTCTGGTGGCCGTAGACCTCGGCGATGGCGGCGCGCAACCGCCGCGCGGTCGAGGCGAGGTCCACTTCGGCCTCGATTACGATCCGTCCGGAGATGATGTGCAGTCCCCCGGCGAAACGAAGCATGGCGGACACTTCAGCCTTGCGGACCGAGGACTTCTTGATGTCCAGCCGGGAAAGTTCTTCCTTGACTGATGCTGTCAGTGCCATGGCACCTTTCCTACCTGTTCCCGAAAATGTCGTGGTACGCCGTTGCCAGACGCAGCGGGTCGTGGATCGGCCGGCGGCTCGACGCCCCCACTTTACCCAACACCACCTCGGCACCGAGCATCCCGGCCGCCTGCTCGAAGTCGGCGAGGTCCGTCACGGACGCCGGATCGGCCAGGACGACGTCGATGGTGAAGTCCGGCGCATAGTCCCTGAGCACGCGAAGATGGTCCGCGGCGGACATTCCGAGGGTTTCCTTGGTGTCCGTGGCGAGGTTCATGGTGAGGCAGCGGCGGGCGGCCGTGTTGCAGAGCGCCTGGCGCATTTCCGGCAGCAGCAGGTGCGGGAGCACGGACGTGTACCAGGACCCGGGTCCCAGGATGACCCAGTCCGCCAGTTCGATGGCTGTGAGCGCCTCAATGCAGGCCGGCGCGTCCTCGGGCAGCAGCCGGACGCTTTCGAGCGTGCCGGCGACGGCGCATTTCGCCTGTCCGGCGATGGTCTGCAGTGCCGACGTGCCGTCGGGGGCGGTGACGCGGACCTGACCCTCGATGGTCAGGGGGACGCTGGACATCGGCAGCACCTCACCGCGGGCACCGAGCAGCGCGCCGGCCCATTTGAGCCCGGCCACGGTGTCGCCCAGGAGCTCCCAGAGCGTCACGATCAGCAGGTTGCCCATGGCGTGCTCATCGAGGGAACCGCCTCGGCCTTTGCCGGGGGTGAAGCGGTGCTGCATCACGTCACGCCAGGTGCGGCCCCAGTCGGTGTCATCGCACAGCGCGGAGAGCGCCATCCGGAGGTCGCCGGGCGGCAGGACGCCGTACTCCTCGCGCAGCCGTCCCGAGGAGCCGCCGTCGTCCGCGACAGTGACGACGGCGGTCAGCTCGGTGGTGAGCAGGCGCAGCGCGGACAGCGAGGCGGAGAGACCGTGTCCGCCGCCGAGCGCAACGACGGACGGACCCTTGTCCTGTTGGCTGGCCATCACCGCGCTGGCGGGCGGGACGAGCGGCAGCGGACCGGTGAGCAGCGCCATTACTCGCGGCCCAGGTCCCGGTGGGTGGTGGTCACCGTGACGCGCGGGTACTGCGCCAGCCGGCGGGACAGCTCGACGGCGACGGCGACGGAGCGGTGTTTGCCGCCGGTGCAGCCGACTGCGATGGTGGCGTAGTGCTTGTTCTCCCGCCGGTAGCCTTCCAGGACCGGTTCCAGGGCCAGGACGTAGCGTTCCACGAAGTTGCTGACGCCCTCCGCTTCCAGAACGTAATCGCTGACGTCCTGGTCCAGCCCGGTGTGCGGGCGGAGCGCCGGAACCCAGTGCGGGTTGGGGATGAAGCGGGCGTCGGCCACGAAGTTGGCGTCCACGGGGAGCCCGTACTTGAAGCCGAAGCTCATGACGTTGAGGCGCAGTGCCACGGGACCGGTCTCGCTGAACAGTTCGGTGATCGCGGTGGCGAGTCCGTGGACGTTCAGCGCGGACGTGTCCAGCACGATGTCGGCGGAGGTGCGCAGTTCGTGCAGCAGCTCGCGTTCGGCGGCGATGCCGTCGAGGATCCTGCCGCCGCCCTGCAGCGGGTGGGGGCGCCGGCCCTGCTCGAAGCGCCGCACCAGGACGCCGTCGTCCGCGTCGAGGAACAGTACGCGGAAGCCGACGCCGCTGGCTTCAAGATTGCGGAGGGCGGCGCGGATGTCCGCGAACAGTTCCTTGCTGCGGACGTCCATCACGACGGCGAGTTTGGAAATGGACCCCGGCGCGTGGGACACGATTTCCGCGAGGGTGCCGAGCATCTGCGGGGGGAGGTTTTCCACGACGTACCAGCCGTGGTCTTCCAGGGCGTCCGCTGCAGTGCTCCGGCCGGCTCCGGACATGCCCGTCACTACGAGCAGTTCGGCCTCGACGGGTTTGACCGGTGTCATACCGTCCGTGTCCGTCCCGGATCCTGCCGTCGACTCTGCCATCAGTGAAGCCCCGTTCTGCTGTGCTGTTGTGCGCTGTTCCCGCCGGGCGGCGGTTGCGGTGGATTGCCCACCGCGTATGCCGATTTACCCAAGTCCTTACCCTAGCTAAGTTTGCCGGTGCTAGCTAAGTCTCCAGGATTTCGCCGGTGGTCATGTTGATGGCGGGGACGGTGGCAGCGGCGCCGTCGTCGTCGGTGAAGTGCCGGACGATCGCCGCCGCCAGGGACGGGCCGATGCCCTTGGCGTCCGTGAGTTCCTCGATGCTGGCCGTCTTGATGCTTTTGACCGAGCCGAACTGGGCCAGCAGGGCTTTGCGTTTGGATTCCCCCAGGCCGGGGACGCCGTCCAGCGCCGAGACCGTCATTGCCTTGCCGCGCTTCTGCCGGTGGAAGGAGATCGCGAAGCGGTGCGCCTCGTCACGGATGCGCTGCAGCAGGTACAGCCCGGCCGAGGCACGCGGCAGGATCACCGGGAAGTCGCTGTCCGGCAGCCAGACTTCCTCGAGGCGTTTGGCGAGCCCCACGACGTAGACGTCCTCGATGCCCAGTTCGGCCAGCGCGCGGGCGGCCGCGTTGACCTGGGGCTTGCCGCCGTCCACCACCACGAGGTTGGGCGGGTAGGCGAACTTGGTCCGCGGCGCCGGGGTGGTGGTATCAGCCACTGTGGTGGAAGCAGTGCCGGCCACAGCGGCGTCCGCGACGGCGTTGAGCATGGCCTGGTGGCCAGGCTGCCGGGCGGCGTCGGCCTGGACCGACTGCTCCTGGAGGTAGTTCCGGAAGCGCCGGGTCAGCACGTCGTGCATGGCTGCGGTGTCGTCATTGGCGGCGGCGCCCGTGACAGAGAACTTCCGGTAGTCGGACTTCTTCGGCAGGCCGTCCTCGACCACCACCATGGAACCCACCACGTTGGTGCCCTGGACGTGCGAGATGTCGAAGCATTCGATCCGCAGCAGGGCAACCGGCAGTTCCAGGGCCTCCTGCAGTTCCTGGAGCGCCTGGGACCTCATGGTCAGATCGCCGGCGCGCCGGGATTTGTGCAGTTTGAGGGCGTGCTCGGCGTTGTCCCGGACGGTTGACAGGAGGGCGGCCTTGTCGCCGCGGCGGGGCACACGGATGTCCACGCGGGCTCCGCGCAGACCGCTGAGCCAGGGTCCCAGCTCGGCGGCGTTGCTGGGCTCCACCGGGACGAGGACCTCCCGCGGCAGCCGGCCTTCGAGGCCCGCCTCCTCTCCATAGACCTGCTGGAGCAGGTGCTCGACGAGGTCCGGGGTGGTGGTGTCCTCGACCTTTTCGACTACCCAGCCGCGCTGTCCGCGGATCCGGCCGCCCCGGACGTGGAAGACCTGTACGGCGGCTTCGAGTTCGTCCTCGTGCAGGGCGAAGACGTCGGCGTCCGTCCCCTCGGCCAGGACGACGGCGTTGCGTTCGAAGACCTTTTTGAGCGCGACGATGTCGTCACGGATCCGCGCCGCCCGCTCGTAGTCCAGTTCCGCCACAGCGGCGGCCATGTCCTTTTCCAACCGGGAGACGAACGGCTTGGCCTCACCGCCCATAAACGTGCAGAAGTCTTCGGCCAGCGCGCGGTGGTCCTCGGTGGAGATGCGCCCGACGCACGGCGCGGCGCACTTGTCGATGTAGCCGAGCAGGCAGGGCCTGCCGCTGGCTTCGGCCCGTTTCAGGACCCCGGCGCTGCAGCTGCGGACCGGGAAGACGCGCAGGAGGGTGTCCATGGTGTCCCGGATGGCCCCGGCGGTGTAAGGACCGAAGTAGCGGGTGCCCTTGCGGCGGTCCCCGCGCAGGACCTGGACCCGGGGGTACTTCTCGGCCATGGAAACGGCGAGGTACGGGTAGCTCTTGTCATCCCGGAACATCACGTTGAACCGGGGTTTAAATTCCTTGATCCAGGTGTATTCAAGCTGCAGCGACTCGAGCTCGCTGCCGACGACGGTCCACTCGACGCTGCTGGCCGTGTGGACCATGGCATAGGTCTTGGGCAGCAGGCCCGCCGGGTTGGCGAAGTACGAGTTCAGCCTCGAGCGGAGGTTCTTGGCTTTGCCGACGTAGATGACCCGCCCGTGCGGGTCCCGGAAGCGGTACACGCCCGGATTGGTCGGAATTTCACCGGTCTGGGGCCGGTAGCTCGCTGGATCTGCCACACACCAAGTCTACTGAGGGTGCAGCCATGCCCCGGACAGTTAAGCCCCGGGCAGTGTTTGCCGGGCTGGGTTTCTGCTGTGCCGGGGTGTGATGCTAGTCGGTGACTTTGCTCTGGTTGTAGCTTGTGGAACGTTCCTGGCCGCTGAGTTCGGCGATGGCGTCCATGATCCGGTCCGTGGCCTGGCGGCGCGCGGGGAGGGAATGGTCCGGCCCGGTTTTCTCAAAATACAGCGGCTCGCCGACCTTCATGGTGAAGTGCTGCGGCTTGACCGACTTGCTGTCCGCCGGCTGCAGGTTTTCAGTGCCGATCAGCCCCACCGGGATCACGGGGGCTCCCGTGGTCAGCGCCAGCCAGCCCACGCCGGTGCGTCCGCGGTACAGGATGCCGTCCCGCGAGCGGGTGCCTTCCGGGTAGATCCCGACGCCCTTGCCGGAGTCCAGGATTTCCAGCAGCGTCTTGAGCGCCTGGACGCTGGCGGCCTGTTCGCCGCGTTCCACCGGGATGGACCCGACCGCCTCGAAGAAGGCCTTCATCGCCTTGCCCTTGACGCCGCCGGTGGTGAAATACTCCGCTTTGGCGAAGAAAGCCACGGGGCGCGGCATCAGGGCCTGCACGATCACACTGTCCAGGAAGGACAGGTGGTTGGGTGCCACGATGAACGGGCCCTCCTTGGGCACGTTCTCCAGTCCGATGACCGTGGGCCGGCAGGTCGAGGAGACAAGGCCCCGCGTGGTCCAGCGGATTGCATCAAACATTGCCATGGGTGTGCACCTCGTCTTGGGCTTCGATCGAAAGGTCAGGGTTCGCTGTCATGGGGCCCGCTGCGACGTCATGCGCAGCGGCGGGATTCACCGCGTTGCTGCGCACTGCGTCCCGCTTCGCAATGGTCTCGTGCAGTGCCAGGCTGCTGTGCACAATCTCCACGGCGCCCGCCGCGTCCAGTTCGCCGTCCGGAGCAAAACCCCAGCCTACGCCGATGCAGTCGAGGCCGTTGGCAGCGGCTCCGGCCACGTCCTGCGCCCGGTCCCCCACCATCACGGCATGTTGCGTGTCCACGCCGTGGTGCGTCGAAAGGTCCGCCAGCGCGGCAGCCACGATCCCGGCCTTCCCCGACGGCACGCCGGCTGCTGCCGCCTCGTCCGCGGCCGAGCCGCGGATCGTATGGAACAGGGCGGCAATGCCGTGGTGCTCCAGGACGGTCCGGGCGATCCCTTCGGGCTTTTGGGTGGCCACGGCAATCGGCCGTCCGGCGTCGACGAAGGCTTCCAGCAGGGCACGGATCCCCGGATACAGCCTGCTCCGGGAAATACCGGTCGCGAGGTAGTGCGCCCGGTAGATCCGGATGGCGTCGTCCAGCTGCGCGGCCGGGACCCCGGCGATGTCCGTGAGGGAATGGCTCAGCTTCGGTCCGATCATGGCATCCATCCGGGACTGGCCGGGAACTCTGAGACCGAGCTCCGTGAGGGCCGCTGCGATTCCGTCCGTTATCCCCCCGGCCGGATCGACAAGAGTGCCGTCCAGGTCGAAGATCACGGGCACTGTTGTTTGGGTCACCGGCCTAGTTTCTCACGACTGAACGGATGCCAGAAACTCGCATACCCCGCCGGGAATATGTCGTCATCCGGCAGGCCGGTGCATCCGCGGCAGCTTCCGCTGATGCACAGGGCCCGGCGTATCAGCCCAGGATGTCGGCCAGGAACCCTGCCGTGTGGCTCTCCGTGGACTTTGCGACCTGTTCCGGCGTGCCCGAGGCGACAATGCGGCCGCCGCCGGAGCCGCCGTCGGGACCCAGATCGACGATCCAGTCCGCGCTCTTGATGACGTCGAGATTGTGCTCGATGGTGATGACCGTGTTGCCCTTTTCCACCAGGCCCTGGAGGACCAGCAGCAGCTTCCGGATGTCCTCGAAATGCAGACCCGTGGTGGGCTCGTCCAGCACGTAGACGCTGCGGCCGTTGGAGCGCTTCTGCAGCTCCGCGGCGAGCTTGACGCGCTGCGCCTCGCCGCCGGAGAGCGTCGTGGCGGGCTGGCCCAGCCGGACATAGCCGAGTCCGACGTCGACGAGGGTCCGGAGGTGCCGGGCGATCGGCGAGAAGGCGGCGAAGAACTCCGCGCCTTCCTCGATCGGCATGTTCAGGACATCAGCGATCGTCTTGCCCTTGTAGTGGACTTCCAGCGTTTCGCGGTTGTACCGGGCGCCGTGGCAGACCTCGCAGGGCACGTAGACGTCCGGCAGGAAGTTCATTTCGATCTTCAGCGTTCCGTCACCGGAGCATGCCTCGCAGCGGCCGCCCTTGACGTTGAAGGAGAACCGGCCCGGGAGGTAGCCACGGACCTTCGCCTCGGTGGTGTCAGCGAAGAGCTTGCGGATGTTGTCGAAGACACCCGTGTAGGTGGCCGGGTTGGACCGCGGGGTCCTGCCGATCGGGCTCTGGTCGACGTGGACCACCTTGTCGAGGTGCTCGAGGCCCTTGATCGACTTGTGCCGCCCCGCCACCTGCTTGGCGCCGTTGAGCTTGTTGGCCAGGACCTTGTAGAGGATTTCATTGACCAGGGTTGACTTGCCGGAGCCACTGACGCCGGTCACCGCGGTGAACAAGCCCAGCGGGAAGGTGGCATCCACGTTCAGGAGGTTGTTCTCCTTGGCACCGACCACCTTGAGTTCGCGCTTTTTGTCGTACTTGCGGCGCTTTGTGGGGATCTCAATCTGCTTCCGGCCGGAGAGGTAATCCCCCGTGAGGGACTCGGTGTTCTCGAGCAGCTCCTTGTAGGAACCGGAGTGCACCACCATGCCGCCGTGTTCACCGGCTCCCGGTCCGATGTCCACCACCCAGTCGGCTTCCTGGATGGTGTCCTCGTCGTGTTCGACCACAATCAGGGTGTTGCCGAGGTCCCGCAGCCGGGTGAGCGTCTCGATCAGGCGGCGGTTGTCCCGCTGGTGCAGCCCGATGGACGGTTCGTCCAGGACGTAGAGCACGCCCACAAGGCCGGAACCGATCTGGGTGGCCAGCCGGATGCGCTGGGCCTCGCCGCCGGACAGCGTGCCGGACGGGCGTTCCAGGTTCAGGTACTCCAGGCCGACGTCGAGCAGGAAGGTCAAGCGGGCCTGGATCTCCTTGAGGACCTGGTTCGCGATCTGGGCTTCGCGGCCGGTGAGGACGAGGTTGTCCAGGAAGTGGGCGCATTCGCGCATCGGCAGGGCGGCGACTTCGGCGATGGACTTGCCGTTGATCAGCACCGAGAGCGACGCCGGGTTCAGCCGGGCGCCGTTGCAGGCCGGGCACGGGATCTGCCGCATGTATTCCTCGTAGCGGTCGCGGGCCGAGTCCGAGTCCGTTTCGAGGTGTTTGCGGTGGACGTACTGGATGACACCCTCGAAGCCGGTGCTGTATTTGCGTTCCCGGCCGAAGCGGTTGCGGTACTGCACCACCACTTTGTGGTCCTTGCCGTGCAGCACGGTCTGGCGGATGTCCTCGGAGAGCTTGTCCCACGGCGTGTTCATGGAGAAGCCGAGTTCCTTGGCGAGCCCGCCGAGCAGGCGGTTCCAGTACTCGGTGGTGGCGGTGCCGAGAGACCAGGGCGCGATGGCCCCCTCCGCGAGGGACAGCTCCCCGTTGGGGATGATCAGTTCCTCGTCAACCTCCAGCTTGGTGCCGATGCCGCTGCAGGCGGAGCAGGCACCGAAGGGGTTGTTGAAGGAGAAGGACCGGGGTTCGATCTCATCGATGGCAAGCGGGTGCTCGTTGGGGCAGGCAAGGTGTTCGGAGAACGCCCTGATGCGTTCGGGATCGTCGGCGTCGAGGTCGACGAACTCGGCGAGGATCCGGCCTTCGGCCAGGCCCAGGGCGGTTTCCACCGAGTCGGTGAGGCGCTGGCTGATGCCGTCCTTGACCACCAGGCGGTCGACCACCACTTCAATGGTGTGCTTGAACTGCTTGCCAAGCTTGGGGGGATCGCTCAGCTGGATCAGCTTGTCATCGACCCGCGCCCGCGAGTAGCCCTTCGCGGTGAGTTCCTTGAACAGTTCGACGAATTCGCCCTTGCGGCCGCGGACCACCGGCGCAAGGACTTGGAAGCGGGTGCCCTCCGGCAGTTC
Organism: Arthrobacter sp. U41; assembly: GCF_007679325.1. Taxonomy (GTDB): domain Bacteria; phylum Actinomycetota; class Actinomycetes; order Actinomycetales; family Micrococcaceae; genus Arthrobacter. The sequence continues at coordinate 162,021 of NZ_VEGI01000001.1, read as the reverse complement.
CAGCAGCTGGTCCACAATCTGCTGCGGTGTCTGCTTGGTGACGGGCTCGCCGCACACGGGGCAGTGCGGTCGGCCCACACGTGCCCACAGGAGGCGCATGTAGTCGTAGATTTCCGTGATGGTGCCCACGGTGGAGCGGGGGTTCTTGCTGGTGGACTTCTGGTCGATGGACACCGCGGGTGAGAGGCCCTCGATGAAGTCGACGTCGGGCTTGTCCACCTGGCCCAGGAACTGGCGGGCGTAGGCGGAGAGTGACTCGACGTAGCGTCGCTGGCCCTCGGCGAAGATGGTGTCGAACGCGAGCGATGACTTGCCTGAGCCGGAGAGGCCCGTGAAGACGATCATGGAGTCGCGCGGCAGGTCCAGGTCCACGTTGCGCAGGTTGTGTTCGCGCGCGCCTTTGACCACCAGCCGGGACATGTCCGGCCGGGTCAGCGCCGGGCGGGACCCGGCTTCGCGGCCGGGTTTGGCGGAGGCGGGTTTTGCGGAGGCATCAACGGCGGTCGGGGCCTGAACGGCGGGGGCATCAACGGCTGGATCTTCAGCTACGGCTTTAGGCACGCTACCAATGCTAATCGAAAACTTCTTCGAGTATCCATTCGCGGCTGTGTCCCGCGCGGGGAACGCGGGCCGATATGTTAGCGGGGCGCTACTCGCGGTCGTACGCCGCGGCGAGCAGCTGAACGGCCTCGGCGAAGCTGGCACCCTGGGCTTTGGCCGCAGCCGCGAAATCGGCGGCGGCGGCCGAGAGTGAACTCCACGCCTCGTCCCGGGCGCACACCACCGTCCCGTTCCGTCCCCGGGTGAGCACGACGCCGGCAGCCTCCAGTTCCTTGTAGGCGCGCGCTACCGTGTGGGGCGCGACGCCCAGCTCGCCGGCGAGGTTCCGGACTGCTGGGAGCTTGGTCCCGGGCGCCAGGGTCCCGTTGTCAGCGCGTTCGATGATGTTGAGCCGGAGCTGTTCAAAGAGGGGGACGGTGCTGCCCGGATTCGGCCGCCAGGAGCCGGGAAACGGTGCCGCTGATGTTGCTGAGGTTTCGCTGGCGGTCACTGTCCGGGCTCCTGGCCGCGTCGGGATTGTTCGCGGCGGGCGAACTGCGCCTCGTACAGTTTCAGGTAGTGCCCGCCCTTGGCCATCAGCTGCTGGTGGGTTCCCTGTTCAACAATCCGTCCTTGGTCCATGACCAGAATTAGATCAGCGTCGCGGACGGTGGACAAGCGGTGGGCAATGACGAAGCTCGTGCGGCCCTGCCTAAGCCGCTGCATCGCCTGCCGGATCTGCACCTCGGTGCGGCTGTCGACGGAGCTCGTGGCCTCGTCCAGGACCAGGATGCTGCGCCCGGCAAGTTGCGCCCTGGCGATGGAGATGAGCTGGCGCTGGCCGCGGCTCAGCGAGTCCCCGTCGTTGCCGAGCACCGTGGCGTAGCCGGCAGGCAGGGCCCGGACGAACTGGTCCACGTGGCTGGCGCGCGCGGCGGCCACGATTTCGGCGTCGCCGGCGCCGGGGCTGCCGTACTCGATGTTGTCCCGGATGCTGCCGCTGAACAGCCAGGCGTCCTGCATCACGACACCGAATTTGGCCCGCAGGGCATCCCGCGGCAGATCCGTGATGTCCGTGCCGTCGACCCTGATCCGTCCGGAGTCAAGTTCGTAGAACCGCATCAGGAGGTTCACCACGGTGGTCTTGCCGGCGCCGGTGTGGCCCACCACCGCCACGGTCTGCCCGGGTTCCACTGTGAAGGACAGGTCCCGGACCGCGGGGGCAGCCGGGCTGTAGCCGAAGGTGACGTGTTCAAAGCCGACCCTGCCGGCGGCGCCGGACGGCGCGGCGGCGCCGTTACGGGTGCCCGGGCCGGCTCCCGGGACAGGGGCGGGCTCCCCCGGGATTTCCGGCGCGTCGAGGAGTTCGAAGACCCGCCCGGCCGAGGCGAGGCATGACTGCGTGAGGGTCAGCATGCCGCCGATCTGGCCCATTGGCTGGCTGAAGAGCCGGCTGAACTGAATGAAGGCCTGAAGTCCGCCGATGGTCATGGCGCCGGCCAGCACCTGGAGCCCCCCGACGACGGCGACGGCGACGTAGTTGAGGTTGGATACAAAGACCATCAGGGGCTGCACCACGCCGGATACGTACTGCGCGCGAGCGCTGGCGCGGCACAGTTTGTCGTTGCCGTCCTTGAAACGGGATGCGGCCGTCTCCTGCCGCCCGAAGGCCTTGAGGACCTCGTGGCCGGTGAAGAACTCCTCCAGCTGCGCGTGCAGCTCGCCCGTGCTCCCCCACTGCTCGGTGAAGTGGGCCTGGGATTTCCTGGCCACAAGGACGGTGATGAGCGTGGAGACCGGGACAGAGATCAGTGCGATCAAGGCCAGGACCGGCGACAGCCACAGCATCATGGCCAGGGCAGCGGACAGCATCAGCAGCGACATAATCAGCTGGTTGAGCAGCTGGTTAAGGGCCTGGGCGATGTTGTCGACGTCGTTCGTGGCGCGGCTCAGCACGTCCCCGCGGTGTTGGTCGTCAAAATGGCCGGACGGCAGGACGTGCAGTTTCTCCTCCACCGAAGCCCGCAGCCCGTAGCTCAGCCGCTGCACGGCGACGGCGGTCATGGCACCCTGGATCCAGCTGAAAAAGGAAGCCCCCAGATAGATGACGGAGACTCCCGACAGGAGCGCGGCGAGTTCCTCCTGGTTGAAGGAACCCCCCACCACACCGGCAACCACGACGTCGGTGGCGTCACCGAGGAGTTTCGGCGCCGCCACGTTGAGCACCACAAACGCGCACGTGGCGGCGATGACGCCGGCCATCCGCCACGCCGACGGCCGCAGCAGTCCGAGCAGCCGCCCGGCGGTCCGCCAGCGGAACCTGCTGCCCGTCGGCGCCTCCTCCGCGGCCACTACCGGGAGGGCCTCGGTGCGCCCGCCGGAGGGCGTGTCCACCAGGGACTGGTCCCTGGCGTCGCGCGGCGGGGCGTCCGTGCCGGCGTCGAGCGCCTGTTCCGGGGTCACAGGGTCTCCTCCAGCACCAGCTGGGAAGCGGCGATCTCCCGGTAACTCGGTGACGTGTCCATCAGCTGCTGGTGTGTCCCCTGCGCCACCAGCCGGCCGTCCTCAAGAACCAGGATCAGCCCGGCGTCCACGATCGTGGCGACCCGTTCGGCGACGATCAGAACGGTGGCCGTGCGGAGCAGCGGAGCGATCGCCTCGCGGAGCCGGTGGTCGGTGCCGTAGTCCAGCGCCGAGAAGCTGTCATCGAACAAATACACCGGAACCTCACGTAGCAGCGCCCGGGCGATGCACAGCCGCTGACGCTGGCCGCCGGAGAAATTCGTGCCGCCCTGGCTCACCGGCGCTTCCAGCCCCTGCGGCAGCTTCCGGACAAATTCCCCGGCCTGCGCGCTGCCCAGCACACGCCAGAGATCCTCGTCGGTGGCCCCCGGGGCGGCCATCCGCAGGTTCTCGGCAAGCGTCCCGGAGAACAGATACGAATGCTGGGGCACGACGGCGATCAGGCTCCGCAACGTCTCCAGGGTCAGGCTCCGGACATCGCATCCTCCGATGCTGATGTGCCCACCGGTGGCGGCCAGGAACCGGGGCACCAGATTCAGCAGCGTTGTTTTGCCGCTCCCGGTGGCGCCGATAACAGCCGTCACGGTCCCCGGAGCGGCGGTGAAGCTGACACCGTCGAGGACCGGGGCCTCGGCCCCGGGATAAGCGAAGGAGACGTTCCGGAATTCCACGGTGTTGCCCTTGGGTGCGTCGCTGCCCGGGCCGTCCGTGATCGCCGGCGCGGTGTCGAGGACCGCCTGGATCCGTTCGGCGCAGGCGGCCGCGCGCGGGGCCGTCATAAAGACGTACATCGCCATCATGATCGCGATGAGGATCTGCAGGATGTAGGCGATAAATGCTGTCAGTGCGCCAAGCCGCATTTCGCCGGACTGGATCCGGTGCCCGCCGAACCAGACGACAGCGACGGAGGACAGATTCACCACGAGCATGATCAGCGGCATCATTCCGGCGACCAGCAGCGCGGACCGCAGGTTGTTCTGCGTCAGGTCCTTGTTGACCACATCGAAGCGCCGGATTTCGTGTCCCTGGCGCACAAAGCCGCGGATGACGTTGGCGCCGATGATCTGCTCGCGCAGCATCCGGCTGACCCGGTCGATGAGGTCCTGGCCCTGCCGGTAGAGCGGTACGAGGCGGCGGACGATCAGGACCATAATGACCGCAAGGACCGGAATCACCGCGATCACGATGCCGGACAGGACGACGTCCTGGTGGATGGCCAGCAGAATGCCCCCGACAAAGATGGCGGGCGCGGCGACCAGCATCGTGAACACGAGGACTACCAGGTTCTGGATCTGCGCGACGTCGTTGGTAGCCCTCGTGACGAGGCTGGCCGCGCCGAAAGCGCCGACTTCCTGGGACGACATGGACTGCACCTTGGCGAACAGCTCCTCGCGCAGTTGCCGGCCCAGTTCCATGGCAGTAACCGCGCCCAGATAGCCGGCAGCGATGGCGGCAATGACCTGCACCAGGGCGATCCCGGCCATCCAGGAACCCAGGTGCACGATCGCCGGGACCTGCCCGCCGACGACGCCGTCATCGATGATGGCCGCGTTCAGGGTGGGGAGGAGGAGGGTGGCGGTGGTCTGTACCAGCTGCAGGAGAACGATCGCCAGCACGGTTCCTTTGTGGGCGGCCAGCAGCCGGCCCAACAGGCCAATAAGCACCGAACCTCCATCACTAGGTCAGGGCACGGATCCAGCTTCGCCAATGCAGCCGCCCCCACGCTGCCCGGTCATTGTAAGCACGATCACACAGTGCCCGGTTGTCACGCCGCGGCCGTCCCCGTGACCAGGCCGGGGCCGGAGGTCATTCCCGCTTGCGGGCCACAGCGAAGATCCGCCGGAACGGGAACACGGTTCCGTGCGGCCCGGGCGGGTAGGCCCCGGCCAGCCGCTCCGAGTATTCGGCTTCGAAATCGCGGGCATCCCCGGCGGACAACGCGGTGAGAACAGGCCGGAGCCCGGTACCGCGGACCCATTCCAGGACGGGGTTGGGCCCGGCGAGGAGCTGGCTGTACGTGGTCTCCCACGCGTCCGCATCGCAGCCGGCGTCGAGCATGATGTTCAGGTAGTCCTCGGGTTCGCCCACAACGTCGTCGTGGCGGAGTACACCGGCCAGCCGGCCCTGCCATTCCGCCGACTCCGCCAGCCCGCGCATCAGGGCGTGCGAGGGGGCGTTGAAGTTGCCGGGCACCTGCAGCGCGAACCAGGCCCCGGGCTTGAGCGCGGCGAGCCAGCGCACCAGCATGTCCCGGTGGCCCGGCACCCACTGCAGGGCGGCGTTGGTGACGACGACGTCGGTGTCCCCCGAGGGCACCCAGCCGGCGATGTCCGCCGTCGCGAAGGAGAGGTTGGGCAGCCGTTCGGCGTGGGCCGCTGATTGGGCCAGCATTTCCACGGACGAGTCCAGTCCGGTGACCTTCGCATCGGGCCACCGCTCGGCAAGGGTGGCCGTCAGGTTCCCGGGACCGCAGCCGAGGTCCACGACGTGCCTGGGAGAGTCCGCATGGACCCGGGCCGTCAGGTCGAAGTACGGCCTGTCCCGGTAGTCCCCGAACTGCACGTACTTGGCGGGATCCCATTTCACGGCTTTCCTCCGGTCGTTGGCGAACGGCGCGACGTCCGAAGCCTAACCCCGGCCGGGACGGCGGCCAAGGAGGCGCGACCTTGGGGCATGCGCCGTCCGGGCGCTTCATCCCAGCCCGCCCGGCGCTGCCGCCCGGGCGCCGGCCACCAAGCAGGCCGCCAAGCTGGCCACTAAGCTGGCCACTAAGCTGGGGGCAATGAAACTTGTTGATCAGCTCCCCGCCCCGGCCGCGCGAGTCCCAGGCCGGACCGGCCTCGACCCGGACGAGCTCTACACCCGCTTCGTCGAGTGGACGGAAACCCGCGGGCTGGCCCTGTACACCGCCCAGGACGAGGCCATTATGGAGCTCGCGGCCGGCGCCAACGTCATCCTGGCGACCCCCACCGGCTCCGGGAAATCACTCGTTGCCATCGCCGCCCACTTCCAGGCCATGGCCCGCGGCCAGCGCAGCTACTACACCGCACCGATCAAGGCCCTCGTCTCGGAGAAGTTCTTCGCCCTGTGCGAGATCTTCGGCGCCGAGAACGTGGGAATGATCACCGGCGACTCCGGCGTCAACCAGGACGCTCCGATCATCTGCTGCACCGCGGAAATCCTGGCCAACATCGCCCTCCGCGAAGGCGCTGCCGCCGATCTCGGCGCCGTCATCATGGACGAATTCCACTTCTACTCCGACCCGCAGCGCGGCTGGGCGTGGCAGGTGCCGCTGCTGGAACTCCCCCAGGCGCAATTCCTGCTGATGTCCGCAACGCTGGGCGACGTCAGCCGCTTCGAAGCCGGCATCACCGAACTGACCGGCCGCCCGACGACAACCGTCAGTTCGGCAGAGCGGCCCATCCCGCTGCACTACTACTACGAGCAGACCCCGGTGCACGAGACCCTCGAGGAACTGCTGGCGACAAAGCAGGTCCCTGTCTACGTGGTGCACTTCAGCCAGGTGGAGGCGATCGACCGGGCCCAGAACCTGATGAGCATCAACGTCTGCACCCGCGAGGAGAAGGACAAGATCGCAGAGTTGATCGCCGGTTTCCGTTTCGCCGCCGGGTTCGGCAAGACCCTCAACCGGCTGGTCCGGCACGGCATCGGCGTCCACCACGCCGGCATGCTGCCCAAATACCGCCGCCTGGTGGAACAGCTGGCCCAGGCCGGACTGCTCAAGGTCATTTGCGGGACCGACACGCTCGGCGTGGGCATCAACGTTCCCATCCGCACCGTGCTGCTCACCGCACTGAGCAAGTACGACGGCGTCCGCACGCGGCTGCTGAACTCCCGGGAATTCCACCAGATCGCCGGCCGCGCCGGGCGGGCCGGCTACGACACCGCCGGCACGGTCGTGGTGCAGGCCCCGGAGCACGTCACAGAGAACGTCAAGGCGATGGCCAAAGCCACCGCCAAGTTCGGCGACGACCAGAAAAAGCTCCGCCAGGTGGTCAAGAAGAAGCCGCCGGAGGGTTTCGTGTCCTGGGGAGAACCGACGTATCAGCGCCTGGTGGAATCCGCTCCGGACCCGCTGACGTCAAGCTTCACCGTGACCCACGCGATGCTGATGAACCTGATGGAACGGCCGGGCGACCCGTTCAAGGCCGCGCGGCGGCTGCTCACCGAAAACCATGAGTCCCGCTCCTCCCAGCTGCAGCTGATGAAGAAGGCCCTCGGAATCTACCGCGAATTGCTGGCCGCGGGCGTCGTGGAGCGCATCCCGCTGCAGGAGCAGGGCACCGACGGCCGCACGGTCCGGCTCACGGTCCATCTGCAGGCCAACTTCGCCCTGAACCAGCCACTGTCCCCCTTCGCCCTCGCAGCCCTGGACCTGCTGGATCCGGAGTCGCCGTCGTACGCCCTCGATGTGGTGTCTGTGATCGAATCCACGCTGGAGAAGCCCCGGCAGATCCTCTCCGCGCAGCAGAAGAAGGCCCGCGGCGAGGCGATCGCCGCGATGAAGGCGGACGGGATCGACTACGACCAGCGCATGGCCATGCTGGAGGAGGTCACCTACCCGCAGCCGCTGGCGGAGCTCCTGGGCGAGTCCTTCGAGGTCTACCGCCGGGCCGCACCGTGGATCGGCGACTTTGAACTCGCGCCCAAGTCCGTGGTCCGGGACATGTACGAGCGCGCGATGAACTTCGGCGAATTCGTCCAGTTCTACGGGCTGGCCCGCTCCGAGGGCATCGTGCTGCGCTACCTCGCCGACGGTTTCAAGGCGCTGCGGCAGACTGTTCCGCAGGACGCCCTCCGCGAAGACCTCGAAGACCTCATCGCGTGGCTCGGCGAACTGGTCCGACAGGTCGACTCCAGCCTGCTGGACGAGTGGGAGGAGCTTACGTCTGGCAAGGCGCCGACGCCGCACGACGCTCCCCCGCCCCCGCCGCCGTCGCTGACCTCCAACGTCCGCGCCTTCCGCGTGATGGTCCGCAACGAGATGTTCCGCCGGGTGGAGCTCTTCGCGGACGAGGACGCCGCTGCCCTGGCCGAGCTCGATGCCGGGTCCGGCTGGGACGCCGAGCGCTGGGAGGACGCGCTGGATGACTACTTCGACGAGCACGACGACATCGGCACCGGCCCGGACGCCCGCGGCCCGGGCCTGCTGATCATCACCGAGGACACCGGGACGTGGAAGGTCCGGCAGATCTTCGAGGACCCGGCCGGCAACCACGACTGGGGCATCTCCGCCGACGTGGACCTCGCGGCGTCGGACGAGACCGGCACCGCGGTGGTGCGGGTGACGGACGTGAACCGGCTCTAGGATGTCCGGGATCCGGCGGCAGCGGCTCAACGCATACAGCGGGACACCCGGTGCTCCAGGACCACGTGGTGGCCCGAACAACTTGTAAACTCGGACAATGAGTGTAATCCGGCCCGCGACGGCGAACGATGTCCCCGCAATCCTGCAGATGATCCATGACCTGGCCATCTACGAGAAAGAACCGGACGCTGTCCGGAACACCCCGGAGATGCTGACCGAGGTCCTGTTCGGCGAGAACCCTCGGGTGTTCGCCGCGATGGCGGAAAATGAGGCCGGTGACATCCGGGGCTTCGCCCTCTGGTTCCTGAACTACTCCACCTGGGAAGGCGTTCACGGCATCTACCTCGAGGACCTCTACGTGCGTCCCGAGGCCCGCGGCGAAGGCCACGGCAAAGCGCTGCTGCAGCACCTGGCGGCGACCGCCGTCGAGCGCGGCTACGCGCGCGTCGAATGGAGCGTCCTGGACTGGAACGAGCCCTCCATCAATTTCTACAAGAAACTGGGTGCCAATCCGATGGACGAATGGTCCACGTTCCGGCTCACCGGCGAGGCGTTGGAGGCCTTCGGCGCCCGCCAGGTCCAGGCCCGTGGCTGACCACCTTCTCCCTTCCCGGTCTGCCGTTGCCCGGTCTGCCGACCGATTTGCGGTGGGGTCGGCGGGGGACGGTCGCCGTGCAGACCTGCCGCTGACCGGCTCCGGCGCGGCGGACCTGCTGGAGGCAGCGCGGCCGCCCGTTCCGCACACCATCAAGGCGCGGCACGAGTACCGCGGAATGCGCACCGCGGAGCACTACTTCGAAGTCCCGCTGGACCACTTCGGGGAGGACGCGGCGGCGGGTGAGACCATCACGGTCTTTGCCCGCGAATACGTCTCCACGGACCACAGCGAGGAAGAGGCCGCGCAGCTTCCGTGGCTGCTCTACTTGCAGGGCGGCCCGGGCGGACGCGGCAACCGCTTCCCGGCCCTCGGCGGCTGGAGCAAGGCCGCCGCAAAGGACTTCCGCATTCTGATGCTGGACCAGCGCGGCACCGGCCTGTCCTCCGCAATCGACCGCAAGACACTCCCGCTGCGGGGGAACGACGCCGACCAGGCGGACTACCTGGCCCGCTTCCGGGCGGATTCGATCGTCGCCGACGCCGAAGCCATCCGGCTGGCGCTGGGATCCGGGCCCTGGACCATCTACGGCCAGAGCTACGGCGGCTTCTGCGCCCTCAGCTACCTCTCGTTCGCCCCGGAAGGCCTGCGTGAAGTCCTGATCACCGGCGGACTCGGCCCGCTCACCGGGCCGGCGGACCGGGTTTACCGGGCCACCTTCCAGCGGGTGGCGGCGCGCAACGAGGAATACTTCGGCCGCTACCCCGAGGACCGGGCGGCGGTCACCCGGATTGCCCGGCACCTTCGCGACACGGAGGAATTCCTGCCCGACGGCGAACGGCTCACCGTGGAGCGCTTCCAGATGGTGGGGTCCTTCCTGGGCGGCAACACCCGGGTGGATGCCCTGCACCACCTGCTGGAGGATGCCTTCGTCGGTACACCCGCCGGCGACCGGCTCTCGGACACCTTCCTGGACCAGGTCCGGGGCCTGGTGTCACGCTCGGCAAACCCGCTGTATGCGCTGATGCACGAGTCGATCTACGGCCAGGGTGAGTCCACCGACTGGGCCGCGTGGCGGGTCCTGCAGGATTTCCCGGAGTTCTCCCCGGAGGCCCCCGAACCGCTGCTCACCGGTGAGATGGTCTACCCCTGGTATTTCGAACAGGATCCCGCCCTCCGGCCGCTGCGGAACGTCGCCGGGCTGCTCGCCGAAAAGGCCGACTGGCCGCCGTTGTACGATCCCGCCCGGCTGGCACGCAACACCGTGCCGGTGGCCGCGGCTGTGTATAGCGATGACATCTATGTGGACCGCGAGCTCTCGCTGGAGACGGCCGCGGCCGTCCGCGGCCTGCAGGTCTGGGAGTCGGCGGACTTCCATCATGACGGCATTGCGGACGACGGCGAGGGTATCTTTGCCCGGCTCCTCGGCCTGACCCGCTCCGTCAGGGCCTAGGTCCCGGCCCGGTCCAGGCCTGCGCGCCGGCCGCTACGCTGCTGCTGTCAGGCCGATGGTTGCAGCCGGCGGTCCAGGGCGGCCGCGCGCAGGGCGACCGCGAAGACCGCCAGGGCGACGGCGGCAGCGGCGATGTTGAGGCCCTGGTAGCCGACGCCGCTCATCACGAGTCCGGAGAAGCCTGCCCCCACCGCCCCCGCGACCCCCATCAGGGTGTCGGAGACGCCCTGCACGAGGACGCGGTCGTCCGCGCCGACGCTTTCGGCCAGCAGGGTGGAACCGGCAATCGTGGCCGCGGACCAGCCCAGGCCCAGCAGCACCAGCCCGATGGTGACCAAGGCAGGCTCGGCCTGGCCGAATCCGGCCACCAGGACCGAAAGCAGGATCAGGCCGTGTCCCAGCAGGATAATGGGGAGCCGGCCGGTTTTGTCCGTCAACCAGCCCATCACCGGCGAGAGCGCGTACATCCCTGCGATGTGCAGCGAGATGGTGAACCCGATCAGGACCAGGACGTCGGTGCTGGCGGCGTGGGCGTGGCCGGACGGCATGTCGCCCAGCGGGCCCTCGGTCAGCAATTGCAGGTGCAGGGGCGTCATCGACATCACGGCGGCCATGCACCCGTGGGCGGCAATCACTGCCAGGAGCGCCAGCCCCGCCCGCGGCGAGGCCTGGATGGCACGCAGGCCGTGGCGGAGGCCGTGCCGCCGTCGGTCCCTGCTGGTGCCGCCGGCAACGCTGGTGCCACCGGCAACGCTGGTGCCACCGGCAGCGCTAACGGCACTGCCGGTGTTGCTCGCGGACGCCGCCGGCCCGCCGGAACGGAGCCGGGCTGCCAGCAGCAGCGGATCCGGCCGCAGGCCGATGAACAGCAGCATCGCGGCCAGGGCAAGACCTGCCGCGGAGAAAACAAAGGGCCCGGCTAGGGCGGGCAGGCCCAGGGACTCTCCCACGAGGGCGCCGGGACGGATGAGGTTGGGACCGGCGACGGCGCCGATGGTCACGGCCCACACGACGATCGCCAGGGAGCGGCCGCGGTGTTCCGCATCGGCGAGGTCGACGGCGGCGAAGCGGGCCTGCAGGTTGGCGGCCGTGCCGAGGCCCAGCAGGGCCGCGGCCAGCAGCAGCACCGGGAAGTTCCCCGTCACCGTGGACACGATCACCAGCAGGGATCCGGCCATGGCGGCCAGCAGGCCCGTGATAAGGGAGGCGCGCCGGCCGCGCCGGCCGGCCAGCCCGGCGAGGGGCAGGGCGGCCGCAGCGGCGCCGAGGGTCATGATCGTGGTGACCGACCCGGCCCAGGCGTTGGAGCCGGAGAGCTGGACGGCCAGCAGGGAGCCGACGGACAGGCTGGCACCGCTGCCTATTCCGCTGAGGAGCTGCGCGGTGCTCAGCACCCAAACGGTACGGCGCTGGACCCGTTGGGGATCCAGCGCCGTACCGTTCACTGCCGTTGTGTCAAAGATTTTCACGGTTCGAGCTTAGTCGAACCGTGCTGCCTATTCGGCGTCGCTCATGCTCTTGCGTGAGTCCTCTTCGAGCCGGGCATCCACCTTGGACTGCGTCGCCTTGGAGCTGATCAGGCTGGCGATCACGGCGATGATGATGGTGCCGATGATCACGCCGAGCGAGACGAAGGTCGGAATCTCGGGGGCCCATTCGATGTGCTGGCCGCCGTTGATGAAGGGCAGTTCGTTGACGTGCATCGCGTGCAGGATCAGCTTGACGCCGATGAAGGCGAGGATTACCGAGAGGGCGTGCTTCAGGTAGATCAGGCGGGTCATCAGGCCGCCGAGCAGGAAGTACAGCTGCCGCAGGCCCATCAGGGCGAAGATGTTGGCGGTGAAGACGATAAACGCGCTCTGGGTCAGGCCGAAGATGGCCGGGATGGAGTCCACCGCGAAGAGCAGGTCCGTCAGGCCGATGGTCACGAAGACGATCAGCATCGGAGTGAAGACCTTCTTGCCGTCCACCACGGTGCGGAGTTTGCCGCCGTCGAACTTCTCCGACATCGGCAGGACCTTGCGGATCCGGGCGATGAGCGGGTTTTCCTTGTCTTCCTCGTCCTCACCCTCGTCCTGGGCCTGCTTCCATGCGGTCCATAGCAGGAAGACGCCGAAGATGTAGAAGACCCAGCTGAACTGTTCGATCACGATCGCACCGAGCAGGATGAAGATGCCGCGGAGGATCAGGGCGATGATGATGCCCACCATCAGGACTTCCTGCTGGTACTTACGAGGTACCGAGAAGCGGGCCATGATGATGATGAAAACGAACAGGTTGTCGATGCTGAGGCTGTACTCAGTCACCCAGCCGGCAAGGAACTGCCCGCCGTATTCAGGGCCGGTGAACGCGAACATGGCGCCGGCAAAGAGCAGGGCGAGGGCGATGTAGAACGACACCCACAGGCCGGCCTCCTTCATGGAGGGCTCGTGCGGACGCTTGAGGACCAGCAGCAGGTCAATGGCCAGGATGATGCCGAGGACGACGAAGGAGCCGATCTCAAACCAGACGGGAAGTTCGGGCACGAAGATACCTTTCGCAGGGTGTGACGGTGCGGTGTAAGTCTCTCCGACTGGCCTGGGTCCGGTACGACGTACCTGGTACTGCCTGGCTGCCCGCTACGCCCGGCAGGGCATCTATGCCGTGCGTGTTGACGATCGTAGCGCTTGGGATACTCCCCTACGTCCGCCCAACATTACCCTAGGCGTGCCCCGCGGACTGCATTTGACGCAGCTCCTTCTTAAGCTCCCCCACTTCGTCCCGGAGCCGTGCCGCGAGCTCGAACTGCAGTTCCCCGGCGGCGGCATGCATCTGCTCCGTGAGCTGCTCGATCAGGCCCACCAGATCCTCGGCCGGCGCGGCCGCGAGGCCGTCGGCGCGGACCTTCGCCGAGCCTTTGCCCTTGCCGCGGGCCTTGCCCGCGCTGGCGAGGAGTTCGCGGGTGTCGGCGTCCTCCTTGGCGATCTGGTCCGTAATGTCGGCGATCTTCTTCCGCAGCGGCTGCGGGTCGATACCTTTTTCGGTGTTGTAGGCCACCTGGATGGCCCGGCGCCGGTTGGTCTCATCGATGGCGTGCGCCATCGAATCCGTGATGCGGTCCGCGTACATGTGGACCTGGCCGGAGACGTTGCGGGCGGCACGGCCGATCGTCTGGATCAGCGAGGTGGAGGACCGCAGGAAGCCTTCCTTGTCCGCGTCCAGGATGCTGACCAGTGACACCTCGGGAAGGTCCAGGCCCTCGCGGAGCAGGTTGATGCCGACCAGCACGTCGAAGACGCCCATCCGAAGCTCACGGAGCAGCTCCACCCGGCGGAGCGTGTCCACGTCCGAGTGCAGGTACTCGACCTTCACGCCGTGGCCCAGCAGATAGTCAGTGAGGTCCTCGGCCATCCGCTTCGTCAGGGTGGTGACCAGGACGCGCTCGTTTTTCGCGGTGCGGTCCCTGATCTCGCCGAGCAGGTCATCGATCTGGCCCTTCGTGGGCTTCACGATCACCTCGGGGTCGATCAGCCCGGTGGGCCGGATGATCTGCTGGACGAAGCCGTCCGCCTTCCCCAGCTCGAACTTGCCCGGTGTTGCGGAGAGGTACACGGTCTGGCCCACGCGCTCCTGGAACTCGTCCCATTTCAGCGGGCGGTTGTCCATCGCGGAGGGCAGCCGGAAACCGTGGTCCACGAGGTTCCGCTTCCGGGACATGTCGCCCTCGTACATGGCGCCGATCTGCGGCACGGTGACGTGGGATTCATCGATGACCAGCAGGAAGTCGTCCGGGAAGTAGTCGAGGAGGCAGTGCGGCGCGGTCCCGCGGGCGCGGCCATCGATGTGCGAGGAATAGTTCTCGATCCCGTTGCAGAATCCCATCTGCTGCATCATCTCGAGGTCATAGGTGGTGCGCATCCGGAGGCGCTGGGCCTCGACGAGCTTGTTCTGGCCCTCCAGCACCGCGAGGCGCTCGGCCAGTTCGTCCTCGATCCTCTTGATCGCGCGGCCCATGCGTTCCGGGCCGGCCACATAGTGGGAGGCCGGGAAGACGTACATTTCGGTCTCTTCCCGGAGCACTTCACCGGTCAGGGGGTGCAGGGTGTAGATGTTTTCTATCTCGTCACCGAAGAACTCGATCCGGATGGCGAGTTCCTCGTACATCGGAATGATCTCCACGGTGTCGCCGCGGACCCGGAAGGTGCCGCGGTGGAAGTCCATGTCGTTGCGGGCGTACTGCATGGAGACGAATTTCCGGAGCAGGTCGTCGCGGTTCATCTCCGCGCCCTTGCGGAGCGTCACCATCCCGGCGATGTATTCTTCCGGGGTGCCGAGGCCGTAGATGCAGGACACCGTGGCCACCACAATCACGTCGCGGCGGGTCAGCAGCGCGTTGGTGGCGGAGTGACGGAGCCGTTCGACTTCCTCGTTGACGGAGGAGTCCTTCTCGATGAAGGTGTCCGTCTGCGCCACGTAGGCCTCGGGCTGGTAGTAGTCGTAATAGGAGACGAAGTACTCCACCGCGTTGTTCGGCAGCAGCTCCCGGAACTCGTTGGCCAGCTGGGCGGCAAGGGTCTTGTTCTGCACCATCACCAGGGTGGGCCGCTGGACCTGCTCGATCAGCCACGCCGTCGTAGCGCTTTTACCGGTTCCGGTGGCGCCGAGCAGCACCACGTCTTTCTCGCCATTCTGGATGCGTTCAGTCAGCTCCGCGATGGCGGCCGGCTGGTCACCTGCCGGCTTGAACTCGCTGATGACCTCGAAGGGCGCCACGACACGGTTGATCTGCTGGGCAAGACTCATGTATCTAATCTACCGCCGGGCTCCGACAGGATGTCCTGATTCAGCTTTGGGCGGTACCGGAGCCGGAGTCCGTCCGGGTCTTCGGGCCTGTTCCCGGTCCGGTCTCCAGGCCTGTTCCCGGTCCGGTTCCCTGGACAGCGGCCCCGTCAGGGGCCGTGTACGACGGCGGCTGCCACCCGGTGCGCTGCGCCCACGCATCCATCCGCGGCGCGGCGTACTCGGTGAACCAGCCTTCCTTGTCGGCGGCGTAGCCTGCGGTGGACTTGTCCACACCATGCAGTTTGGCGACCCGGCGCTTCTCGGCCAGGTACGCGGCCCGGGCGGTTGCGTCGTCGCGCAGCCAGTCCCGGAAGCAGAGCGCAAACCGCCAGCCCGGGGACCCCAGGGCGCGGACGTGGAGATTGACCGCCCGGCCGGGGTCGGCGTTGCCGTGCAGTCGCTTGCGCCAGTCCGCAGGGTCCGGGTGCGAGGGTTTGGGGTTGTCGGAGGAGACGCCGGCCCACCCGGGGAAACCCGCGTCGGCCAGGAGCGGCGCGATCCGCTCGGCGGCGGCCATGTCCTCCACCCCGAGCTGGAGGTCGATCACGTCTTTCGCGGCGAGGCCGGGGACCGCCGTCGACCCGACATGGTCCAGGGCCAGGATGTCCTCCCCCACGGCCGCCCGCAGCCGGGCAATGAGCCGGCCGGCCTGCGCGGGCCACTCCGGGTTGGCAGCCGTGAGCACCGGCCCGCCCGGGCGGGGTGCGACGCGGTGCCGGGACAGGTTCTCCGCGAAGGGTGCCAGGCGGAACTTCCAGAGCCGGTCCACCGCATCCCGCAGTTCGTCCTTGGTGCCCGAGTTGTCCAGCACGACGTCGGCCGCCGCCAGCCGCTCGTCGCGGCCCGCCTGGGCGGCCATCCGCGCACGGGCTTCGTCCGCGGTCAGGTGCCGGTGCTGCACCATGCGCTGGACCCGGACGGCGTCAGGCGCGTCAACGACCACCACGAGGTGGAAGTTCGCACCCTGTCCGGTCTCGACCAGCAGGGGGATGTCCTGGACCACCACGGCGCCCTTCGGTGCGGCGGCGGCCAGCGCGGCGGCCCGTTCCCTGACGAGGGGATGGATGATGCCGTTGAGCACGCCCAGGCGTTCCGGGTTCCCGAAAACAAGGGCGCCGAGCTTCGGCCGGTCCAGGCCGCCGTCGGGCGTCAGGATGGCCTTGCTGAACGCCCCGGCCACCTGCGCGAGTCCCGGCGTTCCCGGTTCAACAACCTCGCGGGCCAGGGCATCGGCGTCGATCACCACCGCGCCGAGTTCACGCAGGCGCGCGGCCGCCACTGACTTCCCTGAGGCGATGCCGCCCGTCAACCCGATTTTCAGCACCCCACCAGACTAAACTGATCCGGTGGCTGAAGGCGTGGATTATCCGGAGAGCAGGGCCACCGTTTACACCGCCCTGGCCGCCGGTCCCGAATTCCGCCACGAGATCGAGGTGAAACGCTCCCGCTTCATCACCGTGCTGCACCGCACCGCGGATGAGGACAGCGCCCGGTCGGTTCTCGCCGGGCTCCGGAAGGAATTCCACGACGCGCGGCACCACTGCTCCGCCTTCGTGCTCGGTCCGGACCGCGGCATACAACGCTCCAACGACGACGGCGAGCCGTCCGGCACCGCGGGCCTGCCCATGCTTGACGCGCTGCTCAAGCGCGAAACCGCGCCCGGCGTGACGGACCTCAGCGACGTGACCGCCGTCGTCGTCCGCTACTTCGGCGGGATCCTGCTCGGCGCCGGCGGACTGGTCCGGGCCTACTCCGAATCCGTGAGCGCTGCCCTGGACCGGGCACCGCTGGTGCAACGGCGGCGGCTGCGGATCTGCACCGTGGAGGTCCCGCACACGGCTGCCGGCCGGCTGGAGAATGACCTGCGCGCCGCGGGCTATGTCATGGCCGAAACCAGTTATGAGGCGCAGACTACTGTTCTGAGGCTGGCCCTGCCGGACGATCCGGAGGTCCTGGCCCGGGCGGGTGACCGGCTGGCCGGGCTGTCAGCCGGAACCGCCGTATTGCTGCCTGGAGAAACGGAGTGGATCGATGTCCCCCTCAACTGACCCGTTACCCGCCCCGGTCCGGCTCGTGGACGTGACCGACGCGGTCCTGGAGCAGCTCCTGACAGTGGCGATCCAGGACGCCGACGCTGACGAGGTGACGCCGCCGCTGGGCAGCGCGGCCGGCTGGAATTCGGAACGGATCAGCTGGTTCCGCGAATATCACCATGCCGCGGCGGGACTCGACGGGCCTGCGCAGCAGAAAAGCTGGGCGATCACCTGCGACGGGAAACTGGCCGGTTCCATCCGGCTCAAGCGGACCGGAGCAGGCTCCCTGGAAACGGGCATCTGGCTGGGCCGCAGCTTCCGCGGCCAGGGAATCGCGCGGGAGGCCCTTCGATTGGTGATGGACAGGGCTGCCGCGTCCGGCGCCACGGTCCTGGAAGCCGACACAACGGCCGGGAACACCGCGGCCCTTATGCTGCTGCGCTCGGCCGGGGCCGAACTGGAGGAAGGCCAGGCCTCCGACGCCGCCGCTGTCCCGGTCAGAGCCAGGATCCCGCTGCGCTAGCTGGACATGTCCCACGGCCCGCGACGCGCCGCCGCACCCCCACCGGACATGCCCCACGCTCGCCACCGCCACTGGACATAGTGCCCTATGTCCAGTGGCTGCGCCCACGACTGAGCATGTCCCGCGGAGTGAGTGTCAAACAATGGGGATGTCCCGCGAGGCGCGTACCGACCAGGGGCAAGTCCCCCGGCTCGAGTACCCTCGAATGGGCATGCCCCCCCGGACCCGGCGCCAGCGCACCCTTGGAGCAGGGCATGCCCTGAGCGCGCGCCCAAGATTGGACATAATGCCCTATGTCCCGTGGCTGCGACCAACACTGAGCATGTCCAACGAAGTGAGTGTCAAACAATGGGCATGTCCCCCTGGACCCGGCGCCAGCGCACCCTTGGAGCAGGGCATGCCCTGTGCACGCATCCAAGACTGGACATAATGCCCTATGTCCCGTGGCTGCGACCAAGACTGAGCATGTCCAGCGCGGAGGTGGGCCACCGCTGGGCATGTCCTTAAATGAAAGGTGGCCGCCCCTGGGGGACGGCCACCTTCACGGTGCTACTTCAAGCTGGCAACTGCCAGGCCCCGGGGAGGTGTCTCCCCGGGAACCAAGGGCAATTAGTTGCCGGTCAGCTTCTCGCGCAGTGCTGCAAGAGCCTCGTCGGAAGCGAGCGTGCCGCCACCGGTGGTGGACTCGGCTGCAGCCGGCTCGGAGGAGTAGCTGGTGGTGCCGGAGTCGCTCTCGCCGGACGTTGCAGCTGCAGCGTCGTCGGCAGCGTGCTGGGCAACCTGCTTCTTGTGGGCTTCCCAGCGGGTCTGGGCGTCAGCGTACTGCTGCTCCCAGGCGGCGCGCTGCGTCTCGTAGCCTTCAAGCCACTCGTTGGACTCCGGATCGAAGCCCTCCGGGTACTTGTAGTTGCCCTCTTCGTCGTACTCAGCGGCCATGCCGTAGAGAGCCGGATCGAATTCGGTGGACTCGGCGTCGACGCCCTCGTTGGCCTGCTTGAGGGACAGCGAGATGCGGCGGCGTTCCAGGTCGATGTCGATGACCTTGACGAACAGCTCGTCACCAACGGAGACAACCTGCTCGGCCAGCTCAACGTGGCGCACGGCGAGCTCGGAGATGTGGACCAGGCCTTCGATGCCGTCTTCAACGCGAACGAACGCGCCGAACGGAACCAGCTTGGTGACCTTACCCGGCACAACCTGCCCGAGGGCGTGGGTGCGGGCGAAGGTCTGCCACGGATCTTCCTGCGTAGCCTTGAGCGACAGGGACACACGCTCGCGGTCCAGGTCGACCTCGAGAACCTCGACGGTGACTTCCTGGCCAACTTCGACAACCTCGGACGGGTGGTCGATGTGCTTCCAGGACAGCTCGGAAACGTGAACGAGGCCGTCTACGCCGCCCAGGTCCACGAAGGCACCGAAGTTGACGATGGAGGAAACGACGCCGGGACGAACCTGGCCCTTTTCCAGCTTGTTGAGGAACGTGGAGCGGACCTCGGACTGGGTCTGCTCGAGCCATGCACGGCGGGACAGCACAACGTTGTTGCGGTTCTTGTCCAGCTCGATGATCTTGGCTTCGATCTGCTGACCGATGTACGGAGCGAGGTCGCGCACACGGCGCATCTCGACGAGGGATGCGGGCAGGAAGCCGCGCAGACCGATGTCGAGGATAAGACCACCCTTGACAACCTCGATGACGGTACCGGTAACGACACCGTCTTCTTCCTTGACCTTCTCGATGTCGCCCCAGGCGCGCTCGTACTGAGCACGCTTCTTGGAGAGGATCAGGCGGCCTTCTTTGTCTTCCTTGGTGAGCACCAGGGCTTCGACGAGATCGCCAACGGAGACGACGTCTCCGGGATCAACATCGTGCTTGATGGAAAGCTCGCGGGAGGGAATGACACCTTCGGTCTTGTAACCGATGTCGAGCAGAACTTCGTCGCGGTCGACCTTGACGACGGTACCTTCGACGAGGTCTCCGTCGTTGAAGTACTTGATGGTGGCGTCGACTGCTGCGAGGAAGTCCTCAGCGGTACCGATGTCGTTAATCGCGACTACGGGGGTACCGGGCTTCTCGGTTGAGGTGATGGTCATGTAGTAGGGGCTCCGTTGTGGATAGTTAGTCGGTCAGGCAAACCGCTGCGCCCGCGTCGGCGACACGGGCACAGAACACGGCAAAGCGCCGGGTCATCCTGATTTGTGGATTGTAGATGCGCGCACGTAGTACACGCCCGTTTAGTCTAGTCGCTTTCGTGAACGCGGGTCAAAGCGCATCGGGACGGCGGAGACCCGCCTAGAAATGCGTCAGGCAGTGCGGTGAACG
This sequence comes from Arthrobacter sp. U41, assembly GCF_007679325.1. Taxonomy (GTDB): domain Bacteria; phylum Actinomycetota; class Actinomycetes; order Actinomycetales; family Micrococcaceae; genus Arthrobacter. Next base: position 141,884 of record NZ_VEGI01000001.1, on the reverse strand, counting down.
TTCGACGGCGAACATCAGCCGCGCTGTCAGGGCCGCCCCCGGCGTGTGCTCGCTGATCCGTCCGGCGGCGGCGAGGGTCACCGGGCAAACAGCGCCGAGATAGATGGAGCCCAGGTCCGCGACGTCGAGGGAAAGGTCAGCTTCAGCGCCGTCCGGAGCAGCGGCAACGGTTGCCTCGCCGCCGCTCACGGACAGGGTGAACGTGCCGCCGGCCAGGCCCAGGGTGTCACTGACGCGCAGGACCAGCCTGCCATCCGACGAGTAACGCCGCGCGCCGAGGGCCTTCACGGTGTCCAGCACACGGAGCCAGAGCATGTCGGCGTTCTCGCCGGACTCGATGCAGCGCGGGTCCTCCAGGGCCCACGTCAGCGGGTCGTCCACGGGCGCTTCGGACCAGGTGACCCGCTGGATCATGTCGATACTGCCCAGGAACTGCCACAGCTCCAGGTACCCGGAATCGGTGGCCGCCACGAGGTCGATGACTTCCATGGTGTACGGCTTGGTGTCCCAGCCGGCGAACTTGTAGGCGACGTAGCCGTCCACGTTCCCGTCGGCGTCGTAGTGCAGGGCGCACCGGATCGATTCGTCCTCGGCGCCGTCCCGGCCGAGGGTTCCCGAGCTGCGCTGCCGGTACGCCTCCTGCCGCACAATGGAACCCGGCGTGGCCCGGTGGACGCGTTCGAACACCTCCGGCGCCAGTTCAAGGAGGACTTTCCGGTCGGCGATTTCCACCGAGCCCGTCGGCGTGTGCCGGAGCCGGAACCGCGGGCCGGTGTCCACTTTGATGCTGCGCTCGAACGTCGCGACGCCGAAGCCGAACCGCCCGTAGATGGACGCTTCCGAGGCGGTCAGCGCGGCCATCGCCAGGCCGTCCGCCTTCGATCCGGCGAGGTCCTCCGTCATCATCCGGCGCAGGAGCCCCTGCCGGCGGTGGGTCCCGCGGACGGTCACGGCGGTGATCAGCTGTGCTTCGAGCTGCCGGCCGTAGCCGACGTTGAGGTCCTTGCGCAGGGTGGCGAAGGTGGCGACGGGGGTGTCGGCCGCCAGTGAGTGGGCGGCGACGGCGCCGGTCTGGTAGACCCCGGTCATCTCACGATTGTCGACGCGGTACATCGCCATGACCTTGTCCACGAACTCGTCCTTGTGCCGTTCGTCGTAGAACCCGATGCCGACGCCGCGCAGCCAGGCTACTCCCAGCGCGTAGTCCGGTTCACCCTTTTCGGCCGCGCGGAACCGCCGGACCTCATACTTCTCAGCCACGAAATTTTCCCCCTAGGAATCCTGTCAATTGACCCAACTGCGCTGGCGCCCCAGTGCTCTGGTGCTCCAATGCTCGCGAAGCGGGCGTCAGTGCCCGGCCTCGTACCAGCTGGAGCCGATGCCGATCTGGACATCGAGCGGGACCGTCAGCTTCGCTGCGGCGCCCATCTGCTCGGTCACCAGTTTCTCCACGGCCTCACGCTCGCCGTGCGCCACCTCGAGGACCAGTTCATCATGGACCTGGAGCAGCATGCGCGATTTCAGGCCCTGCTCCGCCAGCGCGCCGGCGACGCCCAGCATGGCGCGTTTGATGATGTCCGCGGCCGACCCCTGGATGGGCGAGTTGAGCGCGATGCGCTCCGCGTTCTCGCGCAGCTGGCGGTCGGTGCTGGTGAGGTCCGGGAGGTAGCGGCGGCGGCCTTCGATGGTGGCGGTGTAGCCGTCGATCCTGGCCTGTTCCACCACGCCGCGGAGGTAGTCGCGGACGGCGCCGAACCGGTCGAAGTAGTCCTTCATCAGGGTCCGCGCCTCGTCGACGGAAATTTCGAGCTGCTTGGAGAGGCCGAACGAGGTCAGGCCGTAGGCCAGCCCGTAGGACATGGCCTTGACCTTCGAGCGCATCGCGCTGGTCACCTGGTCGGTGGGCACATGGAAGATGTTCGAGCCGACGAACCGGTGCAGGTCCTCGCCGTCCTTGTAGGCCTGGATCAGGCCGGCGTCCCCCGAGAGGTGGGCCATGATGCGCATCTCGATCTGCGAGTAGTCCGCGGAGAGCAGGCAGTCATAGCCCTCGCTGACCACGAAGATGCCGCGGACCCGCCGGCCTTCCTCGCTGCGGATGGGGATGTTCTGGAGGTTCGGGTTGTTGGAGGAGATCCGGCCCGTGGCCGCGACGTTCTGCGCGTAGGTGGTGTGGATCCGGCCGTCGTCCGCGACGGACTTCTTGAGTGACTCCAGCATCTGGCGCAGCTTCGAGGACTCACGGTGCGCCATGAGCTGGACCAGGAATTCGTGGCCGGTCTTCTCCAGCAGCGACTTCAGCGAGGCGGCGTCGGTGGTGTACCCGGACTTGATCTTCTTGGTCTTCGGGAGCCCCAGTTCATCGAAGAGCACCGCCTGCAGCTGTTTGGGCGAGCCCAGGTTCACTTCGTGGCCGATCGCGGCGAACGCGAGTTCCTGGGCGTTGTCGATCACCTTGCCGAGATCGGCCAGCTGCTCGTCCATGCGCGGCATGTCGATGGCGATGCCCGCGAGTTCCATGTCGGCGAGCACGCGGCTAACGGGCAGCTCAAGGGTGGTCAGCAGGTCCTGGGCCTTGCGCTCGGCCAGTTCCGTCTCGAAGTACCGACTCAGGGTCTGGACGACGGCGGCGACGTGGACCAGCGCACCGGCAGCGGCGGCGTCGTCCTCGCCATCAAACGCCAGCTCCAGCTGGCCCGCCTTGGCCGCTTCCGTGGAGACACTGATGTTCAGGTGGTGCTGGGCCAGTTCGGCCAGTTCATAGCTGCGGCGGTCCGGCTGGATCAGGTACCCGGAGATCGAGGTGTCGTCCACCACACCTTCCAGGCCCAGGCCCCGGCTGACAAGGGCTTTGAGGGCCGCCTTGTAGCCGTGCATGACCTTGGCCGCACCGGCGTCCCGGAGCCAGCTGGCCAGCACGTTCTCGGACGCGGCGTCCTGCGCGGTGAGGTCGATGTAAGCGGCCCCGCCATCGTGGACGATGGCCAGGGCGGCGGCATCCTCGCCGATCCGGCCGGGCACGAGGTCGACGGCGACGGCTGAGCGCTTGCCGGCCCCGGCCTCGAGGAAAGCGGTCAGCCCGGCGGCGTCCGCCGGAACCACGAAGTCCGGGGTCTCGAGGCTTTCCCGCTCCGCCTCCGGGACCTCGCTGCCGTAGAGGGCAAAGAGGCGGGTGCGGATGGTCTTGAACTCAAGCGCGTCGAACAACTCCTCGAGGGCGGCCTGGTCCGGCCGCGGATCCGCGAGCTCATCCAGCGTCACCGGGAGGTCGAGGTCCGTGTGGAGCCTGTTCAGCCGCCGGTTGCGCTTGACGTCCTCAACGTTTTCGCGGAGGGAGTCCCCCACTTTTCCGCCGATCGCGTCGAGGTTCTCCAGGACCCCCTCCAACCCGCCGTACAGGTTGATCCATTTGGCCGCCGTCTTGGGCCCGACGCCGGGAACGCCCGGCAGGTTGTCCGCGGACTCCCCCACCAGGGCGGCAAGATCCGAATACTGGGCGGGGCTGACAAAGTACTTTTCCTGGATGGCAGTGGCATCCATCCTGGGAATGTCGCTGACGCCCTTCCGCGGGTACAGGACAAAGACGTTGTCCGTGATCAGCTGGAAGGCGTCACGGTCGCCCGATACGAGCAGGACCTCGAAGCCCGCCTTCTCACCCATGGCGGCGAGGGTTGCCAGGATGTCATCAGCTTCATAGCCGGGCATCTTGATGGTCTTGATGCCCCACGCGCCCATGACTTTGTCGATGAGGTCGATCTGGCCGCTCATCTCCCGGGGGGTCTCGTTGCGTCCGCCTTTGTACTCGCTGTACTCGGCCTTGCGGTGGGTGGTGTCGTCCGAGACGTCGAAGGCGACGGCGACATGCGTGGGCTTCTGCTCCTTGATCAGGTTGATGAGCATGGACGTGAAGCCGTGAATCGCGTTGGTGTGCTGCCCCGTGGCGGTGGAGAACTTGTCCGCGGGCAGAGCGAAAAACGCCCGGAACGCCATGGAATGACCGTCCAGGACCAGGAGCCGGGGCTGGTCCGTCAGGGGAATGACGGGCGCCTCTGTGGCGGACACCGACGCCGCGGCCCGCGTGGACTTCCTGGCGGACCCGGCCCCGCTCACCGGGGTTGACCCAGCTGCCGGGAGGGTATCGGCTGCGGTGTCTGCAGGAAGGGTGGCTGCGGAATCGGTCGCTGCAAGAAGGGGGGCTGCAGAATGGGAGGCAAGGGCCGGTTTGGTAGTTTCGCTCACAGGTGCCAGCCTAGTTCCCATGACGGACAATTTCACGCCGGGCCCCTATGCAGCCGAACTGACGGCCGCCGGTGTTCCCGAGGAGATGCACGACTGGCTGGGGCAGTACGGCGTGGGCGCACTGGTGGTGAAGATGGGCATCCATTTCCTGGAAATGAGTCCCGAGCGGACGGTGGCCACCATGCCGGTGGAGGGCAACACGCAGGTGGCCGGAATCCTGCACGGCGGCGCCCACGTGGTCCTCGCCGAAACCCTCGGCTCCTTTGCCGCCGGACTGCACGCCGGGCCCAAACGGCAGGCGCTGGGAATCGACGTCAGCGCAACGCATCACCGGGCCATCACCTCGGGCACCGTGACCGGCACCTGCACGGCCATCCATCTGGGCCGCACGCTCACCACACACGAGGTGGTTATGACGGACGAGCAGGGACGCCGGCTGTCCACCGCGCGCATCACCAACCTGATCCGCGACATCTGACCGCAGGCCAGGACGCGAGGCGCTAGGCCGGACTGCTCCCGAACCGGTAGCGCAGCTCCACAATCCCCCGGCCCAGGGTGTGTGAGGAGATCAGCTCTAGCGGCGCGGTCGGCCCCGCCATCGGCAGTACCGCTTTGCCGCTGCCCAGCACCACGGGAATGATGGAGATGATGATCTCGTCCAGCGCGGAGGCGTCAGCGAACTGGGCCGCCAGGACCCCGCCGCCGACGATCCAGACATTCCGGTCGCCCGCATCCGCCCTGAGGTCCTCGACAAATTCAGCCACCGGCCCGCGGACGAAGGTCACGTCTGCCCCTTTGGGAACGGCGTGCTCGTGGTGCGTGAACACCCAGCAGGGGGTCGCCGGATACGGCCAGTTGTTGGGTTCGTGTTTGCGCAGCCAAGCGTAGGTGTCCCCGCCCATCACGATGCAGCCGACGTCCGCCATAAAGGCGTCGTAGCTTTCCTTGCCTCCGGCGAAGCCGTCGAACTGGAGAAGCCAGTCCAGATTGTCGTCACGGGTGGCGATGAATCCGTCCAGCGAGGACGCCACAAAATACTGGAATGCAGGCATGGCCCCAGCCTAGCCATTCCCGGCCGGACTGCCCATCCCTCAAGTCCGCGGTGCCGCGGGGGGCGCCGCGGGGCGCGTTGCCGGCTACTTGCTGAAGTAAGGAATGATCAGGTAAAGCCCGAACAGCACGGCCACGCCGCAGAGGCCGAAGCACACGTAGGCAAGCGGCCGCAGCCACGACGGCTTCCGTTCGCTGACGTCACCAGCGATGGCGGTCAGACGCACCCCCAGGGAGTACAGGACCACGACGGTCACTGCTGCGATGAGCGTTGCGCCCGCCACCTGAACCAGTTCCAGCCATTTCATTACAGTTCGCCCTTCGGCTCGTCCTTGGAGCTACTGACGGACATAGCTTTCTTCTTCTTGCGGAACCGCACAGCCTGGCCGGCTTGATCGACCTCGACGGCGTTGTGGTGCCCCACATGAGATTTCTTCGAGTGCAGGAACATGAACAGCACCGCACCGGTGCCGGCCACTGCAGCGATGACCACGCCAACGACGCCGGTCTGCACCAGAAGGGCGGTCAGGGCCCCCACGATTCCCGCGGCGGGGAGGGTGAAGAGCCAGCCGAGCGCAATCCGTCCGGCGGTTCCCCAGCGGACGCTGGTGCCGCGGCGTCCCATGCCTGACCCGATGACGGAGCCGGAGGCCACCTGGGTGGTGGACAGTGCAAATCCCAGGTGCGAGGAAGCGAGGATGGCCGAGGCCGTGCTGCTTTCCGCGGCGAAGCCCTGGGCGGGCTTGACCTCGGTGAGGCCGGATCCCATGGTGCGGATGATCCGCCAGCCGCCGGAGTAGGTGCCGATCGCGATGGCGAAGGCGCAGGAAGCGATGACCCAGAACTCGGGTCCGGAACCGGGCGCCTGGGTGCCCGCAGCGATCAGCACGAGGGTGATGATACCCATGGTCTTCTGCGCGTCATTGGTGCCGTGCGCGAGGGCCACGAGGCTGGACGTGAAGATCTGGCCGGTGCGGAAGCCGCCGCGCTTCTGCGTGAGCTTGCTGCCGGATTCCGGGTCGTGGCGGGAGGTCAGTGCATAGGCAAGCTTGGTGCACAGGTAGGCCACAACTCCGGCGATGATCGGCGCGAAAATCGCGGGCAGGATCACCTTCTGCATGAGGCTCTCGAAGTTGATCGAGTGGATGCCGATGCCCGCGATGGCGGCGCCGATCAGGCCGCCGAAAAGCGCATGCGAGGAACTCGACGGCAGGCCCTTAAGCCACGTGATCATGTTCCAGAGAATGGCGCCCATCAGTCCGGCGAAGATGATGTCCGGAGTGATCTGGACCCCGTCGGACCCTTCCTTGATGATGCCGCCGGACACGGTCTTGGCCACTTCCGTGGAGAGGAATGCCCCTACCAGGTTCAGCACCGCCGCGAGGGCAACAGCCGTTTTGGGTTTGATCGCACCGGTTGCGATGGGCGTGGCCATCGCGTTTGCGGTGTCGTGGAATCCGTTCGTGAAGTCAAAAAAAAGCGCCAGCGCTATAACCAGCGCCACCATGATGGTGATTTCCACCTGTTGCCCAATCTGCAGAGTCGACGGTCAGGGGTTTCATTCCCCGCTGCCGGCATCGTTCATCCGGGATATACCGGGAGGATGTGTGGCGTTCAGCAAAGTTGCCTGACGCGTTAAAGCGTACGGGATATGGCATCAGGGCAAAAACACGCGCGGGGACGGCGCCGGCCGGTGCAATTCAGCAGCCCGGCGCAAGTCCACAGCCCTGCGGTTCAACCTCCCCCGCGGCACAACATCCCGACCGTGTCAGCCCGGGTGGACGTCGGGCGTGCGTCCGGCGTCGATCATCCCGGCGATCTTCTCCTCCAACGCGGCAAGGGTGGCGTCCGGGAGCACGATCAGTCCGTCCAGTTCGCGCCGCGCCCGCTTGTACGCCGTCTGCCGTTCCGCCGGTGTCGCGGCGGCATCGGACGCGATCCGCAGCAGCTTCCGGGCCGTTGACAGGCGTTCCCGTTCCGGTCCGGTGAAGTTGCCGTCCTTGATCCGCCGCGCCTCCCGCTCGGCGACGTCGAACGCCAGCTCGTAGCTGGTGACGGCCTCACGGTACTCCGCCAGCCGCGCCGCCGTCGTGATCTCCTCCGGCGCTCCCGGGCGCAGTCCGTCGGCCAGTCGCTTTGCCCGCAGGAACGCTACAGTCAGGGGTTCACGTACGTCGGTCATGACCGGAAAGTCGATGAGTTTACCCACATCAAGCTCGTAGTCGAGCCACCGGCGGTTGACGGTGTCGTGGCTGTCCATGAGCTGCTGGACCTGGGACCGGCTGGCGCGTTCCACCTCCACGGCATGGTTCCGGAGTTTGTAGAGCTCCACCCGGCGCCGGTGCCGCCGTTCGCTGGCCTTGGACCATGACCGTGCCCAGCCGCCGAACAGTCCGCTCACCGGGAAGACCAGCCACCAAAAGTGGCCCACGAAATCGAAGAAGGGCTCCACTGCATCATCCTCCCATCCGGCCAGTACAGGCTCAAGGGTCCGTCACGGGGAGAGCCCCCTCCACTGAGGGGGCTCTCCGTGTGACAGCTGCCTGCCCCGGCGGTCAGGCCTCGTGCTTCACCTTGTGCACCCTGGTGACGAGGGTGGGGCACGGCACGTTGAGGAGAACGGCGTGGGCCGTGGAGCCGAGCATCATCCGGGAGAAGCCGCCGCGGCCGCGGCTGCCGATCACAAGGAGCCGGGCGTCTTTGGCGGCGTTGACCAGTGCTTTCGCGGGTTCGATATCGGTCTCCAGCCGCTGGTGGACGACGAGGTCCGGGTACTTGTCCGCGAGCCCGGCGACGGATTCGGCCAGGACGATCCGGTCCTCCTCAAGGATCGTTTCGGCGAGGCCGCTCTTCGGCAACTGGTTTTCGACCCAGCGAGCCGGCCGGCGGAAGGCGAGGACCACGGTCAGCTCGTCGCCGCCCTTGTCCGCGTCGGCGGCGGCGACGTCGACCGCCTGCAGGGACTCCTCGGAGCCGTCCACGCCGACCACGACGCCGGAGGCTCCGGCGTCGCGCTTCAGCGGGATGACGGCCGTGGGGATTTCCGAGGCGGAGACGATCTGCAGGGCCCGGTCGGTCAGCGGACCGCCGTCCATCCAGTGCTTGTCATGTTCGCCGACCACCACCATGGAGGCCTCGTTGGAGACTTCCCGCAGCACGGACCCTCCGCTGCCATGGCGGAGCTGGATGTCCACCTTCACGTCGGGGGCCTGCTCGTTGGCGCTGGCCTGCGCTTTCTGGAGAAGATCCATGCCGGCTTGCCTGATGATCTCGTGGTACTGGAAGTCCGGCGAAATCCAGCGGTCATCCACCGCATGAATGATGGTGACAGGAAGCTTGTCCCGGCCCGCCCGCTGCAGGGCCCACGTCAGCGCGGCCTCACTTCCGGCTGATCCGTTGATACCGACGACGATTGGTTTGCTCATTCTGAATCCTGCTCTTTTCCATGGCGCGGTCAATTCTGCATCGCATGATCGGGCGGCGCGACCGTAGTCATCCGCCACTTCAGTGTGCGCCGGGGGGTCACCGCCGGTTAGGGCCTTAAGCCCCTCACTCCCCCTCGCCCGCCCGCATAGCGTCGTGCCATGAACCAGGCCCCGCCGCCGGAACGCCTGCCGCAGCCGGCCGTTCCCCCCGTGGGACTGTTCCTCGTGACAGGAGCCCTCAGCGGCTTGCTCTCCGCCGCCCTGGGGGTTGCCGGCGGGATGTTAGAGCTGGCGCTGAGCGGGCCGTGGCCTGACGCCACAGACCCCGGCTATGCAGAGTATCTGGTGGCGAACCGGGCCCCGGTCCTGGCGCAGAGTATGTTGTTCGTCTGCAGCTCCGCCGCGCTGCTTTGGTTCCTCGGCTTGGTCCGGGCCCGGCTGCTGCAGGCCGAACCGGCGCCAGGGACCGTCTCCGGCATCGCGTTCGGCGCCGGGGCGCTGGCCGTGGGCCTGAACATCCTGGGCCAGGCCGCCCAGATCACCCTGACGCTCCCCTCGCAGGCCCGGATTCCCCCGGATGTCGCTGCAGCAGTGGCGGATCTGTGCCTCGTCACCTTGAACCTGGCCAACCTGCCGGCAGGAATGATGTTCCTGGCCATCGCGCTGCTGTCCCTGCGATTGCGTGCCTATCCCCGGTGGCTGGGCTGGATCGCCGCTGCTGCGGCCACGGCGGCGATCGTTTCCACGTTTTCGCTGATCCCCGCGGAGGGTCCGCTGTCCCCGACCGGCGCCCTGACCACGGCGCTGCGGCTGGTGCCGCTGCTCTGGTACGTGCCGGCCGCCGTCGTGATGCTGCGCCGGCCCGGCATCCTGCCGACGACGGCGGATTAGAAGCCGGTGGGCTCGGTCTCGAATTCCGGTTCCCGCGGCGGCCCTTCATGGTGCACGGGCCGCAGCGCGGCGGTGTGCTCGAACCAGATCAGCGCGTCGTATCGTTCGCCGATCCGGGTCGGAACGTAGTTCCCCAGCTCCCGCCCGGGATGGTAGACCACCCCGATCGCGCGGTGTCCGAGCCAGGTGGACAGCCACGGCCCGGACCTGTCCTCCCCGAAGTCCAGCACCGACGCCACCCCCAGGGCCTCGTGCAGGAAGTCCTCGTGGCTGCCCGGGCGCGCCGGCGGGACCGGGAGGATCCGCTCCGGGCGGCCCCACGCTTCCGCGGCGAGTACCTCACCCCGGTGCGAGGCGAGACCCACCAGCATCACGCCGTCCGCGGCGTGCCGTTCACGCAGCAGCTGCCCTACGTTGACCAGTCCGTCCTGCGCCATGTCCGTGGCGCGGGCGTCCCCCACATGGGTGTTGTGCTCCCAGATGAGCCCCTTGGAATGCGGACCGAGGTGCCGGCTGAGCCGGTCGATGGTGTCCGCCATGTGGTGGTCACGGATGTTCCAGGACTGGCGGTCGCCGCGGACCATGATCCGGTAGTAGTGCTCGGCGTTCGCCGCCACCTCGGCATTCTGCACTGCATCGAAGGCTGCCTCGCCGTGGTCCCCCGGGCCGGACACCCGGTTCCGGACTTCGGTGAGGAGGGCGATGACTTCGGCTTCGCAGGACTGCGGCACCAGCCGGGTGCTCCAGGCGTACTGATGGGGGTCCTCGTGATGGGGCAGGAAGCACTGCCAGGCGCGCTTGGCGGCCGGGACGGCGTCGGGGTCGTTCTCCTCCAGCCAGCCGATGATTTCGCGGAGCGAATCCCAGAGGGAGTACACATCGAGTCCGTAGAAGCCGACCCGGCGGCCCGGCGGCCGGCCGAGGTTCCACGATCGGAGCCAGTCCAGGAACGCGGCGACTTCCTCATTCGCCCACATCCACGTGGGCCAGCGTTCAAAGCCGGAGAGCAGGGCATGGACCCCTTGGTCCCGCCCGGTCTCGCCCCGCACCCAGCTGTTGATACGCCAGCAGTCGGGCCAGTCCCCCTCCACCCCGATCCAGGTGTAGCCTTCCTCCGTGATCAGGCGCCGACTGAGGGTGTCACGCCACGTGTAAAACTCGTGGGTGCCGTGGGAGGCTTCGCCGATCGCGACGAACCGGCAGTCTGCCGCGCGCCGGACCAGCCCGTCCAGGTCCCGGTCGGACGTCAGCGGCCGCGCCAGCGAATGGATCTCGGCGAGGACCTCGGACTTCCTGACGCCGGACGTCACCGCGGGTCCTCGAGTGAGATTTTTTCGAGGTGCTCCGGCACCCGGGCCCGCCATCCCAGCTCGTGCTTGATCCGCAGGCGCAGGGCATCCGACGCGTCCGGTTCGCCATGGGTGATGTACGTCATCCGGGGTTCCTTGGCCGCCGTCTTCATCCATGCGATGAGGCCGTCCGCGTCAGCATGCGCCGACAGGCTTTCCATCTGGATCACCTCGGCCCGGATCGTGATGTCCTCACCGTAGATGCGAAGCTCCCGCCCGCCGGCTGCGAGGGCAGCGCCGCGCGTCCCGCCGGCCTGGTATCCGCTGAGGATGACGGCGTTCTTCGGGTCCGGCCCGTAGGCGGCGAGGTGGTGCAGGATCCTTCCGCCGGTGAGCATTCCGCTGGCGGAGATGATGATCATCGGGCCGCCCCGCAGGTTCAGCAGCTTGGATTCGTCGACCGAGCGGGTAAGTCTGGCCACTTTGTACATGTTCAGGTATTCCTGCTCTATGAGCCGGTGTTCCTCCGGGTGCCGCTGGTACATGCCGGACGCGTCAATGGCCATCGGGCTGTTGAGGTACACCGGGATGTCCGGGATCAGGTGTTTGCCGCGGAGGCGGGACAGGTGCAGCATCAGCGTCTCGGCACGGCCGACGGCGAAGGCGGCGAACAGGACCACGCCGCCTCGCTTCGCGACCCGGTTGATGATGTCCCCAAGCTGGAGTTCGGGATCGGTGGTGTCGTGTTTCCGGTTTCCGTAGGTGGACTCCGTGACCAGGACGTCGGTCTCCCCCAGAGGCCGGGGCGGCTTCATCAGGGGGTCGTCCGTCCGGCCCAGGTCCCCGGTGAAGTGCACCGAGTGTGAGCCAATCCGCACACGGACCTGGGCGGCGCCGAGGATGTGACCGGCCGGCAGGAATGTCATTTCCATCCCGCCGCCGAGGTCCAGCGGATCGTCGAAATCGTGGATCTTGAACCTGTTGAGGGACGTGACGGCGTCGGCGGCGGTGTACAGCGGCAGCGCCGGACTGTGCCTGGACGATCTGCGGTGCGTCGCGTACCGGGCTTCCTCCTCCTGCAGGTAGCCGCTGTCGGGCAGGAGCAGCTTGCACAGGTCCGTGGTCCCGTCGGTGGCGATGACCGGCCCGGCGAACCCGTCCCGCACCAGTGCGGGAACGTAGCCGGTGTGGTCCAGGTGCGCGTGGGTCAGGACGACGGCGTCGATCGAGTGCGGCGGGACGGGGAAGGGCGCCCGGTTGCGTTCCCGGCTGCGCTTGTAGCCCTGGAAGAGCCCGCAGTCCACCAGCACCCGCTTCCCGCCGGCCTCCAGCAGGTACCTGGAGCCGGTGACGGTGTCGGTGGCTCCGAGGAAACGCAGGGTGGGCTCCTGATGCTTCATGACGCTCCCGTTCCCGCATGGAATGACCTGCCCCGGAGACGCAGGAGCACAGCTGACACGCGGAGGTGATGTATCCCCAGCTTCCGCCCGCGCCGCACCCCCACCTAGGGCCGAAAGTCACGAACGCGGCGTTGCCGAACCCTGGCCCCCGGCCCCACCGCACCGGGGCACGCGGCGGCCGCGGCCGCTGCCGCACACCGTCCCGGGACGCGCTGCCGCACACGCCCGCGGGCACCGGTAGGATTTTCCGGCGGGCTCTTTGGTTCGCGAACATACGGCGGATTCCAGCGGCAAGGCCTGATCATGAAGAAGAAATCCACGCGGACCGGCGCCAACGTCACGGCCGCGGACCCGGCTGCGGACCGCGCTGGCCACCCGCCGGAGCTACGCTGGAGCGACCGCCCGTGGACCCGTTCCTACGGGCCGGGTGTGCCGGCGGACCTGGTACTGCCCAAGGGTTCGCTCGTGGACCTCATGGACGGCTCAGTGCGCCGCTACGGCTCCAAGACCGCCCTGGAGTTCTTCGGCGCCCGCACGAGCTACCGCGAGCTGGGCACCCTGATCAGCCGGGCGGCCGCCGGGCTGCAGAAACTCGGCGTCAAGGCCGGCGACAGGGTGGCGCTGGTCATGCCGAACTGCCCGCAGCACATTGTGGCCTTCCATGCCGCGCTGCGCCTGGGCGCCGTCGTGGTGGAGCACAACCCCCTCTACACCGACCGGGAACTGCGCCACCAGTTCGAGGACCACGGCGCCGTCGTCGCGATCGTCTGGGACAAGGCAGTGGAGCGGGTCCGCCAACTGCCGGCCGACGTCGGGCTCCGCAGCATTGTCTCGGTGGAGCTGATTCCGGAGATGCCGCTGCTGCAGCGCCTGGCGCTGCGGCTTCCGGTGCCCGCGGCCCGCAAGGCCAGGGCCGCCCTCTCCGTGGGCAAAGAGCGCCGGAAGGGCGCGCCGGCTCCCGCTGCGCGGCCGGTGCTGCCGTGGCGGGAGCTCCTGGACGCCGGCGAACTCAAGAGGAGGCATCCGCGCCCCGCAGCGCAGGACCTTGCCGTCCTCCAGTACACCTCCGGCACCACGGGCGAGCCGAAGGCCGCGATGCTCAGCCATGCCAATCTGCAGGCCAACGCCGCGCAGGGCCGGGCCTGGGTGCCGGGGCTCAAGGACGGCCGGGAAACCGTGTACGCAGTGCTGCCGATGTTCCACGCCTACGGCCTGACCCTCTGCATGACGTTTGCCCTGAGCATCGGCGCGAAACTGGTCCTGTTCCCCAAGTTCGACGTCGACCTGGTGCTGAAGGCGCTCAAGAAGTCACCGGCCACTTTCCTGCCGGCGGTGCCGCCGATCTACGACCGGATCGCCGCCGCGGCAAGCGAACGAGGGATCGGGCTGGAGAGCATCCGCTTTTCGATCTCCGGCGCTATGAACCTGCCGGCGGCAACAGTGGAGACCTGGGAGAAAGCGACCGGCGGCTACCTGATCGAGGGCTACGGGCTGACCGAAACGTCGCCCATCGCGATCGGTAACCCCTTCGGCCCCAGCCGCAAGCCGGGAACGGTGGGGGTGCCGTTCCCGCTGACCGACATCCGGGTGGTGGACCCGAAGAACACCGCCCTGGACGTCGCCCCGGGCGAGGAAGGGGAACTCCTGATCCGCGGCCCCCAGGTGTTCCGAGGCTACTGGAACCGGCCGGACGAAACGGAGGAGGCACTGCTCGACGGCGGCTGGTTCCGGACCGGTGACATCGTCTCGGTGGACAACGACTACTTTGTCACGATCCGGGACCGGATCAAGGAGCTCATCATCACGGGAGGCTTCAACGTTTCCCCCAGTGAGGTGGAGGATGTGATCGCCACCTTCCCGGGCGTCGCGGACGTTTCCGTTGTCGGGCTGCCGCGCCCCGGGGGCGGCGAGGACGTGGTGGCCGCCGTGGTGCCGGTCCCGGGAACCACCCTCGATCCTGACGCACTCCTGGCCTTCGCCCGGAAGCACCTGACCGCCTACAAGGTGCCGCGCCGGGTGGTGGTGCTCGACTCCCTGCCGCGCTCGCTGATCGGCAAGGTCCTCCGCCGGGAGATCCGGGACACGCTGGTGGCCGGGCGCTGAGGCGGCCTATCCCTGCCGGCCGGCCGCCCGCGGATTGAGTGCCGCGATTGCCGTCGACAGGACAGTGGCAAAGCCGCACCAGAGTGCGTAGGGGGCCAGGGCCGCCCCGGCTCCACGGTTGAGTCTGTAGGTCCGCCGCACCAGGTCGGCGCTGCTCGCCGTCAGCACGGCGCACTCGGCCGCAGCCAGCCACGGCCGGCGGCTGCGCCAGAAGAGCCAGCTCCACGCAGCATTGAGGACGAGGTTCACGGCAAGGGCACCCCGGTAGGCGCGGATCTCCTGCTCCGCGGTCCTGCCGCCGGGAATGTCCGGCACATCGTTGCTGTCCAGCGCGACGGCCGAACTCACGGCAAGGTCAACGAAGAGCGCTGTCCAGACCACCGGGAAGGCGATGGCGGGCGGCTACCAGTCCGGTTTGCGCAACCGCCGGTACCAGTTGCTCTCCGGGTCCGTCGCCATCCCGCCGGCCGCCGCCGTCGCGGCTGTAGCAGCCGCCGTCCACACCACTGTCATCAGTTTCATCACTTCTCCTCGGTTTTCGTCGTTGACGCGCGCTCAGGGTGCAGCTGTTCGCCGATGAACTCGATGGTCCGGTCCAGAGCCTCTTTCGTCGGGTGCCCGGGTGTGTCCACCAGGTCCACGGTGAGGACGCAGTGTGATGACCGGGCGATGCCGAACGGATTACCGGGCGAAGAGTCCACCTCGATGCCTTCGAAGCTCTCCCCGAATTCCCGCCGCAGGGTGGCGAAACGCGCTGCCGGGCACGCCCGGTCATCGCTGAACCGCAAACCGAGGAGCCGCAGTCCCTGGCCGGTCCGCGCCTTCACCCGTGCCAGCTCGCCCTCATCCAGCCCGACGGCGGCACGCCGCCGGGCGGTCAGGCCCGCCGGCAGTGAGGGCTGGCTCATCACCGGGGCCAGGACTGCGGGTTCCAGTGCCATGGCGAGGGCGAAGCTCCCGGTCATGCACATGCCGATCGCGCCGACGCCGGGCCCTCCGCATTCCTGGTGGGCTTTGGCGGCAAGGGCGCGCAGCCAACTGGTGGCCGGGCTGCTCCGGTTCGCCAGCACGGAGAATTCGCGGGAAATGCAGACCTTGGCGACGGACTTCGCGATGGCACGGCCGCCCATTGCTTCGCCGGGCTTCCCGAACATCGAGGGCAGGTACACGGTGTACCCCCGGCCGATCAGGCGGCGTGCGAGCTCCAGCACCCCCGGATGGATGCCGGGCACCTCATGGATCAGAACCACGGCCGGGCCTTCCCCGGCCCGGAACACCTGGTGGCTGATGCCGCCGTGGCTGAAGTCCGACTCGGTAAAGCCTTCCAACGTTTCCCGCTGCTCCGGCATGGTTACCCCCTGATTGCCGTGACTGCCCTGTGTAGGCCTGTCTGTGTAGGCCTGACCCGGTGGGTCCAACCCGGCCGCCCTGCGTACCGGACATGCTACGGAACGGTGGCGCCGCCGTCGACGGCTGAACTCTTGCGGCACTCCATGCCACCTGATAGGCCTGTAATGGGCCTAAAGGTAGGGTGCTTGGTAGTAGAGACGCGCCGGCCTGAACAGGCGGTGGTTGCAGAAGGGAAGTTCACGTGACCCGCAAGAATCCCATAGTCGAGGAAAACGACGAAAAGGACCTCGAGGTCGGCGGCGGTCCAAAGGACTGGGCCGCCGGCATCCCCGGGGTGCTGCACTCCATGAAGCCCGCGATCGAGCACATGGGCCTGAACCGCACGCGCAAGACCGTGCTAGCGATGAACCAGAAGGACGGTTTCGACTGTCCCAGCTGCGCTTGGCCGGACCCGAACCACCGCAAGGCCTTCGAGTTCTGCGAAAACGGCGCCAAGGCCGTCACGTGGGAGGCGACGCCGGTGGTCATCGCCCCGGAGTTCTGGGCGGAACACTCCGTCAGCGAACTGCGGTCCCGTTCCGAGTATTGGCTGGGAATGCAGGGCCGGCTCACCGAACCCGTGCACAAGCCGGCTGGCGAGGACCACTACAAGCCGGTGAGCTGGCCGGAGGCGATCCGGATCATCACGGACAAACTCAAGAGCCTTGACTCACCAGACGAGGCTGCCTTCTACACCAGCGGCCGCACGTCCAACGAGGCCGCGTTCCTGTACCAGCTGATGGTCCGCGGCTATGGCACCAACAACCTGCCGGACTGCTCCAATATGTGCCACGAATCCTCGGGCTGGGCCATGGGCCAGACCATCGGCATCGGCAAGGCCACCGTCAATTTCGACGACTACGCCCACGCGGACCTCATCATCGTGATGGGCCAGAACCCGGGCACCAACCACCCGCGTATGCTGACCGAACTCGAGGCGTGCAAGGAAAACGGCGGAGAGATCGTCGCCATCAATCCCCTCCCCGAGGCGGGCCTGCGCCGGTACAAGAACCCGCAGAAGGTCAAGGGCATCGTGGGCCGCGGCACGGAGATCGCGGACCAGTTCCTGCACATCCGGATCGGCGGCGACATGGCGCTGCTGCAGGCCATCTCCAAGCGGGTGTTCGACGCCGAGGCCCGCAACCCGGGGACCGTGCTGGACCACGCGTTCCTCGCCGAGCACTGCGAGGGCCTGGACGAGCTCAGGGAACACCTCAGTCTGCTGGACGAGAACGCGGTCCTGGAAGCGACCGGCCTGCGGACCGAGGAAATCGACGAACTCGCCGCCCGTTACCTGCGGGCCGAGAAAGTCATCATCACCTGGGCCATGGGCATCACGCAGCAGAAAAAGGGCGTGGCCACCATCAAGGAGATCATCAACCTGCTCCTGCTGCGCGGCAACATCGGCAAGCCGGGCGCCGGCGCGTCACCCATCCGGGGCCACAGCAACGTCCAGGGCGACCGCACCATGGGCATCTGGGAGCAGATGCCGCAGTCCTTCATGGACGCCCTCGGTGAGGAATTCGGCTTCGAACCGCCCCGCGAACACGGCGTGGACGCCGTGGAAACCATCAACAAGATGCGCGACGGCGGGATCCGGGCCTTCATAGCGCTCGGCGGCAACTTCGTCGGCGCCATCTCGGACACGAACGCCACCGAAGCGGCCATGCAGAACACCGAACTGTCGGTCCAGATCTCCACGAAACTCAACCGGTCCCACACCGTGACCGGGGCGGAGGCCCTCATCCTGCCGACGATGGGCCGCAGCGAGATCGATATCCAGGAGTCCGGCCCGCAGTTCGTCTCGGTGGAGGACACGGTCTGCGCCGTGCACCCCTCCTGGGGCCGGGTGGAACCGGTGTCGCACCACCTGCTCTCCGAGCCGGCAATTGTCAGCCGGCTGGGCAAGGCGCTGGTCGGGGACAAGGTCAAGGCCGACTGGGACGGATTCGAAAAGAACTACGACCTGATCCGGGACCATATCTCCCGGGTCGTCGGCGGCTGCGAAAACTACAACGAGCGGATCCGGCAGACGGGCGGCTTTATCCTGGCGAACGGGCCGCGGGACTCCCGCACGTTCCCCACGCCCACCGGCAAGGCGGTGCTGACCGTGAATCAGCTGGAGCACGTGGAGAGGCCGGAAGGGACGCTGATCCTGCAGAGCATGCGCTCCCATGACCAGTTCAACACCACCATCTACGGCCACAACGACCGGTACCGGGGGATCAAGAAGGGCCGCCACGTGGTGTTCGTCAATCCGGAGGACATCGCCGAACTGGGCCTGGCCGACGGGATGTTCGTGGACATCCGCGGCGAGTACCAGGACGGCGCGGAACGTATGGTCCGCAACTTCCGGGTGGTTGCCTACCCCACGGCCCGTGGCTGCGCGGCCGCCTACTACCCGGAAGCCAACGTGCTGGTGCCGCTTAACCACACGGCCGAGGGCAGCAACACGCCCGTTTCCAAGGCCGTGATTGTCCGGCTGGAGCCCAGCAAGGAGCAGACCCCGGACGGTTCCGCCGCCGTGGCTACCGGCGCAGCCAAGACGCACTAGGGCACCCGCTCCCCCGCGCACATCCGCGGGACATGCCCAGCCTTGGCCCAGGCCAACGGACATAGTGCCACTATGTCCATCCCAGCGCGCACCGGGAGGGCATGTTCCGTGTGGCCCAGTTGCGGCTCCACGGGACATGCCCAGTCTCGGACGCAACCAACGGACATAGCGCCACCATGTCCATCCCCGCGCGCACCGGGAGGGCATGTCCCGTGTGGCCCAGTTGCGGCTCCACGGGACGTGCCCAGTCTCGGACGCAACCAACGGACATAGCGCCACTATGTCCATCCCCGCGCGCACCGGGAGGGCATGTCCCATGTCCCACGGGGGTGGCGGCGGGCTGCCGGGGTTACTGGGCCCGCTTGGCCCAGCCCTTTTCGTCGGGGCCGCCGGACTCGCCTTCCTCGCACAGTTCGAGGACCTTGTTCGATGCGGCGTGCACGGCGTCCTGAGTGCTCTTCCGGCCCTCGGTGGACGCGGTTCCCGCGGCGTAGCCGACAATAAAAGCGCTGATCGCGTCCGCGTGGGGCCCGACGGATTTCAGCGATTCGTCCGCGACCTGGACGATCTTCTCGTGGTCCACTTCGAGGTCAAGGATCTGCAGCGCCTGGATCAGGCGGGCGCTCCAGTGCCGTAGCGTGCTGTCTTCGTCCCGGGGCAAAGTCATGGTTACTCCTCTTCGTAGGGCGCGTCAGTTGATCGCGTACCCCCACAAGGGTTAGCACCGACCCCCGCGATCCGCAACGCGACACAGGGACACAGCGCAGCGAAAAAGGTCCGCGTCGAAAAGTCCACCGGGGACAGTCCGACGCCGGGGCGCCGGCTCGCGATGCTGCGTCAGCTCCACAGCGCGACGTGGAACTTCGACCCGCGGCGCTCCAGGCCCCGCGAGCCGCCGGGGGCCACCATGGCGGCTGTGGCCTCCGCGGTTCCGGCGAAGCGCTGCAGCGTCCGGGCCATGGTGGTGGTCCGGCGATGGTCCAGTGTGGTGGCCCACCACAGGCCGGTGACCGGTGTCCCGACGACGGGCAGCCGCACCAGGACCCCGGCCTGGATGTCGGCCCGGACAACATGGCCGAGCGCCAGCATGATGCCCTCCCCCGCCCGCACGGCAGCGAGGGCTTCCGTCTCGCTGCTGAGCCTGATGATCTCCGGCGCCACGCCCATCGACGCCAGCCATCGTCCCTCCTCCGAGCTGTCCTGGATACCCGCCGGTCCGGCGAACCACGGCCGGTCCAGGAGCCGGGCGACGGAAATCGGTCCGTGCAGCGGAGCCAGCGGATGCGACGCCGCCGCCACCAGGGCGCGCTGGTAGCGCAGGAAGGGCACGCTCTCCAGGTGGAGTTCCGTCACCGCGGTACCGGCCGGCGGCGTCGGCCGGGCCCCGAGGGCAATGTCGTAGGCGCGTTCCTGCAGGAGCGAGGCCAGGTCCTCCGCAGACTCCACCACCACGTCCACGGACGCGCCGGGGACGCGTTTGGTGAAGAGGTCCAGCAGGCGGCCTGCCGCATGTTCGGCAAAGGGCGCGGTCGAGGCGATCTTCAGCCGTCCGGCGTCGTTCTGGGCGTTGGAGACTTCCCAGCGGGCCTGGTCCGCCAGCCCCACGATGTCCTGGGCGTAGTCGGCCAGCGCCCGGCCTCCCGGGGTCAGCGCGATCCCGCCCCCGGCCCGGACGAACAGCGGATCGCCGAGGTCCTGCCGGAGCGCGGCCAGGGCCGAGGACACCGCCGGTTCGCTGACACCGAGGACCTCCGCGGCAGCGTGCAGCGAGCCCAGGCGGGCCACCAGGGCGAACGTTCGGAGCTGGCTCAATGTCATCGACACGGCGTCATAACCTTTCGCTTATGACGATATTGACACTCCGTATCAGGCGGGGCAAGACTGACCTCACACCGGTGCTGCGCGACGTTGCCAGCGCCCTGGAGTGAGGTAGGGACTATGCAGATTCCGGCTCCTTTCGACTATGTGCGGGCCACGTCCGTCGACAACGCCCTCGAACTCCTCTCCCGCCACGGCCCGGAATCGAGAGTCGTCGCCGGGGGCCACAGCCTCCTGCCGATGATGAAGCTCCGGCTCTCCCGGCCCGAGTGGCTGATCGACATCAACGACCTCTATGAACTCGACTTCATCCTGCGCCAGGGCGACAAACTGCGCATCGGCGCCCTGACCCGGCACACCACCCTGCTGGAGTCGGACGAGGTCGCGGCGCTCTTCCCCATCGTCCGGGACGCGGAAGCCGTGATCGCGGATCCGATCGTGCGGAACCGGGGAACCATCGGCGGCTCGCTCTGCCAGGCCGACCCGGCAGAGGATCTTTCCACGGTCTGCGATGTCCTCGGCGCCGAAGCCGTGATCCGGGGACCGGCCGGCGAGCGCATCCTGGCGATGGCCGACTTCCACCGCGGACCCTATGAGACGGCGGTGGGCCAGGACGAACTGCTGTGTGAGCTGCGCTTCCCGGTCCGGCCCCGGTCCGGCAGCGCCTACGAGAAAGTCGAACGCCGCGTGGGCGACTGGGCCGTCGGCGCCGCCGGCGCGTCCGTGACCCTCGCGGAGGACGGCACCATCGCCGACGCCGCCGTCGGGCTCACGGCCCTCGGACTCGACCACACGGTCGCCGGGGTCGCGGAACTGCTCCGCGGCCGGCAGCCCGGGGAGGAACTCTTCGCGGAGGCGGCACGCCTGGCCGCCGCGGCCAGCGACCCGGTGGCCGACCAGCGCGGACCGATTGACTACAAACGGCATCTCGCCGACGAACTCACCCGGCGGGTCCTGCGACGGGCCTGTGCCCGCGCCGCCCAGACACAGGAAGGCTGAAGCGGATGCAGATCAGCATGACCGTCAACGGCAACGAAGTCACGTCCGACATTGAGCCCCGCGTGCTCCTGGTCCACTACATCCGCGAGGTCCTCGGCCTGACCGGCACCCACTGGGGATGCGACACCAGCAACTGCGGCACGTGCGTGGTCCTGATGGACGGCCAGCCGGTGAAGTCCTGCACCGTGCTCGCGGCCATGGCCGCTGGACACGACATCCGCACGGTCGAGGGGCTCGCCAACGGCGGAACGCTGGACCCCGTCCAGCAGGGCTTTATGGAGGAACACGGGCTGCAGTGCGGCTTCTGCACCCCCGGCATGATGCTGACCGCGCGTGCCCTGCTCGACAAAAACCCCCACCCGGACACCACCGAGATCCGGCAGGCCATATCGGGCCAGATCTGCCGGTGCACCGGCTACGCCACCATCGTCCGGTCGGTGCAGTGGGCCGCCGCCCACCCGGCCGGCGGCGACAGCGACCCCACGGCAGCCGACGTCATCGACGGCACGGACACCGTCGTCGAGGACATCCCGGCGCAGATACAAGACACAGAGGTGAAGGCATGACCGTCATCCATGAACGGCCCGGCAACCCGGCGGCCGGCGACGAGGACCGCCCGATCGGCTACGGCCGGATCCAGCGGAAGGAAGATCCGCGCTTTGTCCGCGGCAAGGGCAACTACCTGGACGACATCGTCCTGCCCGGCATGCTGCACGGCGCCATCCTGCGCGCCCCCGTGGCGCACGCCCGGCTGGTCTCCATCGACACCACCAACGCCCTGGCCCACCCCAAGGTCCTCGCCGTGATCACCGGCAAGGACCTGCTCGGCCTCAAGCTCGCCTGGGCCCCCACCCTCTCCGCGGACGTCCAGGCCGTCCTGGTGACCGACAAGGTGCGCTTCCAGGGCCAGGAGGTCGCGTTCGTCGTGGCCGAGGACCGCTACGCCGCCCGCGACGCGCTGGAACTGATCGAGGTCGAATACGACGTCCTCCCCCCGGTCATCGACGCCCGGAAAGCGCTCGACGCCGACGCCCCCGTGATCCGCGACGAGATCGAGGGCCGGACCGACAACCACATCTTCGACTGGGATATGGGCGACAAAGCCGAAACCGAGGCCGTGTTCGCGAGCGCCGACGTCGTCGTCTCCCAGGAGATGGTCTATCCCCGCGTGCACCCGGCCCCGATGGAGACCTGCGGCGCGATTGCCGACTTCGACGCCATCGACGGGAAACTGACCCTGTACGAAACCACCCAGGCCCCGCACGCCCACCGCACACTGTTCGCGATCGTCGCCGGGATCCCGGAGCACAAGATCCGCGTGATCTCCCCGGATATTGGCGGCGGCTTCGGCAACAAAGTGGGCATCTACCCCGGCTATATCCTCGCCGTCGTCGGTTCGATCGTCACCGGCCGGCCGGTGAAATGGGTGGAGGACCGTTCGGAGAACCTGATGTCCACCTCCTTCGCCCGGGACTACATCATGCAGGGCGAGATCGCGGCCACCAAGGACGGCAAGATCCTCGCGCTGCGCACCAACGTCCTGGCCGATCACGGCGCGTTCAACGCCACCGCCCAGCCCACCAAGTATCCCGCCGGTTTCTTCTCCATCTTCACGGGCAGCTACGACATCAAGGCCGCCTACTGCAGCGTCACCGGCGTCTACACGAACAAGGCACCGGGCGGCGTCGCCTATGCCTGTTCCTTCCGCGTCACCGAGGCCGTGTACCTCGTCGAACGGATGGTGGACATCCTGGCCCGCAAGCTCGAGATGGATCCGGCGGAACTGCGGCTGAAGAACTTCATCAAGCCCGAGCAGTTCCCCTACGCCAACAAGACCGGCTGGGTGTACGACTCCGGCGACTACGAGCCCGCCATGCGGCTTTCCATGAAGCTGGCCGGCTACGACGACCTCCGCCGCGAGCAGCGGGAAAAGCGCGAGCGCGGCGAACTGATGGGGATCGGTGTCTCCTTCTTCACCGAAACCGTGGGCGCCGGCCCGCGCAAACACTTCGACATCGTGGGCCTGGGTATGGCCGACGGCGCCGAACTGCGGGTCCATCCCACCGGCAAGGCCGTGGTCCGGCTCTCCGTGCAAAGCCAGGGGCAGGGCCACGAGACCACTTTCGCGCAGATCGTGGCCGAGGAGCTCGGGATCCCGCCGGAGGACATCGACGTCGTCCACGGCGACACCGACCAGACGCCGTTCGGCCTCGGCACGTACGGGAGCCGCTCGACGCCGGTGAGCGGCGGCGCCGTCGCCCTCGTCGCGCGCAAGGTGCGGGAGAAGGCGAAACTGATCGCGGCCGCCATGCTGGAGACCCGGCCGGACGACCTTGAATGGGAGAAGGGCCGCTGGTTCGTCAAGGGCGATCCCAGCGCAGGAAAGACCATCTCCGAGGTCGCCATGGCCGCCCACGGCACCATGACCCTGCCCGAGGGGGTCGACGGCAACCTCGACGCCGAGGTCACTTATGACCCGCCGAACCTCACGTTCCCGTTCGGCGCCTATATCTGCGTGGTCGACGTCGATCCGGGCACCGGGCACGTGAAGGTGCGCCGCTTCATTGCGGTGGACGACTGCGGCACCCGGATCAACCCGATGATCATCGAGGGCCAGGTGCACGGCGGCCTGACCGACGGCGTCGGGATGGCCCTGATGGAGATTATCGAGTTCGACGCCGACGGCAACTGCCTGGGCGGGTCCTTTATGGACTACCTGATCCCCACCGCCATGGAAGTGCCCGACTGGGAGACGGGCTTCACCGTCACCCCGTCCCCGCACCACCCCATCGGCGCCAAGGGCATCGGTGAGTCCGCCACCGTGGGCTCACCGCCGGCGATCGTGAACGCCGTCGTGGACGCGCTGGCCCCCTACGGAGTGGTCCACATGGACATGCCCTGCACACCGGCCCGGGTCTGGGCCGCCATGCAGGGCCGGGCAACACCGCCGATCTGACATGACTACGATGGCAGATACCCTCGCGGCCCGGGCGAATGACCTCGCCTCCCGCCGTGAGCCGTTCGTGCACGCCACGGTGGTCCGCGCCCAACACCCCACCAGCGCCCACGCCGGGGATACCGCCCTGGTGATGCCCGGCGGCGACATCCTGGGCTTCGTCGGCGGGAACTGCGTGGAATCCTCGGTCCGCGAATACAGCCTGCAGGTCCTGGCGTCCCAGGAACCCCTGCTGCTGCGCGTGGTCCCCGGCGAACCGTCCCGCACCGCCGGGGAAGGCGCGGTGGAGGTGTCCAACCCCTGCCTGAGCGGCGGGGCCATCGAAATCTTCCTCCAGCCCCGGATCCCTGCTCCCCGGGTGCTTGTGGTCGGCACCACCCCGGTGGCGCAGGCCCTCGCGACCCTCGGCGCCGGCGTGGGCCTGGCCGTGGAACTCATCGACGGCGATTCCGCCCGTCCGCAGGCCGGGGATGCCGCGCTGATTGTGGCCTCGCACGGCAAAGCCGAGGAAGCCGCGCTGGAGGCGGCCCTGCGCGCCGAAGTCCCGTATGTCGCGCTGGTGGCCAGCGGGACGCGGGGCGCTGCGGTGCTGGAGTCGCTCGACGTCGACCCGGAGCAGCGCTCGCGGGTCTTCACCCCGGCGGGGCTGCGGCTGGGTGCCCGCACCCCCGGGGAGATCGCGCTGTCGATCCTGGCCCAGCTCATCCAGGAACGGGCGACGTCCCGGACCACGGCCCCGGCCCCGCTGTCCCCTGACGCTGCCGCGCGCGAAGAGACGGCGCTGGCGGCCGTTCCGGCGACCGCAATCGATCCTGTCTGCGGCATGACCGTCCCGGCCGTGGAATCCTCCCTGCAGATCGAACACAACGGCGTCACCGTCTACTTCTGCTCGCCCGGCTGCCGCGCCGCCTTCCGCAAAGATCCGGAGCGTTATGCCCTCACCCTCTGAACACACCCCCGCACAGCACCGGACGGCAGGGCTGATCCTCGCGGCCGGGGCCTCCCGCCGCCTGGGCCGGCCCAAGCAACTGCTCCCCTACGGACGCGGCGTACTCCTCGACGCCGTCCTGAAGACCGCCCGGGACTGCGGCTTTGACCAGACGGTGCTGGCCCTGGGCGGCGCGGCCGCGGACGTGCAGCGCACAGTCGACACCACCGGCTGCGACATCGCGCTCAATCCGGACTTCGGTGCCGGCTGCGCCTCCTCGATCGCCGCCGGCATCAACGCGCTCCACCCGGACACGGACGCCGTGGTCCTGCTGCTCGGTGACCAGCCCGGTGTCCTGGCCGGCAACGCGCGGGCACTCCTGGAACTCCTTTTAACCGGGAAGCCGGCCGCTTCCGTGCCACGGCGCCGGGGCGCCCCGGGCATCGCCGTCTGCCGCTACGCCGACGGCGTCGGCCACCCTATGGCGTTCACCCGGCGGATGTTCCCGGAGCTGGCCGGCCTGCACGGCGACAAGGCGGTCTGGAAGCTGCTGGAGCAGCGGGCGGACGACGTCGTCGAACTCGCCGTGCCGGGCGCGGTGCCCCCGGACGTTGACACCGAAGAGGACTACCGCCGGGTCCTTGCCGTTCTGGAGGGGGCGCTGTGAGCACACCGTCGCGCAGCGGAGCGGAGGAGGACGTCCAGCGGCGGATCCCCGACGTCGCAACCCTCATCTCGGCGCTGGACAGCAGCGACTACCTGGCCGACGTCGGGCTGGCCACGGCGCTGTTCCTCGCCGTCCGGCTGCCGCAGCCCATCCTGCTCGAGGGCGAGGCCGGCGTCGGCAAGACCGAGGCGGCGAAGGCCCTGGCCGGGCTGCTGGACACACCCCTGTACCGGCTGCAGTGCTATGAGGGGATCGACGCCGGCGAGGCCCTCTACGAGTGGAACCACCAGCGGCAGATGCTCGGGATCCGGCTGGCCGAAGTCCGCGACGCCGCGGTCACCGAAACGGACCTCTTCGGCCCGGAATACCTGCTGCGCCGGCCGCTGCTGCAGGCGATCGAGCATCCCGGTCCGCGCCCCGCCGTTCTCCTGCTGGATGAGATCGACCGCGCCGACGCCGAGTTCGAGGCCTTCACCTTCGAACTGCTCGCCGAGGCCGCGGTCACCATCCCGGAACTGGGCACTATCCGCGCCACCCACCCCCCGATCGTCATCCTGACCTCCAACCGGACACGGGACCTGCACGACGCGCTGACCCGGCGCTGCCTCTACCACTGGATCGACTATCCCGGCCCGGAGCGGATCGCGGAAATCGTCCGCCGCCGTGTGCCGGCCAGCAGCGGACCGCTGGCGCTGCAGGCCGCCGCGGTGATCACGAAGCTGCGCACCCTGGACCTCGCCAAGCCGCCGGGGATTTCGGAGGCCATCGACTGGGTGTCGGCGCTCGCCGTGCTGGGCATCGACCGTATCGACGCCACGACGGCGGACCGGACCCTGGGCTCGATCGTCAAGAACCGCGACGACCTGGAACTGGTCGGCGCCCGCGGGGCTGACTGGCTTGTGGCCGGGACGGACGGGTGAGCCCGGTGATGGCCGGCACCCCGCCACACACGGCCGCCGCCTTGCCCGTGGTGGAGGCAGCCGCCTTGGCTGCGGCGTTTGTCACCGCCCTGCGCCGGGCCGGGCTGTCCTGCTCCCCGGACCGGGCGGTCCGGCTGGCCGAGGCCCTCCGCCTGGTCCCGCCGTCCGACGTCGAATCGCTCTACTGGGCCTCCCGCGTGGTGCTGGTGTCCACGCGCGAGCAGCTCCCGGCCTTCGACGCCGTCTTCGCCGCGGTATTCCGCGGCGGCTTCGACCCCACCGTTCCGCCCCGGAAAGCCGCGGCACCGGCCGCGTCCCCGGCGGCCGTCCCCGGGGAGCCACGCACCCGTCCGTCCCCGGCCGAGGACCGCGCCCCCGGACGCGCGCCGGCCCACCCACCCACCGCGCCGGCCATTGCCTCCACCGGACCTGACGCCGCCGGGGACCGCAACACCCCCGGGCGCGAAGCCGTGCTGGCCATGGCTTCCACCGAGGAGCGGCTGCACGGGATGAACTTCGCCCGGCTGACCGAGGCGGAAGTCCTGGAGATCCGGCGGCTGGCGTCCCGGCTGCTGGTCGCCACGCCCACCCGCCTGAGCCGCCGCACCCGCAAGTCAACCCACAGCAGCGCCCGCCTGGATGTCCGCGCCACCGTCCGCGCCGCGCGGCGCTCGGGCAGCGACACCACCCTGCTGTTGTATGCCCGCCGCCGCGAGCAGCGCCGCAAGCTGGTGATGTTGTGCGATGTTTCCGGGTCCATGGAGCCGTATGCGCGCATCTTCGTCTCCCTGCTCCAGGGGGCAGTGGCGACGGCCGGCGCCGAGGCCTTCGTCTTTTCCACCCGGCTCACACGCCTCACCCGGCAACTGGCGCTGCGCGACCCGGACGAAGCCCTGGCCCGTGCCGCCGTGGCCGCACCGGACTGGGCCGGCGGGACCCGGATCGGCGACAGCTTCCGGCATTTCCTCGACGAGCACGGCCGCCGCGGGCTGGCCCGGGGCGCGGTGGTGGTGATCTTCTCCGACGGCTGGGCGCAGGAGGACCCTGACCAGGTGACCGTCCAGATGGCGCGGCTGCGGCGCCTGGCGCACCGGATCATCTGGGTCAATCCCCGCAAGGCGGCCCCGGGCTACCGGCCGCTGGCCGGCGGCATGGCAGCGGCCCTGCCCTACTGCGACGCGTTCGTCAGCGGACACAGCTACACGGCTTTGGCGGAAGTGGCGGCCGCAATCCGCGGCGACGGCCGGTCATCACTCAAGGGAAGAGGGAACCAATGCAGATAGACAGCGATTTCTCGGTTGTCGCACCGATCGGCACGGTCTGGGAAACCATCATGGACTTTGAACGCGTGGCCGGCTGCGTCCCCGGCGCCCGGATCCTGAACAAACTCTCGGACGACGCTTACCAGGTGGGCATGACCGTGAAGCTGGGCCCGGTCAACATGCAGTACAAAGGGCTGCTCAACGTCATCGAACGCAACGCCGCCGAACACCGCGCCGTCCTGGGCGGCAAGGCCCAGGAAACCCGCGGCCAGGGCACCGCCGAGGCCACGGTGACCATGCTCCTTACCGAAGAGGCCGGCGGCACCACCCGCGGCACCGTCAGCGCCGATCTGAAGCTGTCCGGCAAGGCCGCCGCGATGGGCAAGGGTGTGATCGGCAGTGTGACCGAACAGATGATGGGCCTGTTCGCCAGCAATCTTCAGGCCATAATTGCCACGCCCGGCGAAGCCGGCGTACCGGCCGCCGGCGAAGGTGCGGTAGCCGCCGGGGCGTCCGCGCCCGGGCTGGACGCGGACGCTGAAGCGGCGGCCGCTGCGGCGAAGGTCTCCAAACCGACGGCCCCCGCCCCGGCGGCGGAACTACCGGGCGTGCCGCCGGCTGCCGTGCCCGCGGCACCCCCAAGGGCGTCCGCGCCCGCACCGGCGCCCGCACCCGCCGGCAGCCTGGACGCCCTCAGCCTCGCGAAGGGGATCGCTGCGGAGCAGCTGTCCAGCCCGGGGAAGGTCCTGGCCCTCGTGGCGGTGGTGGGGTGCGTCTCGTACTGGGCGGGCCGGCGTTCCGCGTTCCGGCTGATCCGGGCGATCGAAAGGTTGCAGACTGACCGTGCGTGATGTCCTGGCAGCCCTGATGCCCGGCTGGCGGAAAGGTGACACCGCCGGCCTCGCCACGGTCGTGAGCACGTTCAAATCGGCCCCGCGGCTTCCCGGCGCGTCGATGCTCGTGACCGCCGATGGCGCCGCGGCGGGCTCGGTCTCCGGCGGCTGCGTCGAGGGCGCTGTGTACGAACTGGCCACGCAGGTCAAGGAGGACGGCACCCCCCTCCTGGTGCGCTACGGAATCAGCGACGACGACGCGTTCGCCGTGGGCCTGACCTGCGGCGGGATCATCGACATCTTCGTCGAGCCGGTGTCCCGGCAAAGCTTCGCCGAACTCGACGCCGTCAGGGCGGACATCGCCGGCGAGCGCCGCGTCGGTGTCGCCACGGTGATCGAGCACCCCGACAGCAGCCGGCTGGGCCTGCACCTGATCGTGCGGCCAGACGGTTTCGAGGGCGACCTCGGTTCCGAGCGGGCCAACCACGCAGTGGGCGATGACACCCAGGGCCTGCTGGCAGCCGGCCGCTCCGGCATCCTGAGCTACGGCCCTGACGGGGAGCGCCTGGACGCCGGAATGCGCGTTTTCTTCGCAAGTTACGCCCCGCCGCCGCGAATGCTGGTCTTCGGCGCCATCGACTTCGCCTCGGCGCTGGCCCGGATGGGCACCTTCCTGGGCTACCGCGTCACGGTGTGCGACGCCCGCGCAGTTTTCGCAACCCCCGCGCGCTTTCCCGAAGCCGCCGAGGTGGTCAACGCCTGGCCGCACCGCTACCTTTCCGGGCAGCTGGAACAGGGCCTGGTGGATGAACGCACCGTGATGTGCGTCCTCACCCACGATCCGAAGTTCGATATTCCGCTGCTGGAAGTTGCCCTGCGGGGCCGGCCGGTCGCCTTTATCGGCGCCATGGGTTCACGCCGGACCCATGCGGACCGGATCGCCAGGCTGCGCGAGGCGGGCCTGGGTGACGAGGAGCTGGCCCGGCTGCACAGCCCGGTGGGCCTGGACCTCGGCGCCCGGACCCCGGAAGAGACAGCGGTGTCCATCGCGGCGGAGTTCATTGCGAAGCAGTGGAGCGGAAGCGGGGAACCACTCCGGCAGCTCGGCGAGCGCATCCACCACGACGAGCAGCATTGACCGGGACTTGATCCGAAACGACGCCCTGCGCTGGGCGCGTTAGGCGCCTGGGCCGCCGTCGGGCGTAAGCTCGTGCCATGGCGAGATACTTTGATGTTCACCCGGACAACCCCCAGGCGCGTTCCATCAGCCAGGCAGTGGACATCGTCCGTTCCGGCGGACTGATCGCCTATCCCACTGACTCCTGCTACGCGCTCGGCGCACAGCTGGGGAACAAGGATGCCCTGGATCGCATCCGGAGCATCCGCCACCTCGATAGCAAGCACCACTTCACGCTGGTCTGCAAGGACTTCGCGCAGCTGGGCCAGTTCGTGCAGATCGACAATGACGTGTTCCGCAGCATCAAGGCCGTCACACCCGGGAGCTACACCTTCATCCTGCCCGCCACCAAGGAAGTCCCCAAGCGGCTGCTGCACCCGAAGAAGAAGACGGTGGGCGTGCGGATCCCGGACAACAAGGTGGTCCAGGCTTTGCTGGCTGAACTGGGCGAGCCGCTGCTCTCCAGCACACTGTTGCTGCCGGATGAGGAAGAACCGCTGACGCAGGGCTGGGAAATCAAGGAACGGCTGGAGCACGTGGTGGACGCCGTCGTCGATTCCGGCGACTGCGGCGCGGAGCCGACCACTGTCATTGACTATTCCGGCGGCACGGCGGAAGTCGTCCGGCGCGGCATGGGCGACCCCTCGCGCTTCGAATAACCCCGCCCGGGGGACCTACGCGGAAGCGGGCCCGGCCGAATCGGCGTCGCCCGACGCCCGGTTTCGGAGCCAGCGGCGCGACAGATCCACCACGGCGATAAGTCCGGCGAGGGGCGTGAGCACGGCCGCGGCGTAGACGAAGAGCAACCAGCTGAGCGTCGTCAGAAGCGTCTGGTGGTTGCTCAGCAGGGAGAGTCCGCCGAAGAGCCCGATGCCCCAAAACAAAACCACTCCGGCCAATACCGCTGCGGCGGGGAAGTACTCGCTCGAGACAGTGGTCTTCACGGTGCTCTGCAAAATCATCAAGGTTTTCATGGACCCTCCTCATGCCTGGCGGTGGAGAGAATCCGCCGGGGTCATTCCAAGTATGGGGCCCGCCGCAACCGGATTTTCGACGAAAACCCGCGACGTGACCAAGCTAACGAAGGTCACTCCGAAAACCTTTGCTGAGCCTGACCCGCACCGTCTGGCGGTGGCATGATGGGCCCATGAGCCGAGTCACGAGCGATCTGACCATCTCCCTCGACGGATTCGTCGCCGGCCCGAACCAAAGCCTCGCGGAACCCCTGGGCGAGGGCGGTGAGCGGCTGCACAGGTGGATGTTCGAAGAACCCGGGCCCAACGCCGCCGCGCTCGAAGGCATCCTCGAGGCCGGCGCCTACATCATGGGACGGAACATGTTCGCAGGTCCCGGGGTATGGGAGGAGGAATGGCGGGGGTGGTGGGGTGAGGAGCCGCCTTATCACGCACCCGTGTTTGTGCTCACCCATCATCCACGCGAGCCCCTGGCGATGCAGGGCGGCACCACGTTCAACTTCGTGACCGAGGGGATCGAATCGGCGATGGCCCAGGCACAGACGGCCGCCGGCAACAAGGACGTGGCCATTGCCGGAGGCGCGCAGACCGTCCGCCAGTACCTTTGGGCGGGTCTGATCGACGAGCTGCGACTCCACATCGCGCCCATCGTCCTGGGAGCGGGCGAGCGGCTGCTGGACGGCGTCGCGAACCTCCAGCTTGAACCGACGGAAGTAAGCGGTACCGGACTGGTCACCCACGTGCGGTACCGGGTACTCCGCTGAAAGTCTGACTCGCACTCGCCGGGCGGAGCCGGACGGCGTGGAATGCCGGGGTGGCACCATGGGAAACGCGGACCCTGCGCTTACGATCTTTTGATGCCCCGCCTTATCGCTCCGGACGTCCGATACCACTCCTCCTGGTTGGAAGGATCAGCCGAATTTGCCGGAACCCACAGGGACGGCGGGGGCGCCGAGGACTGGCCGCTGGAAGAACTCAAGGATGCCCTGACATTCCACCGGTTCGTGGAGGCGCTTCTCAAGGATGCATTGCCGGAGAGCCCGCGGAAGCCGGGATACGTGCCCTGCACCTACCTGTGGGTCGTGGAGGGTGCCACGTTCCTTGGCTCACTGGCCATCAGACACGAGCTGAACGAATTCCTCCTCAACGAGGGTGGGCACATCGGCTACAGCATCAGGCCTTCCGCGAGGCGCCGCGGCCACGCGGGTGCCGCGCTCGCCGACGCCCTGCCGGTAGCGCGAAACTTGGGAATCCCCCGGGTTCTGCTCACCTGCGATGACAACAACACCGGCTCCCGGGCCACCATCGAAAAGAACGGCGGCATCTACGAGGACACTCGCAACGGCAAACGACGCTACTGGATCGATACCGCCTAACCGGTCACCCCCACCTGAACTGCCGGTACAGGAGTGTACGCCCGTCCGGTTCGCACTCCAGGTTTACCGCGTCAGTGCCGCACTGGGCTTGTTGCAGCGGGAGGCGACTTCCGCCTAGTGTTCGGATCATGGCCGCGCTCGGGGGACCCGCTCGTTATGGAAAACGCACGACGCCGACACTGCTGTCCCTGGGGTGGCTCGCCGTCGTCGCCCTCACCGCCGCGTGCGGGGCTGCTCCGTCCCCGGTTGCCGCGGCCCACGAACAATCAGTGATCAAGCCGCCCGCTGCCACGGGCGCCGGACTGTCGCCGGGCATGACCCACGCGCCGCGCCCGCCGGTGCCGCCCGCCCCCGCCGGGCAGGGTGCAGATGGCTGTTCGTCACCGCGTGCAGAGGACGCCGCGGCCGCCGGCGGGCTGGAGTGTCAGTACTTCACGTCAGGTTCCATGATGCCGGCTGCTGTGCCCCGCGGTCCGGGCATGAGCTCCGGCGACTACGCCGTGAGGTTCGGCAGCGTTGGCGGCCACCCCTTGATGACTGTGCGGATCCCGTGTGCTTCGTACGCGGTCAGGGTCAGCTTTGAGGGCGAAACGATCACGCCGGATCCGGCGACACTGGAGAGTTTTCAGGGCACGTGCGACTTCCCGTGGGGCCAGGAACAGGCACGGATGCACCGGTACCTTCAGGCGCCGCTCCAGTTCGCGCGGAGGGAAAGTGGAATCGTGCTGCATAACCCGGAATGGGGAGTCACCCTCTTCAGCACTCCGTATGAGGCCACCTGATTCCGCCAAACGCGGCAGTGCCGGCGGTTTAGCGGAGCTGAGGCTACCCATGGCGGAGCTATCTCTAGATATGGCCGAGCCGCCGTGACGCCTCGACGCCAGGATCCATGGCGCCTGGAGCGGTCCGCGGTTAAGCTGTCGCCATGTCAGGACATCGGTCTTTGCGCCCACCCTCTTGGGTCTTCCCCGTCGCCACGGTGCTTTCCGGTATCGCCGGTTGGTTCTTGATGTCCAAAGTGCTGCATGGAGAAGGCCCGCTCGACCTTGGTTTCTATTGGGTGACGCTTGGCCTGGGCCTGCTTGCTTATGCAGTCTGCGGGATGTCTGCATTGGTCTCGCTTCGAAGTGCACTGACAGCGCGGAATGACTCGAAGGACTGAACCGCACGGGTGCCAGACCAGCGAGCGGAGGCACGATCTTTTGTCACCGTTCGCAGTGGGCTTCTCCGCTTACGCGCTCAGTTCGCTCAACGGCGCACCTGATAACGGAGGTGAAGCACCCGGTTACCCTGAATCGCCACGTCAGGATCCTCCAACAGGTGCTGTGCGTGGACCGACCCGAAGTAGCGCTTGCCGGACCCGAACACGACCGGTGCGACGTCCATGCGTACCTCGTCCACCAGGCCCGCGGCAAGCACTTGGCCACCGACGTCGCCAGCGGCGACCTCGACGATGCGGTCACCCGCAAGCTCCTGCGCTTTGGCCATGGCTGCCTCGACGCCGTTGACGAAGTGAAACGGCACCTCGGGGTCCCAGCCCTCAGGCTCCGGCCGGTGCGTCACGACGACCACGTGGTCAATCCCGCTCGGAGGCTTCCCGTCCCAGCCGTCCGTCAGGTCGAAAACGTGGCGGCCGACGACGGTTGTCCCGATCTGGTCCCAGTACGGCCGAATGTAGTCATAGGACGCCTGCGACACCTTCAACTCGCCGCTCCCGTCCAACGGCACGTCACCGCTGGACAACCAGTCGAACAGGGGTCCTGGCTGGTCGTTCTCGTCCGCGATGAAGCCGTCCACCGACACGGAGCTGTACATGACCACCTTGCCCATGGGGCTCTCCTTTTGCTCTGCGGTGTCCCCAGATTAGCGGCTCTTCACGGTTCGTGGCGGGCTGGCCTGCAACATCGTGGAGAGTAACGGAAACTTGCGGAGTAGCTTTTGAACGAATAGCTCTCGCCAAAGCTTCCATGTTGTGGGGGCCGGGCTAATCTACATTGCTGCCTTGTCCCTGCGGGCTCTAACTGCCTGCACGAGGCGCCGCGCGAAGTAGACGACGGCGACCACGCTCACCGTCACCAAAATCCACGTGCCATCCATGCTCAGCGCGGGGCCACTAGTACACAGGCTCGTAGCGCCAGACTCGATAGTGTAGTCAACGCACTCGCCCCGTTTATACCCCAGAAGCGTTGTGTTCACCGTGATCAAGAGGAGGATCGCGACGGCCCAGGGCCACCATCGCGGTGAACGGAATCGCGGCGTTTCATCCATGCAGTCATCCTACTGATCGGGCCATCAATTTCCTTCAGTGATCCGGATGCGGACCCTTGCCGTCATCCCCTGCTATTCATCCACGTCTGCCCAATGTCAGCGCCCCGGGCTACACTGAATGTATCGAACATATATTCGAATAAAGGTGTGTTGTGGGCGTAATCATCGGGCCCCGTGTGATAGACGCGGGCACTTCTCTTCTGTCGGTCCTTATCTCGCCGGTACCGGTTGCTGCCGGCTACCCTTCTCCCGCGCAGGACTACTTTGACGGCCGCATCGACCTCAACGAACACCTCATCAAGGACATCACCAGCACCTACGTCGTCAGGGTGTCCGGGGACTCCATGGAGCGTGCCGGGATCAGCGACGGCGACGAGCTGATTGTGAACCGCGCCCTCGAGCCCCGCGACGGCTGCGTCGTCGTCGCGGTCCTCGATGGCGAGCTCACTGTCAAGAGGCTGCGCATCACGACGTCGGGGGTCGTCCTGCAGGCCGACAACCCGCGGTACCCGGACATCAGGGTTCCCGCCCTGTCGGACCTGGTCATCTGGGGCGTCGCGACGCGCTGCCTGCACCATGTCTAGGGCCATGGCGGGCCGGGGCAGTGTGGCCCTTGTTGACGTGAACTGCTTCTACGCCAGCGCCGAACGCGCCTTCGACCCCTCCCTGGAAGGCCGTCCGCTGGTGGTGCTCTCCAACAACGACGGCTGCGCGGTCACCCGCTCCCCCGAAGCGAAAGCACTCGGGATCAGCCTCGGCGAACCGTGGTTCAAGCTCGCACCGCGGGCGAAGGAATGGGGGCTGGTGGCACGGTCCAGCAACTACGAACTCTACGGCGACATTAGCGCCCGGGTGATGGAACTCCTCGGCCGCTACTCGGCCTGGCTGGAGGTCTACAGCATCGACGAGGCCTTCCTCGGCGTCAACGGCACCCCGGAGGAGCTGCAGCGTCTGGGCCACAACATAAAAACCGCGGTGCGCCGCAACGTCGGCGTCCCCGTCTGCGTCGGCATCGCCGGCACCAAAACCCTGGCGAAACTGGCCAACAAGTGGGCCAAGCACAATCCGGCGTTCGACGGCGTCTGCCACTGGGACGCTGTCCCCGCCGCCCAGCGGGAGAAACTCATGGCGGGCCTGTCCGTGATCGAGCTCTGGGGAGTGGCCGCTCGCCTGACCAAACGGCTGAACGCGCAGAATATCCACACCGTACTGGACCTGGCCCGCGCAGACCCCATCAAGATCAGGGACCGCTTCTCGGTGGTGCTGATGCGGACGGTCCTGGAGCTCAATGGGACACCGTGCATCCCCCTGGAAGAAGAACGGATCGGCCGCGACCAGCTCATCTTCAGCCGTTCCTTTGCCACGCCGATCACCACCGGCGCCGGGCTGCGCCAGGTGCTGGGCATCTACGCCCAGCAGGCCAGCGCCCGGCTGGCGAGGCACCGGCTCCAGGCCAAGCTCCTGACGGCGTTCGCCGCCACGTCTTACTACAACCCGCAGGAGAGCTCGAACCCCACCGTGTGCGTGCCCTTGCCGATGCCCACCGCCGACCCGGTCCTCCTGGCGAGGGCGGCGTACGCCCTCCTCCCCCGGATTGACGACGGCGTCAAGTACGTCCGCGCGGGGATCATGGTCACCGATCTGCGCCCCACCGGCAACCAGGCGCCGCTGGCAGTCTTCGAAAATCCGCACGAGGAACGGGGCATCGGCCCGCTGCTGGAGGACGTCAGCCGGAGGTACGGGCGGGGTTCTATCGGCCTCGGCTTCGCCGGCATCCGGGGCGGGCCGGATTGGAGCATGAAACGGGACATGCTGTCCCCGCGGTACACGACGCACTGGGCCGAACTCCCCGTGGTCAAAGCCGCGTAACCATCCTCAGGAAAGCGCCGCAACGCGTCCAGCGGAAGGGCTGCCTCCGGTCCGGTCAGACGGCGACGGCCAGCGCCTGCTGCAGGAACGAGTCGAG
Organism: Arthrobacter sp. U41; assembly: GCF_007679325.1. Lineage (GTDB taxonomy): Bacteria > Actinomycetota > Actinomycetes > Actinomycetales > Micrococcaceae > Arthrobacter. The sequence goes on along the minus strand of NZ_VEGI01000001.1, from coordinate 105,400 downwards.
GACCCTGCCGGCGTTCTCCTGCATGCGCCGGGATTCCTCGGCGGCATGCTTGGTGCACTTGGGCCCGTGCAGCCGCTCCCCCAGGTACAGCAGCGCCGCAAGGACTTCCGAGAGTTCGGTGTTTCCCTCGGCGCGCTGCCGCAGCAGCCTCAGGTGAGCGGCCTGCAGGGCCGGCCCCGGGGCGCAGCCCAGGTCGCGGTCAAACAGACGGCGGCAGCGCTCGTAAGCTGACAGCCCCTCCACGGGAAGGCCGGCCTGTTCGTATCCCCCAACAAGAATGGTCCACGCACGTTCGTTGAGCGGTTCGGACCGGACGGCGGACTGCGCCAACGAAATGGTCAGGTCCGGTTTGTCCAAAAAGGCCGCGGTCTCGGCCGCGAGGACCTGCGCGGCGACCTTCTCGGCAGCATGCCGCAGCCGGGCCTCTTCAGCCCAGTCAGCCACCAGTTCAAAACCCAGCAGCGGCTCGGCGGCCATTTCCAGGGCCTGCATGGACAACGTATGGGCCTCGGCCGGAGCGGCATGCCGGGCCTCATTGAGCAACTGCTGGAACGTCGAGAGATCCAGTTCCACCAGCTGAGGGTCCAGTACGTAGCCGCTGTTCGCGGTGCGAAGCGGCCCCGTCTTGGTGTTGCCCGGCTGGATTGCCCTGCGGATGCCGCTGACGTAGCTCTCCAGGGTGGCGACGGCGCCGTTGCTGGCGCGGGGTCCCCACAGGATCTCCACGAGGCGCGCTTTGGAAACAGGTGTACCCAGGTTCAGCAAAAGAATTTCCAGAATGTGCCGGGGCTTGCAGCCGCCCAGGTCCGCAGCGGTGAGCACTGCGCCATTTCGTCGGATCTCAAAAGTTCCGAATAGCCGTACCGAAATTTCGGGCGTTGCACCGCGCAAGTTATTCACATCGATCTCCGATTTCCCCATATAGAACTCAATCACTATTCGGAGAGCCGGAAAGAATTGGTGGAACGACGTGCTGAGACTCACTTCCATCCGGCTTTCTAGGAAAACCGTGACATGTCAAAGAAGGCACAACAAGCAATGTAGCTACCCGTTCCTTTACCGTGCGTAAAGTCGAGTACACCCGGGGAACGCTACCAAGTAACTGCCGAAATTAATGTGAGTACTCCGATGGTTAGGCAAGTATCACCGCTGCCGCCGGTCGGTACGGCGCCGAGTAGGCAATCCCGGGACGTGGCCACCGTTGCCGCAGGCCAGACGCAGGACGTGAACGGCCGCCGGATCGGCCGCGCGTGTGCCGCCTGCCGTTGCCGGCACCCAGGACTGCCTGCGGCAGGAGATCGATCCGAAGCACCTGCGCATGTTACTCGGCCCGGCAGATTCATCATTATCCTTGCCATTTCCGGCAAATACCCGGACGAAGGAGTTCATTGTTTTGCTCGTAAAGGCAAATTCACAAAGGCATTTCCGCATCAATTTCCCCCAATATTCCAGCGACGGTGCGGAACCGAAACTCCCCTGCCGCCGCCGCGGGAACAGCAGGTTCGGAACCCCCTCCATGCCACGCCGCCCGGTGGGCAGTTCATCCGGCAGCCGATCCGACGCTAGGCTCAGAGGAGACCAGCCTTTGAGCCACAGGAGAACCCGCGTGAACCCAGCGTCCGCTTCACCCGCCCCGCTGCCGCCGTTGGGCCTGAGCTGGGGCATCAAGCGCAGCTTCGTCGACTACATCGCCAGCCTGCCGGACGGGTCCGTTTCAGCGACCGACGGGGCAACCGTGTCCGAAACTTCGCTGTTCTGCTTCAGCCCCGAGCTGTCCGATTACGACGTCGAACGCGGCACCGGCGTGCTGCGCTTCCGCGGCGATGTCCGGCTCGCCGGGCACCACGGCATGCTGCTGGTGCGGCTGCTGGACCCCTGGGTCACCTTTTCCAGCGGCAGCGGCGTGCTGTCCATCAGCACCGGGGCCGACGGCGGCCAGGACCGCACCGCCGTCGGCTTCCTCAGCCCCTCAACACCCCGCGCCACCGGCGGGTTCCTGGTCTGGGATCACGTCGAAGTGGTGGTTTCTCCGGACGGGTCCGAACTCTTCGACGGCCAGTACGCGGCCGGACAACCGATGGATCCGCTTGTCATCCGGGTTCCGGGCTAGCCGAAAAGGAGAACATTCATGGTGGAATTCGTGGACGATGTCGAAACAGCCCTGCAGCACGTGATTGCCGGGCTGGCCGCGGGATCACTGCCTGAGGACAAGGACGGGGCGGACTTCCGGCGCCGCGTGGAGGCCCACCTCCCGGACCTCGCCCTGCTGTTCCACCGTCTCTACGGGAGCCGCACGGACTGGCTGGACCAGCTGACGGCCCTGGTGCAGCAGACCGCCCGTTCGTGGGCGGAACGGCCGGCGGAACTCAAGGCCCTCGACGCCGCCCGCGAGCAGAACAGCGGATGGTTCCTGTCCAACAAGATGCTCGGCGGGGTCTGCTACGTGGACCGCTATGCGGGGAACCTGGACGGCGTCCGCCGCCGGATTCCATACTTCAAGGAGCTTGGCCTCACATACCTGCACCTAATGCCCCTATTCCTGGCGCCGGAGCCGCACTCCGACGGCGGCTACGCCGTCTCCAGCTACCGCGAAGTCAACCCCGCGCTGGGCACCATGGACGAGCTGCGCGCCCTTACCGCCGAACTCCGGGCCAACGGCATCAGCCTCGTCGTCGACTTCATTTTCAACCACACCTCCGATGAACACGCCTGGGCCCGGAAGGCCGCCGCCGGCGATCCCGGCTACAGCGACTACTACTGGATCTATCCCGACCGGACCATGCCGGACGCCTTTGAGGAACAGGTCCGCGAGATCTTCCCGGACGATCATCCGGGCTCGTTTGTGCCGATGCCGGACGGGCGCTGGGTCTGGGCGACGTTCCACACCTTCCAGTGGGACCTGACCTACGCCAACCCTGAGGTATTCCGGGCCATGGCGGGCGAGATGCTCTTTCTGGCTAACCAGGGCGTGGACATCCTCCGGATGGACGCTGTCGCCTTCATCTGGAAGCAGCTCGGAACGCCCTGCGAAAACCTCCCGGAAGCACACCTGCTGCTGCGCGCGTTCAACGCCGTCTGCCGGTTGGCGGCACCGTCGCTCCTGTTCAAGTCCGAGGCAATTGTGCACCCCGACGAAGTGGCGCAGTACATCGACCCAGCGGAATGCCAGCTCTCCTATAACCCGCTGCAGATGGCGCTCATTTGGGAAGCCATGGCCACACGGGACGTTTCCCTGCTGGCGCAGGCATTGGAACGGCGGCATAACATCCCCGCGGCAACGTCGTGGGTCAACTACGTCCGGAGCCACGACGACATCGGCTGGACGTTTGCCGACGAGGACGCCGCCGAGCTTGGCATTAACGGTTTCGACCACCGGAGGTTCCTGAACTCCTTTTACGTCAACCGCTTCCCGGGCAGCTTCGCCCGGGGCGTGCCGTTCCAGGACAACCCGCGGACGGGCGACTGCCGCATTTCCGGCACGACGGCGTCACTCTGCGGGCTGGAGGACGGTGCCGGTCAGGCCGTGGACCGCATCCTGCTGGCACACTCGGTCGCGTTCAGCACCGGCGGCATTCCGCTGCTTTACCTGGGCGACGAGGTGGGGCAGCTCAACGACTACGGCTACGCCCTTGAGGACGGCCACGGCGCCGACAGCCGCTGGGTCCACCGCCCGCACTATCCCGCCGACCGGTACGCCCAGCGCCATGACGCCTCCACTCCGGAAGGCGCGGTGTTCGCCGGGCTCCGGAACATGATCGCCGTCCGGTCCCGAACGCCGGAGCTGGCCGGGACCAGGCTGCTGGATTTCGACACGCGGAACGTCGGCGTCCTCGGCTACCAGCGGCCCGGCGACGGGACCACGATCCTGGCGCTGGCCAACTTCAGCGACGTAGCCCAAACAGTGGCAGCCGTGACGCTCTCCGGATTCGCCGAAGACGCCCTCGAGCTCCTGACCGGGACCCGCATGGGGCTTGGGCAGGGAATTCTGCTCCAACCGCAGCAGTTCCACTGGCTGAGGGTTACGCCGCGGCCCACACTCTAGGCGTCCCTCCGGGCCTGCGGGACCTGGGAGGACGGCCCGAACAGCCAGCCGGACACATCGCTCCGCAGGACAAAGTGAGGTCCGCCGGTAGCACTCACGCTGCCGGTGGGAACGTAGTAGCCGCGCCCGGCGCCCGGACCACCGGCTGCGCGGTCCAGGGCATCCGTGAGGTCTCTGGGCAGGTGACCCGCCGGGCCGAGGGCCCGGAGGCCGTCGAATTCCTCCGGCGTGAGCCGTCCGAGCACTGCAGCGATATCGGCCATCATGATTCCCTTCTGGCGGGCGGTGCCTAAGGAACCAGCCTAGGTGCGCGCCATGAACGGCACATTAACTCCGGACGACGATCATCGAACACCGCCCGCGCCTGGCCGCGGCCCCGGGATTGTCTACCCGAGCGCATGCACGTGTCATGAGCGTCACTGCACGGAGTCCCCGTACACCCAGCTAATTAACGGGTGGATGCTGTACGGTTCAATCCCGGGAAACCCAGAACAACGGAATCGAGAATCAACCAGGTGGCAACCGATTATGACGAAGTCCGATCAGACGTTGCGGAATCACGCAACGCCTCACTAGAGGCCCTTCGCTCCGCGAACGCGCCGGACGCCCGCAGCGTCACCCGTGAGCTTGACGAGGCCGACACCTCCGAGGGCGTGGAACTGCCGGGCGCCGACCTGTCCGGAGAGGAACTGACGGTCACCGTCATTCCGCAGAAGGACGACGAATTTACGTGCTACTCCTGCTTCCTGGTCCGGCACCGCTCACAGCTCGCACGCGAAAAGGCGGGCCACTCCTACTGCGCTGACTGCATGAGCTAGCAGGCGCTCAGCTTCACATTTCCGCAACAACGCCGCCGGGCATGCCCTGCACGACATGTTGCTATACGCTCCTCAATGACGATGCGGGGCGTGCCGGCACGTAGCCGGAGGCGGAAATCATGCGGGACTGGATCACTATGCCGGAGGGCCCTCCTCCGGCGGCGGCTGACGCCGCTGCTGATGGCCAGCTCCTCATCGACAGCCCCGGTACCGGTCCTGCCGGTACCGGGGCTGTCGCCGTTGGCAGCGAAGGCTGGCGCCCCGGGCGGACGTGGAGCCTGAAAGCCGAATGGTCCAGGGCCTTCGCCCTCATGCTGGTGGCGCTTCTCCTTGGGGCCTTGGCCACGGTTGTCGGAGTCCGGGCCGTAGCGGACCAGATTGAGGAAACAGCCGCCCGCCTGCATCGTGAATCAGCAACCGTCGCGGACCTGCGCTCCGCTCTTGATGCCCATGAACTGGCCGGCCACCGCTTGTTGTCCAGTGCGCAGGCCGACCCCTCGGGGTACCTCCAACAGCAGCAGGACATCGCCCGCCGCTTCGAGGACGCCATCCTCCTGCTGCCCAATGAACGGGACATGCGCGCCTCCGCGCGCCAGGCCCGCGACGAGTGGCAGGACGGCCTTGCGGAGCACGGGCTGTGGGGCAGCCAGGTGGAAGCCCTCACCGGAAACCGCGTGGCCGATTCACCCGGCCTCGCCGCGTCCGGCGCGGGCGTCCGCGCACTCCTGGACCGCATCCAGCTCTCGGCCCTTGAATCGTTGGACTCCGGCCTGGCCTACGGCGCCGAACTCCAGCAGATCGTGATCGCAGCCCGCAGCGCACTGTTCGGGCTGGCGGCGGCAGGCGTCGTCTACTTCCGCGCCAGGATCGTCAAATTCCTGATCCGGCCCGTGGAAGCCCTGCGGCGTGGTGTCCTCAAGCTGCAGTCGGGTGACTACAGCCACCGCATCGACGTCGTCCGGCGGGATGAGCTGGGCGAGCTGGCCGACGCCTTCAACTCCATGGCCGCCGCCGTCCACGACAGCCACCTGGCCCTGACCTACCGCGCCACCCATGATCCGCTGACCGGCCTGGCCAACCGTGCGGCCTTGACCGAGCGTCTCGCCGCGACGTTCAAACCCGGGACGGACCGCCGCTCCCGCCATGAGGGCCTGTTGATCATTGACGTCGACGACTTCAAGGACGTCAACGATTCACTCGGACACGAGGGCGGCGACGCCCTGTTGATCCAACTCGCCGGCCGGCTGCAGGGCTGCGTGCGGTCCCACGACCTCGCCGCCCGGCTCGGCGGCGACGAGTTTGCGATTGTGGTCAGCGACGACGCCGACGGATCCGTCACCGCCGGGATCGCGGAGCGGATCCATGACACACTACGGGCCCCCTTCTCTGTCGGTGAAGTCCGGTTGAAGGTGTCAGTGAGCATGGGAGCCGCCCAGCGCCGCCCGGAAACCGGTGATCCCGCCGAGCTGCTGCGGCAGGCCGATTTCGCGATGTATACGGCCAAACAAAACGGCAAGGGGCGCTACCAGCGCTTCGACGCCGAAGGCTATGACAGGATGACACACCGCGCCGCCCTTCGGGCCGACCTGGCCGCCGCAGTGGCCCAGCGGCAGCTTCGACTCGAATACCAGCCGGTGGCCGATCTGCGCACCGGGGAAATTCTGGGCGTGGAGGCGCTGGTCCGGTGGAATCATCCAACGTTGGGGCTTCTGGAACCCGGCGAATTCATCCCGCTCGCCGAAGAAACCGGCGACATCGAAGCCATCGGCTGCTGGGTGCTGAACACTGCCAGCCGGCAGGCCGCCCGGTGGCGGAACTCGATGGCCCACTGCCACGACCTCTGGGTCTCCATCAATCTCTCCACCCTGCAACTGCCCAGCCCCAGGAACCTCGCGGCGATCGAGGACATCCTGCGGGATCCCGGCGCCCAGGCGGACAAAGTGGTGCTGGAAGTCACCGAGACGGCGTTGGCCAGCAGCGTCGACGGTGGCATCACCGCCCTCAACCGGCTGAAGGGCCTCGGCGTCCGCATCGCCATCGACGACTTCGGGACCGGTTACTCCTCGCTCAGCGCCCTGGCCGAGCTGCCCGCGGACATCCTCAAGATCGACCGTTCATTCCTCTCCGGCAGTTCCGCCGACGCCCCGTCTGCTGCCATGCTGGAAGGCATTCTCGGCCTGGCGCGCCGGCTCAACCTCGACTCGATTGCCGAAGGCATCGAGGACCCGGCGCAGCTGGCCCTGGTCCGCGGCCTGGGCTGCCGCCTGGGGCAGGGATACCTGCTGTCCCGTCCTGTGCCGGCACCGCTCATCGAGGCCCTCCTTGCCGCTCGCGCCCGCCTGCAGCCCCCTGGAGCGGACGCCCCGGACTGCTGAGCCGGCCCGCGGCCCCGAACTCCTCGTTCCGTGCTCCGGGTCAGCGGCGGACGTGCTGCTCCAAGGCTTCCTTGAGCACCGCCAGCAGCGCAGGCGTGGGCTTCTGAATCATGGCCTCGTACCGGGCGTGCTTTCCCAAGTACTTCTTGATGTAGGGGCACACCGGAACGATCTTCAGGCCGGCGGCGACCGTCTCGTCGAGCGCGTGCGCCGCGAGCCGTCCGGCCAGACCCTGGCCGCCGTATCCGTCCTCGATGACCGTGTGGTAGAAAATGCGGTGGGTTGCACCGTCGTCGACGTAAGCGGCTTGGCCGACTGCGGTGCCGCCGTCGAGCACTTCGAAGCGCAGGCGTGCAGGATTGTTGCGGATGGTGATGTCGCTCAACGCGTTCTCGTTTCTGGCGCGCGGGGTGCGCAGCGCACGGTGTCCGGTCCGGGCATCAGTCGCGGGGACGGAGGCGGGCGTTGGGGAGGGCGGGGGCCGGCAGCGGCGCCGGTTCTCCCGGTGGGAACGTGCCGAAGCTCGGGCCGCCATCACCGCCACCGGATTCCGGATGGGCTGACGGAGGGGCCTCGACGCCGATTTCCGCCTGCCATTGAGCCCGGAACCCGACGATTTCCTCATGGTTCCGTCCCACGAAGTTCCACCACATCACGATCTTCTCGCCCAGCGGCTCGCCACCGATCAGCAGCAGTCGAAGGGGCTCGACGCCGGCCTCCAGGGTCAGGGACGGGCGCCCGACGGGCAGGTAAGCGAGGTGGTCCTTGGCCACCGGACGGCCATCCACCAGGGGAGCTCCGGCGTCAACCAGCAGGCCGTGCTCAAAGGACGGGTCCGTATCCAGGGTCAGCGTGGCTCCCGGGTCCAGGCGGATCTCGGCGCCGAGCAGGGGTGTGTGGGTGGTGACCGGCGAGCTGGCGCCGGCGATTGATCCCAGAAAGACCCGGATGGACCAGCCGGGGCCGGAGAGCGGCTCGGGCCGGAAATGCTCGAACGTGGGCTCCATCCCGCGTGCCCGGTCCGGCAGCGCCACCCACAGCTGCGCACCATGCAGCACCTCGGTGGCCGGCGTGGAAAACTCCGAGTGGCTGATGCCGCGTCCTGCGGTCATCAGGTTGACCTCACCGGGCCGCACCGCGGCGTGGAACCCGGCCGAGTCGCGGTGCTCGATTTCTCCCGTGAACAGCCAACTGACTGTCTGCAGCCCGGTGTGCGGGTGGCGCGGCACGCGCATGCCCCCGGACTCGCCCACCCGGTCCGGGCCGTAGTGGTCCAGGAAGCACCAGGCGCCGATGAGGCTCCGCTGGCGCTGCGGCAGGGTGCGTCGTACGTCCATGGCCCGCGGTCCGCCCAGGGGGACCTGACGGGGAACCAGGATTTCCACGCCGACGCCGTCGTCACCCGTCCCGCAAAGTATCTCCTGAGGGGCCACCTCGGTGTTGCTCATGCCACCAGCCTAGCCGTCTTGCAGGCGGCATGATGGAGTCATGACCATCCCCGAGTCCCCCGTAACGATCGCCGTGGGCGAGTCCACCGTATCGGGCGTCTATGCCCGCCCTGAGCAGCCATCTGCCACGTTGGTGGTCGCGCACGGCGCCGGAGCCGGCATGGAACACCCCTTCCTGGCCGGTTTCACCCGCGCCGTCAATCAACTGGGCATCGCCACGCTCCGCTTCAACTTCCCCTACCGGGAAGCGGGACGGAAGTTCCCCGACAGGCCTCCCGTTGCCGTCGCCACCTGGCAGGCGGCCATGGCCGAGGCTGCCGACCGGTCAGCGGGCGAGCCGCTGTGGGCCGCGGGCAAGTCCTTCGGTGGTCGGATGGCCTCCATGGCGGTTGCCGAGGGGATGCCGGCGGCCGGACTGGTCTATTTGGGCTACCCGCTTCATCCCCCGGGCAAGCCGGAGAAGATCCGGGACGAACACCTCTACGGGCTGACGCTTCCCATGCTCTTCCTGCAGGGCACGCGCGACCCGTTCGCCACGCCCGAACTGCTGGAGGCGGTGGTGGCCCGGATCGGCCCGTCGGCAACGCTGGAGTGGCGCGAGGGCGGCGGCCATACCTTCGAGGTTGCCGGAACGAAACGCAGTGCGGACGAAGTCGGGGCCTCGCTGGCGGCGTCTGCCGCAGCTTTCATCACCGCGCACGGCCCGGGCTGAGGCATCCGGCCCCTCACAGCCAGGCGGTCCGGCGCAGCGGCGGCTCGGCGCCGCCGGGCCGCTGGACGAGGATCTGGTTGACGCCGGTGATGCCCGACTCGAAGCCCAGGGCGCTGGCGGCCATGTAGAGCCGCCAGACCCTGGCCCGCCCTTCTCCAACCGCCTGCACGGCGTCGCTCCAGTGGTCCTCCAGGTTCTGCACCCAGGCCCGGAGGGTAAGCGCATAGTGCCGGCGCAGGGCTTCGACGTCGAGCACTTCCAGTCCGCCGGCCTCCAGCGCTCCGACCATCTCCGCGAGGCCCAGCATCTCTCCGTCCGGGAACACGTAGCGCGGGATGAACGAGTCCGGATCCGGCGCTGTGGGACCCGCGTTCCAGGAAATGGCGTGGTTGAGCAGCCGGCCGCCCGGCCGGAGCAGCCCGTGCAGCCTGGCGACGTACGCGGGCATCTGCTCGCGGCCCACATGCTCGGACATGCCGATGGAACTGATCGCATCGAACGGCCCGTCGTCGACGTCGCGGTAGTCCTGGACGCGGATGGCCACCCGGTCCGTCAGGCCGGCCTCTGCCACCCGCTTGCCGGCCATGGTGGCCTGTTCGCCGGACAGCGTCACGCCTACGACGTCGGCTCCGTAGTTCCGGGCGGCCTGCAGGGCAAAGCTCCCCCACCCGCACCCGACATCGAGCACCCGCATGCCCGGTTGCAGTCCGAGCTTCCGGCAGACCAGGTCGATTTTGGCGTCCTGCGCCGCTTCGAGCCCGGTGCTCTCGTCCTCCCACACCGCGCAGGAATAGACCATGGACGGGCCAAGGACAAGAGCGTAAAAATCGTTCCCGACGTCGTAGTGGTGGGAAATGGCGGCCGCATCACGCTTCCGCGTGTGCCGCCGGCCGGCGCGGACCAGCTTTGCTTCCTCCGGCGGGGGTGCCGGGTTGGGTCCTATGGCGCCGAGCAGGGCGGCGTTCTTCAGGATTGCCGCGAGTTCGCGGACGGTGGGACGACGGAACGGTCCGGGCTCGGCGAACTTGCCGGTGGAGCTGAGGGCGGCAAAACTGGCGAAGACGTCGCCCGGGGCGTCGACATCCCCGGCAACGTAGGCGCGGCTGAGGCCCAGCTGACCGGGAGACCACAGCATCCGCCGCAAAGCCCGCCGGGACCGGAACTCGAGGACCGGCGCGCCGGCCGGTCCGGCCTCCGAGCCGTCCCAGGCTTTCAGTCGCAGCGGGATTTCCTCAGTGCCCAGGACGATGGCGAGCACGTCCGCCAGCCGCGGCGCCACCCCAGTCTGTTTCGTCATGGTCATGGCCTTTCTTCCGTGCGATAGTCCGGTCCCAATCTATTTCGACGTCAGCCGGGAAAATAGGGGTCGGAAGGCCCTGCCGGGCCAACCGCTCCAGGACATAGGCGTTCCAGGACGTAGGCGTTCCAGGGCAAACTGCTCTGGCGCTCCCCGGGGTGCACGCCTATCGTCGGTGCCATGACTGAAGCACTTTCGTCCCTTGCGGAGACGTTCAAAAATGTGGGTGTGGCCCGGGCGTACGGCCCGGCCGTCACGGTGGACGGGGAGGAACTGGTCCCTGTCGCGTTGGTGTCCTTTGGGTTTGGCGGCGGCGGAGCCTCCGAGGCCGGAAGCAACATCATCGACGGCGGCCAGGAAAATGCGGCCGGAGGAGGCGGCGGCGGCTTCGTGCTCCCGCTCGGCGTCTACAGCCGCAACGCGGCCGGGCAGGTGGCGTTCCGGCCCAACACCATCGCCTTGCTGGCCTGTCTGGCACCACTTGTCTGCGCCGTCGGATACACCGTGCGGGGGATCCTCCGGGCGCAACGTCGGTAGTTTCCCGCCGCAAGTCTCTAATGGCAGACTGGTCTGGGCCGTGCGGCCGGGATTTGGCGGACGACGACGTCGATGAGGAGACCAGGTGGAAACGATGCGGGACACAGACGTGCCGCAGTGGTGGGGCGGACTCGGGCTCCCGGGCCTGATCGACATCCACACGCATTTCCTCCCGGAACGGATGCTGCAGCGCGTGTGGGCGCACTTCGATGAGGCCGGTCCACTCATCGGCCGCCCTTGGCCCATTACCTACCGCTCGGACGAGGCCAGCCGGCTGGCCCAACTGCGACGGCTGGGACTGCGGCATTTCACGGCCCTGACGTACGCCCACCGCCCGGCCATGGCGGCGGACCTCACCGACTTCGCGCTGGAGTTGGCCGCCACAGAGCCGGACTGTGTCCCCAGCGCCACGTTCTACCCGGAAGAGGGCGTCCTGGAGCAGGTACAGTCGGCCCTGGAACGCGGCGCACGGGTGTTCAAGATCCACGCGCAGGTGGGCGGATTCGATCTGCGCGAGCCGATACTCGACCCCGTGTGGGGTGTCCTGGCCGAGGCCGGCATTCCGGTGGTGGTGCACGTCGGCAGCGGCCCCGTCCCGCGGCCGGGCTTCACCGGGCCCGACAAGCTCGAGGGTGTGATGCGCCGCCATCCCCGGCTGACCGCCGTCGTCGCCCATCTGGGGGCACCTGAGTACGGCGAGTTCCTGGACCTCGCGGAGCGGTATCCGCGCGTCCATTTGGACACCACCATGGTGTTCACGGACTTCTTCGAGGCGGCCGCCCCCTTCCCGCCTGCGCTCCTGGCGCGGCTGGCCGGGATGCCCGAGCGGATCGTGCTTGGCAGCGACTTCCCGAACATCCCGTACCCGTACGCCCACCAGTTGGAGGCGCTGGAACGGCTCCGGGACAAGGAACCCCGCCTGGACGACCACTGGCTGCGGGCGGTCTGCTGGTTCAACGGCCAGCGGCTGCTGGGCGTTTAGTGCGCCTGGGAACTAGTCCTTGGTCCTGGCCCGGCTGGGCTGCACCCGCATGGGCTCACCCGGCATCTTGGGGAAGTCCGGCGGGAAGGGCAGCTCCCCCAGCCCGTCCGCCAGGTCACGTTCCCACCACTCGAGCAGAACGTCGATCGTGCCGGGGTTCGCATGCATGGCCGCCCACGGGTCCCCCGTCGCCTTGAGCCGCTGCGGCACGGTGACGATGGTGAAGTCCTTGGTGTTGACGTGCTCCAGCTCCTCCCAACGGATCGGGCAGGACACCGTGGCACCGGGCAGGGCGCGCGGGCTGTAGGCCCCGGCCATGGTGCGGTCGCGGTTCGCCTGGTTGTAGTCGACGAAAATCCGTGTGCCCCGTTCCTCTTTCCACCAGGCGGTGGTGACCTTCTCCGGCATCCGCCGCTCCAGTTCGCGGGCGGCGGCGACTACCGCGTGCCGCACGTCGAGGAACTCACGGACGGGCTCGATAGGGGCGAACACATGGAGCCCCCGGTTGCCGGAGGTCTTGATGAAGGATTCCAGCCCCGCCTCGGCCAGCACGGACCGCAGTGCCTGCGCGGCCGGGACCGCTTCCTCGAACCCGGTGCCGGGCTGCGGATCGAGGTCGATCCTGAGCTGGTCGGGATTGTCCGGGTTGCCGGCCCGCGATGCCCAGGGATGAAAGACCACGGTGTTCATCTGCACGGCCCAGACCGCGGCAGCAACCTCGTCGATCACCAGTTGCGGATGCGAGCGGCCGCTGGGGTAGACCACCGGGACCGAGCGCACGAAGTCAGGGGCTCCCTTGGGCGGGTTCTTAGAGAAGAACTGCTCGCCGTCGATGTCGCCGCCGAACCGCTGGAGCGTCACGGGACGGCCGCCGTTCGCCGCCAGGAAAGCATCGCCGACGTCGACGATGTACCGGGCGAGATCCAGCTTGGTGAGCCCGAGTTGCGGCCAGAGCACCCTGCCGGGGCTGGAAATCCGCAGTTCGCGCTCTCCGCTGGGGCTGCTGACAGTGACCGTGGCTTCTTCCCTGACCATGGGGACAAAGGTACCCCTGACCAGCAGCAACTGAATAGCCGCTGACGGCGGGCACACGGAGGACTACGGTGAATCATGGACACCACGCCGTTCCGGGACGGCCCCGTTACGTCCCTCTGCACCGACCACTACGAACTGACAATGCTGCAGGCGGCCCTTCATTCCGGGGCGTCCGGGCGAAGGACCGTGTTCGAGGCGTTCGCCCGCGCACTGCCGGAGGGACGCCGGTACGGGATTGTCGCCGGAACGGGCCGGCTGCTGGAGGGCATTGCCCGTTTCCGCTTTGGCCCGCCGGAGCTGGAGTTCCTGGACCGGACCGGCGTCGTCAACGGCGACACCCTGGACCGCCTCGCGGACTTCCGGTTTTCCGGCGACGTCTGGGGCTACCCGGAAGGCGAGGCCTACTTCCCCTACTCCCCCGTCCTGATGGTGGAATCCACGTTCGCCGAGGCCTGCATCCTGGAAACGCTTGTGCTGTCCGTCCTCAACCACGACACCGCCATTGCCTCGGCGGCTTCCCGGATGGTCAGCGCGGCGGGTGGCAGGCCCTGCTTTGAAATGGGTTCCCGCCGGGCGCACGAGGAAGCCGCCGCCGCGGCCGCCCGCGCCGCCGTGATCGCGGGCTTCGCCGCAACCTCGAACCTGGAAGCCGGCCGGCGCTTCGGCCTCCGGACAGTCGGCACGGCGGCACATTCCTTCACCCTCCTGCACGACACCGAACGTGACGCGTTCCGGGCGCAGCTGGAGTCGCTGGGACCCGGAACCACGCTGCTGGTGGACACGTACGACGTCGAGGCGGCCGTCCGTACCGCCGTCGAACTCGCCGGGGACAAACTGGGCGCGGTCCGGCTCGATTCCGGCGACCTGGTGGCACAGGCCACGTGGGTCCGCGAGCTGCTGGACCGGCTGGGCAACGTGCGCACGAAAATTGTGGTCACGTCCGATCTGGACGAATACTCCGTCGCCGCGCTCCGGGCTGCCCCGGCCGACGCGTACGGCATCGGCACGGCGCTGGTCACGGGCTCCGGCGCCCCCACTGCCGGCATGGTCTACAAACTGGTCAGCCGCACCAACGACGCCGGGGAGTTCGTTGCGGTCGCCAAGAGCTCCAAGAACAAGGTCAATGTTGGCGGGCGGAAGTACGCGGTGCGCCGGCTCGACGGCCAGGGCACGGCCACCCACGAAGTTCTAGGGGTCGGCCACCCGCCGGCGGAGGAACCCCGCAGCAGGCCCCTGCTGCGGCAGTTCATCCGGGCTGGAGAGCTTCTGCCCGGATGGACCGGGGCGGAAGCTGTGGCGCGGGCCCGGGAACGACACACCGCGACCATGGCCGAACTGCCCGACGTCGTCAACCGGCTCCAGCGCGGCGAACCGGCCATCCCCACTGTTTATGCGTAGGGTCGCCGCCGCGCCGCCCGCCGAAACCTTGCCGGGAAGACTGCGGGCCGGGCCGACGGGTCATTGCGGCGCTCCAGCTCATCGGTGACCAGCTGCAGCAGTCTTCCGGCAGACTCGGAGAGGTCCCTGCCGGTGTCCGGTGAGGCCAGTTCGACGCACTGCAGCAGCGCCGAGCGGAGCCGCACCAACTGCGCGGAGGGCACCAGAGGCCAGCGGCGGAAGGAATCGAACATCAACTCCGCTCCGTGGCTATGGGCAAGGGAACCGTAACCGAGAGCCGCTGCGGGCCTCATGCGGCGCCTGCCCGGGGGGCCTTGCCTGTTCCGGGCAGATGGCCCCCCGGTGACACGAGTGCAGGTTTCGGGCCGAGATCGACAGCGACGTTGATGTCGAGATTGCTGGTCATAATAAATATCCCCTGTGAAGCATGAACGGCCGACTTCCTGACCGCTATCAGGATACCCAACACGCCGTGAGGCACGTCACAATGGCGTAACAGCCCCGGAATCAGCCCCTGCTCTTGGTCCGGGCGGTCGCCGGAGCCGTCCACGGGTCCTCCGGCCAGGGATGCCGGGGGTACCGGCCGCGCATCTCGGCACGGACCTGCGCATAAGGCCCGGACCAGAACGACGCCAGGTCATCCGTCACGGCCAGCGGCCGCCGGGCGGGCGACAGCAGGTGGAACAGCACCGGCACCCTGCCGCCCACCAGCCGCGGCGTCCGGTCCCAGCCGAAGCATTCCTGCAGCTTGACCGCCACTACCGGGCGGCCGGCGTCGTCACCCACCTCCGGGTAGTCGATCCTCACCCAGGACCCGCTCGGCACTTCCAGCCGTTCCGGCACCAGCTCCCCCAGCCGGCCGGCGTCGGGCCAGGGCAGGAGCCGCCGCAACGGCTCCGCCAGGTCGATGCTGCTCGTGGCGGCGCCGCCCGCCAGCGCCTGAAGTTCCGGCGCCAGCCACTCCCCCAGCCGGCCCAGCAGCGCCTGCTCCGACACGTCCGGCCACGGGTCCCCAAGTTCCCGCCGCACGAGGGCAAGCCGGCGGCGCAGCGCGTCCGCTGCCGTCGACCATCCGAGGCCTCCCAACCCGTCCTTCTCCAGCGCCCTGGCAACCGCGGCCCGGCCTTCCTCGGCTGAGGGCCGCACCGGGGTGGAGGAGAGGACGATCGCGCCCAGCCGGCGTTCCTTCCGGGCTGTGACCCGGCCCTGGCTGAACCGGGCTTCCACGGTCTCGCCCAGGAGATGCCGGGCGGCGGCCGCGGCCGTCTCCGCCGCCAGGGGTGCCGCGGACCGGATGACGGCGCCGGTGCCCGCCGCGTCGCGTCCCTGGGCCCGGGAGACCTCGGCGACGGCGAGCCATTCATGCCCCGACAGCGAACTTCCGGCCGGAAGACCTGCCCGCGTGCCGGAGCTGAGCAGGTACCGTTCCGGCCCGTCGCCGGGGACCCTGCGTGCCACACGGTCCGGGAATGCGAGGGCGACCACGAAACCGACCGCTTCCGCCGTGGTCACCTCCGCAGGCATGGCGGGAGCGGCGGCACCGTTTCCCTCCTGGCGCGCGATCGTCTGCATCCGCCTGACGTCCTCCGCCCAGCGCCGGGACGCCGGGTCCTTGCCGGAGCGCAGGTCGGCCAAGAGGCGCGGGAGATCGGCGCCCGGGGCGCGTTGGTCCCCGGCGACCAGCGCCACTGCTTCCGCCGCCGTGCGGTCACCCACGACGGCGGCCCCGTCCAGCAGGGCCCTGGCCAGCCGGGGGTCGGCGGGAACCCGGGCCAGCGCCTTGCCCAGATCGCTGGCGAGGCCGTCCGCACCGACAGCGCCGAGCTCCCGCAGCACCTCGACGGCGTCGTCCATTGCAGCCTGCGGCGGCATGTCGGGCAGCGACAATCCACGGCCGCCGGGAGACCCCCAGCAGGCAAGGACCAGGGCAGCCCCGGTCAGGTCCGCGACGGCGATCTCCGGCGTCGGGTGGGCCGGGGCGGCGCCGTAGGTCTTCTGGTCGTAGCAGCGCACCACCCGTCCAGGTCCCTGGCGGGCTGACCGCCCGGCGCGCTGTTCGGCGGAGGCCCGGGAGCAGGACACGGTGACGAGGCCGGACATACCCCGGCCGGCGTCCCGCCGGGGCTCCCGCGACAGCCCCGAGTCGATAACCAGCCGGACTCCAGGGACGGTCAGGGAGGACTCGGCAAGGGACGTGGCCACGATGATCCGCGGGCGTCCGCCGGGTTCCCGCCCGGAAACGGCGCGGTCCTGCTCCGCGGGGCCCACCTGCCCGTGAAGCTCCAGGATCTCCGCGCCCGCCCGCCCGCGCAGCCGGCCGGCGACGTAGGACACTTCCCGTGCCCCAGGGACGAACACCAGGGCGTCGAGGTCCGTGCCGGAGGCGAGTGCCCGGGCGTGGGACGAGGCGGCCGTGTCCGCCACGTGGTCCAGGAAGGCGCGCGTCACCCCCCGCTCATCCAGCCGCGGCGCCGCGGCCGGCACCCACTCCACCTCCAGCGGGTACAGCGCGGACGGACAATCGACGACGGGTGCCAGCCCGCCGGCGTCGTGGTTTCCGGCGTCTTCCGGCTCCCCGGCGTCTCCGATCAATGCGGCAAAGCGCGGCGCGTCCAGGGTGGCGGACATGGCGACGAGCGTGAGGTCGCCGCGTAACTGGCGGACCTCGTGGAGCATGCCCAGCAGCAGGTCGGATTCGAGTCCGCGTTCGTGCACTTCATCGAGGATGACGGCGCTGACGGTTTCCAGTCCCGGATCGGCGAGGAGGCGGTTCAACAGGATGCCCGGGGTGACATATTCAATGATCGTGCCGGGGCCGGTCTGGCGTTCCCCGCGGACGGTGTACCCCACGCGGTCCCCCAACCGGCTGCCGTCCAATGCCGCGAGGCGCCGGGCCGCCGAGCGGGCTGCAACCCGGCGCGGCTGGGTGACAATGATGCGCGGACGGTTCTCTTGTCCCGGGCCACTCCCGGCGTCGAAGGCGAGGTTGGCCAGCAGGGGCGGAACCAGAGTCGTCTTGCCCGTTCCCGGAGGTGCCTGCACCACGGCGGTCGCGTTGGGGATCCTGGCCTGGAGCACGTCGGCCAGCTCGCCAAGGGCGCGGCCGAACGCCAGGCCGGCACCGATAACGCCCAGATCGAAGGGCAAGCGAACAAGGGGCTGCGGGGAAGTCACGCTTCCATTGTGCCTACAAAGCCGGCGGCGCCGGTTCCGCCCCGAACCGGTGCACGGCCCCTGGACGTTGCAGCACCGGGTCCGCGGGGCTCAGGTCCGGGACCTTTGACCCATGCCGCTGGATCACCCGGGGGCCTATTCTGTGCCATGACCGACTCCGAGAAGCTCGAAGTGGAGCGAAAGTACGACGTCGGCGAGGGCGACGAGTTGCCGGTTCTGGAGTCGTTGCCGGGGGTGGACCGGGTGGAGGCGCCCGAGGACGAATCACTTGACGCCGTCTACTTCGATACTGCCGGCCTGGCGCTGGCGTCCCGCGGGATCACGCTCCGCCGGCGGACCGGTGGACACGACGACGGGTGGCACCTGAAGCTCCCTGTCGCGGTTGGGGAACGTCAGGAATTCACCGTGCGGCTGGGCAAGAACCCCGAATCGGTTCCGAGGCGGCTGCGACGACTCGTCCAGGTCCACACAAGGGATCAGGACGTGATCCCGGTAGCGAAGCTGAAGACCAGGCGCACCATCCGGCGCCTTGTGGCAGTCGACGGGACCGCCTTGGCTGACTTCAGCGATGACCGGGTGGACTCGCGCACCCTGTTGGAGCCGAAGGAACAGGCCACCTGGCGGGAATGGGAAGTGGAGCTCATCGACGGATCCGAGCGGCTGCTCAAGGACGCCGACGCGCTGTTCGCGGAGACAGGCCATCATCCGTCGGCGCTGCCTTCCAAGCTCGCCCGGGGCTTGGGCAGGCAGTACCCCGCGCGCGAGGAACCAGCCCCGCCGCCGGACCCGACGGGACCGGCGTCAGCAGTGCTCCTTTCCTACCTGAAGCAACAGGTCGAGGCACTCAAGAAGCATGACCCCGGGGTCCGGGAGAACGCGGCGGATGCGGTCCATCAACTCAGGGTGGCAGCGCGCCGGATGCGATCCGTACTCGCCACTTTCCGGAAACTTGCCGACCCGGACGTGACCGGATCGCTGCGCTCAGAACTTCAATGGCTGGCCGGCACCGTGGGCGAAGCCAGGGACAACGAGGTGATGCGGGCGCGGCTGCTGGACCTGATCGGCGCCGAACCGCCGGAGCTGCTGCTGGGACCGGTGGCAAAGAACGTCGAGGAGCATTTTGATACTGCGGCCCGCAGGGCCCGGGCGAAGGGTCTCGCTGCGTTGAAAAGCGCCCGCTACTTCCGCCTCCTCGATTCGCTGGACGCGTTCCTGGCGGACCCTCCGCTGACCGAAAAGGCAGGGAAGGACGCCATCCCGACGGTGGGCCGGCTCGTCTCGAAGCAGCGCAAGCGGCTGAAAAAGGAAGTGCGCGCACTCGACGCCGAGTCCTCCAGCCCGGCCGAAGACGCGGCCCTCCATGAGGTCCGGAAGAGCGCCAAGCGGCTGCGCTATGCGGCGGAAGCGGCCGCCCCGGTGTTCGGCAAACAGGCCGCCGCCCTGGCACGCGCCGCGGAGGAGATCCAAGAGATCCTCGGCGATCACCATGACAGCGCCGTCACCCGGAACCTGCTGCGCGAACTGGCCGCCAGCGCCCCCGGCACCGATGCCTTCACCTACGGCCGGCTCCACGCGCTGGAACAGCAGGCTGGTGAGGACTCCCGCGGGAAATTCTTCCGCACCTGGAGCTCGTCGCCGCCCGGACCCCTCCGCTGGGAATAGGCGCCTGCGGGCACCCGGGCGTTAGCGACCAGGCCGTGGAATGACCAGCACGGGCGTGCGTTGGTGACCCGCCAGGTCCGTTCCGACAGATCCCTCCAGCATCCGCTCCACGGCAGCGAACCGCCCGGGCCGTGGCCCGCCGACGATCAGCAACGAGGCGTCCGTGCTGGCCGCAAGCCGGCCAAGGGCCAGGGCGACGGCTCCGTTGAGCACCCGGAACGACCATTCCTCGCCAGGCGGCCCCAAGAGAACCTGGAGAATCTCGCGAACGTGGTTCGGGGGGAAATCCGTCTCACTGTTGGCGGCCGGATCCAGCGATGCGCTTTCCCTGAGGTCTGCGGGTTCCCACTCCGTGAGGTAACTGGCCGGATCCACGAACGCGCAGATCAGATGGGTGCCGAGCGCAGCCGCCAGGTCCGCGGCTGCGCGGATCAACTGCCCGGACGGTTCCCAAGCCACTCCCAGCACCACCGGGCCGTCCGGCCACTGCTCGGCGGGCGTCGCCTGGTTGTCTTCGGACGAACCCATTACAGGATGCCTGCACCGGGCGCCATCAGTACGTCCATACCGTCAGGATAACCATCGACCGGAAACGTGCACAGCCGGTTCGAAGTCTAGGCACCTGCCACTGCAGTATTGTCCCGGGATTCGCCAATGGTCCTGCTACTTTTGCCGAAACGGCTGCACCGAAGCAGCCCCGCCAGCTCCATGAAAGATGAGCTCCTGATGGCTATAGACCAACTTTCCGCGCTACTGGCCAGCGCGATCCTGGCCGGCCTGGCCGTCTTCCAGTCCGCGCTGATCGCCGGGGCGCCAATGGGAAGAATGGCTTGGGGCGGTGCCCACACGGTCCTTCCGAAGAAATTGAGAATTGCCAGCGCCGTGTCCATCGCCTTGTACGCACTCTTCGCCTATACGGC
This sequence comes from Arthrobacter sp. U41, assembly GCF_007679325.1. GTDB lineage: Bacteria > Actinomycetota > Actinomycetes > Actinomycetales > Micrococcaceae > Arthrobacter. Next base: position 85,000 of record NZ_VEGI01000001.1, on the reverse strand, counting down.
CTTGGCCAAAGCCGAACTGGCGCCGGCACTCATCAACGGCACTGTCACGAGCGTGTCCAGCTGGGTCCTCACAGCGTACTTCGCACTCGGCATCGTGATGAACAGCATCTCCCGCAGCAAACCGGAACGGCTCATCATGACGCCCACCGCCACGGTTCTTACCGCCCTCTTCCTCGTTCTCTCGCTCAATTGACGGATGTCCACGCGTCTACCCCGGCGGGGGCCCGCTAGTGGTAGCTTTCCCCTATGTTTCACAGGGGAAGTGTTGCCAAGCGACGGGCGGTTCTTACCGCGGGACTGGATTCCTCCGTGCATAAAGCTATGGCCGCCCGTACCGGAGATCCGGTCCGCCGCATCGGCCGCTGGCGCCGGGCATTTCTGCCGGCGGGTGCCCTGCTCGTGGCTGCCGGGGCCTCAAGTTGCGCGTCCTCCTTCCCCGGGAGCGGGGAGCCGGCCTGTTTCCCGCCGGCGTTTACCGTGGCTCCCTCGAGTGCTAAACCGGGCGACACTGTTACCGTCACAGCGCCGGACGCCGACTGCGATCCGCGCTACGGCGGCAATGCCCGCATCCAGGTGACCATGACCGACGTCGCCGGCGTGGAGGTCTTGGCTGCGACCGCCCCGATGAACGACGCCGGCGGCTTCAGCTACGCCTTCAAAGTGCCGGCAGGGACCGCAGCCGGGGAGGCATTCATCACGGCGATGCCCTTCAACATCGACTGGTGCGACGACACGGGCAGGAACAACCGGGTCACCGGTGCAGGAGCGGCGCTCACTCTTGAACGGGTTTCGTGCGTGATACCGATGAAGCCGCTGACCATAACGCGGTAGGCCCCGCTGATGCTCGGGGCGACGTGTAGCTGTCCAAGCACTGGCCCCGACACAGTCCCGGAAGCCGCCTCTGACCTCTACGCGGCCGAGGATAGTCGTCTGCCGGCGCGTTTGAGGGTCTTCACCTGGTGTCGGAGTTTGCGGCGGTGGTGGTTGGTGTCGGTGGCCGGTCCGGCAATTCCCAGCGGTGGCGGCCCGGTCAGTTGGGTGCCGGGTAGAGGGGTGCCGGGTAGTGGGGGTGCGGTGGAGTGGTAGGTGTGGCCGGTGGGGGTTTGGACCTCGATGCTGTGTCTGGGGCCTGGCCGGGGTGAGACGGTCCAGCCGGGGGTTTCTTTGGTGTGGTTGCAGGCTTCGCAGAGTCCGGTGCCGTTGGCCTGGGTGGTGGGTCCGCCGCGGTGCCAGGGGATGATGTGGTCGAAGTGGCGGATCGGGGCGTCGCAGTATGGGGTGCGGCAGGTGTCGTCGCGGGCTTGGATGAGGCGGCGGAGTCCGGGCGGGAAGAGCCGGGCGCGGGAGTCCAGGGCGGTGAGTTCGCCGGTGCCGGGAGCGGTGTAGAGCCGGCGGAGCCAGACGTTGAAGGCTTCATCCTTGTCCCTTGCCGTGTCCGTGTCCGTGTCCGCAGTTCGCGCGCCGCCCACGCCTGTTCGTGTGTAGTTTTCTGGTCCTTGGGGTGCGCCGTGGGCTTGTCCTCCATGTTGGAGGAGGTCCCGGGCCCAGGTGGCGGGGACGATGCCGTAGCCGGGGAGCCGGGCGGGTTCGCTGTCGCCTTGGACGAGGGTGCGGTCGGTCATGACGAGCTGGAGTTCGATGCCGGTGATCCCGCCGGGGGTGCCGGTGGTGCGTTCGACGAGGGCGTCGGCCATGAGTTGGCCGCGGGTGCGGGGGTCCCCGGCGGACCGCAGGGAGTCCGCATGCCGGGTCAGGGCGGCGTACATCGCGATGCCCTGGTCGGCGGGGAGCAGGGCGGTGAGGTAGCACATGGTGTCCGGTGCCGGGCGGATGCTGACGTGCCGGTCGGTGGCGGCGTGGCTGGCCCGCTGGGTGACGGTGCGCGGGTCCCTGCGGTACGCGGCGGCCCGCGCCGCGGCAATGATCTGCCGGTCCCCGGCGCCGTCGAACGTCCCCGTGTCGGCGGCGAGTTCGGCGTCGACGGCGGTGCGGTCCTCCGCGGTCAGGCCCGCGGTTTCCTTCACCAATTGGGTGGCGCGCCATTCGTTGAGCTGCCCGGTCTCCAGCGCAGCCAGGGCGTGGGGCATTTCGGTGACGAGGGCTTTGGCCAGGCCAAGGAGCCGGCCGCCCTTGGCGGGCGATTCACGCCGGGCCAAGGCGACTTGCGCGCCGACCCCGGCCCCGAGCTCGGCCGCGGGCACCCCGGCGTCGGCCTGTTCACGGCGCTGGAGCAGGTCGAACGCGAAGGTCAGCCGCGCCTGACGGGCAGCCAGGGCGGATTTCGCGTCTTCCAGCTCACGGATCTCGCTGATCAGTCCGGCACTGTCCCGGGCGGGCCGGACAGCCGCCAGCGCCCGGGCCACCTCCGCTGCAACCGACACGCCTGCCGGCTCAACTGCATCGGCTGGATGAAGTGATCCAGCCGGCTGAAATGCGTCGGGCCCCTGCTTGCCGTCCATGAATACACGCTATCGGGCACCTGCGACACTTTATCGCGGACGTCACTGGCCAGTTTCCCGCCGCTCGCATCGTGATGAGTCCCGCAGGAGGATCCTCTTTCTGCCGTAAATTGTGCCGTGAATCCCGCCACCCAAAGGAACTAACGGCTGCGGTTGAACAACCTTCCCCCAAGAGTCGTTGACCTGCTCTGGCAACCGCAGTCTAACCGTCACCGGCGCAGCGGCCGCCTACGTGGCTGGTGAAGTGTCCAGCTGCGCAGCGGCACGTGGGCCGGGTCAGGCCTTCTGCAGATCCGAGTGGTGCTCGGCGACGACGTTGGGGTGGGCCCGGAGCCGGTAGCGGAGGGCGTTGTCTCCATAGGTTTCCAGGATTGGGCTGTTCGTCGGATCGACAGACAGGCCGCGCGCCTTCGCCTGGAACTCCGGGCTAACCGCGAGCTGCGGCATCGTCGCATCCAGGGCGGGGTTGAAGAAGAATGGAAGCGAAATCCGGTCCGTACCCCGCAGAGGAGAGATCACACGGTGCAGGGTTGCCTTGAGGTATCCGTTCGTGGCCAGTTCGAGCATCTCGCCGATATTCACGACGAACGTCCCCGGAACCTGCGGGGCATCGATCCATTGCCCCTGGTACTCCACCTGTAGTCCTCCCTTCCCGGGCTCCACAAGCAGCAGTGTCAGGACCCCGCCGTCGCGGTGGGAACCCACACCCTGCTTGGGCTCCGGATTGGACTCCCCCGGGTACCGGACAATCTTGAGCACCGGGAAAGCACGCGAAGCGAAGGCCTCGTCGAAGGTGTCCGCGGGTGCCCCGAGCGACACTGCCAGCTCGCGCAGGAGGGTCAGCGAGATGGCGCTCAGCCGCTCGGTCCACTCAGTGACAATCGCCCGCATTTCGGGCAGTGCGTCCGGCCACAGATTGGGTCCTTCAAGACGCCAGTAGTCGGCGACGCCGGGCCCCGGCTCCACGGCAGCACGCTCGACGCCGATGTCGATCTGCTCGCGCCAGTCCACCGCACCGTCCGTGAGCTCGCCGCCGACCCTCGTGTAGCCACGGAACTGCGGGCTGTGGACGTTCTCGACGGCGAGCTTCTGCTCGTCGGGCAGCTCGAAGAAGCGCCGGGACACGTCCAGCATGGAATCCGTCAGTTCCTGCGGGATCCCGTGTCCAGCCAGGTAGAGGAAGCCCACTTCGTGCATGGCGTCGCGCAGCTCATCACGGAACCCCGCTGCCTCCTCCGGACCTGCGCTCAAACGGGAGAAGTCCAGGACGGGCAATGATTCGAGTGACATCCAATAGTCCTTTTCAGTGAACATAGCAAGTTGCAGACCGTCTTAGCTCCAATGTTACGGAGCAAGCCGCTCCGGAGGGCATTCAGATGTCGAAATAAGACATTCGGAAGGCGTCGCTTGCCTTCATCAGGCTCCCGCGCCGGACCGGACCGGGCGGCCGTCACTTCGCACCAGCCGCACGGACGGCCTGGCGCGCCGCCGTATGACGTATTCCGCGACGGCGAGGTTGATGACCCAGGCCGCCGCCATCAACAGCGCCTTGGTCCCCACGTCGGGTGTGCCCACGAGCAGCAGCCAGGCGGAAATCACCACGGCCTGCGTTCCCGCGGCCACGCCGATGGCATAACCGCGCGTCATCCAGGCGCCGTGCCGCACGAAATCCCGGCGCCGGATCGCATCGATGCCCAGGATGAGACTGACCAGCATGGCCGAACCGAAGAAGATCCGAATCGGCACGTCGGTGGTGCCGTCCGGGAGCGGGTAGAAAGCCGACATCCACACGCCGGAGAGCGCGGCGAGCAAGCCGGCCGGAATGAGGATAGCGCCGGCGACACGGTGCCAGCCGCGTCTGCCCCGCAGGGTCGGGACGAACTGGAACGCCCCCAGAAGGCTGTAGATAATGACGCTCACGATGTGGATGACCACCGGGACGGGCGAGGCAAAGAACCGGGCGTTCTGCGGTGTGACGGCAGCGCCGCCGGTCAGTTCCGTTAGCCTTGCCGCCCCGGCGATCACCGGGATGAGGCTCAGGAGAATCAGCGCCGCCGGTACAGGCCACTGCGGCCCGCGGCGCCTGACGGACGGGAGGGAGGTACTGGGTCTTGGTGTCATTGACTGGTCTCCGGGATTCGCGGTGTACGGCGTACACCTGACGGGCCTAACGCTAGGTGTACGCGGTACACTTGTCAAGAGGTAACTGCTAGGGAAAGGTTGTGCGGATGACTCAGCAGCTGGAGGCCACCCGCCGCACGCCCCTGAACAGGGAGCGGGTACTGCGGGCCGCCGTCGCACTCGCTGACGATGTGGGGTTCGAGTCGCTCAGCATGCGCCGGCTCGCCGAAGAGCTTGGTGTGGTTCCGATGGCGCTCTACAAGCACGTTGCCAACAAAGCGGAACTCCTCGACGGGATGGTCGCGAGCCTCATCGGCGAGATTGATCCCCCGGTCCCCGATGCGGACTGGAAGAGTACCGTCCGGTTGCGGGTGCTGTCCGCGCGACGCGCGCTGCAGCTTCACCCGTGGGCCCGCCAGGCGATTGAGTCGCGCACCACCAAGACAGCCGCCGTGCTGGATTACATGGAGTCATTCGCTGGCATGTTCCTGGCCGGCGGATTCTCGGCCGACCTCACGCACCACGTGATGCATGCCATCGGCGGCCGGATGTGGGGCTTCACCCAGGAACTGTTCGATGACCAGTCCAGGCCGACGGCGGAGTCCACGGCGGAGGCGCCTCCCGAAGCCCAAGCCGCCATGATGCAGCAGATGGCGGAGCGGTATCCCAACATCGTGGCGATCGCCACGGCGACGGCGCACGACGAAAGTTCCGTCGTCGGACACGGCTGCGACGACCAGTTCGAGTTCGAGTTCGCCCTCGATCTGCTCCTCGACGGCTTTGAGCGGCTGCACGAGCAGGGGTGGTCCTCACAGCAGGCAAAGCTGGACCGTCGCTAAACTCTGCTGGCAGGACAGCCAGGCGCCGGACGCGACACGACGCGCTCTTGCCTGACCAGGGACTTCGGAGGAGGATATGCCCACACTCCGGGAGGCCACCTATGACCAAGCTGGGCAAGTTTGAAAAGTACCTGATCGAGGAATTCTTCGACGATTACCGCGCCGGCGCCATGAGCCAGCGCACGTTCACGCGTCGCGTGGCCTTTATTACCGGCAGTATGGCAGCGGCGTCGGCCGCCATGCTGCTGGTGGGTTGCACACCGGAAGAAGTACCGCGCAGCACCGATCCCATGCCCACCCCCAGCCCTTCGGGCACCGGAGCCGTTACCGCTTCCGCGGGTCCAGTGCCGGGCGCCAAGAGCCCTCTCTCTGTTCCTGAGGGCGCTCCGGGCCTCGTCACGGAAACCGTACGGTTCCCCGCCGACGGAACAGACATCAGCGCCTATCTCGCCCGGCCGGAAGCGGGCACACCCGGCCCGGCCGTGCTGATCTGCCACGAGAACCGCGGGCTGACCCCGCACATCCAGGATGTGGCCCGCCGCTTCGCCACGGCCGGCTACGCTGCCCTGGCCCTGGACCTGCTGAGCCGGGAGGGCGGCACAGCGGCCATGGACCGCGACGCCGTCCCCGGAGCGCTGACAGCAGCCGGCTCCCAACGCCATGTCTCCGATTTCGCCGCGGCTTTCGATTACCTGCAGTCACAGGACTTCGTCGACGAGGGCCGGATCGCCATGACCGGATACTGCTTCGGCGGTGGCATCACCTGGCAGGCCGCCACGGAGCTTCCGGGACTGAAGGCTACGGCAGCGTTTTACGGGCCCTCCCCCGATCTGGAAAAGGTTCCGGCGATCAAGCCGGCCGTCTTCGGCGTCTACGCCGAACTCGATCAGCGGATCACCGGCGCCTTGCCGGCGCTGCGGGCTGCCCTGGCGGCAACGGACGTACGCCACCAGCTCACCGTCTATCCCGGCGTCGACCATGCCTTTCACAATGACACCGGGCAGCGCTACGACGAGGCGCAGGCCACCGCCGCCTGGAACGACACGCTCGCCTGGTTTACCCGCTACGTCTGAGCACGGCGGTGCACAGCTTTTACCCAGGGTTTACCGGCCTTGTCTTGTGACGCCCTGTCGTTTTTCCAGCGGACGGCACATTTGCTAGCTGCCGCCTTGGCCGTCCCCGTACCAGTGCAGTACCCGTAACGCCCGCAGGGTATTCCACCGGCTGGGGCGGCCGTCGCCGTCCTCCAACTCGAAGTGGATCCGGCCGGGATGCGTGTTTTCCAGCAGCCAGGTGCCGTCAGGCTGCTGTTTGGACCGGACCAGGGCGATGGCTTCAGCCATCCGCGGGTCAGGCCGATCGCCGGCTGCCCTGAAGTACTCCAGGGCACGGAGCACGTCGTAGTGCCAGCGGGTGGGGTATGAGAACTCCAGCCAGGCCGGGTCAATGACTTCGCCGGTGCTCTTGCGCCGGAATAAACGCCGTTCGAGCAGGTACTCCCCGCCCCGCCGTCGCGCTTCAATGGATTCCGGCGAACCGCCCGTGGCCTGTTCGTGGGCCAGCAGTCCTTCGAGCACGTTGATGGTTGTCGCTACCGACGAAACAACTGCGCCGTGTTCTGCCCAGCAGTTCCACCCGCCGTCGTCGAGCTGCTCGCTGACCAGCCGGGCGACCACGGCGTCGACATCCTGACCGAAGTAAGCTCCAAGCCCAACGGTCATGCCGTTGATGCAGGGCTCCACTTCGCCGCTGAAATAGGGCTGCCCGCCTTCCTCCCACCGGCAATGGTCCCGCACCAGCGTCACGGTCCGGCGCATCTGCTCAATCGCCGGATCGACGCCGAAATCACGCAACTGCAGGAGGCTGTACGTGGTGGCCGTCCACGGCTGGCTCCCGTTATCGGACCCGTCATCCGCGGCAGGTTCTCCCTGTGGGTCCGGAGCCTCAGCACCCGCGGAAGTTCCGACGTCGGGATCGCCGCCTTGCGCCGGGAAGTACGCTCCCCCGGCCCACTGGCCGTCCTCGCCGCGCAACGCCAGCAGCCGGGCGCCCCACCCCTCGGCGGCCACCCGTGCGCGCTCGGCAGCAACGGCGTCGTCGGGGGCGCCGGCCAGATCCTGCAGCGCCTGCCAGCGGATGGAAGGATCAGAATCCAGCAGCCAGTCCAGTACCGTCATGCGCCGATTGTAGTGCCCGCTGTCGTTGCGTCAACGGGCTTTCCGGGCGGAGTTTAGCCTTCGCATTCAACGCAATAGAGGTGGCCGTTCTTTTCGCGCGCAATTTGGGAGCGGTGCCGGACCAGGAAACACGAGTAACAGGTGAATTCATCCTCCGCCTGCGGAATGACCTGGACGGTCAATTCCTCGGCGACGATCTCTCCACCCGGGACCAAGGCTCCGTCCAGCGAATCCGCTTCATCCAGCTCACGCACCACGCTGCGGGCGTCGGGGGCATTCGCGGACTGCAGTGCCTCGAGGGACCTGTCCTGCGATTCCTTGACGTCGGAGCGTACTTCATCGTAATCGGTTGCCACGGGGGTGTTTCTCTCTTCCTCGGATTGCCTGGATAGATACTCAACAGACAGGACCGCTCCAGTATTCCCTCTCGGGCAGGGCAGAACAGGGTGGCGGCCTGCAACGCGCCGTCTCCAGCCGTATTCCGGGGAGGACGGGGCTGGATTTTATTTGTACACTCGTTAGAGTTAAGGCTGGACTAACGAGAATTTCTTGGGGGAAATGATGAACAAGGCGCAACGGCGCGCACATGTGGAGCCGCCCTGTCAGGAGTGCGGTGCCAGGGTGATTCCGATTTGGAAGGACGAACGCTCGGTCACTTCCAATCAGCCCGACTGGCGCGTGAGTGCCCGGCAATGCAGCCGCCAGGGGTGCGGCCTCGACGATTCCCGGAACTGGCCGAACGCGTAAAGCTCTGTTGGCCGGTACCAAGCCTGCAATGATGGGTCCGTGACTATTGCAAAATCGGTCGTACTGTTCGCCCTCGCCGCGTTGGCCGAAATAGGCGGAGCCTGGCTGGTGTGGCAATCGGTCCGTGAGGGCAAGGACTGGTGGTGGGCTGGACTCGGCGTCCTGGCCCTGGGGGCGTACGGCTTCGTGGCGACCCTCCAGCCGGATGCGCAGTTCGGGCGGATCCTCGCCGCCTATGGCGGGGTCTTTGTGGCCGGCTCACTCGCGTGGGGCATGATCTTCGACGGGTTCCGGCCCGACCGCTGGGACATCATGGGCTCCGTGATCTGCCTGCTCGGCGTGGCCGTGATCATGTTCGCTCCCCGCAGCGGCAGCTGAGCTTCACCTTTATCTGCTGCGCACCCATCCGCCTTTCCCTGCCGGCTCCCACCCCGGCCAACCCCCGTCCCCACCCCGACCAGAAAGCAGTTTGATGACGAAGACGACGGCGTCCCCCGCCTCCGCCATGGAAGACCCGGCCAAAAAGGTACGGCTGGTTCTCTGGATCCTGATGGGGGCCATTCTCACGGCCGGCCTCGTCTGGTATGCGGTCTTCAGCATGAACAAACCCGTCCCGGCGGCTCCGCAGGCAGCGGCCGCCGCGCAACTTGTCCGCGAGGACAGCCACCGGCTCACCTCGCCCGCTGTCGAGAAGGCACAGTTGGTCGAGTTCCTGGACTTCGAATGCGAGTCCTGCCGCGCCGCCCATCCGCTGGTCGAGGAACTGAAGCAGGAATACGGCGACCGGATCACTTTCGTAAACCGCTACTTCCCGCTGACCGGGCACCGGAACTCGGGTACCGCGGCCCTGGCTGTGGAAGCTTCCGCTCAGCAGGGCAAATACCAGCAGATGGCAGCGAAGCTCTTCGAAACCCAGGACCAGTGGGGCGGCAAGCAGGATTCCCAGGCTGCGGTATTCCGGGGCTACGCGCAAAAACTGGGACTGGATCTGGCCAAGTACGACGCCGCCGTCGCGGACGAGGCCACACTGGAACGTATCCGCAGGGACGCCGCGGACGGCACCGCACTGGGCGTCACCGGCACGCCCACGTTCTTCCTCAACGGCAAGAAGCTGGTCCTGAACACGGAAGCCGAGTTCCGGCAGCTGCTCACCGACGCCGCCGAATAGCTGCCACCTATTGAAGGGATGCGGTCAGGCGCGCCAGGCTATCGAAGGCTTTCTGGGACGCCGGCCGCCGCATCCAGTCCTCGAGCCTCAGCTCGAAGCTGTTCGCCCGGTACCGGTCTTCGATCACGCCAATCGAGTCAACGAAACCGCGTCCATGAACCAAAACGGATACTTCCATGTTGAGGCTGAAGGAGCGGACATCCATGTTGCTGGACCCAATCACCGCCACCTCCTCATCAATGGTGAAGTGCTTTGAGTGCAGGACCTGGGGCGCCCGGTAGAGGTAGATCCTGACGCCGGCGCGGAGCAGGGCCTCGTAGTAGGAACGCTGCGCGTGGTAGACCAACTTCTGGTCGCCGACTTCGGACACAAAGAGCTCGACGTCGAGACCCCTCGCAGCGGCAGTGACGATGGCCATCAGGATGGATTCGTCCGGCACGAAGTAGGGACTGGTAATACTGACCCGGCGTTCGGCCTTGTGGATGAGCGTTGCGTAGAGCTTCAGGTTGTTGTCATTGGCGAAGCTCGGGCCGCTGGGCAGGACCTGTGCGTCAATCAGCGCAGAGCCTTGGCTCTCGGCAATGGCGCTGGAGCTGGCGGCCAGCGGCAGCAGGACGTCCGCTTCGCTGTACCAGTCGGTCGCAAACACCGCATCCAGCTCCCGAACGACGGGGCCTTCAATGCGCATCATCAGCTCGTGCCACCTGAGTCCGCGTTTCAGGTTTCCCTTCTTGTTGTAACTGGCGTCAATGAGGTTCTGGGATCCAGTGAATCCGACGCGGCCATCGACGACGACGATCTTGCGGTGGTTGCGGAGGTCCGGCCTCTGCCATTCGCCCCGCCACGGCCGCACCGGCAGCATCGGGTGATACTCCGCGCCGATGTCCTGAAGGTATTTCAGGGTTTCCTTCCGGCCCGGAAAGATGAGGCCGGCCAGGTGATCGGACAACACCCGGACGGCGACGCCCCGTTCCGTGGCCCGGGCCAGCGCCTGAAAGAAAGGTGCGGTGGTCGCATCGAGTGACATGATGTAGAACTCCACGTGCACATACGTGGTGGCCGAATCGATGTCCTTGATCATGGCATCGAAGGTGCCGTTATAGTCATCCATGAGCTCGGCCCGGTTGCCTTCCACCATGGGCAGGGCCCCCAGGTTGTTGTTCAGCGCCACCGCCGAGTGCAGCCAGTCCGGCCAGTCACGGCCTTCACTGATGAGTGTGCTGCCCGCGGTTCTGGCCAGGACCAGGTCGTTGACCTGCTGTTGCTTGTCACGGCGGACCTTGGGCAACTTTGAGTACCCGACAAAAAAGAACACAATCGCACCGAGCACCGGTATGAAGATTATGGCGAGCACCCAGGCAATGGCCGAGGACGGGGGACGATTCACCGATACCAGCACAGCTGCTATCGCCACGACCAAGATGTGGGCCCCCAGCAGGAGGGCAGCGACGGCTTCAGGATCCTGGAGGAATTCGCGCACGGCTACCTGCTGACTTTTCTGCCGGGACCGAAGACTGTCCGACGGGTCGGGAGGGCCACGAGCTGCTTCAGACCAGCACCCGGCTCTTGATTCTTTCAAACTCCTCGGCGCTGATGGTTCCTGCGTCCAACAGCGCCTTGGCCTGGGAAATCTCTGTTGTGGGGCTCGGGGTAGCGACCCTGCGGATATAGGAGTCGGCCTCGTCCTGGTCCCGGCGGGCACGTTCCACGGAACGCTCAGCCATGCCATCGCCCCGGGCAGCCAGGTACACCAAAAGGGTGACAAACGGCAGGAAAGCCAGGAAGAAGATCCAGACGGCTTTCCACCAGCCGCTCAGCCCGTGATCGCGAAAAATGTCACCGATGATCGCAAAGAGCCCAAACAGGTAGGCAAAGAAAACACACGCGGTAAAGAACCACCAGAAGATATCCCAAAAATTCTCCCAGAAACTCATTTGTCTGCCCTGCTTTCAACTACTCATGCGGCATCGATAGGGATTTGGCTTGGAAGAAATCGAGGGAAAATGATCCCCCGGACGGTGTGGCTTTAGCAACTGGCCGCGGTCCCGAGGTCGCTCAGTGCCGCCTGGACTTTCACGGCCTCCTCCCGCAGGGAAGCCCGGGCCTCCGCCAGCGTCGCGTCATTGGGAACGTCCTTGACGGCACGGTCAAGACTCTGCTCAGCCTCCTTGACGGCGTCCACCCGGTCCTGGGCCACGTCCTCGCTCGCTTCGAGGAGTTCGTTATGGGTCTTCGCAACCTCTTCCCTTGCGGAACGGACCTGATCCACCGTGGACGTTGGGGTTAGCGCGTCCTTGAAACTCGTCAAGGCAGACGCGTACGCCTTGGCAGCTACGCAGACCTGCGCCTCGTTCTCCTGCGGAGTGTCCGTACTACCGCAACCGGTCAGCAATGCGACTGCTGCTCCGAGCGCGATGGATCCCGCGAGGAGCGGATGTGCTTTCGTTGACATTTGGAGGTTCCTTTCCTGGAAGCATTGTCCCCAGCGCGACCAATGGCAGTCATATCAATTTTGTGCGTCAACCCAGGAGGCGTCCTCACCCGCGGCGGGTGAAATCCCAGGGCCGTGTGACGTTCCCGGCTAAGAACTGATCAGACGATTCCGCGTTCGGCGGCCGTCTTAAGGGCATCCCGCCGCCCTGCTGCACCGAGTTTGCGGTAGATTGACCGCTCATGCGTTTTGACGGTGTTGACCGAAATGAACAGCGCCTCAGCAATTTCTGCCGCCGTCATCACAGAGCGCATGTATGCCAGGACCTCGCGCTCTCGGTCGGTGAGGGTCCAGTAGGAACGCGTCCGCAGGTGCGGAGGACCTTGCGTATGCCGTGCCATCCTGGCAGCGACGAACGACTCATGGGTGGTTCCCCAGACAGCGTGTTGAATCAGCAGTTCCGCGAGTTCTTCCCTTCGCTCGGTGAAGGAGCGCACCACCGATTGCGGCTCCGCCCGGTGGACCGCATGTTCTATCCGCTCATGCACTCGGGCGTCGTCGCCGTGCCTGTGCGCCAGCAGAGCCTCCGTCAGACTCATGCTGGTATCGAGGAAACGGTTGCGATGGCGATCGATAAGTGCTTTGGTGCAGCGTTCGGCGGTGCCCACCTCTCCTCCCCGGCGCAGGAGCTCTGCGAGCAGCGTGTCCACCAAAGGAGCGTGCCCGCCGGCCCCCATAGGGCGAACCAATGTCAAGGCACCATCCAAGTCGCCCTCGGCTTCCGCGACCTTCGCCCTGGCGACTGTGTAAAAGGCGTCCCACGACCCTCCGTAGCGGCCCTGGTCGTGGAAGGTCTCCAGTGCTGCGCCGGACTCGGCAAGATGGGCCTGATCACCAGTGGCGCAATCAACCAGCACCCTGTAGACAGCGATGAGCGGACCAAGCGGAGACGTGCTGCCGAGCCGCTGGGCCTTTGCCAGATGGGCGCGGGCGCCCTTAAGTTCATCCCGCCAGTAGAACACTATTCCGCGTGCCAGCCAGGCCGCCGCCATCTGTTCCTGCGAACCGCCACCCAGCCCGTCTGCCCGCTCCAACGCCCGCGTGGCATGATCCTCGGCGGCCGCAAGGTCACCTCCGGCCGCGAACGCCAAAGCAAGTTCTGCTTCGGCGCAAACTTCCATCTCCCCCAGGTTTTTTGACGCACCGGTGGATGATTGGAGCAGGACGGCGGCCTGGTCCCCCACTCGATGCAATCTGAACTCAGCCTGAGCCAGCAGGAACAGGCCCGAGGAAGTGGCAGGATAGTCCTCCGTTGCCGCGTCCGCCTTCGCCCGGCCGTCCGCGTCGGGGGTGCGCACGTCGAACCGGCGGCCGGTCGGCAAAGGTTCGAAGAGGGCACGGCACCGGTCGAGCTTCCGTCGGCGCGCGTCATCCAGGACTGATGTCCGCGCCAGCGCACGCCGGGTGAGTTCCGAGGCGGCAGCAACGTCACCATCAATGGCGCGGCAGACCGAGCCGATCATCAGCATCTCGGGGTCGTCGTTCCACGGGTGCGGAAGATCCCGGCACACTTGTTCGAGCGCGGGGGCGCCATTGCGGAGCAGGAACTCCAGCCAGTGCTCTCCGAGCGACAGGACAGCCAGCCGGGGGGCATGGGCCTGCAGGGCCCGGGCCACGCATTCACTGACGTCGGTGTCCTGGTAATAGCGCGCGGCAACGCGGTGGAGCCGGTCCGCGAGGAGCGGGTCCCTCCGCTCCAATATCCGGCGGCACTGGGCTGCGAATAGCGGGTGCCAACGGTACATGGATTCACCGCCGCGGTATGCGTGCTCTTCGATGAAGAGTCCGTGGCGGAGGCACGTTTCAAGCAGGATGCCGCCGTCGGGCCGGCCGTGCAGCTCAATGGCGAGTCGACGTCCCAGCCAGTCGCAGGAGGTGGCCCGCAGGACGAAATCCACCAGTGACGGCTCAAACTGACCCAGGACTTCCTCCGCGATGTAGTCGGCAAGAGGGGGTTGGGCGGGCAAGGTTTTCGTGATTCCGCCCGGCGCATGGCTGGCCTCCGCCAGGGCGCTGAGGCTCGCGTGGACGGCCACCGGCCACCCGCCGGTCAGCGTCCAGAGTGATCCGGCGTCGAGTTCCGCACCCTGCCCTAGCGACTCGGCAAACCGGGCCACTTCGTCACGGGTAAAGGCCAGTTCGGCAGCACCGATCTCGCCCAGCCCTTCCCCGTATCTGAGACGCTCCAACTGGATGGAGGGATGTCCACGCCCCGAAAGGATCAGCCGCAATGCCGGCGGGGCTGAGGCGGAGAGCACGCCGACAATACCCGTGGCAAGCGCCGGCCCCGCCAGGTGGACGTCATCAATGACCAGCACTATCGGTTCTGTCAGCTGCTCCAGTGCTCCCAGCAGAAGGTCGTAGGAGGCTGCACGGTCCGTGGCGAGACTCTGGTCCAGGGCCATCACGGCTTCGGTGCCAGGTAAAGGAAAAGGCCCTGCAGCGGCCTGGATCGCCCCGACGACCCCTTGGAACAGCCGTGCCGGTTGAGTGTCGAAGCGGTCCAACGACAACCAGGCACAGGGCAGATCGCACTTCCGGACCCAGTCGCCCAGCAGCGTCGATTTGCCGTAACCGGCCGGTGCGGCGACGAGGGTCAAGCGGTGGGCGTCGGCGGCCGCAGTCAATGCGTCTTCCAGCCGAGGACGTTCCAGCGCCCCCAGCCCGCGAAGAGGAGGCCGGATCTTAAACAGCGGACCAGGAACCCGTTCGGAAGTAATTAGCGGCTCTCCCACGTATTTGATCGTAGGGCAGTGAAATTGCGTGCAACAGGGTCATAAGGTCCTTGCGCCACGCACCGCGCGCAAAGCTGCGTCCTCAGGAAGGCCCGGGTCATGGCCCCGCGCGCACTGGCGGCACGGTAGTACCATCAGTCATGGCCACAAAGCAGGGTAGCCGGAAAAGCCCGGTTTTTGTCCGGCAACTTGACCGGGCCGCCAGGCGGCACGTTTTTATTGTCGCGGCAATGCGCCTAGCGGCATTCCTGGCAATAATTCTCTTTCTGTACATCGCCATTCCAATTGGCGGATTCAACGAAGACAATCCTGCCGCGGCGTGGATCCGTCTCGCGGGAATCCTGCTCGTTTTTGTCAGCGCACTGGTGCTTCAACTACGTATGATTATCGCGGCGGAAGTCCCCCAGGTCCGCGCAGCCGAAGCCGTCGTCGAAACCGTCCTGATGTTCCTGTTTCTCTTTGCATTTCTCTACACCTCAATGTCCACAACGGATCCGCGGGCGTTCACCGAACCGCTGAGCAGGATGGACGCCCTGTACTTCACGACGGTCACGTTCGCCACTGTCGGATTCGGGGACATCACGCCGGTCAGCCAACTCGCGAGGGCGGTCGTGACGGTCCAGATGATCGCCGGCCTGGGTGCCCTCATGCTGGTCGCCAAAGTTGCGTTCTTCGCGGCCGGACGGCGGCTGGGCACCCCCTGATCCGGAGTCCTTCACGCGCGGCCATCTCCCCTCCCACCCGCTGTCTCCACCACGCCCTGCCTTGCCCTTCCCTGTGCTGTCCTGTCCCGCCTCAACATTCCGGCGACGCTCACCCATAGGGGATGATCACGCGGCGCCGGGCAACCGGAAACGTGGACCCGCCGCCCTGAATCTGTCCAGCATCGAGCACCCCGCGCTGCTGGGGACCCGTACGGACCAGGCCTCACGGACAGGCGTGGAGTCCGGGAATTCCCGTCCTCAGCCGGCGGTTTCCCTCCCGCGGTAACAACAGATCACCCTGCTTGGGTGGGGCTGGGCCGGTACTCCTCGCGGAGAATAAGGATTGTCACGTCTGCCCGACTCGGGGAACAGGAGCTCCACATGAAGATCGGTCCGCTGGAAGTGATTGTCTGCGCCTTTCCGAAACCGACCATCGACGCAAACGTGATTAAGGCACTCAGCGAAACGGTCAAATCGGGGGCGGTCGCCCTTGCAGATCTGGTGCTGGTGAGCAGGGATCGCGAGGGAGCCGTGCATGTCCGTGACCTGCACGATGATCTGCCCGCGGCGTGGACGGGAATGCTCCTCGACTCCCGCCCTATGACCCTGCTCAACGACGCCGACGTCGAATTGGCGGCCGGAGCCATTAAGAGCAATGAAACAGCGCTGGTCGCTGTCCTGGAACACCGTTGGGCGCAGCGGCTCACAGAGGAAGTGCGTCGCTCAGGAGGCGTGACGGCCCTCCAAGCCAGAATCCCGCAGGAAGAAGCAGTCGTGGCCATCGAAGCAGATGGCGTCGCAACAAGCTGAAAGACATCCATCGACCAAAAGGATCCCTCATGCCATTTGCCAGGGCCGGCCGGCCAGGGCTGCTCGGCACCGTAGCCCGGACCGCTGCCTTAACGGGCACCCCGTCCCGGGACGCGCCCCCGCCCGTTTCCACGCCACGTGGCGGAAACGAACTGGCCGACCAGCTCTCCCGGCTCGCCGAGCTGCGCAGCTCCGGCCTGCTCACCGACGCCGAATTTGCCGCAGCGAAAGCCCGGCTCCTGATGTGAGCCTGGGAAGCCAGGCTCCCTTACCCGAACCAATAATCTGGAGGTGGTTCCCGTGAAGCGATCAACCAGCGTCCCCTCTGTCCATGGGCTACAGGCGGTGCCGACCCCTCCGGTCCCTCCCGGCCCGGGTAGGCACCTCCGCGCGACGCGAAGCTATCTAGGCGGCGCGCCCTCATGACACTCCCCCATGATGCCCAAAGCGCAGGCAGCCCGGAACAGGAAGAAATACGGCGGCTACGCGCCGAAGTGGCCCGTCTTCAGCTCGAAAAGGACGAGGCCGGAAAGACTACACCGAAACCCCCCGGACACGGATCGGGCCTGGCCCGCCGGATTGTTGCCGTTTTCCTGGTGGTGCTGACTGCCGTGTTGGCCTGCGCCACCGTGCCGGCCTTGTACCTGCGCAGTGAGGTCCTCGACACCGACCGCTACGTCGCCACCGTCGCGCCGTTGGCCTCCGACCCTGCCATTCAAGCGGAGCTCGCCAACAAGGTCACCGCGCAGATCACCGAAGCCATCGACATCGAGGGCATCACACGCGAGGCGATGACCGAGCTCGGCAAGGTCGCACCGCGGGCGGCCGCTGTGATCACGGGGCTGGCGCCCGCCATCGCCGAGCAGACCAGAACGCTGATCCATACCGCCGTCACCAGATTCGTTGCCAGCCCGCAGTTCCAGGATCTTTGGACCCAGGTCAACAGGGTGGCCCATCAGGGAATCGTCAACCTGGCCACAGGCGAAACCGGCGGCACGGTCAGTATCGATGAGAGCGGCACAGTCACCATCTCCACCCAGGAAATCATCGCCCGGGTCAAGACCCTGCTCGTGGAGCAGGGAGTGGACATCGCGAACCGGATTCCGGAAGTCGACGCACAGATTACGCTTTTGCAATCCCCCGAACTCGCCAGGGCCACGGAAGCCATCCAAACGCTGGACCGGACCGCCCCCATCCTGGCCTGGCTGACGGCGCTGAGCGCCATCGGAGCCATTGCTGTGGCGCCGCGGGGCTGGAGGAGGCGGACGACGAGCCGCCTCGGGTTGGGGCTAGCGGTGGCCATGGCACTACTCGCCCTCGGACTTGCCATCGGGCTGAACATCTTCCTCAGCACCGTTCCAGCGGGAACGGTCTCCCCGGCGGCGGCCGAAAGCCTCGTTGAGACCCTCGTGGCGCCGCTCAGAACCGCCGTGCGGTTTGTCTTCGTCGTCGGCCTGCTGATTGCAGTAGCCGCTTTCCTGAGCGGCCATTCGCGTCCCGCCGAGCGTGTCCGGCAAGGACTGGCAGGCGCCGGAGACTACCTGACCGGAAAGGTGGGGGCCGGGCAAGCCCGGCCGTGGCAGCACTGGCTGGCCCGCTACCGCCGGATCCTGGAAGCCGCCATCCTCGGCGTCGCCGTGCTGGTGCTGATCCTCTGGCAGTACCCGACGGCGGCGGTGGCCATCTGGACGGCAGTCCTGGCCGGCCTGGCGATTCTACTTGTCGAACTCCTGTGCCGCCCAGCCGTCGTCGCCGCCCATGCCGACGAACCTGTGACGACCGGAGCCCCCGAGCAATCGAATCCTACGCTCCCGCTGCCGTGAGCGGGGACGCCACTGCCGGTTGGGCGGTGGCGTCCCCGCTGTTCACAGCGTCCGTGGGAAAGCTGCTAGGCCCGTGACGGCGCAAACGGGTACAGGTCCTGATCGCCTCCGTGCACCACCACACACGTGGCATCCGGCACTTCCTGCCACGCCCCGCGGAGATCCCCCAGCGGTTCGGATACCACCAGCCTGGTGTCGTCCGAGAGACCGTGGAGCAGGGGATTGTCCGGGTACTGGTCGCGGAGGGTCGCGATGTCGGTGCTGTGGAAGAGTGACCGGGAGTTGCCCTCGCTGGAGTAGCGGAACGCCCAGGTGGTGTCGCCGTCGGTAGTCGCCACCGTCATCTGGATCGGGTGCTCGACGCCGTGCCGCCGTCCGACGTCTTCGATGAGACCAACAGCCTCAGCAACAGCTGTACGGGGGTCCCGCTCCAGGCCAAAAGTGAGCGCAAGGTAGAAAAACAATTCCGAGTCGGTGGACCCTTCGATCTCGGGGTAGAGGCTGGGCTCGACAGCCATGGCCAGATCTCGCTTCACTTTCGAAAAATCCGCGAGAACCCCGTTGTGCATCCACAGCCACCGGCCGTGGCGGAAAGGGTGGCAGTTCGTCTGCTGGACCGCCGTGCCCGTGGTGGCGCGGATGTGCGCGAAAACCCGGCCGGCCGAAGCCTGGCCCGCGAGTTCGCGCAGGTTACGGTCATGCCAGGCGGGCTCCGTGCTGTGAAACACACCTGGTACCGGGGCGGTCCCGTACCAGCCGACGCCGAAGCCGTCCCCATTGGTGGTTTCAACTCCCATACGCGCGTGCTTGCTCTGCATCACGAGCGAATTGGCGGGTTTATAGAGAAGGTCATCCAATCGCACGGGCGAACCCGAATACGCGAGCCAACGGCACATGCCTGTCTCCTTCTAGTCAGGGTGGAATTTCATCACGATTCCATCACCGGCAAGGACTCTGCGCATCATCTCCCACGGGTGACCCTCCTGGGGCAACCCTGCCCGTTCTCATTGCTGGCGAAGCACCCGTTCCTTGACCGCGGCGAATTCGTCGGCGGTCAGGGCGCCGTCGTCCAGCAAAGTTTTGGCCTGCGCGATTTGTTCCGTCGGGTTGGTTCCCGCCGTTCGGCGGACGTCGTCGTCAGAATCTTCGTTCGCCACATCGTGACGGGCAGCCTGCCGTAAGGACATGGATTGTCCGAAGGCAATCAAATATGCCAGACCGCCGAGGAGCGGCAGGAAAATCAGGACAACTACCCAGGCAGCCTTGCCCCATCCTGGGCGGGTCGAATCAGCGAAAATGTCCTTGACGATCAGAAACAGAACCACCAGATAAGAAACATAAAGCAGAAACGACATCATCAGCCAAAAGTAGTCCCAGAAAGTCATGTCATTTCCTTTCAGCCGCGTGGGCGCGCATGCCCGCATCATCCCACACATGCCAGCGCTCCGGAACGGTCCTTTGACGGCGGAAACGGCCCGGCCCGTGCAACGTCCCCGGCCGCGTGCGCTTGCCCTTTTATCACCCCCGGCGGGTGAGGCGCGTCCCGGGGTTCGAGGCCAACGATGGTGTTATCTGGCGGTCATTGGGCTGCCAGGAGAATGACCTTCCGAGAGGGGGCGCCAAATGTTGGGAACGCGGCCAGTGCTCGCACGGTTGTCCGCACTCGGAGCAGCGCTTATGCTGCTCGCGGGCTGCAGCACCCCGAGCCCGCCCGCTGGCACGTCCAGCGCGGCTCCGTCTGTTTCGCCGGCGTGCGCCGCTGCCGATGCCTTTGCCGACGCGCTGACAGGTTTCAAAGACACCCTCAAATCAGGGGCCACGCTGGAACAGGTCCAGGCCGCCCGGGACCAGGTGGTGAAGACCTATGACGACCTGGTCGATGCAACCGGCGACGCGGCCAAAGATCGTGTAGACGCCGTTGAATCAGCGGAAGCCCGCTTCGCTGCCGCCGTCAACGACGTTCCCGACGATGCCACGCTGACCGAAGCAGCCGCCTCGCTGCGGGACGAGGCAGCAAACGTCCAGGCCGCCCTGAGCGATCTAGTGACGGAAGTCCAGTGCTAGGTTCCGGATTTCTCCGGAAGACCGGCCGGTGAACTGAAATCAAACCCAGGCTGCGTTCACGGACAATGCCGCATCAATCGAAAGCAGGGAAGCCAACATGAGTTTCTGGGAAAACTTTTGGGACATATTCTGGTGGTTCTTCATCGTCTATGCGCTCTTCGCCTTTCTCTATGCGTTGTTTATCGTCATAGCCGACGTCTTCCGAGACCACGAGCTGAGCGGCTGGTGGAAGGCCATCTGGATTATCTTCCTGGCCTTCGTGCCCTTCCTGACACTGCTGGTGTACATGATTGCCCGCGGCAAAGGCATGGCCGAGCGGTCCATGCAACGCGCCAGGCGAGACCAGGAAGCCGCCGATTCCTATATCCGCGAAGTCGCAACAGCGAGCCCCACCGAGGAAATCGCGAAAGCCAAGGCCCTTTTGGACGCCGGAACCATCAGCCCCGACGAGTTTCAACGGATCAAGGCCCGGGTCACAACCTAAGACACTTGACGCGAACGAAGGAGGGCTCCATGGGGCCGGAACCAGCGGATCCGTATCCACGTCCTGTCCTCCCCCGCTCCGCCATCATCCTGCTCACTCTGGCTTGCGCCGCTGTGGTGGCTTTCGGTCTGGCCGCCATGCGGGGAATTGTCCTCCCCGTCTTTTTCGCGTTTATCCTCACGCTCTGCGTCCATCCCCTGCGGCGCTGGATGCAGGGACGCGGAGTCCCCCGGGGAGTCGCTACCGGAACCACCATCGCCGCAGTCTTTGCGCTGCTGGCGGGCTTCGCCGCGATACTCTTTGCCTCGCTCGCCCAGTTCTCCGCCCTCTTGCCGCAGTATGCGCCTGAGCTCGAACAGCTGGGCGCCTCCATTACCGCACTGCTGGAATCAGTGGGGTTCGGCCCCGAACAGACGCAGGCCGTTCTGCAGGGGTTTACTCCCGGCCGTCTGATCAGCTTCATCGGCGGAGTCCTGGGAAACATCACGAGCATTGTGGGCGGCCTCGTGGTCATCCTGACGATGCTGATCCTCATGGGGGTGGATGGCTCGCGTATGCCGGCCGTGCTGACCCACCTGAATTACCACCGGCCGGACATGGTAACCGCGTTCAACGACTTTGGGCGCGGCGTCCGCCGGTACATGGTGGCCACCACCGTCCTGGGGGTAGCCCAGGGACTTTTCAACTGGCTCCTCCTGACGATCCTGCAGGTACCCGGCGCCCTGCTGTGGGGTTTGCTGTCCTTCATTTGCAGCTTCATCCCAAACATCGGCTACTTTATTGCGATCGTCCCGCCGCTGTTCTTCGGGTTCCTCACCGGCGGGTGGCCTACTGTAGTTGCCGTGATTGTGTTCTACGGCGGGATCAACACGGTCATTCAGTCCATCATCCAGCCCAAGTACGTCGGCAATGCGGTGGCCCTCAGTGAGACGATAACGTTCGCCTCAGTGCTGTTCTGGGCCGTCATTCTCGGGCCAGCCGGAGCGGTCCTCGCAGTGCCCCTCACACTCCTTTCCCGCACAATCCTCCTCGACTCCGACCCGGCCATCGCGTGGTGGCGGCCCTTGACGGGTGACAAAAAGGACCTCGAGGTTATCCTCAAGCAGGAAGACGATGCGATTCGCGCGCGCCGGGCGCGGCGGGGATCCGGCAAACCGGACCCCGGCAGCACACCGAAGGCGTGACATGCCGTTGGGTGAGTGTGCAAGCCGGGTGACCGTCAGGTGCTGAGCATCGTCACGAGCCTCATGCTGTTCGGCCTCGCAGGGGCGATCAGCACCGTGCCCGTGAGCATCACCATCATGATCCTGCTCTCCCCCGATCCACGCCGCGGTGCCCTGCCCTTCCTGATCGGCAGTGTCGCCGGGTCGATCGTGGTTGTTGGCCTTTCGGCCGTCGGGCTGCAGCTCCTGCCTGGCCGGCCAACGTTGAGGCAGGACGAACTGCTGGCCCAGATTGGCCTGGTGGTCGGCCTCTTGCTTATTGGCTACGCCATTTACCTCTTCTCCCATAGAAGCCAGACGGACAGCGCGGTCGTCGGGAAACTCAAAACGAGGTTCCAATCCGCCCGCCCGTGGGAGTTCGCTGTCCTGGGCCTGGGCCTGAACCTCCGACCCAAGGCGCTCCTGCTCGCCGTCGCGGCCGGTGCTGTGATCAGCGTTCAGGAACCGCCGCTGTTCCAGGGAGCTTTGCTGGTGGTCGCGTACGCCGTCGTGACCCAGTCAGCCGTCGTCGTGCCGATTGCCATATGGCTGAAGTCCCCGGAGCGGGCTGAAGTACCGCTGACGGCCACCTACACGTGGATGCAGCGGAACGGGCAGACGGTTGCCGCAATCGCAACACTGACCATCGGGATATTCATCATCGGCTACTCGATCATTCAGCTTTGAACGAAGCAGGAGCGCCCAGCGATAAAAATCGCGGGGCGCTCCTTAGCGGTTGCTGCTACGTCAGACCAGCACGCTGCTCTTGATCTTTTGAAACTCGTCGGGGCTGATGGTTCCGGCGTCCAGGAGTGCCTTGGCTTTGGCAATCTCCTCGGTCGGGCTTGCCGCGGCGGCCTCGCGTATATAGGCGTTGGTGGCTTCCCGGTTCTGGCGGGATCGTTCAGCTGCCCGCTCCGTCAAGCCCTTGCCACGGGCAATCAGGTACACCAGCACACTCAGGAACGGCAGGAACGCCAGGAACAGGAGCCAGACGGCTTTCAGCCAGCCGTTCAGCTGCTTGTCCCGGAATATGTCACTGATGATCACGAACAGCGCGAACAGGAAAGCGAAGAATGCATAGACATAAATGAACCACCAGAAAATATTCCAAAAGTTCTCCCAGAAACTCATGTGGCTTCCCTACTTTCAGTTGATGCGGCTTTTGTACGGGTACTCGGCCTTGGTGGGAATGGAGCTAACTGCAGGTCTGGGTCGTGGACTGGCAGACTCACCACTGGCAGGTACAAGCATTCTCCGTCCCGGGTGCCGCGCTTTTCCTCATCCACCGGGGGTGAAATCCAGGCAATGCGGTCAGCAAATGCTCACCCCAGAATTGCGCCTTCCCCTGCACCGGAAGCCTTGGGATCGGGGAGTCTCATCATGCGGAAGGACGTGAACAGACCGATCAGGCCGGCCAGGATCGGAACCACCAGGGCGATCTGGAGGGCAAGGGGCCGGGCTTCGGTGTTGATCCGGATGATTTCGTCACTCACTTCCTCCGTTTGGCCTGCAAGGAGTTCCTCGAGCTGCGTATTGCTCAACACCTGCGCGTCCTGTTCCAGGGTCTGAGCGACCTGCTGCTGCTGGTCCGGCGCAAGAACCGTGCTGGACGTCGCCATGCCGATGAAGATCGTCGAGAGCGATGCCAGCATAATGCCGCCGGCGAACGCGAGCCCCAGGGACAAACCGAACGACCCCGAGGCCGAGTTGACGCTGGCTGCTTCGCTGACCCGCTCGTCGGAGATCGGGGACAGAGTGTAGTTGTTGAGCTGGGATACCAGCAGCCCCAGGCCGCATCCCGAAATGATCAGCGGCACCAGGAGCCACCAGCCGGAGTCCGCGCGCGGCACGATCGGGACCAGCACCACCAGTCCCAGGACCAAGAGCAGGAAACCCCACCGGATAAGGCTGGCAGGGCGGCGCGTGCCGGCCCGCTTGCCGGCAAGCATTGCGACCCCGAACATGGTCAGCGAAAGTGGCGCGATAGACAACCCTGCCTGCATGGCGTTGTATCCGAGCACCATCTGAAGGTAGATGGGCAGCACGATCATGGTGCCGCCGAGCGCGACCTGCTGAAGCATCTGTCCCGTGGCGCCAAAGCGGAAGGCTTTTGACTGGAACAAATCCGGGTCCAGCAGGGCCGCCTTGCCTTGGCGTTTGCGCCTGACGAGCCAGTAGATCAGGCTGCCCAGTCCGACCGCACCGACGGCCAGTAGGGCGCCCACCGCTTCGCCGCCCTCCTGCCAGACCAGAATGCCAAGCACGATCCCGCCCATGCCGACGATGGACAGCAGCGACCCGAAGAGATCCAGCGATCGGGGCCCCAGGTACGGGACATCATGAACCAGCTTGATGCCGGACAGCACCACCGCAATGATGACGGCCTCCAGCATAAAGGCGACGCGCCAGGAGAGGAACGTGGTGATGAACCCGCCGAGCAGGGGCCCCACAGCGGCGGCAATCGCAGCCGACGCGCCCACCAGGGCGTAGACCCGCTTCTGCGCCGCGCCCTCGAAATTTCCGTGGATGAGGGACTGCATGGCCGGCAGCAGGAGCGAGGCACCAAGCCCGCCAATGACGGCCCAAAAGATGATGATCGGGAGCAGGCTCTGAGCCAACGTCATCGATATGGCACCGACGGCATAGCAGACGAGCCCGATTACATATGCGCGCTTGCGCCCGATCAGGTCGCCGATTTTTCCGCCGATCAAGATAAAGGCGGCGGAAACCAGCGCCTCGAGCGCAATCGCTGACTGGAGGCCGCTGACAGTCGAGCCGATGTCCTCCACCACCGCAGAGATCGAGACATTCATAATCGAGGTGTCGACGACCAGCACAAACATCGCCATGGCCAACAGCAGGGCGAGCCTGCCATTGAACGGTTCCGTCTGGGTATCGCCGCCTTGGGGTGGGTTCATCTGCCATCGTCTCCCGGCTAGAAGGGCGTACTACCCTAAAACTAGGCATGGGACGCGGCGGGCAAATCATTCCCGGGGCATGAGGTTGCTGCCGGATCCGGCGTGGCCCGGGGGTATTACCCGTTGAGGTCCCCTTCCCGACGCCGTTCGACGGCGGCCTGTTCAGCCTCCACGGCCCTGAAGATGTTGCCGTGGATCATGCCCTCGCCGATGCGTTCTATCACGCCGTCCCGGGCCAGGGTGGCCCGGACCGCGGGTTTCAGCCGGGCGAGCCGCAGGTTAACACCGGCCTCACGCGCAAGTTTCACAATTTCCGCCATCTTCGCCGTGCCTTGGGAGTCGACGAAGTTGATCCCTGCGCAGTCCAGCACGATGCCGGTAATCCCGTGAGTGGAGTGGATGACGTCGCGCAGACGGTCCTCCAGGGCATCGGCGGTGGCGAAGAAGAGACCGCCGTCAAACCGGATGACCGCCACGCCGGGAATCACCTCGTCACCGGGGTGATCATCCACTTCCCGGAAGACCTGTGTGCCCCGCTCCCGACCGAGGACGGGCATCTGCGGGTGCGTGGCCACACCGATCAGCCAGAGGAGCGAAAGTCCGATTCCAATGATGACTCCCGCCAGCACACCGAAGATCAGGGTGCCGGCAATGGCTGCGACGGCAATCCAGAAATCAAACCTTTGCACCCGCGCCAGCCGCCGCATCTCCGGCACGTTCATCATGCCCATAACAACTGCCTCGATGATGAGCGCCGCAAGCACCGGCTTGGGGAGGATCGAAAAGAGCGGCGCCAGGAACAACAGCGTGAGCAGGACGGTGACTCCGGAGGTGAGGGAGGCCAGGCCGGTCTTCGCTCCGGAGTGGTCGTTGAGCGAACTCGCTGAGAGACTCGTCGAGACGGGCATCCCCTTGAAGACGCCCGCGGCCATGTTGGCAAACGACTGGGCGATGGACTCCTGGTTGATGTCAATCCGGTAGCGGTGCTTGGCGGCGAACGCCCGCGCGTCTCCCGCCGTCTGCGAAAAGCCGATCAGGACCAGCGCCACCGCCGCAATCGCGACGGTTTCCACGTTGTCCCACATCAGCTGACCGTCGGGGAGCTCGGGCGACGGCAGCCCGCTGGGCACGTCACCTACCAGCGCCACCCCCTTGGCGCCAAGGTCGAACACGGCCGCCGCCAGCAGCCCGCCCACCACCAGGACCAGGGCTCCGGGGATCGTGGGCGCGATCGCCTTCAGAACGAAAACCACGATCAGGGCGATGACACCCACCACGACGGTGGTCAGGTGTGCCTCGCCCAGGGTCCCAAGCCATGACCGCAGTTCCTGCATCGGATTGGATCCGGTGACCTCGGTCCCGGTCAGTTTCGGGAGCTCCCCGATGACGACGTCGATCGCCGCACCGAAGAGGAACCCGGTGACCACCGCCCGCGAGAGGAACTGGGCAATCCATCCCATCCTGAGGACGGCCAGGAGCAGAAACAAAATTCCGGAAGCGAGGGTGATGCCCGCAACAAACGAGGCGGCATCCTGCTCGTTGCTGATGCCGGCAGCGAGCACGGCGCTCGCGGCCACGGCCGCCAGTCCTGAGCTGGGACCCATCGAGATCTGCCGGCAGGAACCCAGTGCCCCGTATACGATCGCGCCGGCTGCCGCGGCATACAGGCCGTTCTGCAGCGGGATTCCCGCGATCCCGGCGTAGCCGAGGTTCTTGGGGACGATCAGGGCCGCGACGGTCACCCCGGCGATCAGGTCGCCCCTCAGCCAGGCTCGGTCGTAGGTGCGGAGCTGGCCAAGGATGGGCAACCCTGTCAGGCGCCCGCGCTGCGGCTTCTTCTTGCCTTGTTCCACCTACTGCCTTCCGATCAGGAGTCCGCGGCGGTCCTGTCCGTTCCGGGCGCCGCAGCCTGCGCGGCGGTGTCAGTGCGTGCGAGCGGGGGGCGGGCCGGCGCGCTGACGGCGAGTTGGTCCGCGTCGACGGCGGCCAGGTTGCGGATCAGGACGATCAGCCAGGCGAAGACCAGCGAGGCAGCGATGAGCTCCACGGCGGTGAGGTTGTAGTAGCCGAACGGGAAGTACATCAGCACGGCGAAGGCGATGACCGCCAGGAACACCAGCCCCAACACGTGGAAGGTCGCCGGGAGCGAGGGAACCAGCGAGCGCATGCGGACAACCAGGGTCCCAAACACCACCACCATGCCGGACGCTGACGCGGTGTGGAGCCAGAACTGCTCGTCCACCGGAAACAGCCCCACGCAGGCGAGGAGGATGCCGATGAGGATGATTCCGCCTTCCAGATGCCGCACCCGGCGGCGCGTGGGCGCGGTCTTCGCCGTCGATTCTAGCGTCCTTGTGGAGTACCCGGCCAGGGTTGTGACCACAACGCCGGCGACGATCAGCGTGAGGTTGAACGCCACCCCGGAGACCCCGGAGCTCATGCCGAGGGCACTGAGGTTCTCCTGCCACCACTGCGGGTCTTCTGCGGTGAGCATGCTCGTCAATACACCCGTGACGAGGAATACGGCGAGGAGCGCGGCGAGACGGTAGGCGTTCATGGTGACTGTCGACAGGTACGCGGTATAAGCACTGATCGCTCCGGTGACCCCGACGAGGATTGCCGCTGCCACGGGGTACAGCACTGCGCCCACGAACGCCCGCTGGAAGATTGAGAACAACGCCAGCCAGCCGAGCAGGAAGATGCAGGCATGGGCCAGCGCGAGCGCGGAGATGTCGATGATGTTGCGTGTCCGGGCCCTGCCGGGGGCGGTCGGAGCGTCATGCGCCTGCCGTTGCAGGGACCCGATCACGGCGGCTGCTGCGCCGAGGACGGCCGTCCCAAGCGCAGCGATGTCGCCCACCGACCCCCGCCCGGACAACGCAACGGGTTCACGCCCCACCAGCAGGAACGCAATCATGCCGAGGATAAGAAAGCCCGCGCCGCCGATGACCAGCGCCCGGGATTCTGAGGTGACTGCAGCGTTTCTCTTCAGGGCCAACATCGCTCACTTCGCTTCCCCGGGGGTTGAGGGTCATCGAGTGCCTCCGTGACCGGCGTTTCGTCCTGGCCGGGCGAAGTGCCACCACGTCGGCTGCTCCATTCCGGAGTACCCCCACGCTATGACCACCTCGGCGCAGTGCCGTCACCCGCCAGGGATGAAACCTCCACGCCCAACAACCCTCCACAGTTGGCATCAGGTCTCTCTCCCCGATACGGCACGCAGGGTGTTGAATAGTAATAGGTCCGCACCACTGCCGAACTCAGCAGGGTGTTGGACCGGCTACTTTGCTTGCCGGAGCGTTGGGGGTCCGGTGTGAGACGGGGCCGGCGACGCTTGAGAGCCCTCTGAGACCGGGGTTCTCTCCCCCAGCCGTCGTCGGCCCCTTGCCTGTCTGGTACTACCGCTTTGCTGCGGATCCGGTGGCGGTTTGGAGAGCCGGGCGCGCAGGTGAAATCGTCGGCGCGCGGGCCGCCACGGAATCCGCCGGAGCCGTGCCTGCGATAGTAGAGCCGTGACGGATCTTGATTTTGACGTGCGCTGGTACCCGGGGATGCGCTCGCATCGGCGCAGCGCGGCGCCGGCGATCCAGGTGCACCGGGCGGCACCCAACACGGTGCTGCTCCGGCAAAGCATCGCGGACAACTTCGAAGCGCCGTTCCTCTACCTGCTGTTCGGTGCGGACCGCGCCCTCCTCTTGGATACGGGCGCGACGGCGGACGCCACCCGGTTTCCGCTGCGGGCCACCGTCGACGCACTCATCGAGGAATGGCTGCGAGGGCATCCCCGGGATGGCTATGAACTCGTCGTAGCCCACTCCCACGCCCACGGGGATCATGTCGCCGGCGACGGGCAGTTCACGGACCGGGCCCACACCCGGGTGGTGGGACACTCGGCCCAAGACGTCGCCGCGTTCTTCGGGATCAGCAACTGGCCCCGGGGCACGGCACGCTTTGACCTTGGCGGGCGGGTGCTTGAGGTGATCCCGACGCCGGGGCACCATCCGTCCGCCATTGCCATCCACGACGAGGACACGGGCATGCTTCTCACCGGTGACACCGTCTACCCGGGCCGGCTCTATGTCCAGGATTTTCCGGCCTTTCAGGAGTCGCTCCACACCCTCTGCGATTTCAGCGCCGCGCATCCGGTCACCGTGGTCCTTGGCGCCCACATCGAGATGTCCACCCGCCAGTTCCGGGACTTTCCGCTCGGCTCAACCTGGCACCCCGAGGAGGCTCCCCTGCCGCTCACGGTCCGGGATCTGCACACGGTCCGGGACGCGGCCGCCCGTGTTGCAGACCGCCCCGGCGCCCACCGGTTCGCCAACTTCATCATCTGGAACGGGCCCTGCCGGCGGGAGTCCGCGGCCCAGTCCGCCCGGCTCCTCCTGTTCCGGGTCTTCGGCCGGTAGCGCCGTCCTGAAGCCCCGGGCAGCAACGCAATTCGCCGGCGCCAATTCAGCCGGGCCGGACCGTGCCCAGGGACGAACGGTGGAAGTCCGTGCGCCACACATCAATGGCCTGTCCGTTGCGGTCGGTGACCACGTATTCAGGCCAGCGATCGAAGGCCGAGCAGGGGTGGGATATCCCGAAGTCGACCACATCCGTGACATTCAGCCCGCTCGCGCCGGTGAGGACCGCGTGATGGTCGTAGAGGTTGCGCACAACGGCGGTTGCCCCTTCCCTGGCGTCCCCGTCCGCGGTGCGGGCTGAGAGGAAGACCGGCAGTCCGGCGTCGTAGGCGAGGTCCCGCTTGCCGGCACCGACGACGATCATGCCCTCTTCCGGGGCGGACAGGACCACGGCCCGCACCGAAACTGCCGGGATGAGGCCCGGGACCGGGCTCACGGCGGCGTAGGTGCCGTGATCATGTGTGACATAGCAGCCTGACCGGAGGATCTTCCGGGTACCTGGGACCAGGGTGTCGTCGGGAAGGTGCTCCACGACCCGATCCGGGAACGCGGATCCGCCCATGGAGTAGATGGGGGCGGCGGTCTCAAAATATTTCGCGGCTGCGAGATACACGTCCCGTACCAGCCGGCAGTGCCGGTCGACGGCTTCGATGGTGGACTCCGCCCTGCTGTTGGGCACAACGCCTTCGTAACCGGCAACCCCGGCGAGCCGGAGGCCGGGCGTGCCACGCACCTGCGCGGCGATGCGAAGTGCGTCGTGGAGGCTCCGGGTTCCTGTGCGTCCGCCCGGCGTTCCGACATCGATCAGCACGTCAAGGCTGACGGCCGCTGGAGCGAAAACCCGGGCCGCGGCCTCGACCCCTGCGGCCGAATCCACGAAGCAGCGGATCTCCCGGCCAGGATCTTCCTCGAGCCAGGAGCGGAGGCGCGTCAGGCCGTACCGATCGACCACCTGGTTGGCCACAAGGACGTGCCGGTGCCCCCAGGCCAATACCGCAGCAACCTGGTCCACGGTGGCGACGGTGACTCCGACGGCGCCGGAAGCCATCTGGCGGGCGATGATCGGTGCGGACATCGTTGTCTTGACATGAGGCGCAAGATCCACGCTGCGGCGCCGGCACCAGGCCGCCATCACCTCGATGTTCTTGTCGAGGGCCTCGCTGTTGAGCCGTAGTTGCGGATACGCCGGCGCGGTGGCCGGGATGGCCGCGACGTCCTCATCGGGTCCGCTCTGGTGTTGGATCGGGCTGCTCACGAGGCTCCTTCGTGGTCACGGGACCGGTCCGCCCGCCCTGAAGGATCTGTCAGCGGCTATCCGAGGTGAATGATGCGTTGATTGTGTCACGTCGCGCTTTCTCGGCCGGCCGGGAATTCCGTACGTCAGCCAGTCCCGGAGGATAATGGCACGGGTAGCCAACGGTCCGCACGGACGGGAGGAATCCGAATGCAACCTGCTCCGCGCATCACGGTGGAGGTGCCTGTGCTCAGTGTTGGTTCGGGGGCCGGGGACTACGAGGCACTGGGCAACTACGTCGATGCGCTGCGCCGGCCCCAGGGGCTTCACCTCACCCTGCTGCACATCGGTGTCCTGGCGGACTTCGCCCGGGACATCGCGGACTGGACCAAAGGCAACACGACGGCCGGGGACGCCGCCGGCACGACAGTTGCCTGGCTGGAGAGGCTGCCGGTGCTGGCAGGCTTCGCCGCCCGGACGCAGCGGCTGGTTCTGCTGGGCGGCGGGCGCGTGAGCGGTCTGGAAGTGGAGGTGCCGCCGCATGTGCGGGACTACCAGGTCTCCCTCGTGACGGCGCTGCACGAGCTGTTGGACGCGCTCCTGGTGGACAACGTCGATGATTTCATCCTCAGCTCAAAGGCCCTCGGTTTCCGGTACCCCCGCTGGACACCCCACATTGCCGTGGGCCGGCCCAAGTCGAGGGACCGTGGACCCTGGAACATCGAGCCATTGGCGGTGGAATGCGGCCCGTCGCGGATCCGGAACCGCCAGTTCCTCCCGGGTCTGGACACCGGGGAAGGACGCCGGGACCAGGACCTCGGGCTGCCGGGGGCAGGTGGCGTGCAATGACAGTGCGGAGTGCGGGCATTTTGCTGTATCGCCGTCGCGGTGGACGGGACGTGGAGGTGTGGATAGCGCACATGGGCGGCCCGTTCTGGGCGCGCAAGGATGCCCGGGCCTGGTCGATTCCCAAGGGCGAATACCTCGACGACGAGGACCCTCTGACCGCAGCCCTGCGGGAGTTCGCCGAAGAAATGGGCACTCCGGCGCCGTCCGCCGACTACATCCCGCTGGGGGCCTTCCGGCAACCGTCGGGAAAGATCATTACCGTGTTCGCGGCCGAGGCCGATTTTGCGCCCGAACGGATCGCGAGCAACACGTTCCCTCTGGAGTGGCCGAAGGGATCCGGAACCGTCCAGTATTTCCCCGAAGTCGACGGCGCAGAGTGGAACCGGGAGGCCGAGGCCCGCAGCCGACTGGTCAGCGGGCAACTGCCGATCCTCGACGCGCTTATGCAGCATCTGCGGCGTGCCGACTGATGAACGCCGGCCTAGCGGTTGCTTTTCAGTGCCGCGGGCATTGCTGGCCCGGCGGAGGACTGCCATCCTTGGGTAATCCGCACTCCTGGAAGTGAACGAAGGGAAAGACGATGCCGCTCTACCTGTCGAAGTTCAGTTACACCCCTGAGACCTGGGCCAGGATGATCCGCAACCCGGAAGACCGCGGAAAAGCGGCGCAGGAGTATATCGAGTCGGTGGGCGGCAAGCTCCATGGCTTCTGGTACGCGTTTGGCAGCCATGACGGCTACAACCTGTGGGAGGCCCCCGACAACGTCTCCATGGCCGCGGTGGCGGTGGCAATCGCCGGGGGCGGCGCGCTGAGTTCGCTTGAAACGACTGTCCTGTTGAGCGTGGACGAAACGATGTCAGCCCTGCGGATGGCAGCGGAGGTGGGCTACCGGGCCCCCGGCGCCTGACGGTTCTGTTCCAACCACTGAGAGGGGACTTCCTCGATGAATGCGACTCAACCTGCCGGGCGGACTGAACCGACTGCGACCCAGCGCGCAGCGAGCCTCAAGGAGCGTGTCTATATCAGTTTCACGTGCCTGGCCGTCATCCTGGCCCTGAGAAGCCACGCTGACGAAACGTCGCCCGCCGCCGCGGCGGCCACCCTCAGTATCGTGGTGATCGGCTCCCTGCTGGGCATCTTCGTCGCCGACCTGCTGAGCCACCTGACGGTACATGAGGAGCTCCCCAGCCGCCCGCAGCTGCGACACATGGTCGCCGTCAGCACCGAATCCCTCGGCGTCCTCGTGACGCCGCTCCTGCTCCTCACGGCGGCCGGCTTGGGTCTCTGGTCGACGGCCGTGGCCCTTCAATGGGCAATAGTCGTCCTAGTTGTCACACTCTTTGTCATCGGGTACCTCGCGATCCGGCGGCTTGACCTTCCGTTCCGCCACAAAGCCCTTATCGTCTTCGCCGAAGTAGTGTTGAGTCTCCTGGTCATCGCGCTCGAACTGCTGGCCCACAGTCTCTGAGGGATCAAGCGGTGCCTCTCATTCGTTGGCTCAGGGAACCCACACCACCACATCACGAAGGACACTGCGTGCTGATCGTGCTCACCGGAATTGACGGCTCAGGAAAAACGACGGCGGCCGAGGCCACCGTCGCGGCCGCCCGCCAGGCGGGGCAAAGCGCCCTGCTCCTCCGGAACTACGCCGGCCGCCGAAGGATGTCCCTGCTCGGCGCCAGGCTCGGCCTACAGGCGCCTCCCCCGCTGGCGGACTTCCTTGAAACAGCGATCCGCACGTTCAACGTCCTGAATTCACACCGCCGGGCCCGGACCTTTCACGGCCTGGTTGTGATGGACCGGCACCTTCACTGCCAGCTCGCGCTCCGCGGAATGCACGGCCTGCCCAGGGGCCGCTTCCTCCCCTGGCTCATCCGGACGCTTCCCCGGCCTGACCTTGTCCTCTACCTCGACGTCGACCCCCGCGAGGCCCACGCACGGATCCTCGCGCGCGGCACAGACTCGGAAAGCCTCAACGACCTGGAGTCGCTGCGGGACGCGTATCAATCCCTTCCCGAGTTCCCCGGGTTCACCCGCATCGCCGCCGGCGGGACCCCTGCCGAGGTGCTGGCCCGGATGCACGCCGCCATCGCGGACGCCGGCAGGCCCCGGCCGGACGGGTGCTCCCCGGCCGCCGCCACACCGACCTGCCAAAGTGCGGGGCCCGGTACCTAACGGGCGAGGTACTCCTCGTGCTGCCGGTGCGCTTCCGCCACCAAGGCGCGAATCTTGTCGATGTCCTTGGCCTTGTTCCGGTACTTGAGATCCATGGCCAGGATCTGGGACTCCTCCTCGGTCAGCATCCGGTAGATCCGCTCACGCTCTGCGGAGTCGGCGGTGTATTCCAGGTCGAGGTAGTTGACGGCGTGCCGGCGCGCATTGTTGATGGACGTCTGGGCTTTGCCGGCTTTGCTCATCAGCGACGCGACAACGGTAAAGACGAGCACCCCGACGATGACGCTCAGGGACGTGGCGGTGCTGATCTCGATGACGGGTACCGGCTGCCCTCCGTTGATGAACGGCAGGTTGTTTTCGTGCAAGGCGTGGAGCACCAGCTTGACGCCGATGAAGGCCAGAATGGCCGCCAGTCCGTAGGCAAGGTAGATGAGGCGGTCCAGGAGCCCGTCGATCAGGAAGTACAGCTGCCGCAGGCCCATCAGGGAGAAGGCCGTGGCGGTGAAGACAATGTAGACATTCTGGGTCAGCCCGAAAATCGCGGGGATGGAGTCGAGGGCGAACAGGATGTCAGTCCCGCCGATCGCGACCATAACCAGCAGCATCGGCGTCAACGCACGCTTGCCGTCAACGACCGTGAAGAGCTTGTCGCCGTCGTAGTGTTCCGTGGTGTGGAAGAGCTTCCTGGCGATCCGGATCATGAAGTTGTCGGCCTGATCGTCACCGTGGGCGTCCGGCCGGAGCAGGTTGCCTGCGGTGATCAGCAGGATCAGGCCGAAGATGTAGAACACCCAGGCGAACGAATTGATCAGCGCGGCGCCCAGGAAGATGAATCCGGTGCGGGCGATCAGCGAGAAGACGATGCCGAACAGCAGCACCTTCTGCTGGTCTTCGCGGGGTACGCGGAAGCTCGCGATGATGATCAGGAAGACGAAGAGGTTGTCCACGGAGAGTGCCTTCTCCGTGATGTAACCCGCAAAGTACTCCGAGCCCATGTCAGTGCCGCCGAAGATCCACACGAGAACACCGAACACCACGGCCAGGCCCACGTAGAGCGTGGACCACGCGGCCGCTTCCTTGAGCGTGGGCACATGGGCCTTGCGGATGTGGAAGAAGTAGTCGAACGCCAGCAGGGCCAGGATGGCCGCGATGGTGATTGCCCAGATGAGGGGAGAAACTGTCATGTTGCTCAACTTCCGTGAAGGGGCCGGCCCCTGTGTCCAGCGCTGTCCGGTTATTCCGATGGTATTAGGAAATGAGGGGCTCGTGGTGCCCTGAACCTTCCCGACTAACCCCTTGAGTGTGTCTTCCAAGGGAATGCCCCCACACACCGGGGGTCTAAGTCATGCCACAGCGACCGTCGCGCATCCGATTCGCACAGCTGTTTCACAGGCAGGCGCTATTGACGATACAGCCGGATCCGCAAGAATTGTCGAAACTGATAGAGGCATCGCGGATTCAAGGTAGACCGCGGTTTGCCGACTGTCAGTGGCGGGTGTCTTGACCGGCCCAGCCGGAACTGACCACTGAGAGGGCTTCCGAACATGTTGACGCTGCGCAAGCATGTATTTCCTTCGATCCTGGCCGTGTTGCTGCTGTCGTCGACGGCGTGCACTTCGGAGTCCGCAGCCGGTAGCCCGCCCGGCGTCGTGACCAGCAGCCCGGGCAGCGGTGCGGCCCCGCGATCCAGCAGCCCCAGCGTTGAGGCTCCGCGGCTGGAGCCCGCGGGCAGGGTGGATGCGCAGGCCGTGCTGAAGGATTTCAAGCGCCGGGGCATGGTGGGCCACCTTGAGGCGCTGCAGCGGATCGCCGATGACAACGGCGGGAACCGCGCGTCGGGAACCTCCGGGTATGAGCAATCCGCCCGGTATGTTGAGGAGCAGCTGCGCGCCGCCGGTTACAACCCGGTCCGGCAGACGTTTACCTTCGATGAGGGTCGCAGGAACCGGAACCAGGCGGAGAGCTTCAATATTCTCGCCGAGACCGGGGGCAGCGCCGCCAACACCGTCGTGGTGGGCGGCCATCTGGACTCCGTCGAAGATGGCCCGGGGATCAACGACAACGGCAGCGGCGTCGCTGCCATCCTCGAAATAGCAAAGTGGATGAAGGAAAAAGGGACTGATCCCACGAACCGGGTGGTCTTCGCGTTCTGGGGCGCCGAGGAAAATGACCTCGACGGTTCCCGGCATTACGTCGACGAGCTAAGCGAGACGGAGAAGGACCAGACCTCGGCGTACCTGAACGTGGACATGGCGGCCTCTCCGAACGGTATACGGTCCTTCCACGACGGCGACGGGTCCGATTTCGGTGACGGCGGGCCGGAGGGCTCCAAGGAGATCGAGGACGTATTCTTCCGCTTCTTCGAGGCGAACTCGCTGCCGGCGGAAACCACACCCTTCGAAGACGGCGACTCCGACTACGACGCGTTCCTGCGGGCTGGGATTCCCGCCGGCGGGCTGTTCAGCGGCGACGAGGAATCAAAGACGGACACCCAGGCGCAGGCCTACGGCGGCACACCCGGCGGGGACCTCGACCCGTGCTACCACGAGGCCTGCGACACGCTCAGCAATATCGACAGAGCGCTACTCCAGGAGATGTCCGGCGCCCTGGCGTACGTCACCGCCGCCTACGCGCTGGCCCCGGGGAACTAACGGGCCCGCGATGTATCTCAGCGGCGCTGCAGCGGGTCCATATTCCACCCGCCCATGGCCGGACGCGGGGCCGAGCAGGTACAACTGAGTCATGACAACCTCTTCCTTGGTGCTCGGCCCGATGATGCGCTACGTCGATGAGACCTCGGCGAGCGTCTGGGTGGAGACCCGGTCCGCTGCCCGGGTCACCGTCCGCGCCGGTAGCAGGAAATGGCAGGCCGCCACGTTCGCGGTTCACGGACACCACTACGCGCTGGTGGAGCTGGACGGACTGGAGCCAGGCACGGTGACGCCCTACGTCCTCGACATCAACGGAAGCCAGGCCTGGCCCGATCCCGGGTCGGAGTTCCCCCCGTCCATGATCG
The DNA here is from genome assembly GCF_007679325.1 of Arthrobacter sp. U41. Taxonomy (GTDB): domain Bacteria; phylum Actinomycetota; class Actinomycetes; order Actinomycetales; family Micrococcaceae; genus Arthrobacter. The sequence goes on along the minus strand of NZ_VEGI01000001.1, from coordinate 48,572 downwards.
CGACGCTCCAGCCCGGCAAGCCGCTGCGGATGGCCTATGGCTCCTGCCGCACCAGCGTCCCCCACGATCGGGCAGGCAACCGGACACACGGCATTGACTCGCTGCGTGCCTACGCCCTCAAGATGGCCTCCGGCGACGGCACGAAGTGGCCCGACCTGGTGACATTCCTCGGGGACCAGGTCTACGCCGACGTGACCAGCGAGCAGATGCAGGAGTTCATCCGCGCCCGGCGCGACATCGACGAGCCGCCCGGCGAGGAGCTCAAGGACTACGAGGAATACGCCCACCTCTATTTCCTGGCCTGGTCTGACCCCGCGAACCGGTGGCTGCTGTCCACCCTCCCCAGCGCCATGATCTTCGATGACCACGATATCCGCGACGACTGGAACACCTCCCTGAGCTGGAAGAAGGAAATGGAGGCAACCTCCTGGTGGCATGGCCGGATCGTCGCGGGGCTGGCCTCGTATTGGGTCTACCAGCACCTCGGGAACCTGTCGCCGCAGGAACGGGGCGAGGACGCGGTCTGGCAGCAGATTGCGGACCACTCGGGTGAGGACGAGATCGATGTCAGCGCGCAGCTGGACGCTTTCGCGGATCGGGCCGACCGGGACCCCGAATCCTACCGGTGGAGCTACTGCCGGGATTTTGGCGACACCCGGCTGATCGTGGTGGACTCCCGTGCCGCCCGGAATCTGGAGCCGGACCACCGGGCACTGGTTGACAAGACGGAAATGGCCTGGCTCGACGGCCGGATGCGCGGCGGTTTCCGCCATCTGCTGGTGGCGACGTCACTGCCCTTCCTGCTGCCGATGGGTTTGCACTACGTCGAGTCCTGGAACGAGGCCGTTTCCCAGGGCGCGTGGGGGAAACGCGCCGCCCGCATCGGCGAAAAGGTGCGCCAGGCGGTGGACCTTGAACACTGGGGAGCCTTCCAGAACAGCTTCCGGGAGGTGGCGGCCATGGTGAACGAGGTGGCCGACGGCAAACGCGGCCAGGCCCCGGAAACCGTTACTTTTCTCTCCGGAGACGTCCACTACTCCTACGTCTCGGAGGTGGAGCGCACCTCCGGCAGCAGGATCATGCAGGCCGTCTGCTCCCCCATCCGAAACCCGCTGCCCCGGCTGATGAGGTCCTTCGCGGCCGTCATGTCCTACGGTCTGGCCACACCGGTGGGCGCCCTGGTTGCGCGCTCGGCCAAGGTTCCGGATCCGCCGTTCCGCTGGTCCGGCGTCAAGGGGCCGTGGTTCGACAACAACCTGGCCTGCCTGGAGGTGGCGCCGGAGGGGCTGAAACTGTGGTGGCAGACCGGCGTCGTGGACGGCGGCGACCAGCTGCATCCCGGGCTGAAACTCGTTTCCGCCGTCACGGTGGCCCCGCGGCGGGCCGAGGAGCCACCCAGCGGGCGGCCGTGAAACCCGGGGCGCCCACCGAAGGCGTCTACCCGGCCTGACGGTGCCGGGCTAGACCGGGCGGTCTGCCAGAGACTCGCCCCCACGTCAGGCCAGGCGGTGGTGATCCTTGCCGCGCATGCGGACGGCCACGAGGAGTCCGGACAACGCCGTCAGTCCGGCGACGACTCCGACGGCGGCCGGAATGCCGTACGCATCGGCGACGATCCCGGAGAGCAGCGCGCCCACAGCGAAGCCGCCGTCGCGCCAGAGCCGGTAGATGCCCACCGAGCGGGCGCGCCATTCCGGATGCGCGACGTCGCCGATGGCCGCCAGCAGGGTGGGGTACACCATGGCCGTGCCCAGACCGAGGAGCGCGGCGGCCGTGAGCCAGATCCCGAAGTCCTCGCCGACGGCGATCATCGCCAGGGCGGCGGCCTGGACAAGCATGCCGCCGACGATCAGCCACTTCCGGCCGTACCTGTCCGACAACGCCCCGGTGACGAGCTGCGCGGCGCCCCAGACGGCCGGGTAGACGGCGGCGAGGATGCCGATCTTTTCGATCGTCAGTCCGGCAGCGGCGAAGAGGACCGGGAAGAGGCCCCAGGCCAGTCCGTCGTTGAGGTTGTTGACCATCCCGGCCTGGCTGACCGAAGACAGTGACTTGTCCCGGAAGCTGGTGAGGGTGAAAATCTCGCGGTTGCTCAAGTGCCCGTGGGCGTCGGCGTGGGCGTTCGTGTGGTTGGCGGCTTCAAGCCGGGCGTGGCCCTGGGTTTCCTTCACAGCGAAGACCGACAGTCCGAGGCCCAGCGCGATGTACGCCGCGCCGAGCAGGAACGGTCCGGGCCGCAATCCGTAGTTGGCGGCAATGTAGCCGGTGGCGAGCGCGGTGCCGGCCACGCCCAGGTACCCGGCCGCCTCGTTCAGGCCCATGGCCAGGCCCCGCCGGGACGGGCCCACCAGGTCCATCTTCATCACGACGGTGGTGGACCAGGTGAGGCCCTGGCTGATGCCCAGGATCACATTGGCGGCAACAATCCAGCTCCAGGAGGGTCCGAAGATGAGCATCACCGGCACCGGCAGGGCGATGAGCCAGCCCGCGATCAGGACGGGTTTGCGGCCGAAGCGGTCGGACAGGGTGCCGGCGAAGTAGTTGGTGGCGGCCTTGGCGAGACCGAAGGCGAGGATGTAGGTCAGCGCCGACGTGTACAGGTCAAGGTGGAAGACCTGCCCGGCCAGCAGCGGAAGGACGGTGCGTTCCTGGCCAAGCGTGCCGCCCACCAGGGCGTTCACGGCGACGAGGAGCATGAACTGGGCCAGATTCTGCCGCAGGCCCAGCGTGATGCCGGCGCGGCGGCCCTGCTGCAGTGAATTGGTGTTGCCGGATGTCATGCTGCTCCACATGGTTGGGACGAACGCTGGCGGCGGCCCTGGTGTTCAGGGCCACCGCCAGTGGTATCGGTCAGTTAGTGCCGGTAGTGCGGGTTAGCGGGCGGAAACGGTATCCAGCTCCTGCTGCCGTGCGGTCCACGCGGCGTAGCTGCCGTCGAGTTCGACGACGTCGTAGCCGGCGCGGCGCAGGGCGCTGGCCGCGACCGAGTTGCGTACGCCGCTCTGGCAGTAGCTCACGATGGTGCCTTGGGCCGGGAGCTCATCCAGGTGCCACATCACGCGGCCGCCGCTGAGCTGGTAGGAACCCGGAACGTGGCCGGCGGTGTGTTCGGTGCGGTTCCGCACGTCCAGGATCATGGCCGCGTCGAAGCCGTCGAGCTCTTCGGGCTGGATGAGTTTCGGGGTGCTGACGGGCAGGCCCTCGAAGCCGGTGACGTATCCGGCAACCTTGTCGATGCCGACGCGGACCAGGTGGTCCCACATGTCCTGCGCGGCGTCCTGGTCCGGAGCCAGCAGCACCAGCGGGTTCGGATCGGTTTCGGGGTTCACCACCCAGGCGCCGAAGCTCGCCACGGACTTCCCGGCCGGGACGTTCAGGGAACCGGTCACGGTGCCCTGGTGGACCTGGTCATTGGGGCGGGTGTCGATGAACGTCACCTTGTCCGCCGCGAGGTCCTGCGCCACAGTGTTGAGGTCCAGTTCCTGCAGCGGTGCGCGTTCGCCCATCACCGCCGGGCCCTCACGGTTTTCCCGCTTCATCCGGCCGAAGTATGCGTGCGCGTCGGGCTGGCCGTCGAGGAGTTCATCGATGAAACCCTGCTCGTCGTTGGCCGCCAGGTACGGGCCCCACCACGCGTAGAGGCGCTCGTAGCCGACCGTGGAGGACGGGATCGCGCCGAGGGCCTTGCCGCAGGCGCTGCCGGCGCCGTGGGCCGGGTGCACCTGGACATAGTCCGGCAGGGTCAGGAACTTGTCCCGCAGGCTCGCGAACAGCTGCTTCGCCCCCTCGAAGCGGGTGTCCACCCCGCCGGCGGCTTCATCCAGCAGGTCCGGGCGGCCCAGGTCACCGGAGAACACAAAGTCACCCGAGAGCAGGTACCCGGCCTGGTCGCTGAACGCGCCGTCGGTCACCAGGAAGGAGAGGTGCTCCGGGGTGTGTCCCGGGGTGTGCAGTGCCTTGATGGTGATGTTGCCCAGGGTGATCGTGTCGCCGTCGAACAGCCGCTCCCCGTCGAATTCGTACTGCCAGTCCGGTCCGCCTTCGCCGGAAACGTAGATCTTCGCCCCGGTGGCCGCGGCAAGCTCACGCGTGCCGGAGAGGTAATCGGCGTGGATGTGGGTCTCGGTGACCGCCACGATCTTCATGCCATTTTTCGCGGCCAGGGACTGGTACACCGCGATGTCGCGGCGGCCGTCCACTACTACCGCTTCACCCTTGGCCTGGCAGCCGATCAGGTAGCTGGCCTGGGCGAGGTCCTCGTCATAAATGCGTTCCAGAAGCATGTGCTCTCCTTCGTAAAGAGTGGGGGTAACCCCGTCGACTACTAACAATAATAATACCCCGGGGGGTATCCCGCAAGGCGGGTGGCGGCCGGAGCATCCGTCGCCCCTCCCCCGAAATTTCGCCGCGCGGACTTCAGCCGGCGCGCCGGTCAGCCCTGTGGCTGCGCCGCTTGGGCCCGCACGGTGGCCATGTCCAGGTTCTTTACACCCTCGATGACCTGGTCCAGGCCCGAGGCGTTGAGCGCTCCAGGCTGCGAGAAGACGAGGGTCTTGTCGCGGAAGGCCATCAGCGTGGGGATCGAGGTGATTCCGGCGGCAGCCGCCAGGGCCTGTTCGGCCTCGGTGTCCACCTTCGCGAAGATGACGTCGGGGTGCTTCACCGAAGCCGCCTCATAGGTGGGGGCGAACATGCGGCAGGGGCCGCACCAGCCCGCCCAGAAGTCGATCAGGACAATGTCGTTGGTTTCCAGCGTTTCGGCGAGGGTCTTTTCGGTGATGTCGATGGTTGCCATGTCTGGTTCCGTTCCTCCGGGTGGTTGGTCTTCTGGCGGGCTGTTGCCCAGTGGCGGGTCAGGTGGTGGGCAGGCCCGCGCGGGTCCACGCGATCATTCCGCCGTCCATGGTGTCTGCCGTGAAGCCGGCACCGTTGAGGGCATCCGCCACGCGGGCGCTGCGGTTGCCGCTACGGCAGATGGCGATGACCGGAATTTCCGGGTCCAGTTCTGCCAGCCTGGCCTGCAGCTCGCCCATGGGGATGTGGAGCGCGCCGGGAATCATGCCTTCGGCGACTTCGAAGTCCTCGCGGACGTCCAGGAGCTGCGCCTGGTTCCGGCGCTGGTCCGCTTCGGTGATGCTGATTTCTGCCATGGTGATGCCTTTCGTGTCGGGAGTGGGTGGAAGTGGGCGCGTCAGACCGGAGTGGGCTGGATGTCCCGGTTTCGGGTGGTGCGGTTGGACTTGCGCAGCGGGCAGGACCGGACAAAAAGCCAGCAGACGGCCGCCGCGACAACGGCGGTGCCCGCGACCGCCAGGGCGATGGGTCCGCGCAGGTCTACCGGGGCCTGCTGGATGAGGACAAAGGCGCCCATCACCTGCACGAACCAGCCGAAGCCCTTGCGCAGGGCTGCTTCGGGAATGCGGCCGGCGAGCTTGGACCCGATCAGGGTGCCCACTATGGCGGCCGCCGTAACGGCCAGGGTGATCCCCCAGTCCAGCTGCACGGTGGTGAGATAGCCGGCTAGGCCGGCGAAGGACTTCATTGCGATCACCACGAGCGAGGTGCCGACGGCGATTGCCATCGGCAGTCCGCCGAGCAGCGCCAGGGCCGGAACCACCAGGAATCCGCCGCCGGCGCCCACCAGGCCGGTGACCAGGCCGACGACGAGTCCGTCGAGCAGGACCCGGAACAGCGGCAGTTCGGTGTGCTTGGGCGCCCCGGTGTCCGCGTCAGCCTTCTTCTTGCGTCCACGGATCATGGCGATGGACGTGGCCACCATCATGAGGGCAAACGCAATCAGGAGGATCTGTCCTGGGATGTGCCCGCCCAGGAGTCCGCCCACGAAGGCACCGGCCATGCCGGCGGCTCCGAAGAGGAGGCCGGTGCGCCACATCACGCGCCCGGCGCGGGCGTGGCTGACGACACTGACGGCCGAGGTCACCCCGACCACGAAAAGGGACGCGGCAATCGCTTCCTTGGCTTCGAATCCGGCCACATAGACCAGGATGGGCACCGTGAGGATGGATCCGCCGCCGCCGAGCACACCGAGCGAGAGCCCGATGAGCACCGACAGGGCCAGAACGAGAATCAGCGTGGCGGTCATGAGGCCTTGGACTCCGGGGTCACGTCAGCCGCTACAGGAAACCGCAGGATGGCCGATTCGCGGGTCGGCTCCTCAGCGGCCTTGTTCCAAGGCATTGCGGAAATCGCTTTGCCCATGGCACAGGTGTTGGTGGCGGCCGAGAAGGTCAGGCCGGCGCCGATGCCCCCGGCGAGAAGCCGGATTTTAGGTGAGATGAACTTGCCTCCGGCAAGGCCCAGCACGACGAGTGAACCGGCGGCGAGCCGGACCTGGCGCTCCAGGTCCCAGCGTGACTTGCCGCGGACCACGTCTCCGCCCGCTTCGGCAAACCCGGGGGCTCCGCCGGCCAGGACGTACGCGTTGCTGATGCCCGCGCCACCCAGGCGCTGCCGTGCCTGCTCGGCCCGTGCTCCCGACTGGCAGACCAGCACAACGCGGCTGCCCAGGCGGGCGGCGAGCTCATCGGTGTGCTCGGAAAGCAGCGGCAGCGGGACGTTGTAGGAGCCGCGGATGTGCATGTTTTCGAACTCGGCGGCCGAGCGGACATCGATCACGATGAGGTCCTGGTGCTCCTGGAACCAGCTGCGCAGCGTTTCCGGCGCCAGCGAGGTGACGGCCTGTGCGGATTGGGAAGCCTTGGCGGGAGAAGCAGAGGAGGGCGTCATGGGTGTCCTTTCGAGACGGTCTAACAGAGAACTGAATACCCCACCGAGTATTGCAGATACCCCTGGGGGTAGTCAAAAATACCTAGGGGGGTATATTCTTGGGTATAGCCATCCCTAGCTTTGGAGCCCCCATGGACCTTGATTCAGCAGACCTGAAACCCACCATCAACCGACTCAAGCGTGCCCAGGGGCAGCTGGGGGCTGTCATCCGGATGCTTGAGGAGGGCCGTGACTGCAAGGACACCGTGACGCAGCTGGCCGCCGTCTCGAAAGCGCTGGACAGGGCGGGCTTCGCCATCATTGCCAGCGGGCTGGAGCAGTGCGCGGCCCGGAACGACTCCAGCATGGACACCAAGGATCTGGAGAAGCTGTTCCTGTCACTGGCGTGACTCCCCCGCACACAGACGCCACTGCGCCTGCACGGCTTGAGGAGTGCGCCCAGGCCTAATACACGGGATGGGAGAGATGCCCTGGTTGCTCACGAGCCGCCGGTCCAAGCAAGGCCTGCCGGCCGGCCCGACGGCGACGGCGGCGCCGTTCTCACGGCCTGCCGCTAGGTTCCGCAGAACGTCCGGTACGGGCCGAATTCTTTCGGCGCGGCGGTGGCGTAGCGCTCCAGACCAGGCCGTTCGTCATAGGGGCTGGTCACGGCCTCGAGCAGACGGCGGAGCGGGTCCAGATCGCCCCCCGTGGCGGCGTCGAGGGCCTCCTCGACCAGGTGGTTGCGCGGGATGTAAGCCGGGTTGACCCGGTCCATCGCGTCGGCGTCGGGGTTTAGGGCCCTCCAGCGCGCGGCCCACGCATCGAACGCCGCCGTGTCGGTGAAAAGGCTTCGCGCAGGTACCGTATGGCCGCGGGCTGCGGCGCCAAGGCTCCGGAAGAACGATGTGTGGTCAGCGCGGGAAGCCTGCATAAGGCTGAGCAACTCGTCCACGAGCGGCGAGGCCACGTCGTCGTCGAGGCCGTCCGGCAGACCGAGCTTGGCCTGCATACCGGCCGACCACGCTGCGCTGTACTGCCGGCGGAAACCGGCAAGGGCCTCCTGCGCCAGGGCAACCGCCTGCTCCTGCTCATCGTGGAAGAGGGGAAGGAGGGCCTCCGCGAGCCGCGTGAGGTTCCATTCCGCCACCAGGGGCTGGTTGCCGTAGGCGTAGCGTCCGGTCTCGTCGATCGAGCTGTAGACCGCGGCCGGGTCAAAAGCGTCGAGGAAGGCGCAGGGACCGTAGTCAATCGTCTCGCCGGAGATTGTCATGTTGTCGGTGTTCATGACCCCGTGGACGAAACCCACCAGCATCCACTGGGCCACCAGCGCCGCCTGGGCGGCTATCACCGACTGGAACAGCACAAGATAGGGCTGTTCGGCCTCAGCCGCGCCGGGGAAGTGCCGGGCGATCGCATGATCGGCGAGGCGGCGCAGGAGGCTGAGGTCGCCGGTGGCGCGGGCGTACTGGAAGGTGCCGACGCGCAGGTGGCTGCTTGCGACCCGGGTGAGCACCGCACCCGGCAACATGGTGTCGCGGCGCACGGGGCGCCCCGTCGCCACGACGGCCAGGGACCGCGTCGTCGGGATGCCCATGGCGTGCATAGCCTCACTGACGATGTACTCCCGCAGCATCGGGCCGACGACGGCGAGACCGTCGCCGCCGCGGGCGAACGGCGTGCGCCCCGAGCCCTTGAGGTGGACATCGCGAAGATGCCCTTCCGTGTCGGTGATCTCCCCGAGCAGGAGGGCGCGCCCATCACCGAGGCGGGGGGCCAGCCAGCCGAACTGGTGCCCGGCATAGGCCTGCGCCACCGGGGTGGCGCCGCCGGGCACCAGGTTTCCGATCAGGAAACGCACGCCGTCGCTTTCGTGCAGATAGTCAGGATCCAGCCCAAGCTCGGCGGCCAAAGGCTCGTTGAGGACCAGGAGGTGCGGTTCCGGCGCCTCCTCGGCCTGCCAAGGAATGGCCAGCTCCGAAAGCTCCCGGGCAAAGCGTCCGTCAAAGGCGACGGCTGGAGGGGCTGCGGCAGTCATACAACAAGGTTATCCCCGGCACCCTGGCCGGCGTTACCGGGGTGTCACTGCGCCGGCCTGGCGGTGCGCACGAGGAACGGCACGCCGTTACCGGGCCCCGGCGAGGGCCCCCGATGACGCGGCCGCACCCAGCCCCGGCAAGTACGTCGGTCCTAGACTGCTGCCACCATCTCGATCGCGACCGTCTCGATGATCCTGGTCGATGGTTCACCGATCAGGGCCGGCGCTGTCACCCCCGTTTTCCAGGTGTCGTTCTGCAGCCGGCCGAGAAAATCCACGGCCGCAGCCTGAGTATCGAAATCCATCTCGAGCATCACGTAGTCCTCCTGGTCCAGCGGACGCGAGATTCGGTAGGACCGCACCCCGGAGGCGGCACGGTTCAGCGGGTCGCTGTCGAATGCCCTCCTCCACATGCCGAAATCCCGGACCCGGTGTTCGATCTGCAGGGTAATCATGGGGCACTCCTGTCGACAGTTCTAGAAGCCCAACTGTAGGCCTGAAAGGCCCTTCAAAGTAAGGAGCCGGGCCGGAGTGGTTTCCGCATGGATGGGTTCAGGATGTGTCCGGGTTGCCCGCTTGGGGTGGCCGCTGATCGGGTCATCCCCTGCGGGTGATGCTGACCTCCGCGGTGGCGGGATACGTTGCATGGCGGGTGGCGGAGACCGGTTGGCATCGCGTCACCGAGCATCCACCCGCCTCCGCATCCAACCGCCCCAACCCGGAACTGCCTCAGCCCATAACCGCCGCGACCAGATGGAGACATGATCATGGCCGAAGAAGAAACCCCCGTCCTCGACGCACTCGCCGAGATCACCGCCGTATCGATCGACCGCTGCAATCTCGATGACCGTGAGATCATGCTGGCCCGGATCGCGGCGCTCGTGGCGGTGGATGCCCCGCCTGCGTCCTACCTGCTCAACGCCGGTACCGCGAGCGACGTCGGCATCACCCTGGAGGACGTGCAGGGTATCCTCATCGCCGTCGCGCCGGTCGTCGGCACTCCCCGGGTTGTGGCGGCGTCCGGCAACCTCGCCCGCGCGCTGGGCTTCGCCGTCGCGGTGATCGAGGCGGAGCTTGAAGCCGAGCTCAACGCCGAGTCCGGGGACTGACACCGGCCCGACGACGTCCTGCGCCGGCGCGAGGGGTTCGCGTCGCCGGTAAGATTGGTGCAGTGACCCTTCCTGACTTGCGCCCCCAGCCCGTCACCGTATCCGTTGTGCGGACAGTCCAGCCTGGCCGGACCCGGCAGGCCAGCGCCTGGGCCCATGCCGGCCAGGAACTGGCCCGCGAGTGGCCAGGCTATCTCGGGTCCGGCTGGGTACGCTCAGCCGCTGATTCGAACGAATGGCACATGCTGTACCGCTTCGCCGATGCGGGTCTGCTGAACGACTGGGAACAGTCGGACGAACGGCGCTGGTGGATTGACAGCGCGGCGGACCTCGTGGAAGTAACCCAGGTTGAACGGCGGACGGGCATCGAGGGCTGGTTCGCCCAGCCCGGCGATGCCCTTGTCACCGTGCCCGAGACCGTAGTGCCTCCCCGCTGGAAGCAAATGGTCAGTATTTTTCTTCCCTTTTTTCCGCTCAGCCTGCTGGCCAATTTCCTGCTGCACCCGCTGACCGGTGACTGGCCGCTGCCCCTGCAAGTGCTGTTGACCGTCTGCCTCCTCACTCCGCTGATGACCTACATCTTCCTTCCCGTGACCACCAGGCTCCTGGGCCCCTGGCTTCGCAGGAAACGCTGACCACAGCTACGGGCGCTGGAAGAGATTCAGGATGTTTCCCTCGCTGTCCAGGAACCAGGCGGCTTTGCCCATCGGGGTGTCCGCGACCCCGTTTTCAGTTTTCAGGCCCGGAAAGTCGTACTCTTCGAACACCACGCCGCGGCCGCGGAGGTCCTCCACCTCGGCGTCGAAGTTGTCCGTTCCCCAGCCCATCTGGGTGCTTTTCGCGGTACCCGCAAAGTCGCTCCGGTACAGCAGAAATGCTGTACCGTTCCCGCAGCGGTAGATGAGGTTCTCCTCGTCCACGGTGTCCGCGGGCTCCAGCCCCAAAACGTCACGGTAATAGGTCCTCGCCCGGGCGATGTCCTTGGCGGGGAGGACGGCGTTGATTTCAAGATCCTTCAGCATGACTAATTTCTCCCTCGTGATCAGCGTTGATCATCTTTTCGGAAGCCACCCAGCTGCCATCCACACTGCAAAATGATGTGGCCGTCAGGCCGGAGAACCGGGCCGCGTCGTGCAAACCCGGGCCTCGGGTCACTGGCAGTCATCCGTCCCAGCACCGGCGCCGGCCACCCCTGTCAACGCCCGGAAGGTGCTGATGCGCACTATCCTAGGCTTGGGCCCGGCAGAGTCAAGACTGCGCGGAATCCGCCGCCGTCGAGGTATTGGCGCGGTCGGCCGCGGGGTGCTGACGCCGGCTCGCCAGCAGGAAGGGCGCCGCGATCAGCTCGATGACGCCGGCAATCGCCAGCGAGGCGGAATAGCCGTACACATCGGCCGCCCTGCCGAGCAGCGGCTGGACCACGACGCCGCCGCTTGATCCCATCAGCGAGTCGAAACTGAGCACTGTTGCGCGCTGCTTCGACGCGATCATGTCATTCAGGTAGGCCTGGCGCACCGGGGTGCCCGCCGAGGAGACCAGCGCCCAGAGCGCCAGCAGCGCCAGTGCCACCCAGAAAATCCGCGTGAACCCGAGCACCACCAGCAGCAAGGAGCTCACGACGCTGCTCAGGATCAACACGGTCGTCCGCCGGCCGACCAGGCGCCGGATCCGGGGGGCCAGCCAGCCGCCTAGCACCTGGGCGCCGGCCACGATGGCCGCCGCCAGGCCCGCCACCGAGTACGCGCCCGGATCACCAAAAAGCTCCAGCAGGTACGGCTGAAGGGCGTAGAAAACGTAGATCCCGACGCCGGCGCTGAACGGCGCGGCCAGCATCACGTAACGCACCGGCGGGTTTTTCAGTCCGTTCTCAATCGAGGCGGAAAGTACGGCACGGGTCGCACGGAGCGGATGCCCTGAGCGCTCGGGGGTGAACCCGACGTCGCGCATCAGCCAAAAGGCCACGGCGAACATGACCAGCAGCACTCCCACCCGCAGCAGGAACGGCACGCCTAGGTCGGTGGCCTGCGCGATCACGCCGCCGGCGACCGAGCCGGCGAGCATCGCAACGCCGGAGACCATCAGTCCCCTCCCGAGCACCGTCTCCAGCCCGCCCTCATACCCCGAAAACCGCAACGCGTCCACGAGCCAGGCTTCCACCGCTCCGGAGAAGAAGGTGAATCCCAGCCCGAGCAAAACGGACACCACCGCCCACCACCAGAAGGGGGCGGACAGCTGCCAGAGCAGGTAGTAGAGGTACGTGGAGACGGCCAGTGTCGCCGTGCCGAGCAGGAACGACACGCGCCGGCCCCACCCGTCGGCAATCACTCCGGTGGGCACCTCGAACAGGACCATCCCGGCCGTGAAAAAGGCATTTGCCGCAAAAGCCTCCAGATTGCTGAGTCCGGCGTCCAGCAGGAAGAGGGTGTTGATCCCCCAGATGAACGAGGCCGCAAGGGTATTGCCCAGCGTCAGCGTCAGGTAGATGCGCTGGATCTTTCGAGCGGCGGCGTTCATCACCTCGCCGTCCCCGGGGCTAGTGGGGAGCACGTGCCCATTCTCGCCCCCTTTGCCCGGTGCGCGCCAGAGCGGCGGCTAGTTGCGCAGGAGCATCCGGATCGGATCTGGAACATCACCGGCTGCTCAACCGGCGTCGGGCACTCCGGCGTCGGGCACTCCGACGTCGACGCTGACCTGGTCTCCGGCTTCGATTCCTGCTGCGGTCCTGATGGTCTTCTTGACGGGCAGCAGGTAGGAACCGCTCCGGCTGTCCGGGAACAGGGACGTGGACCAGCGGTGTCCGGAGATGGTGGCCGTGATTTTGACGGAGCCGAAGCCCCGGCGGATCGTCAGGGTGTCCTCCCGGACGTCCGCCGCGACCTTCCCTGGAACCGTGAGGAAGTGCCACCCGGCTTCGCCCGGATACAGCCACAGGCGGGCCGTGAAGGTATACCTCAGCACCATGGTCTGATTATTGCAGGATGGCGTTCGCCGCCGGCAAGGTCTCTTCTTCGCTAGAGTGAGCCGCCGGCGGCTTCCGGTGTGCCGGTGTCCTCGGGCGGTCCGCCGTGGCCGCCTCCGTGGCCGTGATGGCCGCCGTGCCCTCCTCCCCCGTGCTGGCCGGCGTCTCCCACCCGTTCTCGGGCCAGGAAGGTCTCGACGTCGAAAAGGTTGTCTGCCCGGCGGGCGACGTTGAGCAGCGTGGACATCGATGCGACCTCCTCCACCTGCTCCTTAAGGAACCACAACATGAACTGTTCACCCAGGGGGTCGTTTTCCGCCCGGGCCGCGGCGAAAAGTTCCTTGATGCGGTCCGTGACCTCAACCTCCTGGGCGAGGGCAAGGACCAAGGGTTCCTCTGCCGATGTGAAGTCGTTCCGGACCGGGTCAATCCCCGGGATGGTGATCTTGATACCGCGGTCCAGGATGTAGCGCACCATCATCATGGCGTGGTTCCGCTCCTCCAGGGACTGGCGGTAGAAGTGCTTGGCCAGCTGGGGAAGGTCCTGCCCGTCGAACCAGGCGGCGATGGCGATGTACTGCTGCGACGCTGCGAACTCGTTGCCGACCTGGCGGGTCAGCAGCTCGTTGAATTGTGGGCTCATGGTGCTCTCCTCAAGTCAGTGTTCAAGGTGTGGACCTGGGGCGCCAAGGTTCTGCCGGATCAAGGTTGTGCGCAGTCCGGAAATGCCGGAGGGCCTGTAACGAGCGTGCTCCGCGTTGGATCCCTGCGTCAAGGCCGTTTCTCTACCCTGACGCTGATTGCATGAACCGGATCATGTGCCGTTTCCACCGTCTGTTGACACGAGCAGTTGGGGGTCTGATGCTGGGCTGATCCGGTATTGCCGGCCCTCCGGCGGGGCAGTCAGCAGCAAGCAGGTGGACCAGGCCCGTCGTCATGCTTTTCGACGCAGAGATAAGAACACCGCAGGGATAACAATGAGGAGCACCCCATGCATATAGACATGCCGACCCGGTACGACCTGGAACGCCTGGCGGCCGCACGCGATCCGCACAGCGTCACCGTCTATCTTTCGACGAGCAGCGTCCCGGCCGATTCGGAGAAGAATCAGACCAAAGCGCGTTCTTTGTTCGGTTCTGCCGTCAAGCAACTGCAGGAGGGCGGCGACAAGGAATCCGTCGCCGCCGTAGAGGCGTTTCTCCACGAGCTGTTGGAGTCCCCGGAGTTCTGGTTCGACATGGGCCGCAGTCTGGCCATCTTCGCGACGCCGACGTCGATTCTTGAGTTCCGTCTGCCCAACGACCTCGAGGACCACGTGAGTGTGACTGACCGGTTCGCCATCACACCGCTCCTTCGCGCCTCAACCTTCCCGAACGCGGCGCTTGTGCTCGCGATCTCGCAGAACGGGGCGCGGCTCGTGGAAGTCTCGGCCGACCGGCCGGCCGAAGAAGTCACGGTCCCGGGGATGCCGCGCGATGCAGCGAGTGCCGTGGGGCTCGATTCGATCGGCGGCCGCGCCCCCTCCGGGCGGCTGCAGGGCGACGAGGGACGGAAGGTGCGGCTGACCCAGTACGCCCGGTCCGTCGACCAAGTGCTGCGTCCGATGTTGAACGGACAGTCCTTGCCGCTGGTGATCGCTGCGGCGGAGCCGCTGAGGAGCATCTACCGCAATCTCACGGGATACGCACACGTCGCTGCTGAGGCCATCGAGGGGAATCCCGACGAACTGACCCCGACCCAGTTGGCGGACGCCGCGCGCGGTGTGCTGGACCGAATCTACGCGGCCGATCTTGTGGCTTTGAAATCGACATTTGAAGAGCGTCGCACCAACGGCCGCGCGGCGACGGACCTCAGCGATCTGGCCCGGGCCGCTGCCTTCGGCGCGGTGGAGACGCTTGTTGTGGACATGGACGCCGTGGTCAACGGTTCGGTCGGGGACGACGGCGCACTCACCCTGGACGCGGACGCGGGCAACGATGTGATCGAGGAAATCGCCCGGCGGGCACTCGGAACAGGTGCCCGGGTTCTTGCCGTGCGCCAATCCGACATGCCGGAGAAGGCGCAGGCCGCCGGAATTCTTCGCTACGCCGTCTGACACATGGACAGGTCCGGACCGGGCACACCACCCCGCGGCGTGACGGCGGCGGTCGCCACGATGATGCGCCGGGGCGGCGTCCCGGGCCTGTCGATGGCCGTGGTGAATCGGGAGGGGACGCTCCTCGCTGCCGGGTACGGCCTCGCCAACCGCGCAGCGAACACGCGGGCGACCGCCTCGACGTCGTATCTGTGGTTCTCCATGTCCAAGATTGTGACCGCGACAGCTGCGCTCCGGCTCGTGGACGAGGGCCGCCTCGATCTGAAGGCCCCGGCCGAGGAGTATGTCGGGTACCTCCACGCGCAGGGGACGACGCCGCCGAGTGTTGGCCAGTTACTCAACCACACCGCCGGTTTCGGCAACCCGATGCCCGTGCGCTGGGTCCACCCGGCCGGCGCGGATCCGCCGGATCCCGGGGCGCTGCTCCGGCGCCTCATGAGCAGGCGCCGTGCCAACCGCCGCCCGGCCGGGCAGAGCGCCAGGTACTCCAACGTCGGGTACCTTGCCGCCGGAGAGGTCATCGCCGCCGCGGCAGGGGTGCCCTTCGAGGCGTATATCCGGCAGTCCGTCCTGCATCCTGCGGGCATGGAACACACCGGGTTCCGCTATGGAGACGGTGCGGACAAAGCGACCGGGTACGTCAAGGCGCCCCGGATCGTGGACCCCGTGCTGCGCGGCCTGCTGCCAGGCGGGATCGCCGGAGACCGCCACGGGCCATATCTGTCACTGAACCCGTTCTACGTGGACGGGCCCGCCTACGGCGGACTGGTGGGCGACGTTTTGGACGCCGGCAGGTTCCTTCGCCTGCACCTGCGCGACGGCGAGCTCGACGGCGTCCGGGTCCTCTCCGCCCACACCGCCCGACGCATGCGCTCCATTGACCAGGCCGGCAAGCCCTTCGACCACGGAACCGGGTGGTTTCGCCGGCCCACCAAGACCAACGCAAACTGGGTGGAGCATTTCGGCGCCGGCGCGGGCTTCTGGAACGTCATGCGCCTTTATCCCGACCGCGGTCTGGGCGTCGTCGTGATGAGCAACAGCACCCGCAGGTACAACTTCGAACCGCTCTTCGCGCTCCTGGCATCGGCGTCGTGGCACTCATCGCCGTCGGTCTAATCGCCGCCCCCTTAATCGCAGTCGGTCACCGCGTCGTCGGCCCTCCGTCACCGGCGTCAACAAATGTGGACGGCGCTCAACGGCGCCGGTCCAGCGCCTCAAGGAGCCGCCTGACCGAACCGCCGAGGTTCCAGTCATCCGCAAGACGCTCCAGCTCGGCGCGAGACTCGCCGGCGACAGGGCGCAGTTCCGCGCCGGCCTCCTCGAGCGTGGGCAGCTCGAGGTCGCGGACAACACCCACGACGGCGGGAGCGACCGCAAGATAGTCCGCGGCCGCAGCGAGCTTCGACCGCACGGACGCTGGCAGTCCGCTTCCAGCGTCCGCCGCCTCCGCGAGCAGCCCGTCAAGCGTGCCGTACTCCCCCAGCAGGGATGCGGCGGTCTTCTCACCGATGCCGGGGACACCGGGAAGTCCGTCGGAGGTGTCGCCGCGGAGGGTCGCGTAGTCGGCGTACTGGGCGGGCAGGACGCGGTACTTTTCGACGA
This sequence comes from Arthrobacter sp. U41, assembly GCF_007679325.1. Lineage (GTDB taxonomy): Bacteria > Actinomycetota > Actinomycetes > Actinomycetales > Micrococcaceae > Arthrobacter. The sequence goes on along the minus strand of NZ_VEGI01000001.1, from coordinate 32,043 downwards.
CCACCGCGTCGGTGAGGACTTCGAGGTTCTTCATGCCGCGCGCGGTGTAGACCACCCGGACCTGACGGGCGTCGTCGACCACCTGGAAGAGGTCGCGGTCCCCCGTCACGACGTCGACGGGAAACCCGGCGTGGCTGGCATAGGTGCCGATGACGTCGTCGGCCTCATGGCCGGCGGCCCCCACGACGGCGATGCCCGCGAGGTCGAGCACCCTGCGGATCATAGGGATCTGTCCCGTGAGCGCGTCCGGCACAACCTCGACGTCGGGGGCACCCTTAACGACCTCGGCGACCCGGTGTGACTTGTACGTCGGGATAAGGTCCACCCGCCACTGCGGCCGCCAGTCGTCGTCCCAGCACGCCACGAGGTGCGTGGCGTCGTAGTCGACGGTCAGCCGGGCGATCATGTCGAGCAGGCCGCGCACGGCGTTCACCGGCGTGCCGTCGGCGCGGCGGATCGTGTCGGGCACACCGTAGAAGGCGCGGAAGTACAGTGACGCGGTGTCGAGCAGCATCAGTCGATGGGACATAACTGATCCTGACACGGCTGTGCCTCTTCGCGCTGGACCCTCACCGTTTTGTGTTGAGGATCGCCGGGCATTTTCTAGGGACATCCGGGGAACAACGCCCTACGATTCAGCCATGAAGCAAGAGACGTGGAAGAAGTATTCCGAGTGGCCCCTCGTCGGTGCGGCCTTCCTTTTCCTGGCGGCGTATTCCATTCTGATCATCGCGGAACCGCCAGCCCCCTACGCGGATGCCCTGCTCATTGTCATCTGGACAACATGGGCTGCCTTCGGCGTCGACTACGTCGTGAAACTACTACTGGCTCCCCGGCCGGGTCGATGGTTCATCCGCCATCCTTTTGAGTTGCTGGTGGTGGTACTTCCGGTGATGCGCCCATTGCGGCTCCTGCGGCCATTCTCCTTGCGTCAAGTCATGGACCGGGCCCCCGGCACGGCCATCAGGGCGCGCGTCATGGCCTACGTCATTGCGTCCGCCGTCATTCTTGTCTACACCGTGGCCCTGAGCGTTCTCAGCTTCGAAAAGGGCGCCGAGAACGCGAATATCACCACGATGGGTGATTCCCTGTGGTGGGCGATGGTCACCATCACCACCATTGGTTATGGCGAGTTTTATCCCGTCACCGTCCTTGGTCGTTGGGCTGCCGCCGCCCTGATGATCGGCGGCTTCGTCGTCTTGAGTATGGTCACGGCCACCGTGTCTTCCTGGCTGGTGGAAAGCGTGGCTGCGGCAGCGGATGCGAGGACACGAGCCAGCCAATCCGCAAGCAGCGAGGAGCTCGCCCGGCTAACGGAGCAGATCGAGAGGCTCCATCACCGGCTGGCCCTGGGCCCGGAGGAAACCGGCCGTAGCCACACGGACATCAATCCACGTAAGGAACCAGGTTAGGGGCAGCAATGGAGCCGGCGCGCGGGCGGCGCGTCAGCACCGAGGGTGCCCCCGCGGTGCGTTGACGATTGGGCGCTGCAGGGCCAGAATCGCAGTGTGACGGCGGTCGAGATACGCGACTAAGCGGCCATGTTGATGAGCACGGAGCCAAGGCGCCTTTGCGCGCTCAGCCGGGACCGGCACCGGGCACTTAGTGCCGGTGGCGGTCCCTGACGTAAGTGGGAGGTCGACGATCATGGTTGAGACCAAAGTCAAGCACCCGAGTGTCGAGGAACGTCTTGCGAACGGCAAAGGATGCCGGGACCAGACGCCTGTCACCAGCCACACAGGGTGGACTCGCGCCGCCGACCGCCCCGATCCGGTCGCATTGCTCGAGGAACAGAACCGCACCCGGGAACAGGACCTGGTGCCGGTGCGTCACGGCCGGATGCTGGTCTCGCCATTCACGTTTTACCGCGGTGCGGCCAAGATTATGGCGGCCGACCTGAAAGACACCCCCCGGGCTGGCCTGGTGACCCAGCTGTGCGGGGACGCCCACCTGTCCAACTTCGGCGTCTTCGCCTCACCGGAACGGACCCTGCTGTTCGACCTCAACGACTTCGACGAGACACTTCCCGGCCCGTTCGAGTACGACGTCAAACGCATGGCCGCGAGCTTCACCATCGCGGCGCGGAACAACGCGTTCACCGCGGAAGAAACACGCGATGTCACCGTCGCCGCTGTGCGGGCGTACCGCGAGGCAATGGCTGAGTTCGCGCAGATGGGGACCCTGGACATCTGGTATGCCCGTCTGTCCGAGGAGCAGCTGATGGAAACCATCGACCTGGCCGTGGCAAGCCAGAAGGGCAAGGCCCTCAAGAAGGCTGCCCAAGGCTTGGGAAAGACGGCACGGCAAAACGTCGCAAAGGCCCACACCCGTGACAGCCTGCAGGCGCTTTCCAAGCTCGCCGAGCGCGTGGACGGGAAGTACCGGATCGTCAGCCAGCCGCCAATCGTCATCCCGGTCCGGGAGCTGGGTGAGTCATACGGCATGTCCGGGGATAAAGTCCAGCGTGTCATTCGTTCGCAGCTTCGTTCCTACCGGGCCACGTTGCCCGACGACCGGCGTATCCTGCTGGAGCGCTTCGAAGTCATCGACGTCGCACGCAAGGTGGTGGGAGTCGGCAGCGTCGGCACCCGGGCGTTCATCGCCTTGCTCCAGGGACGCGACGAGCAGGATCCACTGTTCCTGCAGGTCAAGGAGGCCACGAGATCAGTGCTCGAGGACCACTTGCCGAAGAGCCGCTACAAGCAGCCCGGCGAGCGTGTGGTGCAGGGCCAGCGGATGATGCAGGCGGCGAGCGACATCTTCCTCGGGTGGACGAAGGGGGAACAGGACAATCGGTATCTGTACTGGCGCCAGCTGCGTGACATGAAGGGCTCAGCCGTGGTGGAGACGATGAAACCGATGGGCATGACGCTCTATGCACACGTCTGCGGATGGACGCTCGCCCGTGCCCACGCACGGTCAGGCGATCCGATCGCGATCGCCGCTTACCTGGGCAAGAGCGACAAGTTCGACCGGTCGATCACCGACTTCTCCGACCGCTACGCCGACCAGAACGAACAGGACTACCAGGCCTTTGCCGACGCGGTCCGTACAGGCCGGCTGGCAGCAACCGACGCCATTTAGGCATCGCCGCGCCGCCGGCAAGCGCCCGGGGCAGGGCGGCGCCGCCGGTACGGCTACCGGATTCGGTACAAGGTCAGTGGCCGGGCGGCAGCGGCGGGACCTGGTCATCCTTGCCGACGTTCTGAATGCCGACCGGTTCGCCCGGGCGGGTGTTGGACTTCCTGGTGATCAGCCAGGTGATGAACCACAGCACGACGCCGATCGCCATCAGGCCCCCGGCGATCTGGTACTGGATGACGGGCCGGCCGACCCACGGACCGGCGAGGAAGGCACACAGCAGGGCCGCAACCACCGGAAGCTGCCCGGGCGAGGTGAAGAACACCTTGCGGCTGGGGTCCCGCTTGCCCCGGAGCACCAGACAGGCCACATTCACCACGGTAAAGACGCACAGCAGCAGGAACGCCGTCGTACCCGAGAGGTTCGCCACGACGTTGCTGTCCGGGTCGCTGGTGACGTACCAGATGAGTCCCAGCGCGAGGACGGTTGAGAAGACGATGCCGGCCCACGGCGTGCGGCGCACCGGGAGAACCCTTCCGAGCTGCCGCGGCAGGACATGCTGGCGGGCCATGCCGTAAATAAGGCGGCTGGCCATCAACATGTTGATCAACGCGGTGTTGGCAACGGCGAAGACCGCCAGGAACGGAAAGACCTTGTCGATCGGGAAGTCAGGTGAGCCCTTGTGCACCACTTCGAGGAGCGCGGCGCCTTCGGCCTCCCTGATCCCTTCGAGTTCGGTGGGCGAGAGCACGGTGACCACGGACACCGCCACCAGCATGTAAAGGACCACCGCGACGCCGAGACCGGTCAGCATGGTCCGGGGGAAGATCCGCTCGGGATTCTGGGTCTCCTCCACCATGTTGACCGAGTCCTCGAAACCCACCATGGCAAAGAACGCGATGGAGGTGGCTGCAGTGACTGCCAGGAACAGGCCCTTGTCCTGGGAGTCCGTGAAGACCGTGACCTCCGCCAGGTTCCCGGTTCCTTGGGCCATCACATAGAAGCCGACGCCGATCACAATGCACAGCGCGGTCATTTCGATGAGGGTGAGCACCACGTTGAACTTCACGCTCTCGCCCACGCCGCGCAGGTTGATCGCCGCCAGCAGCAGCATAAAGCCCATGGCGACGGCGGTGATCGCTCCCTCTCCCGGCATTTCCATCCAGCCGTTGATCACCAGGCCTCCAAAGAGGTTCTGGGCGAGGACGTTCGCGGATGTCGAGGCGCTGGTGATGCCGGAGCAGACGACGGCGAACGCAACCAGGAACGTCACGAAGTGGATCCCGAACGCCTTGTGGGCGTAGAGCGCTGCACCGGCTGCCTGCGGGTACTGGGTGACAAGCTCAAGGTAGGAGAAGGCGGTCAGCGTCGCGACGATGAACGCGAGCAGGAACGGCAGCCAGACGAGACCGCCAACCGTGCCGGCCATGGTTCCGGTGACGGCATAGACACCGGCGCCGAGGATGTCGCCGACGATAAAGAGGAGCAGGAGCTTGGGTCCCAGGACCCGCTTGAGTTCCGGTTCGTCACCTTCGGGAGTTGCGTCGAACACCTTGTCTTCAGTTGTGCTCATGGGTGACCTCCAAGCAGCTGCGCGGGTCCCTGAGAAGCCGCGCCGGACCCGACATTGACGTGATCTACCTCACCTTGGACCTCTGGAGTCGCTTTGGCAACAACCTGTGTCCGGAACCGCCGGACCCAACTAGGCTGGGTCACACGCGATAGACAGGAGGCTGAGGTGGCTGAAACGACGGTGGCCGAGGTGACGGCGGCCGAGGTGTTGGCCGAGCTGGCCGCGCTCGAGGACCCGAAGGCCCGCGCAGTGAACGAGAAACACGGCGACAATCACGGTGTGAACCTCAGCAAACTGCGCGCGATCGCGAAGCGGCTGAGGACACAGCAGGAACTCGCGCGCCAGCTCTGGGCGACGGGTGACACGGCGGCGCGCTTGCTCAGCATCCTGATCTGCCGCCCGAAGGCGTTCGAGCGGAGCGAGCTGGACGTCATGTTGCGCCAGGCCCGCACCCCCAAGGTGCACGACTGGCTGGTGAATTACGTGGTGAAGAAGAACCAGCACGCCGAGGAGCTGCGCCTTGCCTGGTTCGCCGACCCGGATCCGGTAGTGGCGAGCGCCGGTTGGGCACTGACCACCGAACGCGTGGCGAAGAACCCGGAGGGCTTGGACCTTCCCGGGTTGCTCGATGTCATCGAGGCGGAAATGAAGGACTCCCCGGACCGCCTGCAGTGGGCAATGAACCACTGCCTGGCTCAGATCGGGATCGAGCACGCGGAGCAGCGCGCCCGGGCACTCGCCGTCGGTGAGCGTCTGCAGGTGCTCAAGGACTACCCGACTCCCCCGGGCTGCACGTCTCCCTTCGCGCCCGCCTGGATTAACGAGATGGTGCGCCGGCAGCAGGATCAGTAGGGCGCGTCCCGCCACGCCGGCCCCCTGGGAGATGGCTTGGATTTTCTACTGACGCGCGGAGCGGCATTCGCTAAACTCAGGTTTTTACGGTCCATCAACCCGACGGTTCGCCCAGACGGACAGGCCGCAGGGCTGAGCAGAGAGGCCAGCCATGGACTTCGCGCCGGAAAATGAGAATTCGCTGAATCCCTTTCCCCACTACGGGCGGATGAGGGAGGCTGCACCCGTCTTCCACGACGAGCAATCGGGGACCTGGCATGTCTTCCGGTACGACGACGTGCAGCGGGCGCTCTCCGAACATGCCAGGTTTTCCTCCCGGATGGGCGGCGACGATCCGTCCGAGACTGGTCAGCTGTTCGCGGCCAGCCTGATCACCACCGACCCGCCGCGGCACCGGCAATTACGCTCGCTGGTCACCCAGGCGTTCACGCCGAAAGCCGTGGACGCGCTCGCTCCCCGCATCTCAACGCTCACGGATGAGCTGCTGGAGGGAATCTCGTCCCACGGCACAGCAGACCTGATCCAGGCATTGGCCTACCCGCTGCCGGTCATCGTGATCTCGGAACTTATGGGCATAGCCGCCGAGGACCGTGACCGCTTCAAGCAGTGGTCCGATGTCATTGTCAGCCAGACGCGGGCCGGCGGGACGGACGAGGACCACCACGCCACCAACATGGAAATGACCGGATACTTCCTGAACCTGATCGAGGAGCGCCGGAGCCGGCCCGGGAACGATCTGATCAGCAATCTGCTCTCCGCCGAGATTGACGGGCAGAAACTGAGTGTGGCCGAGCTGCTGGGCTTCTGCAGCCTGCTGCTCGTCGCCGGCAATGAAACAACCACTAATCTGATTGGCAATGCCGTTCTCAGCTTCACCGAAGTGCCCGGCACCATCGAGCGCCTCCTGGCGGAGCCATCACTTCTTCCTCAGGCCATAGAAGAAGTGCTCCGCTTCCGCTCGCCCGTTCAGTCGATGTACCGCGTGACGGTTGCAGACACAACCCTGGGCGAGGTTCACATTCCGGCCGGCGCCCCGCTGGTGGCCTGGATCGGCTCCGCGAACCGCGACGAGCGACAGTTCCAGCACCCTGACCGGTTCGACGTCGACAGGGGCCAGATCCGGCATCTGGCGTTCGGCCACGGCATTCACTTCTGCCTGGGTGCCCCGTTGGCCAGGCTCGAGGCAAAGATCGCACTGGAAGCCGTCCTGTCCCGGCTCCCCGGGCTGGCCCTGGCCCCGGGAGCACAGCTTGAACGGATGGACAGCACCATCGTCTACGGCTTGAAGTCGCTCCCTGTCAGCTGGCAGGCGGCCTGAGCCGGACGAACCAGGCAGGGCCACTATCCACACGTTGGCTGGGGGCTGCGGAATGGTCAGTAGATAACTACTTTGGTTGCGGGTAGGAACGGAGCTCAAATGTGTCGCCGTAGACGGACCAGCTGAACGGCGGAATGAGCTCAAGGTTGCCAGCTTCCAGGAGTCCGTAGTGGATGTCCTGGCGCCCGTTCCGCTGGTAGTCACCCCAGCTCCTAAGGATCCTCACCCTTGCGTCCACCACGGCGGCGAGGTACTTGGACTCGTCCCCGCCCTGGGCCGGGGGGCGCCGCGCCCGCCGTGCCGCGGCCAGGATGCCGCCGAACGACTCCTCATCGTCCCCAGGGCCGTGGTTGACCGATACGTCGTAGTAGATCGCAAGCCCCAGCGGCCCGACCCCGTCCCGGGCTGCCTCTTCCAGCGCCGGCCGCCAGTAGACCCGGTCCCGTTCCTCCTGCTGGGCCCGCTGGAAGGCAGGGTCACCCGCCGCCGACCTCCAGTCCGCCACGAAGGACGGGTCCAACAGCCGATGGCTCAGCGCAGGCCGGTCTTCGTAGGCTGCGTCCATGATTTGCTCCAACAGCGGCAGGTGCTGCCGCAACGGATTTCCCGGGGCGGATTTTGTGTACGCCTGCAAAAGCTCGAGCATGTCACCGGTGCCGCTGCACCAGCCCACCAGCCCGGCGGTGTAGCCCCGTCCGTCACCGATGTCCTCGATGTAGCCATAAGAGGTAGTCCAGTCAGGAGTAGAGTTCTCGGCGGTGGACGTGAGCTGGAGCGCAATCTCCTTGTTTACCGGATCCGCGATATCGGCCCGGGCCCGGGCCTGTTCACTGACCTGCCGGCCCCGTCGTCCCCAAAATCGGCCCGGCATCAGACCTCCCGAAGTAGTCGTGACTCCGGGCCTGGCAACCCGCCAGCCACCGTAATAGTCAATGTCCGGGGCCTGTGACGACCTTATTGCGTTCGGATTCGTGCGCGCCGCCCTTCTTCGCCAGGGTGGAGCACGCCTCCTCGATGTCCCGGGCGAGCGTGTCGACGTGCTCCCGGCTCATCGTTTCCTTCACCAGGGCCCGCATGATCGTCACGTCCTGGGCGTTCGGCGGCAGGGTGTAGGCCGGCACCATCCAGCCGCGCTCGGCCGAGAGCTGCCAGGCAATGTCGAACTCGTTGTACCCGGTGTCGGCCGCGAGCCGGAACGCGACCAGGGGAAGCTGCTCCGCGTCGGGGCCGATGATCTCAAACCGGCCCATGGCCTCCAGCTTCTCGGCGAGGACGCGGGCGTTGGTCTGCATGTTCTGCATGATGTAGGTGTAACCGGCACGGCCGTAGCGCACGAAGTTGTAGTACTGGGCAAGAACCATCGACGAGCCGGTGGAGAAGTTCAGGGTGAACGTCGAGTCGGTCTTGCCGAGGTAGTTCTCCTCGAAGACGAGGTCCTTGGCCAGGTCGGCCTTCTCCCGGAAGATCAGCCAGCCGATGCCGGGATAGACCAGTCCGAACTTGTGCCCGGAGACATTGATCGAACGGACCTGCTCGAGCCGGAAGTCCCATTTGGAATCCGGGTAGAGGAAGGGCCAGACAAATCCTCCGCTGGCCCCGTCCACGTGCAGCGGCACATCAAGGCCCCGCTCACGCTTGATCCGCAGCAGCAGGTCGTTGATGCCGACGATGTCGTCTTTGTGACCGGTGAACGTCGTGCCCAGCACGGCTGCGACGCCGATGGTGTTCTCGTCCACATGGGCCTGCACGTCGTCCGGGCCGATGGTGTATTTCCCGGGCTGCAGCGGCACGATGCGCGGCTCGACGTCGAAGTAGCGGCAGAACTTCTCCCACACGACGTGCACGTCGCCGCCGAACACCAGGTTCGGGCTCGACGTCGACGCACCGGCGGCCTCGCGGCGCTTGCGCCAGTTCCACTTCAGGGACAGCCCGCCGAGCATGATCGCCTCGGAGGATCCCTGAGTTCGGGCTCCCGTCGTCTCGCCCGGAGCGTGGAAGAGGTCGGCGAGCATCCGGATGCAGCGTTGCTCGATCTCGGCCGTGCGGGGATATTCGGCGTGGTCGATGAAATTGCGGTGCAGGTTCGCGGCGATGATCTGCTGGGCCTGCGGCTCCATCCATGTCGTCACGAATGTCGCCAGGTTGCGGGCCGGATCACCTTCCAGCGCCAGGTCCTCAGACACCAGCCGCAAAGCGTCCTGAGCGGGAATGCCGGTCTCCGGGAACACCCGGCTCGGAACTTCCTGGGTGACGAATCGGTTGCCGAACAGCGCCACGTCGGCATCCGTCGGCTGAGAATTTACTGACATCACTTCTCCTTCAGAAACTGTTGCAAAGGGGTTACGGAAGAGTTCCCGGGTCCGCAGGAACCGTGGCGTCGGTGGATCCCGGACTAAGCATCAGAACCGCGCCGGTGAGGAAGAACAGGGCTCCCACGAGTGTGCCGAGATTGGCCAGCCCGGCGTTCCAGACATCGCCGCTCGACGGTAGGACAAAGGCCGCGACAGCAGAGACGCCGAACGCAACAGAGCCGGCAACGTTGATCACGCCGATCTTCCACGTCCGAGGCCTCGGCATGCCGGCAATGGCGCCGCGACCGGCATACCGCAACGCCACAGCGCTTGATGCAAGGAAGGCGACTGAACCGAGAGCGTCGGGTCGCCACACCCGTTGCTCGGCGAGCGCCGCACTGAGGTTGACCAGTAGCGCGTTCGCCGTACTCCAGTTGAACCACAGCGTGCCGGCAAGTTGAAGCGCGCAAGCGAGCCAGACGAGATTCCGCGGCGCCCATACCCAAAACGATTGGCGCCGCGTGGCACCCACGGCCGGGAGCGCGTCAACGGCTTCGCGGTACTGCAGGAACGCCGCACAGGTGAAGAACAGCGAACCGACGAAGAACGTGACTCCACACCAGTGCAATCCCACGGCCTCGGCGTAGAACGGTACCGCCCCCAGGGCGAACAGACTCGAGCCAATGATGAACAGCCAGGCGATCCACCGGTCCCGTGCCGTCAAAGGGCCCGCGCTCGAGATCTCAGCTGCATGGTCGGTCCTCGAATCGGCCCGCTGTTGGCCGACGCCGACATCGTCAGGCGCCACGGACGCCGTCGGGCCCGGGACGGGGAGCACATTGGTGATCACGAAGGCCACCGCCACGGCCACCACCACCTGGGGTGTTACCGCCACACCGTCCACTCCCATCAGCAGCGTGGCCAGCAGCGTCGACGTCAACGGCAGCCGCAGCATCGCTGCGCACATGGCTCCCATGCCCATGCCGATCCCTGCCGCGAGATTCATTCCGGGCAACCCGCTCGCGGCAATACCGAGCGCCGCACCGATAAACATCGACGGGAACACCGGCCCGCCACGAAATGCGCTTAACGAGAGTCCATAGACCAAGGTCTTACAAGCGATCAGCAGGACCAGCACCGCAAGCGGGTAGTCTGCGGCCTGTTCCACCAGCTCCGGAAGCGCGTCCTGCCCCGAGAACAACACCTGCGTGAAGCTGCGCCCGGAGATCAACTGGTACACCATCGCGGTAAGACCGATCAGCAGGCCGAGCGCAGACGTCACCAACACCCGGTTCAGATGCACGACCGGACGCAGCGACAGCGCGACCCAGCGGATCAGCCATCCCAACAGCGCGCCGACCGCGCCCATGACCACCGCCCAGCCCAACGTCGCCAACGTCGGCGGCACCGCCGGCGGCACCACCGGCAGCGCGAGCGAGAAGCTGCCCAATCCGGTCCAGCCGTCCAGGCCGACGAACACCAGCGCCCCGACGCCGGAAGCGAGCAATCCGGGCAGGGCCACCAGGCTCAGCGTCATTCCCCCGATCCCTGCGGCCTCCATGATCAGGAATGCACCGAGCACGGGAGACCCGAGCAGGGTGCTGATCGCCGCGAAGCTGCCGGCCGACGCCATGATCGTCAGGGCCATCGGCGGAGCGTCCTTCTTCACCAGGTGCACCGTCAACGCCCCGAGGCCACCACCGATCGCGATCAGCGGCCCCTCAGGCCCGAGCACCGCGCCCAGGCTGAGCGTGGCCAGCGCCGCGAGGACTATGCCCCCGAGCTCCCGGCCAGCGGGCGGACCGCCGCCCGTCTTGAATCCGAAAGCGGGTGAGTGGCCGCCGTTTCCCGGCAGATACCGGATGGTCAACGCCGTCAATAGCCCACACAGCGCCAACCATGGAACCGGCCACCACGCAGGAGGAGCACCCCCGAGGACTTGATTCGGCAGCCCGTCGAAGACGAACCGCTGAAGCGCCGCGACGAAAGCGAGAAAACCGTACGCAATGATCGAGACGGGAACGCCCAGGATCGCTGCAAGCACGAGCGCGGCGAGGTAAGGCCTGGAACGAATCACGACCATCGGATCGATCCCTGGCGACGACGCGGCGGGCTCGCTCATTTCCGACGACATGTCCGCCAAGCTAGCGTTTCGAGTCGGGACAGTCATCACCCAATGCGGGTGAAAGGGAACCTAGGCACACCGATGCCCAGAACCCTCGGACTTCCTCGGCTATGAGGACTTGGGCCGCGCGCGTACGTGCATCCGCTCGCCCTGCTGTCCGAACAGGCTGATGAACTCGACGGGTCTGCCGTCAGCGCTGGCGAACCAGTGCGGCGTACGGGTGTCGAATTCCGCGGCTTCGCCGGGGCGAAGTTCAAAGTCCTTGTCGCCCAGCACCAGGCGCAGCCGTCCGTTGAGGATGTAGAGCCATTCATAGCCTTCATGAACCCGCGGGTCGGGCTCTGCCCCGCGGGCATCGCCCGCGAGCACCATCTTGAAGGCCTGCAGCCCACCCGGGCGGCGCGTGAGGGGAACAGCCGTCATGTCACCGTGGGTGATGGGCTGGAGGTGGATCCTGGGATCCCCGGTCAGCGGGGCGCCCACCAGATCATCGAGGGGAACACCGTACATCCTCGCGAGGGGCAGCAGGATTTCGAGGTTTGGCCTGCGTTGGCCGGACTCAAGGCGGGACAGGGTGCTCACCGACACTCCGGATGCAGAGGACACGTCTCCGAGGGTGAGGTTCCGTTCGGTACGGAGTGCCCGAAGCCGGGGGCCGACCGCCCCGAGGACATCGTCAAGTTCGTTAGCCATACCCTCACTTTGCCATAACGGCAATAGACTTTGTCAAAACTGATTCATGCGAGGGAGGCTGGTGTCACCGCCACAGGACACTGGCGGGGAACTTTCAGGACACGACGAAGGACACATCAGTATGGACACCACACGGTATGACGTTGTCATTGTTGGCGGCGGCGCAGCGGGACTCAGCGCAGCCACGACGCTGGGCCGGGCGCTGCGCTCGGTACTGGTCATCGATTCCGGAACCCCACGCAACGCACCCGCGGCGGGTGTACACGGCTACCTTTCGAGGGACGGGATAAACCCCGGCGAACTGCTGTCCATCGGACGCAGCGAAGTGCTCTCCTACGGAGGAACGGTCCTTGATGGCGAAGCCGTTGCAGCGGATCGAACCCCTGATGGATTCGAGGTGGTTCTGGGAGATGCCCGCCGGTTCTCCGGCAGGCGAATGCTCGTCACCACCGGCTTGACGGACGAACTGCCTCCCATCAGCGGGCTTCGGGAGCAATGGGGAAAGGGGGTTGTGCACTGCCCCTACTGCCACGGCTGGGAAATCCGCGGGCAACGGATCGGAGTGCTGGGCACCGGCCCGTTGTCCGTCCACCAGGCACTGCTGTTCCGGCAGTGGTCCCCTGACATCACCCTCTTCCTCAACGACACCGTCGAACCCACCGACCAGGAATGGGACAAGCTCGCCGCCCGCTCCATAGCGGTGGTCGACGGCGCCGTGGCTTCCGTTGACGCTGTCGACGGCGTCCTCACCGGACTCACGCTGCGCCAGGGCGCCTCCTTCGGCGTACAGGCACTGGCCGTCGGAACAGGCATGGAGGCCAGATCCGCGCTGCTGGAATCACTTGGGCTAAGTTCCCAGGTGCACCCGTCGGGGGCCGGACGGTTCATCGAGACCGACACCATGGGCGCGACGGCCGTCGCCGGCGTGTATGCCGCCGGCAATGTCTCCAACTTGATGGCCCAGGTGATCACAGCTGCGGCCGAGGGAGTCATGGCCGGTGCACGGATCAATGCCGATCTCATCGACGAGGAAACCCGCTGGGCCGTTGACGGGCGCTTCGGCCCCTTTTCGGCCGCCTCGGAAGCAACCGTCTCCAGGATCGCGCTGGATACCCGGCGCCATGGCCTGGATGAGGGGCGGGAGGCCGTCGGCATGGGCCCCGGGTCCCGGTGATCTGACCGGAGCGCCCGGGTTGGCGACGCTGACCCGAAACGCGGGGTCGCCGTCGGGCCCGCCTGTGACCGCAAGGTGCTCTTGACGCGGTCCGGGACACAAGCGTATACAAGGGCCATCCGGGGGTCGTCGCAGGGGTCACGGACGCAAAACCGACGCGGGCAGCGCGGGGACCGTCACTACGAACCACGGCGGAGCAGCAAAGTGAGGTGTGAGCGATGACCGGATTAGCAGCCCTTCGCTTCGTGGCTATCGGCTGGGCGGGATTCTTTGCCGCGGAAGCAGAGATTGCGGACGACTGGGGCTACTACTTCGGCGTCTTTGTGATCGTGTTGGCACAGTGCGCCGGTGTACCGCTTCCGGCCGTAGCCGTCCTGCTTGGCGCCTACGCGTCGGCGCGCCACGGGGAGCTCAACCTCGCTGCCGTTATCGCCGTCGGAAGCCTGGGCGCCATGATCGGGAGCACTATTGGCTACGTACTTGGGCGGGTGGGAGGCCGGCCGTTGATGCTGCGCCTAGCACAGCGCTTCCACGCCGATGAGAATCGCATCGTCCAACTGGAGTCGTTCTTCGATCGGCACGGCGGCACAGCCTTGTTCTTCGGCCGCTGGGTCATAGTCGTCCGGCTCTGGGGCGCCATCGCCGCAGGCGCTGCCAAGATGCCCTGGCCCAAGTTCCTGCTCTGGACCATCACGGGGTCCATTGCCTGGGTTGCGAGCCTCAGCGTCCTCGCCTATCTGGCCGGGGCTCTGGCCCAAGCCATCGGCGACGCCCTGGACATCGGCGGCTGGGTACTCTTCCCCATCGTCGCGGTTGGCCTGGTCTTCGTGTGGCGCCGGCGCAAACGCCGGAAACTTAAGCTGGCTGGAGGGCCAGGGGACGGCGCGCCAGAGGCCGAATAAAGCCGCCGCCTCATTGCGCCGCTCGGGAGCAACCTCCGCCCGACACTTGAACGTCCCGCCTCCGCATTCCCGGCAGGGCGACTGCTCCTGCGTCACAGCGGCCGGGCCGTACGAACATAGGAACTACCAGACACCTCAGCCCGTGTACAGGTAGCCCTCGTCACCAAAATTCGGGTAATCACTACCCATGTGTCGAGGTGCAATCCCCCCGTAGCCTTGGTTTTGTGTGGTGGATATCGCGCATCACCGTAGGCGATGCATGACGGACGCCGCCGACCACCCGAACGATCCCGAAGATCAGCTTTCGGCAGCCGTGCACAGCTCGCGCACAGCGTGCCCAGGCTAAAAACCTTGGGGCAGAATAACGATTTTAGAGAGAATGCGCGGCATCGTGGGCGGTCAGGTCCGCGAAGGTCAGAAGACACGTAGAAGGCACACGTAATGAATGAAGCGTTGGCTACTTTCGTGCGGGGCGAAGGGCAGCACCAGAGCGACGAAGCCGTGGCCCAGGGCCTTCCGGGAGTTCTCCTCCGGGGCCGGCAGAGGGGCACTCCGTGACGGAGCGCCAGACGGCGGATATGTCGCCGCGCGTCGGAAGCGTAGGGGAAACGCCGCTCGTCAGCGGGCCACCTGCCGCTCCGTCACGAGTTTCCGGCCGGGACCGGTATCTGGATCTGTTGCGTGCCATCGCGCTTGTCCGTGTTGTCGCCTATCATTCCTTCGCCGGCGCAGTCTGGCTGAGCATGGCATTCCCTTCGATGGGCGTGATGTTCGCCCTCGCAGGATCCCTCATGGCACGTTCCCTTGAACGCCCCGCACTCGGAGTTCTCAGAAGCCGTACCCGGCGCCTGCTTCTGCCGCTGTGGGCTTATAGCGGTACCGTCTTGGTTCTCCTGCTCTGGCAGGGTTGGACTCCAACGGTTCGAGCCGGGGGCTCCTGGCTCCAAATCCTCTTGTGGTTCATTCCCCTCGGGGACCCACCGTTCCCGCAGAACATCGGCTCTGACGCTGGTCTAGTCGAATCCTCCTGGGCCCTCCAGGCTGAAGAGGGCTTGTGGTACATCCGGACATATTTCTGGTTCATGCTGTTATCTCCGCTTCTACTCAAGGCATTTCAACGGCTGCCGTGGACAACGCTGCTGGCACCGTTGGGCCTCATGGCAGTTCTCAGCATGGGTCTAATCCCTCTTCCGGACTGGGGAAACAGCGCCATCACCGACTTTGCCACCTATGGTTCCTGCTGGATCCTCGGCTTCGCCCATAACAACCGCCTGCTGCTCGAGATGCCTCGACGGGCGGTCTTCGCCGCTGGTCTGGCCCTCATGGCCCTGGGCCTCATATGGGCGTCCAGCCACCTAGAGGACACGGAATGGGACCTGAATAACATTCCCCTGGCCCAGGCTCTGTGGTCGCTGGGCTTCTGCGCCATGTTGCTCCGAATCTCGCCATCATGGCAATCGCTGCCCAGGCCGATTCGGTATCTCGACAAGCCAATCAGCCTCGTCAACAACCGGGCCCTCACCATCTACCTCTGGCACAACCTCCTGCTGGTGATCAGCGTGATGGTAATCGACCGGCTCTACGAGATCGACGACGTCGCAGCAGCCATACCGTGGGTTCTAAGTAGCGAGTGGACCCTGTTCATCGGTGTGTGGCCGCTCCTCGCCGTCCTGTTCCTCACCATCGGCTGGGTCGAAGACGTGGCCGCCCACCGCGCCCCGCGGCTGTGGCCCACCGGGTCACCCAAGAAGCCGTCGGCCCTTCCCAGTGCCGCCGACCGCAACCGGTCGGGCCAGGATCTGCACAGCCGCACCGCGGATGCTCACGAGCCTACGGCCGGCAGCGAACTCCGCACCAGTCACCCGTGGCCTGGGGAACCACAAGTCAGAAGCGGCGAGCTGACCGCCATACCGTTGGCGCAGCAGCCAGGCCAGTTCACTGCGTATAAATGCACAGTCCCCGCAGGACCGGTCCGTGCCCGGCCTGAACCACGCACTCACGATGGAAACGGCTGGATCTATGTCCTGAAAGGACGTCTCCTGCTAGGAGTCGGCGACCAGGACATGGTCCTTACCCCGGGACAGTCAGCAGAAATCGATGCCGGCACGCCCCACTGGATTGGAAGCGTCGGGACCGAGCCGGTTGAGTACTTGGATATCTTTGCAGATCACGGCATCCCGGCCTCTCAGCCCGAACCGAGGAACAGCTAGTGGACGCCCATTCACGGCCCGGTCCGCCGGGCAGGCGGCCACATCCTTGGCTGAGCTGGAAATCCGAGTGGCAGGTGGTATCAGTGAAGAAGTTTATGCCCCTGGTCGCTAGCGGAGCCCTTCTGCTGGCCGGCTGCACACCTGCGTCCCCGCAGACAACACCAACTCATGGGCCGGTGGACCATGCAAGAGAGACACGCAAGCCAACACCGCCACCCCCGCGTTCGGCTCAGGCGGCCTCCGCCGATCAGTTCGCCGGCATCATTGGCAGGGACGAGCAAACCTGGCGAGCTTACGAGGCAAACATTGAGGCTTGCAACAAGGCCGCCGAAGGACGTACGCCGGACGACTACATACAATCCATGGAGTGCATCAAGAATGCCCAAAAGGCTGCGGCTTCAGCCCGGGATGACATCACAGCGCTCCTCGCCCTAGGGTCCCCGCCCCCAGAACTCGCGGTCCTGGTCACTGAGACCCTCACTGCCCTCGCACCGCTCAGCGAGTCGAACGCAGCAAGCTTCTGTCAGGACGCCGGCAGCGACCGCTGTGCCAGCGCCGTTGACCAGATCGACCAGGCTGCGGTGACGCTGGTCGAGGCAGTCGATGAATGGGCACCCTACAAATAAGCCGGCTGATGCTGCAACGGCCGCCGGGGCCTGAGCACTTGATCCGCCGGTCAAAGCTCCGGCGCGTGCTCCTCGGGCAGCGCGCCCTCGTCCTCGGGGTGACGTTTGAGGTTGAGCAACGCGAGCGCCAGGCCGCCCCACACCGTGAGGATGGCAATGACCATCATGGTGATGGCGATGGGTGTCATCGTGCTGACTCCTCTTCTTCCTCGTCCACGATGGACTGATACTCCGGGTCATGGTGGGCCTTGGATTTCCGGCTCCAGGGGATGAACGTCAATGCCAGCGCCAGGACCACGAGCCCGCCGGCCATGCCCCAGCCGAACAGGCCCACAAACCACTCGGGATAGCCTTCATAGGTGGTGGAGATCTTGCTCATGAATTCGTTGGACACAAGGTAAATCAGCACAAGCGGCACCACACCGCCGATCAGCACCATCCACGCCCGGCGCATCTTGATCGTCGAAGTGCGGTTAAGGTGGGCTGACAGCAGCGGAAGCTTACGCAGGAACCAAGCCAGCACCACCACGGTCACCAGCGCCCCGAGCGTGATGCCAAAGCTGTTGACGAAAGCGTCGGAGGTGTCCAGGAGGTATAGGCCCGTTGCCGTCGGGAAGAGCCCCAGCGACACGGCCGCGACCAGCCCGCTGACCACAAGTGACGCCTTGACCCGCCCCCACGCCAGCTTGTCCTGCACCGCCGCCACGATGACTTCCAGGACCGAGATGAGCGACGTAACCCCCGCGAACACCAGGGATCCAAAGAACAGCACCCCCATGAGTGCGCCGAACGGCGCTTGGGAAACGATGGTGGGGAAGGCTACGAACGCCAGCCCGATGCCTTGTGTGACAACATCGTTCACGCCGGCTCCGGCGGCCTGGGCCATAAACCCCAGTGCGGCGAACACGCCGATGCCGGCCAGGATCTCGAATCCCGAGTTGGAGAAGGCGACCACCACGCCTGAACCGGTCAGGTCGGTCCTGCGCTTCAGATAGGAGGAGTAGGTGACCATGATGCCGTAGCCGACCGAGAGCGAGAAGAAGATATGTCCGTAGGCCGCAGCCCACACTGACGGGTCGGCTAAAGCTTGCCAGTCGGGGGTGAAGAAGGCGTTGAGTCCTTCTGTTGCGCCTGGCAGAAACAGCGATTGGATCACCAGCAGCAGGAACATCACCATCAGCAGCGGGAGCAGGATCGAGTTGGCGCGTGAGATCCCCTTGCGGATTCCGGCCACCATGATGATGATGACGGCGATCCAGATCAGCAGCAGCGGGAAGAACACGGACGGCACGTAGTTGAAGCCGACACCCGGCGCCTCGGAGACGTTGAGGAAAGTCCCGAAGAAGTAGCCCTCGGCGTCGTCCCCCCACGCCTCGGTGAAGGAATAGATGGTGTACATCAGGGACCATGCGACAATCACCGCATAGTAGGCTGCGATGACGAAACAGACCAGCACCTGCCACCACCCCAGCGGTTCAGCCGCCCGGTGGAGCCGGCGGTACGCCAGCGGGGCGGAGCCGCGGTATTTGTGCCCCACGGCATAGTCGAGGAACAGCAGCGGGATGCCCGCCGTCAGCAAGGCGACGAGGTACGGGATCAGGAAGGCGCCGCCGCCGTTGTCGTAGGCGATGTACGGAAAGCGCCAGATGTTTCCCAGACCCACAGCTGACCCGATGGCCGAAAGGATGAACAGCCTGCGGGTGGAAAATGTCTCCCGCTTCGCCGGTGCGGCACGGGAACTGGACGGGTCGCTCATCCCGTCACGCCCTGCACAGCGGTTCTTAGGTTAGTGCTACAGCGCTGGACACCGCGCTTTTCTGGCCGGTCCATGTTGGCTCGCTCTCGGATGAAGGTGAAAGTCCGATTCACTGGCTATTCCGAGACTTTACTTATACGTCGCGCCTCATGGAAGCCCCGGTTGCTACACCCGGGCAGGCGGCGCCATTTAGCCGGAGAGGTGCACGTCTTCCGGGTCCTCGGGTGAGTCATCGCGCCGTTCCTTCACGAGCTTGCTGGCACTCACCAGCCGAAGCGCGGTCACCAGCAGGATCCCGCCCAGCATGTTAAAGAGCACTACATACGAAAACCAGCCGAGCCATTCAAGGTAGCTGATGTCGGCACCCGTGTGGATGGCACCGAAGATCAGCAGCGAGTCCAGGATCGAGTGGAAGAGCTGCAGCCCGTAGAGCAGGAAAGCGCCCACGACGGCGGCCGCGATCTTGCCGGTGACGCTGTCCGTCCCGTGCTGCATTCGGGTCATCAACGTGATAGTGCTCCCTGCCAGCACGGCAAGACAAACGGTTTGCCAGTTGAACCCCGCATCGAGGTAGTGGGCGGCTTCCTTCGTGATGATCTCGCTCCACTGCGGGAACGCCGTCATGATCAAAGCCATGAACAGCCACCCGCCCACCAGGTTTGCTACGAGAGTGCCGCCCCAGAGCTTCCCGAGCTGCGCATAGCTTGCTTCCCGCGCGACGACGGCGGCAATGGGCACCAGGAAACCTTCCGTGAACAGTTCGCTCTTGGCCAGCAGGAGGGCAATGAGCCCTGCACTGAACGCAAGCCCAGCAAGAAGGTGGTTCCCGGTCTCATAAAGAACACCAAGGTAGGCCATGATGCCAACGCCTATTTCAAACCCGCCGAACAATCCGGTGATGAGCACGTCCCGAAACGAGCGGTTCAGCCGTTGCGCGCCTTCCTCAACGGTGCGGTCGAAGGATTCCTCCACCTCCTCCTCAACCGGGCCTGGATTGTCGCCCAGTTCCCGCCGCCGTGCATCGCCGTCGGTATCGCTCATTCGTGTCGCCTATCCGCCTGAAAATGTGAAGCCACTCTACCGTGACGCTGCTGCCGGACGGCTTCCTCGTCGGCGTGGCACAGCACTAGCTCGCTGACACATCAATCAGCACCTTGCCGATGATGCTCTCCTCCACCGCCGCGTGGGCCGCAGCCGTGTCAGCCAGGTCAAAGCGATGCAGCGGCAGGCCTGCAGCCTCTCCCACCGGAAGGGAGCCGTCGGCGATGGCCGCATTGATGTCCTCGGCGGCGTCGTGCACCGCCGCCATGCCCACGGTGTAGAGCAACACGAACTGGTAGCGGACGTTGAGGCTGAAGTGCCTGCGCACGTCCAGGGTCACTTGATCGCCGCCGTTGTTGGCGTAGACCGCGATGGAGCCGCGGTTGCGGATCACTGCCAGGTCCAGTTCCGCGTTCTGCGCGGGCGCCACCTCCACGATCTGGTCGACGCCCTCGGGAGCGATCCGACGAATCTCCGCGGCCGCGTCGCTTTCCCGGTAATTGATGACGTGGTCCGCTCCGGCGGCCGTGGCCAACGCAGCCTTCGCCGGTCCACTCACGGTCGTGATCACAACGGCGCCGGCCCACTTGGCTAGCTGGATCGCCGCATGGCCCACGGCGCCGGCCCCTCCAGCAACGAGAATTACCTTGCCGTCCAAGGCTCCCGGACGCAGCCGCTGCGGGCCGTCCTCGGCGATGGTCAAGGCCCTGTGGGCGGTAATCGCGGGAACGCCCAGGCTTGCGCCGACGTCGAATCCGGCATTTTCCGGCAGCGGAAAGACCCGTTCGGCCGGCAGGACGGCGAACTCCTGGGCTGTCCCGCCGTCGGCGCGTTGGTAGGCGGCCAAGGCCACCCAGACCCTGTCACCGACGTTGAGATGCTCGACGCCGGGTCCGACGGCGTCCACCATTCCGGCGCCGTCCTGGTTCGGCACCACCTCCGCGAAGGGCAAGGGCTCGCCCGGTCCGGAACCGCGGCGCGACTTCCAGTCGGTGGGGTTCACCGCAGAGACCATGATCCGCACGCGCACCTCCCCGAGCCCCGGGTCGCGGATCCCGCGGTCGACTAGTTCGAGAACAGACGGATCACCCGTGGCACGGTACACGATTGCTTTCATACTCAGACCAACGCCGGCCTCGACCAAAAATTCCCGCCGTGCCGCGATAAACTGGACCGATCATGATCGGTGCGCTGCTCCGTATTTTGGCCTGGTTCGTCATCCTGGCGACCCTCCTCTCGGCCTGCGCGCCAACCATGAGACCCGATGAGGCCACCACCCGTCCCCCGATCCAGACCTCCTCGGCCCCGCCGGCCGCACGCGATGACGTCCCCGCTCCTCCCCGGCCCCCGTCCCCCACCCCGACGCCGGTTCCCACGCCGTCTCCGGCGCCCCGGTCGTTCGCCCTCAACCTCTACCAGGAGGGTGATTTCGTGCCGCAGTACACCTTTGAGTGGTGTGTGGCGGCGAGTATCCAGATGATGCACAACCTCATCGACGACACCGGGGCTCGGACATGGACCGATCGCGTCCAGCAGGGGGAGCTCTGGGAGATGGCCCGGGCACGGTCGTTCAACTCGTTCAACGGTGCCAACCCCTTGGGTTGGGCGGAGGTGCTGAATGACGTCGGGATGGGGCCGTACGCCGTCGTGAGCGTCGCCGACTATGAGGAAGCGCTGCGGACCGCAGCGCGCGCCATTGCCGCCACGGATCGGCCGGTCGGGCTGGTCATGTGGCGCGGCCGCCACGTATGGGTGATGAGCGGTTTCGAGTCACTCGGCGATCCCGACCAGTTCCCGGACTTCCCGGTCACCGGCATCCGTGTCCAGGATCCGCTCTACCCGTACGGGGACGACAAATGGGGACCGTCCCCCGCGCCCAACGCCCTGCTCACCCCCGAACAGCTGGCGACCCAGTTCGTCGTCCGCGAGCCGCGGCGCTGGAGCAGCAACATGCCCACCGGCTACATGCTGGTGCTGCCGCTCGCCAAGACCCGATCAGGTCCTGATCCGAAGGTTCCGAGGACCTAGCGGCCACCGCCATGGGCCTTCAGACCGTGGACTCATTCGGCGGTACCCGTCTTCGCGGCGTATGCGGTGGCTTGGGTCCGCACCTGGCGGATGTAGGGATCGGATTGGTTGTAGGAGTAGATGGCGTCGGTCCATCCTTGAGCGGTTGAGAGATCACGGCCGTTTGCGCACAGATATGCCGCCGCACTGAGGGCGGCGTCGTCGATATTGAATGGGTCCGCTCTTCCGTCCCCGTTCCCGTCCCGCCCTGCAAGCTGCCAGGTGGTGGGAATGAACTGCATGGGTCCGACAGCGTGGTCCCAGCGGGCGTCGCCGTCCAGGACGCCTGCGTCCGTGTCGGCGATCGCGGCGAATCCGTTGCCATCAAGGCTGGGGCCCACAATGGGGCGGCTCGACTGCCCTGCGGCGTTGAGGCTGCCACCGCCATAACTTCCGTGCGCTGATTCGACGGAGCCGACAGCTGCCACGGTGTTCCAGCCGATCCCGCACATCGGAGCGGAATCGTTTGCCATGGCTGCCGCGGCAACGTAGGCCCGGAGCGCGCGGGCAGGGATACCGGTCTGCGCGGCAGCCCGGGTGAGCCACTGGGCATCCGGGTTCGGGGTGACGCTCACCGCGGTGGTGATGCCGGTGGACAACATTTGAAGTTTCGCCCCCGCGCGCGGGGGTGCAGAAAAGGCGCCCCTGGCGTCTGCGCCGGGCTGCCGCACTGCCCAGAACGAGAATGCGGCGATGAGCGAAACCGCGAGCAGGCTGAAAACCAGAAGGCGTTTTAGACGAAGCACGGACTAATCAAACCATCCAAGCGGAGCGACTGGTTGACGACGCGGTTACCAGCGGATCACGAAGACCGTCGGGTCGCTCGCGGGGTTCTGGCCGGCCAGAGCACCGGTCACCAACTAAAGAGCCCCTCAGGCCCCTAAAAGAAGCTTTGCGCACACTCAGTGGCCCCCAAGCCGCTGAATAGGGCGTTTCTCGGATCCGTCATCGGCGGTTGCGTTCTATGCGACGCGGTAGGCGGAACCGCCCCGATTGCGGTTCCTACGTTAGGCCTTCACAAGCGCCGGCGTCTCATTGTTCGCGGCAGTGCCCGAACCGAGGTAGCGCTCGATGCTGACTGGGCAGTGGCCAAGCCCGCCGCCCTGCCCCCGGCGGCGGAAGTTGATAACCTGGCCGGTTCTGCCGCACCCGCAGGTGCCGGTCTCGACGTCGCCCATGTCGTCGGTGAGGAGGAAACCGGGGTAGCTGGTGCTGAGGGCGTCCAGTACGGCGATGGTGCCGGTCTCCCCCGGGGCGATCTCCTTGGCGCTTTGGCCAGGGTCCCGGATGGAGATGTAGCACCATGGCGGAACGTGCTTGCGATGCAGGTGGCATTCGACAGCGAGCATGTTCGACTCGATCATCCCGTACATGTCGCGCACATTCACCGCACGCACGCCGAGCAAGTCGTGGCACCGTTCCCGAAAACTTTCATTAGGGATGGCCTCGGCTGTGTGCCGCTTCCAGCCCCCGAGAGTGATGATCATGCTGAACGGGTCCAAGCGCACAGTGATATTCTCCCGCTCAAGGAACCGGAGGAGCCGGTCGATGAGGAACGGCGGACTGACGATGTGGCGTGTCATATGTCCCTCCCATCGGCGCAGGTGCTCCAGGGCCTCCCCGGCGTCGAACGCCTGGTCGGCAACGAGATATGCGTGGTGGTCGAAGACGCTGTTCAGGATGTTTAGGTCCTTGAGCAGTCCCATCTCCGAGGCTTCCGGGTCCGACGGGTTCAAGAAAAGTCCCGCGCCCCCTGACAGGCTGAAGAACGTCCGGTAGGTGCCGAGCAGGGCGACTAGCGCCAGGGTCATTGTCTCGCTGTTGCGGGGGATGACGGAAGGGACACCGCGGGTTCCGCTGGAGCGGGTTTCGGTCTCGACGTCGGCCAAGGAGCAAGTAAGCAGCACCTTGGCGTCGGGACGCTTGAACATGCCCACCGGCAACAGTGGCAGGGATTGCAGGTCGTTGATGTCCTTGATCGTGGCGGGGTCGACTCCCAGGGCCTCACACTGGGCGCGGTAGAAGCCGTTTGCGGCATGGTGGTAGATCGCGGCGTCCCGCAGGACGTCGGTGACCGACTGGGCCCAGTCCTCAGGGGACTGGACGTAGGCCTTGGACACATTCCCCAGCATCTGCGGTAGGGAGAACATTGCGTCACTCCTCAGTGAGTGCGAATCGATGAATGCGGTTTGCGCCGCAGGGTCAGCCGTACCGACGCAACTCGGAAAAGAAATCCTCGACCACCTGGAGCTGGCCGCTGCCGGCAAGTTCGTCGTAGACGTACTTGCCGACTGCCAGGTCGAGCACGCCCAGTCCGAACGGCGAGAACACAATAGGGCGGTCGTCCGTCAGCGGGACCCTGCCTTCCATGACGTCGGCCAAGGTGCCGTCAACGAAGTCCCTGTTGCCGACCGTCTGCTCCGCGAGGTGGGCCGACGTCCCGGCTTTCAGGCAGTGGTCGACGTCGTCGAGGATGTTGGTGGACGCCAGCAGGATCTCAGGGGCCAGATCGCGCAGGGACACGTGCAGCACCAGCGGATTGTGTGCGAACCACGTCGTATCGTGCACGTGCGGCTGGCCCGCCACCGTGGCGAACACGATGAGGTCGCTGCTTCTGATCAGCTGCTCGGGGCCGTCGTGCACGGTCACCCGGGCACCTGTACCGCTGCGCTCGAGATAGCCCTTGAAACCCTCCTCACTTTCACCCGAGAGGTCGAACACCCCGATCTCGTCGAAGGACCAGTCGGTGGCCTTCAGGAAGGTGTGGATGTAGCGGGCAATGAGGCCAACGCCAAAGAACCCTATGCGCCGGGGACGCCCGCGTCCCCGGCTGAGCCAGTCGGCAGCAGCGGCGGCAGATGCAGCGGTCCTGGAGGCGCTGATGATGGAGCCCTCCATGCAAACCAAGGGGTACCCCGTAGCCTGGTCGTTGAGGATCAACACCGCAGAGGCGCGCGGAATTCCCGATGCCACATTGTCCGGGAAGCTGGAGACCCATTTGATGCCATCAACCTCTACTTGTCCGCCGACCGAGGCCGGCAGGGCGATGATGCGCGAGGTAGGCCGGTCCGGGAAGCGCAGGAAGTAAGACGGGGGGTTCACCGAATCTCCGGATGCATGCACGCGGTAGGTCTGCTCGACCAGCTCGATGACCTCCTTTTCCCGTCCCTGAAGCACCTGCTGCACCTGGGTCCCTGAGATGACCGCGAAGGGCGGAACCGTCTTCGGCTCTGCGGCCGCTGCGGCAGGGGAACTGGCAAGCTCGGTCATCGTGCACCGTCCTGGTTGTGGTTGTCGAGATCGAAAATGTTGCGAGGCTCGGCCATGCCGACAAGAATCTCCCGAGGCCCCTCATAGGACTCGCGGCTATGCGCCATGCGGATGTTGTCGACCAGCATGAAGTCCCCCGTCTCCCAGGGGGTTCGAAGGGTGTGGGCCTCGTAGATGTCGTTCAGGAGCGCGACGATGTCCTCACCGATCGGTTCGCCGTTGCCGAAGCGGGTGTTGAACGGCAGCCCGTCTGGACCGTAGACGTCCACCAGGTATTCACGCACCTCGGACGCGATCGTCCATTCGTTCAGGAACGCGACCTGGTTGAACCAACAGCGTTGGCCGGTCGCCGGGTGCCGGACCACGGCGGGGCGCCGTTGCCGGGTGCGCAACTCCCCGTCGGGCTGCCACTCGAACTCGATCTCGTGCGCCCGGCAGTAGCTCTCGACGTCGGCGCGGTCGGAAACACCGAACGCCTCCTCGTACGAGGCGCCGATGTCCTCGTTGTAGCTGCGGGCGAGCAACCACCCCTCACTTTCGAAGCGCCGGACGATGTCCGTGGGTATGGCGTCGAGCACGGCGCTGGCGTCCGCCACACCGGTCACCCCACCGACGCTGGGTGCCCGGAGACAGGCGAACAGCATCAGTCCGGGGAACTCGAGCGCGTAGCTTAGCTCCTGGTGCATGCACATCGGTTGGTTCGCGGGCCACGTGAGGGATGAGTACACGCCGTCCAAGTAGGGCTGCCTGGTTGCGAAAGCCTCCCGGTCCGGCATAAGGCCGCCTGGAACCAGCCGCTTAAAGGTATCGGCCACTTCGGCTGGATCACGGAGGCCGAGGCCGCGGACCAGGACGGCGCCGTGTTCATCCACCGCCGCGCGCAGAGCCACGCGGTTCTGTTCGGCCCACCGCACGGGGTCGTGGCCGTCCTCGACGGTGAGCATCGGCGCCCGGCCGGCTTGGCGTTCCACGTCGAATTGGATCCGGGGTGATTGAGACGACATCAGAGGTCCTTTCCTTTCACAGGTAGCGGGTGTGAGTGGCCAACCGGCCCTCCCACCGGGGCCATGGAGTGGGGCTCGGCGCTGGCTTCCGCAGGCCGCGGGGCGGGCGGAACGGCAGCATCCGCCGGAGACGAGGCCTCGAGCAGGGCTGCCAAGTCCGCCAGGACGGGTGTCTGCATGATGTCTTTGATCGACACTGCGCGCTTGAGCAGGACGGCGAGCTTCACCGCGGACAGCGAAGTTCCGCCCAGTGCGAAGAACGAGTCCTGCCCGCCGATCCGGCCCGCCGGCAGGCCGAGCACCGTCGCCCACGCCTCGGCGAGCCGCTGTTCGGTGGCCGAGAGGGCTTCCGTGGCGGTGCCGGCCTCGGGAACGACCTCCCGCGCCATGCGGGTCAAGGCCTTCCGGTCGATCTTCCCGTTGCCGGTCAGGGGCAGGCTCTCCTGCCACCTGTACGCCGACGGAACCATGTAGCCCGGTACCCGCGTGGCCATCTCGCTGCGGATTTCGTCGACCTCGAGCGGCCGGTTGCCGGAGTAGAACGCCACCAGGAACTTGGTCTGCCCGGCGCCCTCGCCCTCGCCCTCGCCGACGACGACGGCGCCGTCGCGGATGCCAGGAACCCGCAGCAGCGCGTTCTCGATGTCGCCGATCTCGATGCGGAACCCGGAGATCTTGACCTGGTTGTCCCGCCGGCCCAGGTATTCCAGCTTGCCCTCCGGGGACCAACGGCCGTAGTCGCCCGCACGATAGAGCCGGGCGCCCTCCACGTAGCGGTCTGTGGAGTACGCCTGCGCCGTCCGCTCCGGATCGTTGATGTAGCCGCGGCCCACACATACTCCGGAGAAAGCGATCTCGCCCGGCGCCCCAAGCGGCACGAGCCGCTGCCGCTCGTCGAGGATGTGGATCCGGACGTTCGGGATCGGCGGGCCCAGTGGCACGGAGCCGCCCGCGGGCGCTGCGCTCATCACCTCGTGGTTCGTGTCGTCCGAGGTCTCCGTAAGTCCATAGGCGTTCACCAGCTTGACGTTCGGCAGCACCTGGAACCAGCGGTGGACCAGCTCACGCTTCAGGGCCTCCCCAGTTGCCGAGACGCAACGGAGGTGCGGCAGGGCACGGGGTTTACTGCCCATGTATGCCACTAACGCGTCCAGATACGACGGGACGACCTGGAAGACCGCCGCCGCGCCCCGTTCCACCGTGTCGACGAACCGCTCGACGTCGAGGATGCGGTCCTGCTCGACGATGAGTGTGCGGCCGCCGACGAGCAGGGCCGAGACCAGTTGCCACAGCGAGATGTCGAAGCATTGGGGGGCGCTCTGGGCGACGACGTCTCCGGGGCCGATCCCCAGGTCCTCAATCTTGGCGTACAGGTGGTTCACCATCCCGTCGTGCTCGCACATTGCACCCTTCGGTTCGCCCGTGGAGCCCGACGTGAAGTAGACGTAGGCGAGTTGGTCTGGCCGCACCTCCAGGCCGAGGTCGTCGTTGGCGTGCCCCTCGGCCTCGATGTCCTCGAACAAGAGCTTCGTCACTGCAGGCATTCCTTCCAGTGCCTCATCGAGGGTGGTGGTGCTGCCGCCTTCGGTGAGCACCACCCGGGCCCCGGCCCGCGTGAGCGTCCTGGAGATGCGGTCGGCCGGGAAGTGCGGCTCGATCGGCAGGTACGCGCCTCCGGCCTTGAAGATGCCGATGACGGCGGCCATCCACTCCAGGTCCCTTTCGGCGACGACTGCCACGATGTCCTCCGCCCGCAGACCACGCCCGTGCAGGGCGCGGGCGATCCGGTTGGCGCGGGCGTTCAGCTCCGAGTACGTCCACTCGCGCGCGTCCTGGACGGCCGCGATGCGCTCAGGATGCTGCCGGACACGCTCCTCGAACAGTTCGTGGAAGCGCCGCTGGGGCCGGGGCCGCTCGGGTCCGGCCAGCTGTTCCAGTTGCAGCCGCCGCTCCTCGGGGTCGACGAGGTCGGCGTCGGCGGGTTCCGCCTCGGGGTCGCCGACCAGATGGCGGAGTGCGCTCAGATGATAGCCAGCGATCCGCCGGGCTGCGTCCTCGTCGAGGACGTCGAGCCGGTAGCGCAGGCGCAACGCTTCGCCTGCGGCGTCGCGGAGGGACAGGCTGAGGACGAGGCCTTCCGCCAGTTCGGGATCGTCGTCCTGATTGGTGCTGAATAGCACCTCGTAGGCTGCGGAAGCCGGCCGCTGCCCCGCCTGTGGTCCACCGGTTCGATCGGCGCGGGCCTGGACCTCCCGGAGGTGGGCCTCTGAGACCAGCGCCCGCCATGAGCCTTGTCCCAGATCGAGTTCGCAAGGCCAAGTCCCCGACGCGTCCCTGCAACCGGTGGTGACCTCCGTTTCGCCGGACAGCGCCTGGAGCACCCTTGCATGAGCCGCCAGCCAGATCGATGCAGGGGTCGCGTCCAGCATGCGGGACACGTTCCGCACCGCCTGGCGCAGGTCCTCGGGAACCTCAACTTCGACTCGTCCCTGGCCCGGCCGGCGGTCCTGTGTCCATCTGGGAACCGCCGTCGGCGCGGCACCCGCGGGGGCGGTCCGGTCGTTGCCCTGGCCCGACGAGTGGTCGGCGACGGTTCGGCAGGTCAGCGCAGAGGTGGTTGTCATGACACGGGCCTTTCCAGTGCGACGGGGGACGTGGAGGGGGCTCGGACCTCTTCGGCCGGGTTACCACCCCACAGCGTTCCCCGAGGGAGGGTCGTCCCCTTCATGACGAAGGAGTCGGCGGCGACAACGGCACCGTCTTCAATAGTGACTCCATAGTGGACAAAGGCGGCGACGCCGAGCGTGACGTCGTTCCCGACGACGTTGTAGTCGGACTTGAACATCCCGTCCTCTTGGGAATGGGACTGGATCGTCGTGCCGTTGTTCAGCGTGCAGCGGGAGCCGACCGTCACCAGGGTCCGCTCGACGATCCCGCAGCCGTCGTCGAAGACCCGTGAGCCCATCCGCACGCCCAACAACCGCCAGATCAGCGGCTTGAACGGCGTTCCGTTGAAGAGCGCCAGGAACCTGCTCTGGGCCTGCAGCTTCCAGTACCGCTCGTGCCACCAGAAGTAGGGGTCGTAGATGGAGCACAACTGAGGCCGGAGCTTCCGGAACCCTGTTGCGAGGTGCTGGATGCCGACGGGGACCAGCACGCCGAGCAGGAGCATCACGACTAACGACGCGCTGACTGCGAGGAATCCGAATTGATCGGACAGTTCGAGGCCGGCATACATCGCGACGAGGGCCACCGAGACGTTGAACCACCGCGCCAGCATCCACAGTGCCATCGTGCGCAGGTTGTGGCCGTTCTTGGCCGCCAGGTCCCGGCGGAGCCGGGCCCGGCTCCTGTGCTCCTCGGGCCGGGTGTCCCGCAGCACGGAGCGGGGGATCTCGAACGCCGGCGATCCGAGCAGGCCCACGTCCTGGCGCACCGGACCGTCGATGGGGACCATGACCTTGGTCGCGAGCAGGCAATTGTCCCCGGCCCTGGATTCGGCGGGGTACAGAACGGCGTTGCCCAGATAGTTGTGAGCACCGATCGCGACCTCCCTGATCTTGAACGACGTAGCCGAATAGTCGGTGTTCATGAAGGACACCCCGTCGGCAATCATCGTGCCGGTGCCGATGGTCGAAAGGAACGGGTTGTCGTGCTTGAACCCCGTGCCGAAATTCGAGCCGGACTGTTGGACCTGCGGCTGCTTGTACCCGATGGCCCGGACGTAGTTCACGACGTAGGAGCTGTCGCCGAACAACTGCCCGAGCATGGGACTGTTGGTCATCCTTGCCACCGCCCGTGCCGCCGCATCACGCAGCCCGAACAGCGGATACACCGTCTCGGGCTTCAGCGCGAGTTGGAGCAGCCCCGGCAGTGTCGTGATGAGGGCCAACGCAACGATAGTTCCGCCAAAGACGGCCAGGCCGGCGTAGACGGCGGCGTCGGCGTAGAAGACCCAGTCGGTGAACGCCAGCTCCTCCTGTGGCTCCAGAAGGGCCGCGACGTTCGGGTTCGCCAAGATGAACAGCGCGATCGCGAGCGACCACATGGTGCGGCCCAGTCCGATCGCGCCCAGAAGCTGGGAAACTGCGAACCAGCCCCGGCGCCACGGCCGGTAGGGCGTCGGGGCGACCGTTGCGTAGTCCGCACCCCCGGGTCTGCCCGGCGAACCGTGCCACCGCTCGCCCGCCGGCACTGCTTGGCCGGTGTAGAGAGTGGACCGGTGGCCCAGCTGCGAGCGGTCGCCCATCGACGTGTTGATATCCAGGACGCTGCCCTCGCTGACGGTCACTTCCTTGCCCAGCGTGACCCCGCCCACCTGGATGACGCCGCCATGGGCGCGGTAGCCGTTGAGCATGACGTCCTTGAGGATTACCGTCCCCTCACCGATGGTCAGCAGGTCGGTGCAGATCGGCAACCGATTCGTCATGATCATCACGTTGCGGCCGACCTTCGCGCCCATGGCCCTCAGGTAGAAGGTCGTCAGCGGTGAACCGGTCATCAACGAGAGGGGAGAAGTGCGCATCAACGCCTTCACCAGCCAGAAGCGGAAGTAGGCCAGACTCCAGATGCGGATCTCCCCCGGCCGGAAGCGCCCGATGAAAATCCACTTGGCGGCCACCGGCAGGATGCACAGCAGCACGAACGTCGCAGCGCCATAGACGATCGCTCGCAGGTAGAGCTCCCAGAAGGGCGTCCCATGGCTCACCCAGTCGTGGTTGCCAGGCGCTGCGGCCGGGAACAACCACTGGTAACCCACGACCATGATGAGGCCCGCAAGCAGGCAGTAGCCGATGTAGACGAGCACCTGCAGGGCGCCGCAGGCGACATACTCCCACGTCCGCGCGTCCATGGGCGGCGGCGTCTCCGGCACGGAGGCCATGGTTGGCGACGGCTCCGCCTCCTTTTCCTGCTCCGGGGGAACCTCGAGGGCCGCTGCCAGAGCGGATATATTCGGGTTGCTGTAGATCTCCTTCATGGACATTTGGGGCAGATCCGGCTGCTTGCGCACCCTGGCGCAGAACTTCGCCATGACCAGCGAGTCCGCTCCGAGGTCATGGAAGAAGTCGTCGCCCACCGCGACCTGCTCTAAGCCGAGCACGCCGGCGAGCACTTCGGCCAGCCGCTCTTGCAGCGGCTCGGACACCGGGTCCGCCGGCGTCAAGGCCGCGGCCAGCGCCGAGATCGTTGGGTTCTGGTAGATGTCTTTGATCGACACGGCAGGCAGGTCCGGCTGTTTGCGTACGCGGGCGCAGAACTGGGCCATGACCAGCGAATCGGCGCCCAAGTCCTGGAAGAAGTTGGCGTCCACCGGCACATGCTCAATATCCAGCACTCGGGACAGCACCTCTGCCAACCGGTCCTGCACCTGCACCTGCGCCGTCGCAGACGACTCTTCTGCCGGTGCCAGAGCCGCGGCCAGCGCCGAGATCGATGGATTCTGGTAGATGTCCTTGATCGACACCGCTGGCAAGTCCGGCTGTTTGCGCACGCGGGCGCAGAACTGTGCCATCAGCAACGAATCCGCGCCCAGGTCGTAGAAGAAGTTGGCGTCGACGGGGACGTCGTCCTTCTTTACCACCGACGCCAGAAGATCCGCCAGCCGGCGCTCCAAGGCAACGGCCGTACCCGTGGCTGGAGCGGCCGGAGAGCCGTTCCCGGCCGGAGCCGCGGTTGCATCAGGAATGGGGAGATCGATGGGAGATGGGGAGCGCGGAGCGCCCTGCAGGTTATCGAGACGCATTTTCACTTCAGGAAATTCCCTACGGCCGCGGTTGCTGCGTAACCGGCCACCGCTTTACGTGCCGGGTGCTGTGGCTCCGACACCGGGTCGGACCGGCGGCCCGGAGCCCCTGCCAAATCGTCGGCGGTTGCCAGAGCTTCGGCGCCGAAATGATCGTGCACCCAGTCAGGGTTGTAGACAGTGTCCAGGTAGGGTCGGCCCATGTCCGGGGAAATGGCCACCGCCGTCAGGTCTTGGGCGTCGTGTTCGGTGAGCCAAGACGCGGCGCCGTGGACCACGGTCCCGGTGGAGCCACCGAGCGTGAAGCCGGCAGCGGC
>NZ_VEGI01000019.1 GCF_007679325.1 Arthrobacter sp. U41 | reverse complement strand
GGGCTCCGGGAGCCGGCCCAGGAAGCCATGGAGAACGTCAAGGCAACCGCCGCCGACGCCACCGAGCACGTCAAGGCCGAGGGCCAGGGCGCCGTGGCGGACGTCAAGGACCGGACTACCGAGGCCAAGGACAACGTCCAGCAGCACTAGTCCCGCCTGAACCCGGCCGGCCTCCCTGCGCACCTGCGCCGGGCGGCCGGCCGATCTGCTTAACCCGATGAAAGAAGAATTTCCATGGCCCAGAACCCTGCCAAGGCAGACAATGACTCTATGACCGAGACCGAAACGGGCGAGAGCAGCACCGCCAAGGC
>NZ_VEGI01000018.1 GCF_007679325.1 Arthrobacter sp. U41 | reverse complement strand
GTTGGGTCCTGAGGCAACAGGACCGGGGCTTGTTCCCGGGACTTGTGTTTCTGGTTTCCTGGCTGCACCGAGCGCACACGAACGTGTGTGTGGGGTGTGTGGTACGGGGTTGTTGTTTGAGAACTACATAGTGGACGCGAGCATCTTTTATAAGAAGCAATTTCCAAGAATATGAACCTGGATCTGATCCTGTGCCTTCGTGGTGTGGGGTTGGTTTTCATGGTTCTCTCGTGAATTAGTTTTTTTGATCTTTTGTGGTCAAGTTTTTAAGAGCACACGGTGGATGCCTTGGCATTAGGAGCCGAAGAAGGACGTAGG
>NZ_VEGI01000017.1 GCF_007679325.1 Arthrobacter sp. U41 | reverse complement strand
GGGTTTTCACTCATCGTGTTTCCTCGCTGAACTTAAGTAGTGGGCTTGAGGGTGGGCGGGATTTCCTGAAGCGTCTCCGCGGTCTGGGGCATGCCTTTGATCGCGTTGAGTTCCTTGCGGCCCATGGCCGCCAGAACCGCGGCGACAACGCCCCAGATGACGGCGACGACGACGGCGGACCAGCCGAGCCCCATGAGAGTCCCGAGCGCCCACCAGAGCGCCAAGGACAGGAACAGGAGAACAAAGTGGCCCGCGACGCCGGCGCCCGCCAGCATCCCCGCGCCCTTGCCGGCACGGGTCGCGGACTGCTTGAGCTCCACCTTCGCCAG
>NZ_VEGI01000016.1 GCF_007679325.1 Arthrobacter sp. U41 | reverse complement strand
TCGTGTTCGGTGAGCCAAGACGCGGCGCCGTGGACCACGGTCCCGGTGGAGCCACCGAGCGTGAAGCCGGCAGCGGCGAGACGGTGGCAGGCGCGCACCGTGTCCAGTTCTTCGACCATCACCACCTCATCGATCAAGGCCTCGTCGAGCTGCGGCGGCCGCACGCTCATGCCGAGTCCCGGGATCAGGCGGGGGGCGGGCTGGCCGCCGAACGAGACCGATCCTGCGGCATCGACCGCGACAATCCGGACATCCGGCCGGTGCTCACGGAAGTACCGCGCGCAACCCATCAAGGTCCCCGTTGTCCCCGCTCCCACGAACAGCACGTCCAGGTCGGGGAA
>NZ_VEGI01000015.1 GCF_007679325.1 Arthrobacter sp. U41 | reverse complement strand
ACCGCCACCGCATCCGCAGCCGGACCCGAAAGCTGCAACTTCGCATCCCGCGCCTCCGCCAGGGCCAACTCACGCCCGCCCGGCAAAAACAACTTCCCCCGGCCCGCATCCAACACCACCGGCCGGTCCCCCACCACCGCCAACTGCAAATCCCCCGAACCCTTCAAACCCTCCCACGTGCTCACCTCGGCATCCACCACACCACCCCCGGCATCCACCGACGTCACCGTCACCTGCCCCGACACCGGATCCGCACTATAAATCCGGTCATCCGCCCCCACCGCAGACACCGTCCCCGGCGAACCCTTCAACACCGGCTCGGAATTCTCCTCATCAAACCCATTCACCGTCGACGGCGACAACGCCCACACCGAACCCCGCGCCGCATCCGTCACCGCAAT
>NZ_VEGI01000014.1 GCF_007679325.1 Arthrobacter sp. U41 | reverse complement strand
AGTGTCCATCACGATGGGGGCCCCCCTTCTCCCGAAGTTACGGGGGCATTTTGCCGAGTTCCTTAACCATAATTCTCTCGATCGCCTTAGTATTCTCTACCTGATCACCTGTGTCGGTTTGGGGTACGGGCGGCTAAAACCTCGCGTCGATGCTTTTCTCGGCAGCATAGGATCACCGAATCCCCCCTTACGGGAGTCCCATCGGATCTCAGGCATCATGAACGGCGGATTTGCCTACCGTTCGCCCTACATCCTTAGACCGGGACAACCATCGCCCGGCTCGGCTACCTTCCTGCGTCACACCTGTTAATACGCTTGCCTCCCAGGATCAGGTCCCGCGCTCCACCAAAACCCTCACACCACAAGGGTGATCGGGCAGGTCTCGGGCGGTTAGTATCCCCTGTTCAGCATGGGCGGTTTTTCGCCGGTACGGGAATATCAACCCGTTGTCCATCGACTACGCCTGTCGGCCTCGCCTTAGGTCCCGACTTACCCAGGGCAGATTAGCTTGACCCTGGAACCCTTGATCATTCGGCGGACGGGTTTCTCACCCGTCTTTCGCTACTCATGCCTGCATTCTCACTCGTGTAGGCTCCACCGCTGGTTTACACCGCGACTTCACTGCCCACACGACGCTCCCCTACCACTCCAGACGCCTGAACCACAAGGGCTTGGCT
>NZ_VEGI01000013.1 GCF_007679325.1 Arthrobacter sp. U41 | reverse complement strand
ATGGCCCAGAACCCTGCCAAGGCAGACAATGACTCTATGACCGAGACCGAAACGGGCGAGAGCAGCACCGCCAAGGCCCGCACGGCGCCCGCACCGGACGACGCCCGCAAACCCGACAGTCCCGCCGACGTCACCAAGCCCTCGTGGAAATACGTGGCCAAAAAAACCTTCCGCGAGTTCACGAAGGACCAGTGCCCCGACCTCGCCGCCGCGCTCACGTACTACTCCGTCCTCTCGATCTTCCCGGCGCTGCTGGCCCTCGTATCGCTCCTGGGCATCTTCGGACAGCCCGAGAAAACCACCGGGGCGCTGCTGGAGATCGTCCAGGGCTTCGCACCTGCCGACACCGTGGACGCGATCCGCGAACCCGTCCAGCAGCTCAGCAGTAACTCCGCCGCCGGACTTACCCTGCTCATCGGTATCCTCACCGCCCTGTGGTCCGCGTCCGGCTACGTCGGGGCGTTCGGCCGGGCCATGAACCGGATCTACGAAATCGATGAAGGCCGGCCCTTCATCAAGCTCCGCGGCACGATGCTCGCAGTCACCATCGCCACCGTGCTCATCGTTGTGCTGCTGGCAGCCATGCTGGTCCTCAGCGGCCCGGTCGCCGAATCCGTCGGCAACGCCCTCGGCGTGGGCGCGACGGTCCTCACCATCTGGAACATCGCCAAGTGGCTCGTCATCGTGTTGCTCGTAGTGGCCGCGATCGCGATTCTCTACTACGCCACACCAAACGTGAAACAGCCCAAGTTCCGCTGGATGAGCCTCGGATCCGCGATCGCCCTGGTGATCTTCCTGCTCGCCTCCCTGGCCTTCGGCTTCTACGTCGCCAACTTCAGCAGCTACAACGAAAC
>NZ_VEGI01000012.1 GCF_007679325.1 Arthrobacter sp. U41 | reverse complement strand
GGAGAGTAGGTCACCGCCGGAACATCATTAAGGTCGAGGACCCCCAACCATGTTGGGGGTCCTCCCGCATTTAACCCCCATCCCGGCACCGGCCCCAGCCCACCGGGGAACGTTCTGCCATGGATCCAGGCCTGAAGCCCGATAGCGGGGCGGCCGCCATCATGCTTTTCCTCTGCTGTGGCCGGCGGCCGAAGACCCCGTAGCCGCTCATCACCTCCTCGAGCAGGTGAGAGGCGTGGGAAGTTCTCAGGGCGGCGTGTCCGTCCCCGACTCGAAGCACATTGGACGGACGATCATCGCGAAGGTTCGGGGGTCGTCTCTCCATATGATCTTCAGCTCAACGACCTCATTCCGAAGGAAGCCAGGGCCTGCCGTGCATCGGGGCTTATCTGCCTGACCCCGCCGGCGGTGAGGACAACGCTCAAGAGAAGAACCAATCCCAGCGGATCCATAGCGATAACGCCGGCGATCGCCCCCACGAACGCCGGTGTCTACGTGCCCCTCCTTAGAGCCTCTTTCGGTCCGTCCGTGGACTGCATCTTGCCGTTGGCGATGTGAGGGTTGCCGGCAGCAGGGCCGGGTAAGTTCGTTCAGGATCCGGTCGAGACTGCTGCGGATCCCAGAGCCGGCCAGTGGAAGTCGCTTCGCCCCGGCCGAGAGCCTGCTGGTGAACGACCCTGCGGGTCTTCACGTTCGGCGCCGGTAGTCACGATCTCCGGCACAGTCCCGTCGCGGAGGACCCGGGCCAGCAGCGCCGCGAAGACGGCGAGACAGCCCAGGGATCGTTTGGAGTGATATTCATGCACGACGCCGATGTCAGCGCTTCCAACAGGGGCCAACCAAAAGAGCACGTCCAGCCAGCTGCCCAGCAGCGGTCGGAGGGCCAACGGGCGCAAGAGACCGCGTTGATCAGTGCCAGCACGTTGGCGAGCACTATCTCACCCAGGCCGCGGATCATTTCATCCGGGAGACGGTTGGGCCAGACCGTGCCTGATGCGGGAGGCGACGGTGCCGCGGGACTGGCCGGCGGCGGGTAGTCCGGACACGCGTCAGTGGAGAACATTTTTGGTCTGTGGCGCCGGCGTCCTGCCAAGACCACATGGGGTCACTGGAATGCCGAAGGATGCCGGCGTCGGACCAACCGGTGACCGACGACACAGCGTGGAAATCCGGACGTGCGGGGCGTTCTTTGCGTGCCAAGGGGCTGTCCTGCCGCGCCATTCCGGGGTTTTTTGGGTGTGGGTGGGGTGTGGTGGGTGGATTTGTGTGGGGTGCGGGTGGCGTGTATTGTTGTTCGAGTCGCCGCCGCTGATGCGGAAAGATAGCGACCGACCCCCTTCTGAATG
>NZ_VEGI01000011.1:2674-4509 GCF_007679325.1 Arthrobacter sp. U41 | reverse complement strand
CTTCAACGGAGAGTTTGATCCTGGCTCAGGATGAACGCTGGCGGCGTGCTTAACACATGCAAGTCGAACGATGACCCGGTGCTTGCACCGGTGATTAGTGGCGAACGGGTGAGTAACACGTGAGTAACCTGCCCTTAACTCTGGGATAAGCCTGGGAAACTGGGTCTAATACCGGATATGACTCCTCATCGCATGGTGGGGGGTGGAAAGCTTTATTGTGGTTTTGGATGGACTCGCGGCCTATCAGCTTGTTGGTGAGGTAATGGCTCACCAAGGCGACGACGGGTAGCCGGCCTGAGAGGGTGACCGGCCACACTGGGACTGAGACACGGCCCAGACTCCTACGGGAGGCAGCAGTGGGGAATATTGCACAATGGGCGAAAGCCTGATGCAGCGACGCCGCGTGAGGGATGACGGCCTTCGGGTTGTAAACCTCTTTCAGTAGGGAAGAAGCGAAAGTGACGGTACCTGCAGAAGAAGCGCCGGCTAACTACGTGCCAGCAGCCGCGGTAATACGTAGGGCGCAAGCGTTATCCGGAATTATTGGGCGTAAAGAGCTCGTAGGCGGTTTGTCGCGTCTGCCGTGAAAGTCCGGGGCTCAACTCCGGATCTGCGGTGGGTACGGGCAGACTAGAGTGATGTAGGGGAGACTGGAATTCCTGGTGTAGCGGTGAAATGCGCAGATATCAGGAGGAACACCGATGGCGAAGGCAGGTCTCTGGGCATTAACTGACGCTGAGGAGCGAAAGCATGGGGAGCGAACAGGATTAGATACCCTGGTAGTCCATGCCGTAAACGTTGGGCACTAGGTGTGGGGGACATTCCACGTTTTCCGCGCCGTAGCTAACGCATTAAGTGCCCCGCCTGGGGAGTACGGCCGCAAGGCTAAAACTCAAAGGAATTGACGGGGGCCCGCACAAGCGGCGGAGCATGCGGATTAATTCGATGCAACGCGAAGAACCTTACCAAGGCTTGACATGAACCGGAAACACCTGGAAACAGGTGCCCCGCTTGCGGTCGGTTTACAGGTGGTGCATGGTTGTCGTCAGCTCGTGTCGTGAGATGTTGGGTTAAGTCCCGCAACGAGCGCAACCCTCGTTCTATGTTGCCAGCGCGTTATGGCGGGGACTCATAGGAGACTGCCGGGGTCAACTCGGAGGAAGGTGGGGACGACGTCAAATCATCATGCCCCTTATGTCTTGGGCTTCACGCATGCTACAATGGCCGGTACAAAGGGTTGCGATACTGTGAGGTGGAGCTAATCCCAAAAAGCCGGTCTCAGTTCGGATTGGGGTCTGCAACTCGACCCCATGAAGTCGGAGTCGCTAGTAATCGCAGATCAGCAACGCTGCGGTGAATACGTTCCCGGGCCTTGTACACACCGCCCGTCAAGTCACGAAAGTTGGTAACACCCGAAGCCGGTGGCCTAACCCCTTGTGGGAGGGAGCTGTCGAAGGTGGGACTGGCGATTGGGACTAAGTCGTAACAAGGTAGCCGTACCGGAAGGTGCGGCTGGATCACCTCCTTTCTAAGGAGCACCTACAACCACCGTGCCCCGTGTATGCGGGTGTGTTGGGGTTGTCAGGAGTACGCCCGTTGCGCAGACGATTGTTCTGCGGCGGGTGCTCACGGGTGGAATATCAACAAATAGGTGCCTGGCGGCACGTGCCGGCAGCAAGTACGGACACTCTTCCCTTCGGGGGCGGGGGTCCTGGAACGCGGCCGGTGGGAGACGCTGGGTAGTGTTTGGCACACTGTTGGGTCCTGAGGCAACAGGACCGGGGCTTGTTCCCGGGACTTGTGTTTCTGGTTTCCTGGCTGCACCGAGCGCACAG
>NZ_VEGI01000011.1:1282-2580 GCF_007679325.1 Arthrobacter sp. U41 | reverse complement strand
ACTTTTTTTGATCTTTTGTGGTCAAGTTTTTAAGAGCACACGGTGGATGCCTTGGCATTAGGAGCCGAAGAAGGACGTAGGAATCTGCGATAAGCCTGGGGGAGTCGATAACCGGACTGTGATCCCAGGGTGTCCGAATGGGGAAACCCCGCCAGGGGCGCGAGTTACCTGGTGACCCGCATCTGAACACATAGGGTGCGTGGAGGGAACGCGGGGAAGTGAAACATCTCAGTACCCGCAGGAAGAGAAAACAATAGTGATTCCGTCAGTAGTGGCGAGCGAACGCGGATCAGGCTAAACCGTTCCATGTGTGATAGCCGGCGGGCGTTGCATGGTCGGGGTTGTGGGACTTCCCATTCTGTCTCTGCCGGGGCAGTGGGGTGAGTAGTACAGGCATAGGTGAACGGTCTTGAAAGGCCGGCCAGAGAGGGTGTGAGCCCCGTAACCGAAATGTTGTGTACCGCCCGGTGAAGTATCCCAAGTAGCACGGGGCCCGAGAAATCCCGTGCGAATCTGTCAGGACCACCTGATAAGCCTAAATACTCCCTAATGACCGATAGCGGACCAGTACCGTGAGGGAAAGGTGAAAAGTACCCCGGGAGGGGAGTGAAACAGTACCTGAAACCGTGTGCTTACAATCCGTCGGAGCCTCCGCAGCTTGCTGTGTTGTGGTGACGGCGTGCCTTTTGAAGAATGAGCCTGCGAGTTAGTGTTACGTCGCGAGGTTAACCCGTGTGGGGAAGCCGTAGCGAAAGCGAGTCTGAATAGGGCGTTGCAGTGGCGTGATCTAGACCCGAAGCGAAGTGATCTACCCATGGCCAGGTTGAAGCGACGGTAAGACGTCGTGGAGGACCGAACCCACTTCAGTTGAAAATGGAGGGGATGAGCTGTGGGTAGGGGTGAAAGGCCAATCAAACTTCGTGATAGCTGGTTCTCCCCGAAATGCATTTAGGTGCAGCGTTGCGTGTTTCTTACCGGAGGTAGAGCTACTGGATGGCTAATGGGCCCTACAAGGTTACTGACGTCAGCCAAACTCCGAATGCCGGTAAGTGAGAGCGCAGCAGTGAGACTGTGGGGGATAAGCTTCATAGTCGAGAGGGAAACAGCCCAGACCACCAACTAAGGCCCCTAAGCGTGTGCTAAGTGGGAAAGGATGTGGAGTTGCGAAGACAACCAGGAGGTTGGCTTAGAAGCAGCCATCCTTAAAAGAGTGCGTAATAGCTCACTGGTCAAGTGATTCCGCGCCGACAATGTAGCGGGGCTCAAGTACACCGCCGAAGTTGTGGATTTCAGACAGT
>NZ_VEGI01000011.1:0-1186 GCF_007679325.1 Arthrobacter sp. U41 | reverse complement strand
TAGCTGTCCGGAGCGTGCAGGGGCCGCAGAGACCAGGGGGAAGCGACTGTTTACTAAAAACACAGGTCCGTGCGAAGTCGCAAGACGATGTATACGGACTGACTCCTGCCCGGTGCTGGAAGGTTAAGAGGACCGGTTAGCCGCAAGGCGAAGCTGAGAATTTAAGCCCCAGTAAACGGCGGTGGTAACTATAACCATCCTAAGGTAGCGAAATTCCTTGTCGGGTAAGTTCCGACCTGCACGAATGGAGTAACGACTTCCCCGCTGTCTCAACCATAAACTCGGCGAAATTGCAGTACGAGTAAAGATGCTCGTTACGCGCAGCAGGACGGAAAGACCCCGAGACCTTTACTATAGTTTGGTATTGGTGTTCGGAGTGGCTTGTGTAGGATAGGTGGGAGACGTTGAAGCCCGGACGCCAGTTCGGGTGGAGTCATCGTTGAAATACCACTCTGGTCACTTTGGACATCTAACTTCGGCCCGTAATCCGGGTCAGGGACAGTGCCTGATGGGTAGTTTAACTGGGGCGGTTGCCTCCTAAAAAGTAACGGAGGCGCCCAAAGGTTCCCTCAGCCTGGTTGGCAATCAGGTGTCGAGTGTAAGTGCACAAGGGAGCTTGACTGTGAGAGAGACATCTCGAGCAGGGACGAAAGTCGGGACTAGTGATCCGGCGGTACATTGTGGAATGGCCGTCGCTCAACGGATAAAAGGTACCTCGGGGATAACAGGCTGATCTTGCCCAAGAGTCCATATCGACGGCATGGTTTGGCACCTCGATGTCGGCTCGTCGCATCCTGGGGCTGGAGTAGGTCCCAAGGGTTGGGCTGTTCGCCCATTAAAGCGGTACGCGAGCTGGGTTTAGAACGTCGTGAGACAGTTCGGTCCCTATCCGCTGCGCGCGCAGGAAATTTGAGAAGGGCTGTCCTTAGTACGAGAGGACCGGGACGGACGAACCTCTGGTGTGTCAGTTGTACTGCCAAGTGCACCGCTGATTAGCTACGTTCGGATGGGATAACCGCTGAAAGCATCTAAGCGGGAAGCTCGCTTCGAGATGAGATTTCCATACACCTTGTGTGTGAGAGGCCCCCAGCCAGACCACTGGGTTGATAGGCCGGATGTGGAAGCGAGGACTAACGACTCGTGAAGCTGACCGGTACTAATAGGCCGATAACTTACACCACACACC
>NZ_VEGI01000010.1 GCF_007679325.1 Arthrobacter sp. U41 | reverse complement strand
GATGTGAATTCCGGCAATGTGTGGCTGGTGAACCAGAACATGCAGCTGGTCAACAACTGGGACGACGTCATCCCGCCGCAACAGACCTCCGACGACGCGGACAAGGACTCCGCCGACGAGGTCCAGCAGACCGTGCTTCCGGACCGCACCAAACCCAACAGTGCGCCTGTCGCCAAACCCGACACCTTCGGTGTCCGCGCCGGCAAGACCACCATCCTGCCCGTCCTGGACAACGACACCGACCCGGACGGTGACATCCTCACCGTCCGCAGCCCGGACCCGCTCACCTCCGGGCTCCTCGCGCCGATCTACGGCGCCACCGGCTTCCAGGTCAGCGTCGGGGACGACAAAGCCGGATCGGAAACGTTCAAATACACAGTGGACGACGGCCGCGGACTCTCCGCCACCGCCGACGTCACCCTCAACATCGTTCCGCCGGGGGAGAACTCCGCCCCGCGGCAGAAACCCAACCGCAACACCACCCTCGTTGTGCAGTCCGGCAAGGTGGTCAGCCAGAACATCCTCACCGACTGGACCGACCCCGACGGCGACGACCTGTTCGTCGTTGGCGCGGCCAGCAGCGACCCCCGCGACCAGGTCAAGGTCCGGCCCGACGGTCTCCTCAGCTTCCAGGACGCCGGCTCCGAGCCCGGCCGCAAGACCGTCACCGTCACGGTCTCGGACGGACGCTCCACCGCAGACGGCAAGGTCACCGTGGACGTCCGCGCCCCGGGCGCCCTGCCCCCGATCGCCAACGCGGACCACGTGGTCGCCGTCGCCGGGGTGAACACGGTCATCACTCCGCTCAAAAACGATTCCGACCCGCAGGGCGGCGCCCTCCGCCTCGCCCAGGTCACCCCGGACGGCAACTCGACCGCCACGATGGGCGCGGACCAGCAGACCTTCACGTTCAACTCCACCGCCGTGGGCGCCCACTACGTCACCTACCTCGTCACCAACGGCCCGGCCAGCGCCCAGCAGCTGGTCCGGGTCGACGTCGTCCCCGGCGGCGGGGACGGCGCACCGGTGGCTGTCCGCGACACCGCCCTTCTCCCCAGCGGCGGCAGCGTCCTGGTGGACGTCCTCGGCAACGACTCCGACCCGTCCGGCGGGGTCCTGGTGGTGCAGTCGGTGACTGCCGCTGACGGCCTGCCCGTGAGTGTTTCCGTCCTGGACCACTCCGTGGTCCGGATCACCGACATCCGTGCGCAGGGCCAGCTCAGCGTCAAATACACCATCTCCAACGGCAAGTCCTCCGCGAGCGGGGAAATCGCCGTCCTGGTGGTCCCCGCGCCCGCCAAACTGCAGGCGCCACAGGCCAAACCGGACGAGGCAACGGTGCGCGCCGGGGACGTCGTCACCATCCCGGTACTGGAGAACGACACCGACCCCAACGGCGGCAAGCTCAGCCTGGAACCGGTGCTGGCCCAGCAGCCCGACGCCGCCGACGGCCGGATGTTCACCGCGGGAGGCTCCCTGCGCTTCATCGCGGGCGACGTCCCGAAGACCGTCTACGCCATTTACAAGGTCACCAACGCCTCCGGACAATCGGACTCCCAGCAGGTCACCATCCGCATCCGGGCCCGCGACGACGAACGCAACACCCGCCCGGAACCGAAAAACCTCACCGCCCGCGTGGTGGCCGGCATGACCGTGCGCATCCCCGTGCCGCTCGACGGCGTCGACACCGACGGCGACTCCGTCCAGCTGACCGGCGTGGACAAGGCCCCCGCCATGGGCACCGCCGTGGTCAAGGATGGCTATCTAGAATTCACCGCCGCCGGAAACGGCGCCGGAACGGACACGTTCAGCTACCGTGTCCGGGACCGGATCGGCGCTGAAAACACCGGGACCGTGATCGTCGGCATCGCCCCGCAGGAAGCCAACAACCAGAAACCCATCGCCGTGGACGACGCCGTGGACGTCCGGCCCGGCCGCAAAGTCGCCGTCGAGGCCCTCCAGAACGACTCGGACCCGGACGGCGACCCGATCAGCCTGGTCGGCAACGCCTTCGAAGCGCGCCCCGAACTCGCGGTCGAAACGGCCGACGGCGGCAAGGTGCTCCTCACTGCCCCCGCCACCGCCGGCAACGAGAGCATCAGCTACAAGATCCAGGACGACAAAAAGGCCCAGGGCAGCGCCGTGATCCGGGTCCGGATCAGTCCGGACGCCGCGTTGAAGCTGCCCCTGGCCAAGGACGATGTGGTCACCCCCGCGGAGACGCTGGGCAAGTCCGCCGTCGACGTCCCCGTCCTGAAGAACGATTCCGATCCCGACGGCGTCGCCGCCGATCTGAAGATCAGCCTGCCCGACGGCAACCCGAATGCCCGCGCGGGCGGCGGCAGTGTCCGGGTGACCCTCGCGCCCGAGGACCAGCTGGTCCCGTACACCGTCACCGACGTCGACGGCCAG
Organism: Arthrobacter sp. U41; assembly: GCF_007679325.1. GTDB lineage: Bacteria > Actinomycetota > Actinomycetes > Actinomycetales > Micrococcaceae > Arthrobacter. The sequence continues at coordinate 3,104 of NZ_VEGI01000010.1, read as the reverse complement.
AGCGCGACGGCGGTCATCTGGGTCCCCGGGCAGGGCGAACAGCACCCGACGCTGGCCACGGCGGAGGTCGTCGAAGTGATGGCCGGCAAGCAGATCGACCTGGACCTGAATGACTACGTCCGGGTCAGGGAAGGCCGCACCCCGCGGATCACCCAGGTGGACAAGGTCCGGGTACAGGGCGCCGATCCGCAGAACGTGGTGGCCGGGAACGGCAGCGCGCTGCGCTACGCCGCGCTCAAGGACTACGTGGGCCCCGGCTCCGTCACGTTCGAAGTGACCGACGGCGCCGGTCCGGACGACCCGCAGGGCCTCAAGTCCACCCTCAGCATCATCACCAGGGTCATCCCCGATCCGAACGCCAATCACCAGCCGACGTTCAGCGGCGCCACCCTGGAGGTGCCCACGGCCGAGTCCGCCACCCTGGACTTGGCCAACCTGGCCAAGGACGTGGACTCCGGGGACCAGGAGAAGCTCAGGTTCGAGCTGGACGGCACCCTGCCCGAGGGCTTCAAAGCCACCCTGGACGGTGCCACCCTGAAAGTCACCGCCGACTCCGCCAGGGCTGCCGGCTGGAAAGGCAGCATCCCGCTCAAGGTCACCGACGGCCGCTCCGAGCCGGTCAAGGCCAGCATCGCGGCAACCGTTGTTGCGTCCACCAGGCCGCTGCCGGTCGCGAACGAGGACGTGATTGAGAAAGCCAACGCCGGCAAGACCGAAACGATCAACGTGCTCGCCAACGACTTCAACCCCTTCAGCGAGACCCCGCTGAGAATTGTGTCCGCCACGGTGGAAACCGGCTCCGCCGCCGGACAGCCCGCCGTAGCCGGCGACTCGATCACGGTCACCCCGGCCGGAGGCTTCAAGGGCGTGATGGTGCTCCGCTACACCGTGATGGACAAGACCGGCGACGTCTCCCGGCAGACCGACGGCCGGGTCCGGATCACGGTCCGGGACAAGCCCGATGCGCCCTCGGCACCGGCTGCCACGGACGTGCGCAGCCGGACCGCGGTGCTCAAGTGGGCTCCGCCGTCGGACAACGGCGCCACCATCAGCAAGTACACCGTGCGCTCCAACGGGTTCAGCCAGGACTGCGCCACCACCACCTGCACCCTCAGCGGACTGACCAACGACGTCAAGTACGTCTTCACGGTGACCGCCACCAACGAGGTGGGGGAGTCCGTGCCGTCGCCGGCCTCCAACGAAATCCGGCCGGATGAGAAGCCCTCGCCGCCGGAGTCACCCACGGTCAAGGCCGGGGACAAGAACATGGTCATCACCTGGCCCGCGGCGAAGACCGAAGGCTCGGCCGTGAAGAACTACAACCTGGAGATCTCCCCGCCGCCGGCCACCGGCATCGCCGTGAAAAACGGTGTGGCCGGCCTGAGCTACACGTGGCCCGGACTGACCAACGGCGTGCGGTACAAAGTCCGTGCCCAGGCCGTCAACGAACTTGGCCCCTCAGAATGGGGAGCCTACTCGGCCGAGGACAACCCGGCCGGTGTTCCCGCCGCCCCTGCCGCCCCGACGACGGCGGTGGCCTCCTCCGTGGGGACCTCCAACCAGCTCCAGGTGAACTGGAACGAGCCGGACACCAACGGCGACGCCATCAAGAACTACTACGTCACCATGAGCGGCGGCGGTGGCACCACCCAGACCCAGATGGTCGCCGGGACGGTGCGGACCGCCAACTTCACCGCCAACAACTCCGAAGCCGGGTATACGTTCACGGTCCAGGCCGAGAACAAAGCGGGCAAAGGCACGGTCAGCGCCGCCTCGGCCCCCCGCCGCGCCACCGGCAAACTCGGCCAGGTCTCCGGCGTCAGCGCCACGGCGGCGGACACCGGCGGTGCGGGCCAGGCCCTGGTCATCAACTTCCGGGAACTGGATGCCGCCGGACGCAACGGATCCCAGCCCGGCGAGGTCAGCTACACCTACTATGCGAGCCCCGGCGGGAAGACCGGCGCGATCCGTCCGGGCCAAAAGGTGGGCGGGTTCACCAACGGTGCCCCCACCACAGTCACCGTGACGGCCAACTCGAGCGTCGCGCCGAGCTCCGACGCCAGCGCCGGGGCCACTGCCACGCCGCACGGGTCACCCGGCACACCGTCCGCCTCCGGACAGGACGGGGCTGAAAACCAGAAGAACCTCAGCTTCAGCTGGAGCTCCCCGTCTGCAACCACCAACGACGTTGCCTACACCCAGATCAGCCTCGACAACGGAGGCTGGGAACGCGTGCCCGCCGCGGGAAGCCGGACCATCAACACCGGAGGCTTCAGCGAAACGCACTCCATCCGGGTCCAGACGGTCAATTCCCTCGGCACCGGCGGGCCGATTGCCTCGGCCTCCGCCCGGTCCGGGACCGAAAAGACCCGTTGGACTACCCGGCTCAACAGCGGCATGGACCGCAGCTGCACCGACCTGCCCGGACCCACGTCCTACGATCCGGTGGCCCATACCTGCGACGGCCAGAGCGGCTACGACCGGCCGTGGATGTCCCACTACGACACCTTCGACATCATGTGCTGGAAGCCCCACGGCACCACGTACGGCGGCGACGGTCAGTGGTACTACATCACGCGCGGCTCGCCGAACCAGACGCGGTGGATCAATTCCACCCACACCTCGATTGGCCCGCCCGCGCAGAGCGGTGTGCCGAACTGCACCTTCCCGGTCGGAGCGACGCCATAGCCGCCCCGGCCCCCGGGTGCGCCCCGGCCGACGGGCAGACCTGCCCATCGCGCACCTGCGGACATTTCGGTAGGCTGTCGCGGGAACTGAGGGCCTTGTCTCGGGCCCACCACGGTCATCACGACGCCATCCTGAAGGAAATCTGAAGCTGTGACACGTCTGCTCGCCACGCTGGGGTCCAAAATGCTGGGGTCCAAAAAGCCGGGATCCAAAAAGCCGCGTCCCACCAGCGCCGGCTCCATCAAACGGCACAAGAAGCTCATCGCCGGCACCGCCATCGCCTCCGCGGCCGCGGTGCTGGTGACCGCTGCCATCATTTATCCGGGGTTTAAGACGGCTGAGGTGGAGTTGAATGATGGCGGGGTGTGGGTGGTGTCGAAGTCGAAGAATGCGGTGGGGCGGTTGAATTATCCGTC